>CAWIBI010000024.1:0-562555 GCA_963834205.1 uncultured Acidobacteriaceae bacterium | reverse complement strand
TCCTCCCCGAGCACCCTTCCATCAGTTTCCAACTGCAGAACGTCGCGATTCATCGCACTGCCGACCCTGCGTATTTCAGCACCATGCAGATACCTTTAATCAGGGGCCGCTTCTTCACCGACCAGGAGCGCCTCACCCGGGACCACTACGTGATCGTGAGCAAGACATTCGCCGATCAGTACTTTCCCAACGAGAACCCGGTGGGCAGGCTGATCAACATCGCCTGGGATCAGATGAAGCCTGAGGACTACGAAATCATAGGGGTGGTAGGGGACACTCTGTATAACGTCGCCAAGCCTATCAAGGCCACCATGTACTTCCCGGTCCTTTCCGGCCTTCCCGACCAGACCAGCGAGGAGACGATCGTGGTTCGTACGCCGGGGGACCCGCTCAAGCTCTCCATACCCATTCAGCAGCAGGTGGCGGCGCTTGATCCCACGTTGCCGGTCTTTGACGTCCTCACAATGCAGCAGGTGGTAGGGAAGTCCACGGCCAGCCAGAGCTTTAGCGCCACGCTGGTGCTGGCTTTTGCCGCGCTGTCGCTGTTGCTGGCCGCGATCGGCCTTTACGGGGTGCTCTCCTATCTGGTCGCCCAGCGCATCACGGAGATTGGTATTCGGATCGCGTTGGGCGCGCAGAGGGGGCAAGTATTGCGTTTGGTGCTGCTCGACGGGATGGGTCCTGTCCTGGTCGGATTGGTCATCGGCTTGGCCGGCGGAGCGACGGCGGCTATGCTCATCCGTTCGATCCTGTATGGCACCAGCCCGCTCGATCCGATCGTCTTTGCGACTATGGTGGTGAGTTTGCTGCTGACTGCGACGGCCGCCTGTGTGCTGCCGGCCATTCGCGCCTCAAAGATTGAGCCCATGCAGGCATTGCGGATGGAGTAGGGAGGCTGTAATTTCGCACCATCACACCAAATGGAAGCGCCACCCTCCTGAGCAGCTAACTTGCCTCCGGCAAGTTGAGGGAGAAATGACACGGCGAAAATCGCCCATGGAATGCAAGGCCCGGAGGGCCGACCGCCAAACGTCAGCCCAGCCCGGAAGGGCTGGGAAATCGATCCCAAGATGGTCCGAGCGCCGTTAGGCGCGGCACTAAACCCCTCGTCCGCTCTGACTGTGTCATCAGGAGCAGCCTGACTTGCCCGTGGCAAGTTAACGGAGGAATGAAAGAGGTCTGTGAGGCTGACATTACTACCACCACACTAAATGGAAGCGCCACCCTCCCCTTTGTCATCCCGAGCATCTCAACTTGCCTGCGGCAAGTTGAGGGAGGAATGAACATCGCGAGGGTTGGTTATGGGGAATGCGAGTGTCAAAAAATGAATTGTCATCCCGACCGGAGCGAAGCGCAGTGGAGGGACCTGCTGTTTCCTCGACCGGCACCCAACCCGACCGGAAGCCCGCTTGTTCATTAGGAGCAGCCTGACTTGCCTGCGACAAGTTGAGGGAGGAATGAATAGCGTCCGGAGACATTGTCACTAGCACCACTATGCTAAATGGAAGCGTCGCCCTCCCCTTTGTCATCCCGAGCGAAGCCGAGGGATCTGCAGTTCAATCTTTCGGGTGCAATGAATTTGTCATCCCGACCGGAGCGTACCCGGATTTCCTGCCATGCTGCACTGGAGAGAACCGCGTATGAGCCTTTCCGCAAAGAAAGGCGCATGAAGTTTGCCAACGCCATCAAGTTCCACAGGAAATCCGGGGTAGCGTAGTGGAGCGACTGTTCGCTGGACCAGCACCCAACTTGACACTTCTTTGAGGGGACGTCCTTCTTTGAGGGGACACACTTCTTTGAGGGACGGGAATGACCCGAAAGGGAAGCTATCCGTTTATGACGAATTGAATGATTGTCTGCTATGCACCGAATGTGGCTCGCGGGCGTGGCCTGTGAAACCCAGAAGATCCCCGGGCACGGCAACTGCGCAGAGCGATCTCCATCATGCACTGGCATGAATAGATTTCTTCTGTAAGCTGCATTAAGTGCGCTTCATGTTATTTGCCGGGGGAAAAAGGCAGATCAGATCCTCGAAGCTTGCCCCAGATCGCGACATTGCTTTTTGGATCATTCCCGTCATGGACGTCCCCTCAAAGGCCGTTCCCTCAAAGGCCCCGCTCGTTCCCTCAAAGGCCCCGCTCGTCCCCTCAAAGGCCCCGCTGCGATGAAGCCAATAGCGGCTCAGAAGGCTCGCTAAGGGCAGCCGCCTAAACTGCGCAGTGCCTGCGAGGTCGGGTTTACGGTAACTTGCCCGTTGCAAACAGGTTGACAGTCGACCTGAAATAAGCACAGTGTTATTTCCAGCCGTGTAACGGCAGTAG
Source organism: uncultured Acidobacteriaceae bacterium (assembly GCA_963834205.1). Taxonomy (GTDB): domain Bacteria; phylum Acidobacteriota; class Terriglobia; order Terriglobales; family Acidobacteriaceae; genus PALSA-350. The sequence continues at coordinate 560,234 of CAWIBI010000024.1, read as the reverse complement.
GAGTCCGAAACCCACCGCGATACGCGGCCTGGTCCCGGCCTCGAAACGCCGGACAACTCCTAAACAAGTCCCTAGGCTGTGGCAGCGTAGGGACTTTTCTTTGCCTCCGGCTCGGACCAAAACGTCCCAACCCAAAAGAGCGTAAGCTTGAAGATGTCGCTTCGGGATCCCCTCCTCGCCTCCACCCTTAGCGAAGCTCCTAGCCGAGCCCAGGTTCACGTATACAACGGCACGACATGTGGCATCTATGAGTATCCAAAAGGAATTTGTCGTCCGCAATCCTCCGTCCGACCGGCTCAGCCTGGTAGAGGGCACGCAAAACTCGGCCATGCGGTGCGCAAATCCACAATGTTCTAAAGAGCTGCTCTATCTGCGGGAGGGATCCCTCCAACTGCTCGCATTGGAAATGGATTCTGACGATCAGTCCAGGCAAGATGATGGCGCATTTGCGATGAAGCCTCTGCGCAGCAGGTTTTTTTGGCTTTGCGGTAAGTGCTCGAAGACACACATCGTTAAGCAATGGACAACTTCTGGACTTGTCCTGGCGCTTCGCAACCAGAAGACGGCTGGCGGCCGCCCCGATCCCATGACTCCTGCCGCCGTCGCAACGACGCAGCCACCTCCGGTGTCACTGATTGTCCCGCCCTTGCCGCCGATGGGAGACCCGCTCCATCGGTCCGCTTTGCTTGTGCAGCGGAGAAATTTTCTTGGCCCAAAGACAGGCTGACCTCGAAAACCTTGTCCTACTTCCCGCTTCCCGCGACCCGCCCGAAGTGTCTCCTTGTCAGTATCAGAAGCCGATTTGCGGACGTCAATCCGGAAGGATCCTCCGTACTGCCCGCGAAGTCGCATTTTCGGTAAATTCCCCCAGCTGGAGGGGTCAGGAAGAGGCAGTCACCGGCAATCCCCGTTTTCCGGATCCACAACTCACCCCTGACAACGAATCCACGGTCGCATCGACCCTGAGAACCTCAGCATGCTGCCGCTCTAGGATGCTTTCGCCGACGTTGATCTGGGCTCCGGTTCATGCCGACTCCTCACCAACACTGCAATTGGCGCCCTCGGAATCGACGAACTGGGCAAGCACTCCGCCGAAGTCTTGCTTTTTTGGCGGCATGCTGAACTCTACCCCTTTCGCTCTCATGTCCCGGAAGAAGGTCTCGACATCCGGAACCGTGAACCCCAGTTCGCATTTCCCGGCCGGGTTCCTTTCCGACGCCGGGTGCAGTGCAAGAGTTGTTTCGCCGGTGACGAACTCACTCCAGCCCGGAGATTCGAACTTAAGTTGGAGTCCCAGCGTATCCCGGTGGAACTTCACGGCTTTACCCATATCGGACACAAACTTGATCACATACTTAAGGTGTGTTTCCTGCATTTCCCGCCTCACAAGATGACGGATCGTCAATTGTCGCAATCGAAGTGGAAGAGTGTCTCGGAAGTGCTTTGTGAGTCCATCCTTGCAGCTATCGACTTTCCTCCGTCAGCGAGTCCTCATGACGCACTTCATTCTAGATCAAACTGGTCGACAGATCAGTTGGCACCGTTGCGCGGAGGCTTATGCCGACGCTCTGACGATGATCGCCGAAGTGCCTGAAAGTCGGATTATCGGTAAGTTCCCCCGGCCTGAAGGGATCGGGGGGCAAGCTACCGAAAACCCCGTTTTGCGAGAACTCTCACCGAAACGGCTCCTGCTTGACCAGTGGCCCTCGCCTTGTTCTGAGTCGAGTGACCAGAACGGAATTCGCGTTTTGCTATAGATTGGCTATCATGCCCGACCGGCATGACAAATTCACTATCATCAGCATGGCTGTCGTGGCCTCTGCTTCAGCGACGCTGTTACATGAAGGTGTTGGTCACGGCCTGACCGCCTGGCTGCGCGGCGATATTCCCACCGAGCTCACGAGCAATCATCTCTCATCGTTGAGACCGGATCGTTGGGTCGACGCCGGAGGGACGCTTGTGAATCTTTTTGTCGGAGCTAGCTCCCTTCTGGCCTCGCGCGTCGCGGGGGACCGCGCGAACGTACGCTACTTCTTCTGGATCTTTGCCGCGTTCAATTTGCTTCACGGGGCCGGATATTTCCTGTTCTCAGGGATCTCCGGTTTTGGCGACTGGAATGAGGTGATTCGCGGGTTGCCGCATCAAGTCGCCCTGCGAATCGGCATGACCGTCTTTGGCGCCGTGATGTATTTTTTGGCCGTATGGCTTCTCGCCGTGTCGGTACGCCCCTTCCTACCCGATAGGCGAACGTACAACATCGTGGGCCGACTCCCATACTGTGCGGCCGCCCTTTTCAGTTGTGCGGCAGGTGCGCTCGACCCTCTTGGGGTTAAGCTTCTCCTGGTCTCAACCATTCCGGCGGCATTCGGTGGATCGTCGGGCCTCCTGTGGGCCGACAGTCTGCTGCCGCGCACAACGGCGGGGCGGACACTGCTGGTGCGTCGTCAGATCGCGTGGTGGTTTGCTGCGGCCATACTCGGAGGCTCGTATATCGCTTTCATTGGTCGAGGTATACAGTTCCCCATTTTCCCCCTACGAGGCTGAAGACGGTCCGTTCTCACCGAGAACCGTCACTCGATTCCTACCGGAGGATTCACGGCGAGCAAGTTACCGAAAATCCCGTTTCACGGGAATTCCAAGCGAACGGCAGCGATGCTCATCCGCTCCATCCGCATGGAACCAGCCCGCTCGATCCGATTGTCTTTGCGATCATGGTGGTGAGTTTGCTGCTGACTGCGACAGTCGCCTGTGTACTGCCGGCCATTCGCGCCTCAAAGATCGAGCCCATGCAGGCGCTGCGGATGGAGTAGTCCAGCGCGCGCAAATGAAGACTTAACCGCAGGTCGCTCCACTGCGCTCCCCCGGATTTCCTGCCACGCTGCGTTGGAGACGGCCGCGTGTGCGGCTCTCCGCAAAGAGAGCCGCATGAAGTTTGCCGAAGCCACCAACCTCCACAGGAAATCCGGGGTAGCGTAGCGCAGTGGAGGGACCTGCGGTTCACTCAACCACTGTGGGATTGCATGGCATCGCCGCCCTCCCCAGGTTGCAACCACCTACTTCGAAGGCGGAGCTGCATTCTTAGGCTCTTCGACCGCTCCAGGGTAAAGACCCTTGAGCGGCTTGCTCTCTTTATCAGCTTTTTCTGGAGTTGGTAGCGGCTTACGGGGCAACATCTGGTCGCGCATGGCCGTGTTGTAGAGGAATATCGCCTCAACCACCGCCGCCTGCTTGAGATCGTTGGGCGACAGACGCTCGTACACATCCTGGTTGCTGTGCAGGCTGCGTGTCTCGTAGTCGCGCGGGTCCTGGATGAACTGAAATCCCGGGATGCCGACCTCGTTGAACGATTCATGGTCGGTGGAGCCGGTATTCCGCATGCTGACCGTGGTTACGCCCAGATCCTTCAGCGGCGCAATCCATTGGTCGAAGATGGGAACAATGGCCGCGTTGTTCTCAGCATAAATCCCCAGCAGCTTTCCTCCGCCATTGTCCAAATTGAAATATCCGGAAATGAGCGCATGCTCAGGCTTGACGGTCAGCGGGCCCACCGGCTCCCGCAGAAACTCAGGAAAGGCAAGCTCTTCCGGCTTGGTCGACAACCCAATCGTGGCGAAGTGCTGGCGCACATACTCGAGCGAGCCGAACCCACCCTGCTCTTCGCCCGACCACAAAGCGATGCGGATGGTTCGCCTGGTCTGCGCGTGCAGCGCGCTGAGGATGCGCATGGCTTCCATCGCGACAATCGCGCCGGCGCCATCGTCGGTCGCTCCCGTGCCGGCGATCCAGCTGTCCAGATGGCCTCCCACCATGACCACCTGGTCCTTCAATGCAGGATCGGCGCCGGGGATCTCCGCGATGGTGTTGTAGCCCTGCTCGTGGTCGCTGGTGAATTCAGTGTTGATCGCGACAAAAACAGTGACCGGCACGGAATGTTCGAGCAAGCGGCTAACCCGTCCAAAATTCTCGCTGGAGAGAACAGCGGAGGGAATTGGCTGCTTGCGATCAGGCAGGTAACTGGTTTCGTCCATCATCTCGCCGTTATCGTCGCGGACGATCCCGCCGTCACCCGCCCAGCCCTTAACCAGCACCGCTACCGCGTGTTGGTCGGCAAAGAATTTCGCGACGCGCTCCCGGAAGGCGATTTTCTTGAAGAAGTCCTCCCAAAAACCCGGTCCTTCGGACATGACATGCTGTTCCGACATGTCGCCATCTAGAGGATATTGAAAAATCTGCACCAGCTTGTTCTCGTCATAATGCTGAAGCAGCGGTTCGGGGTCTGGTTTGATCTGCGGCGGCTTTCCGTAGAGCACGATTTTGCCCGCCAGCTTACCCTTCCAGGCGTCGAAGTCCTTCTCCTCCTTGAGGTCCGGCACAGCAATGACATCGGCGGTTACGGATCCATGGGTAGCGGGAGACCACGGCGTAGCCTGGGCAATAAAGACGGCTGTATCCGGGGTGACCATGTCGACCGAGGTGCTGATCTGCCGCCAGCCCATGCCAAAGTCGCCCCAGCTTTCCAGGTGCGCATTGGCGCAGCCCATAGCGATGAGCTGGTCGCGCGTCCACCCGTTAGCTTTGGCCAGGTTGGGAGAGCCGGTGAGCCGCGGGCCAATGCCGTCAAATAATGCGCCCGCATATTCCATGATGTGGGAGTGAGTCAGACCCTCTTCCCGGATGCGCGCGTACATGCCCAGGTCGAGTGACTCGGTAGCCGGCTGAGGTTCCCCGCGGGTGTAGTCGTAGCCGCGAACCTCGGCTGGTTTATTGGAAGCGTGCAGAGAAGCAACACCCAACAGCATTCCGGCCGCGACGAAGGCCCATCGATCAATCATCGGTTATCCCTTTGTAAAAAGCGAAGCCCTTTGGCGCGGGCACTTCTATCTTTTACCTGCCGGAAACAATCGTGTCGACCGGGAGCTCATGTCCAAAAACGGACAGTGGAGGCCAAAATTGAACAAATCAACGCCCTGTTGCGTAGATAGGAATGATGGCTAAGAGCCACAAATCGTGGGAATGCGCTGCTGCGGGGTTTTGGCCCCCGGCATGCATCAGGTACTAGCGATGGATATCTCGCGCCCAGACCTGAAAGTCAAGAAGCGCCGCCGCCAGGCAGTGACGATTGGCGCCGGCATCGTGGTTCTCGCCGCTGTTACGTTTCTCGTGATGCGGTTGAAGCCGGCCGCTCCCACTGTCGACCGTTCCATAGTCTGGACCGACACGGTGAAACGAGGGCCGATGGTGGTCCAGGTGCGCGGGCTCGGAACCCTGGTGCCCCGGGAAGACGCAATCCGCCAGATACCGGCGCAAACCGAGGCTACCGTGGTGCGCATCCGAACCCTGCCCGGCACCACAGTCACACCCAATACGGTTCTCCTGGAGCTGAGCGACCCGACGCTTAGCCAGGGGGCACTCGACGCCGAGCTTTCGCTCAAAGAGGCGCAGGCGGATCTCAACAATATACAAGTGAAGGTGCAGAGCGATCTGATGGCGCAAAAATCTGCCGCGGCCACGGTCAACGCCGACTACAACCAGGCGCAGCGGCAGGCGCAGACCGACAAGGCGCTCTACAGCCTGGGCGTTATCTCCGGCCTTGCCTACAATGGCTCGCAAGGCAAGGCGGATGAGTTGACCACCCGCAATAAGCTCGAAGAGCAGACCATCGACATCAATGAGAAGGCCGTCCAGTCACAGATTGCCGTGCAGCAGGCGAAGGTTGCGCAGGCGCAGGCCATTTATGCGCTGAAAAAGCAACAGTTGGACGACCTCAGCGTGCGCGCCGGGATATCCGGGGTGCTGACCGATCTGCCGCTGGCCGTTGGTCAGCACGTGGCGATCGGCACCATGCTGGCCCAGGTGGTGCAACCCAACCAGCTGAAGGCGCAATTGAGGATCCCGGAAACCCAGGCGCGCGACATTCAACTGGGGCAGCCGGCTTCCATCGATACCCACAACGGCGTGGCCGATGGCACGGTGTCGAGGATCGATCCCGCGGTGCAGAATGGAACCGTCACGGTAGACGTAAAGCTGGTTGGCGCGCTGCCCGAGGGAGCCCGTAAGGACCTCAGCGTCGACGGCGTTATCGATCTGGACAGGCTGAGCAACGTTCTCTACGTGGGACGGCCCGCCTTTGGCAATCCGAACAGCACCATTAGCCTCTTCCGCCTGGATAAGGATGGCAAAGGGGCCGAGCGTGTTCCGGTCAAGGTGGGAGAGGCCTCTGTGAACGAAGACCAGGTGCTGCAAGGGCTGCACGAAGGAGACCAGGTTATTTTGAGTGACATGTCACGATGGGATACCACGGACCGGATTCGCCTGGATTAGTTGAAGGAACGCACCAATGCTACATCAATGCCAAATAAGAGAGACAGGAGCAAAAGCATGCAGCCATTGATAGAGATTGAAGCAATGACCAAGATTTTCTACACCGAGGAGATTGAGACCCACGCGCTTTCTGGCGTGCACCTCTCCATCGCCCGCGGAGAATATGTGGCCATGTCCGGCCCTTCCGGTTGCGGAAAGTCGACTCTGCTTTCGATCATCGGCCTGCTGGATACGCCGACAGCGGGCAAGTACGAGCTGAATGGGCGCTCGGTAGAGAACCTGAAATTCGCCGAGCGCTCGCGCATTCGCAACCAGGAGATCGGTTTCATCTTTCAGAGCTTCAACCTGATCGGCGATCTAACGGTTGCGGAGAATGTGGAGCTGCCGCTGACCTATCGCTCGGGGATGGCGTCGAGCGACCGCAAGCAGCGGGTGCAGGAATCTCTGGAGCGCGTGGGCATGGCGCACCGCATGCGTCACTACCCGTCGCAGCTCTCCGGCGGCCAGCAGCAGCGCGTCGCCGTTGCCCGTGCACTGGCAGGCTCACCCTCCATCCTGCTGGCCGATGAGCCCACGGGAAACCTGGACTCGAAGAATGGTGAGGCAGTGATGGAGCTGCTGAAGAACCTGCATAAGGAAGGAGCGACCATCTGCATGGTGACCCACGATCCGCGCTTTGCCCGCCATGCGGACCGCAATATCCACCTCTTTGACGGAAAGATCGTGGCCGAAGGCGAAGCTCTCGATCAGGTGTTGGAGTTCCAGTAGGCGAACTCCAGCCAGCGAAGGGTGGGTGGCCCAGGTCTCGCTTTTGAGACCTGGGGGTCATGCAGCTGGACCCCAAATCCCAGATCTTTGTCGAGCCACAACAGGTACTTTTGTCCTAAACCAAGCCGATTTAACGCCAACGAGGGCTGCAATGATCTCGCTCGAAAACATTGAACGAAGCTACAAAACCGGTGCCGGTCAAACCTGGGTGCTCAGGCGCATTCGCCTGAAGATCGAGGCCGGCGAGTTTATTACCATCATGGGACCTTCCGGGGCAGGGAAGTCGTCACTGCTGAACGTATTGGCGCTGCTCGACGATCAGTGGCTGGGCGCGTACTGGTTCAACGGTGAGCCGGTCCACTCCATGAATCGCAAGCAGCGTTCCGACCTGGCCCGGCGCAACATTGGCATGGTTTTTCAAAGTTATCACCTGCTCGACGACCTCAACGTTGCCGAAAACCTTGATCTGCCGCTCTCCTACAAAAACATCTCCCGCTCGGAACGGCAGTCCATGGTTGCCGATGCGCTCGATCGCTTCAACATCGTGGGCAAGAAAGATCTCTATCCCAACCAGCTTTCCGGTGGCCAGCAGCAATTGGTCGGGATTGCCCGCGCGGTCATTCATCGCCCCGCTCTGCTGCTGGCCGACGAGCCGACTGGAAATCTTCACTCCTCCCAGGCGAAAGAAATTATGGAGCTCTTCCAGGATCTGAATCGCCAGGGAACCACCATCGTCCAGGTGACGCACTCTGAGGTGAACGCCTCCTATGGCGGTCGCGTGCTTGAGGTTCGAGATGGCTGGATGGTGCGGGACACCGCCAACCCCGAGCTCGGCCAGGCTACCGAGGTGAAGGCATGAGGGGTTTCTCCCGCGCGGGAATTTTTGTGCAAGAATCACTGGCTGTGGTTGGCACGACTGCGATTCTCGCTGCCACTACCTTTGCACAAGCGAATTCCACGGGGCCCTTGCCATCCGCGCCTGCCGCTCCGCAGCAAGCTCCGCCCCCGACAATCACACAGCAGGCGCAAGCCGCGGCGGTTACCTACCAGGGACCTTTCCACATTGAAATGCCGCATTCACGCAATCCCTTGGCGCGGTATATGCCCAGCACTGTGCCGGAACTCAACCTGCAAAACTCACCGCGCCTGCATAACCTCGAGCGGGACGGCAAGCTCTACATCTCCCTGCACGACGCGATCGCTTTGGCTCTCGAAAATAATCTCGTGCTCGCCGCCTTCCGCTACAACTTCCCCATCGCGCAGGCCGATCTTCTGCGCACCAAGGCGGGAGGCGTAGCCAACGGCGTCAACACCAACATCACCGAGACCACGCAGAGCGGCTTTGGCGCAGCCGGGGTCGGCGGCGGCGGCTCCTCCTCCGGAAGCGCGGCCGCAGGCGCCGGAGGCATCGTCACCTCCACTCTCGGCGCCGGCGCGGCCATTAACCCGTTCGACCCCCTCCTCAACTTCAGCGGCTTTGTGAACCACAGCGTCATCCAGGAGCCAAACATTTTCCTGGTCGGCACCCCCATCCTGAAGACAAACAATATCGAGGTCGAAGCGCAGTACACACAGTACTTTCCGCTCGGCACCGGCCTACAAGTCAACTACATCGGTCAGCGCCTCGCCAGCAACGGCCCCTATAACGCAGTCAATCCCGAACTGTTTTCCCAGTTGCAGGTCCAATTCAGCCAGCCGCTTCTATACGGATTCGGCCTTGCCAGCAACGAGCGCTTCATCCACATCGCCAAAAGAAACCTGCAGACCACCGATCTCGCCTTTAAGCAGCAGGTCATCGCCACCGTCAAGGACATTGAAAACCTTTATTGGGATCTAGTGAACGCTTATCAGGACGTGCAGGTGAAGACCCGGTCATTGGCCTACGCCAATCAGACCCTGGCCGACGACCAGAAACAGTTGGAGCTGCAGAACATTCCTGCGATGCAGGTCATGAAGGACCAGTCTGCGGTTGCCACCAGCGAGGGCGACCTTACCATCGCACAGGCCACGCTGAGGCACAACGAGCTCCTCATTAAAGACGATCTCACCCGAACCGACGACCCGTCCATCGACGAAATCCCCGTCATTCCGCTCGACCTCCAGGGCCCTCCCGATCCCAACGAGTCGAAACCCATCGCCGAGCTGATCGACGAGGCCATGAAGAACCGCCCTGAAGTCGCGATCTTGCGTAATCGGGCCGAGGTCCAGGGCCGGAGCGTCAAGGACATCAACAGCGAGCTGCTGCCCCAACTCTATTTGTTCGGCTACTACCAGGGCGCGGGCACCGCCGGGCCCAAAAACCCCTATTGCAGTCTCGGCCCGGCGGAATGCACCACGGACCTGCCCACCGACTTCTCCAGCATGCTTCAGAACACTTTCAACTACTCATCCCCCACGTACGAGGTCGGCGTCAATCTCCAGATCAACCTCCGCAACCGTATCGTCAAAGCCGACCAGTTCCGCGCCGTGCTCGCGTACCGCCAGAGCCAGATCGCCCAAGAGCAGCAGCAGAAGAGCCTTCGCTTCGACATCCGCGACTCGCAGTTCGCACTCGTGCAGGCGCAAGCCCGCGTGGCAGCCACGCAAAAAGCACGCGATCTCGCGCAGAACACCTTTGATATCGCCAAGAAGGAGCAAGACATAGGAGCGCTGTCCAGGTATGACACCCTGATTGCAGAAGAAGGCCTCGCTGTTGCTGAATCCGCGTTTTTTACCGCCCAGACCCTCTATGAAAAGGCGAAGGCGGACATTGACCGCGCTACTGGGACGACGTTGGACCGCACGGGCGTCTCGATAGACGACGCAAAAAATGGCGTAGTCACACAAATTCCCTAGCGGACAGCTAACATGGCGAACTTCCCGCAAGCCGCGAAAGAAGGCAGCCCAATCCGGGGTCGTCCAGCCGGCTGAGCCATAGCCTGTACTTCCAATAGGTTTCGGGCGTCGCACAATACTGATTTATCGTTTGAGGCAATGATGGCAACCTTACCGCAAGCCGCGAAAGAGAGCTGGACCCGCAGCCAGGAGGCCCCGCGCATCCTTGCCGCGGACGATCAACCGCATATCCTGGATGCCATCGAGTTGTTGCTGGAACCGGAGGGTTACCGGGTAACACGAGCGCGCTCTCCCCGCGAGGTATTGGACCGGATTGCCAGTGAAAGCTTCGATGCGCTGCTGGTTGACCTTAACTACACCCGCGACACTACCTCCGGCGCCGAAGGTCTGGAGCTGCTGGCCCAGCTGAGCGCTCATGACAGCCGGCTGCGCATTATCGTGATGACCGCCTGGGCCAATGTCGATCTTGCGGTCGAGTCGATGCGCCGCGGAGCCTGTGACTTTATCCAAAAGCCGTGGGAGAATGCGCGGCTCATCTCTATTCTGCGCACCCAGATCGAGCTTCGCCGTGCGGTGCAACGGGCTGAAATGCTGGAGGCGGAAAACCGTCTGCTGCGCGTCGAAGGGCGGCCGGAGCTGATCGCCACCGCCGCTTCCATGCAGCCCGTGCTCGAGCTGTTGGCGCGTATCGGCCCCTCGGATGCCAACGTGCTGATTACCGGCGAGCACGGAACCGGCAAAGAGGTGATAGCGCAGACGCTGCATGCGCTCTCTTCGCGAGCGGCTCGCTCGCTGGTGGCGGTGAATACCGGCGCGCTGGCCGAGGGCACCTTCGAGAGCGAGCTCTTCGGCCATGTCAAAGGAGCGTTCACCGACGCGCGGACCGACCGCATCGGGCGCTTCGAGCTGGCCGATCGGGGCACCCTCTTCCTGGACGAAATGGCCAACGTGCCCATGCGCCAGCAGGCTAAGCTTCTGCGGGTGCTGGAGACGGGCGATCTGGAGCGAGTGGGCTCGTCGCAAACCCGGCGGGTGAATGTGCGCCTACTTTCGGCTACCAATGCCGACCTGCAAGAGGAGTGTGCCGCAGGGCGCTTTCGCGAAGATCTGCTGTTCCGTCTCAACACGGTGGAGATTCATCTTCCGCCGCTGCGCGATCGCCGCGAAGATATTCCCGCGCTTGCCGGCCACTTCCTTGCCCGTTACACCGGGCGCTATCGTAAGGCGGTGAACGGCTTCGAGCCAAGCGCTCTCGATGCGCTGTTACAGCACAGCTGGCCGGGGAACGTGAGGGAACTGGATCACTCGATTGAGCGCGCCGTGCTTATGGCGCGAGGTCCGCGCATTCAGAACGCCGACCTCGGCTTGGGCCAGGTCCGCTCTTCGAGCCAAAGCCTCGATGAGCTCAGCCTGGAAGCCGTGGAGAGTATTCTTATCCGCAAGGCTTTGGCGCGTTCGGCCGGTAACGTGAGCCATGCGGCGGAGGCGCTGGGATTAAGCCGCGGAGCGCTTTATCGCCGGATGGAAAAGTATGGAATCTGATCCCACTTCGGGCTACAGAAGTGATTCAGCTTCACGCACCCGCAAACGCGCTGACCACACCACTCCGTTCGAGCGCCGCATCCGTATTCTGTGCCTGTTCATTGCGGCGCCTGCGTTTGTGCTTGCCGCGATCCTGCTGTGGCAGGCGGACTTCTCGTCCTCTACCATGGCGACTCTTCTGGGCGGCGCCGCTCTTCTTTCTCTGATCGCCGCCGGCCTGCTCATGGAACAGATTATCCGCCCGCTTCAGACGCTGGCCAACGTTGTCTCTTCGCTGCGCGAATCCGATTACTCCTTTCGCGCCCGCGGCAGCCGGCAGCTTGACGCCCTGGGCGAGCTGGCGACGGAGATCAATGAATTCGCCGACATGCTGCAGAGCCAGCGTGTCGGTGAGATGGAGGCCTCTGCCTTGCTGCGCTGCGTCATCTCTTCCATGGACGCGCCGGTGCTTGCCTTTGATCCCGCTCATCGGCTGCGGCTGATCAATCCCGCGGCAGAGCGTATCTTTCATCTAACTGCGGGGCGAGCCCAGGGCCGTAGCGCCGATGAGCTGCAGTTGGCTGAACTGCTCGATCAACCCGATCAGGGAATCATGGTTCTTACCGGCAAGGGTAATCCAGTTCACTGGATGGTGAGACGATCCAGTTTTCGCCAAGGCGGCATTCCGCACACGCTGTTGGTGCTCTCGGACGTAAGCATTGCCCTGCGCGAGCAGGAGCGCGATTCGTGGCAGCGGCTTATCCGGGTGATTGGTCACGAAATTAATAACTCGCTCACCCCGATCAAGTCGATTGCCGGTAGCCTTCGTTCGTGGATCCATGCCAATCCCAGGCCCAGTAACAATGAGGATGTATCCAGCTTCGAACGCGGTCTGGCAATTATTGAGAACCGCGCAGAGTCCCTCAACCGCTTCATCCAGGCCTACCGGCAGCTTGCGCAGTTGCCGCCCCCTGCATTGCGGCCGGTTTCGTTGCACGCGTTGATTGGGCGTGCTGTGGATCTTGAAACCAGGGTGTCTGTTCAGCTCAAGCCGGGGCCTGACATCGTGTTGCAGCTCGATCCCGACCAGATCGAGCAACTGATCATCAACCTGCTGCGCAACGCGGCTGAGGCGGCTTTGGCGCGCTTTCCCGAGGTGTCCTCGAACGGGAGCGGGTCGCACGAGGTTCCCGAGGTATCCGTCACCTGGCGAGCCGTTCCGCAAGCGGTTGTCATTCTCATTCAGGACAATGGAATCGGCCTGACGAATCCATCGAATATATTTGTCCCCTTCTACACCACGAAACCCGGAGGCAGCGGCATCGGTCTGGCCTTGGCGCGGCAGATCTGCGAGGGCCACGGTGGCGTTCTTGAGGTTGCCAACCGGCTCGACGGCCCGGGTTGCGGAGCAGAGATACGCCTGCCGTTCCGGCAATCGCAGGATTCCATCAGTCTCATGCCGCAGCACGAAGTGATGGCGAAGAAACTCTGAAGACAAGACGGACGCCCCACGTTCGCCAAGCGTACGTGGGACGAAAACGACGGGAAGCGCTAACTTGTTTGGTAGACAATAGAAATCCGAGAAGACGCTGGTTTTTTGCATCTCCAACTCACCATCTCCAACTCACCACAAACTCATCACATCTCCAACTCACCACAAACTCGTCACATCTCCAACTCACCACAAACTCGTCATCCTGAGTGGAGCGCCTCACAGATTTATCGCGTGACGCAATGCTTGATGGCGCGGAGTCGAAGGACCCCGAGGGTGCTTATCTTGCCCATGCCGCTCGGAGCTTTTCAACCACCGAAGCCCGTACTTGGCGGGACCCCCACGGTCTTGCCCTGGGCCGAAAACAAGAACTGCTAGCATCTTGCTATGTCCGGCCCCTCAAGCAACCTGTGTCGGCGCGTCATGCAACATAAAGGAGAGCATGTTGGAAGGTTTCATCCTGTTTTCGGGCTTCAGTGGCCGAAAAGCTCCGAACAGCATGGGCAAGATAAGCACCCTCGGGGTCCTTCGACTGCGCGCCACCAAGCCCTGTGTTACGCGATAAATCTGTGAGGCGCTCCGCTCAGGATGACGAGTTTGTGGTGAGTTGGAGATTCAGGATGACGATTTTTTGGGAGTTTTGACGAAAACATCCCAAACAAGTTAGCGTTTATGGGGCGCAGCCCCTTCGAACAGGCACCCGTCCAGGACCACAAGCCTCGGTGAAACCGCAGAGCTTGCATTCCGATTCTTTCGCGGTTCGGCGGTCGGCTCCCTCGCCGACCCAAACGCCGCCGCCATGCAGGTACCTGCAATAAACCGTCCCCAGGATGGAGCGGCATCATACGCGTCCCCGCTAAGCGTCCCCAGCAGCAAAACAACCGACACCAGAAAAACAGCGCAGAAAAACCACATTGCCAAAGCGGTTCTCAATCGTGATCGCGTTAGCCATGGCAGGCTTGTCTTCATACGGCTCCGTTGACTATGCAAACCCCATCACGGCAATTCTGTTTTCGTGAACTGGGGATCCGCCTCTAGAATGACCATTATGCTGCAAAGGGATCTACGCCAGGCGTTTCGCCAACTCCACAAAACACCTGGATTCGCCTTGACCGTGGTGCTCACGTTGGCGATCGGCGTGGGCGCGAACCTCGCTGTTTTCCGGCTTCTGTACGCGGTTCTCTTTGCTCAACTGCCCATCGTTCAGCCCTCGGAGCTCTATTCTCTTCGCGCGGTGCAATCGCCTTTTGATGCACAGTGGTTCTACTCCTATCCGGCGTACGAGCGGCTGAGGAAGGCGACGGGGGCATCCGTAATTGCGCGGTCAGGGATGGGCGGCGGAGTGCTTCAAGCACCGAATGGATTTTCTCAGGAGGCGAGTTTCCAGCTGGTCTCTGACAACTTCTTTAGTGTCCTCGGCCTTTCCCCCAGCGCCGGCAGATTTTTTGCAGGCAGTGACGACACGCCAGGACAATCGGAGTTGCCGGTTGTCCTGCGCCACGGCTTTGCCCAAGAGCATTTCGGTCAAGGCGTCGTTGGTATGAAGGCGGTTCTCAATGGGGTTGCGATCATCGTCGTCGGGGTTGCGCCCGAGCATTTCTTCGGCGTGGTCCAGGGTTCCGCGCCCGATCTGTGGCTGCCGCTCGCGGCACAATCATCCGGCCGCTTCGGTACATGGTTCGATTCGCTCGGGCCCGGTTACGCTTACGATTTGAAACAGCCGTATAGAGGTCAGGATGGCGTGTTCTGGTTATGGGTGCTGGCGCGCGTTTCCGCGGCCGACAAAGCCTCGGCCGCGAACCGCTGGACGCAGGCTCTTCAACCCGATCTTCAACTGATCGCCGGCGCGACCAAAGATCCCAAAGAGCGCGAGCAGATTCGTGGCGCCCGCGTGCAACTCATTGCCGCCGCGGGAGGAGAAGGATCGCTCCGTGCAACGTATGGGCAGCCGCTGTTCCTGCTGATGGGCATGGCAGCGCTACTCTTTCTGGTCGGTTGCATCAACCTGGCCAACCTGCAGCTCGCCCGGCTCGCCGGCCGGCAACGGGAGATTGCGGTTCGCATCGCGCTCGGCGCGAGCCGCTGGCGGGTTCTGCGGCAGTTGTTGGTGGAAGATGCCTTGCTCGTGGCCATCGGAGGATCACTGGCGTTAGCGACCTGCGGCCTTATGAGTTCGCTCCTGCTCCGCTGGGCTTCGGGAAGAGAGCATGCTCTGCCTATCGATCTCAAGTTTGGGCCGGAAGATTTTCTGCTGGGTGCGGCTCTTCTGCTGACTGCCCTGATCGGGTTCGATCTGCTGCCGGCTTGGCGGGTAACACGTGGCAACCTGGGCGCGACCGTGGGGTCGAACCTGGGCGGCAGAGCTGTCCTTGGTGGCGCGGGCCGGCTGTGGTCCGGTCTGCTGCTCGCCGGGCAGGTTAGCCTGTCGCTCTTGCTCCTGAGCCTGGCGACCTTGTTTGCACGAACCCTGGTCAACCTTAGCGCGCTCGATGCTGGGCTCGATCGTGAACACGTCCTCACGGTACATTTGGCGCTGGGAAGTGGGTATCTTGAAGGGCGGGACCCGGCAGATTTCAACCAGCGAATTCTGCATGCGTTGAAAGCATTGCCAATGGTCCGCGATGCATCGATGCAGATGTGCCGCATCCCGGGCTGCATATGGAATACGGCTATCCACGTTTCGGGGCACCCGGAACTCATGGAAGCGCAGATGCACGGGGAAGAAAACCATGTGAGCGCGGGATTCTTTCGCACCCTGGGTATTCCACTTTTGCAAGGAAGAACGTTCGGCGATAGCGATCAGAAGGGTTCGCAGCCGGTGGCTGTGCTCAACCACGCGTTTGCCGTGAAGCTGTTTGGCGACGAGAGCCCGGTGGGTCGCTACATCGGCTACAAGCCCGCGCCAGGCGACCATGACTACCTGGTTGTGGGCGAGGTTGGCGACGCGCGGGTGGATGGTCTGCGTCTTGCCGCACCACCGGTCGCCTATTTCTCCATCGATCAAAGTGGGGAGCCTGCGGGCACAATCGAGGTACGCGCAGCCGGAGATCCGGCAAATATTGCGGCGGATATCCGTCGCCGTCTGCAGTCCGTCGATCCTGCTCTTCCCATTTCAGAGATCGTCCCGCTCAATACAGAGTTCGAGGACGGGCTTTCTACGGAGAGGCTGCTCGCACGCCTTACCGCGATCTTCGCCGGGCTGACCCTGACCCTGGCCGCGATAGGCTTCTATGGGCTGCTTTCCTTCCACGTAACGCGTCGTACCTCCGAGATCGGGGTGCGCATGGCAGTGGGGGCGACGCGTGCGCAGGTCCATGGGCTCCTCCTCCGCCAAACGATGGTTATCCTGATCGCGGGCATCGTTCCGGGGATCGTGCTGACGGAGATGGTAGGGCGCACTGCGAGGACCCTGCTCTATGGCATACAGGAGACGGATCCCTGGGCTTTATTGCTGGCGGTGTGCGTTCTCGGCGTGACCGGTCTGCTGGCAACGCTCCTACCTGCCCGGCGGGCCGCGTCTCTGGATCCAGTCAAGGCTCTGCGTTCCGAATGACCAGTTTTTGGGGGTATTGGCAATCTTTGCCAATCTTAGTATCCTAGCCTAAGGATATGCAGCGGGAGGGGGCACGAATGCCTACAAGGAATGTGAACTTGACCGATGAGCTTGACAGTTTCGTGCTGGCGAAGATCGAGAGTGGCCGATACGAAAATGCCAGCGAGGTCGTCCGCGCGGCGTTACGAACATTGGAGCGCGAGGAACAGCAGTTTGAGGCGAAGATCGCAGCGCTGCGAGATGCGATTGATAAAGGAGACGCCAGTGGGGTTGCAGGAGGCAATTCGTTCGAGCGCGTCCGGCAAAAGCTTCAGCTTTCCCGGAAGCGTTAGAGAGCCTTTGCCCGTAGTGCAGGTCGCCAAAAAGTGTTGTGGAGTCGAAGCAGAGCGACATGAGAATGGTCTAGCCAATGGCTACATACCGTCTTTCCCGTTTTGCCGAAGCCGACCTGTTGGAAATCGGGACCTATACCCTGATTACATGGGGCGAAGATCAGACATTCCGCTATATCGATGCCCTTGAAGCGTGTTGCCGGCAACTGGCAGACAACCCGGAGCTGGGTCGTGCATGCGATCAACTGCGGCGAGGTTTGCGCCGCAAGGAGCACGGGCGGCATGTCGTGTTCTACCGGATCGATGCCAAGGGCATCATAGTGTCGCGCATCCTCCACCAGAGCATGCTTCCCGAACAATGGAATATCGATGAGGAATCTTCGGAGCCAGACCGTTGATGACGAATGGATGATCCGTTATCTGCGCTTCATCGTCTCCAGTTCATCCAGGGTGCGGGGCCAGTCGGATTTTAAGAGCCGCGAAAGGCTGCGATCTGCCAGGAGCCTGCCGCCCGTCTGGCAGCGAGCACAGTAGTTGGTTTCGTTGTCTGCGTAGCGAATTCGTTGAATGGGTTCGCCGCACCTGGGGCAAGGCCGACCGTAGCGTCCATGCACCGCCATATCCTTTCTAAAGGCCGTCACCTTCTCCGGGAATCCGGCTTGCGCCTCGTCACGCAGCCGCTCGATCCAAAGCTCGAGCGTGTTGTGGGTCGCGTGGTAAAGACGCTCCCATTCTTCAGGTTGAAGCTTGTGCGTAAGCGCGATCGGGGACAGTTGCGCCGCGTGCAGAATCTCGTCCGAATAGGCGTTGCCAATGCCGCTTAAGATGCGCGGGTCGGTCAAAGCCCTCTTGAGAGTGCGGTTCTCGACCGTGAGCGCGCTGCGAAAGCAGTTAAGGTCGCTGGACAACACATCAATGCCACCGGGATCAATGGAGCGCAATGCCTCTTCCCCCGCAAACAGGTGCAACGAGGCGCGGCGTTTGCTGCCCGCTTCTGTGAGCACGAGAGAACCATTGGGGAAGTCGAAGGCAGCCAGATTGTTGCGGCCTGCCAGCTTCGCCCCCGGGGGCCGCCAGTGCAGGCGGCCGGCGATCATCAGGTGGAGTACCAGCCAGAGATCGCCCTCCACACCAATCGCGATGCGCTTGCCGATGCGGCGCAGTTCGCGCACGATGCGGCCTTCCACGCCGGCGACAGGCGGCCGGGCGGTTCGCAGCAGAAAGGCGCTCACCACGCGCACGTGTTCGAGCGGTTGGCCCACAATTCGAGGCTCCAGCGCGCTGATATAGGCGGTGATATCCGGTAGTTCCGGCATGCTTATCATGCTTGCAGGTTGCGTGGAATTTTTGCAACTTTCTCTCACAGGAATCCGTGCGGTCGATCGTGTATCGTTTCACTCATGTTCCGCACTGTATTCGCATTGATTTGCCTGGGCGCTCTTCCCTACTCTGCCGCGGCAGAGACGTTTCGTTGCAGCCTTGCACACGAGCCATTTCTCGATCAGGCGAATCGCTTCATCCTCGCCGGACTTCGCTTCCAACCGGTCGAAGCGACGCAGGCCGGATATCACGGTGACGCCAACCATCCTCTTGACAACCAGCTCGATGACTCGAGCCCGGCGACCATCGCCGCCGAGCACGCGTTGTTGATCTCCGGCAAGCAGTGCTTTGCCGCGACGAAGGCGAATACGCCGGAGGATGTAGCGGATCTTGCGCTGCTGCGCGGCAACATCGAGTCCACACTCTTTGACATGGATGTGCGGCAGAGCTACCGTTATCGGCCGCAGGATTCCGTGGAGATGATTGGCTCCGGCCTGTTCTTCCCCCTCACGTCGACCGAGGGCACGGAGCAGTCGCGGCTCACCTCCGTGGTCGCGCGCATGGAACAAATTCCGCGCATCCTCGAGGAAGCCCGCAACAATATCAAGGAGGCTGATCCGGTCTTCATCGATACAGCCCTGGATGAAAACGCGGGGAACACCGGCGTCATCGAGCAGATTGGGAGCATGATCCCCGCCGGGTCGCCGTTGCGCGGGCGCTACGATGCGGCAGCGAAGGCCGCACGGGCTTCACTCGACAGCTACGCCGCGTGGCTCAAAGACGATCTGGCGCACCGGCCACACACCGTCACCTGGCGTACCGGGCCTGCTGCCTACGCGAAGATCTTCGCCTTCGCGCTCGGCCCCGGCACTCACGAAACCACCGACTCTGTGCTCGCCTCGGCCGAAGGCGACCTACTTCGGGTGCGTGCTGAGATGTACGCACTGGCCCTGCCCCTCCACCAGCAATGGTTTCCTGGGCACGGCAACCATAGCGAATTGAGTGGCGATGCCCTGCAGAACAAGGTCATCACCGAGGTCATTGACCGCATCAACCAGGACCACGTAGAGCCGGGTCAATTGCTGGAGAAGGTAAAGGCCGATGCCGGCGGGATCCGCGCTTTCATCGCGCAGAAAGACCTGCTGACCCTGAGCGATCGTGACAACATGCGCATCGTGCCCACCCCGGTTTTTCTCCGCGGGATATTTTCGGTCGCTGGATTTCATGGCGCGCCTGCGCTCGAACCAAAGGAGGAAGCGGAATACTGGGTCACCCCCATTGATCCCAAGATGCCCAAGGAGCAGGCCGAATCGAAGCTGCGTGAGTACAACAACTGGATGCTGCTGTATCTCACCATGCACGAAGCGTTGCCCGGGCACTACACCCAGTTCGAGCATGCCGATAACCTGCGGCCATCCTCCCGCCGTGTGTTGCGCGTGCTTCTCGGTAATGGTCCCTACGTAGAAGGGTGGGGCGAGTACGGCGTAAAAGAAATGGAGGACGCCGGATACGCCAACCATGATCCGCGCTTTGTCATGATGGTCGAGAAGATTCGCCTGCGCGTGATCGCCAATGCCATCCTTGACATCCGCTTGCAGAGCCGCAACATGACCGACCAGGAAGCCCTCGACCTGATGGAGAAGAAGGCGTTTCAGACCGAGGCCGAAGCTAAGGGAAAGCTGCGGCGGGCCAAGCTTACCGCCGGCCAGCTGGCCACTTATTATGTGGGCTACCACCAGTGGATTGATCTGCGCAACCTTATTCAGCAGAATCAGGGAAGTGCCTTCGTTCTGAAGCGTTTCAACGATACAGCCCTGGACGAGGGTCCTCTCCCGCTTCCCCTTCTGCAACCATTACTGATTGATAAGCTGGTTGGCCACTGAGGTTTTTATGAAGGGTTCGGCCTTTAGGCCGTACATAACTTCTTTGATACAAACCCGGCTTTAGCCGCTGAGGGCGCGCTTCGGGGCTGAGACATGCTGAACACCTCAAGGCCTAAAGGCCATTCCTTTTGCTTGGTTATGTACGGGCTGAAGCCCGTACCCTTCAAGGCTTTTCAGGCGTGCATCTTCTTCATGTACTTTGCGTCGACGGAGAGGGCTTCCATGATCGGGCCTTGAAATTCCTCCTGCTCGACAAAGGCGTGGCGGATGTGCCCGCCGGCTGCCGCGGCGGCGAAGATGGGCGTGTAGTCGATAGAGCCGGTGCCAAGTTCGACTGAGGGCGGCTTGTTATCTTTGAAGTCCTTTACGTGCAGCATCACGATGCGCGTTGGATATTGCTTCAAGTAGTGCACCGGGTCCTGGCCGCCTACGACCACCCAGCCGCAGTCCAGCTCAAAGCTGACCTTTGCCGGATCCGTGTGCTGCAACAGCTCGTCAAAGGGCAGAAGACCATCGATGGCGCCGAACTCCTCGTAGTGGTTGTGATAGGCAAAACGCATGCCCGCGGCCTCTACCTGGCCGGCAATCTGGTTGAACTGATCGGCGTTCCAGTGCCATTCGTCCAACGTGAGCGGCCCCTTGGCGGCCCCTTGCTTCTGATGCATGGGCGAGGAGCAGACCACATACCCCACGCCAAGAGACTTGCAGAACGGCAATATTTCATCCAGATGTTGCTTGAGCAAAACCAACGGGTAATGCGCGCTGACGCAACGTAAGCCCGCGGCCTGCATGGCCGCCTTTACCTGCTCGACAGGAAGATTGAAGAAGCCGGCCGCCTCCACCTCCTTATAGCCCAAAGCAGCGATCTGCTTGAGCGCGCCGGGATAATCCTTGGGCAGCAAGGTGCGCACGGAGTAGAGCTGCAGGCCTATGGGGAGCCCCAGGGATGCGGCGCGGCCTACCCCGGAAACGAGCAGGGCGGCGGCCGCGGAACTGGAACTTAAGAAGCTGCGCCGGGACATCAACATTAGACGTTTCTCCTGAAACAGGTTACTCCATGAAAGAACCGTGGCTCACGATGATCGATTGCCCGGTCAGCGCCAGCGTCTTCTGTTCCGCCAAAAAGACCGCGGTCTCCGCGATTTCATCGGTTGAGGTGAATTGCTTATCGAGCGTGTCGTGGAGCATCACTTTCTCCACCACATCCCGTGCGTCGATATTGAGGATTGCGGCCTGCTCCGGGATCTGCTTCTCCACCAGGGGAGTAAGCACGTAGCCGGGGCAAATCACGTTGGCTCGCACGCCATAGGGAGCACCTTCCTTGGCCACCGTGCGGCACAGCCCGAGAAGCCCGTGTTTTGCGGTAATGTACGGCGCTTTAAGCACCGAGGCACGCTTGGAATGGACCGACCCCGTATAGAGGATGGATCCACCCTGGCCGGAGCGGTACATCTGGCGCAAGCAGGCCCGCGTGGTCAGAAAAGCTCCGTCGAGATGGACGGCCAGCACTTTCTTCCAATCGCTGTACGCCAGCTCGTGAACGCCCCCAATGATCTGAATGCCCGCATTGCTGCAGAGAATGTGTACGCCGCCGTATTCGGCGATGGCTCTTGCGACTGCCTTTTCCACCTCGTCCTCATTGGTTACGTCCATGGCGAGGCCGAGCGTCTGGCCGCCAGTGGTTGCGGCGATCTCGGCGGCCGCGGATTGCGAACGCGCCTCATCCAAATCGGCGACTACCACCCGGGCGCCCTCCGCGGCAAAGCGCTGGGCAATGGCACGGCCTATTCCTGAGGCCGCACCGGTCACGAGTGCTACTTTTCCCTCTAAGCGCATTTTCTATTTCACCCTGCAAGCGAAACTCGAAGCATCGTTGGTACTGCCTGATCCCTGGTAACGAGCGATCTGAGGATACGGGCATAGAGGACGCTGCACATTTTCCGTGCCGGTGGCGATGATCCGGTCGGGTGCGACCCCGTGCTCCACCCACTCGACCATGGAGCCTAATGCATCGAAATGGGTTTCGCCCGGGCCGCCGCTGCAGTGCGACATGCCCGGCACCATGAATAGGCGGAGCGATGGATCGATGGATTCCTTACTCCGCGCGGACACAGCATTGTAGTAATTGATGGATTCCTCCGGAGGCACTAACCAGTCGCTCCAGCCGTGATACATGAGCAGCTTGTGTCCATGCGCGCGAAAGGTGTCGATATCGGGGTCGGTGGCATTGACCATCCCTGCGAGTTTTTGAACAAAGACCGTGTTCTGGCGGTCGAAATCGAATTGCCGCCAATCCCAGTTCAATCCAAAGACCCATTGAAAGATGGGCGCGAAGGGAGGAATTGCGGCTGGGCCGGGTGCGCGGTCCAAACCATCCCAGGCAAACTCGCTTCCCCTCGGCAGTCCCGGATAGAGACTTTGCCCGGTCCGTGGATTAACCGGACCTGCGTAGAGTTGGTTCACCGTCTCCACCTGCGCGGCGGTAAGGCAATTCGCCTGGTTCGCCGCTTTGCACTGCAGAGATGCCGGGTCGAAATGACATTTTTCCGGATCGGCAATCACTCCATCTTTGACGCCATCGAGCGCATCGCATGCATTCATCACAGCCTGGGCAAGCAGGGTTCGCGCAGCAAGGGGCAAGTAGGATGCCGGGGTTCTCTCGTTCACGGCAAAATTCCACAGGATGCTGACATGGACTCCGGTACGGTTGTGCGCCGGGGCTCCGCCGACGATTCCGTCGTAGTCATCGGGGTACCGTTGAGACTCCATCAATGCCTGCTCGCCTCCGGTGGAACAGCCCACGAAGTAGGTATGCCCGGCATCGCGTGCGTAATAAGCGCGCACCACTTGTTTGGCCACCAGGGTCATCTCGTGCGTAGCCCGGTATCCCCAGTCGATCCAGCGTTCCGGACGATTGATGAAGATGCTCGCGGTTTCTCCTGGCGGGGTCGCCATACCCATGTCGGTGTTAGCCACCGCGTAGCCGCGTCGCAGGCCTTCTGCCAGGGCGCCGTAGCTGATGTTGCCGGCAAAACCGCCATTCCCGGTACCTTCCAAACGCTCGTTCCAATCGGACTGGGGCATCCAGATTTCGACCCGGATATCGGAATCTGGGCTGGGCTTTATGGCGGCGGTGACCCGGCAGAATACGGGCAGACCGGCGAGCGGTTTCCCCACAGCGGGCGTAAAAGTGCCCGCTGTCACCACTTCTGCCCGGGTGATGGTGGTATGCGGCAAGCTAAGGGCCGCCAGGCCTTTGCAGCTATTGGCGAAGGCGGGCAGCGCACAAAGCGCCAACGCGGTGAGGGTCAAGAGGTGCCAGCCTGGTCGATCCATCTTCGCAGTCCTGAGACAGACGCAAAGTGTACTAAGAAGGCGCGGAGCCCGCAATCGGGCCGCTTTGGCCTTGGGGCGTGTATGGTTTATGAGTAAAGAAGCAAGGGAGCCAGGCGATGCATTCCTCCAATCACTTTCCCAAGATGTTCGAAATGGTGCAGAGCTATCCGCCATCACCCAAGCTGGATTTTCGCAGTATTCTTGCGGATCAGTTCTCGCAAACCGGGCTGCGCGACAAGATCACGCCGGGCATGAAGATTGCGCTGGGTGTTGGCAGCCGCGGCATCACCAACCTGAAAGAAATTGTGAAGGCCGCGTTGGGCGTGCTGATCGACGCGGGGGCGCTACCCTTTATCGTGCCCGCGATGGGCAGCCACGGCGGAGCTACTTCAGCCGGCCAGCTTGAGATGCTGGCGGAGTACGGAGTTACGCCACAGAGCATGGGTGTCCCCATCGAAGCCAGCATGGAAGTGGGAAAGATCGGCACGGCTTTGGATGGGCGGGATGTGGTGTTCAGTATTCCGGCGCTTGAAGCGGACGGCATCGTGGTGCTCAACCGGGTCAAGCCGCACACTGACTTCCGGGGTAACCTGGGCAGCGGCATCCAGAAGATGCTGGTGATCGGTTTCGGCAAGCAGGTGGGCGCCAACAACGCTCATTGCGCCGCGGCACATTTGGGCTACGAGGTGGTGCTGCGCGGTTTTGCGAAAACCATTCTCGGCGCGGTCCCGGTTTTGTGCGGCATCGCGCTGCTGGAGGATCAGCATCATCAGACC
Organism: uncultured Acidobacteriaceae bacterium; assembly: GCA_963834205.1. GTDB lineage: Bacteria > Acidobacteriota > Terriglobia > Terriglobales > Acidobacteriaceae > PALSA-350. The sequence goes on along the minus strand of CAWIBI010000024.1, from coordinate 536,097 downwards.
GCGGAGATGGCAGTGCTCCGCAAAGAGGATATCGTGCGCGAAGAGGACAAGCTCTTTCAGAAGGCGAAATCGCTGCTGGCGCGCTTGCCCTTCGATGAGATCGATCTGCTGATTGTTGACCGCATGGGGAAAGACATCAGCGGCTCTGGTATGGACACCAACGTGATTGGCCGGGATATTGCCGGATACATTTCGTCGATTCGATCCGAGAACCCGGTAACACCGCGTGTTGGCCGTATCTTTGTTCGCGATCTGACGCCGGCCAGCAATGGCAACGGCGTGGGCATCGGCATGGCGGACTTCACCACCGCCCGTTTGGTCAAGACGCTCAACCTGCAATACACGTATATGAATGCGCTCACCTCGCTGGGCCTGCAGCCGGCGAAGATTCCTATTTACTTCGATAACGATCGCGAAGCGATCCAGGCAGCGTTGGCGTCGCTGGCCGAGCCGGATCCGGAGAGACTACGCGTGGTGCGGATTGCCGACACGCTGAACGTTGAACGCTTGCAGGTCTCGGAAGCGTGCCTGCGCGGAATGAACGGCCATGCTGCCGGGACTTCCGTAGGCAAGGCCCGCGACATGGAATTTGACGCGGCTGCCAATTTGCTGCCGCTTTAACGGGGACAGCGTGGCCTGAAAGGCGCCAGATTCCGTGAGGAAGGTGCGCGTTAAGAGTGTTATGCAGCGTTAACTCCCCCGCATAAACCCCGAAGCACACAGAGAACCTTATAGATGCGAAGTGGACTGGGTAAGTTTAGTTTTGCGTGAAGAAATCTGCCGAGCGAAGCAAAGTTTTCCACCAAGGAAAGCAGAAGCTCACGACTAACGGTGGAATCCCCTCTGATAGCAGAGTCCTGCCATAGACCCAGCAGTTATCTATCCGTTAGGCTGACGCTAGTTGTAAAAGTCTGAACCCACTCAGCCTTTCAACGCGAACTCCCGCACTTGCGGGACGCCGCCCAAAGCTCGGCCAAAGAAGAAACACCCTGCGTAAGTCACGAACTACTTAAAGGTGATTCTCCCATGACGAACTTCCGCCGGCAGACCCTGCTCAAGATGTTGATGCTGGTCGATTTAGCGATTCTTGCCATGTCCTGTGTGGCAGCATCGGTCCAGGTATGGCATCTTACCGCCTCCAATTCCTTCGCCGCCTTCTTCTCCATGCGAGTCAAGGTGCTGAACATTCTCCTGGTGCTGGGTCTTTTCTATGCATGGCATGTAATTTTCTCCGCCTTCGGTTTGTATGGCTCCAGGCGGCTGGAAGATCGAAAGCAAGAAGTCATCGACGTGCTGAAGGCTGTTTCGGTAGCGGTGTTTGTGCTCGCCATCGTAGCGCCCGTCTTCCGCGTGGCGATGATCACGCCGGCCTTCGTCGCGGTCTTCTGGGCCTTGTCGAGTTTAAGTTTGATCCTCTGCCGCCTGCTGATGCGTGTGTTTCTGGCGTGGTTCCGCAGGTACGGTCACAACCTGCGCCAAGTGCTGATAGTGGGCACAAACCCGCGGGCCGAGGAATTTGCGCGCATCATCGAGGGCAGGCCGGAACTGGGTTATCAGCTTATCGGTTTTGCCGACGAGGAGTGGGCCGGTAACCGGGATTTTGCAGAGAAGGGCAAGTCGATCGTCACTGGCCTGGAGGGTTTTTCCGATTATTTGCGTGGGCACGTGGTCGATGAGGTGGTGATTGCCCTGCCCATGAAGTCTTTTTACGCGAAGGCGGCTCGTATCGTGGGCGAGTGCCAGGATCAAGGGGTGATCGTGCGCAGCCTGACGAGCCTTTTCGACTTCCAGCGAGGACGCCTGGATACAAACGAAGTCGACACTACCCATGTGATGACATACCACGCCAATCTCTGTGAAGGCGTGCCATCGATCTTCAAGCGCTTGCTGGACATTATGGGTGCTTCGACCCTGCTGATCCTTCTGACACCGATACTCGTGATCGTGGGCCTGCTGATCAAACTCGATGGGCCTGGACCAGCGTTGTTCGTTCAGGAGCGCGTGGGCCTGAACAAAAGACGGTTTCGGATGTACAAATTCCGAACCATGGTGGTGAATGCCGAGAAGCAGCAGTTAGCTCTCGAAAAATTGAATGAAGCCGACGGTCCGGTGTTCAAGATCAAACAGGATCCTCGGATCACGCGCGTCGGCAAGTATCTGCGAAAGGCTAGTATCGACGAATTACCCCAGTTGCTGAATGTTTTGAAGGGTGACATGAGCCTGGTGGGGCCGCGACCTCTTCCGATCCGCGACTATAAGGCGTTCGACGAGGACTGGCTGCATCGCCGATTCAGTGTTCGTCCGGGCATTACCTGCCTATGGCAGGTCCACGGCAGGAGCACAACGACTTTCGGGCGATGGATGGAACTGGATATGCAGTACATCGACAATTGGTCATTGTGGCTGGATCTGAAGATTCTGGTGATGACCTTGCCCGCGGTCGTCGCGGGTAGAGGCGCCGCATAGTGCTTAGACCCCATCCCCTGTGCGTCTGACCCGACACATTCATCAAGAACAACTTTACGATCCTGAGGAGAAGAGCGTGAGGCTAGCTAACGAACGAGTTGTCGTTTGCGGTGCAGGTGGCTTTATCGGAGGATTTCTCGTCAAGAGCCTTATAGAAGACGGGATTGACGTCATTCGCGCTGTGGATATCAAGCCGGTGGACGAGTGGTATCAGACCTCAAGGGAAGTCGAGAACATCCAGGCCGACCTCAAGGCCTTGTCCGCCTGCGAAGAGGCGGTTGAGGGTGCGACGTTAGTGTTCAACCTTGCGGCCGACATGGGCGGCATGGGCTTCATAGAAAATAACAAGGCGCTTTGCATGTTGAGCGTGCTGATCAACACACACTTGCTGATGGCAGCGCAGCGGGCAGATGTATCCCGATTTTTCTTTTCGTCTTCGGCCTGCGTCTACAACGCCGATAAGCAGCGAGACCCTGCCGTAATGCCGCTCAAGGAGGGCGATGCCTATCCGGCGCTGGCGGAGGACGGATATGGATGGGAAAAACTCTTTAGCGAGCGAATGTGCCGCCATTTTGAAGAGGATTTTGGCTTGCAGTGCCGCGTTGCCCGTTACCACAACGTCTATGGACCCCAGGGGACGTGGATGGGCGGCCGCGAGAAGGCCCCGGCTGCGATCTGTCGAAAGGTGCTGGAGGCGAAGCTGTCTGGCAAACGTGAAATTGAGATCTGGGGCGACGGGAATCAAACGCGTAGCTTCATGTATATCGATGACTGCATCAAAGGCTCGCGCATGATTAGCGAAAGTGACATCCACGAGCCTATCAACCTGGGTAGCAACGAGATAGTCACGATTAACCAGCTGGTCGATATAGCCGAGGAGATCGCAGGGGTAAAACTGACCCGACGCTACAACCTGAATGCACCTAAGGGCGTGAACGGCCGCAATAGCGATAATACGCTGATTCAGCAATATCTCGGTTGGCAGCCGTCGATCACACTGCGCGATGGGTTACGGAAGACCTATGACTGGATTGGCGAGCAGATGGAGGTTGCAGTCTATGCAAGGTCCAACGCTTAGTCGAGATATTGAACAAGATTCGAAAGCGGTGGCTCGACCAAAGCGTGCCAATATCCTGGGAGTCGGCGTAAGCGCGATTTCCATGGCCGATGCGATCCATCACTCAGACGCACTTCTACAGGAGGGTTCGCAAGGATATATATGCGTAACCGGCGTTCATGGAATCACCGAAGCGCAGTCGGATGAACAATTCCGTGCCATTCTGAACTCCTCCTTCCTTACCACTCCCGATGGCATGCCCACAGTCTGGCTTGGCCGTTGGCAAGGCCACAAGAACATGAAACGCGTCTACGGTCCCGACTTCATGCTTGAGCTGTGCCGGATCTCGGTTGAGCGGGGTTACCGCCACTTTCTCTATGGAAGCACGCCGAGCGTTACCGAGGCGCTTGCGCAGCAGTTATGTGACCGGTTTCCGGGCCTGCAGATCGCCGGGCTCTACTCTCCCCCTTTTCGAGCACTGAATGTCGAGGAAGAGCGGGAGTTGGAGAGCCGGCTCTTAAAGGCAAGAGTAGATATCCTGTGGTGTGGGCTCAGCACTCCCAAGCAAGAGCGATTCATGGCCAAATATAACGGGAGGCTCCCCGTGGGGTTGATGGTTGGAGTCGGCGCGGCCTTCGACATTAACAGCGGAAGAGTCAAGGATGCGCCAGCGTGGATGAAATCCGCTGGTCTGCAGTGGCTCTACCGGATGCTGAAAGAGCCGCGGCGGCTGGCTGGCCGATACCTTAAGAATAATCCGCGATTTGTGTGGCTTGCCACGCTGCAACTTGCAGGCATCCGGAAGTACCAACTCTCGTAATACACTCGTTGGTTTATTGAAAGCTGCAAAGGTAATGTCCTCCTGGTCAGGTTGAGCTGCCGAAGGCCGCCCGAAGCCGAACTGATAGGGAAATAGCGCCGCACGGGCCAAAGAGGGTGTGTGAGAACTGGCCGCTCCAGATCCAGCCCCGAAGGGGCGACCTGAACTTAGCCCAGGACGCAGTCCTGGGTTGTGTTTAGGGAGAGATATCTAGTCCCGCGGGGACGGCTGAATCCATTCTCACCCGTTTCAGCCGTCCCTCCGGGACTAACCCATTTTGCGACGTGTTCCCAGGGCTAGCGTCCTGGGCTAAGTTCAGGCAGAGCTGTCCAAATTAGCGAGAAAGCCGGCGCGTTTGCGCAGTTAGTCAGTTGATTCCACTAAGGAGAGCTCGGCCACCATCAAATCAGGTTGGCTATTTTGGATCCAGTTGGAAGTAAGCATTAACCGCAGGTCCCTCCACTACGCTGCGCTCCGGTCGGGATGACAAATTTGTTTTGAAGTCGATGATTTCTCATGACAACTGCCGATTTTGCAACAAATTTGTCATCCCGACCGGAGCGCACCCGGATTTCCTGCCACGCAGCACTGGACAAGGCCGCGTGTGCGCCTTTCAGTAAGGAAAGGCGCATGAAGTTCGCCGAAGCCACCAACCTCCACAGGAAGTCCGGGGGAGCGTAGTGGAGGGACCTGCGGTTAATGCGATTTGTGCGCCTGAGTCAGGAGTAATCCCAATTCGTCCCTTTGGTTAAAAGCCTAATTTGGACAGGTCTGGAGTTCAGGTCGCCCCTTCGGGGCTGGATCTGCAACGGCCAGTTCTCGCGCAGGGGCTAAAGCCCTCGTCCTACTGGCCCCTTTTCGGCACGACTAAAGTCGTGCCCTGATACAAAGCGCTTTTTGAAATTGGCCCGAAACACACTGACCCAGACATTAACCGGTTTTGCTCCCAGTCAAGGTCCTCAGCTCTTAGTTGGCCAATGAAGGCGGAACCCGCTGCTTGGTCGCAATACTCGACGGCGCATCGCGCTCGGCAACGGCTTCCACGATTGCCTGCTCCATGTTTTGCCGAAATTTCTCAGTTGTGCCATGCTCGCAAAACCACGCGCGGTTCAATTTCCCCATCGTAATTCGCTTCTCCGGATCCAAGATGAGCTCCTCCAAATGCTGGGCCACCAGATCAGGTCTTTTGGTGTCCACCAGAAACGCCCCGCCGCTCCCACCCACGACGTCCGGAATGCCCCGCCAGTTTGTCGCTACAATGGGCAACTCGAAGGCCATCGCCTCAGTAAGAACCAATGGCGAGCTCTCCGCACGGTAGTGGCTGGGGAAGCAGAAGATATCCGCATCCTTGAACGCCTTCTGTTTCTCGTCTCCCCGTATCACCCCTGGAAAGGTGAAAGTGTTCTTCAAGCCCTTATTTTCGATTAGAGTTTCGATCTCCTTTTGAAAACTTGCGGCGTCCCAGGCGCCGCCGCATACCACGCGGAAGTTCAGGCCGCGTTGTCGTAACTGGGCACACGCCTCAATCAGCGTGATGAGCCCCTTACCCTCGCAGAGAATTCCCATAAACAAGATGGAGACAGCCGAGGCTTGTGGCCGGCGCCGATCGGGTATTTCCCCAGCTGCGAAGTCGGGAATACCGTTGGGAACGGTCTTGATGATCCTTGCTCCCAGCTCTTCTCCCATGGATGCACGGCTCGCAGCCGTGAAGATTGCCAGGTCTGCCCGCCGATATGCAAGGTTGAAAAGCGGCTTCAGGATGCCAGGGAGGCGCGGGTAAATTTCTGTAAGCCCTGCCGCGTGAAAATGAAATACGGTGTAGCGGAACATCCACCGCGTACCGATCAAGAGGAACATATCCCGCAGCACAGGAACGAGCATTGGTCCACAGGGCGGATAATACAGAATGTTTGCGCGGCTCCTGCAGCGGCCGACCACTATATCCAGCCAAGTGCTGAATAAGAGCATCAGCTTTCGCAGCTTAAACCTGCCGACCTCGTCGATGGTGCGCGAAAAAGACATCGGAACGGGATGTAGCTGGATTCTCTGGTAACTTCCTTCGAGAAATTCTTTGATCATCACCGTCTGCCCATTCACAGGGGGCGGCAACTGTCCTACCAGCAGAACATTATTCATCTTTTGCCGAATACCTTTCCGATGAGAATGCGTTAAGCAAGCGCCGAAGGGATACCAGACTTCACTATCTAACAACTATCTATTATCGGGGGAGTAACTGCAAGAGCCCTCTCATGGCAGGATCCTGCCATAGTTGCGAAGGCACAGATCTTGTAGACTCGTGCCAGTTGACTCGGTTTTTAGATCGCCGATCCGCTCAATCTTGAAGAGTTTCAAAGCGTGTTTCGCTTCACCAGGAGTCCTCTCGCGAGATCCTGCCACTGCCCAGTGTTTCCTTTTGGGTTGGCGCGTCGGATCGGAGCAAGCGTCGAAGGTTTATTCATTTGGAGCGATATGACAGACACCCCTCGCATCTCGGTTGTAATTCCCACACGAAACCGGCCCGAGTTGCTGGTCCGAGCGGTTCGGAGCGCGCTTATCCAGACGTACGACAATATTGAGGTCGTAGTGGTGATCGACGGGCCTGATCAGGCTTCTGTGGAGGCTCTTTCTGAAGTAAGCGACGCCCGGCTGCGTTTCATTGAGCTGGAGCAAAGCGGCGGGGGTAATCCGGCACGGAACCTCGGGGTATCCGCGGCCAAGGGCAATTGGGTGGCGCTTCTCGATGATGACGATGAGTGGCTCCCGGATAAATTACTGCGACAACTCGAAATCCTGAGGGAAGCAAAGTTCGATCAGCGGACCGTAGTGTCATGCCGATTCGTGACGCGCAGTCCGGCGAAAGATGTAGTGTGGCCTAGACGATTGCCTGGCTCCGAAGATGCTGTAGGAGACTACATTTTCGACTATCAGTCTCTGTTTGACGGTGAGGCGGCCCTTAAAACCTCGACTTTGCTGCTCTCGAGACAGATGCTTCAGGATACGAGATTTTCGACGAGCGTCAAGAAGCATCAAGAGATCGACTTGCTGCTTCGGGCATCGTCTTTGGGACCATTGCGGCTGCGATTCGCGAAGGAGGTGTTGGCTATCTGGAACGTGGATTCGGGGCGACCATCCATCAACAACGAACGCAACTGGCGGCGATCGCTGGACTGGGTCCGAGGTCATAGGCAAAATCTGACGCGCCGAGCCTACGCGGGATTCCTACTGGTAAATCTGGCCTCTGAGAGTAGTGGGCAAGGGGAATGGAGCGCTTTCCCCCAGATCCTTCGAGAAGTCTTCCTCCATGGAAGCCCTTCGGGCATTCAGTTGGCGCGCTATGCAGGCATGTGGCTTTTGCCTCAGAATGTGAGGCAAAAGGTTCGTTTGGTGTTCGAGAAGGGCCACGCACAACTCACAGGATTCCGGGCAGGTGGCGGCAGTGCTCAAACGCATATTGCCAGCCGTATCACAGTTGAATAATGCACTACTAAGTTGGCAGATTGCCCGCAGGATGGGGCCTGTTATTGTCCCTTGATTTGCGCTGCTATGGCAGGATTCTGCCATAGTTCGGCAATGGCAGATCCCATAGACTGTTGTTAGTGGTATTGGATCAACGTGACCGATCCTCAATTCTAAGGTTTTGGATAGAGGGTGTTGGGCCTCGACGTTGAGGAATCACACCAGGCTTGGAAAGCAGCTACTCCCCCATCAGTGTCAGCACCCTTGTTGGGACTGAAAGGGCGGAGCTGCATCTCGGCGCCGGAACAAACAGGTCAGAGGCCTAATAAATGGACAAAGCTACTTCCCACGGCGAAGCGCTCTGGTATGCGGTCTCAACCCGCTCGCGTCAGGAAAAGACTGCAGCATCCATGTTGGAGAATTTGGAAGTTGCTCATTTTCTCCCACTCATCGAGGAAGAGCGGCAATGGAGTGATCGGAAGCAGAAGGTTACGTTGCCGTTGTTCCCGGGGTACATGTTTGTGCAGATTGCGAGATCCAGTGAGTTCCAGCTCCGTGTGCTGAAGGTCCCCGGAATCGTCGACTTCGTGGGCAATCGTAACGGTCCGCAGGCTATTCCAGAGAGCGAAATAGAAAACGTTCGAGCGCTGGTCTCCCATGGTGTCGGCTGTTCTCCACACCCATTTCTCAAAGCCGGAGACCGGGTACGAGTGGTGCGAGGTGCGCTGGCCGGAGTCGAAGGTACCTTGAGCCGCTGCGGGGGGCAGTCCAACCTCGTGATTTCTGTCGAGATGATTCAACGGTCGATCTCTGTCAGCGTATCGATATCCGACGTCGAGGTTGTTTATCGGGTGCCGACGCAGAATTCGCGATCTTTCTTTGCATTGCTACCCGCCGCGGCGGCGCAGGTGTAACCAGAAGCCAAGAAACCAAGAGCCGTGATCGTCTTTTCAAAATAACCGATCGACCTAACTGTGTGGAGGGTGTAGCGATGAGCAACGAACTAACCATCCAGGGTGTGATGCTGATCCTGAAGAAGCGCCGGAAGATTATTGTCTGGGCGGTGTCGGTCTGCCTCCTTCTTGGCATAATCGCTTCCATCTTCATGAAACCTCGTTATCGTGCAGTAGGCGAGATAGAGGTGCAAAAATCCCCTACCGATGGCCTGGGTTTGGAGAATCTGGCAAGCCCTGCCGACGCGTCATCCGACGCCTTGGATGCAAACATTACTCTTCAAACGCAAGCGAAAATCCTTCGAGTCCGACAGCTTGGCGCTCAAAGTAATTAAAGATCTGAATCTCGAGAATACGGAAGACTTCAAGCCGATGTTCAATCCGGTGGGATGGGCGCTTGGGCTGCTTACGCCTGGTGGAGCGCAGGATCCACCAAGCGTCGCGCTGGAGGATGCTCCGCACCGGAGGGATCACGCAATCAAAGTATTTCAAAAGCATCTAAAAATCGAACCTGTGAATGGGACTCGCCTCATTGACATAGGGTACAAAAGCTCTGACCCGAAGATTGCCGCCGCAGCAGTCAACGATGTGGCGAAATCGCTGGTGGACTATACCCTGCAGAATCGCTATGCAGCTACGAGCCAAGTCTCCGGTTGGTTGTCCAGCCAACTTGGAGACATCAAAAAAGAAGCGGAAACCCTTCAGGGCAAAGTCGAGCAGCTGCAGCGCGAGTCGGGGATATACAGCTTAGGAACGTCGGACGCGCAGGGCAAGGAAGTGGCCTACAGCTCGACCCTGGACCGCTTGCAACAAGCGACGCTAGGATTGTCAACGGCCACTTCGAGCCGGATCCTGAAGGGGGCCCTTTACACGACGGTACAGAATGGCGACCCGGAGTTGATTTCGGGTTTGGCCGGCTCGGCGCTCGCCGGCGCTTCTCCCGCGGTGAACAATTCGTTTGTGCTTCTGCAGAATCTACGCACACAGCAGGCGGCGCTTGCCACTCAGATTGCGGCTGACACATCCAAGTACGGATCGGCGAATCCGAAGCTGGATGACGATAAGGCGAGTCTGGACTCGATCAACCAACAGATCAAGTCTGAGGTAGGCCGGATCGGAGAGCGCGCGGCGAATGACTATAAGGCGTCTGCGGTGGTGGAGAACAACATGCGCGCTGTTTACGAACAGGAGCGTAAATCTGCCGACAATATGAACAATAAGGCGATCGAGCTTCTCATCGCACGACAGGAAGCCACCGATGCTCGAACGCTTTATCAAACGCTTTTTTCACATCTAAAAGAGGCCGGGGTCATCGAGGGGCTGCGCTCGTCGAACATATCAGTAGTCGATGCTGGGAAAACCCCATCGAAGCCGCTTCCCGATATTCCCATCGTTCTCGCATTATCGCTGGTTGTTGGCTGTTTCTTAGGAGTCGCGGGCGCGGTGTTTGCCGAGGCTACGAATGATCGGGTCGAAGGCATAGCCACGATTGAGACTGCCCTTCACACCAGGATCCTTGCCGTCCTTCCCATGGTCGAGCCAAGCAGGGCGCGCCGCAGACTTGCAAGCGGTGGTCAGGAGGCAGGAGTAGCGAAGCTAGCGCTCTTGGACGGTCCAAACACGGCCTATGTGGAAGCGATACGTGGACTCCGCACGGCATTGCTCCTCTCGCGCGACGGCGCGTCTGCGAAAACGATCCTGATCACCAGCGCGGCGGAAAAAGAGGGCAAGAGTACGCTGAGCCTGAACCTTGCAGCGGTCCTCGCGCTGAATGGATCGCGGGTTCTGCTGGTAGATGCGGACCTTCGTAGCGCGGGTCTATCGGGCTACATGGGCTTTGCACGGCAGACAGGCGGCTTGATCGAGAATGCCCCTGCCGGCTTGAGCGAGGCGCTCTCGGGTTCCGACGGACCGGCAGTTATAACGCCGTTTGGCGACTTCCCCAAGCTTTCGGTGCTGCCGGCGGGATCAACCCCGACCTATCCTTCGGAACTGCTTGGGACAGAGCGAATGCGAGCGCTCGCCGAAGAGTGGGCCAACAACTACGATTACGTACTGATCGATAGCCCACCGGTCCTTGCGGTGACCGACCCGCTCATCCTCGGGCGCCTTGCCGACACAACACTGCTGGTCGCCCGGCATGGGCAGAGCACCCAAAAGAGCGTGGAGCGCGCCTATGAAACATTGCACGATGTCGAAGGCAGGAATGTTGGCATCGTGGTGAATGGCGTGGATCGCGAGTCTGTATCGTTCAACGAATTCTATGGTTATGCAGGCACGAGATACTACAGCGAGGCATGAGAGTGAAAACCCTATCGAGTTACGCTATTGCTTTATTCGTGGGCATCGCCTGGCCGGCTCTGGCCCAGTCTCCATCCAACAACAGCCTGCTGATCAGCGCGGGCGATACTCTACATATCTCGGTGCTGGAAATGCCGGAAATGGACCAGCACGTGCGCGTGACGGATGCGGGAGAGGTTCCACTGCAAGGGGTCGGCGACGTCCGGGTGTCCGGTATGTCTCCCTCCCAGGCAGCGATCGCCATCCATGATCGCTTCGTGAGCGCTCACTATCTTAATCATCCTGAGGTATCCGTTGTGGTAGAGCAATACGCCACACAAAATGTAACGATCATTGGAGAAGTCAAGACACCAGGAGCTTATCCGATCTCTACCCCACGCCCCATCCTCGACGTGATCGCACTCGGCGGTGGGTTGAGTCCGGTCGCCGATCGAAGCATCGTTATCGAGCGGCACGGAGACCAGAGCCACCCCATCCACTACAACCTGGCGAATGATGCGGAACAGGCCATCAAAGAGCAGGTCGTGGTCAATCCGGGAGATACCGTTGTAGTGCCGAAGGCTGGGATCGTTTACGTTTTGGGCGACGTTAACCGCCCCGGCGGTTACACGATGAGCAATAACGCTTCCCAGCTCTCGATGCTCGAAGCGCTGTCACTGGCCGGCGGAGCGGCGAAAACCGCGAAACTGGGCCACGCGCGCCTTCTTCGCAAGGCTGACCACAGCGACACCCAAATATCATTGGGAGACATTCAGAAGGGTAAGCAACCCGATTTCGCGATGGCGCCAGGGGATATTCTCTACGTCCCGTTCAGTTATGCGAAGAATTTGTTCATCACCAGCTCAGGCGGCATTACGGGCGCCGCGTCAGCTGCCGCGGTTTATGCTGTGCCGTAAAGTCGTTGGCTGCCACGCCCCTTGCTTCAGTCAATGCGTCTTCGAGGCGAAGCCTGAAAGGCAGATGGCAACAGCGGAATCCTCTTCTCCCGCAACCCAGTGCCACGACAAGCAGGACGGAAGATCGTTTATCCAGTGCTCACTGGGTCGGAAGTAGCCAGCACACAGGTGTTGGCGTTCCCGAGAGACGGGCCGGCAAAGGAGCAGTCATAACAACAAAGGATGAAAATGAGCACGTCTAGCATTCCGGTCGCAAAACCAATCCACCCACTCATGAGTACACGGGTAAGGGACGATCGGTCCATCTCGGTCTTGGCGGCGACTTGGCTGCTGATGATACCCCTGCTTTATTTCGCAGTGGATGGAACCGTACGGCTGAGTGCTAATAGCCACAACAGCACCTATTTATCGTCTTACGGAACGTTGGCGGCGACTGCTACGGGTAACTCAGTCGATAGAACGTCGAGGATACTTGTCTACTCAGCGTGCGCTTTTCTTATCTTCGCAGGGTTCGGGAAAATTGCCAATGTCGCGGGGCGGAACCCGCTGCTACTTACGCTATGCATGGTGGCAATCGCATCGATGCTGTGGTCTCAATTCCCGTCGCAGTCGCTTTTGTCCGGATCATACCTAGCCCTGGATGTTGGATTCGCATTTTATCTCATGGTTCGCTATAGGCTATGTGAGCAAATGCAAATGTTCATGATTCTTGGCTGGATCATAATAGGGGTTTCAATCCTTACGGCGGTATTGGTCCCGCGCTATGGCACTGCGCAGGCTGACGTGGGCTATGTTGGCTCGTGGATTGGGTTATTCCCACACAAGAACAGGTGCTCTATCATGATGGCATTTCTGCTGTCTCCTGTTCTCTACTTGCGTCCTGCTCATGCCGCGCAGAAATTTGCACGGGTGGCCTTCATTATCCTCGCGCTCTTCCTGATTCTAATGACCCAGTCGCGCACCGGTTGGATGGTCACGGTGGCGCTTCTCGCTTATGTAGGTATCACGAAGTGTATTCTCAGATTTAGAAAGAAGGACCGCGCTGCTCTCGTGCTGACCCTCGCGACTGTGGTGGGTGGCGCCGGTATCCTATTCATCAGATTTTATTCCGCGATCATGCTCTTCCTGGGTAAAGAAGCGACTCTTACGGGAAGAACGTCGATCTGGCAGCTGACACTGATCTCGATTATGAAGGCGCCACTCCTCGGCTACGGCTTTCAAGCATTCTGGCTGGGGTTACGGGGAGAGTCCGCGAACGTGACTCTGGGCGATCATTGGGGTGTCCCTGAAGCGCATGACGGCTATCTGGATATCTGGCTCGGTCTTGGAGCTGTCGGGCTAGGCCTCGTTATATGCTCATTGCTGAGCGCATATCGAGACGGATACATCTGCTATCAGAATGATCGGCTGAAAAACGTAGAATGGTATTTATGCATCGTTTGGCTGGCTGTCGTCAGCAACGTAGCAGAAACCAGTTCGCTGATGGTTCCGCACGATCTTGGATGGATCATGTACGCGATGGCGTGTGTAGGGTTGAACCATGAAGCGCGGCTCATTCGCGGTCAGATGGCCGCATGAACCTTCTGCGAAAGGAGTATCTGAAACTGCGGGAGAGCAGACTGTTTCGCAACACCGGCTGGATGGTGGCGGGGCAGGGGACAGGCTTTCTCTTGCAGGCCCTGTACTTCATAATGCTCGCACGGCTGTTGGGGGCGACGCAGTATGGCATTTACGCAGGGGCCTTCGCATTTACCAGCATCGCAGCCCAATATAGCTCGTTGGGTTCCGGGGTCGTGCTGATCCGGTATGCGTCCGGGGAGCGCAAGGTGTTCGCGGCGTACTGGGGCAACATTCTTTTGGCCACCTGCGCTGTGAGCACGGTGCTGATCGCGGGACTTTATGTTCTTGCGCCTCATCTGCTGAATCCCTACAGTGCCGCGCTGGTTCCACTGGCGGGGATCTCCAACTGTTTTGCGGGGCAGCTCACGGCGGAGACGGGACGTGTTTTTCAGGCCTTCGAACAATTGCGGATCACCGCGCTGCTGAATCTGCTAACCAGCCTACTCCGGACCTTGGTGGTGATCGCGATGCTGGTAGTGCTGCACCATGCCACGGCGTGGGAGTGGGCCGTTGCCTCCACGATCGTGACTCTTATCGGCACTGCGCTGGCGGTGGGTAACGTGACGGTTCGCTTTGGCTGGCCGAAGTTTGAGGCAAGGGTTTTCCGGAAACACATCGGGGAGGGCCTTGGCTACTCCTTTGCGAGCTCGACCACGGTTCTTTACAACGACGTTGACAAGACGATGTTGAGCCACTATGGAATGAACCTGGCGAACGGCATTTACAGCATGGCCTATCGTGTCGTGGACGTTGCTTCAATCCCCATCTCCGCGATCAATGCGGCGAGCATAACCCAGTTTTTTCAGCGGGGGCGTTCAGGCGTAACCCCTGCCGCTAAATTGTCGAACCGGTTGTTGAAGCGGGCGTTTCCCATAAGCATTTTGTTGTCAGCGGCCATGTTCGTGGCGGCGCCGTTGATCCCGCTGGTTGCCGGGCAGGGGTTTGCGCAGAGCGTGTCTGCCTTGCGCTGGCTTTGTCTCATCCCGGTGTTCCGGAGCGTCCAGACGTTGACCGGAGGAGCATTGACAGGAGCCGGCTTCCAGAAGTACCGCACCCTCGCTCAAGTGGCGGCCGCAGCTCTGAACTTTGGGTCTAACCTCTGGTTGATACCCGCTTATGGCTGGCGCGGCGCCGCATGGTCGAGCCTGGCCACGGATGGGGCGATGGGGGCGATGAACCTGTCGATACTGCAACTGCTTGTTTGGAGGGAGACAAAGAATGCAAAGACCGCGGCTCTACAGGCGGCTTTATAGACGGCTCCTTCGCACCCCAGTAGAGGTGTACACCCTTTGCCCTACTCTAGCTCGACTTGCCTGGCTGTCTGTGGTTAATCGCTTTATGCGGGCGCCGATCACGCAACCAGGGGGACCAGTCGTTTCCCTTACAAGTTATGGCAAGCGTATTCACACCGTTCACTTCACGATCGAGTCCATCGGAAGAGGGCGTGTGCTGCCGTCCAGGCTGATCCTGTGGCTGGATGACAAGGCGGCCTTTGAGCACCCTCCCGCGGCGCTGCGAAGACTAATGGACCGGGGGTTGGAGGTCAAGTTCTGCAAGAATTATGGTCCGCACACAAAGTATTACCCTTATGTGGAGTCGGAGCCAACATTCGAAGCGCCGTTGATCACCGCAGACGATGACGTAGTTTATCCGTCGTTCTGGTTAAGCGGGTTGGTTAAAGCTTCGCGCCAGCGACCGGATCTTATGCACTGCTACCTGGCGAAAGTAATAGCCCTTGAAGATGGCCGAGTTGCGAGTTACTCGGACTGGGAGTTTTCTAAATCTGCCGAACCGAGCTTCTGTAGAGTCGCTCACGGCGTTTTCGGGGCTCTCTATCCGCTGCCCCTGTTGACAGCCCTGAAAGAAGCAGGGAACGCTTTTGAACGGTGTTGCCCCAAGGCTGATGATTTGTGGCTGCATGTGCATGCACTCAGGCGAGGGTGCAAAGTGAAGCAGATTCACCCAAAGCCCAGAAGGTTTCCTATGATCCCAGGCACACAAAGGGATGGTCTCTGGGTTGAAAACCAAAATAAGAGTGGAAATGATAATGCGGTCCGATCGACTTACACACAGCGAGATATTGAGATGCTTCAAGCGGGCTGCAGTCAATGAGCCCATGCTGCTTCTCTGAAGGAGTCGCAGGCAGTCCGTGGGGAACCAACTAGATTGTATGGGAATCTTTAGGTATCTAATACAGCTCACACGCCGGTTCGCTCATGCAGCGATTGTTCAGCCGGAGTTAGCGGTTAATGTGCACACACCGCTGCCCCGCCGGATCGCGCATGCGGTGATTGTCCGTGTATGGGTTCGCTGGCTGTCGTTGATCAACCGCTATGGACGCTCTCAGGTGTGTGATTCGCGCGGGCCGGTTGTCTCACTGACCACGCACGGCGACAGAGTGTTTACCGTGCACCTGACGATTGAATCGATCGCCAGGGGGGAACTTCGTCCGTCCAGGATAATTCTGTGGTTGGACGAGGCGGCGACGTTCAGCAACCTTCCCGCTGCGCTGTGCAGACTCCAGCAGCGCGGGCTGGAGGTAAAGCTTTGCAAGAACTACGGTCCACACACCAAGTATTACCCGTACGTTGAGTCCGAAAAAGCGATCACGCGGCCCCTGGTTACCGCGGATGACGACATTCTGTATCTACCCTATTGGTTAAAGAAACTGGTTGAGGCCTTTGGGGAATTCCCAGACAGCGTGAACTGCTATCGAGCGAGGGTTGTCACGGTGAATGAAGGCGAAGTAGTGCCGTACGCTGAATGGAAGATCTGTACCTCCACAGAATCCAGCTTTAGATATCTGGCGACTGGAGTGTCTGGCGTGATCTATTCGCCGCGGTTCTTAATGGACCTGAAAGCTGCCGGAGACGTATTTCAAGAGTGCTGCCCCAAGGCCGACGATCTGTGGCTTCATGTGCAGGCGCTTCGATCAGGGTACAAGGTAAGACAAATAGGCAAGGAAGCTATTCATTTTTCGATCATCCCGGGAACCCAGAAAGTCAGTCTATTTTCAGGAAACGTGGTGCGTGACGATGGGAACAACCGGCAAATAAATTCTACGTATAGGGAGGCGGATTTAGCCATTCTGCAAAGCGAAGGCGCACGTGTCAGCTCGTCGATTTGCGATCGCCAGATGGTCAACGAGCTCGAGATTGCCGGGGGGGCCTAAGATGGACGTTGATGGACGGCAGGAAGGGCATGCGAAATCCGACCGCATCATGGCTCGCAGGAGTTTCGTGAAGCGGTTGACGGCGATGGCAGCAACAATTTCGTGGCCAGTCTATCTCCGGGCCCAAGAGCATCCAGCGACCCTTCAGGTACGCGATACAGTGATTGGAACGATGCCCGAAGAGTTCATTGGCCTTAGCTATGAATCCGCGCAGCTGAGCGATCCCACTTTCTTCTCGACGGATAATCGCGCCCTAGGAAATTATTTTCGGACCCTCAGCCGCCATGGCGTGCTCCGCCTCGGCGGTAGCAGCACCGAAGGTACATTCTGGCAGCCTCCGGGCACGGAAAAGCCGCGCCTACCGAACAGTCCGGCACCGGCACAAAACGAGAGTTCCGGCCGTAAGTTTCCGATCACACCGAAAGCGATCGAAAACCTTGCCAACTTTCTAAAGGCTATCGACTGGAAACTCATCTACGGCCTTAACCTTGCCGGCGGAGACGTAGCCAGTGCAGTCGAAGAGGCGGCGCATGTCTCAAAGACCGTTGGCGAACGACTGATTGCCTTTCAATTTGGCAATGAACCTGACATCCTGGTTCACGGCGATGACAAAAGTCGTCCCTGGACCTACGAGGAATTCATTGCGAGGTGGAAGCAGTACTACAGCGCCATTCGCGCTCGCCTTCCCAGCGCCAATATTGCTGGACCGGACACCGCGTACAGGCACAACTGGGTTGCCCGGTTCGCATCCGATACGAAGGGCGAGATCGCGCTATTAACCACCCACTACTATGGGGGGGACCGGACCCCCGAATGACAATCGACTACCTGCTGCATACA
This sequence comes from uncultured Acidobacteriaceae bacterium, assembly GCA_963834205.1. Classification (GTDB taxonomy): domain Bacteria; phylum Acidobacteriota; class Terriglobia; order Terriglobales; family Acidobacteriaceae; genus PALSA-350. The sequence continues at coordinate 518,516 of CAWIBI010000024.1, read as the reverse complement.
TCCAAGCACTTCGATGATCAGCTTGTTCCCGATATCCGGACCGCGCAGCAGAGCCAGGTGCCCTACCGGTTGTCGGAGTGCAACAGTTGTTCTGTTGGAGGTAAAGCCGGAGTGAGCAATACTTTTGCCTCCGCACTTTGGGCCGTTGACTTTATGGTCTCGGTGGCCGTGGCAGGCGGCTCCGGAGTCAACCTGCACGGCGGCGGAGACTCAATGTACACTCCTATCGCCGGTTCCCCGCAACGTGGCTTTAGCGCGCGGCCGGTCTATTACGGAATGCTTGTCGCTCGCGAATTCCTCGGCGGCAAACTTCTGGAAACCGACCTCGATGCTGGAGGAAGCGACGTGAAGGCGTACGCATCGTCCACAGCGAGTGGACTTCGGGTCTTAGTCATCAATCGTGAAGCTATGCCGGTATCCGTCCGGTTAAAAGTCCAACACCCAAGCGGTCGAGGCGTTGGAAATGTATGGCGACTTCAGGCCCCGTCTCTATCCAGCGAGACTGGGGTAACGGTTGCGGATGCCAGCGTTACCGGCGATGGTCTTTTCACGCCATCGCGAAGGGAAGCTCTGGCATTTCACGACGGCGAGAGTGCCCTCCATCTCGACCCGCACAGCGCAGCACTCGTCACGGTGAATGAAGTAGGATAAGCCGATCTGAGCGCAACCGTTCCTTTGATCACGGACGCGAACGATCGAGATTTCGGGTTTGTTAATTCGTAAAGACCACCAGCACAGCACTCCTGACCGGGAGGGAGACCTCAAAGACTCCATCCGAGACATCGACCGACTCAACCGTTTGCACACCATGAATGACGCCATTCGCATTTACCCACGTCTCAAAATTGAGACGTGCTCTGAGTATTCGAGGGCCGCTACCGTGAGCGCGGGTTGAATGCGATCGGGAGAAGGCCGTAACCTGAAAAACATTCGTGCCTCACAGCCGCTGTGCGAAGGAGCAGAGATGTCAGCGCAACCCGAGGGACTACTTACGATCGCGTATGGGCGGCCGAAATATATAAGGATGGCCCAGGCACTAGCTTTGTCTTACAGGAGGTTCAATCCTGGCAGGCCGTTCGCCGTTGTAACGGACGAAGCAAATGCGCCCACTCTGAGGAAATACTTCGACGCCGTAATTATAGCTAAGCCCGAATACGGACCTGGCGTCGTACAAAAGCTTCACGCCGACCTGTATTCCCCATTCGCCACGACTCTTTTCGTGGACTCGGATTGTCTTTTCTACAAGCATCCCGATGAATTGTGGGATCTTTATGCTCATGGGGCTTTCAGTATACGGGGCTGGCGCTACCTGACGGGGGGAACCGACTATGAGAAGCGCACGCCATATGAGTGGGTGGAGAATACATCACAGTTTCTAAAACTAAATCAAATCTCCCGCCTGCCGCACTTCAATGGCGGCGTGTTTTATTTCGATCGCTCGGATACCGCCACGAGGTTGTTTAGCATTAGCAGATCTCTTTACGAGAGGCGCGCTGAATTAGGGTTCGTTCCGTTCAAGGGAGCACCCCTTAATGACGAGACCGCAATGGCGGTGGCTATGGAGAAGTGCGGGATCAGTATGGATCCCTGGGATAGCATCCGCGGTATGGAAACGGCGATCGGCATGAGAAGATCGTTTGGGATCAATGTTCTGAAGGGAGATTCCCGCTTTGTTAAGTTCAAGATCAAGCGCAACCCGGTTCTCATTCACTTTAATGTGAATGCGCAGGATGAGCTCGTTTATAACCGGGATGTTTACCGGTTGCTTTACGAATCCTCACGGGTTCGCCCTCTTTTGATCTGGAGAGCTGTAGCCATGACCTGTGTGCCGGCCCTCTACAAGAGGGTCCTGCAGTTTGCCGCTGAGTTTCCTTCTCGCCTAAGACGAGAGGGCTTCATTCGAGCAGTTCCAGCGCGGTTAACGAGCCTGCTCACCGATTTTTGATGGACGCGAACGATGCAGATTTAGGGCTTGTTAATTGGCAAAAACCACCAGCACCGCACTCGTGATCGGTATGGGGACTTCAAAGACTCCAGCCGAGACATCGACCGACTCAACCGTTTGCGCACCCTGAATGACGCCATTCGTGCTGCCATCGAAGGTTTGTCCGGCGAACGTCACGCCCGACGTGGACTGGTAGGCAGGAGCGGTCAGACGATAGATCTGCGCGTGGCTGTACCCGCTGAGCGTGATATCGACTGTTCCAGTTATGTTCTCGTCCTTATTGATCAGCACCAGGCGCGGAGTGCCTGAAGCGTCGATTGTGGCCCAGGCCTTTAGATTGGCCTGGGTGTCAAGCGTGACAGGCAGAAGGTGAGCGCCATTGCCGGTCGCCGCCTGAAAGAACAGCAAGCCGTAATACAACGGATTGACGGTGGCCAAAGTGAACCTGCTGACGCCTCCAGCCTGTGTGGATAGTATGTCGAAATAAGTGTAGGCAGAATCGCCCCCGCCGTGCCAATTCACGCCATCCACGCTGGCATTTGCATATTCAAACATGCTATCGATGGCCCAAAGCGCGGATTCGAAGGCATTGCTGATGCCGGCCTCTCCGCCGATGGAAAGAGAATTCATCTCTCCCATTCGAAACGGAATCCCATACTGATGAGCCGCCGCAACTGCCGCTGCTACGGCGTGGGGACCGTTGGTAGCAGCGGCGGGCGTGAGCAGAATGTCGCCAGGGTTGTTTGCTTTCCCGCTCGCGACATAGTAATGCTGACTGAACGTCGTGAGCGCACTTGCCTCCGCGGCGTCATAAGACTTGATATTAGGCCACCATACGCTCCCGGCCCAGGAAGGCCCCATAAGCATGGTGCCCGCCGGCAGCACAGGCATGATGTTGGTCTTCCACGTATTGAATTGGGCGACGTAATCCTGGTACCCGTAAGAAGATGACCTTATCCCATTCTGAGCGTATTGGTCCGGCTCGTTGCCAATTTCGATGGCGTCGAGTGAGCCTGCCGGCATTTGGCTTACGTAGGCCTTGGCCTGATCGACGGCCAGATTGACATTGTCGGCGCCCAGATTGACTCCCAGGAGAAATTTGACGCCAAGAGCATTTGCAAGTTCCGCGAATGGTTGGGCCGTGGTGGAAGTTGGTTCTCCGGTTTGGTCAGTACTGTCGCCTCCGATCCTCAAATGAATAGGGCCGGAGCCATAGGCCATAAGATTTTGCAAGAGTTGCCGGTAGATGTTGTCGACACCGGTGGTCGAGTCGCCCATCATGGTCTGCGCATTTCCCCACTCATGCGACAGGCCCATGAACGTGGCGGGGATTGCTTGTCCCGGAGTATTTCCAATGTTGACATTCGCGATGGTGGATGGAGCAGATCCTGTGCCGCTTAGGCCAATTACCGCCACTCCGCCGGTCGAAGAGTTGCTGGTGACGGTCAGCTGTCCTGCTGCTATCCCCGAGGCGACCGGATCGAATTGCACGTTCAAGCGATAGGCTCCGCCAGCAGCCACGGTGATAGGAAGGTTATTCTGACCGGCGAAGGAGAAGGGCTGCCCGGTCAGGCCAAGTTGGGTGATTTGGAGTGGTGCGGAACCCTGATTCGAGAGAAGGACTATAGCGCTGGCCGTTTGACCGACAGAAACGTTGCCGAAAGTGACTTGGCCGGGGGACGGGACGAGGGTGGCAAGATCTGCAGCATTCGCGACCCCCGTGCCGTTGAGACTAATTATCGTTGTATTACCGGTCGAAGAGTTGCTGGTGACGGTCAGCTGTCCTGACGCAGCCCCCGATGCGGCCGGATCGAATTGCACGTTCAAGTGATAGGTCCCGCCAGCAGCCACGGTGATAGGAAGGTTGTTCTGAGCGGCGAAGGAGAAGGGCAGCCCGGTCAGGCCAAGTTGGGTGATTTGGAGTGGTGCGGAACCCTGATTCGAGAGAAGGACCGTGGCGCCGGCCGTTTGACCGACCGAAACGTTGCCAAAGGTGACTGGGGCGGGGGACGGGACGAGGGTTGCAACATCTGCCGCATTCGCCACCCCCGTGCCGTTTAGACTAATTATCATTGGACTACCGGTCGAGGAGTTGCTGGTAACGGTCAGCTGTCCTGACGCAGCCCCCGATGCGGCCGGATCGAATTGCACGTTCAAGCGATAAGTTGCGCCGGTACCGACACTGATGGGAAGGTTGCTCTGGTCAGCAACCGAGAATGAGGTTCCAGTCAGGGCAAGTTGGGTGATTTGGAGTGGTGCGGAACCCTGATTTAAGAGAAGGACCGTGCCGCTGGCCGTTTGACCGACAGAGACGTTGCCAAAGGCGATTGCGCTCGGGGACGCGACCAGGGTTCCAATACCTCTTCCGTTCGTTACATACCCTGCGCAGCCAGACAGGCCAGTAAGGAGGCCGCAGAGTAGGGCTATGAATGGAGCTTTGCGCCATGGGGTAAGCCGGGAAATTGGATCGCGACTGTGCGTCGAGCGTTGTTTCGATCGAGTGCTGCCGCTGCCGAGCGATGCTGTGTCTGTTACAAAATCGGTACCCGGAGGGGACCCCGCCTTCGCACAGCGCTTGATCTCTGCGAACAGTCGCACGCATGGCCTTTCGTGAAGTGACTTTGGTTTGAGCAGACTGTTAGTAAGCGTTGTAGCATGAGTGGCCGCAATTTCGTAACCAGATCGTGTCAGGGTTGCGTTACTTTTGAGTTATGCCATTTAAAACCCAAGTCTGCTTATTAGCCAGAAGCTACTGTAGAAGGTATTGCCAAAGCTTACTTTGGAAAGACCCCAGGTAAGAAGCAGATTTAAAAAAATCTTCTCAAGTCGATAGCGTTGATTCGCTTATCGCCTCATTTGCCGAGGTTGAGAAGCTGTTGGCATTGATTCATTTTCTGTAAAATTATGATTCTACAGGTGCTGGTTCAATTGATTCTCAGCACACAGAATTCTTAGGACACATATAAGTTGACCCCTCAAATGCAGACGTTGAAGTTGGAAGACCGTCCTGTTCCTATGCTGACATCGGAGGTATGGGGCAACCATCCACATTCAACTGCTTTAAGCGACGGCGATCGACAGCTGAGCTATGAAGAGCTCGATCGCGGGGCAGATCGGTTTGCTGGATATTTGGCGCAGCTGGGCGTCACGGCCGGCGCTACTGTGGCCATCTGTATGGAACGGTCCTTCGACTGGATCGTTGCGGCTCTCGGCATCATGCGGGCGGGTGCCGCGTACGTGCCTTTGGATTCTGCCTGGCCGGATTCGCGTTTGCGCTTTGCTGTAAACGACTCCGGTGCAGCCGTCCTCGTTGCCCGGGCAACTCTTCTTAATCGCCTCCAGGTCAAAGCTTGCGGCGTAGATCCTTGCCGTGACGCGAAAGCCATCGCTGCCGCTCCGGCGATGCTGCCCAGGCTGATTCACCCGGAGAGCCTTGCTTATGTGATCTACACCTCGGGGTCGACCGGAGTCCCCAAAGGAGTGGAGATTACCCACGCGAATCTCGCGCACCTCGTCCACTGGCACCGAAACGCCTTTGACGTCACGCGACAAGATCGCGTCAGTCATCTCCTGGGGCTCGGATTTGATGCGGCTGTCCTGGAAATCTGGCCGCATCTTTGTACCGGCGCTACGTTGTGTCTTGCCGATGACGCAGTGCGGTCATCGCCGGAGCTGATCCAGCAGTGGATGGTGCGCGAAGGTGTGACGATTGGCATCGTTCCCGCGGTTCTTGGGGCGCGCCTGATCGCAATGGCATGGCCGGCAACAACGGCGCTGCGTCTCCTGATCACTGGTGGAGATGCATTGCACCACGGGCCTGCCGCTCATTTACCCTTCGAGGTTGTCAACAATTATGGACCCACGGAATGCACCGTGGTTTCCACATGGGCGATGCTCAAACCTGGGGCGGAGGGAACGCCACCAATCGGTCTCCCAATCGCCGGCGCCAGTATTTATCTGCTAAACGATGATGGCGAGCAGGTTCCCGATGGTCAAACTGGCGAGATTTACATCGGCGGCAGCGGCGTTGGGCGCGGGTATCGCAACTTACCCGATCTTACCGAGCGCAGCTTCCTGCCCGATCCTTTTGCAACAGAACCAGGCGCGCGCATGTATCGCACGGGTGACCGAGGTGTGCGCCGGCGGGATGGCAACATCGAATTTCGCGGCCGCCTCGATCGGCAGACGAAGATCCGCGGGCATCGAGTCGAATTGGACGAGATCGGCAATCTTCTCAGTTACCACCCGAGCGTCGATTTTGCTACGGCGATCACCAACGTCTCGGAGGCCGGAGAGAACCAGCTTGTGGCGTATGTTCTCCCTAAGGCGAATGTGGGGGTTCCCACCGCGGCCGAACTCCAGAAGTATTTGCTGCGCAACCTGCCGGATTACATGATCCCCGCCATCTTTGTGCGATTGCATGAGATGCCGTTATCGCCGAACGGAAAAATCGATCTGACCATGCTTCCAAGGCCAACGGCTGCAAACCTGTTTGAAAAAGCAGCTGCGAATGCGCCCGCTTCACCGATTGCGGAGAAGCTGTTGACGATCGTTCGTGAGCTTCTGGAAAACAATGAGGTTTCCGCGGAAGACAACTTTTTCCTGGCGGGGGGGCACTCCCTGTTGGGCATGCAGCTCTTGATGCAGCTGCGGAACAGATTCGGCGTGGATATGAAATTGCAACAGCTCATTGAAGCGCCCTCCGTCGAACTTCTGGCGATATCGGTTGAGAACATGCTTAGGGAGTCGCGTCTCACTGCGATTTGGGCGGAGCTGCTGCGGAAGAAGCATGTAGGCCCCGATGACGACTTCTTCATCCTGGGAGGTCATCCGGGGCTCGTTGCAACACTCCGCCAGCGTATCGCCACAGAGATTCGACTGGGAGATTCCGGCTGCCGATCTTATCGCGAAATCCGACCATTCGGAAGCAGGCAGGCCTGATGCACAGGACCGTCAAAGGCACAGCCGCGCTGCCGCCCGGGGTGCTTGCATTGGGGAATTCAGATGCTCGTCACAGGATTTTCTGGATCCACTACCTGAGTGCAAATTTGGCGCGACGGATAGGGGTTGAGCAATCATTCTTTTCCGTAGGTCTCACCGCGGAGGACTTCCTATTGCTGGGCGAAGCACCTACTCTGGGAAGCATCGCGAGTTGCCTCGTCGAAAAGATTCTGGCCACGCAACCCGATGGCCCATACACGATCGGTGGTCTTTGTATTGGTGGTGTTCTCGCCTACGAAATCGCGTCTCAACTGCAGGCTGCCGGACGCGAAGTATCGCTGCTTGTGCTGGTGGATCCGCCGCACCCTTCCTACCTGGAATCATGCAATTCACTCACGCGGAAGGTAAGTTACCTGCGCTATGTAGTGAAGCGAGCGGGGCGGGTCGGGCCTCGGTTAAGCTTCGTGTACTTCCGTGAACATCTGCTTCGACGTCTTCGGCTCTGGACAAAGTCAAATCCGGTCAAAACAGAGAGGAGCATTGCTCAAGCGATGGTCGAAAGGGCAGCCTTTGAATATCGGCCCAAGCCATATCAAGGAAAGGTGCTTCTACTACTCGCGTCCGAACGCCCTCCTCATGTGAACTTCCTGCCCGGGTGGCAGGCCGTTATTCCAGATAACCTGCACACGCAGTATGTGAAGGGACATCACCGCGACTTGATCACAGGACCAGACGTGGAGGGTATTGCAGAGGCCATCGTTTACCATTTGAACTCCACTTTAGGCGAAGGGTCGCCTCAGATGAGCGAAGAGATGGCCAAGGGTGTTTGAGGGGCAGGAAGCGATGCAAGGTTCCCCCGGTAATGTGGGTTTCCGCAGCTTAACGTCGCTGAGGATCAGCCAGATTTGCCCTTAAAGCGAAAAGCTATAAAGCGATCACAGTGCAGACTACACCAAGGTACTGCACTTTTAATGGTGTCTGATTTCATTCAGCGTTAGTAGCTAAACAGTAAACAGGTAACGCGCTTTAGACTCCCACAGGCGATGCATTCTGTGGGGTTTAGGTTGCCCCTACGATCCCGAGTTCGAAAACACAGACGCATGCGAGTTGGCGCCTGAGTTACTAAAAGTTCATTGAATTGTTACCAGCCTTCTGAGTAGGTTAGGAGTGTGAAGTGAAGAACCCCTTCGTGCAATTAAGGAGTGTGCTTCGCAAACGCAAGTTGCGGTTGCTTCGAGTTGTACCCGGCTAAGTTGATTCCGGTTTCACAGGCCTAAGAGTGGCTTTGCCCGTCTTTTTCATCTCTTCCCCCGGGGACACTGCATGGGCTTAAATAACTCGACTCTTGTCTTCGCTCCATCGTCTTCGCGAACTCGCGTCATTATTGCCGACCCTTATCCCGTCATCGTGCACGGGGTGCGGAAGATGGTGGAGGATGATCCCCGCTTCCAGGTAGTGGCGGAAGCCTCCACCATGCAGGCTTTCCGGAAAAAGATCATCGCCAAACGGCCTGATGTCGCGTTGGTCGACTGGTCGATGGCGTCGCAAGACCTCGCGGGCACCACCGCCCTGCTGCAGTCTGACCCGCATGCGCCTTCGATCATCTTTCTTTCGTTCCTGTCAGTCTCTGAGAACGCACCGCATAAGCAGGAGATGATCAGGTTGGGCGCACGCGGATTCCTGAGCAAATGGAGCTCCGCGCGCAAACTGCAAAAGGCAGTTCACGAAGCAGCCAATGGGCGTCCGCAGCGCGAGGGTCCCATGGCGGACCCTGGGGTGGTCCACCGCCTCCGAGCGCCTTCCGACATAGACTCAGAACCAGAACGCATCAAGCGCCTGACCTACAGAGAGCGGCAACTGCTTCCGCTGGTGTGCAGCGGCCTAAGAAACAAAGAAATTGCACAGCAGCTGGGCATCTCAGAGAGCACGGTGTGGCACCACCTTACTGCTATCTTTACCAAGCTTAAAGTGGAGGACCGCCTTGCGCTGGTTGCCTTCGTATACCGTCACCATGTCATCCAGCACGACGGCGTGGCTAGCGATCGCATTCGATTGATCCACGCGGCACCCCGCCGCCCAGACGAGGTTGGAACGAGCGCGTTGAAGGGGATTGCGCACGGTTGAAGGCGGCGCCACGCTGCCGCCTTTCCTATGGGAAGCCCTAAAGCAAATAAAAAAGCGTAAGACCCGCAACGCTCCTGGTTACCATTGATTGCCCCCCAAAAGGACTAAATCCCTTACAAAGAGCTAGATACCGTGATAGCGTCGTCTCATTACACGGGACCAAGCCTACAGCATGAGTAGTTCTGGTCGGCAGAACAGCATTAAACGCTGAAGATTCTGGGTGAATCGCGGCCGGCCCGCATCAAGGGATGCTCACGGGGATGATCACGAGCAAGCTTCGGCTTTTTTTTATCGTTGTTGTGGTCGCGCTCATCTACGGCGGAACGTCATACGCGCAGCAAACCTCCTGGAAGGATTATCTCGGGGGTCCGGACAGCTCGCACTATTCGGCTCTGAAGCAGATTAATACCGGCAACGTGAACAAACTCCAGGTCGCCTGGACTTATCCGACCGGGAATGACGTGAGCTACACATTCAGTCCGCTCGTGGTCGATAACATCGCTTATTTCGCGGCCAAACAGGGTTCGCTGGTGGCGGTGGATGCGTCGACAGGCAAGCCGCTGTGGGTCCATTCTTTTACAACCGCGGGCGCTTTAACCTCCCGCTCCGGCGGGATCGCGGGCCAGCGCGGCGGGAACTATTGGGAGAGCAAGGATCGAACGGATCGCCGCCTGCTCGTGTCTGCAGGAGGTTTCGTGCAGGCCATCGATGCGCGCACAGGGAAGCTGGTGGATTCCTTCGCGGATCACGGGAAACTTGATCTGAAGATTGGCCTGGACCGGGGCAACACACCGCTGTCTTCCAGAACTCCAGGCCGCATCTTTGAAAACATTCTGCTTCTGGGCAGCGCGACGGGAGAGGGATACCTGCCTCCTCCGGGGGATATTCGCGCCTTCGATGTGGTCACCGGCAAGCTTCTGTGGGTGTTCCATACGATCCCGCGTCCGGGCGAGTTCGGATACGATACGTGGCCCAAAGATGCTTACAAATACATGGGCGGCGTCGATGTGTGGGGCGAAATCACGGTCGATGAGAAGCGCGGAATTGCTTACTTCCCGGTGGCGTCCGCCAAGTACGAGTTCTACGGCGGAGACCGGCCAGGCAACAATCTTTATGCCGATTGTCTGCTGGCGCTGGACGCCCGCACGGGTAAGCAGCTCTGGCATTACCAGACGGTTCACCACGATGTTTGGGATTACGATCCAAATTCCGCCCCGCAGCTGGTAACCGTGCAGCACGACGGTAAGACCGTGGATGCGGTGGCGCTGGCCTCTAAGAATGGCTTCCTCTATGTGTTCGACCGGGTCACGGGCAAGCCGCTGTGGCCAGTCGAGGAGTGTCCCTTTCCGGCGAGCAACGTACCGGGTGAAGTGACCTCGAAGACGCAGCCTATTCCAACCGTCGTGCCCCCGTTTGCGCGCCAGGGGATGACGGTGAAGGACATGTACGCCGGGTTCATGAAGCCGGAAGAAAAGGCCTGGTGGACAGCACGTCTCACGAAAGCGAGAACCGGTTTCTATACACCGCCGGCCGTCGGGGTAGATACGATTAATCTTCCAGGTGTGAACGGTGGCCCATTGTTGTTCGGCACCGGCGCGGATCCGACGAACGGCACGGTTTACGTCTTATCGAAAGACATGCCGTCGATCGTCAAGCTGGTGCCGGACGGAGAATCCACGGCTGCGAATGAGGGGGGATTGATTCCGAGTCACCCGCGCAATTCCGCGGTACTCGGCAGAGCCGGCATTCCGACAACCCAGCAGTTGGGGCGGGCCGTGTATGAACAGAATTGCCAGGTATGCCACGGCCCAGAACTGAAGGGGGATCGCGGGCCTGAAATCGACACGGCAGTGAGCCGGCTGGGCGCAGACGGGAGCCGCAACGTGATCACGAAAGGCAGAGGGGGCATGCCGGCGTTTTCTTCGCTGCCGGCACAATCGATAAACGAGTTGATGGCGTTTTTGACGCGCCCCGATCTGGCGCCCCCGGGTTCGGCGCCTGCCAAGAATGCGATCTGGTTTGCGCGCGCGGTCGAATCGCTGCACATCCAATGGCTCGAAGACCTGATCCCTGCGATGAAAGCCATGGCAAGCTCGTATTTGGAGCCCGCTTACCCGAAGGGTGTCGCGGCGCCTCCATCCCGTTACAAGACCGGTTACGGAAACGAACCGTATGTGATTACCCCGCCGTGGACCACCATCACCGCCTACGATCTGAATATCGGCAAAATCAAATGGCAGACTCCTTATGGCGACCAGCCGCAAGCGGGCCCAAGCGACAAGATGCGGGGAAATGCATATCCGAGGAGCGGGTTTGTGATCACAGCCGGAGGACTGGTGTTGTTTGCCGGCAACGATGGAAAGTTGTACGCGTTAAATAGCAGCACCGGGAAGATGATCTTCAGCAAAGATCTGCCGGAAGGATCACAGGGCGTCCCCGCGGTGTATGAAGTGAAAGGACGGGAATATATTCTGCTCGCCGTTTGCGGCGGGCACTCTGACAACTGGGAAGGAGCCTACATGCCGGCCGGCGGGCTGATACCTCCGGCGATCTCGAAGGGGTATATCGCGTTTGCACTTCCGGTGGGCAGAAATTAAGCGTTAGCCCGCGAGTTCTCACACACCCTCTAAAGGCCCCATGATTGGACTGAATTTAATAGTCGTGCCCTGAAACACATTCCGCAGATTTGGATTGGGCGTATACTGCGGGTCGTCTGCAGAGGCCCTATTTCCATGAAGTCTGATTCATCGCTCACCCGGCGCCAATTTATTTCAACTGCTGCTGCGGCAACCGCGGCGGCCGCCCTGCCCGCCAAGACCTTCGCCGCTCCCGCGGCTGCCGCGCTCGACCCTGACTGGGCAAACGCGGGCATTATCGCCACCCGCAATTCCCCCTACGCCAAGCTGAAGAGCGTGCCTGTCCGAGCGGTCACCATCGACACCGGCTTCTGGTCGAAGCGCCGCCAGACCAATGTGGACTCGAGCATTCCCAGTATGCGCCTGGAGCTGCTCGAGCACGGGCGCATGGATAACTTCCTCCGCCTGGAGGGAAAATCGACCGCCCCGCAGCGCGGTCCTGTCTACTCCGACTCCGACATCTACAAGTGGGTGGAAGCGGTCGGGTTTGCACTTCAGTCCGGGCCGTTGCCCGAAGTTGCGCCCGCAAACAGAGGAGATGATTCGCCAGGTGGTCGCCGCGCAGGAACCCAGCGGATACCTGAACACCTACTTCGTCGAGAGCAGACGGAGCGATCGCATGCTGCCCAAGACGCAGACCGGCGGACACGAGCTTTATTGCATCGGCCACCTGCTGCAGGGCGGCATCGCGTGGTATCGCGCGACCGGCGATCCAACGCTGTTGAACGCCGGCCTGCGCTTTGTCGATGACTTCCTGTTGCCGGGTTATGGTCCCGGCGGCCAATCAGGGGCCCATCGTGGCCGGTCATCCCGAAATTGAGATGTCGCTGATTGAGCTCTATCGCACCACGGGCAACCGCCGCTATCTCGAGCTGGCGGGTTACATTCTTCAGGGAGACCCGCGCATTCCGCTCAAGGAACAGCAGATTGTCTACATGTTCTGCGGAATTCCGTTTACCTCAAGAACCAAGCTGGAAGGCCACGCCGTGCGCGCCATGTATGCCTGCTGCGGCGCCACCGACTATTACCTCGAAACCGGCGACCCGGCTTACTGGAAGACGCTCAACCTGCTGTGGGACGATCTGGCGGAACACCAGCTCTACGTAACCGGCGGCGTGGGCGCGCGCAGCGAGGGCGAGGCATTCGGCAATGCCTATGAGCTGCCCAACGAACGCGCCTACGGCGAGAGCTGCGCCGCCATCGGCAACATGATGTGGAATTGGCGCATGCTGTCCGCCAGCGGAGACGCCAAGTTCACCGATGTGATGGAGCGGGCGCTCTACAACGGCATCAACTCCGGCATGTCGCTGGATGGAAAGCTTTATTGCTATCGCAATCCGCTGGCCTTCGATCCCGTCGAGCGGAGATAAGATCCGCAATCCGTGGTACGACACCACCTGCTGCCCGCCCAACCTGGAGCGCACCTTTGCCGCGCTGCCCGGCTACTTCTACAGCACCTCGCGCGGATGGTGTCTATGTGCACTTCTATGACAATTCTGAGCTTGAATTGGCAGCTGGAGAACGGCGCCAGGCTGGCGATCAAGCAAACCACGCAGTATCCCTGGGAGGGCACGGTGCACCTCGCCGTCACGCCGGCGGCTCCCCAGGAGTTCACCCTGTTTGTGCGCATTCCCGGGTGGTCAAAGCAAAATACCGTCGAGGTCAACGGCAGCCCCGTCGCCGCCGTTGCGCCCGGGCGAATACCTGCCCATCAGGCGCCGCTGGTCCGCGGGCGATGCGGTGGAGCTGAACTTCGATATGCAGCCGCAGGCGGTGCACGCCAATCTTGCGGTGGCCGACGATCGCGGACGCATTGCCTTCCAGCGCGGCCCCATCGTTTATTGCATGGAGCAGCTCGACCAGGCGGTGGGCGCCGCGGATACCGGGGGCTTTCCCCGCTACACGGCGCAGCTCACCGAGACCACGGCTACGGCCTTACCAGCCTGAGTTACTGGAGGGCGTGGTCGTGCTGGAGCACCCAGGCGAGTGGCTCCCGGCGGAGCCAGGCAGCCTCTACCAGGCCACACTGCCCAAGCGGGAACCGGCTCATCCGACCACGCTGCGCCTGATTCCTTACTATGCGTGGTCGAATCGCCAGCTCTCCGCCATGCAGGTCTGGATCCCTTACCGGCAGGCCTGACGACGTCCGGTCGCCTGATATAAGATACTGGCTGAGCGCGAGCGCGCTCTCCAGGCTCCCAAATAATACAAATCAAAGCGATTGCAGGAGACGCATGATGTCCCTCAGGATTAACGACACAGCTCCCGACTTTACTGCCGAAACAACCCAGGGCACGATCCACTTTCATGAGTGGATCGGCGATGGTTGGGCCATTTTGTTTTCTCACCCCAAAGACTTCACCCCGGTCTGCACCACGGAGCTGGGCAGCGTGGCCGGCCTGCAACACGAATTTGCCAAGCGCAACACCAAGGTGATCGGGCTGAGCGTCGACCCGGTGAGCAGCCACGGAAAATGGGCCATCGATATCGAAGAGACCGGCGGCTACAAGGTGAACTATCCCATGATTGGCGACACCGAGCTCAAGGTGGCCAAACTGTACGATATGTTGCCCGCCGATTCAGGGGAGACTTCGGAAGGCCGCACGGCCGCGAACAATGCCACGGTCCGCACCGTCTTCATCATTGGTCCGGACAAGAAGATCAAGCTGCACTTGAGTTATCCCATGAGCACGGGCCGCAATTTTGCTGAACTGCTGCGGGTCATCGATTCCATGCAGCTGACGGCGCAAGCACAAGGTTGCCACTCCGGCGGATTGGAAGCAGGGAGACGATGTCATCATCCTGCCCTCGGTTTCCGATGAGGAAGCCAAGCTGAAGTATGCCGACGGCTGGAAATCGCCCAAGCCTTATCTTCGCCTCGTTCCCCAGCCGAAGTAGGTCGCCGCAGCGTACTTATGCAAAGAGTTGCGTTCCTTCTGCGGTTGCGCCCGGGCACGGAAGAGGCGTACGACAAGGCCCACGCAGAGGTATGGCCGGAGATGCTGGCGCTGCTCAAGCGCGCCGGCATCTCCGAGTACTCCATCTTCCGGCGCGATCAGCTTCTTTTTCTATCCATGCACGTCGAGAATTTCGATGAGATCTGGGCGCGGATCGAAGCCGATCCGGTCAATACTCGCTGGCAGCAGGCGATGGCTCCCTATTTTGCGCCGCTCGATCCGCTGCGTCCCGGCGAACGCTTTCCCATGATGCGCGAAGTGTTCTACATGCCGTAAATGTTCTTTGGGTCGACGGCGTTTATCGAATTAAATCTTCCTAGTCGCTTCGGTGGCGAATTGGTCCAGCAGTAGATGGAGCGACTGGCGCAACAGTTTCCTGCCGCTTTGTTCGGTTCCGTGGCTGACTGGGAGTTCGCCTTCGAGCGTCAGCATGGCGTAGCCATGGACCACGCTCCAGGCAGTCGCAACCAGTGCTTGCTGCCGGCGCAGGGTGCGCTGCAGGCAGCAGGTCCCGCGCCGCCTCTTCCAACAGCAGATATGCCTCGTAGGCCGTCTGTCCCATCTCCGGGTACTTTGCTTTGGCGATCCCGCCCTCCCACATCACCTTGAAGTGAGAGCGGTGTTGCAGGGCGAAATCGACATAGGCCACGCCCATCTCCACCAGGCGCTTGACCTTGTCCTCGGGGTGGCTTCGCGAGGCCGCGCGCCAGCGCATCGCGAAACATGACAAAGCCTTCCGCTGCGATTTCCGCCAGCAAGGCCTCTTTGTCTTTGAAGTGACGATAGGGAGCGGCTACGCTCACACCCGCCAGGCGGGCGGCATCGCTCAAGGCGAGGCCCTTGACGCCGTGTTCCTCGATCAGTGAGAGCGCGGCGCGTATCAGGGCTGCGCGCAGGTCTCCGTGATGATAGGGGCGTTTGGTTTCAACGGCGGGATTGCTCGTCACTGGATTTATTTTACACTGAATGTGAATCCATTTAACATCTATGTTAATCTCTTTTACATGAAGCATCATGCTTTCGCGAATCGTGATGAGGCCGTGGACAAGGCGGTTGCCAGGGTCTTGCTGCAGCGCCCGCGCTGACCGTGCTGGGGTTCATCATGGCCGCTGACCTGGTGTTCTGCCTTGTCAGGACTGGTGGTGGACCGGCGCGTGATTACCGGCGCGCCGGCATGGCTCAAGCCGGCGAAGTTCGCGCTCTCCACCATGATCGCTGCCTGGAGCTTCGCCTTCTGTATTGCATCGACCCGCATCTGGCCGCGGTTCACGCGGGCGCTGGACGTCGTCTTGGCCGCGGCCTGTGCATTGAGATCGCGCTGATCGACATGCAGGCGGCGCGGGGCACCACCAGCCACTTCAACGTTGCCACGCGATTTGATGGTGCGGTCTTTGCTGTGATGGGGGTGAGCATCGCCTGCATCTGGCTGGCGATGCTGGTGCTCACGGTTGTTCTTTTCCGGCAACCCTTTGCTTCGTCTGCCTGGGGATGGTCGCTGCGGCTGGGCATGGTTCTGGCGCTGATTGGGACAGGCTCGGGGGGTCTGATGACCGTGCCGAACTCCCAGCAATTGGCGGAGGCGCATGCGAGCGGCCGGCTTCCGATTGCGGGGGCGCACACGGTGGGCGCTCCGGATGGCGGCCCGGGACTGCCGGTCACCGGATGGAGCGCCGATCACGGCGATCTGCGGGTCGCGCACTTTCTGGGCATGCATGGTTTGCAGGTATTGCCGCTGCTGGCGTGGTGGATCGCTCGCCGCCGCGCCGCGCCGGACGAGCGGACTCAGCGTAATCTCATCTTTGCCGTGGCCGCCAGTTATCTGGCGCTTTTCGGGCTGATTCTGTGGCAGGCCTTTCCGGGGCAGTCGATTGCACAACCTGATAGCTTGTCGTTGGCAAGCTTTGCTGTGTGGTTGGTGCTTACGGCGGTTGCCGTGATTGCGATCAGCGACGGCAAGCGACAGACTATCTCATTTCAACGAGTAAGGAAGGCATTTCATGACTGCAGATTCTCTCTTTCGACTTTGCAACAGCACGGCGCTGGCCGGTTGGCTGCTGTTAGTGGTTACGGGATGGTCGCCGCGCGCCTCGCGGGTGATCTCTTCGCTGATTACAGGTTTGCTGGTGCCGGCGCTTCTGTGTGGCCTCTACCTGGCGCTGATCGTCACCCACTGGGGCGGCCACAAGGGCGGATTCAACTCCCTCAGCGACGTCATGTTGCTTTTTACTGACCACTGGCTGGTGCTCGCCGGGATGGGTCCACTATCTGGCCTTCGATCTTTTTATCGGTAGCTGGCAGGTACGGGATGCGCGGCGCAATCGGGTGCCGTTTGTGCTGGTGCTTCCGTGCCTGGTGCTGACGTTTCTCTTTGGGCCGATTGGGTTGTTGCTGTATCTGATTCTGGCGGGTGATCGTGTCCCGCGGCAAAGCGTGGCCTGGCCATCCGGCGGTCGTGACGTAGATCGAAACTTCATGCGCCTTTCCGTGGAGAAAGGCGCATGAAGTTCGCCGAAGCCACCAACCTCCACAGGAAATCCGGGGGAGCGGAGTGGAGGGACCTGCGGTTAATGCGCTTTGTGCGCATGAGTCAGGAGTAGTCCCAATTCGTTCTTTCTATTTAAAGCACAGACATCGTAACTTCCTGCTGTGAACCATAGGCGGACAAAGCGTAATACGAAAGTCTGTTGATTGCTACAAGGTGAAACAGCTGCGCCGCTCAAATGCTTCCCGATATGGATAGGCACCTGCGGGGTTAACCTAGGCTTTGGTTGGTTAGTGCCTCGTGGCATGCAAGAATCGCCTTCGAGTCACGCTGTCAAACCGGGCCACGATCGTTCGGCGTCTGCTCCTCTTAGCTGAAGCCATGGCACGAAGAGGTGTTCATGGTTTCTTTTTTGCCGTTTCGCCGGATTTCGGTAAGCCTGCTTTTTGTCTTAGTACTACTGAGCCATCTTGCCGGCGCACAGACCACCACGATCAGCGGCAAAGTCTATATGCCGAATGGCACCAATGTGTTGCCTAATGCACTGGTCTATGTCACTACCAGCACACCGGCGGCCCTGGTTTCAGGCGCGAATTGCCCGGGCGCGAATTGCCTTACGACCGCACCGCCATGCCTTCCGGGGTTACGATCTACACCTACAGCGCAGTGGACGGCACTTTTACCCTGAGCAACGTCTCGGAAAACACTACGTACACCTGGTTATCCAGGCAGGGCACTGGCGGAGGCAATTCAGCGAGACAGTGGGCACCAGCCCTATGACCGGGCTCTCCCTCAATATGCCGTCCACGCATGCGCAGGGCGACATCCCCCTGATCGCGATCGCCACCGGCTCCAAAGATGCGGTGGAGTGCGTGTTTCACGATATGGGCGTGAACAATAATGAAGTTACCGACGACACCGTCTCCAGTGGGGCTACCCTGGGCGGACGTCTCCACCTTTACAAAGGCGACCACTCGGCAGGAGCGGAGATCAGCGCGTCCACTCCGTTGGAAACAGCACTGATGGGGGGCACCAGCACCACAGCGCTCGCCAGCTACGACATGGTGATGTTTCCCTGCCAGGGCAGCACTACGGCGGAAACGACTAGCTACATCGACAACCTGCTTGCCTACACCAGCGCCGGCGGCCGTGCCTTTGTCACCCACGACAGCCGCGTCGTGGATCAATACCTCCACGTCGTATCAAGCCAGACGTTTTCCGGGGTCGCGAACTGGCTTGAGCAGCCCGGTGTCTTCACTCAACCCCGATCCTGGAGTGGCCACCGTCAACACCAGCTTTACCGATGGATCGACCCTGGCCCAATGGCTGTACAACGGCGGATATGCGGATGGAAACAGCCCCGGAGCGCGCCAATACCGGCACGCTGGGACAAGTGGAGATCAGCACGCTGCGCTGGGACCTGAGCGGCATCAATGCGCCCTCGCAGTCCTGGCTGACGCTGAATGACGATGTCACGACCAGCTCCAATCCGGTGATGCAGTTCTCCTTCAATACGCCCTTCGGGGCGGCCGCCGATGCGCAGTATGGGCGGGTGTTGTTTAACGAATATCACGTGGAAAATGTTACGGAATCGGGCAACCCGATCTTTCCCGCCGAGTGTCCCACGCTGACTGCGGATGAGATCGCGCAAGAGAAGATGCTCGAATATGCCCTCTTCGACCTGTCTAATTTTGTGGTGCCGATCGTTCTGCCCACCGTCTCCATCGGCATCACCACCAACCCTAGCAATTCCATCTTCATGGAGGGCGACACCGACGATACGGTTACCGTGGATGTAACCAATACCAGTGAGACGGTTGCGCTGAGCAGCGCGACTGTGCTGAATGTCACCTTGCCTGCGGGATTAACCGCCACCGCCATGACGGATACAGATGGGGGCTGGATCTGCACGGTCGGCACGCTGACGTGCACCCGTACCACGACGCTGGCCGCCGGGCGCGACCGATAGCGTGGTGATTACCGTGTCGGTCGCGGCGAACGCGACGGGAGGCGACCCGAGTACGACTTCACCGGTATCCGCGGTCGTATCCAATCCGACATTTTCAAGCAGCGTAACCACGCCGCTGACACTCACCCTGCAGCAGCATGCCGCGGTGACGTGGGCCACGCCCGTCGGCCATCGCCGACGGCACGCCGCTGAGCAGCACACAGTTGAACGCGGTGGGTAATACCGCCGGGACCTATGTCTACGCTCCGGCTTCCGGAACCGTGCTCTCTCCGGGTTCGCATACGCTTTCCGTCACCTTTACGCCCACCAACCAGGAGAATTATCCCGGCACGGGAACCGCCACGGTTACGTTGATGGTGAACTGGCCCGCTGGCCGCAACCGCCAGCGCGCCGGCAGCAACCAACTTCGGCCCGATCCCTGTGGGCACGGCCAGCAGCAGCCAAAGCATTACATTTACCTTTCTTACCGGCGGCGTGATTGGATCGCCGGTGGTGGTTACGCAAGGCGCAACCGGCCTGGATTTTGCCGATACCACGACGGGAACTTGCAATACCAACGGGGCCAGCTACCTCTATAGCGCCGAGGCACCTGCACGGTGAATGTGATCTTTACTCCGCAGTATCCGGGCGCACGGTATGGCGCGGTGCTGCTGGAAGATGGGTCGGGCAATGTGCTGGCTACCGCTTATGTCTATGGCATCGGGCACGGGCCCGCAGTTGGCGTTTGCCCCGGCGGTCAACCCAGACGGTGGTCAGCGGCCTGCTCCATCCTCATGGGGTGGCGGTGGACGGCAGCGGCAACCTCTATATCGCAGATGCCAACAACAACCGTGTGCTGAAAGAGACGTTGTCCGCGGGGGTGTACACCCAGAGCGTGCTGGTGAGTGGGTTGTCTAACCCTGCCGCGGTTGCGGTGGACGGAAGCGGAGGCGTGTACATCGCGGATTTCGGCGATGCCGTGGTGGTGAAGGAGACGCCGACCGGGGGAAGCTATGCCCAGACCACCATAGGCTCCGGCCTGACCAATGTCACGGGGGTTGCGGTAGACGGCAGCGGCAACGTGTACATCGCCAATAGCGGCGGGAATCGAGATCGTGCTGGAGACCTTAACAGGCGGCACTTATACCCAGACCACGATCGGCAGTGGCTTCAGTAATCCCGCAGAGGTTGCGGTAGACGGCAGCGGGAACGTCTACGTGGCCGATAGCGGCAACAATCGGGTTGTGGAAGAGGCGTGGACGGAGCAGCTACACGCAGTCGATCTTGTTCACCGGCTTGAACGATCCTCTCGGCGTGGCCGTCGATGGCGTGGGAAATGTCTATATCGCCGATACTTCCAACGGCCAAGTGCTCAAGGAGACCTGGACCGGGGCCAGCTATAGGCAGAGCACTATGGCCGGCAGCCTGGCGATGCCGCAGACGATGGCGGCGGATGGGCGGGGAAATGTATTCATCACTGACTCCAATAACAATCAGGTGCTGGAGGAAAACTTCGCCGGACCGCCAAGCCTGAGTTTTGCTTCGACCCATGTGGGTTCGACCAGCAGCGACAGCCCACAGGCGGTGACGGTGGAGAACTTCGGCAACGCGCCCCTGACATTTACCGCCTCCGGGCTGGTGGCGCCGGGTGATTTCTCGCAGGTGGCAGGGAGCGGCTCACCGGCCGATTGCGTTGCCAGCGGGTCGGTGACGGCGGGGGCGGGTTGCGATCTGAGCATCCGGTTTGCGCCGACGACCGCGGGGGCGCTCAGCGAGTCGTTTACGCTGAACGACAACTCGTTGAATGCTTCGCCGGCAACGCAAACCATTGCGCTCAGCGGCACCGGGGTTTCCCTGATTGCGCTTTCGCCATCCGGGCCAACGCTGACGGCGGGGACGGCGGCCGTTGTATTTGGCACCGTGACGTTCACGGCCAGCGGAGGGAGCGGGCCTTACAGTTACTCCTTTACCGGAACGCTGCCTCCGGGCCTGACTCTGAACAGCAGCGGCGTGCTCTCAGGAACGCCCACGACCGCGGGCGGACCCTACTCCTTTACCGTGGTGGCCACCGATAGCGAGTCGGTCACCGGCAGCCAGGCTTATTCGCTGACCATCAATGAGGGAACGGCCTCGGTTACGTTGGGCAGCCTGGCGCAGACATACAACGGCTCGCCGCGGGCGGCCACGGCGACGACCAGCCCCGCGGAGTTGTCCGTGGGCTTTACTTATACCGGCATCAATGGGATCAGCTATGGTCCGTCGTCGACGCCGCCCACCGGCGCGGGCAGCTACACCGTGGTGGGCACGGTGAGCAATGCGAACTACAGCGGCACCGGCACAGGGACGCTGGTGGTGGCAAAAGCACCTGCGACGGTGACGTTAGGCAGCCTGGCGCAGACTTATACCGGTTCGCCGCTGGCCGCCAGTGAGACCACCAGCCCCTCCGAGCTTACTGTGGGTCTGACGTATACAGGCACGAACGGGACGAGCTATGGCCCGTCGTCGACTCCACCTACGGGTGCGGGCAGCTACACCGTGGCGGGCACGGTGAGCAATGCAAACTACAGCGGCACCGGCACAGGGACGCTGGTGATCGCAAAAGCCCCGGCAACGGTGACGTTAGGCAGCCTGGCGCAGACTTACACCGGCTCGCCACTGGCCGCCAGCGTGACCACCAGCCCCGCTGAGCTGACGGTGGGCTTGACCTACACCGGCACCAATGGGACCACCTATGGCCCGTCTTCTACCCCGCCTACGCTGGGTGGCAGCTACACCGTGGCGGGCACAGTGAGCAACGCAAATTATAGCGGCACGGGAACGGGAACCCTGGTGATCTCCGGGGGAACAGCCACGGTGACCTTGGGCAACCTGGCGCAGACGTACACCGGCTCGCCGCTGGCCGCCAGTGCAACCACCAGTCCCGCGGGGCTGACGGTGGTCTTCAGCTACACCGGTACCAACGGGACGGCGTATGGTCCCTCGTCGACCCCGCCGAGCGCGGCCGGCAGCTACATCGTAGTGGGCACCGTGAGCAGCGGGAACAACAACGGCGCCGCCACGGGAACGCTGGTGATCGCCAAAGCATCGGCCACGGTCACGTTAGGCGATCTGGCGCAGACGTATACCGGCTCGCCGCTGCCGGCAACCGCCGCCAGCAGCCCCACTGGCCTGACGGTGGGCTTGACCTACACCGGCACGAGCGGCACAACCTACGGTCCGTCCTCCACTCCACCCACTGCAGTTGGCAGCTATAACGTTGCGGGAGCGGTCAGCAATCCGAATTACACCGGCGCGGGGATGGGAACCCTGGTGATCGCAAAGGGAGCCGCTACGGTTACATTGAGCGGCCTGGCGCAGAGCTATACCGGCTCGGCGCTTACGGCGACCGCCACGACCGATCCGAGCGGGCTGAACGTGAGCCTGACGTATAACGGTTCCTCGTCAGCGCCCTCAGCTGCGGGAAGCTATGCGGTGGTGGGGACGATTAACGACGCCAGTTACACCGGCAGCGGCAGCGGAACGCTGGTAATCAGCCGGGTGGCGTCGGCGACGAGTGTCAGTTCCGGTGCGAACCCGATTGTGACACAGATGGCCCTCACCTTGACTGCGACAGTTTCGGCTCAACTCGGTGCGCCTACCGGGGCCGTCACCTTTCTGGACGGCACGACTCCGATCGGGTCGGGAGCGGTCGCCGGCCATTTGGTTACTTTGACCACGTCCGCGCTTGCGGTTGGCTCCCATGCCATCAGCGCGGTTTACGCGGGAGATAACAACTTTGCCGGGTCCGCCAGCAGCACGCTGACGCAGGTTGTACTGGACTTCAGCCTGACGCCGACGCCGGCGCCGGGCACGGGCAGCAGCGGTGGGACGCCGGTTACCACGCAAACAGCCGCGCCCGGCGGCACGGCGACTTACCCTCTCCTGGTGGCGCCTACAGCCGGCATCAGTTTCCCCGCGCCGGTCGTGCTCACGGTTGCAGGAATGCCGGCGGGGGCCACGGCGGTGATTACACCCTCGACCTGGACCCAGGTGACGGCGACCTCGTGGTCGTACCCCGCACATACACCGCTGGGTGCCCTGTCGCTGGCCATCCAGGTGCCCTCGTCATCGGTGGCTCATCTTGCGCCGCGGTCTGGGCCGGGCGGTAGGTTGCCGGCGATGGCACTTGTGCTGCTGCTGCTGCCGTTTACCGGTGCAGTGCGTGCCCATCGCAGGAGAGGGCTGTGGTTGGTGTTGTGGCTTGCCGCCGGGTTGGGCGCGCTCTCCGGTTGCGGCGCCACCAGCGGGCTGTACGCGCCGCAGCAGAGGAGCTATACCGTGACGGTTACCGCAACGTCGGGAGCCCTGACGCACTCCACAGCTCTTACGCTCACGGTCAAGTAACCAGGGAGGACTCGCATGCGCAGTTCGATTTGCAAGAAAGTACTTTTTGCGGGCTGGCTCGTCGCTGCCTCAGCCGGCTGGGCGCAGGGCGGGAGCGAGCCAGGGAGAACGCCGGCGTCGATCGATTTGGCAATCACGTATAGCACGGAGCATGCGCAGCTTGCTCCGGGGACGTGCGGATGCTTCTGGCTGCAGGGCGGCGGCGGCGATGCGGCCGTGACCTTGTGGAAAGGATTTGGGGTCGCTGCAGGGGTGACCGGGGAGTTGGTGTCGAATTATATCCCGGGAGTGGATTTCAGCAAGGTCAGCTATATGGGTGGTCCGCGTTATACCTACAGCGGGTGGAAGCGGGGGACGGGTGAGCCGCGCCGGCTGCAGATTTTTGGCGAAGGATTGTTTGGCGGGGTTCATGCGTTCAGTGGGGCGTTCCCTTCCGGGAGCGGCATCAATGCGACGGCGAATGCGTTTGCGCTGCAAACAGGTGGCGGCGTGAACGTGTTGTTTACTAAGAATATGAGTGTGCGGGTGCTCGAAGTAGATTACGTGCGAACCCAGCTGCCGAATGGATATGCCAATACACAGAATGACCTGCGGCTGGCGGTTGGATTGTCTTACCATGGCGATTCGTTTCGGTTACACCGGTGATTGCGGTTGAGTGCCGCGCCTACGGCGCTCGGATCATCTTCGGGAGCCCAATGAACAACGGGGCTTCCGGTCGAGTTGGATGTGGGTCGAGGGGAACAGCAGGTCCCTCCACTGCGCTCACCCGGATTTCCGGGTTCGCTCCGGTCGGGATGACAATTCATTTGTGACATTTGCATTCCCGATGCTTAACCCCGGCACGTTGTTAAGCGCCTCTCATTTGTAGATCGTGGACGGCGCGATAGGCCTGGTTGATGGCGCAGTCGGTGTAGGCATAGGCGTCAGCATCGGCATTGGCGATGGCAATGCGGCCAAATGGTTTCCGCGCCTCTACGCACGGCAGCGGACCACCTTCCAACCAGAAGGGATCCCACAGGGAGTTGTATTGGTAAGCGTAGCCGTGCGGCCAGCGATTCACTGTAATCGCAGTAATGTCGCTAGCAGGATCGAAGCCGCCGGCAGAGAGGCTGCGGGCAAGCTGCTCCCGGATCTTTCTTTCAAATGTCTCGAATGATGTGCCGTATAGATCGAAGCGTCCGGCAATGTGCTGTCGCCGCGCCGGGTGCCCGGGCGAGCAGGGATAACGTTCCATGGTGAGCACGATCGGCTCCTCCGGCCGCTTGGTGCAATGGTAATCGCCAATGCTGACGCGACGGTCCAGCCCGAAGTCAGTGAAATAACACCCCGGCGCCGTAACGCTTCGTGTCTGTAAACGAACGAAGCTCTGCCAATTTCTTAGAGCTACGTTGGTGTAGACCAGCGGTACCTTCTCCGCCGATTTCATTGCCGCCACCTGCGGCGCCGGCAACTCGTCTGTGAGCAAGGGAATGACCTGGTGCCAGCAGGCCAGAATGCAGTGGGCTGCCTTTACCGTGTATAGCTTGCCCTGCTGCACATAGGAGACTTCTACTTCTTTCGCGGTGGCAGGATCGCCGTCATGGCGCACCCTCACAACCGTGCTGTTCAAACGGATACGGGTCGCGCTGCCCGCCTGATCGAGCAGATCATAGCGAACACGAGAAGTGACAATGTCGTCAGCGGTATGGCCGGGTACCGCCTGGGGAATCAGCGAACGCACCAGCAGCCGCGCGATCGACGAGTTGCCGTCAGGGAAATGAAAGAAATATTTCTCGGCTTCTTCGTTGGGGATGGAATCGCGGCCCATCCCCGGACCCGCACCAGGCGCAAGCTTCAGGCCGTCGAAGCCGGGCATATCCAAACCCCACGCATCCTGAGCCGAGATGGCATCAATGCCCACACCATAAAGCGATTTCTGATCGGGATCGAGCAGCGTCACAACCTGGGGATCGACCTTGACCAGCTTGGTGAGGTAGTCGGCGTAGCTCATACGCGCGAGCTTGGCCTTTTTCTGCGCCGAAGTAAGGCCCGGCAACAGATCCTCGTCCAGAGCGTAGAGGCGCTTCAAATCCGCTTTGGCTTTTTCTGTCATCGGCGACTGGGCTTCGAACTCCTGCCACGATTTCTCTCCCTGCTTGGGGGAAGGGCGGACGACCAGGCGGTCGGCGCCGAAGGTTTCCTGGTCGAAAAAATACTTCGGCTTAAGCCCGAGAGAAGGGTAGAGCTGGCTGTCCAAATGCCTTGAGTAGGAGGAAACATCGATGCCCAGATCGCGAATGACGGTTTTCGCCACGGGGCTATAGGGAGCAGGGCTTTCGATCGAAAAGGTGCCCCCGAATCCCAGCATGAAGGTCTTGTCTACCTCAAACTCGTTGCGCTTGGCGTGCCCTCCGAAGTCGTCGTGGTTCTCGAGGATGAGCACCCGCGCCGGCTTACCGGCCAAGTGGTGAAAGAAACGCGCGGAGGAGAGGCCGCTGATGCCCCCACCCACCACGATCAGGTCGTAGCTCTCGCCGGTGCTTTCAGGCAGCCCCGCAGTTGCCCAGAATTTGCCGTCCCGAAGCTGATGCGCCACCTCGAAAGCACCTGGATGGCTGCCCCGCATGCCATGCGCCGCGGGAGGGTCGTATCCCGGGCGAGTTTGCGGTCCGGGCACCTGCCGCGCCAGGAGAGAAGAGGGTGGAACCACCGCCGCGGCAATGGCCATTGCCGCTCCGTTCATGAAATCACGCCGCGTAATGCGGCAATCCATGCCTAGCTCTTTGTCAGTCCAATTCATCGATCTTGCAATCCCTTCGTCGCACCGCGTGTCATCAGCCACTGTGACAGAAAGATGGTGATGACCGAAAACAAAAAGATCAGCGTTGCAATTGCATTCATCTCCGGGGTCGCGCCGCGCCTCAGGCGTGACCAGATCTCGAGCGGCAGCGTGTTCTCCCTGCCGATCAGGAAAAACGTGACGGCGATCTCATCCATGGACAGCGTAAAAACCAGCAGCGCGGTGCCCAGCAACGAGGTCCTTAAGCCGGGCAGGACAATCCGCACCAGGGTCTGCAAGCGGCTTGCTCCCAGATCGGCGGAAGCCTCCTCAAGCGCGCGATCCAGCTTGGCCAGCCCGGCGAAGATCTCAGTTGCAGCCACCGCCGTCAAGGCTGTCGAATGGCCGAGAATTACGGTAACAAGACTTAGATGAAATCTGCTGCTTACCGTTAGCAACAGCAGGGAGATGCCGGTGATGACGCCGGGCACGATCAGCGGCAGCAGGACCAGCCGCTGAAAAGCCGCTTTGCCGGGGAACGAATAACGGTCGAGAGCATACGCCGCGGGAAAGCCGATCAACATCGACAACACGACAGTGGAAAGGGCGACAATGGCGCTGTTGCCCACCGCGCTCCACATGGCGGCGTCGGCGAAGAGCGTGCGGTACCAGTCGAGCGTCCAATGTTGCGGCGGAAAGCCGCCCACACCATCCCGGTTGAAGGAGTAAACCACCAGTACGACGATAGGTAAATAGAGAAAGGCATACGCCGCGCCGGCGTATGCGGCCGAGATTGCGGGCAGGGTTCGGGTGCCGGCTTTCATGCGACTCTCCAGCGGCGCTCCAGCCGCTGTGTCACGGTGAGTATCACCAGCACCATCACCAGGATGAGCACGGCCACCGCCGCACCCAGGGGCCAGTTGTAATCCGCACCGAAGAGGTTGGCCACAATGTTGGCGATCATAACGCTGCTGGGGCCGCCCAAAAGCAGCGGGGCCAGAAAGTCACCGAAACTGAGCAGAAAGGCAAAGGTGGCGCCGGAGAGAACGCCGGGCAGTGAGAGAGGAAGAATTACGCGGGTGAAGGTCTGCCATGCGGTGGCCCCCAGGTCACTGGAAGACTCCAGCAGCTCGGGCGGAATTTTTTCGAGCGAAGCGACCACCGGCAGCACTACAAAGGGCACATAGATGTGAGTGAGGGTGACGATCACGGCGAATGGACTGTACAGCAAGAAGCCAAGAGGATGCCGGGTTGCGTGGCACCACAGCAACAGCGTATTCATCACACCCTCGTTGCCGAAGATCACTTTCCAGGCATAGGCGCGCACCAGGTAGCTGATCCACAGCGGAATAATCACCGCCTGGTAGAGAATTCGCCGGTACTTGCCGGCCTGAAAGACGAGGAAGCAAGCCAGGGGATAGCCGATGAGCAGGGAGAGCAGCACGACCGAAAAAGCGATGCGCATGGAGCGAAGAATAACCGTGAGATAAAGCGGTGTGGTGGCCAGGTGTAGATAATTCGCGAGGGTTGCATGGTGTTGCACTTGCTGGTTGGCGTCCAGGCTCCAGAAGCTGTAACAGAAGAGGAGGCAGTAAGGCGTGAACAGAAAGAGCGCAATCCAGGCGAAGGGCGGAAGAGTGACCAGCCACGCAGTGAGGCGTCCCCGAGCTGCCATCTACTCCTGCTCCAGAGGGACAAGGTTCTTCGCTTGAAAGGCAAAGCCGCCGTTACCGCGGGGCCCGGCGATCCGTGCCGAGAGCTCTATGCCGCCTGTGCAGCGCAGCGTGAGCAGGGAATCCGCTCCGTGAAACTGTTCTGCAACTACCTCTGCGGCAAATTGCACCAGCTGCTCGCCCGTGGCTTCTGCCGCGGGCACGATGCACTCCGGGCGCAGGGAAAAAGTGACTGGGCCATCCGCCACCTTGACCGGCACGGTGAAAGCTCCGCAGTCCGCCACACCTTGCTTCACTGTCGCTGCGACCAGGTTGCTCTTGCCCAGAAACGAGGCTGCGTACGCGGTGCGTGGAGTGGTGTAGATGGCGCGCGGGGTGCCGCGTTGTTCCACTTTGCCGTGGCGCAGCAGGACGACGCGATCTGAAATGGCCAGCGCCTCACTCTGATCGTGGGTGACGAAGATGAAAGTAATGCCGACCTCGCGCTGCAACAGCTTCAGCTCACGCTGCATTTCGAGGCGCAGATTGGCATCGAGCGCAGACAGCGGTTCATCGAGCAGCAGCAGCCGGGGCCGGTTGACCAGCGCCCGAGCCAGTGCCACGCGCTGCTTTTGCCCTCCGCTTATCTGCCTGGGGAAGTGCTTGGTAAAGCGCTCCATGTGGACTTTCTTGAGCGCCTCCTCGACCCTCGGCGTCATTTCCGCGCGGGCACAGCCCCGCACTCGTAGGCCGTAGGCCACGTTGTCGAAGACGCTCATGTGAGGGAACAGGGCGTAGCTTTGAAAGACGGTATGGATGGGGCGCCGATGGGGCGGTATGGCGTCGAGCCGCTGGTCTTCAAGCAGGATGAGTCCGGCGGTTGCCTCCTCAAAGCCGGCCAGGATACGCAGCAAAGTGGTCTTGCCCGAGCCGCTCTCACCCAGCAGGGTGAGAAATTCGCCACGCTCCACATCCAGCGAAATGGATTCCAGCACGGTGTGCTCACCGAAGCGTTTGCCCACGTTCTGCAGGCGCAGAAATACTGCTCCGCCGGCCGCGTTTTGCGGGTCGCGAGCCAGCGCCGGGCTGCTCATGCCGGGACCTTCATTGGCTGGCCTTTACTTCGTTCCATATCTCGGTGTATTTGGCCCGGCGCGGCACGTCTTGCCAGAAGACAATCTGCTTCTGGTAAGCGTCGATATCGTCCAGGTGCAGGCTGTGGCGCTGCTCCGCCGTCATCAACCCGGCGGCTTGCGGGTTGGCCGGGATATAGCCTGTAACATCGCTGAGCTGTTTCTGCGCCTGGGCGGAAATCAGGTAATCCAGAAGCTGGTAGGCGAGTTCCTTGTTGTCGCTGGAGGAGGTAATCATCAGGTGGTCGATCCACCCGGTTGTGCCTTCGGCGGGAATCTCTTCCTGGATAGGCAGGCCGCTCTTGTGCAGCTGGTTGGTCACCAGCGGCCAGCCCATGGCTGCGATCACCTCGTGGTTCTGAAAGAGGTTGGTCAGCTCGCCGCCAGTGGTCCAAAGCTTGCGGATATTGGGCTTGAGCGCGATGAGCTTTTGCTTCACCTGCTGCAGTTGGGCATCGCTCAGGTTGTAGATCGCCGCCGGGTCGGGCTTGCCCATGCCGAGTACTTCCGCCGCCATGTACATGGTGGAGAGATCGTCCCAGAATGACAGCTTGTTGGCGAACTTTGGATCCCATAGCTCGGCCCAGGTGGTGGGCGCCTTGGGGAAGGCGGTGGTGTCGTAAAGCAGGGGATTGGGACCCCAGGTGAGAGGCACTCCGTAGACTTTACCGTCTTGCTTGACCAGCGGCCTGGAGGTGAGGTTGGGCGAAAGCTGCGCGTAGTTTGGGATCTTGGACAGGTCGAGCGGTGCTACCAGGCCAGAGCGGGTGAGACTCGTGGCCACATCGCTGGAGGGCGAGATCACGTCGTAGTTGGAAGCGGCGCCCCCGCGTAACTTTGCCACCAGCTCATCGCTGGAGCCCATGTAGGCCGCGGTTACTTTGCATTGGCATTTCGCTTCAAAGCCCTGGATGAAGGAGGGATCGGCATATCCTTCCCACACCAGCAGGCTTAATGTGGGAGGCGCCTTCTTGCAGCCGGAGAGGACGGCGAGCGCGGCCATGCCGGCCACCAGGATCACGCTTTTTATCTTCGCGCTTACGCTGGACAAATGCTGCTCCTGATGACACAAGGGGAGTCTGGGATTTCCAATCGACATCGGTTGCGCGGATCCCAGGTCTCAAACGCGAGACCTGGGCCACCCTTTGATTTGTTACCTAGTCATTCATCTTCAGGACGTTCAGCTGTCCCTACGGGACTTGGTCCCTTTGTCAGACCTACTCAGCACTGCGTGCTGGGCCCAGAGTTCCCACATTTCAGAAAAGGTGGATAGATCTAAAATCTGAGGAACGCGCGAGTTTCCCGGTGCTCACCGCGGTAATGCTTTGTATCGCGGCTCCCGCGGGTAGCAACGTCTGTCTATCCCTCGGTATCCGCGTATCAGGGCACGACTTTAGTCGGGCCGTTGAGGCTTAACGCAGATCTGGGCTTTTAGCCCCTGGGATTTTCGCTTTGCCCAGTAAGAGTAAGCAGGGGCTGAAGCCCAATTCTCTTTCACTCCTTTATGGCCCGACTAAAGTCGTGCCCTGATACAAAGCCAAAACGCAGCATCCAAAGGAGCTGCTTTGGTTGAAATATCGGAGCGCGAAGGTCAAGATGCGACCGTGGACTAATTTCCAAAAACTACTACAAGGGTTTAGCCGTGGCAACGTCTTTCCTGAGAGGCTTATTAGTCATATAATCAGCGCAGGCGTCCCTTGTCTTCTCTTTTCCATTCCGCATCACCCCGAATCATCGGCACTTTTTGCCGGATGCGGTGGTTTCTCCGCTATGCGCGCGGCGAAGCCCGGCTGTGCCAACGGCCCACCCCTGCCCCTCTCGGACTCTAAAGCATTCCCATGCAGGCCGTTCCCGGCCCTTCGTACGAATTGACCGCCCCCCGGGCAAAGGATGATCCCCATGTACCACCTTCTCGAGAAAGAACTTGCCAGCTTTGAAGCACGTACCCCTGGTTCCAAGGCAGCGCTCAAGCGCGCCGAACCGCGCATGCCCCTGGGCGTAGCCAGCAACTTCCGCAGTTACGAGCCCTGGCCCCTGTTTGTAAAAGACGCCAAGGGAAGCCACATTCACGATCTCGATGGCAACGAGTACATCGATTTCAATCTTTGTTTCGGCGCGTTGATGGCCGGGCACTGCCACCCCGCGGTGGTGGCCGCAGTGCAGGAGCGGCTGGTTACCGGCACCATGTACGGCATGCCGCACACCCTGGAGTACGACCTGGCAGACGAGATTTGCCAGCGCTTTCCCGTGGACCAAGTGCGTTTCGGCAGCAGCGGGACCGAAGTGACCATGCATGCCATCCGCATCGCGCGCGGCTTTACCGGGCGTGACAAGATCATCAAGATGGAGGGCGCGTACCACGGCGTGCACGACTCCGTCCTGGTGAGCATGAAGCCGAAACTCGAGCTCTGTGGCGATCCCGATCGGCCCAACCAGGTACCGGCCTCCGGTGGAGTGCCCGCCGATACGGTGAAGAATACGCTGGTGGCGCAGTTCAACGATCTGAAGGCGGTGGCCGGGCTGTTCGCGGAAAATCCCCGCCAGATTGCCGCCGTGATCGTAGAGCCGATCATGATGAACATCGGCATTTGCATGCCGGAGCCGGGATACCTGGAAGGGCTGCGCGAGATCTGCACCCGCGAGGGCGCGCTGCTCATATTCGACGAGGTGAAGACCGGGGCCAAGCTGGGCCGCGGCGGCGCCTGCGAGTACTTCAACATCAAGGCGGACATGGTGACGTTGGCCAAGTCCATCGGGGGCGGATTCCCCCTGGCTGCTTTTGCGGCCAGCAAGCAGGTGATGGACGTGATCGCGCAGCAGAAGGTTTTCCACGCGGGCACCTACGCCACCAACCCGCTGGTCATGGCGGCGGGCTTGGCGACGCTGCGGGAAGTGCTCACGCCCGCGGGCTACGCGCACATCGGCAAGGTAAGCGATGCGCTGGTTTCCGGCTACAAGCAGATCGTGCAGAAGACCGGCCTTGAAGCTTACGTGGAGAGCGCCGGGGCCAATGGCGCCATGCTGCTCTATCGCAACAAGATTCGTAACTACCGCGAGTGGCTCAAGGTGGATACGGACCTGTGGAGGCTCTACTGGTTCGGTATGTTGAACCGCGGCGTGATGGCGCAGCCCTACTGGTGGGATGAGCAGTGGACCATCTCCGTCGCGCACTCCATGGCGGATGTGGACAAGCATCTCTCGGCCTTTGAGCAAGTCGCGCCCGCCCTAGCGCAGGCGCAGCAGGAGACCATGGTGCAGGCAACTCGGTAGTGGTGGTGAAAGGAGTTGACGATGGCTGTCTCGCAGACCAGTTGTGAACCGATGTTTATCAATGGGGAATGGACGGAAGGTTCTTCCGGCAAGCGCATTCCTGTCTATGATCCTTCGACCGAAGAAGTGATCGCCGAAATTCCTGATGCCAGCGCGGCCGATATCGACGCCGCTGTGGCCGCGGCGCGCTATGCCTTCGACGAGGGTGGCTGGCCGCAAACAACTGCGCAGGATCGAGGCCGCATTCTCTTTCGCATCGCGGCCAAACTTCGCGAAGAAGCCCCGCAGCTTGCGGAGCTGGAGTCGCGCAACTGCGGCAAGCCGATCGTCGAATCGGAGTACGATATCGCCGATGCGGCGACCTGCTTTGAATACTATGGCGGGCTGGCCAACAAGGTCTCTGGCCTGGTCAATCCTGTTCCCGACAATGCGCTCAGCCTCTCGTTGAAAGAGCCGGTTGGGGTTGCGGGGCAGATCATTCCCTGGAACTATCCCATCGGCATGGCGGCGTGGAAGCTGGCGCCGGCGCTGGCCGCAGGCTGCACCTGCGTGTTGAAGCCGGCGGAGCAGACGCCGCTCACCATGTTGAAGCTTGCCGGTTGGCTGGCGGAGGCGGGCGTTCCTCCTGGAGTAGTGAATGTCGTGACCGGCCTTGGAGAGACGGCGGGCGCGGCCATTGTGGCCCATCCCGATGTAGACAAGGTTGCCTTCACCGGATCGGCGGCGGTGGGCAAAATCATCATGAAGTCGGCTGCCGACACGCTGAAGCGGGTCACGCTGGAGCTGGGCGGCAAGTCGCCCAACATCTTCTTTGCCGATGCGGATTTTGAAGCGGCCATTGATGGCGCGCTCTTCGGAATCTTTATCAACCAGGGCGAGGTTTGCTCGGCGGGCAGCCGGGTGCTGGTGCAGCGGTCGATTTACAAGAAATTTCTCGAGGCCATGACGGAGAAGGCGCGCACCATCAAGCTGGGGCCGCCGCTGGACCGTTCCACCAAGATGGGTCCGCTGGTCAGCAAGGAACAGTACGACCGGGTCTCTGCCTATCAGCAGCTGGGCAAGACCGAAGCCAAGTTGGCGCTGGGCGGCGGGCGGCCGGCTTCGATGAGCCGCGGTTATTACGTGGAGCCGACGATCTTTTACGACGTGGACAACTCGTCGCGCATTGCGCGGGAAGAGATCTTCGGGCCGGTGGCTGCGGTGATCCCGTTCGACGATGAGCGCGAGGCTTTGCGCATCGCGAACGATACTTCCTTTGGGCTGGCGGCTGCCGTGTGGACGCGCGATATCTATCGCGCCATGCGCATGGTTAAGGCCATCCGCGCGGGCATTGTGTGGGTCAACCACATGCAGCCCACCTACGTGGAAGCGCCGTGGGGCGGCTTTAAGCAATCCGGATTCGGCAGGGAACTGGGTCTGCACGGCATTGACGAATATCTCGAGACCAAGCAGGTGCATATCAATCTGAATGAAGCTCCGATTGGATGGTATTGAGCCATGTCTAACATTCGACTGAAGACAGAAATTCCGGGGCCCAATTCGCGCGCGTTGATGGCCCGCAGGACGCAGGCCATTCCGCGCGGGGTCTATGCTTCCACCCCGCTGTATGTCTGTCATGCCGAGGGCGCGATCCTCGAAGACGTGGATGGCAACCGCTTCATCGACATGGGCGGCGGCATCGGCTGCGCCAACGCGGGCCATCGCAATCCGCGGGTGCTGGGCGCGCTGCGAACTCAGCTCGACGCTTTCCTGCATCTCTGCTTCCAGGTGACGGGCTACGAGGGGTATGTTGCGTTGGCGGAGAAGCTTAACCAGGTCACGCCGGGCAAGTTCGCCAAGAAGACGTTCTTTGTGAACAGCGGCGCCGAGGCGGTAGAGAACGCGGTGAAGATAGCACGCGCTTATACCTGCCGCTCCGCGGTGCTCTCGGTGGAAGATGGCTTTCACGGCCGCACCATGCTGGGGATGTCGCTCACCAGCAAGACTCATCCCTACAAGGAAGGCTTCGGGCCGTTCCTGCCGGATGTCTACCGCATCCCTTTCGGCGTGCCTGCGCAGCAACGGCTGGCCAACCGCGGCCCCATGACAAAAGGGCAGGTGAACGAGTTGCTCGACCAGACCTTCCGCCGTTTGGTGGCGGCAGAATCAGTGGCGGCGATTGTGGTTGAGCCGGTGCTGGGTGAAGGCGGGTTTGTTGTTCCTCCCGCTGGATTTTTGCCGGCGCTGGTGGAGATCTGCCGCGAGCGCGGCATCGTGTTTGTTGCCGATGAGGTGCAGACCGGGTTTGGCCGCACCGGCGAGCTTTTTGCCAGCACGCATTTTGGCATCGAGCCTGATCTCATTATCACGGCGAAGTCTCTCGGCGGTGGTATGCCGCTGGCGGCAATCACTGGGCGCGCGGAGATCATGGATGCTCCCGGGCCCGGCGGCCTGGGCGGGACCTTCGGCGGCAGCCCTGCTTGCTGCGCGGCGGCGTTGGCGGTGCTGGAAGAGTTTGCCGATGGCCAGCTGTTGGCGCGCGCCCGAACGCTGGGCGAGCAATTTCAACGGCGGGCCGGCGCGTGGCAACGGCAGCATTCGTTTATCGCAGACGTGCGCGGGGTGGGCGCGATGCAGGCGATGGAGTTCGTCGATGCCAACGGAGCGGCTTGCGCGCCGGCGGTGAAGAAGCTGGCGCAGCATTGCCTGAACAATGGCGTGCTGGTGTTGAATGCGGGCACCTACGACAACGTGATCCGTTTGCTGATGCCGCTGACCATTCGCGATGAGGACTACAACCAGGCTCTGCAGGTGATGGAGGACGGCTTGAGCGTGGTCGCAGCCGAGTTGGGAGAACTTGCCGGCGCCGCGCATTAGCCCGCATTTCTCGCCAATAGCTTTCGGTCGAAGCTTCCTACGCGTAGTGGAACCCCGGGTGCCCCATATCTGCCCGATTTTGGCAGATGTGGGATTCCACGAATGCCGATACCCTAAGCTATGCAAGCTGCAGATGGCCCAAGCGCCGAGATTGGTTGCCGGAATGGATTGGCGGATCGAGAGCCGCGGTATCCCACATCTGCCAAAACCGGGCAGATATGGGGCACCCGGGGTTCCATTACATATGGAGAGGTTGCGACCGAGCGATGCTGGATTGTGAGAAATGCGGGCTAGATCTATGGCGTCGAGGATTGAAGCTGCATCTGCCGTGGATGTGAACGAGCTGGTCCGGTTGTACATCGCCTACCGCGTCTTCTATGGCGAAGCCCCGGAACAGGAGCGTGCCGCCGCCTTCATTCGCGATCGCGTCACGCAATCGTCGGGGCGGTACTTCCTGGCCTGGAACGGGGACAACGCTATCGGCTTTATGCACCTGATGCCTTCCACCAACACGCTGGCCATGCGGCCTATCTGGTTGCTGGAAGATCTCTACGTGGACGCGCCGGCCCGCGGCCAGGGCGTTGCCACCGCTTTGCTGAGCTATGCCGAAGCCTTCGCCCGCGGCACAGGCGCTGAGCGTCTGACCCTGGCGACCGCCCACGATAACCTGGCGGCACAGCATATTTATCAGAAGCTCGGTTACGTGCGCGAAGAGCATTTTTTGTACTTTCATCGTTTGCTGCCGTGACAGGAGAGCATGATGTTGCAACTCGACTGCAGTGACCTGATCCTCAGCCATGCGTGGATCGACAACCAGAAGATTGGGTCGAGCGACGGGCAAAGCTTCACGGTAGAAGATCCGGCGGACGGCACGATCCTGGCTACACTGCCGGATTGCGGCGAGGCGGAGGCTGAGGCAGCCGTCGACGCGGCTCACCGGGCCTTCTCCTGTTGGCGCGGGTTGCTGGCCAAAGAACGGGCGCAGTATCTGCAGGCGTGGCTGTCCGTCATCAGGAAGCACGCAGAGGATCTCGCGCGATTGATCTCACTGGAACAGGGCAAGCCGCTGGGCGAGAGCCGGGGTGAGGTCGCCTACGGCGCGGCGTATATCGAGTGGTTTGCGGAAGAGGCGAAGCGGGTTTACGGAGATGTGATTCCCGAGCCTGCTCATGGGCGCCGCATCATCGTGACCAAAGAACCTGTGGGTGTGGCGGCTGCGATCACTCCGTGGAACTTTCCCATCGCTATGCTGGCGCGGAAGATTGCTCCGGCGCTGGCGGCGGGCTGCACGGTAGTCGCCAAGCCGGCGGAAGACACTCCGCTCTCCGCGCTGGCGCTTGGTTATCTGGCGGCCAAGGCCGGCATTCCTGCCGGCGTGATCAATGTGGTTCCCGCTTCGCGCAGCCGGGCCGCGGCGGTGGTCGATCCCTGGTTGAACGATACGCGGGTGCGCAAGCTGTCGTTTACCGGATCTACTCCCGTGGGCAAGCATCTGGCGCGCGGCTCAGCCTCTACGCTCAAGCGGCTGTCGCTGGAGCTGGGCGGCAATGCTCCTTTCATGGTTTTTGAGGATGCCGATCTGGATGCCGCGGTAACGGGCCTGATGGCATCCAAGTTCCGCAACGCGGGGCAGACCTGCATCTGC
Source organism: uncultured Acidobacteriaceae bacterium (assembly GCA_963834205.1). Classification (GTDB taxonomy): domain Bacteria; phylum Acidobacteriota; class Terriglobia; order Terriglobales; family Acidobacteriaceae; genus PALSA-350. Next base: position 481,786 of record CAWIBI010000024.1, on the reverse strand, counting down.
GCCAACCGTATCTACGTGGCGGATGCGGTGTATGACGTCTTCGCCGAAAAGCTGGTCACGGCAGTCTCTGCGCTGCGCGTTGGCAGAGCGGGCACGGAGGCGGAGATTGGCCCTCTCATCAATGCCAGGGCAGTCGAAAAGGTAGAGCGCCACATCGCCAACGCGATCGATCGGGGCGCGCGGGTTTTGATCGGCGGCAAGCGGCATGCACTGGGGCGGTTTTTCTTTGAGCCCACGATCCTGGCCGATGTGGACGCAACCATGGACGTCGCCAGCGAAGAGACCTTTGGTCCGGTTGCTCCGCTGTTTCGTTTCCGTAGCGAGGACGAGGTGATTGCGGCTGCCAATGCGACCCCGTTTGGTCTTGCCGCGTATTTCTATTCCCGCGACCTGGCCCGGGTGATGCGTGTCTCAGCGCAGCTTCAGTCGGGGATTGTTGGTGTGAACGAAGGCGCCATCTCGACGGAGCTCGCTCCGTTTGGCGGGGTTAAGGAATCTGGTTACGGCCGTGAGGGCTCCATGTATGGCATCGACGAGTACCTGCAGTTGAAGTATCTCTGCCTGGGTGGCCTGGGCGCTGTAAAGTAGCTAGAAAGGGGAAAACTGAATGAGCGATACCGTAGCTTCTCCCGAGATTACGATGACCAGCCAGGAAGTGGTCGAATGGACCAAAAAGCTGAATTACGGCACCTGGCGTTACCAGAAGAGCTGGAATCCGCTGCATGTTGTGGATGCGGAGGGATGCTACTTTACCGACGCGAGTGGTAAAAGCTATCTCGATTTCTCCTCGCAGTTAATGTGCTGCAACCTGGGCCACAAGAATCAAGCCGTGATTCAGGCGATCGAAGAGCAGGCGCGGAAGCTGGCCTACATCATGCCGTCGTACGCGACCGACACTCGGGTGGAGTTGAGCCGCCTGCTGCTGGAAGTGTTGCCTGAGGGGCTGACTAAGTTCTTCTTCACCACCTCGGGAACGGAGGCGAATGAGGCTGCGTTCAAGATTGCCCGCATGTATACCGGCAAGACCAAGATCATTGCGCGCTACCGCTCTTACCATGGATCGACCATGGCCTCCATCGCCGCCACGGGCGATCCTCGCCGCTGGGCCATGGAGCCGGGCGGCAAAGGGCAGGGATTTTTATTCGCCCCCGAAGTGAACTGTTACAAATGCCCGATCAAGCACACTTATCCGGAGTGCGGTATTGCCTGCGCGGACTATCTGGAGCACATGATCCGGAATGAAAGCGATGTTGCCGCAGTAATTGTCGAACCGGTGGTTGGGACCAATGGCGTGCTTGTGCCTCCGCGGGAATATATGCCGAAGCTGCGGGAGATATGCACTCGTCATGGTGTCTTGTTGATCGCGGACGAGGTTATGTCGGGTTGGGGCCGCACCGGCGCGTGGTTTGCGGTTGATCATTGGGGGGTAAAGCCGGACATCCTGGTTACTGCCAAGGGGATTACCTCGGCCTATGTTCCGCTCGGGCTTTGCGCCACTACGGGGAAAATTGCAGAGTTTTTCGAAGACCACTTCTTCGCACATGGACATACTTATGAGGCGCACCCGATCACCTTGGCGCCCGCCGTGGCGGCGATCAAAGAGTTGCAACGGCTCGATCTGATTAACCGCGCTCGCGAGATGGGTAAATACGTGGGTGAAAAGCTAAACGCGCTCAAGGCGAAGCATCCTTCCATCGGGGAAGTGCGTGGGTTGGGGCTGTTCTGGGCGCTGGAAATGGTGAAGGACCAGGTTGGCAAGACACCCTTCAATACCAACCAGGATAAGGTTGATGGAAAAGTGACTGTGGTGGATCGGGTTGCCGCGGAGATGATGAAGCGCGGAGTTTCCATGCAGGCCTGGATCAGCCACTTCGTGATCGCTCCGCCGTTGATTATTGAAAAGGACCAGGTGGATTTTGGGGTGGAACAGCTGGATCAATCCCTGGCGATTGCGGATGCGGCGTTAGGACAGTAGAAGAGCAATGGTGGGGCTTCGCCCCGTCTTTTCCGGCCCACGTACGCTGGGGCGAACCCGGATTTCCTGTTACGTGGCATCAGACACAACCGCGTGTGCGGCTTTCTTCGCGGAAAGCCGCATGCAGCTCGACAACGCCACCAACCTCGACAGGAAATCCGGGGAACGTGGGGCACCCGTCCCACCTACCCGGTGGTTTTGTTGATGGTTGGGCGAACAGCAGGTCGACAATTCATTTACAAGGGGAAGGGTGCTTCCGTTCGCGTTCGATGCTTGTGGAGTTGAACTGCAGATCCCTCGGCTTCGCTCGGGATGACAAAGGGTAGAGTAGTGCTTTCCTTGCATTCCATGCTGGACCTGCTGTTCTCTCATCCAGCAACTAATCTGAATGAAGGCGCCGCCCTACCCTTTGTCATCCCGAGCGAACCCGGATTTCCTGCCACGCAGCACAGGACACGACCGCGTGTGCGCCTTTCAGTAAGGAAAGGCGCATGAAGTTCGCCAACGCCACCAAGTTCAACAGGAAATCCGGGGAAGCCGAGGGATCTGCAGTTTGCTTTACAGGTTGCGCTTGAGATCGTGGGCAAGGAGACGGTGGAAGAGGTGCTCGCCGTTCTCCCGGCGCACCGAGAGCCGGCCCGCGCCGTAGGCGCGGGAGTGCAGCCCACGCTGCACCGATTCGCAGATATCGACATCCTCCGCCTGCACGCGGTCGCTCACGGTAACACTCTCCGCGTTGTGCTCCGGGCTGCTGTCCGCGAAGTAGAAATCAAATACCACCACGCACTTCTCCTCCCCCAACGGAAGCACCAGGTTGGTGTCCATGACCCCCTCATAGAGATTGATCATGAAGTTGGGATAGAGCCAGTAGTAATACGCCCGGTCGCCGGTTCGCGTGCGCGCAACAGAAGCGTCTTTAGAAGCCACCATGGGGCTCGACTGCAACGCGTAGTGCGTTCCATTCTCAATGGTGTATTCCGTGTAATCGAGGACGCTGTTGAGGCCTTTGTGCAGATGCGGAACGTGGTATCCGCCGTCGAGGTAATTGTCGACGTAAACCTTCCAGTTGCAGGCCAGCGTATAACTCTTGCGGGTAAAAAAAGAAAGCCCGGAGATCCCAAGCGGCGCCAGCCGTTCCGGCAAATCAACCAAAAAATCCTGCAGTGCGGGCGGCTCCTCGGCCAGGTTGACGAAAATAAAGCTCTCCCATATGTCAACGCGGACCGGAACCAAGCCATTATCGGCACGGTCAAAGTTGCAAACTCCGGCAAACTCAGGCGTACCCTTGAGCGAACCATCCAGGCCATAGGTCCAGCCGTGATAAGGACAGCGTAAATGCTGCGCGACTCCGCAGGGCGCCGTAGCCACGGCAGCAGCATGGTGCCGGCAAACATTGTAGAAGGCGCGAAGCTCGCTATCCGCACCGCGGACCACAATCAACGGCTCGCCCGCCAGATCGAAGGTGAAGAATTGGCCCGCAGCGGCAGCCTGATCGGTGCGCCCCACCGCAATCCAGTTGCCGGCAAAAACCTGCTCGCGTTCCAGCCGTCCGATGCGCTCGTCAATGTACCATGCGGCTGGAATGGTGTACGCCTGTTCGAGCGGCGCCTCCTGATCGTAGAGCCCCAGGATATTAGCAGAGGGAGTCGTTCATAGCGCGAGCCTTTCGCGCAAAGCAGCGATGGAGCGTTGTCCGCGCCGGTACACCGCGAAGCCGGCGAGCAGCAACACCGCGGTCATGACCACGATCTTAAGGAAAGCGGTGACGGGATTGGGTTCCTCCTCCGCGGGAAACAGGGAGAAGATGATGGCGGCGAAGGTAGAGAAAAACCCCATGCAGGCGAGCGGGATAGCAACGCGTTTGCCCCCTGGCAGCCGCATCGCCCCAGGCGGAGCCGGGCGCGATTGCAGGCGGATCATCGCGGCAAAAAGGAAGAGAAAGGGAATGAAGTAAGCGATCAAGCTCATGGTGACCAGCAGGTCATAGGCGCCCCTAACGCTGGTTCCCGCCTGGCTGAGCAGGCCAAAGCAAATTCCCGCGAGCCCGTAGGCGATGAGGGCGACGTAGGGAGTTTTCCAGCGCGGATGGATACGGCCAAAGGCCGAGGGCAGGTAGTGGTCGATGCCAACCACGAAGGGCAGCCGGGCCGTTGACGAAAGATAGGCGGCGGCCGCACCTACATTGCTGATGCCCACCAGGATAGCGACCGGGGCAATCAGCGCAGCGATCCCCAACCGGCGGCAGAGAAAGTCGATGGCGGTCATAAAGCCACCCAGGCCGCTGATGCGGCTCGAGGGCAGGGCAACCAGCATGGCAAGCGTGCCGGCGATGTAAAAGACAGTGATGATGAGGCCGGCGACCAGCAGGGCACGGGGGATGACGCGGCGCGCGTCCTTGATCTCATCGCCCATGAACGAAGCGCACTCGCTGCCGGTGAAAGCAAAAAAGATGGTCGACCAGAAGATCAGGTCCTTCACCTGCGCGTGGGGCACAGCGCCCACCAGCGTGAACCGTGTGGCGGAGCCGAAGCGCGCAAAAGATAGACACCCGAGCGCGATAAGGATCAATACCGGCAGCACCATCCCGACCCCGCCAAGATTGTTGAGCCACTTGCCCACGCCCAACCCGACCACGTTCAGCACGGTAATCAGCGCCAGCATGCTCATGGTGAAGAGCAGGTAGTAACTGTTGGTGTCGGCCAGATGCTGGGCGCGCGGAGTGGCGAAGAGCAGGCTGCTGGCGGCGAAGTAAAGCACCGCCGCGAAGTAGGGAAGGTTGCTCATCCAGTAAGTCCACGCCGCCATAAAGCCGGCAAATTCGCCGTATGCTTCGCGGGTCCACACATAGAGGCCGCCCTCCTGGGGATAGCGAGAGGAGAGCTCGAGCACACTGCCGGCGAGGGGAAGGAAGAAACAACAGAAGGCCATGAGCCATACAGCGATGGCCGATAGGCCGGCAGCAGCCGCAGTCGCGATCCAGCGCAGGCTGAGGCCGCTGACGATATAAAAGAGAATCACATCGCGGAAACCCAGCTCTCGCTTCAGCTTCTCTGCTGCCATCAGGAACCTCGCTGCATGTCTTTGAGTACAGCCATGGCGGCGTTACGGCCGTTCATGGCGATGACGCTTCCCCCGGGGTGAGTGCAGGCTCCACAAAGGTACACGCCGGGCATGGAGGTGCGCGCGGCGAAGCGCCGGCTCCACATATTTCCTGGCAGGCACTCGCCCTGGAAAATATGGCCGCCGGTGAGCCCGACCTTCTCCTCAATATCCGGCGGGCCCATCACCTGCGCTTCCAGCACCGCATCGGGCAGGTTGGAACAGAAGCGGCCGATGGAATCGAAAGCCAGCTTGCGCACTTGCTCGCGGTGGTCATCCCAGGAGCCGGTGGCGAAGGTGTGGGGAACATACTGGGCAAAGACGCTCATGGTGTGTTGGCCTGCGGGAACCACGTTCGCGTCATGCACGCTTTGGAAATAAATCTCGCACCAGAGGTGCTCGGGGAGTTCCCCTTTACGGCTGGCGGCGAAGCCGGCTTTCCATTCCGCGTGGGTGAGCGGCGCGTTGATCTGGCCATAGTGGTGGGGCTGCGCCTGGCCGGGACGAGCGACAAAGTCGGGCAATTCGCGCAACAATACATTCAGCTTGACGGTGCAGCCGGTAATCGATAGCCCCTCGACCTTTGAGCGGAAGTCAGAAGCTGCTTGCTTGCCCAGCAGGCGGAGCGTAACTACCGGGTCGGCATTGGAGATCACCACCGGAGCGGAGATACGCTCGCCTCCCTCCAGCAGAACGCCCTCGCCGGGCAGGATCTCCGCCACCGCAACCCCGGCTGCAACCGTGGCCCCGGCCTCGCGCGCCGCGTCGCAGAAGTAAAAGGAGACCATGCCCATGCCGCCCTTGACGTAGCCCCACATGCCGGGAATGCCGCCCAGGCGCCCCGATGAGTGGTGATAACGAATGGACGCGGTGCCGGGATCGAATGGGCTGGCGTTGGTGCCGATCACTCCCTGGCCAAAGTAGGCATATTGCAAACGCTCGTCTTCGAGATAATGGGCGACGAACTCCGCCATCGACCAATGGAAGAGCACCTGGCGCGCTTCCTGGTCGCTGCCCAGGCGAGCGTCGATCTCTTCCTGCGAGGGCGCGTCGCCGATCCACAGATCGCGCTCGCCGGCGGGGCGCAATGCATCGCGCAGGCGGCGGATTACGGCGGTCATGGCTTTCCAGCCATCTACATCGCGGGGAGCAAAACGCCGGATCTCCGCTTCGCAGGCGTCATCGTCATCCCAGAGCTGCACGCTGCTGCCGTCGAGGAAGGGAACAAAAAGGCCGTTGGCAGCGGGCGTCCAATGAAAGCCGCGCTCCAGCAGGCCCAGCTCCTCCACAACCAGCGGATGAAGAAGTCCGGCCAGGTACGCGCAGGGCGACATCAAGACGCCGGGAAAGGGCTCCTCGATGGTGCAGGCGCCGCCGACCCGCGGGCGGCTCTCCAGAACCAGCACTCGTTTGCCGGCGCGTGCCAGGTAGGCGGCGCAGGTAAGGCCGTTATGGCCCGCGCCGACGATGATGGCATCCCAGGCACGGGAAGCGAGCTGAGCAATGGGCTCCGGAAGGCCGATCTCGCCTAAGACGGCGGCTGTGGGAGAGGCTTCCTGCGATGGCAACATTCTTGGCGAACGGTAACATTCCGTCCGCGGCGGCGCAATGAAGATTTTCTGCGCTTTACGCCCTGCCCCGCAGTCGATCGAGCACCCGGCGGTTGCGTTTGGAGGGCTTGCCGGCTCCCGGCAGCTCAAAGCGCGGCATGGCTTTCCGCTCTTCGGCCAGTCGCAGGCGCATGGCACGGCTGGCCTCCGTCTCGCGGTACAGTGTCTGGGCCACCGCCGCCGGCCCGCGCATTTCGCTCAGCAACAGGACCTCCACGTGAAACTCGCCGGCTTCGTTCTTTACCTGCAGCATGTCGCCCACACGCACCGGGCGCGCGCTCTTGGCCGGTTGCCCGTTGGAGGCAATCCTGCCCAGTTCACAAGCTTTTGCTGCCAGGGCGCGGGTCTTGAAGAACCTTGCCGCCCAGAGCCACTTGTCCATGCGTACGTCGTCCATCCCTTATTGTCGTACATTGCGGCGGCTCCAACCTGCTATGCTCTATGGCTAAGTTCTCCTGGAATTCAGGGGTTGCCAAATGAACCAACAAGACAAAGTCGAACGAGTGTCGAGGGCGCTGGACTCTCTTCGGATCGAGATCCCGTCCTGGGCATTTGCCAACACCGGGACGCGCTTTGGCAAGTTCATACAAAATGGGGCGGCAACTACCATCGAAGAGAAGTTCGCCGACGCGGCGCAGGTAAATGAGCTCACAGGCGTCACTCCCACCATGGCGTTGCACGTCGAATGGGATCTTCCCCAGGGTGAGGCGAGCGTTCCCCTGATTCGATCGCTGGTAAAGAAGTACGGGATCCGTGCCGGATCGATCAACCCCAATCTCTTCCAGGCGCAGGAATACAAGTACGGATCGATCTGCAATCCCGATCCTGAAGTGCGGCACAAGGCGCTCAACCATCATCTTGACTGCGTCGAGATTGCCCGCCAGCTGGACTCACAGGATATTTCTCCCTGGGTTTCCGATGGCTCGAACTACCCGGGAACGCAGAGTATGCGCAAGCGAATCGGCTGGATGGAAGAGATCTTCAGCCAGGTGCACGCGGCCCTGGGTCCCAATCAGCGGCTGCTCATCGAGTACAAGCCCTTCGAGCCGGCTTTTTATCACACCGACATTGCCGATTGGGGCATGGCGCTGGAACTGGCGCGATTAGCCGGGCCGCAAGCGAAAGTTCTGGTCGATACCGGCCATCATTACCAGGCCCAGAATGTCGAGCAGATCGTTGCCTGGCTGCTGCATATGGAGATGCTGGGCGGTTTCCACCTGAATGACCGGAGATACGCCGATGACGACCTGACACTTGGGTCCATCGATCCGTACCAGGTCTTTCGCATCTTCCACGAAATTTTGAGTTATGACGCGGAGCCCGGCAATCGAAGCCAGACCGTGGTCATGATCGATCAGAGTCACAATCTGAAGGGTAAGGTCGAAGCCATGGTGCAGACCGTGGCCACGGCCCAGGAGCTTTACGCCAAGGCGGCCCTGGTGGATCTGGAAAGGTTGGATACGCTGCAGGAGCAATGCAAGCTGGTCGAGGCGGAAGAGCTCTTCCGCTCGGCGTTCTGGGAGGATGTCCGTCCATTGGTGCGCGCCTGGCGCCGGGGACAAGGGTTGGCGGAAGATCCGTTGCAGGCGCTTCGTGAGAGCGGATACGTGGAACGCATCTCGCGGGAGCGCGCGGCCAGGAATGCGGCCACTTCAGCCACTTACGCGTAGAAAAAGGCCGGTTTCAGGAGATTGTATCGGCTTAGCCCAGGACTGGCGTCCCATACGCGTTAACTTGTCTGGGATGTTTTTCGTCAAAACTCCCACAAAATCGTCGGGGTCCTTCGACTGCGCGCTGCCAAGCCCTGTGTCACGCGATAAATCTGTAAGGCGCTCCGCTCAGGATGACGGTCTTGTGAGGATCGAAAAACATTATGGTTGGAGTGCGTCAAAAACGCGACAAATCAAAAAAGTCACAACCGCTCAGGATGACGGTTTTGTGGTGAGTTGGAGATGCAAAAAACCTGGGATATTGCGCAAGCCTACGGGCTGCAGGCGTACCCTATGCAGTGACAACTTCATAAGGCCGCATCATCTCGTTATCCTCGTGCTCCAGGATGTGGCAGTGCCACACGTAGCGGCCGGCGAATCCCTCGAACGGGATAATGATGCGCGTAATGACTCCGGGCTCCGCACGCACGGTATCTTTCCAACCGCTCTCCGTCGGTGACGGAAGCACTGCGGGCCCAGTGAAGCGGACGGTCCCCTTGTCCTGAAATTCAAATGTGTCGAGGGGACGGCGGTCGAGGATCTGGAATCTGACCAGATGCAGATGGATCGGGTGGGCATCGTCGGTCAGGTTAACCAGCTCCCATATCTCCGTCGTGTTGAGCACCGGCTTCTCCGTCACCGGCATGTGCCACGGAGTGTTGTTCAGCAACATGCCCATGGACCGCTTTACTAAGTCCAAACGCTCATCAAGGGTAAGGCGCCGCGTCTTGACGGCGCGGCTCTCAGGAATTCGCTCAAAGGACCGCAGAGCCGGCGGGAGCGAAGAGGCATCGGGTGTGCCCTTGGCCGCCACGCGGAACTGCATGATCTCAAATGTATCGCTGCGCAGCAGGATCGTCTCTCCCGCGTGAGCGCTGAAATCGAAGATGAAATCAACTCGCTCCGCCGGAGCTAACAAAACACGCTGGGTTGGCACGGGCGCCGCAAAGAGCCCTTGTTCCGTGCCGATCTGTTGGAAGGTAAGTAGCTTGCCCAACGAAAAACGGTAGAAGCGGCCGTTGGAGCCATTCATCACCCGGAAGCGATACTTGCGCGGTTCGACATCCAGGTAAGGAAAGAGCTTGCCGTTCACCAGGATGGCATTGCCGAAGACCTCGGGAACCCACGGCGCCTCGGGCTTGGGGGAGACCGGATACTGAAGCTGCCCGTTGGGCAGAAGAAAGCGATCGTAGATCAACAGAGGAATCTCGTATTTCCCCTGAGGCAGTTTCAACGCGTCTTCCACTTCGTCGCGGATGAAGTACATGCCTTGCAGTCCGGCATAAATATTCAGCCGATTGATGCCCATGGTGTGGTCGTGGTAGAAGAGCATCGCCGCATCCTGCCGGTTGGGATAATAGTAGGTGGCCGACTTGCCCGGGACGTACCAGTGCTCGGGGTAGCCATCACTGCTGGGAGGCGTCTTGCCGCCGTGCAGGTGAATGACGCTGCGCACTGCCGGCAGGCTTTTCTCGGCGCCGTGCAGGGTATGGTCGACGGGCAGAAAGTGGCGCACCGGCAGCTGGTTCACCCATTCCACCAGCAACCCGTGGTTGCTTCGGGCTTCAAAGGTTGGCCCGGGTGAAGAGGAGCCAAGACCCCACATGCGGGTGGCGGGCAAATCCCTATGGACTTTGCATTGGATTGCCCGCATGGCCATGCGGTAGTAGGGAAGCTGCAGGCTGGGGTTCTCCGGGCTGGGGCGCATTCCGCTGGGCTGCGCGATCTGCGGAATGGGGAGTGGATCGACGTAGGGAGTCAGTTTTCCAGGATCCAGAGCCGGCTCTTCCTGGGGGGATGGCAAATTGCCGAGAGAAATTCCGGCGGCCAGAACTCCGGTTCCTCCTAGGAACCTGCGACGGGTAATCAAATCAAAGCCTCACACAAGCAACATAAATCAAACAGGGCAGCGTTTCGCTGCCCTGCTTTTCTGCTCTGCGGGAAGATCCTTACTTGGGTTCTCCCGTGCTTGTGTTCAGGATGTACGGAGTGGTGTCAGGCGCCGCTTTGAAGTTGAACATGGGGTCCAGCTTGCCGGCGAGCGCATCGAACGAGCCTGGTATGCGTTGGCTATCCAGCCAGTTGTCCTCGATGAAACGCAGAATCGAGGTCTGGTCGGTGACGGAGTGGTCGACGTAGTTGTGCCTGGAATAAGGCGAAATCACCAGCAAGGGAAGGCGTGGACCATAGCCGCAGCGTCCCTGGGCATGGGCAACATTCACACCCGGCAACGCATTCGCCCCGGTTCCACACAGGCCGGGACCGGTGAGAGCGTCCATGGCGCTGGCGGATTGGTTCACGATCGGACCCATCTGGTGGTCATACCATCCGTCGGAATCGTCGTAGGCGATTACGACCGCGGTGTTCTCCCAGTCCTTGTGCTTCTGCAGGAAATTGATAACCGTGGTCACGAAGGTCTGCTCGTCCAGTGGATCGGAGTAGCCCGCGTGGCCGTCCTGATAGCCAGGCGCTTTGAGGAAACTGACGGTGGGGAAGTTGCCGGCGTTGATTGCATCGTAGAAGTCGTGTATGTCGTACTGGTGATTTGCGGGGTCGCCATCGATGCCCACGGTGCTGGGCGAAGTCGGCCGGGTGTGCGCCAAGTTCTGGGTAGAGGCGTAGTACTGAAATGGCTGGTGATGCGGAATGTAATCCAGCTTCTTTACGGCCGTTACCGCGGAGGTGGTGCTGCGCAGGCAGCCGGCGGTGCCGTTCGCGTTGGTGATGGTTAAGTCGAAGCCACCTTCAAAAAAGCCCCAGCTGATTCCCTTGCTGTTGAGCAGATCGCCGACGTTGGTTCCGCCGAATGCAACCTGCGCCCCGGTCGTGGTGGAGCACATGTCCCCGACCGGATCGGCATCGCTGATCAGGGTGTAGCCCCCGCCGCCGTCTGGCACCACGTCTGCGGTGGCGTTGACCTGGTCACTTACGCCATTGAGCTGGCCGGAAATCAGGTTGACGGCTCCATCGGTCGAAGGACCAAAGTTGGTGCCATACGAGTTGTCACTCATGGCAAACCGCTGGGCATAGTTCCAGAGCGCTGTCACGGTGTTGCCGTCGAAGAAGCCCATCACGATGCCGGCGGTGGTCTGCCCTGCCGGCGGGGGTCCGGGGGTGCCGGTGAACTTGGGGAAGGAGTCCATCAGCCCGCCGTCGAACGCCTCTTGCTCGTTCAGGTAATCATGATCCTGATCTGAGGTCGCGGCTTCGGAGCGGTCGAGGCGGAAGGGGTTGGCCGCGCCCGCTGCGTTTACCTGGGTGTTCAGGAAATTGGGATTGCTGAACAGGAGGCCATCGGTGAAGCCGTTCACGGCCGGGGTGCCGGATGCAGCTTTGAAGACCGGTTCGCGGGGCGGGTTCACCGCGTTTGGATAGGTTCCGAAATAGTGATCGAACGAGATGTTTTCCTGAAAGATGACAACCAGGTGCTTAATCGGAGTGGCCGTCTTGGTTTGCGCCTCCGCGACCATAGGATTGGATAGCGTTCCGGCAAACATTAACGAGGCTAAGGATGTGGCTACGAGCTTTTGCATCAAGTGCTCCCTTCAAGGCCGGCTGCGCGACCGCCATCCAGCATTAATTTCGTAGTGTTAAAGCGCGGTGATCGAGGGGTAACAAGACGGTAAATTCGCTTCTTGCGCAGCGTGTCGAGCAAGTTACCGGGAGTTACCGAAGGGTGAGCGGGAGAGAGAGCATGCGCTCGGTCAGACAAAAGAAGGTAGCGGGAAGAACGGCGTAGCTATAGACGTTGTAAGGGATCTCGCGCCCCAGCGTGGCATAGGCTGAGAGACCCAGCGCCAGCAGGAAGAGCGGAAGGAGCTCGCGAACAAAAATGCGCCAGGCGTGGGGATGGCGATACAGGTAGCCGATCGCCGCAGAGGTGAATACGGCTTGGCAGATCAGCAGCAGCCCACGCCTGGTAAGGAGCATTTTGACAGGACTACGGTTTGCTTTGCGCGCAACCTGGTAGGCCATGTGCTGATGAAACGTGGGCAGATGGTGCAGCACGTAAGCGGCTTCGAGCGCGATCGCGCTTACCACCGCGGACACAATCACCACCGTGAGGATTCGCCCCCTCACCGCCCCCCGGTATGTGCTCCGATGCAGGGGAAGAATGATCTGCGCACAGAAGATGCCGGCCGCATAGAGCGTCGCTCCGAGCACCAGGGCAGGGTGCACCACCACGGCGAGGACGAAGACAGCCGCGGCCGCCAGGCGGCGCTCATAGCTGTGCAGCAGCAGGCCGGTGGCCAGCAGCAACAACATAAGCGATTCCATGCGAACCGTGTTGGCCGCGAAAATCACGCCCGGCGAAACCAGCAGTAGGCCGCAGAGCAGGGCATAGCCGCGCGATCCACAAATACGCGCATAGGCCACGACCAGCAGCACGGCGGCGGCTGCAGTGGTCAGCTGGCACACCGTGCGTGCCACCTCTACGGTGGGTGCAAAGGCGCGAAGAAAGAGAGAGAGCCAGAGGTAGAAACCGTGCGGGACCCAGAATATGCCGTCAGGCGCGTTGAGCAGGGGAACGCGCAGTGTGCCGTGGACAGCGAGGTTCCACGCAGGGAAAAAGAAGCTGGCGTCATCCTCATTGGGCAGAGGAAAGGTCAAGACATTGGCCCGGGCCAGCGCCAGGATGGCGAAGAACATCGATGCCAGCAGCAGGCCAAAAACGATTAGGCCGGAAATCCACGGCCAGCGGTTGATCAGCCTCGGCGGGGATTGAGTGGTACGGGTGTGCATCACCTATCCGCAGTTTTGCCGGTTTGATGACAACCCCGCGCCTGCAGGAGCTGAAAGCCAAATTGCCTGCTCTCTGACTCCCACTCGCTCAGTTGCACCAGCTTTTGCTCCATGGGACCAAGCATCTCCCAATGGCGAACCGGGTTCCAGGCGTCCGGCAGGCTTTCGTCCACGATCACGGCTGAGCACGCTAGTTCCCGGGCCGGCGCAATCGGCGTGACATCGGTTGGCCGATGGAGTTCGCAGCCGGAGGAGCCTGGTTGACGAAGTAGGGAGATGCGACATCGGCAGATGAGAAAAAAATATCGTGAACGCCGTGCTGCGTGCACTGGGAGAAGATCTGCTGGCGCAGCGCCACGTGCATATCCTGGAATTCCTGCCGCAGCTGTCGATGTTGGGCGCTGAAGATCGATGTGCTGCCGGGGTGCCGGCCGACAACCCATTGGACCGGAATATAGAGCAGCAGGAAAAAACAGAGTAAGCGCAAAGACAGACGCGAGGCACCTGGCTCAGCTTGGGTTGAGGCTTCTGGCTTCATACTCAAAAACCTTTCAGGCCGGTAAGCTGCAGGAAGGTCAGCCAGGTGAATCTTGGATTGTTTAACAGGTAGCGGCGCCACAGGCGTTTCGGTTCCTTCATCAGCCGGTACATCCACTGCAATCCTGCCTGCTTCATCCAATCCGGTGCTTCGCTGAGATTTCCGCTCAGCAGGTCGAAGGCGGCGCCCACGCCGACCATCAGTTTGACCGGCAGGCGATGGTTATAAGCGGACATGAATCTTTCTTGTGTGGGGGTGCCCAGGCCGCACCACAATATGTCGGGCTGCGATGATTCCAGCTGCGCGCAAAGTTCGTCCTCTTCGTCGCGGTTGAGCGGGCCGAAGGGCGGCGTATAGGTACCCACGATTCTGAGCCCGGGGACGCGGCGGATCAGTTCTGCCCGCAACGCCTCGGCAACTCCTGGTTTGCCGCCGTAAAGAAAGTGTTTATAGCCCAATGCTACGGACCGCTCGCAGACCGCGAGCATGTAATCCGGACCGTACACCCGAGCCATTTGCCTGAAGCCGTGAATATGGCCGAGCCACACCGTGGGCATGCCATCTGGCGTAGTAAGAAAAGACCGGTTGAGAATCTCGCAGAACGTCTTATCCGATTGCGCTTCCATGATGCCATGCACACCAGTCACGCACACGTAACCTTGTCCGGCACGATTCATCAACGACTCCGTCTCGCGCAGCGCGGTCTCCATATTGAGCGCACTCACGCCGACCCCGAGAATGTTGACCCGCGGCTGCAGGGAAGACTCTTCGCTCAGGGGGGTTGCTAAGTGCAAGCAAGGTCCTCGATTTGGAGAGTGGGTCGAAGCCCAACTATAGCTGGAGATAGACGGAAGACTCGGCGTCGTAACGAAAAGTTGTAGTTACCGCAAAGAACGTTTTGGGTCACTTTGGTAATTTGCCCAAAATGGTCAGCGACCGCCCCGACCGCCCGCACCGCCCGTTGATCGGGTCGTCCGCATTGCCGGCGATATCGAAGTCCTGTTGCCCAGGATCGACATTGGGAGCGATGGGGCCGGCAGGTCCGGCTCCGCGGGTGGTGAAGACGGTTTGGCCTTCGCCCACCGCGAGCACGCCGACCGCATCCACCACCGTGGCGGTGACGCTGTGAGCGCCGGTGGGCAGAGCAGCCGCGCCATAGTTCAGTGTGTAGGGTCCGGGGCCCATCACCGCGCTCACGTAGTGGCCATCGAGCGAAAAAACCACCCCTTGTATCCCATACTCGACCGTGGTCACGGTGGCCGTGGCGTTCAGCCTTCCTGAAGTGTTGGTCACCGCCCCTAAGGCGATCGATAACGAAGCAAGCCCCGGGGGACAGATTCCCGCGTTTCGGTTTCGCCGGTAGGTGACGGTAGTCTTGCCGTTGGCGTCGCCGAAGTAGGTGTTGCCGGCATGCGACGGGGCGATAATGCAACCATAATTGTCTTCCATGAAGCCACCGGCGGCGCCGCCGAATCCATATCCGGCGGTCGGCCACTGCGCCATGACCGTGTTGTGATAGATGTTCATATCCTCGGCGCCCACTTCCAGGCCGATGCCGGCGTACTGGTGGTTGTTGACGACTCCCTTGAGCAGGTTGTTGTACCAGAGCACGCCGCTCATCGGGATGGGCGTGTCGACGGTGCTGCCTGGCTGTATGGCCAGGGAGAACGGGGCAGAAAAACCAAAGGTATTGGCTGCAGGGTGAGCACCGCCGGCGTTGTAATCGTAATTGTCATAGATCTGAAAGTTGGCAATACCGGCGTTGTACATCGGGTTACCGCATCCGCTCCCGGTGTTGATCTCCAGGAACATCCGATGATGGGAGTCGGAGTAGTTGTGGTGAACCAGTATGTTCTGCGCCTGGAACTGCTGGCCCTGGCAGGCTTTGATGTTCTGGTAGTCGTGGAGGAAAGTGTTGTGGTCGATGGAGTAGTTGGAGCCGCCATAAAACCAGATGGCTGCGCGTGCCGCGTCGCCGTCCGGGTCGTATTGCTCCCCGTAGTGCAAGCCGTCGGCGTTGTAGCCGTCGTCGTAGGGCGTGATGTTGGAGAAGGTGTTGTGGCGGATGAACACATGATTGGAACCGCCCCCGATAAAGATTCCTCCATTGCTGCGAAAGTTGTTGGGGCCGTGGGTCATGTTCTTAAAGGTGTTGTAGGTAAAGGTCAGATTGGTGATTGCCTGGCTCGGCGTCTGTCCTCCATCGCCGCCTTTTCCGTAGGCCTGAATGCCCCCGCCGTCAAAGATGCAGCCGGTTGTGGCCGAGCCGCCGATGGCTGTATTCGATTGCAGGTTGGCGAAGATGTCGGTTCCCTTGTTCGGCCCAGCGAGGGTGGCTCCGGGCTGGCATGTAACCCTTATTCCGCCGGCAGAGAAGAGCACAGTCGACGCCAGGTAATAGGTTCCGGGAGCAGGGAAGACAACAGTATCTCCTTCAGCCATGGCTGCGATGCCGCGCTGGACCGCTGGGGAGTCGTCGGTTTTTCCGTTACCCCTCGCGCCCCAGTCTGTCCTGGCGTTCCAGGTGCGAGCGGAGGCGGGTAGGGAAAGAATTGCAAGAAGAATTGCCAGCCACTCTTTCGACATTTCTTCTTTATCTTGTCATCCCAGCCGTGGTGGAGAAGGAGTGAAAGGAACCGCAATTTTCGTCTGAGGTCGAAATGGGAAGGCCATAGTCCAATCCTTCCAGGGAGAGGGACGAATTGGGGACCCCTCCTGTTCAGGCGCACAAATCGCTTAACCGCAGGTCCCTCCACTACGCGCTGCGCGCTCCGGTCGGGATGACAATTTTGTTGGAAATTTGGGAGCTGTCGTGAGAAATCATGGATTTCAAGATGAATTGTCATCCCGACCGGAGCGCGTAGCGCGTAGTGGAGGGACCTGCGGTTAAAGCTTTTTTTTAGTGGGTCCAAAATCGACGCTGCGTGGCAGGATAATCCGAGCTCTTACGCAACGCTGTGCGGCGGTGCGCCGCTCGAGCAGAGCAGCGCACCGCCGGATGGTTCTACAGCACCGGGATGGTGATTTGCTGGCCGACCTGGATCTTATTGGGATCGGGGATATTGCTCGCGCCGGCAATGTTCGTGTAATGGTTGGGCGAACCGTAAAAACGGTTGCTTATCTTGGAGAGGTTGTCTCCGCTCTTGACGCTGTAGCTTTGATTGGGGCCGCCAGAGGTGGCGATCTCGTGGTGCAGGTCGGAGTACTGCGGGTCCACCTGCTTAATCACATCCCACACACGATTCGCGACCACCGTGGAGGGCACAGAACCCTTCAGGTAAAGTTTGTCACCATCCAGGCTTACAGAGTCGAGCGTCGCGCCGAGGTCGCTGAAGCTCTGAATCGTCTGGATCACCGGCGCATACTTCTGCTTCAACTGGTCTAGATCTGCCATTCATTTTCTCCTTATTGCTTGAGCCCGAAGCCTACGACTCGATGAATGTCTCACGCGGGCCTTGCCGCTGTCCATCGCAGGCAGAACAAAAGACTTGGGTGCGGCAGGTTTTTTTTGAGGACGCGAACAATCGTTATGGGAATGCGATTCTGCCGAAACGGTAAGGACGCAATTACTCCACACCGGCGCCACTAAACTTACCGCAACCAGGCCGATAAGACAGGTGATGGTGTGACTGAGATGGCGAAGCCAGGTCTGTTGCCTGTGGAACCAGGAAGTTTTCGCGCCTGGGATAACTGGTTCAAATGGGTGCTGTTTTTGCTGGTTGGCTTTGCCTTGACAGGACGCAGCTTCGCCTACCTTGGTATCCCCCCGGCCAAGCTCTTCATCAGCGACCTGACGCTGGCCGCATTCGTCTTCCTTCGTCCCCGCAAATTGTTCGATCCCTGGATGCTGGCGCTCACCCGGGGTGGTCCCCTGGGGCCGTTCGCCTGGGTGCTGCTGGCATCGGTTGGCTACGGCATTTTTGAAGCCGTCCGCGGCGTGCTCGCCGGGTTCTCGCCTATCGTTGCTGGGGAGAATCTGGTCTTCAATGTCTATCCGATTTACCTGTTCCTGGGGATATGGGTGGGTGTTCGCCGTCCCCAGCTTCTGCTCAAATACGTCCAGGTTTTCGCCGTGTGTTTCTGCGTGTATGCACCGGCCTATTTTCTGTTCCTGCACAAGGTGGAACTTGCCATGCCGGGATCGGATGGAGTTTCGGTTTTCGGCCAGGCGGGCAACGGCGGATTCATCATCCTTGGCCTGCTCTGCCTCGATCCCAAACCAGGCCGCTTCTGGCTTCCGATGGCGATGGGCGCGATGGTGTTCCTGGCCGCCCAGGTGCGCGCAGAGTGGGTGGGCATGGGCCTGGCACTACTCATCTGGGGCCTCTTGTCGCGCCGGATGACCAGGGTTGTCACTTTCGGCGCAGCCATCGCGGCGCTGCTGGCGATCGGCTTTTTGCTGGACGTCACCATCCCCTCGCCTGCGGAACGCGGCGGCGCCATATCGTCTAGCGAAATTGTCGCCCGGGGCATCTCCGCCGTCAGCCCCGATCTTGCCAAGGACCTCACCGGCTCGGAAAACACCGGCTTCTATCGCGGCACCGTTACCTGGAGAGAGAGGTGGTGGCGCGCCATCTGGGCCAATTCCCAGGAGAACTACAGCAATCTACTCCTCGGTCCGGGCTACGGTTTCATGCTGAGAGACCTGGTGAATTACCTCAAGGATTCGGGCGCTATCCGTACCCCGCACAGCGTCTTCTTCTATGCGCTGGGTTACTCCGGCTGGATCGGCGTGCTCCTCTTCGTGGGGTTACAGGCGGTTTGCGGAGCATTGATGTGGCGCGCCTATCGCCTGACCGGCCAGTCGTTTGGCATCGCCGTGTGGGCATTCGCTTTGCTCGGCGCATTTTTCGGAAATGTGCTGGAGACGCCGGCAGGAGCGATTCCGTTCTACCTGACGCTTGGCTTGGTCGCCGGCCCCACGCTCGCTTACCCCTTCGACACCTATCACCCGAATGGGGTAATCCACGGGAAAAGCGCTGACGCCTTAGTAATACAGTGACTGTTTCGTGGTAATGGCAGGTAACGCTCTTCGGCGTGGGCTGCAGCATTGGGGGGTATTGACTCCCGGGGCGGCTGCCGCTAGCTTAAGGAGTAGCTGTTAGCCGTTGGTAAAGCAGCGATCGACAAGAGTGCTGAAGTACTTTTCCTGTTTTGGTACAACTTACGCCGGGTTCGAGACAGTTCGGTCCATATCACAAATAGAAATAATTCTCGGCGATGGATTTCGTTGACACGTTTCCGGTGTTAACTGCACGATTCAAAGCAGACGGGCAAGGTTTCTGCCTGGCCATGTGACTGAGATGGCGGAAGTCCATTTCACTCGAAATGAAGGTTCAGAGCTGTAACGGAGAGATCAATGCATCGCAATCCGGCGCCCGGTGAGTCGAACGAGTGGTTTGCCTTCCGGGTTCGGCCGCGGCACGAGAAGCAGGTGTCCATCGCCCTTCGCCAGAAGGGGTTTGCTGAGTTCCTGCCGCTCTATAAG
The DNA here is from genome assembly GCA_963834205.1 of uncultured Acidobacteriaceae bacterium. Taxonomy (GTDB): domain Bacteria; phylum Acidobacteriota; class Terriglobia; order Terriglobales; family Acidobacteriaceae; genus PALSA-350. The sequence goes on along the minus strand of CAWIBI010000024.1, from coordinate 462,624 downwards.
TCCAGGAGGCAATGGGCGGATCGAATCCAGGTGGTGGAGATGCCCCTCTTTCCCGGTTATATCTTTTGTTCCACGGTGCGATCTTCGATTGCGCCGGTTCTGATGACCAGCGGTGTGATCGACGTGGTGCGTGCCGGCAATCATGCTCTGGCTGCGGATAAGGCAGAAATCGAAGCGCTGCAAAAGACAGTCGCTGTCAATGTGCCGCTGGAGTCGTGGCCCTACACCGAAGCCGGCCCATCTGGTCCCGTGTCCATTTCGCGCGGTCCCTTAGCCGGTCTTACCGGCATCCTGGTCGAGGTTCGGCATTCCCAGCGGTTGATCCTTTCGGTAAATCTTCTGCGCCGCTCGGTTCTGGTCGAAGTGCATCCTGACTGGGTATCGCCCTTTGCCCCGCAGGCCGCCGAACGCATGCTGGCCTAATAGAAGTCTGGGTTGGTCCGTCCCGGGCGAGATCCTTAACCACCGACACTCAAGCGAATCTATGCCTACGTTTCCAGCCAGATTGGTGCTTGCTGCTCTAGGCCTTCCATGCCTGGTGTTTCTTCCCGCGTTAGCCCAGAGGGGAAGCGCCACGGCGGCCCCGGTTTCAATTTCGGTGTCGACCTCCGATTCGACGAACTATGTTCTGGGGCCGGAGGATGAGATTACCGTTCGTGTCTTTGCCGCGGACGATATTCCCGACAAGCCGGCGCAGATCGCCAACGACGGCACCGTGAACCTGCCCATGGTTGGGGAGGTGCGCGCCGCCGGCTTGACCGTCGAGCAGCTGCAGGCGGGCTTGGTGAAGGCTTACCGGAAGTACTTCAAGGATCCTCAAGTCACCGTGGAGGTTACCGATTTCCGCAGCCAGCCGGTCTCGGTCGCGGGCGATGTGAACACCCCGGGCGTGGTGCAATTGCGGGGCACGCGCAATCTGATGGAAGTGATCAGTATGGCCGGCGGTTTGAAGCCCGATGCCGGGGATAGCGTGCTGATCACTCGTAGCCTCAACCAGGGCTCGATCCCAGTGGCTGGCGCCTTTGTGGATGCGACGGGCAAATACAGCGTGGCGCATGTGGACATCCACGCGGTCATGGACGGCAAGCACCCGCAGGGCAACATCCTGATCAAGCCCCACGATGTAATCACGATTCCCCGCGCGCGCATGATTTACGTGCTGGGCAACGTGGGCAAGCCGGGCGGGTATGTGCTCAGCGGCAACGAGACCATGTCGGTCACCCAGGCGATCGCTCTGGCCGGTGGGTGGGACAAAACCGCGGCCCTGGGCGAGGCGAGAATCCTGCGCGCCGGCGGCGGAGCGGAGCGGGAACAGATCCCCGCGAACCTGAAAAAAATCATGGAGAACAAGGCGCCCGATCTGCAGCTACGCCCTGACGACATCCTCTACGTGCCCAACAGCATGGGCAAGGTGATCAGCGCACGCGGGGTGGAGACAGCCATCGGACTGGGCACCGGTCTCGCCATCTGGCGCTAGACCGGGCTGCGAGAAAAAGGGCCGTTTTGAGGAGAAGGCTATCCCTCAGCGGCTAAAAGCCGAAATTCATTTAAGCAGTTATGGACGACCTGAAGGCCGTCCCCTTCAGGGAAAGGATTGAGCAGGATGACCCCCACGCAGCAGATCATTCCAGCCCCCCGCCAGCCGGAGGGCGGGCACAGCGGACGCGCCTGGCGGGAGATGGCGCCACCGCCATTTGCCGGAAATCGGCGGGAAGCGCCGGTCAACTACAGCGCTTTGCTGCGCCGCCATCGCACCGCGTTGGGGATCATCTTTGCCGGCACGCTGGTGCTCAGCCTGCTCTCCACCCTGCTCGGGAACAAGGTCTACCGGTCGGAAGCCATCCTCGAAGTAACCGGCATCAACCAGGATTTCATGGACACCAAGGGGGTCGATCCCACGGCTAGCCAGCTCAGTGGGGACGCCTACATCGAGACCCAGACCAAGCTCCTGACCAGCCCGCCGGTGGTCGAACGGACGGTGCAGCTGCTGGGTCCGAAGGTTCCTCCCGCCATCGCCGCCCGGCAGAGCATCAGCAGTCTCCTGAGTCGATGGTTGGGCCAGCCGGCCGCGAATCAGGCGGCGGAAGGCGAGGCGGTGGTGCAGGGGATGCTAGCCGACGCCAAGGTCAAGGTCGACGGAACCTCCGACCTGATCACCCTGACGGTGTTTGGTCCTGAACCGCAGCTAACGGCGGATACCGCAAATATGCTGACCGCGCAATATATCGAGCTGTCGCAGCAGGTCCGGGGCGACTCCGCGGGCAACACCAACCGGTTCCTGCTGGCGCAGCTGGCGGACGCACGGCAAAATCTGCGGGACTCGGAGAGCGAGTTGCAGGATTATGCTCGCCAGGCTGGGATCGTAATTCCCAACGCGTCGCAGGAGAGCGTGGCAGCCGACAAGCTGCGGCAGATTCAATCCGACCTGGCCAGGGCAGAGGCCGAGCAGGCCGAGACTCAATCACAGGTGGAGAGCTCGCACGCCAACCCGGCGGAAACCATGCCTCAGGTTCTGGACGATCCGACCCTTCGGGATAACCGGGCCAGGCTGGCGGAGCTCCGCCGCCAGCTTGCCGATCTGAGCGTGACACTTACCCCGGCCAACTACAAGATCCAGCGGTTGCTGGCGCAGATTGCCGATCTGGAACAGCAATCGGCGCACCAGCGTGCCAACATTATCCGCCGTCTTGGAGTGCAGAACGCTGAGACGGCACGCCGCAAGCAGCTGCTGAGCGGCGCTTACCAGCAGCAGTTAAGCGTGGTCTCCGATCAGTCTTCGAAAGAGGTTCGTTACGACAGCCTGAAGAAGGCGGTGGACGCCGACCGCGACATTTACCAAGCCATGCTGCAGCGGGTAAAACAGGCCGGCATCGTGGCCGCGCTGAAGTCGAGCGACGTTCGCGTGGTCAGCCCAGCGACTGCTCAGCCATCGCCCTACCGGCCGAGTCTGGAGTTGAACTTGGCCTTGGGATTGCTGTTTGGGATTGGCCTCTCGACCGGCTACATCCTGGTGCGCGAGCGCAATGATGCCAGCCTGCGCGTCCCCGGCCAGAGTGTCCGCCAACTCAACCTGGCGGAACTGGCCGTGGTTCCGTCGGCGCGCATCCGCAGCCGCGAGCGCATTCCGCTCACCCTGCGCAACTTGAAAGCGCCAGAGGTCGAGCTCCCGGACAAGGGCTTTTTTGCCAACCGGTCGGCCATTGTTGACAAGGACCTGGTGCAATGGTGCCAGCAGGAGACGATGATGGCGGATGCTTACCGTTCCGCCATCACCTCCATTCTTCTGAGCCGGGTCAATGGGGTTGCGCCGCGAGTTTTGCTGGTGACCAGCCCCCGCCCCAAGGCGGGCAAAACAACCACGGTGGCGAATCTTGGCATCAGCCTGGCGGAAATAGGACGGCGGGTGTTGCTGATCGATGGCGACCTCAGGTCTCCGCGGCTGGGCAGGCTCTTCGGCCTGCAATTCGCCAGCGGCCTGAGCGATGTGTTGCTGGATGGGGGCAGCGGGACAGTCACGCTCAACTCGGTGATTCGTCCCAGCGCCGTGCCCGGCCTCGACGTGCTGCCCGGCGGATCGGAACCCGGCAACATCTCCAAGCTGCTCCACTCCTCAACCCTGGACAGCCTGCTCGAAAGCGCACGATCGGAGTATGACTTCGTTCTGATAGACACCCCGCCGATGGTGGGCATGGCAGACGCACGGCTGCTGAGCCGGGTCGCCGATGGCGTGATTTTGATCAGCCGCGCCGGCGAAACCAGCCCCGAGCAATTAGGAGACGCCATGCAGCGCCTGGTGGATGATGGCACTCCGGTGATCGGCACCATCCTCAACGGCTGCGATCTTCGTACGGAAGATCCGGCATACGTCAACAGCTACAACAGCTACGCCGACAGGCCACGCGACTAATGCCATCGTCCGCCAGAAACCAGGAGTTCATCGAGCGCGGCCTGGACATCGCAGCCTCGCTGCTGGCGCTCGTTTTTCTGGCCCCCACCCTGCTGGCCATCGCGGCTGTGGTGAAGTGGGCCTCGGAGGGCCCGATCTTCTCCCAGGCGCCGCGCGTGGGCGGAGGCGGCCGGCACTTCATGTTGCTCCAGTTTCGCTCCACGTATACCGGGCGCACGCAAGTGACCCGGGTGGGCTGCCTGCTTCGCCGTTACAGCCTGGATGAGCTGCCGCAACTGATCAATGTGCTGCGCGGCGAGATGAGCCTGTTAGGTCGCAGGCGGTTGCCGGCCGTGAATCCCGCGGGGGACACTGATGCCCGTTGCGGAGTGTGACACCATCCCCGGGCTCTATCCCATCGAGCTGAGTCCTTTGCCGGCCAAGCCGCTGGTCTCGATTCTGATCTCGAACTACAACTACGCCCGCTACCTTGGGGAATCCATTCAGAGCGCGCTCGAGCAGACGTATTCCAATCTGGAGCTCATCATTTGCGACGACGGGTCGACGGATGAATCGGCCAGCGTGATTGAGCATTATGTGCGCAAGGATCCGCGGGTGCGCTTGATCCGCAAGGCGAACGGCGGGCAGGCGTCGGGCTTGAATGCCGCGTTTGCTTCTAGCCGGGGCGCGATTCTTGCCCTGCTTGATTCCGACGATCTTTTCCTGCCCCGCAAGGTGGAGCGGATGGTGGCTGATTTTCAGGCCCACCCGGACTGCGGGTTTGCCGTGCACCGGGTGATCCGGGTCAACGCCAGCCACCGCCGGCAGGGCGTGTGGCCTATGTCCGCGCCGTTGCCGTGTGGATGGTATGGCGCGCGGCTCCTCAAGGATGGCGGCGTCCTGCCCTTTATGCCTCCCACCTCGGGGCTGAGCCTGCACCGGGATGTGGCCGGCAGGATTTTTCCCCTGCCCCTGGAAGCGCCCCTGGTGAGCTGCCCCGACCAATTGATTACCCGCCTGGCGCCCTTGCTGACCAACGTGACCCGGGACGATGAAGCCTTGTCCGAGTATCGCTTGCACGGCGGAAACAACTACGGACCCGACCGCGTGACCGCGGCTTCGTTTAAGCGCGAGTTGGAATACTGCGAGGCACTGTGGTGGGCGCAGCGGCGTTTCCTGGCGACGATAGATGCCCGCCTTGCGGAGGATTTCCAGCCGCTTAGCTTGCACCCCTACATCGTGCATACCTCTTACCTGCACGCTCGTCTCGCCAGGGACCCTGATGTGCGCAGCCATTACGATCGCTATATGGCCTGCACCAGCCGGGACAGGAGATTTGCCTGGTTTTGGAGGCTCTCGATTTACCTTCCGTACGCAGTATTCGATTTCGCCGTCAATCTCCTGGTTCGGCAGAGCCGGCTCAAGCAGATGATCGCGCATTGCAAAAAGATGTTGTAGAGGCAGTGCCCAAGATCCAGTCCCGCAGGGACGACCTGAACTTAGCCCAGGACGTCAGTCCTGGGTACACGTCAGGGAATTCGACCAGTCCCGTAGGGACGGCTGAAACTGGTGAAATGGATTCAGCCGTCCCTGCGGGACTAGTCAACTCTCCCAATCCAACCCAGGACTGACGTCCTGGGCTAAGTTCAGGTCGTCCCTGCGGGACTGGATCTTGGAGGCAGCGTTCGGCTACGAACGGAAGAGTGCATGCTAGACTACTGCTCACTCAACCGGGATCTGGGAAGGTCGTCATGATAAGCCCAGGGAGCATCGATCGCCATCGCATCATTGGTATCGGAAGCGGGAGATGAATCCACCGGGCGCGCCGGGAGACGGTTCTTCGCTGCGCCTGAATCCCAGGAAGCTCCTGCGCAGCGGCGTGGTACACAATGTCATCGCGCTCTATAGCGTGCAGGCATGTACCTACGCGCTCCCTCTGCTGACATTCCCGTATCTGGCGCGCGTGCTCGGCCCTTCGGGATGGGGCGTGGTGGTTTTCGCGCAAGCGATTGGCGACGTGATCGCGAGCGTAGTGGAATATGGCTTCGACATCTCGGCATCGCGTGAGACCTCGCGCCACCGGCACGAGCCGAAACGTCTCTCCGCGCTGATCTCCGGAGTATTAGGCGCCAAATTTTTGCTGGCCGTGGTATGCATCGCGGGAGCGGTCTTCTCCCGGCGCTTTACCCACCATGTCGCGCCGTCGCTGGCGCTATTTTGGGCCAGCACCATCTGGGGCGTCTGCCAGGGCATCAATATGCTCTGGTATTTCCAGGGCCTGGAGCGTATGCGCCTGGCCAGCACCCTGGAAATCGGCGGCAAGGTTCTGGCCACGCTGAGCATCTTCGCGCTGGTCCATAAGCCCTCCGATGGCTGGAAAGTCATGGCGGCCCAGTGCGTGGGCTGCGTGGCGGCTCATGGAGTGACGGTAGTTCTGGCTTATAGAGAAGTGGGTTTTCAGTGGCCTACCCCTGCGTCGGTGTGGAATGCACTGCGACTGGGTAGCTCGATGTTCCTATTTCGCGCGGTCCAGAGTATCTCCGGGTCCATCAACCGTTTGGTTCTTGGTTCGGTCGCGCCGGTAGCCGCGCTGGGCGAGTTCGCCGGCGCCGAGCGGATGACCCGGGTATTTCAACAGGGGATGTGGCCGGTGAACCAAGCCCTTTACCCGAGATTGACCAAGCAAATGCAGGACAATCCCGGGCAAGCCATCAAGACGGTGAAGTTCAGCCTGCTGCTGCTCGGCGGCCTGGGCCTGGTCTTCGGCCTGGTTATGTACCTGGGAGCTCCATTTCTGGTGCGTTTTGTGCTGGGTCCTGGCTTTCACGCATCGGTCGAGGTGTTGCGGGTATTTGCGCTGTATATCCCGTTGATTGCCATCTCGACGGTGATCATCTTCCAGGTGCTGCTGCCCAACCAACTGGACAACCAATTCAACTTTGTAAATACGACCGCCGGCGTGCTCGGCATCGTGGCCGCTTTCCTGCTCGCGCCCAGGTTTCAAGGGGTGGGCATCGCCTGGTCGGCGGTTGCCGCCCAGCTCTATGCCCTGGCCGCCTTCGCCTTCGTGTTGGGGCGAGCCGGGTTGAATCCCTTTGCCCTTGCCGCCAAGGCGCCGGCGCGCGCGCCCAGCGTTAGCGATCTGGCCGCGGTCTCCGGTTTGGACCACCAGGAAGTGCCGGTGGAATTCCTGATATCTGAGCCGGAATCGGTGGTGCAGAAACCGTTTGCCGAAAACCGAGGTAGTTAAGCTAGAATCGCAATCACCGCCCCTTTCACCGGGCCCATCCCCTGGCGTTCACTCCCTCTGATCTCAATCCAGCCCTGCCGGCAAAAGACTGGCAGGGGCTTCTGAAGGCTACGTATGTACGATTTCGCAATTATTGGTGGGGGAATTGTTGGACTTGCGACCGGCGCTGCTCTTGGCCGCCGCTATCCTTTTGCCCGAATTCTTCTGGTGGAGAAGGAAGTTGGCTTTGCCCAGCACCAGACAGGGCGCAACAGCGGGGTGATTCATTCCGGTATTTTTAACAAGCCAGGAAGTCTGAAAGCGCAGATGGCGCAGGCCGGCAACCAGTCGATGCGGGCCTTTTGCTATGAATATGGCGTGCCCTTCGACGTTTGCGGCAAGCTCATCGTGGCCACCCGGCCGGAAGAGATTCCTCAGCTCGAATCGATCTTCGCCCAGGCCCTCATGAACGGTGTGCCGGCGATGCGCATGCGGCCGGAAGAGGTTGCAGAAGTGGAGCCCCACGTGGCCTGCGTTGCGGCCATTCGCGTTCCCACCACTTCTATTGTCGATTATCGCCAGGTGTGCCACGCGCTGGTGCACGAGATACAGCAGCAAGGGGGAGATCTGAAGGTGGGCACCGAGATTCTGCAGGTTGTTCCCACCCAGCTCGGTTATCTTCTGGAGACTACCTGGGGCTCACTCGAAACCCACTTCCTTATCAACTGTGCCGGCCTGCACAGCGACCGGGTGGCGCGGCTGAGTGGCATGGCGCCGAAGGCGATGATCGTTCCCTTCCGGGGTGAGTATTTCGAGCTTAAGCCCGAGCGCCGCCACCTGGTGAATCATCTTATTTACCCGGTGCCAGATCCCGCGCTGCCTTTTCTCGGAGTGCACTTGACGCGGACCATGGATGGGCGCATTCACGCCGGACCCAACGCCGTGCTCAGCTTCAAGCGCGAGGGATATCACAAGCACGACTTCAGCTGGCGCGATCTTTATGAAGTGATGACGTATCCCGGTACCTGGAGGCTCTTTTCGCGTTATTACCGCGAGGGGGGCCAGGAGATGTTTCGGTCCTGGAGCAAGGCCGCCTTTACCCGGAGCCTGCAGCGGCTGGTGCCGGAGATTCAAGCCGATGACCTGGTGCCGGGCAAGAGCGGCGTGCGGGCCCAGGCCCTGCTGCGGGATGGAAGCCTGGTTGACGATTTCCTGCTGCTGGAAGGCAACAAGGCTCTCCATGTGTGCAATGCTCCTTCGCCCGCAGCTACGGCTTCGCTGGAGATTGCCAAAAGGATTGTCAGCAAGGTGCCCCGCCCTGGCCGGCTATCCCTGGTGAAGATGGCCTAACCCCCACGGTACAAAGCTTGCCCGCTAGACGGGTGCCCCACGTTCCCCGGATTTCCTGTCGAGGTTGGTGGCGTTGTCGAGCTTCATGCGGCTTTCCGTGAAGAAAGCCGCACACGCGGTTCTGTCTGATGCCGCGTAACAGGAAATCCGGGTTCGCCCCAGCGTACGTGGGACGAAAAAGGCGGGGCGTAGCCCCTTCGAACGCTTTTCGCTACGCGCGCAAGATACTGTTGCCGAGAGCAATAGTCTTGGAATCAACTAAGAGCATTCGAATAAATCGTTTTCGGCCCACGTACGCCACGGCGAACGTGGGGCACCCGCCTAGAACCTTCGACCGCGCTTAATAAGCCAATCTTCTCCGTTCCCTGGCAAATCTAACCTGGCCCCTTCAAGGCTCGACGCCGTAAAGGAAACTCCGCGTGCGCATCGCGGTTTTCGATTACCGAATTACTCCCAACAATCCAATTGGCAGCTGCCATCTGGCGATGCTCCGTGCGCTCGCGGCGGAGCACGAGTTCACGGTGTTCGCTGTAGAGTTCGAAAATCCGTGCCCGCAAAAGATACGCTGGGTGCGGGTGCCTTCACCCTTGCGCCCCATGGCCTTGCTCTTTGTTGTGTATCACTTCATGGCGGTACTCTGTTATCTCCTGCACCGGCTGCGCGGCAAGAAGTTCGACCTGGTGCAGGCTCTCGAAAGCAATCTGCTTTTTGGCGATCTTCTTTACTCCCATTTTTGTCATCGCATGTACCTCAAGCACCATTGGACAAGCTCCAGCGCCCGGGGGCCGCGTGGTTGGTTGCGATGGCTTGACCACCAGCTTCATGCGTGGATGGAAACCTTCACCTATTCTCGAGCCAGGCAAGTGGTTGTTCCATCCACGGGTCTTGCCCGGGAGCTCAAAGCGGAGTTCCCCTGCATCGAACACAAGCTGACAGTGCTGCCCAATCCCATCAGCCTGGAGCGCCTGCAAATGCCCGGCGAGTTTGATCGCCGGGCATTTCGTCACAACCTGGGCATCGAGGAGCAGGATGTGGCCGCATTGTTCGTGGCCCTGGGACAGTTTGAGCGCAAGGGATTGCCGCTTTTGTTGCAGGCAGTGGCCCGCACCGGGCAGGTTAAGCTGGTCGTCGTCGGGGGTGAAGCGGATTTGATCGTGCGCTATCGCCGGGAGGCTGCCAAATATCAGCTGGGTAACCGGGTGATATTTGCCGGCATGCAATCCGATATTCGACCCTACCTCTGGAGCTCTGACGTCTTCGTCTTCCCCTCGCGCTACGAGACTTTTTCCCTGGTCACGTATGAGGCGGCCGCCTCCGGACTTCCCATTGTTGTCTCCCGCCTTTACGGCGTGGAGGATCTGCTTAAAGACGGAGACAACGGCTTCCTGATCGAAACCACGGTTGGCGGGGTTACCGAGGGGTTGGAGCGCTTTATGAGCCTTAGCCCGACCGACCGCCACGCCATGGGCCAACGAGCGCTGCTGGCAGCCTCCGCCTGCTCCGAAGAGCACTTTCTGGATGCCTGGCGGGCCTTCTACTCACAGCACACGGCGGCCTGATCTACGGGGGAATCACCGGCATGATGTTGCAAACTGGATCGGGTAACGGCACGCGCCCATGCCTGGGGCTGAGCCGCCTCTCTCCGACTGCCTTGAAGAGCCTGCCCCAGAAGCCATCCGTTTCCGTTCTGATCACTTGTTTCAACTACGGGGCTTATGTTGGTCAAGCCATTGAGAGCGTGCTGGCGCAGGCCTACCCTCCCGCGGAAATTATCGTAAGCGATGATGCCTCGCAGGACAATTCCTGCGAGGTGGTTGCATCTTATATCAGCCGTGGTTACGGAATACGCCTGCTGCGCAACCCTCACGGCGGCATGGCGGCCAACCTGAATGCCGCGTACCAAAGCTCTCGCGGAGACTTGATCTGCCTGCTCGATGCGGATGATACGTTCCTGCCGGGCAAGATTGAAGCCATGGTGAACGCATTCCTTGCCCATCCTGCAGCGGGCCTCGCCATCCATCGCGCCAGCCTGGTGGACCAGCAGAAGCGGGCGCGCGGCGTCTACCCATTGTTGAGCGCCCTTCCGTCAGGCGACTGTGCCCAGATTACCTACGACAATGCGGGTATATTAATGGGCTTACCACCCACCACCAACCTGGCGCTCCGTCGCGAAGTTGCTGAGCGCATCTTTCCCATCCCGGTGGAATACACCGGTTACGCCGAACAGAGGATCCATCGCTTGGCTCCGCTCATGACGGAGCTGTGCGCGGTGGATGTTCCCCTGGCGGAATGGCGATTGCACGGCCAGAACGATCAGAACTCCACCCGCATCACGCCGCGCCGCCTGGAACGGGAGCTCGAAGTCATGCATTCTCTCTGGTTGGAGCAGAAGCACTACATCGAAGACATCGATCCGCAGCTTGGCGCCTCATTCCCAACCATCGAGCGCAATCCGCTCTATCTCAAGATGAACTACATCCGCCATCGCCTGAACAACGATCCGGCCAGGCACCAGGCATACTGCGACCTGTGCCGCTATGGCTTGCGAACGGGTTCCAAGGTGGACCGCTTCTGGCGACACTCCAACCACTTGCCGCGGCCGCTCTTTCAAAGAGCGGTCGATCTGCTTCTGACCCAGAGTGTGTGGAAAGAGATGGTCACACGAGCCATCGGCCGCCGGCACCGCGCTCCATGAGGATTCTCTCCGTGCACAATGCGTACCAGCAGCCGGGAGGGGAGGACCAAGTCTTCGCCCAGGAAGTTGGCCGGCGCCGGCATCGATCAGCTGATCGAGTACGATGCTTGAGATGGGATTGATCGGGTTTACCGGGGCGGTGCTGTTAACCTCTGTTCTCGCCGGGCTGCTTGGATCGCTCACAGGCCTGGGCGGTGGCGTGGTGATTGTGCCCGCGCTGGTATTGCTTTTCCATGTTGACCTTCGCTACGCCATTGGCGCCTCTCTGATCTCGGTGATCGCCACTTCTTCGGGCGCGGCCGTTTCTTATGTTCGCGAAGGTTTCTCCAACGTGCGCATCGGTATGTTTCTCGAGGTAGCCACCACGTTGGGCGCGCTGGGAGGCGCTTACCTCACGGCGCGTGTCTCCACCCGCGCCATCGGCATAATCTTCGGCATTACGTTGCTGTACTCCGCCTGGAGCTCGTTCCGCACCAAGCACGATCTGACGCAGTACCCGCCGAATGCGCTGGCCGAAAAGCTTGAGTTGCGGGGAGACTACCCGGCCGCAAATGGCCGCGAAGCCTATATTGCGCAGAACGTGCCAGCGGGGTTTGGCATCATGTTTATCGCGGGAATTCTCTCCGGTCTGCTCGGCATCGGTTCCGGGGCGGTCAAGGTTCTGGCCATGGACCACGCGATGAAGCTCCCCTTCAAGGTCTCTACCACCACCAGCAATTTCATGATTGGTGTCACGGCTGCGGCGAGCGCCGGCATTTATCTGAGCCGGGGCTACATCGCGGCGGGATTGGTGGCGCCGGTGATGTTGGGAGTTCTGGCCGGGTCCTTCGCGGGGGCGCGCATGCTGGTCAGGATCCGTGTACCTGTCCTTAGGGTGATCTTCGCCCTGGTCATTGTCGCGTTGGGCGTCGAAATGATCTATAGCGGCGCCACGGGAGGGCTGTGATGGCGTCCGAAGCTGATCTGAAAATGGAGATGTCCATCAGCCTCATGCTGCGTACGGGTGTCAGCGTGGCTGCTGTTGTGGTGTTGGGCGGGTGGGTGCTCTATCTTTTCCGTGCCCATGGGGTGTTGACGGATTATCACCATTTTCATGGCGTCCCCGGCCCCGCGGACCGGATCGCGCCGATCCTGGTCCATCACCGGGTGGACAGTCGCAGCGTCATCCGGTTGGGCATTCTGATCCTGATTGCCACCCCGATCACGCGAGTCGCCTTCTGCGTCTACAGTTTTGCCGCTCAGAAGGACAAGATCTACGTGGTGGTGAGCGTCATCGTGCTTAGCGTGCTGCTCTACAGCTTCTTTCGCCCGTAGCGTAAACCGAAAACATTTCCAGGAATGGTCCGCGGATCTGCAGTTCTCTCAACTAGCAACCAATCTTCATTAGCAACGAGAGAGGGCAACGCGCATGGCCAGGCTCTTGACGTTGAGTCCATGGGTATAGGTCCGGACCAGCGACTTGCGCAAGAAGGGCAGCCGCATCGCGCGGAACCCGCGCGCCGGATTCGCATAGAACGCCATCGCCGCGCGCGAAGAAAAGCGCAGCGTCTGACGATAGCCCTGGAGATAATCGGCGAATACTTCCGCTGGCCGACCCTCGCCTCGCGTCTCTGCGAGAATCGCACTGGCTGCCGCCTGCCCGCTGTGCAGCGCGCCGTAAATGCCTTCACCAGTCAGGGCATCGACGAAGCCCCCGGCATCTCCCACCAAAAAGACCCTGTCCTCAAAATCCTGCTGCACCATCCCGCCGGCGCCCATCCCAAGATACTGCCCCGTAACATGATCGGCACGATCGGTTCCCAGCTGGTCCTTTACGTAGCTGAGAAGCTGGCTCCGGGTCACCCCGGGTGACTGCGAGTAAACGCCGACATTCAGGTGGTCCCCCTTGGGAAAAATCCAGGCATATCCATTGCTCACGGCCGCGAAATCAAAGGTAAGATCGAGGTTCTTCCTCGGCGCCGCGGTTTGCACCTCGAGAGCGAAACCGTGGGAAAACCAGGAGCCATCCGCGCACAGACGTCTTACCTGGCCGCTGGCTCCATCGGCGCCGACAAGAAAGCGCGTGCGATAGCTCTCGCCTGGGGTGCTGACAACCACCGTAGAGCCGGAGCGCACAACCTCCTGCACCCCCTGAATTCTTTTGAAGCAGGCGCCGGCCGCGATCGTCTTTCGCAAGCAGAATTCGTCAAATTCAGCGCGCACCGTCATCACGCAGATAGGTTCACGGCTCTTCAGCAAGACATCCGGGTCAGTGGAAGACGCCAGCCGAACGCGGCTCACCACCTGCCGCACCACCGGCTCAATGGAATATCTGAGGGCCTGGACGGCCTTGATCGTCAATCCGCCGGCACAGGCTTTGTGCCGCGGGAAGTCCTTCTTATCGACCAGCAGCACGGACTGACCAGCGGAGGCAAGATCGTAAGCGGCGGCGCAGCCGGCAGGCCCCGCTCCCACCACCATCGCATCCCAAACAGCTTTCCCGGTCACGTCGGATTCGTCAGCCACTCTTCTGAGTGTTTCTCCAGGGCAATGCGCACCAGTTGGCTGCGGGTGCGCACACCGGTCTTCTCGAAAAGCTGCTGCAGTACTGCCTTGACCGAGCTCTCGGAGATAGCCAACCGCGCGCCGATCTCCTTGTTGGTCAGCCCCTCGAACACCCCCTTGAGCACCGCCTGTTCGCGCTGTGTCAATCCCTGGGCCCGGGGCGCGGCGGCGTTACCGGTGGCCGCAGCGATGATGGAACGGGTGACCGCAGGGTCGAGCCAGACCTCTCCGGCGACGACGTTGCGGATGGCCTCCACCAGGCGGCTGGGGGGACTGTGCTTGAGAAAGACGCCGGAAGAACCGTTTTCCAGGGCGCGCAGCATGACTGCGTCGCTCATGCCGGCGGTCACCAGGAGTATATGGCCGGGGAAGCCGCTGCTGCGCGCCCGGTCGATAAACTGCGTTCCCTGCTCGTGGCCAAGATCGTAATCCAGCAGAACGACGTCGATCTCCGCCAGATGCGGCAGGGCGAGCGCCTCGGTCGCGGAGGCGCAGGTGGCCGCGATGTGGAAGTCAGGCTCGGTCTGAAGAAGCCGGCTGAGGCTCTCGCGGAACAGACTGTGATCGTCGATCAGCAGTATGCGAATCTCGCTGCTCATAGTTATCATTCTTGCTCTCTCGCGGCGCGGGTGACAACTCGACGACGAACGTCGCGCCCCCGGCCTCCGGTTCGTAGTGCAAGTCACCTTTAAAACTGCGCATCAAGGCACGCGATAGATAAAGGCCCAGGCCGGTCGACTGAGCATCCGCCTGGAAGGGGTGGAAGAGCCGCTCCGGATGTGCGACGCCGTTCCCGGTATCGCGGAAACAGATGGCGACTCCCAGGCCTTCGCGCCTGGCGCTCACGGTCAGCTCTTTACGCTCTTGTTCCTCCATGGCGCGCTCGCTGTTTTTGGTCAGGTTGAGGAAGACCTGCATGAGGCTTTGGCGGTCTGCCCACACGGCAGGCAGATCGTCTTCTACCTCCCAGGTGACGGTAACCCCGGCATCCCGCAGGGAAGACTCGATCACAATACGCAGCTCATCCAGCAGGGGCTGCACCTCCACCCCCACCGCGTGGCTCGCGGTCTGCCGCAGGTCCATCGCGGCAATGCGCTCGAGCGCCAGCACCAGCGTGCCCAGGGTCTCAAAGTCCTTATTTTCCCCAAGCTTGCCGCTGCGGGCCAGATTTTCATGGACCAAGGCAATGGCCCCGCAGACGTTGCGCACCTCATGGGAAATAGCGGCCACCATAATGCGCGAGCTGGCCAGCATTTGATGAAAGCTCGATTCCTCCTGTGTTCGCAGGTCTTCCGAGGTATCCAGCACCATGGCCGCCAGCCGCGGTCCGGCGCTGGTGACGTAGGTGGAAAACCAAACGTCGGCCTGAAAGACCTCCCCGTCGGCCCTGCGGCCGCGGCACTGCATCGCCGTGCGAAAAGCCTGACGGCTGCTGTCGAGGGCAGGCACGTTGATCAGCGCCGGCAGGTAATGGCGGATAGGCTGGCCGGGGAGCGCGCCGGGTTTAAGACCGAAAAGGCGGTGCGCCGCGTCGTTGGCCAGCAGGACGCAGCCGTCGGAGCTGGTGGTAATGATGGCCGCGGGGCTGCTCTCCACCAGCACCTTCAGTTGCTCCTCGGCATCCCTTCGCGCCGTCATCTCGCCTTCCAGCTGTCGCATGTGCTGCAGAGAAAGCTTGCGGCTGCGCGTGACCTCGTGCATGAACAGCCCCATGCACAAGAAGGCTGAGAAATAGAGAACGTCGCGCGGCAACCCGGTATTCGGCCCCCACGGAAACTCATCGAATGCCTCCGCCAACCAGGCGCAGACGCCCGCGACCGCGGCGATCTGCCAGCGGTTAAAAGAGGCGCCGACCACCAGCATCGGTGCCAGGTAAAGAAAGCCGAGCGGGATATCCGCGGCCACCCGCGCGTCGACCAGCGCGATCAACCCGATCATCAGCGCGGCGATCAACAGCGCCGTCCTGCGCGACCCCCACACGAACATGGAAAACAATGGCATTTCTTCGCTGCTTCGGGATGGTTTCGGTGCTGTGCTCATTCTACTTGCCGTGTGCCTCCCGGACGCCGCTTAACTTGAGGTGAGCGCTTTATGGCACGGGTCAAGACTGTACTCAAAAACCGGACCATAGGCAAGTTACCCGATCTATCTCGGTTGCGCTCGGGTGTATGCGCATGTTCCTGCCTATGAATTCCTCACGAAACTTTTATGCTGAATTTGCAACTTAACCGTTAGGCTAAAAGATCGAAAGATAGGCCGAATCGACACCATTTGGGCCATCTGCCTGAAGTAACATTTAATAGGCTTCTGGCCTAGGAAGCGACGAACCATAACCCGGGCCCGCAATATTGTGTGTATTGTGAAATTCGAGGTTCTCGACAGGGTGGTTCATGGTATGGGCAACGCGAGGCTCCCTTGAGGGTGGCCGTTTGTCCTCTGCCCTATCCAATTGCTCTACACAACGTGCGAACAACCTATCTCGGATAGTGGAGCTTTGTCCCGGGAAAGATTGGAGTTTTGCATTGGGTCGTGAGGTCTACTCATGAAGCACACCGTGGTCATCGCAACGGCTCTCATCCTCGGGATGTTGGGTGGCTGCGGCGGCGAGAAGCATGATAAAGCAGCCGAGGCGCCGCCTCCTGCGCAGGTGGAAAGTGAGGGCGGCGTCAGCCTGATCACCGTCGCTCACCCTGACCGCTTTGCTGTCACTACGGCCACGCAATATGCCTCGACTTCTACGCTGAATGTAACCGGGACAGTCAACCCCGACGTCTCGCGCACCATCCCGGTCATCTCGATCGCCTCCGGCCGGGTGGTTGCCATCCACACCCAACTCGGCGCCTTCGTCAAGAAGGGTCAGTTGCTCATGGAGGTGCAGAGCACCGACATCTCCAACGCCTTCGATCAGTACCTGAAGGCGGTCAACGACGAGCGACTCGCACGCACCCAGGATGAGCGAGCCAAAATTCTCTACGATAAGGGCGCAATTGCCAAGAGCCAACTGGAGATCGCGGACGACAGCGAGCAAGACGCCAAGACGGATCTGACGGCGGCGGAGCAGCAGCTGCATTTCCTGGGTGTCGACCCGGCCCATCCCTCGTTGACCGCCAAGGTTTATTCCCCGGCAACCGGGGTCGTCATCGCGCAAAATGTCACCAATGCTGCCGCGACCGGAGTCACGTTCGCGGGATCGGCCACCGCCTTCACCATCGCCGATCTTTCCCAGGTATGGATCATCTGCGACGTTTACGAGAACGATCTGCCCATGGTTCACGTGGGCCAAACGGCGGATATTCGGCTGAACGCCTATCCTGACCGGGTTGTTACCGGCACCATCAGCGAGATCGACGCTGTTATGGACCCCAGTATCCGCACCGCCAAGGTTCGTATTCAGGTGCCCAACCCCGACCACCTTATGCGCATCGGCATGTTCGCCACCGCGACCTTCCACGGCCGCAGGCTGCTGGACCACACCTCCGTACCTGCAGCCGCGATTCTCCACCTGCACGATCGGGACTGGGTCTATGTGCCGGCGGGCAATGGAAAATTCAAGCGGGTCGGTGTGGTCGGCGGCGCCATGCTTCCCGGCGGAATGCAGGAGGTCGTCTCCGGCCTCACTGCCGGCCAGCAGGTAGTCAGCCGCGCGCTTGAACTCGAAAATTCGGTGGACCAGTAATGATTCGTGGTCTGGTTGATTTTGCACTCAACAACCGGTTCATGATTCTGGCGATGGCCATTCTGCTCTTCGTTTGGGGCGCCATCTCTTTCCATAATCTGCCGGTGGAGGCCTATCCCGACGTAGCCAACAACTATGTCGAAGTGATTACGCAGTGGCCGGGGCGCGCCGCCGAAGAGGTGGAGCAGCAGGTCACCATCCCGATTGAAATCCAGATGGCCGGCATCCCCCACATGCAGCATCTGCGCTCGTTTTCGCTGGCCGGTCTTTCCGACGTCAAGATGATCTTTGACGACGAATCCGTCAACGACTGGAACCGTGAGAAGGTCCTGGAAAGGCTTTCCCAGGTTACGCTGCCGGCGAACCTGCAGCCGCAAATTGGTACCGACTGGAGCCCGGTTGGGCAGATCTACTGGTACACGCTGCACAGCACCAATCCCGAATACGACAACATGGAGTTGAAGTCGCTCGAGGACTGGACTTTGGAGAAGCAATTCAAGTCTGTTCCCGGCGTCGTGGACGTCGCCAGCTTCGGGGGTATGACGCGCGAATACCAGATCCGCGTTGACCCCAACAAGCTTATCGCGTATGGGCTGACCATTGGCCAGGTGGAGCAGCAACTGGCCAACAACAACACCAACGGCGGCGGCAGCTTCATCGAGCAGGGGCAGCAGCAGGTCAATGTCCAGGAGGTGGGCCTTTTTCGCAACGTCCACGACATTGAAGAGACGGTTCTCAAAACCAGCAGCGGAACCGCGCTGCGGGTCAAGGATATTGCCGAGGTGGTGCAAGGTCCGAAGATACGGCTGGGCCAGATCGGCAAGGCCATCCATCGTGTCGATGGGAAGATTATTGACGATGACGACACGATCGAGGGCATTGTGCTGCTGCAGAAAGGCGACGACTCCGACTCGACCCTGGTGGGCATCCATGCCAAAGTCGATGAGCTGAATAACCTGATTCTGCCCAAGGGAGTCAAGGTCGTTCCATTTCTTGATCGCAGCGATCTATTGCGCTACACCACGCACACCGTTCTGCACAATCTGACCGAGGGCATTATCCTCGTGGTGATCATTCTCTTTCTGTTCCTGGGGAATGTTCGCGGCGCGATCATCGTTTCGCTCACCATTCCTTTCTCCCTGCTTTTTGCCTCGATCTGCCTTGACCTGCGTCATATTCCGGCCAACCTGCTATCGCTGGGCGCACTCGACTTCGGCATGGTGGTAGATGGCGCAGTGGTCATGGTGGAGAACATTGTCCGTCACCTCGGTCGCCGGCGTGGCGATAGCAGCAGCCCCGCGGAGCAGATTCGTGAGGCCGCGCACGAGGTGCAGCGCCCGGTCTTTTACGCCATCGGCATCATTGTTACCGCATACCTTCCTATTTTCACCTTGCAGGCCGTGGAAGGGCGGTTGTTCAAGCCGATGGCATGGACGGTGGCATTTGCCCTGTTAGGTGCGTTGATCTTTTCCATGACGATCGCGCCGGTGCTAGCGAGTTTTCTCTTCTATAAAGGTGCGCGCGAGTGGCACAACCCGGTGATGAGCTGGATCACCGATCGCTACCGCCATGCCGCCACCTGGGCCATCGAACATCGTTACGTGACCGTCGGCGTCGCGCTGTGTGCTCTGCTCCTGGCAGGGTTTCTGGGATTGAGCGGAGTGATTGGTTCGGAGTTCCTGCCCCACCTGGATGAAGGCGCTATCTGGGTGCGTGGCACGCTGGCTCCCAGCACCGGTCCTACCACCGGCGTGGCCACCATGAATAAGGCGCGTGTCATTCTCGCCGCATTCCCCGAGGTGACCGTCGTGATCAGCCAGGTGGGACGGCCCGACGACGGCACCGATACAACGGGCTTTTTCAACACCGAATATTTTGTCGACCTGCTTCCCAAAGAAAAGTGGCGCGCTGCCTTTCACCAGAACAAAGACGAGTTGATTGGCGCCATGAATCGCGAGCTGGAGAAAATGCCGGGCGTGATATGGAACTTTTCCCAGCCGATCTCAGACAACGTGGAAGAGGCGGTTAGTGGCGTCAAAGGCGAACTGGCGGTCAAGCTCTACGGGGACGATCTGAAATTACTGGAAGAA
The DNA here is from genome assembly GCA_963834205.1 of uncultured Acidobacteriaceae bacterium. Classification (GTDB taxonomy): domain Bacteria; phylum Acidobacteriota; class Terriglobia; order Terriglobales; family Acidobacteriaceae; genus PALSA-350. The sequence continues at coordinate 443,154 of CAWIBI010000024.1, read as the reverse complement.
AAGAGCGATCAGATCGAAAGCATCATGAGCAAGATCCGAGGCATCCAGGACCTTGGAATCTTTCGCGTAATCGGTCAACCCAACCTGAATTATGTGGTCGACCGGCAAGCCGCTGCCCGCTTCGGCATCAACGTGGCCGACGTGCAGGATGCCATTCAGACCGCGGTTGGCGGGGGCGCGGTCAGCCAAGTGTTGCAGGGTGAAGCGCGCTACGACGTAGTGGTGCGCTATCAGAAGCCCTATCGTGATACGCAGCAGGCGATTGACGACGTTCGCCTGCTGGCTCCTTCGGGAGAACGGGTATCGCTGGCCCAGTTGACCCAGCTGCATGTGGAGGATGGCGCGGAGGAAATCTACCGCGAAGCGAACCAACGCTATGTCGCTATCAAGTACAGCGTCCGCGGCCGCGATCTGGGCAGCACGGTAGAGGAAGCCATCGCCAAGGTCAATGCCCAAGTGAAGCTCTCCCCGGGCTACCATCTTGATTGGGCGGGCGAATACCAGAGCCAGAAGAGAGCGGATAAGCGCCTGATGCTGGTGCTACCTATCACTATCACGATCATCTTCATCATCCTCTACACCATGTTCCGCTCGGGGAAATGGGCGCTGCTCATTCTCTGCAACGTGGCCATGGCCCCGGTCGGCGGCATGCTGGCGCTGTTGTTCAGCCACACCAATTTCAGTGTTTCTTCCGGCGTTGGCTTTCTCGCACTCTTCGGTGTCTCGGTGCAGACCGGGGTCATCATGCTGGAGTACATCAACCAGCTGCGGGTGCGCGGGCACTCCATTGAAGAGTCCGCGGTTGAAGGCGCCGTGCTGCGACTTCGTCCCATCATGATGACCATGCTGGTGGCCACGCTGGGGCTTTTGCCCGCGGCCACATCGCATGGCATCGGTTCGGACTCGCAGCGTCCTTTTGCCATTGTCATTGTCGGCGGCCTGATCGCCGCACTGTTGATGAGCGTCTTTTTGCTGCCCACCCTCTACGTGTGGATCGCGGGCGACGGTGACGTGCTGCCAACGCCGGAAACGGAGTTTGAGAATTGAACTCCACGCCTCGAATCACGCTGACATTTCTGCTGTGCCTGTCGTTCGCTGCGCTGCAGGCGGCCTCCGCGCAGGCCCCGCTGCCTCCTTCGCCGCCTGCTCCCACGACGCCAGTCACCATGCAGCAGGCCGTGGAACAGGTACTGGCGCACAATCCCGCCCTGCTCTCGGCGCAGCAGAATCTCCTCTCCATGAAAGGGCAGGAGGTGGAGGCGGGACTGCGCCAGAATCCTAACTTTGGCCTGGTTGGTACCGATGTCACGTTAGGAGCGCTTAACCCGGCGGCGCCCTACGGCTATGCTGCGCAGTTTTCCCGCCTCTTCGAGCGCGGTGAGAAGCGGCGTTGGCGTCTGGATAACGCCCGGGCGACGACGGCCCAGACCGAGGGGCAATACCATGATCAGATCAGGCAGACCACTCTGCTGGCCAGACAAAGCTTCACCAATTTGCTCCTCGCCAAAGCGACTCTCAAACTTGCGCAGGATAATCTGAGCAGCTTCCGCCGTGAGCTGCAGATCAACCACGATCGTTACGACGCGGGTGACATTGGCAAGCTGGATTACGAGAGGCTCGATCTGCAACTGGCACAGTTCGAGTCTGATGAATCGAGCGCGGAGATGAACCTGGTGCAGGCCAGCGACCAGCTGCAGACCCTGATGGGCATTGGCCAGCCGAGCCGTACGTTTGACATCGCGGGAGATTTAGTTCCCCCCGCGATCTCAACCAGCCTGACAGATTTGGAACAGAAGGCGCTGGCGGCAAGGCCGGACTACCAGGCTGCGCAGGCAGCGGTGCGGGTTGCCGATGCCAATGTGAAGCTGGCCTATGCCAACGGAACCACGGATCCTACGCTCGAAGGAGAATACGACCGGGCCGGCACTTATAACTCAGCCGGCTTTAGCATCAATATTCCTTTGCGAATTTTCGATCGCAACCAGGGCAACAAAGACACTTCAAAATACCTGGCGCAGTCCAGCCGCTTCAGCGAGGTCGCGGCCCAGAATCAGGTTTATTCCGACGTGGACCAGGCATGGATTGGATACACCACTTCCAAGGTGCTATCCGACCGCTACAACGGCCACTACCTGGCCGAGTCGAAGGATGTTTTATCGATCGCGCAATTCGCCTACGAGCACGGCGGGATCGCTCTGCTCGACTATCTGAGTGCTCTGCAGGATGACCGGACCACTAGCCTGAACGCGCTGAATTCCTATGCCCAAACCTGGATGGCGATTCACCAGTTGAGCTTTGCCAGCGCGACGGAAGTAGTTCCCTAGTGCAGGCGCGGAGGGTCGAACCGTATTTTCGCGAACCACCGGAGGATGCAGAGGCTTCGATGTTGGGCATCCCATCGCGGGGCTGATTGACGTGTACGGATTACAACGGCATTGCTCCGCTTCCGTCGGTCTCCGATTTTCCTTACTTAAAGGCGCATGCGCCGCCTCGTCCAGCGCTACGTGGCAGGAAATCGGGGTTCTCGGGAAATGGCTAAAAAGTGCGTGGTAAGCGTGCTAATTCGGCTCGTCCGAGGATTCTTCGGGTTCGGTGGTTTCTCTCAATTCTTTTTTGACACTCATGATCGGGCCAGAGTTCCCCGGATTTCCTGTGGAACTTGGTGGCTTTGGCAAACGTCATGCACCTTTCCTTACTGAAAGGCGCATGCGCGGCCTCGTCCGGCGCTGCGAGGCAGGAAATCCCGGGTCCCCCGGATTTCCTGTGGAATTTGGTGGCTTCGGTGAACTTCATGCGCCTTTCTTTACGGAAAGGCGCACACGCGGCCTGGTCCAGCACTGCGTGGCAGGAAATCCCGGGTTCGGGAAATGGCTAAAATGTGCGAACTAAGCAAACTAATTCGGCTAAAGTCGTCGGATTCGGCGGTTTCTTCTTCCATCAGCTCTTGCTGGTCGTGATCGATGGCGGACCAGAGGATGGTGCGGCGCCCGGGGCCGCGGCCGGTCACGTATCGAGAAGTGGCTAGTTCAAGAGAACTGAGCCTTTCGAGCGCCTGGTCGATCGAGCCGCTGCTGACCTGGCCATGGAAGAGGTTCCTGATCTGTTCTCGGGTGAGGCCGCCGGGCGAAGCCTGGAGCGCCTCGTGGATGCGATCGGCAATGGAGTCTGCGACGCAGGTACCGAAGAGGGAAGCGGCGGAGTAGGAACAGTAATCCCACAGGATGCCGATGAGGCCACGGGCGGTAAGGCGCGCGCTGGTGACACGATTCTCCGTCCAGGCACCATCCACTTCGGCGAAGAGGCGGGACCTGCGGTTAATGCTTCGTTTTCAGTGGGCCCAAAATAGGGAACCTCATTTGATGTTGGCCAAGCTCTCCTAATGTAATCAGCTGACTAACTGCTCCAACAGCCTGCCTTTCTCGTTAATTTGGACAGCTCTGGAGGAGAATGGCTTCGGGCTGGGCCTCGGTGTGCGGGACCAGGGTGCGCACGGCCTGCCCGGCGAGGCCGTAGAGCGCGTATTCTTCGAAAACGGATTGCAGGGAATGCTGTGGCTCTGGTTTGGATTCCGGCTCGTACGGAGCAGGGTTTACGGAGAGACCGTGGAGGCCGGCTTCGCCCGGTTGAATCTCCGCGGATGGGTGGGACGGGGCGGAGGCGGGGAGCGGTTCCGGAGTGGACGGCGCGCTCGTTGGCGGCGAAGCCGGGTCGAGGGAAGCGGGGCTGGTTGAGGTTTGGGAGTGAAGGCCGAAGTGGGTGAGCAGCCCGACCCTTCGCTTTTCTATGTCTGCGAGGGTGGGCCGTTTGTGGGCGGTTACCGCCGTACTTAAATTGCCTATCATCATTCGCCACTCTTACGGCTGCTGGTTTCGCGCGGTTTCCATCGGAAACGAGCGGTGCCATGGCGGGACCGATCCGCCAGCGTGAATTGCTTGCATGCATTGCGACCCAACGTCCGGGTGCACTCCACAAGATGTTTGGTCTTTGGGCGCAACGGTAGACCGGGCCTGGAAGCACGACGGCGCTTTACCCTGGAGACATTTTCTTCAAGCCAAAGCGAGATTACCTGTATAGATTCGATTTGCAGGAGAAAAGTTTATGACTTTGTTGAATTAAAGATGCGACGCAGAGAATGAGCGGCGACTTATGGGTGCGATCTGGTTCCAGACGGCTGCCCTGAATGCGCCGTAGACGTACGGCATTTCCTTTAGGGGTTTCTCAATGCGGCGCAAGACAGCATCGCCGATTCTCCCCTAAGAGGCGGCAGTGTCAACCCCTGGAGCAATCGTTCACGGTGGATTCTGGGATCGTTCGTGCGCCCCATCTTCCAGACCTGTCCAAAATAGGGAACCTCATTTCCAGCGACTTCGTCGAAGGCACATTCATCCCTTTCCCCGAATCAACTGCATGAAGGCTTCAATCTTCTTCGTAATTTGAGTGCGGTCGGGGCCGAGATTCTGCTCCAGGCAAATTCCGCAAAAGAACGTGATGATTAGATCAGCCAGGGATTCATTGTCGTCGGTCCCTCCACGTGCTGCGGCTAGATTGTCCATCAGGAGCTGATGGGCTTTCGTCATATTCGCAATCATGATCTGGCGGGCTTTGGGGGGAAGATCCGCAAACTCGCGCATGGAGTTCACCGAAAAGCACCCCTTCTGTCCCCAACTCCCGTAACAGACCTCCAGAAAGCCCTCGACGTTGTTCCAACCCAAAGGCTGCTTCGTTAGGGTTCCGCGTGCCGTCAGCATGTCAAAATATTGGCGTATGCTCGCGACAAATAGGTCCTCTTTGTCTCTGAACTCTGCATATAAGCCGGATTTGCGCACCCCCGTGGCCTGCTCAAGGTCCTGAACACTCGTCTCGGCAAGGCCATGCTTCCAAAAGACGGGAATCGTTTTGTTGAGGACATCTTCTCTGGTGAACAGTTTTCGTCGTCCCATTGCAACATTATCGATCAATTCGAATGCGAGGCTTGCAAATAAAGGACCAAATGGTCCATTATTGCAAAGAGAGATTGTCCCGGAGGACCCATGGCGCCCAGCCGTAAACAACAGGTCATCGATCTGCTGAAGTCGCTTGAGACCAAAGATCCGGTTCCGCTCGCATATGTCAATCCCAATAAGTATATCCAGCACAACTTGCAGGTGGGACCCGGTCCGGCAGGTGTCGCCGCCCTCATCAAGAACATGCCGCCCGATGCGTCCGTCAATACGATCCGCGTCTTTGAAGATGGGGACTATGTCTTCGCTCACACGCAGTACAACTTCTTCGGACCACGCATCGGATTTGACATCTTCCGCTACGAAGATTCCCTGATCGTCGAGCATTGGGATAATTTGCAGGAGACCGCGACCGAACCTAGCCCCAGCGGGCACACGATGATCGACGGTCCCACGATCGCCTCCGATCTGGACAAGACCGATGCAAATAAGGCGCTCATGCAGCGCTATATGGAGGACCTTCTCGCAGGCCGTCGGGAGACCTTCCCGAGGTACTTCAACGGAACCCAATACATTCAGCACAACCCCTGGGTGGCCGATACAATCCCGGGGCTGATTGCGGGCTTACAGGCTCTTGCCGCCAAAGGTCAGGCGGTCGTATACAAAAGCGTGCACAAGATACTTGGCGAGGGTAACTTCGTCCTCGTCGTCGCCGAGGCTACGTTTGGTGGCGTACCCACTGGCATTTATGACCTCTTCCGCATTGAAAAGGGTAGGATCGCCGAGCACTGGGATACGCTCGAAGCGATTCCACCTCGCGATCAATGGAAAAATAGCAACGGTAAGTTCTAGTGCGGTGCGAGGCAGAACCTATGCTTCAAGGCATGTTTGGAAAAAGATTGGCGGAGCATTTTTCTCTGCTGGAGTCTTCCTCACTTGTGCTTGGTCCCAAGGGAAACTCTCAGGTTGCGTTGACACGTATGCGAATGCCGAACGGCTTTCCTGGACCCACTCCACACATTCCACCAGAAAAGGCTTTTTCGATATCCGTGCACCTGCGCCGTCCCGACAGCATTAAGGGCTGGGGAACGTGGCTTGACGGACGCTTTCATCGTGTCACCGAATGGGATGCCGGCGGGATTCAGATATTCGATATGGAGTCGGAGCCGGTTGCACTGCGAACTTCAGGTTTCGACTCGGTTCACGTCTATATACCCCGGTCAGTTATCAATCGATTCAGTGACGAGAACGAGCAAAAGCGCATTCGCAACTTGCATTGCACCCCGGGAACCAAGGATGACGTGATTCTTCATTGGGCCCGGATGATGTTGCCGTTCTCTGATCGTCCGCTTCAGCTTCCACGCTTAGTTATCGACGAAATGATCATGATGTTCTGCGCTCATCTGAGCCGCACATACCAGGGCCGGAGCCAGCCGCCGGAGGTTGTTACCGGGGGGTTGACGATCTGGCAACAGGATCGAGCGATCGAGGTGTTGAACGAACATCTGGATGGTGATCTGGCGCTTGCCGATCTTGCAAAAGAGTGTGCGCTATCGGCGGGTCGTTTCATGCGCGCATTCAAAAGGTCGTTTGGTGTTCCCGTCCGGCGCTACTTGCTCTATAAGCGAGTTGAAGCCGCAAAGTCTCTCTTGTTGCACTCGAACGACTCTTTACTAACAGTCGCGTTGGAAGTCGGATTCACTGACCAGCCAGCTTTCAATCGAAGCTTCCGTGAGATTGTTGGAACTTCGCCAGGACGGTGGCGAAGAGCAAACGCACCGATGCCGAAGGCGTTCAACCTCCCCGCGCCTGAAGAGAAGTAAAGGTCGTCACTCGCGTTTCCCACCCACTAAAGCATTTTCACTTCTGGTGCTTACAGAGCGACCGCACCCAACGCGGCTTTTCCTCAAGAAAAGCCGCACTTCGCTGCCCTGTCCTGTTCAGAGTAGAAGTGAAAATGCTCTAAAGCCCAACAGAAACGCCAAACTGCGGCACTTTCAATCAAGACAAGGATTGAAACTTCCAAAACAATGGGAGAGGCGTAGTTGGTCACAAAGGCGTCCTCTGACCCAGCTCTGTCTCGCGACATAGAGCCAGGATCGCGAGCAACGGCGAATTTTCAACCTGCCGCTTGTCCGCAATTCTTGTGAACGACGACACATGAGTTCTTCCAGATCGATAGGAGACGAAAATGGGAAAAACATATAAGGCGGTCGAGATAACCAAACCCGGGACTTTTCGCCTCGTCGAGAAGCCTGTCGTCGGGCCGGGTGAGGAACAAGTACGTATCCGGGTAGAGGCTTGCGGTGTATGTCACTCAGACGCGGGCACCGTTGAGGGACAACTGCCCGGCGTCGTGTATCCGCGTGTGCCGGGCCATGAAGCAATTGGCCGCATCGAGGAGGTTGGCCGGCGTGTTACGACCTGGAAGGTCGGCCAGCGTGTAGGAGTCGGGTTCTTTGGAGGTGAAGACGGAACCTGCGAGACCTGTCGCCGCGGCGACACGGCATATTGCCAGAACCCCATTATCACTGGCGTGACGAGTGATGGCGGCTATGCGGAAATGATGATCGCAGAGGCACGCGCACTGGCTCTCATACCTGAAGAGCTCAAATCAGAAGATGCGGCCCCGTTGGTCTGCGCCGGCATCACCACATTCAATGCGCTCCGCAACACCGGACGTGCTGGCGATACCGTTGCTATCCAGGGTATCGGCGGTCTGGGGCATCTCGGCGTGCAATACGCCAAAAAGATGGGCTTCCGCACCGTTGCGATCGGCTTCGGTCCAGACAAAGAACATCTCGCGCCCAAGCTGGGAGCGCACATTTACATCGACGCCAAGGCCGAGGATGCGGGAGCAGCACTGCAGAAGCTGGGAGGTGCCGACGTCATCTTGGCGACCGCCCCCAGCGGAGCCGCAATCGCCGGCCTGCTTCCTGGCCTCTCCGTTCGCGGCAGGCTCGTTGTGGTTGGCGTCTCAGGCGATCCAATTCCGGTCAACGGAGTTCCGCTGATTTTTGGTGGCCGCTCTGTCATAGGAAGCCTGACAGGAAGAGCGATCGAGACCCAGGACACTCTTGATTTCAGCGTACTCACTGACGTTCGGCCCATGATCGAAACTCTTCCGTTGGAAAGGGCCGAAGAAGCGTATCGGCGCATGATGTCTGGTGACGCGCGATTCCGCATGGTCCTCACGATGGCCTAAAGGGCTCGCAACGCTGCTGCAAAGCGGCTTCGACAACCGATGTGCGAAGGAGACTCAGATGAATCAGTTCCAGGAAATCTTCGATAAGCAGAAAGCATATTTCGATTCGGATGCGACTAAGTCTTACGAGTGGCGCATCGACCAACTGACACGCCTTGAGAACTTGTGCAATGAGAACGCCGAGGTTCTTGAGGCTGCGATGAGCAGCGACTTCAAGACGGCCAGCCAAGAGAAAGTCTTCGAGATTATGGCGCCTGTAGGAACCGTCGCCTTCGCGAAGCAAGATTTGAAGGAGTGGATGAAGCCCGTAGATGTGGTTGTGCCCAAGGCCCTTCGGGAGAGCGGGCATACTGCTAAAGTCTATCGGGAACCTTACGGCGTCACCTTGGTTATCGGGCCATTCAATGGACCACTGACGCTGCTCTTCGACCCCGCTGTCCAGGTTATTGCGGCTGGCAATCCATGCATCCTCAAACTCTCCGAGGGTTTGCCCGCCACCAGTAAGGTCTTGCTCGATCTCATTCCAAAATATTTCGATCCTCGGGCCGTCACTGCCGTCACCGGCAGCAAAGACGAGGTGACGGAGCTTCTCAAGCTGCCCTTCGACTTCATCTTCTTCACCGGCAGCGTCAAGGTTGGCAAGATCGTCATGGAGGCGGCCGCAAAGAATCTGACTCCCGTTCTTCTCGAACTAGGCGGGCAGAATCCGGCTTTCGTTGACGCGACCGCAAATATTCCGGATGCAGCCAAGAAGATCGTCTGGGGTGCGACGGCTTGGGGCGGCCAATGGTGCACCTCGCCCGGCTACGCCTACGTGCACGAATCAATTGCAGAGGAGTTCGTTGCAGAGTGCAAGAAAGCTATGGTTGAGCTGTACGGGACCGACCCTAAGAGCAGGCCCGACGACTATTCCCGCATTATCAGCCCAAAGGCCACCGAACGCTTGGCGGGCCTCATCGATCAAAAAAAAGTCGTCATAGGCGGGGCCTCCGACCCGGAGGCACGCTATCTCGATCCCACGGTCATCTATCCAGTGACTTGGGACGATCCGATCATGGAGGACGAGATCTTTGGGCCGCTTCTTCCAATCCTCACCTACAAGGACATGGATGCGGCCATTCGCGAGGTGAAGAAGCATCCGAAGCCTCTTTCCGGCTTCCTCTTCAGCCGAGATCAGCAGGCGATCGATCACTTCCTCGCAAGCTTGTCCTTCGGCGGCGGCGCGATCAATCAGGTAAACATTCACCTGTTTATCGAAACCATGCCCTTTGGCGGGGTCGGATATTCCGGTATCGGTCACTACTACGGCAAGGCCGGGTTTGACGCTCTCACGCACGCGAAATCAGTTCTGATTTCGCCGCCCGACGTAGCCATTGAGCACTTGTTCCCGCCGTATACGGAGGAGAAGGTCAAAGCGCTCAGCCAGTGGTTTGAATACTAGGGCACAAGATCCCCGACAAAAGCGACCCCAAAGGGAGCATAGAGATGAAAGGGATCGCGAAAGACTACGTATCGACCGCCCAACAGTTCTTCACTGCCTACGATGCCCACGACGTCGATGGCATGCTCGGTCTTTGCGCAGATGGCGCACTGGGACCCGGCAGCTGCAGAAAGAGAGCTTAATGAAAATCGCACTAGTCGCACCGGCAAATTCCGACTCGGTAAAGACGAACTTTCGGTTGCTGCTGACGGCCAAAGCCGCATATCCACCGAAGACTTTGCGATCGCACTCGTGGATGAGTTGGAACGGCCGAAGCACTCTCGCCAACGATTCACGGTTGGGTACTGATAACTGATCTGTGCACGAACTGAACGGCGGAGCAAAAAGCCAATCGCCGACCACGGACTATATGAAAGCGAGAGAGGTAGGGAATGGTCTTAGCAGGAATCAAAGTACCCGACACAGTTCTGGTTCGCGATGCGATTGACTTGTCACGGAGCGCGTCAGAGCCATTTCTCTTCAACCATGCGATGCGCTCCTGGCTATTCGGCGTATTGCTTTCAGAAAGCGCTGAACGTGCTCCGGATGCCGAGTTGTTGGCAGTAGCCACGATTCTGCATGATCTGGGCTTGACTGACCGCTATACGGCGGAAAATCGTTTCGAGGTGGATGGCGCCAATGCGGCGCGCTCGTTTCTGAAGGGGCGAGGCATCTCGACGCAGCAGATGCAAGTTGTTTGGGATGCCATCGCGCTTCATACCACACGATCCATCGCTCTTCACAAAGAGCCCGAAGTCGCCATGACCCATTCGGGAATAACGGTGGATGTTCTGGGGGCAGGCCTGGATCGAATTCCGCAGGACAAACAAGGCGCGATCCTGGCCGAATATCCGCGCCTGGCATTTAAAAACGGACTCAAAGAGTGCCTTTGCAACATCGCTCGGCGGAAGCAGGAGTCCACCTTTGACAACATCGTTCGGGATTTCGGCGTTCGATATGTCGAGGGGTACATATCCCCCAACTTTGCCGATGTCGTCGCGAATGCACCATTTTCCGAATAGACGACCTGCCGATCATCGAATTGCGCACGCGTGTCAGCGCGGCTAAAGAAGGAGACAACATGAACTACCAAATTCAAGGACTTTCCATCCATGCGGAGGTGCACGGGACTGCGGAGCCGGCTCTCGTATTTCTCCATTACTGGGGTGGAACTTCACGCACCTGGCGCAAGGTTACCGCCGAACTTGAGGGACAGTTCAAGACAGTGGCCTGTGACGCGCGTGGCTGGGGGAAGTCCGACAAGACCTTAGCTGGCTACAAACTGGCAGACCTTGCGGACGAAGCTCTCTCACTGGTCAAAGCGCTGGGAATCAAACAATATGTCCTGGTTGGACATTCGATGGGAGGCAAGGTCGCGCAGCTCGCCGCATCGCGGAGGCCGGAGGGGCTTTCAGGCCTCATTCAAGGGGAGCGGCCACTTGATCCCGATTGATGAGCCTCACGAGCTAGCCAAGGAAAGTCCTACCTGGAGTGCTCCGCGAGTGCGTTGGGGACCTATCTACACTTGATATCAAGGAATCGCAGACCCCGAGAGTGAATCAGCTGAAGCCGTCGAAGATGCAATCGCCCGGTTGGCAGTCTCCTTGACGGGAAAGGAGAGAGCGCGTACTCTCCTTTCTCAGAAAGGGGAGAGCCTTTGACGAAACCGGTTGAACTCCCGCAGGGCACGCTCGAGATGCTCATCCTCAAGGCGGTCTCGCTCGGTTCACTGCATGGCTACGGCATCCTGCTGCGCATCCAGCAGATCTCCGGCGAGCGCCTCGAAATCCTGCAGGGCTCCTTCTACGCAGCGATCTATCGTCTTGAGCGCCGGGGCTGGATCAAAGGCGAGTGGGGTGAGTCGGAGAATAATCGCCGCGCCCGCTTCTACTCGCTCACCGCTGCTGGTACGCGTCAGCTAAAGGCCGAGACCGCCAAATGGATCGACATGGCCGCTGTCGTCGCCGGCATTCTCGACAAGAAGGCGGGCGAGATATGAGTCTCCTCGCCGGAATTCGCAAGCTCTGGCACTCCGTCGCCCCACGCACGCACAGCGACGTCGAAGAAGAATTTCGTTCTACCCTCGACGCCTATCAGGAAGATTTAATCCGCCAGGGCCTCCCAGAAAAGGAAGCCCGCCGCAAGGCTCGCGTCGACCTGGGCCGCGCCGCCGTACAGAACGAAACTTATCGCGACGCCATCGGCCTCCGCCTCTTCGATGAGTTCAGCGGAGACCTCCGCTACGGCCTGCGCGCCCTGCGCCGCAACCCTGGATTCACCGCCGTCGCCGTGCTCTCACTCGCGATCGGCATCGGCGCCACCACGGCGATGTTCTCGCTCATCTACGCCGTCCTGCTGCACCCGTTTCCCTACGCGGGCGCCGACCGCATCATGAACCCCATCATGATCGACCCGCAGCATCCTGACGAGTATTCATATTTTGAACTGAGCAAGGCACAGTTGGATGAAGTGCGCCTGGCGGCCTCGGTCGATTCGGTGCTTGGCTTCAACGGCTCGCACATGGAGATCACCGGAGGCGGACTGCCGGAAGACATCTACGGCGCCTACCTCACAGAGAATGCCGAGACGTTCTTTGGTGTGCGCCCGCTTCTCGGTCGCAATATCGAGCCATCCGACGCAGAGAACGGCGGCCACTCCGTCGTGGTTCTCAACTACCGCTTCTGGCAGCGCCACTTCGGCGGCGATCCCCACATCATCGGGCGAACGCTGGAGATGGATCACGCCCCCTACACTATCGTCGGGGTCATGCCGCGCAGCTTCGCATTCAATGACATCGCCGGCGTTGCCGATGTGTACCTGCCGGCTAGTCTCATTCCGGCTGTTGCCAACGTTCCCTCCCTCTCCTACCTGCCGTGGATCAAGCTGCGGCCGCACATCACACTGGCCGGCGCCAACGCAGCGCTGGAGCCCATCGTGCTGGAGGGCAGGAAACATCAATCCGAGGTTTCTGCCTATCACCCGCATCTCGCGCTGCAGCCCATCATCGTGCCTTATCAGCAGGCCCTGGGCCGCACCCTCACGCTTCTGCTGGCGGGCGTCGTCCTTCTGCTCATCATCGGCTGCGCCAACTGCTCCATCCTTCTGTTGGCCCGAGGGCGCACGCGCCAGCATGAGCTCGCCATCCGCACGGCGATCGGCGCCAGCCGCTGGCGCATCGTGCGCCAGTTGCTCGTCGAAGCTCTGGTCATCTCCTGCACGGGCGCCGTGCTGGGCGTGGCTGCGTCGTACTGGCTTGCCCGGCTCCCCCTATTGCTGTCTCCGGACTCCTTTCCAGCCGAATCCGTTGTCCGGATCAACGCTTCCCTCCTCGCGTTTTCCGTCGCGCTCGCGCTGCTCTGCGGCATCCTCTTCGGTCTCGCCCCCGCATTGCGTCTCTCGCGCAACGATCCTGCGCGCGCTCTCCCAGGCCGGCAGGCTGGCGTGGCCGCTGCTCCTGAAAAGCATCGCTGGAGCGTTCTCATCGCGGCGCAGGTCGCGCTCACGCTTCTTCTTATGGCCACCGCGGGCACTGCCATCCGCGGCTTTCTGCGGCTCACGCAGATGCCCCTCGGCTACGATCCCGCCAACGTCTTGCAGCTCGGCATCTCGCTGCACGTCCACAACCCGGCCGAGTGGAGCCGCCTTCAGTCGCGTGAAGCGCGCGCCGCGTATATCGAGCAGATCCGGCAGAAGATCGCATCCGTTCCCCGAGTCTCCACGGTCGCTGTCGGGATCGACGCCACGCCACCCGATGCTGATGTTCAGAGCTCGTTCATCGTCGACGGAAGTGGCGATGGCGAGCAGCCGCAGGCTCGTGTGATGCTGGTCGGCCAGCGCTATTTCGCTGCGCTTCGCATCCCGCTGCTGCAAGGCCGCGTGTGGAACGCGGATGAAAACAGCCGGGGAGACTTCGTCGCCGTCGTCAATCACGCATTCTCGACGCGCTATCTCTCCTCGTCCCATGCTGTGGGGCGGCAACTGCGCATTCCCGGACTGACGGCTCATATGCGCTACGAGGCGGTCTCTGCGCAAAGCACGGCCTGGCGCCAGATCATCGGCGTCGTCGGCGATGCGCGCAACGACGGCGTGGATCAGCCGGTGGTCCCCGCCATTTACATTCCGTACACCGCTGCGACGCGGGCCTGGGCGCAATTCCTCGTCCGCACCGAGGGTGATCCGCTCACCTACCTGCACTCCATCCGCGCCGCTATTGCATCCGTCGCTTCTGACCAGCAGATCTCCAGCAGCGCCTCCGCGTTCAACGGCACGTTCACCCTCAACGAAGCCATCGAGCGCGACGCACAGTATAGCCGCCAGCGGCTCTTCTCCATCTTGTTTGGCGTCTTCTCTGCCATGGCGCTTGGACTCGCGCTGGTCGGCATCTTCAGCCTGGTCGCGTACAGCGTCGCGCAGAGGACGACGGAGTTTGGCGTCCGCCTGGCGCTGGGCGCGCCGCGCACGCACGTTCTCTGGGTGGCCGCCCGCATCGCGCTGGTCAGCGCGGCCATGGGCATTGTCATCGGTCTTGCCTTGGACAGCTTTCTCGGCGCCGTCCTCGCCCACTGGATGCAAAGCGCCTTTGCCGCAGAAAGTCTATTGGCACCCGCCGCGCTTCTCGCTCTCAGCGCACTCCTCGCCTGCTTGTTACCTGCTCGGCACGCATTGGCCGTCCCGCCCGCCGAAGCTCTTCGTTATGAATAAAGCGTGTCCCAGTTGACCAGGGCGCGGGTGCCCTGTGCGGGAGTCACACCGAGGCACTCATCCAGTCGACCTGGCGCGATTTGCCGAGTTCCGGCGGGTTGTAGGCATCAGGAAACAACGGCCACAAGGATGGAGTGCGGCGGTGAAGTACGGCTTTGATGTTAGTCTCCATCGCGCCCAGCCCGGAACCCGTTGAAGGGCTGCCGCTGGGCTTAGCGTACATAAATTTCCGTTTCGTGAGGTGTCCCCTGGATTCCTATGCCCAAACCTGGCTGGCGATTCACCAGTTGAGCTTTGCCAGCGCGACGGAAGTCGTTCCCTAGTGCAGGCGCGGTGGGTCGAACCGTATTCTTGCGAACCACCGGAGGATGCAGAGGCTTCGATGTTGGGCATCCCATCGCGGCGCTGATTGACGTGTACGGATTACAACGGCATTGCTCCGCTTCCGTCGGTTTCCGATTTATTTTGACAATCACGATCGGGCCGCGGTTCCCCGGATTTCCTGTGGAACTTGGTGGCTTCGGCAAACTTCATGCGCCTTTCTCTTGCGGAAAGGCGCACACGCTGCGTCGTCTAATGCTGCGTGGCAGGAAATCCGGGTTCGCTCCGGTCGGGATGACAATTCATTTTTTGACACCTACATTTCCAACAAAACTACCTTCGCGTTGTTCATTCCTCCCTCCAGTTGCCGCAGGCAAGTTAGCTGCTCGGGATGGCAAATTGAGAGCGGGCAGAAGGGCCGCGTGAGGGCAGCGGTTTTCTCAGCCCTTGACGACCTATGCCGCCCGTTTGATGAGACACTAGCCAAACTATGACCAGGGAGCATCGTGCCATTCCGCTTCTGTTACTCGCTTTCTCCTTACCGATGACAGCAGCCGCGCAGTTTGACGACACTTGCGACACGCATAATTTGTCGGAATTAAGAAAAGAAGCGGCGGGAAAGTCCTCGTTACTGTGCCAGGGCGTGGCCTACGTTGCGATGGGGCGGGTGGGGGAGGGACGGAGGATACTGCTCCGGGTTGTGGCGCAGGCACCGCACGGGAACGCCGCTTTTGAAGCTCATGAACGCCTGCTCGGCTCCTTCGCAAGGATGGGCCAGGTGCGCGAGGCCGCACGCGAAATCTCTGCCCTGCTCGCCATCCGCCCGAACGATACCGACGTGCTGGGTGATAGTTCCTTGTACAAAACATTCGGCCAATACGCCGACATGACCGTTGCCCATCGGCAGCCCGTCAGCTTCTCGCCCCAGCAAACCGAGGGCACCCTGAACATCCCGTTCACCGTGAACGGCGGTGCGGCTAGGTTCTATCTCGATACCGGCGCGAACTTCTCCGTCATCAGCGATGCGGAGGCCCACGCTCTTGGTCTTACGGTCACCCCCGTGAATACGAAGACGCAGGACGGCGGCGGGAGCAGCATTGAGCTCCAGATTGCGGATGTGGACCAGCTGGCGATCGGGCCCATCCTCCTTAGGCATGTGCCGTTTCTCGTGGTGTCCGCTGCCAATCCACCGTTCAATGATCTGCCCATGAAGAGCCAGGGGCTGCTCGGTATCCAGGTCGCGATCGCCCTGCAAACCGTCAGGCTCGAAACGGACGGACGACTCAACCTGGCGCTTCCTTCCAAAGAGGATGCCAAAGCGGAAACCCTTACGTTCGATGACATGTTCCCCGTGCTGCACGTCTCGTACCGGGGCAAGGTGCTTCCCTTTACTTTTGATACGGGTGGGACGAAGACCATTTTGAACCCGCCGTTTGCCCGCGACTTTCCGGATGTCGTCGCCGCTGGCATTAAGAAGGATCATGCAACGACGGGAATGGGCGGAACCGTGACCCGTCGCTCCATCGAGCTGCCCACCTGGAGTGTGACGCTCGGGAGCAAAACCGCTTCGATCGAGAAGATGTCGGTCATGCTGGAAAAGGGCAACGATACAACTGAGTGGGCTTTTGGCAATATGGGCATCAACGTTCTACAGAAGTGTAAGCCATTCACGATTGACTTCGCAAACATGAGGCTATCGACAGGCCCCTAGGCCGCGGCTCCGGATCAGACCTGGGCCACCCACTCATGGTTTTGAATTTACGGAGGCGGTAGTGATATTTGTGCCGGGGATATTGCTCGCTGCGGCGAGGTATCCCCGACCTAGCCTGAAGCCACTTGTTCGCTGTTTTTGGCTTCCAGCTCGGCCCAACGCGCGTATAACTCATCGAGGGCGCTCTGCGCCTGCTCCATAGCGTGCAGCGCTGCCTGCAGCCGCACCGCGTCGGTTGCTACCGCAGGGTCTTCGACCACCTCGCGTTCTCGCGCAACCCGTTCCTCCGCTGCCATTACTCGATCTTCAATGGCTGCAAATTCCCGCGCTTCGAGGTAGGAGAGCTTCTTTTTGGCCGCGGTGGTTCGCTTCTCCTGCGGAGCCGGCGACTTTGCCTCCTGCTGGGGCACACGCTGCCACGCTTCCCATTGCGAGTAATCGGCGAAACGCTCCGCGCCCCCGCGCCCGTCCAGCCCTAGCACGCTGGTGCAGACGCGATCGAGCATGTAGCGGTCGTGGGTGACCAGCACCAGCGCTCCGCGAAACTCCAGCAGGCTTTCTTCCAGAATTTCCAGGGTCGGGATGTCGAGGTCGTTGGTGGGCTCGTCCAGCAGCAGCAGGTCAGCCGGCTCCAGCATCAATCGCGCAATCAACACGCGTGCCCGCTCACCCCCTGATAGCCATCCGACAGGTTGGTTGAGCTGATCGCCGGTAAATAGAAATCTAGCCGCCCAGGAAGCGACGTGAATGACCCGGTCCTGATAGATCACCGAATCGCTATCGGGCGCCAATGCCCGACGCAATGTTACATCCGGTTCAAGAATGCGATTCTGGTCGAAGTAAACCGTGCGCAGCGCAGTCGCACGCTTGATGGAACCGTCGAGCGGTTCGATCTCACCCCGCAGCAAACGGAGCAGGGTCGTCTTCCCGCTGCCATTGGGGCCCACCAGGCCAATGCGCATCCCCGCCGTAAGCACAAAATTAAGACTGCTAAAAAGCGTGCATCCAGCAAAGCCGTATTGCAAGTCTTCCAGTTCCACCAGCCGCTTGGTCTGCCGGTCCGTTGCCGAGAACTCGATGGAGGCTGTTGCCGTTCGGTTCCGTCCGGAAACCTCCGCCAGCTCGCCGATCAGTTCGTGCGCCCGGTCGATCCTGGCCTTGGACTTGGTGGTGCGCGCTTTCGGTCCGCGGCGCAACCATTCAATTTCTGTGCGCACGCGGTTGGCCAGCGCATCCTGATGCTTGACTTGGGCTTCGAGGAAGGCTTCTTTCTTCACCAGAAATGTGCTGTAGTTCCCGTTGACGCGCAGCAGACCGTCGGGATAAGCGCGGTTGAGCTCCACCGTTTCGGTGGCCACATTTTCCAGGAAGTATCGATCGTGGCTAACTACGATGCAGGCGAACAATGAGGTATTGAGCAAGTCCTCGAGCCACTCGATCCCGCTTAGATCCAGATGATTCGTTGGCTCATCCAACAGCAGCACATCGGGCTGCTGCACCAGGGCCTCGGCAATTGCCAGGCGCTTGCGCCAGCCGCCGGAAAGGCGAGATGCATCGGCGGCGAAATCTGCAAAGCCTGTCCGCCCCAGCGTTTCGCCGATGCGCCCTTCCCACTCCGCGGCCGGAACGGCGATGCGCTCGAGCGATGCTTCCAGAACCGCGCGTACCGTGGTCCCGGGGGCAAACTCGGATTGCTGCGCAACATAGCTCAGCCGCGTGCGCTTGCGCGTCGCAACTTCACCGCTATCGGGCTCAATCTCGCCCGCGAGAATGCCCAGCAGCGTCGACTTACCTGAGCCATTGGGTCCGATCAGCCCGATGCGGGCGCGCTCTTCCACCGTGAAGTTGACATCGCGCAACAGCGGGTCAGCGCCGAATGATTTCGAGATTCCCTGCGCATTGAGAATAGGAGGCAAATTTGTCCTTCATTTCGTCGTAAGCAACCAGCAACAAAGCCTGATTAGAATCAAGCGTCCCGAAAGGACCACATGAATGTAGCCCAGGACGCTGTCCCATAGGCGCTAACTTGTTTTGGGACGTTTTTCGTCAAAACTCCGACACAGGGGAGCGGACGATCGGTTTAGTGCCGCGCCTACGGCGCTCGGATCCTCTTCCGAATCGATTTCCCAGCCCTTCCGGGCTGGGCTGACGTTTGGCGGCCGGCCCTCCGGGCCTTGTATCCATGTCGCCTTCGGCCGTGTCATTTCTCCCTCAACTTGCCGTAGGCAAGCTGACTGCTCAGGATGACGGTTTTGTGGTGAGTTGGAGATGTGTGCACACGGCCCGACTAAAGTCGTGCCGCTGCGGTGACTACCGAGAAACTCGCGCATTCCCCAAGCCTCCACCTCAACTTACCGCCGCGCCGCGGCGGTTGCCGTCATGTATTCCTCGTACGGTCCTTTGAAGTCCTCGATCGTTCCCTGATCGAAGTGCCAGATCCGGGTGGCTACCTCATCGATCAGATCGTGATCGTGCGTTACCAGCAGCACCGTGCCCTCATAGCGCTGGATGGCCACGTTCAGCGCGTTGATGGCCTCCAGGTCAAGGTGATTCGTCGGTTCGTCGAGAATCAGAATGTTCGGCTTCTGCAGCATCAGGCGGCAAAAGATCAGACGCGCCGCTTCTCCTCCGGAGAGAGCATCGGTCTTCTTCAAGCCTTCTTCGCCGCTGAACAACATCTGCCCCAGCAGGCCGCGGATATCTTCCTTGGTCACCTTGGGGTCAAACTGATGCAGCCAATCGGAGACGGTCATGCCTTTCTCAATAGAACCGGTATGGTCCTGGGGAAAGTAGCCGATCTGCGCTTCGTGTCCCCACTTGACCGTCCCCTGGTCAAGGGTGAAACCAGGCTCGGCCTGATCCATCTTGACCAGCAGCGATTTGAGCAGCGTCGTCTTGCCCAGGCCGTTGCGGCCCATCAGGCAGACCTTCTCGCCGCGCATCACGGCCGCGCCGAAGTTCTGAATCACCGGCTGATCCCCGTATGACTTGGTCACGTGCTCGAACTCCAGGATGTGCTTGCCCGAAGGACGCAACAGATCGAAGCGAATATAAGGGCGCTGGATATTGGAGCGGGCCAGCTCAGTGGTTTGCAGCCGCTCCACTTCCTTCTTGCGCGAGGTCACCTGGCTGGAACGGGTGCCGGCAGAAAATCGCGCGATAAACTCGTTCAGCTGTGCGATCTTCTTCTCCCTCTGGGCGTTTTGCGATTCCAGCCGGGAACGGATCTGGGTCTTGGCCAGCACCATATCGTCGTATCCGCCGCTATAGGTAATGATGGTCTCGTAATCGATATCGGCGATGTGCGTACAAACACTGTTGAGAAAGTGCCGGTCGTGGGAGATGGTGATGAGCGTGCCTTCGAACTCCATCAGAAAATTCTGCAGCCAGTGCACCGAGTCAAGGTCGAGCGAGTTGGTCGGTTCGTCCAGAAGCAGCGCTTGGGGCTTGCCGAAAAGCGCCTGGGCGAGCAGCACGCGCACCTTTTGGCCGCCCTGCAATTCGCTCATCTTGCGTTCGTGCAGGTCGTCGGGAATATCCAGCCCCTGCAGCAGGATGGCGGCATCGGTCTCGGCCGTGTAGCCGTCTTCTTCGCCCACAATGCCTTCCAGCTCGCCCAGCCGCATGCCATCTTCATCGGTCAACTCGGCCTTCTCGTAGATCGCATCCCGTTCCGCAAGCGCCTTCCACAGGCCCTTGTTGCCCATGATGACGGTATCGATCACCCGAAAGGCATCGAATGCGTACTGGTCCTGGCGCAGCACGCCGACCTTCCTGGGCCGCACCACCGTGCCTTTTTGCGGCTCCAGTTCACCCGACAGGATCTTCATGAAGGTGGATTTGCCCGCACCGTTCGGCCCGGTCAAGCCATAACGGCGACCGGCAATAAACTGCGTCGAAACCTCTTCGAACAGCAGCTTGGCTCCATAACGCATAGTTACATCGCTGACAGAAATCATGATTCAGTTCTCTTGTTTTCTTAGATTCACTTCTATTTTCGCAGGTTTATTGCAGAAACCGGGCCGGAACGCTTCAGAAGATGCGCGACAGTATTTGGTTTGCCGCTAGCGCCGCCACGTAGGCCAGTCCGGTCATGTAGAAAAACTGCACAGCCGGCCACTTCCAGCTATTTGTTTCCCGCCGGACTACGGCCAGCGTGGAGGTACACTGCATGGCGAACGCGAAGAAAACCACCAGCGCGATGGCGCCGCCGATGGTCATGTCATGCCGCAATGCCGCCTGCAGCCCGACGGACTGCGTCGCGGGGTCGGCGCCATACAAGGTCCCCAGGGTGCCCACGATCACTTCCCGGGCGATGATCGAGCTGAGAAGCCCGATGCCGATCTTCCAGTTGAAGCCGAGCGGGTGCAGCGCCGGTTCGATCCAATGCCCCAGCCTGCCGATCACGCTCTGGGTCAAAGGGGCAGCGGCGCCGGCATGGAAGGGCACAATGCTTAGCAGCCAAAGCCCAAAGGTAACAACCAGGATTACGGTCCCGGTCTGCTCCACAAAAACCCGGCCGCGATCGAGCAGCCGCAACCCGATCGAGCGCAGCGTCGGCCACCGGTACTGTGGCAATTCCAGAATAAAGGGCGCCGAGTTGGCCTTCAGAATCGATGACTTGAGCATCCGGGCTGTTCCCAGCGCGGCCAGAAAGCCCAGAACATAGAGGCTCAACATGACCGCCGCGCGCAGGCCAAAAAAGTCGCCCAGAATAGGCCGGTTAGGAATAAACGCGGCAATGATCAGGGTGTAGATAGGCAACCGGGCCGCGCAGGTCATGAATGGGGCAACCAGGATCGTCGCCAGCCGGTCGCGCTTGTTCTCGATCGTCCGCGTAGCCATGATCGCCGGCACCGCGCAGGCGTAAGCCGACAGCAGCGGAATGAAGGCCTTGCCATTCAGGCCGATGGAGCGCATCACACGATCGGCGATCAGGGCGGCGCGCGCCAGGTAACCGGAGTCCTCGAGCACCCCGATGACCAGGAAGAGCAAGAGGATCTGCGGCAGGAAGACCAGCACCGCCTGCACTCCATTCCATAAACCATCGCGCAGCAGCACCTGCAGCCATGGCCAGGGAAGAACGTGGACCGCCGCCGCACCCGCCTTGGTGAAGATCTCGGTGAGCCAATCGCTCAGCGGAAGGCCGGCCGCGAACACCACCTGAAAGACGCCGATCACCACCGCCAGAAAAATAACCGGGCCCCAGATCTTGTGCAGCAGCACGCTATCGAGCCGGTGGGTCCAAACCCCCGAAAGCGGCGCCTTGTACTTGGTGCGTGAACTTACCTGGGTTGCCCATTGGTGGCAGGAGGCGGCATTCTGCAGCACCGGCAGCTGCATCGGCTGCAGCTGGGTCTCGGCTGGTTCTGAGAGGCGGCACAAAAACCGGCCGATGGCGTCGAAGCCGGCGCCCTTGGTCGCGCTGATCATGGCCACGGGGGCTCCCAACTCACGCGCCAAAGCCAAGGGATCGATCTCTCCTCCGCGCGAGGTCATGAGGTCAGACATATTGAGCAACACCATCGTCGGCAGACCCATGGCCAGCACGGGAGCGGCCAACATGAGCTGGCGGTTCAACTGCAGGGCATCGAGCACCAGCAACACCGCGTCCGGCGCCGGAGTGCCGGGCATATTACCTTGCAGCACATCCACCGCCACCCGGGCGTCTTCAGAATAGGATTGCAGGCTGTAGATGCCGGGCAGGTCGATCAGGGTTAACTCGCGGTGGCCTATGCCGGCCATCCGGGCGGAATGCTGTTCCACGGTCACGCCGGGATAGTTGGCCACCTTTTGCCGCAAACCGGTAAGGCCATTAAAAAGCGTCGACTTGCCCGAATTGGGCGGACCGATGAGCGCCACCGTGCTGATCTTGCCGGCGATTCTGCGACGGGTAGGCTCGACGGCTACGCCGCCGCCGGGGCTGCAATGGCTCATCGCTCGGCCTTTCGCTCCGGCTTGCAAACGCTATGGACTGAGATGTATTGGGCGGTTTCCTTGCGCAGCGCGACCTCGGCGCCGTCCACGCAGTACACGGTCGGGTCGCCGGCGGGGGCGCGGCGCAGCGCCAGCACCCGGTTCTCCGGCACAAAGCCCAGGTGCATCAGCTGCCCCTGGATCTCCTCCGGCAACTCCAGCGAAGCCAGGGTCGCGCAGGATCCAATACTGAGGTCGCTCAGCGCAGTGGATGTCAGGGTGCGGGACATAAAGGTAAGCAGTCGGCCTCATATGCGACCGTTGAGGTCGCATATCTAATATACGACCCCGATGCCCCCTATGACAATGCCACGATCTACCCATGGCGGTGCAGGAGCACGGTTGTAATCTGCCGCCATTCCTCATCGAGCGCGGTTTCCGGATGGGGTTGATGGGCCCGCTTATACCAGTACCCTGCATTCTCCGCATCTCCTTCCCGGCGATGCAGATAGGCATGGACCCACGCTGCCTCCTGCCCGGATTCGTCGTCCTGGGCAATGTCGTGCGCGCGATCAAAATTCCCCTTGGCATCCCACCAAAGCGCTTTCAGCAAGGGGGTCAGGCTTGCCGGGGGTACTCCTTCGCGCAGGGAGGCACGGAATTCGTCGATCGTCATGCCCGCATTCTACGCCGCAGCGAAGGCAGGCAACGCCACGACTCGTCGATCCGTACCACGTCGGCGCCGGTGACAACACCGTCCGCTGGAAGCCGGAATGGGCGACCAAAAGTGGCCCAGAGCGGTTAGGCCGGGGATTCATCCCCGGTAATAATACAGTCCAATCATTTGGGCCTTTAGGCCCTGAGGTACGCTTTTAAGATATTTCGGACGCAATCAATCGCTTTTTGCGACGAAAGAATGGAAAGGCGTGCCTCAGGGGCTAAAGCCCGACGTATTTTCAGTCGTTTACGGCACGACTAAAGTCGTGCCCTGATACAAAACAAGAGTTTTTCCGCAGCCTGTAAAGCCCACAATGATGTCATGACGTTCGTGCCGGGGATCATGCTCGTCGCGACGAGGCATCCCCGGCCTACCCTGAAAACGAGTTTTTCTGCGGCTTGTTTAGCCCCTGAAGGGATGTTGTCTGCCCCATACGCTGGCGTATGCATTCGTGGGCATCGCTGGTAAATCAGTTAATCTTTACTGTAAGGAATTGAAGTAAAGATGGCCCCGAACAGCGCCATCAGCAGCAAAGGCCAAATCACGGTTCCCCAGGAAATTCGTCGCCGCCTCGGCTTGAAGGAAGGCGATCGCGTGGAATTTGTAGTGGAAGGTGAGAAGACCATTATTCGTCCTGCTCAACCAGCTAAAAATCCCTTTGAGAAATATGCCGGGGCGCTTCCTGCCTTTCACTCCCGCGATGAAATCGATGCCTGGGTGCGCGGCCTGCGCGATGAAGAAGCAGCAAACGACTGAATTCTGCTTCAGGCGAAGGCCTGCTACCTCTGTTAGAACCGCGGAACGTCGGCCAGACGGTTCACATTCTGGAAGGGAACCATCCAGCCCGGATACTCCGGCGGCAGTGCGCTTACCTCATCCAGTTGCTTGATCTCCTCCTCGGAAAGTTGGACATCGACAGCGGCCAGGTTTTCCTGTAACTGGTCGACGCGTTTGGCGCCGATGATAACCGAGGTGACGAACGGCTTGGCCAGCACCCAGTCCAGGGCGATGGTCGCGACATTCGTGTTGTGGCTCTTGGCAATAGGCCGCAGCACGTCCAAGATGCGCCAGGTCCGCTCCTTGTCCACGATGGGAAAGTCAAAGGAGGAACGGCGTGAGTCCTCGGGCTTCTGGTTCTCGCGCGAGTATTTGCCCGAGAGAAGTCCTCCGGCCAGCGGGCTCCAGACCAGCAGACCCGTGCCCTGGTCCTTCAGTAAAGGAACGATCTCACGTTCGAGATCGCGGCCTGCGATGGAGTAATAGGCCTGCAGGGTATCGAGCTTGGCCAGGTTTTTCGCCTCGGAGATGCCCAACGCCTTCATCAGCTGCCACCCGTACCAGTTAGAACAGCCGATGTACCGTACCTTGCCTTGCGAAACCAGGGTATCGAGGGCGCGGAGCGTCTCTTCGAGAGGGGTTACCGTGTCGGCCGCATGAATTTGGTAAAGATCGATGTAGTCGGTTTGCAGGCGCTTGAGGGACTGCTCTACTCCGTCCATGATGTGGCCGCGCGAGGCGCCCACGTCATTCCGGCCTTTGCCGGTCCGGCCATAAACCTTGGTGGCGATCACCAGGTCTTTGCGAGGGATGCCAAGGTTGCTGATGGCGTTGGCCAGCGTCTTCTCCGACTCACCGTTGGTATAAACATCCGCGGTATCGACGAAGTTCACGCCGGCGTCGAAGGAGCGCTTGAGGATTTCGTCGGCCAGCTTCTGGTCGACGCCTGCAATGGGCTTCCACAGGCCCTCGCCGGTGGCGAAGGTCATGGTGCCGAGGCAAATCTCCGATACGAGCAGGCCCGTGGGGCCTAGTGTGTTGTATTTCATTGGGGGGACCTTTGCGGGTTGAGATTGGAACTACCGGTTCATTGGATGAGGCTACGCGGGCTGACGATTCGCCGCGGCCACATCACGCGCGCAGATAAGCAAGGACTGCCTTTACCGCTTCTTCTTTCGCATCCTCGAGAAGATTTCCCGCCACCTTGCCTATTTGCGCCGCGCCGGGATGGTGGCGGCGCGGCGTGAAGGCAAGTGGATGCACTACAGGATTGTGATGCCGCCTCACATCGGAGCCGCGCAGATCCCTCTGCCAGACGCTCGCGGCTCTGCAAGAAGAGAAGGCGATGCAGGCGGATCGGGGCCGGCTCACCAGGGTCTGCTGCGCCACCAGGAAGGCGCCACCTCTCGCCGCAGCGCCGATTCCCAATTCGCTCGGAGCTCTGAGCATCAGATAGAAAGGTTCAGGATACGGTTGAGCCGCTGCACAAAGATAGCCGGATCCTGCAGTGGCACGCCCTCCATCAGCAGAGCCTGATCGAAGAGCAGCCACGCCGCGTCTTCGGCGACCTTGTCGTCGGAACGGGCGAGCAGCTTCTTTACGATCTCGTGATCAGGATTGATCTCCAGCGTAGGTTTAAGCGCGGGCAGGTCTTTCTGCCCCATGGCGCGCAGCATCTGCTGCATCTTCATCGAGGGCTCGTCTTCATCGGAGACAATGCACGACGGGCTGTCCGCCAGCCGCACCGAAGCGCGTACATCTTTCACCCGGTCGCCCAACGTGGCCTTCAACTTGTCGATCAGTGGCTTCAGCGCTTCGGCCTTGTCCGGTTCAGTCTCATCCTTCAGGTCATCGCTGGTCGAGGCTTTGTTCACCGCCTTGAGATCAATCTCGCCGTACTTCTCGATGCCCGAGAAGACGATCTCGTCGATCTCATCATCCAGGATCAGAACCTCAAGATCCTTCTTCTTATAAATCTCCAGAAGCGGTGACGTGCGGAGCAGGGAATCGGCGCCACCGGTCAGGTAATAGATGCTCTTCTGTTCCGGTTTCATGCGCGACTTAACCTCGGCGAGGCTGGTCAG
The DNA here is from genome assembly GCA_963834205.1 of uncultured Acidobacteriaceae bacterium. Taxonomy (GTDB): domain Bacteria; phylum Acidobacteriota; class Terriglobia; order Terriglobales; family Acidobacteriaceae; genus PALSA-350. The sequence goes on along the minus strand of CAWIBI010000024.1, from coordinate 417,301 downwards.
GCCCTCTACCTTCGTCGATTTAAATCGGACCAGGTCGAGCAACGTCTCGCGATTCGCGTAGTCGCCGTATACGCCCTCCTTGAGCGGGCGGTTGTACTCCGTGATGAACTTGAGGTACTGCTCGGGCTGGGTGGCCGCGATGTTCTTCAGCTCCGAGAGGATCTTCTTCACGCTCGCCGTCCGGATACTGGTGAGGATGCGGTTCTGCTGCAGGATCTCGCGGCTCACATTCAGCGGAAGGTCTTCGCTGTCGATGATGCCGCGCACGAAGCGTAGATATGCCGGCAAAAGCTCCTTCGCATCCTCCATGATAAAGACGCGCTTTACGTAGAGCTTTACGCCCGTCTTGTACTCCGCCTGGTACAGATCGAGCGGGGCTTTCGACGGTATGTAGAAGAGGGTGGTGTATTCCAGGCTGCCTTCCGCCTTGGTGTGAAACCAGAAAAGGGGATCTTCCCAAGAGCCCGTGATCGACTTATAGAGCTCCTTGTAGTCCTCGTCTTTGAGCTCGCTTTTGGGGCGGCGCCACAGCGCACTGGCGGCATTGACCTGTTCGGTGGTGCGATGCTTGACCGATTTCTTCTCCGCCTCGTTCCAGTCGCTCTTGTCATAAGTGAGAAAAATAGGGAACGCAATGTGGTTGGAGTACTTCTTTACCACCTCCTGGAGGCGCCAGCTGTTGGCGTACTGCTGGCCTTCTTCGTTGAGATGGAGGAGCACGGTTGTGCCGGCGACCGAGCGCTCCGCCGGCTCGATGTCGAAGCCGGTCTGGCCATCACTCACCCAGCGCCAGGCTTGCTCTTCACCGGCCTTGCGCGAGACCACCTCTACCCGGTCCGCTACCATGAAGGCACTATAGAAACCAACGCCAAACTGGCCGATGAGGTTGGAATCCCTCTTGGCATCGCCGGAGAGCTGGGAGAGAAAGTTTTTTGTGCCCGAGCGGGCGATGGTGCCCAGGTTCGAGATCAGATCCTCCTCATTCATGCCGATGCCGGTGTCGGCCACGGTGAGTGTCTTTTTCTCCTCATCGAGCTCCAGGTCAATGCGCGGATCGAACGGAAGGTTCTTGTATGCATCATCGGCCAGCGTCAGGTGGCGCAGCTTGTCGAGCGCGTCTGAGGAGTTGGAAATCAGCTCGCGGAGAAAGATCTCGGGATGGGAATAGAGGGAGTGGACGATCAGTTGCAGTAACTGGTTGACTTCGGTCTGAAATTCGCGCTTGGACATAGATCTTCATTATCAACAAAAATCAAGGCCGAATGAAAGCTCGCGTTTCTTTTCTACTTCGCCGGCGGCATGTTCATCTCTTTCAGGTAGGCGGCAGAGAGGGTGCCTTTGCTGGTGGCGATTGGCAGCAGGGTTGGATAGAACTGGACAAAGGTAGTATCCACGGCCGCGTGGTCAGCATGGCAGCTGTAGCAGTCAGCCGACACCGGAACCATCTTGGCGGTCTTGCCCTGGGCGAAGCCAAAGAAAGCCCATTTGCCGGGAAAGCGCGCCTCGTCCTTGACATGTACTTCCACGCCCATGACGTCGCCGTCCTGATAGTTGCCCTGCTGGTTGATCGAGCCCTTCCCTTGAGCCCCGCGAACTTCCAGCACCAGCATCGTCTTGTCCGGCCACGTGCCCGTCTTCAGAAATGCCTGGTAGGCACCAGGATTAACAAAAACATTGTCGAACATGTGATGGCCGCCCATCTGCATCGACGGGTTGTAACTCATATCGAAGCCTGTGGTCAGGTAGATCCAACCGCGATAATGCTCCGGGAGCCGAAGCTGGGCGTCGCTGGTATATTCGGGAGCCTGGCCCGGCGCTCCCGCTTCTTGCACCAGGGCGGTGAGGGAAAAGGAGAGGGTTCCGAGCAACAGGGCGATCTTCACTGTGGTGACCATGAAGGCAGTATCCTCGCCATTGGCCGTTGAGGTCCAGACCGCCGGCTGCACAGTTCCGGCGATTCACTGCATCCGCGCTGCTTCGCAACCGCCATGGAATACGATCTAGCTATGGATATGAGGCCAACGCCGGCGCACCGATGGTTATGGATCGCATCCATCTGGTCGGGCTTTGGGCTGACCTACGCAACCCAGACGGTCTTCGTCATGCGGTCAGAGGGCATGCACCACGCGTGGGCGCGACTGTTTGTAACCTCGGTCCTTTCCTTTCTTCCTTGGGGCCTGGCAACCGGGTTTGTGATGCACCTGGGAACTCGCTTTCCCCCGGTAAATCTAAAGTCCGTTAACACCTGGCTCGTGCATCTCGCATCCTGCGCGGCCATCGGATTGCTCTCCGCGGCCTGGTCAGTATGGCTGGATGTGGCACTGAATCCATACGCGAATGGTTTTCCCACGGGCCCGTACGTACACGCATGGCTCGACCGGTTCTATAACGGAATTCTTTCGATGCTGGTCCTGTACGCCACGATTCTCACCGTCTGCTATGTACTAGACTCGCGAGCGCGGCTAGCCTATCAACAGACCGAGACTGCACGCCTGAACGAGCAACTCTCCAAGGCACAACTCGATGCGCTGCGGCGACAGATCGAGCCGCACTTTCTCTTTAACACACTCAACGCGATCTCCGGGTTGGTGCGTGAGAGACGGAACGACGCCGCAGTGAGCATGATTGCTGGGTTGAGTGACTTTCTCCGCCGCCTCTTTGAGGACTCGACGCGGCAGCAAGTGCCGCTGGGAGAGGAAGTGGAGTTCGCACAAAAGTATCTTGATATTCAAAAAGTCCGTTTTGTAGAGCGTCTTCAGTTCACGGTGGATGTCCCCCGGGATTTGCTGCTCGCCCAGGTTCCCACACTGATTCTGCAGCTCATGGTGGAAAACGCAATCAAGCATGGCATCGCAAAGCGGGCGCAGGGCGGCGCCATCCGCATAGCAGCCTCTCGCTCCAGCGATCGACTCAGGGTTAGTGTTTACAACGACGGCCCTGCTCTCCACTGGGACAAAGCGCTTTCCGGGATTGGAATGTCGAACATGAGAACCCGTCTGCAGAGCCTGTATGGAGATGCCTTCGAGCTCAACATGCAGAACCAGGAGCCGGGTGGAGTAGAAGTAACCGTCTCTGTACCTTTCAAGGAGTGATGTGTCAGTACCTCTCAGGAAAATCCGAACCGTCATTGTGGACGATGAGCCGCTGGCGCGGAGCAATCTGTCTGTGCTGCTGCGGCCGGATCCGGAGATTGAGATCGTGGGCGAATGCGGCTCGGGGGTAGACGCGCCGGGCGAAATCCGCAGGACAAAACCGGACCTGCTCTTCCTGGACGTGCAGATGCCCGAGTGCGACGGCTTCGACGTGCTGGAGTTGCTGGGCAAAGACGTGCCCACGGCCCTCGTCTTTGTGACCGCCTACGATCAGTATGCATTGCGAGCGTTCGAGACAGGCGCGCTCGATTATCTCTTGAAGCCCTTTGACAATGCCCGGTTCCAACGGGTTCTCGACCGCGCCAAGCAAAGGGTTGCCCGCGACCGGGATGGTCCGGCAAAGCTGGAGTTCGTGACCATCAAGAGCGCCGGGCACGTGGTCTTGGTGAGCCTGGCGGAGATCGATTGGGTGGAGGCGGCTGACTACTACGCAGCCCTGCACGTCGGACCGAAAACTCGTCTCTTGCGACGAAGCATGTCTGAACTCGAGCAGGATCTGGATGCAACGGTGTTTTGCCGCATTCATCGTTCGACCATCGTCAACCTGAAACGCGTACGAGGTCTCAGGCTGAACGAAGATGGCGACTACGCCGTGCTGCTCGAAGAGGGAACCAGCCTTCGCATGAGCCGGCGCTATCGCAAGCAGCTGCAGTCTCGTCTGCAGGCGGCTACTGCTGCACGATGAACTCTGATATAGAGGTAACGCCGTTGGGCCAACGCGTGGTCGTGGAGGCTTCGCTCCTAATGACAGAGGCAGAGGGTTGGGGTCCGCAACAACCCCACTCAAGCCAAAAGAAGGCTTGAGGGCCACCCAAGATTTTCTTGAGGGTGGGGGCGACACGGCCGAAATCGCCATGGATGCGAGGCCCGGACCCGGATTTCCTGTCACGCTGCACTGGACATGGCCGCGTGTGCGCCTCAGTAAGGAAAGGCGCATGAAGTTCACCGAAGCCACCAAGCTCCACAGGAAATCCGGGGAAGGGCTGGGAAATCGATCTTGCGTGCGGCAAGTTTAGTCTGGAATGAACAACGTCTGTGAAGTTGTCATTACTACCATCACACCAAATGGAAGCGCACCCTCCCCTTTGTCATCCCGAGCGGAGCCGAGGGATCTGCAGTTCAGCGGACCTTACCAGGAGATGTTTTCGACGCTCGATAAACGTCCATCAGCTTTCGTCGGAACGATCTGAGGCCTAAACAAATCCCAGGTTTGCCGAGCTGAAGGCGCCGAGACTGGGAAAGATCGAGCTGAGCTGCGAGCTGCCGACGCCGAACCAACTGGCGAGTGTAGCTGCGTATTGCACGCTGCCGGTGGAGGGAATCCATCGGCCATTCGCACCGGAATCGTCGGGACCGCCGAGCGCGAGCGTGGGATAGGTGCCGTAAAGTTTCGCCCCCCGAACGGCTCCGCCCAGCACGATGTGGTGGCTGCCCCAGCCGTGGTCGCTGCCACTGTTGGAGTTAGGCTGGAACGCACGGGAGAAGTCAGACATGGTGAAGGTGGTGACCTCGCTTGCGATGCCCAGCTCCTGGGTTGCCTGGTAGAAAGCAGACAGCGCCGAAGAGAATTGGGCAAGCAGAACGCTCTGCTGCGCGAATTGGTTGGCGTGCGTATCAAAATTACCCACACCGGCAAAGAAGATCTGGCGGTTGACTCCGAAGCTGCTGCGCACCTGCATCAGCTGGGCGATCTGTTGCAGTTGCGTGGCAAATGGATTATTGGCAGGGAAGACGGTGGAGAGTGGCGCGGCGGCGGAAACCGCTTCTGTAAGAACACTGGCGTAGCGGTAGGCATCCTGGCTGATCACGTTGTCAGCCTGAACCAGGCTGAGGCCGCTGTCGAAGCTGAGGAAGGTTTGCGCCAGCTCCTCACGTGTCGCGCACTCCGCTGCGCCTTCACCACACGTCACGCCCGCCAGGTTGCCCGGTACAACCGTCAAAGGATCGGTCGATTGGCCATCGCAGAAAAGAGTGTCGCCGGCCACCGAGGTGATCATGGGGATCGAAGCGTAGGAGTTGTAACTCTTGCCCAGCAGGTCGCTCATGCGGCCTGCCCAGCCGGTGGAAGTGGCGGCGGACTGCGCCGCGTTTTGCCACTGCAGCTGCTGATCGGCGTGGCTGAAAAGATTGGACGGCAGGTTCAGCTGTGCGGCCACATTGGCCCGAGTGGTCGGCTCAAGCAGCGTGCCGACGTTTGCGATCAGCGCGGCGTCTCCACTATCGATAAGTTGGCGAATCTCCGGCAAACTCCCGTGGAGAGCGAACTTGGGCATCGAAGCCAGCTGCAGAAGCTGGCTTTGCGGCAGAGCCAGCGGTCCGCGAAACTTTGCGTAGTTCTGGTAGCCGGCACTGTCGAAGGGGACCAGCGTGTTGTTCGCGTCATTGCCCCCAAAAAGGAATACGCAGACCAACGCCTTATAGTCGGAGGGCGGAGCCGCGCTCTGAGCAAAAGCGTTGAGCGAGCCAAAGGGCCGCAGCCCCACAACGCTTCCTCCCGCGGCAAGCGAGGCATATTGGATGAAACTACGGCGATGGATCCTCATACGAGTAAAACTCCTGCGATTCTCAGTGTTCGATCTTGTAGAAGTTTGAGCTGATGACCAGCCAGGTGGCGACGCGGACGCGTTGGCCGATGTCGCTTAACGAAGCAGCATGGGCCGCAATGGCCGATTGCATGGCGGCGGGCATTTGATCGTGCATAAATAAAATGTTGAGTGCGCTTACCAGGTTCGTGCTGTCGGTCGTGGGGTTGCCGGTGGCGGAGGCAATTTGGCCGAGAACGCTCGCCGGGCTCATATTGATCGAGAACGATGTCAGGTGATTGCGTACGATGGTATCGGCGAGGGTCAGGCGGAGAGTTTCAGCGGCCGTGTTCTCCTGTGCGAACTCGGGTGCGTTGATCGCCGTGCCCGGAATGATGTAGCTGGGCGGAAAGAAGTTGAACACGCTTGCCGCCGCGTAGGGTGTCTGTCCCAACGGGGCGGTGTAAGTGGTGGCCGCGTCGTACCGGCCCTGGGTATTGACATTGGTGAACTCCAGCCCACGAAGGATGCCGGCGAAGTAGAGAATGGGCTCGCGCAGGTGGCCACCGTCCGCGGTGGGATTGGTATCGGCAGCGCGCGCTTCAGGATCAGTCAGGATCGCCGTGATCACCGCCTTCATATCGCCGCGGACACCGGACCCGTCGTTGGCAAATACCGCGGCCACGCGTTCGACGTAGGCTGGTGAAGGATCGCTGGTCACCAGGTGCTGAATAAGCTGACGGCCAACAAAAGGGCCCACGTTGGGATGGTTGAAGATGGATCCGATCAACCCTGCGAGATCCTGTTGCGGAGTTTGCCCGGCGGGGAGAGTAACACCGCTGAGCACGGCCTTGGCCGACATATCGTGGGCGGACTCTACCGGTTGCATCGGCTGATCGAAGTTTGGTATCCCATTGGGAAAGTTCGGAGATGCACCACCCGTCGGGCTCGAGTAGGTCCATCCGGTGAGCGCGCGTGCGTATGCCTGAACCTGCGCCTCGGTGAAGACCGGTTGCGGTTGCCCCTGCGCATTCAACTCCGCGCTGCCGTCGGGGTTGAGCAGAACCAGGCCGGTGGTAAAGAGTTGCATGAGCTCCCGCGCGAAGTTTTCGTTTGCGATCTGACCGGCGGGGGCCGCGCCGCTATCCAGCATGTTGAGGTAGGCTCCCATCGCGGGTGAGGTGGCTACATCATTCATAACCTGGCGAAAGTTTCCGAATGCGTCGTCGGCCAGCAGGTTGTGGTAGGAAGGTATGGTACGAGCATTCACCTCGTCGGTAGAGACGACGAAGATCTCGCTCAGCGCAAACGCGACGCGTTGGCGAAGCTGGTCGTTGGCAGTGAGCGCATTCTTCCAAAATGAACTCTGCGCACAACGAAAGGTGGCATCGGGACAGAGGGCCACCGGGGGATCGGGGATCGCCGGCATCCGCGTGTTGGGGATGGCAAACTGCTCGTTGAGATAAGCGGCGGCGCCTACCAGCTGAACGTGCTGTATGGCGGAGAGCGTGGGGCCGAAGGTCGTTTGGTCAAGCAGCCGGGCCGACTCCGTGAGACTGGCAAGCGGAAGCGCTGGAACCGCAAGCGCCCGGGTGACGGGAGAGTTCTGCGCTGCGTTGGGATTAATGACACCTACCTCGACGGTAGCCGTTCCCGCGGGAAGGCGAATCGTGCTCTCGAGCTCAGTGGCGGAGATGAATGTGGCGGCAACATCGGCGCCCGAGATCTGTAACTGTGATGTGGACATGAAGCCTGAGCCATGCACATCCACGAGGTAGCTGCCGGGCTGCGCCTCGGCCGTGACAGAACCAGAGGCGAGGACCGGGAGCGGGTTGAGAATCTTCACGCCAAGCGAGGCCGAAGAGCCATGGCTTGACGTTACCGCTGCGCCGATCGTTACGGAATGACCGGCGAAGATCGTGGAAGCGGGTGAGTACAAGCCTGATGCTGATATTGAGCCCGTGGCGCTCGTGCCCTTCACAAAGCCGTTGACCGACCAGACGATCGCCGGGTTGCTTTTCCCGCTGACGACAGCGCTGTATTGCGCGGTGGTTCCAAACCTCACCTCGGTTGGACCGCTAAGGGAGACGGTTTGGGCCTGCAGGATTCCGCCGCAAGCCCCGGCGAAGAGCATCAGCAACTTTACTGCGCGTGGTGAGGAGAACGTTGCCATGAATCGAACCTAAGCGTTCCGCGGCAACGAGAGCTATACAACCTTAAGAGAGTGCGCTCCATGATCGTTCTCTGCATGTGCTCGAAATTCAGACATCGTCATTACCGTCGACGCACGTCCGCTTCGCGGTCTTGGGTGATGACATGAATATGTCTGCCGATACTTACAAGGTGCACTAAGCCGGAATCATGGTGTGATCTATTGGGTGTGAACTAGATGGCGCCCGGCGCCGAAAGAGTCGATGAGATCACCTCGCTCAGTTTCTCAGAACGGCGAATCCTAACAAATGAATAATGATCGTGGTTATCTGGGTCCAGCTAAGCTCGCCGGCACTTGCGCCGCGCTAAGCTTGCGCATCCTCGCCCGTGTTCGCTCCCTGGCGCGGGCGGTCCAACTGTTCGGCAGAAACGCAGGCGAAGCCTTCGGTTTGCTGCCAGTGCGGTCCGAGGTAGCGCTGCGCGAGAACGGCGATCTGGTGCAGCTGCTGCTCGAGTCCGCACCTGAAGCCATCTACGGAATCGATATTGCGGGCGATTGTACTTTCTGCAATCCCGCCTGCCTGCGCATGACTGGCTATGAGCAAGCTTCTGAACTGCTGGGCAGGAACATGCATGTAGCTATCCACTACGCCAAACCGGACGGAACCGCGAACCCGGTTGAAGAATGCGTCATTTACAAAGCATTCGTGCAGGGGATCGGTACCCACGGGGATAACGAGGTGCTGTGGCGCAAAGACGGTAGCAGCTTCGCCGCTGAATTCTGGTCACGGCCGCTGCATCGCAACCACACCGTGATCGGTGCGATCGTCACCTTCGTCGATATTACCGTGCGCAAGCAGGCAGAGGAAGTCCTGCGCAAGGCCAAGGAAGCAGCTGAAGCAGGCAGTCGCGCCAAGAGCGAATTTCTTGCGAACATGAGCCATGAGATTCGTACTCCCTTGAATGGCATAATCGGAATGACCGACCTGGCGCTGGAAACTGACCTGACCCGCGAGCAGCGGGAGTATCTTGAGACGGCCAGGTTGTCGAGTGACTTGCTGCTGACTGTGATCAACGATGTGCTGGACTTCTCCAAGATTGAGGCTGGTAAATCGTATTTGGAAGTCAGCGAGTTCGACTTGCGGAAGAGCCTGGAGGCCACGTTGAGAACCTTCTCTCAGCGAGCATCCGAGAAGCGGCTGGAACTTCGCCATGACATCGACAAGCAAGTGCCGGCGATGGTGTCAGGGGATCCAGCCAGGCTGCGCCAGGTCCTGGTAAACCTGCTGGGCAACGCGATCAAGTTTACCAGCGCGGGGGAAGTTGCCTTGCGCGTGAGTGTGGAGCAACTGCTCGCTGAGACATGTCTGCTGCATTTCACCGTCTCAGATACAGGGTTGGGGATCGCGCCAGATGCGCAAAAACTGATTTTTGAACCTTTCACCCAGGCGGACCGCTCGACCACCCGGACGTTCGGAGGGACGGGCCTGGGACTCACCATATCGGCTCGCCTGGTCAAAATGATGGAAGGAGAAATCTGGGTGGAGAGCGAACCTGGCCGAGGATCTCGATTTCACTTTACCGCCCGGCTCGGCGCCGCAGATGCCAATCTGACCGAGATCGGTCATCAACTTCCGATCGCACGGCCATCCCTTGAATTGGCCGAATCTTTCCGCGTGCTCCTGGTCGAAGACAATGCAGTCAACCGCAAGGTAGCGGAGCGATTGCTCGAAAAACGAGGGCACCATGTGGCCATGGCCGAAAACGGCAGAGAGGCCCTTGCCGCACTGGAGAAGGATACCTACGATCTCGTTTTCATGGATGTGCACATGCCTGAGTTGGATGGCCTTGAGACAACCCGGATCATTCGGGTGAAGGAGAGGGGCACTGCATTGCATCAACACATTATTGCCCTGACCGCGTATGCCATGGTTGGTGATCGAGAGAAATGTCTGGAAGCCGGCATGGACGCTTACTTAACCAAACCGATTCGTGCTGAGGAACTCGATGAGCAGCTGGAAAGCTGGCGAAGGTTGCGAAACAATCAAAATGCGACAGACACCTTTGCATCCGTCTCAAATCGGATTACACTTGCGGGGCCTGGCGCTCAATGAGATAAGCAATCAGAGGTGAGATCGATATGACCGCCGCCGAATCACGCCTGCAAACCCTGCCTTCGGATCGGCTCATTGCTGAGTTCTCCTTGTGGTCAGCCGATCTCTTGAACTTGGAAGCTGCCATCGAGCGAACGCAGCACCTCGCGGACATGTATCACCTGGATGCGTGCGATGGACACGTCGCCCCCGCCTTCCTTTTGTTTCCGGATCTCGTACGCGCTATGAGGCGTGTGACCAAGCTTCCATTTCACGTCCATGTAATGGCCACACAAGCGATTATCAATTCCCAGATCGAGCAATTTGCAGAAGCGGGCGCCGATCTTATCACCATCCACTTCTCAGACGGAGTGGACATAGATGCCGCCGTGCACCAGGTACGACGGCATGGTTGCTGCGCGGGCGTAGCTTTGCCTTTGGATATGCCTGTCCGTGCCGTTCAACCTTATCTTGATGGGGTTTTCATGGTCACGCTTCTGGGAACGGCCACTGGCTTGAAGGGGCAGAACCTATCTCCATTGGCCTATGCCCGATTGGAAGAGATCCGCGGGATGTTGAAGAGTCGAGGCGCCGACAAGCGTGTACTGGTTACTGCTGACGGCGGAGTAAGGCAGCAGACAGTGCCGGAGTTGCGGGCGCATGGGGCCGATGGAGTCGTTATGGGTTCGCTTGCGTTCGCGAACGATAAGCTGGAGGAGACAATCAAGCGTATTCGTGAACTTCCGGCGCCTTCCTGGTAGGGATTAACTCCTGACTCAGGTGCACAAATCGCATTAACCGCAGGTCCCTCCACTACGCTACGCTCCGGTCGGGATGACAATTTTGTTGCAAAATGGGAGCCATCGCGAAAAATCAGTCGATTCCGAAATGATTTGTCATCCCGACCGGAGCGTACCCGGATTTCCTGCCACGCTGCACCAGCGAGAACCGCGAATGCGCCTCTCCGTAAAGAGAGGCGCATGAAGATTGCCGAAGCCACCAAGTTCCACAGGAAATCCGGGGGAGCGTAGTGGAGGGAGTGCGCCGTTTAAAGGCGGTGCTTTTCAGCGGGAGTAGACCCGCCCGGGAACTGGTTCGTTCCACCCGGTAACAACCGAAGCAGCGGTGGAGGCAACGAAGTCGCTGAAGCCTTCGGTGGAAAGGGTCGTTAAAGCGACTCGGTGAGTGTGCAGGCCGTAACAAGGATAAACGTTGAGCAGGCCTCGAAACACGCAATGCAGGAGCCGACCCGCCTCCTTCTTGGGGAAGGCCGAAGCTGTTGGGAGAGTACGAGCGAACAGCTTCCAGCAGTCCTGCCGGGGTAGTGACGACAGCATGCACACACAGGAAAGCAGACGCAACACGGGAAACCCCAGCGGTGGTGCTGGCAGTTTGAGCATCAACCGGCAACTCGTGAGAGACCGGCCGGGCCGTATGGGGTGGCGGAGAGGCTCGTAGTACCGATGAAACCGGGTAATGCTGGTGGAGGGAAGGAGCCTTACTTTTGACGCGATTGGGCGGAAGCGGGAGGGCGGGGATTGGCGATGAGCCCGAAAACCCCAATTGGTATAAGCCCCGTCTGCTTTTCAACAATCTGTCTCGGAAGGCCAAGGCCGCAACGCCGAGAGCCTTGCGGGGAAGTCAATCGGAAAGCCGGATGCGGTAAATCTGCATGTCCGGTTTGATGAGCGGGATGTGGAAACGGAGCAGGGTGACGCTAGTGAGGCACCGGCAGACGAAAGGGCCGGTAACAGATAGGCTGCACCTACACCACCGCGCCACATCTCGACTCTACCCTGCGGTTAAGACTTCGTTTTCGGTGAGTTCAAAATAGGAAGGACTGCCCTAGCGCTGGTAGTAATTGGCAGTTCCAATGGCGATTACCGCCACTACCAGGAGAAAGATTCCCAGGTAGAACGCGCGGTAGATGGCGCGCTGCATCATGCGCCATTCGCCGGTGAACACCGCGGCCATCTGGCCGCAGATGATCATGGTGATGGTGAACATGGCGAAGCCGATCGAAACCCCCAGAGTTCCGAGGAAGGTTGTCGAGCTGCTGTAAAGGGCGATGCCGCCCATCCACATGAGTGCCATCAGGGCCGGATATGCAACCTCGCTGAATTTCTTGCCGAAGTAGCCCCAGGTCTTATTCTTCGCCAGCAAGTAAATGCTGTAAGCAATGTTCACCACAGAACCGCCCAACAACGCAATGGGCCAAATGGCAAACGGAGCCCATGCCGGCCGGCCGCCCTGAGCCACTACTTTCCCCAGAATCCCAGTGCTGTAAGCCAACGAGATGTTGAGCAAAGAGGAGAGCACCCCCGAGATCACGGCGATGGCGAGGTAGAGAATGTATTGCCCGGGTGTAGAGCCGGTTTGTGCCATCGCGCTCTCGCTCAAGGAGAATCCCGCTCCCCGTCCCTGACTCTTGGCTTCACTCTCGCGCCGGTATCCACTCCATCCGCAAAGCGTGACGCCGGCCACGGTAACGGCGGTTCCAAACAGGATGTATAAGCCGCTTTTCTCGAAAAGCACACTGGAATGCAACAGGAAGAGCGGAATCAGGGTTCCCACAGCAACCCCCACTCCATTGAGCACTGCACCCGAAACAGCAAGGCCGAGCCGGTATATGGTGACGCCAGCCCCTAACTGTGCAAGACCCCAAAGCAGGCCGAAGCCGAAGGGCAGCATAACTTCACCGGCCGTCAGCGAGGCATACACGCTACTAAGATGCGGCAGCAACACATATGCCAGAGCTGTGGGAGCGAGAATCAAGGAGACGATGGCGTAGACAAGCCAGAAGTTTTCCCACTTCCACACTCGCGCCAGCTTGATAGACCAGCCTGATAAGCCAATGATTATGCCAGCCAGCACAGCGAGAACAAAACCCGTGATGAGAGGCATGGTTGGTGGTTTCTCTTTTCGAAGCGGCTCATCTTAACCCTCCGTTCCTGCCGCGGTCAATGCATCCGCGGGCGAATCAAAAAGCCTGTGCCCGATTCGACGTCGCCTTTTTGCGGTACCATTGGGCATGCCAGCAAAACAGAGCTCTCTCAATCCGCTGCCCGCTGGCATCGTTGCTTCGTCCGTGACGCCGTTTACAGCTGACGGAGAGATCGATCTTCAGTTACTAAAACCGCACATCGACTGGTTGATTGCTGAAGGAGCCAATGGCCTTTCCCCGCTGGGCAGTTCGGGCGAGTTTTGCGCCCTGGAGATCGAGGAGCGCAAGCGTGTTCTGGAAAAAGTCATCGAGCTGAATGACGGGCGGCTAGCTTTGTGGGCAGGCACCCACCACTACAGCACGCGGTCAACCATTGAGTTGTCAAAACACGCTGCGGCTGCCGGGGCCGATGCCCTGTTGATTGTGCCGCCATACTACATGGCGCCGACGCCGGAGCAAACCATGGATCACTACCGGCACATCGCGAGCGCGGTCGATCTGCCGATCATTCTGTACCACAACATCGCGCTGACCTGCGTCGACCTCAAGACCGATCAGCTGTTGGCGCTCTACCGGGAAGGCGTGATTGCCGCGGTCAAGATGTCGAACCCTGAGCCGGATCGCATCTGCCGGCTCTTGCAGGAATCTGACGGTGGGTTGAGGGTATACTGCGGCATCGACACGGTTGCCTTCGAAGGGCTTTGTCACGGCGCGCACGGATGGATCTCGGGCATCCCCAGTATTGTGCCGCGCGCGGCCCGGGCACTCTACGAAGCGATTGCAGTGCGCGGAGATCTTGGCGCGGCCCGGGAACAGTGGCGGTTGCTTTCGCAGTTGATGCGCCTGGAGTTTTCGGCGTTTTCCCATCATGGCCAGGGTGCGCACTGGTTCAGCGTGATGAAGACGACATTGAACCTGATTGGGCCGCCGGTGGGCGATCCCCAACTGCCGGTGCAGCCGCTGCAGCGGGACAGGGTGGATGAGCTGATCAGGATTCTAAAAGGGCTAGGCTACGAGGTGCACGGCGATCCGCCTCCGGCGAGATTGTAACGTTCCCTTAGCGCAGTGGCAGCCTTCTCCACCGGCGTCTTTCCGCTGAATGCCGTGGCCAGCAGAAGCAGGCCGCAGAGCGCGTCCTCTTCTACCGGGCAGAGCCGCGACTCCGCCTGGAACCGGTCCTGGATAATTTGCCGCAGCTGCGGTAGCTTAAACGCGAGGCCGCCGGAGAATACGATCCCTCTCCACGAACGATCGGGCCATAGGCGCGATGCAGCCGCGTAGTAGTTTTCTGCCATGTTCTCAAAAGCCGCGCGGAACAGCGTGCCCACGTTCAGGGTCTTCTCGCTGATGTTGGTGATGGCGCCGCGCTCTCCGCATGGCCCGGGATAAAAGCTGAGGTTCACCCCCAAATCCGTGTTATGGACGGCCGCTGCGGCGGTTGCGATGTAGAGCCACGGCTCGGCCGGACTCGCGCCTTGGGCAGTGGAGATCTCTGTGAGCAGATCGACCAGGACGTTGAGCGAGCGGCCCGCGGGCAAATGGGAGATGGTATTGGCAAACCTCCCATCAAAGAATGGGCGGCTTTGGTAGTCGCCGGGTGCAAGACCGGGGACAATGCGGCTGACTTGCGAGCCGGTGGAGATGTTGAGCGATAGCTCGTCCTCGAGAAGGAGAGCTCCCAACAAGGAACAATGATAGTCGCCAACGGCAGCGAAGTATGGAATGCTCGCCCCATTTGTCTTAATGCTTCCGGCGACTTCCCCTTGCTTACGCAAGGTTGGCCAGCGGACGGCGGAAAGACCCAATCGCTCGATTACCTCGGAGTGCCATTGCAAGGTGGACAGATTGAGTAATTCATAAGTCATCGCGGTCGTGGTGTCTACCGACGGTGGTTGGTGACTTAGCGAGCTCAACACGAAATCGCCCAGCGATACAGGGATGAGTCCTGGCTTCAGCTTTCCTTGTTCTGCAAGCCAAAAGAGAAAAGAGAGGGGAGAGCCGACCGGCAATTCGTTGCCGAGTTCGCTGCGCTGCTGAGCAGGGATTTTTTCCTGAAGAATCTGGTAATAGGTGGCCGCACCAGAAGGATGCAGCTCCAGGGCGCGCTGGTCCTGCCATCCGAAACAGTTAGAGACGGCCTGGCCCTGGTTATTCATCAGCACCATGGAGCCCAGGTGCGTGCACATAACCAGGCCGTTGCACTTTACTGCCAGGGTGGCAAGTTCCTCGATCAGCGTCCGGGTGGCCGCGAGTACCTGCCCGGCAGCAAACTCGCAGTACCGGGGATCGAGTCCGGGGAGCGCCTCAGGGAAGGGAATGCGGCGAACATGCTCCACGCGGCAGATCTCAACGTTTAACACCGCACCCTTGATAAACGACGTGCCTAAATCAATCCCGATAAAACGCAAGCAAAACTCCTTAGGGGCTCGTCGTAGCCTGATGGGTGAGAACACGCGTGTTAAGCTGTGTTGCCAGTATTGTAGCCGCTGCAAATTAGCGGGCTCAAAGGGCACAAAGGCTCGAGAGCACGAAACCAGGTTGGAGTAGCGACGGGAGATGACGAATGACGATGCCGGTTCTCAATCCATTCTCTGGAAGAACCGCGAGGCCACGCGGCTAACCAACGGTGTCGTCGAGCTGGTCACCCTGACCAGCGGAGGGCATCTCGCCGAGTTCCGGTTCCTGGCGCATAACGGAGGCGCCTCGCCAAACACCTTTTGGGAGGCTCCGTGGCCTACATGCGATCCGGGAGAGAGAGCCGCGATTGATCTGCCGGCAAGCTACGGACCGGTGGAGGTGCGCAAGTTTTTTGCCAGCTATACCGGCCATTGCCTGTGTTTGGATTACTTCGGCGGGCCGAATGCCGAGCAGGCTGCGGCTGGATGCAGCCTGCACGGTGAGGCGCCTAACACACGTTGGAATCTGGTCTCAACGGCAGTGCCTGGCGAGGCCCTCGCCAGGTGGAAGGTAGAGCTTCCATTAGCACAGCTTGGCTTCGAGCGCGAGATTCGCTTGGGTATTGGTGAAAGCGTAGCCTACGTGCGAGAAACCGTCAGCAACGAAAGCGGCGCGGAGCATGCTTTCGATTGGGTGCAACATGTCACGTTCGGCCCACCGCTCTTGACCCAGGGCGAGAGTACATTGTCCGCTTCCGGAGGCCGTGCAATAACCTCGCCGGTCAACTATGAGGGTGGTTCCATGCTCGCGAACAATCGCGAGTTCATCTGGCCGCATGCTCCACTTGCAAGTGGGAAGGGATTTGCCGACTTGCGACAGCCCTTTGCGGAAAAGGGGCTTGGCCTTATCGCCGGGGTACAGCTTGATCCTCGGCGTGAGCAGGAATACGTGTTGGCCGTGAACTGGAAACAGCGTCTGGGTGTAGGCTACTGTTTCCGCCGCGCTGATTTTCCGTGGATGACCGTCTGGGAGGAGAACCACGCGCGGCCCGATACTCCCTGGAACGGAAGAGGACAAGCGCGCGGTATGGAGTTCGGCACGACACCGTTCCCGTTGGGCCGCGAAGAAACCATTCGCCGCGGACCTATATTCGACACTCCCCATCAGTGCGTGATTCCCGCAGGCGGGAAGAAGACAGTGCACTACCTGATCTTCTTGTTTGAGGTCCCGAGCGGGCTTGACGCGATCGAAGATGTCGAAGCGGTGGGTGACGCGATCGTCCTCTACGACCAGAATGGGCGGCCATCGGTGTCCATTCCAGCTGCCGCGTGTGGAGACTTTCTAGTGTAGTGCGAACCTGGGCGAAAGGTACGATCTTCAGTTTCTCCACGGTGATCATCGCGACTGGTGATGAGGGGGCCCCCAAGCAAATTTGGGTCTGGTACTCTTCTCGCGGGGCGAAAAGATCAGCCGTGTCCCGGCTTCGAGAAAACCGAAGTCTATGTCAACCTCATCCATCTAATCGCCCGGGAAACTTACGGCTGCCGTAAAGCGTCAACCTAACCAGCATCTTGGGCGCGGCGCCGGTGGTCTCAAGCAAGAGGAACGGGCTTCACAGCACACATAATGAAACATTTAACGTACATGTTGATGCTGATAACCGTGGTGCTGGGCGCCCTCACGTCGCCTACCATGGTCCTTGCTCAGGGGGCGGCCGGCACGCTGCAAGGTAGGGTATTGGATCCCTCCGGCGCGGTCATTCCCCAGGCGCAGGTCACCGTCACTTCGGCCTCGGGAAAAAGCGCCCATGCAGTTTCGGATGCCACGGGCGCCTACCAGGTGCGAGGTCTGGCTGCCGGCGCCTACACCGTAAATGCCGCTTCGACCGGATTTGCTCCCTTCGCCTCTACCGTCACGCTTGCACCCGGGCAGACAAAGTCACTGAACATCGCGATGCAGATCCAGGTACAGCAGCAGCAGGTCCAGGTGGAGGCGGACACGCCGACCGTCGATACCAGCCCAGATCAAAATGCCAACGCGGTGGTGCTCAAAGGCAAAGATCTCGATGCACTTTCCGACGATCCAGATGAATTAGAGAGCCAGCTGCAGGCCCTGGCCGGTCCTGCGGCAGGGCCAAACGGTGGGGAGATCTACATTGATGGATTTACCGGGGGGCAGATGCCGCCCAAGTCTTCCATCCGTGAGATCCGGATCAACCAGAACCCATTTTCCGCGGAGTTTGATCGCCTGGGTTATGGACGGATCGAAATCCTCACCAAGCCGGGCACGGATAAGGTACGTGGGCAGATTCAGGCACGGGGTAACGACTCCTCGTTTAACTCGCGTAACCCGATCCTGCAGACACCAGAACCGGCTTACTACTCGTATAACCTGCAAGGCAACGTAGGCGGTCCGATCTCCAAGAAGGCCTCCTATTTTGTGAGCGCGTTTGGACGGAATAACCAGAACGTAAGTGTGATCGATGCGATTAACCCCACCAGCGTCACGCCGGCCGATCCCAACGGAGTTCGCCTGAATGAGGCGTACCCAAACCCGAGTTCGCGTATCGACATCAGCCCCCGGCTTGACCTGCAGCTCGGACAGACGAATACGCTAACGCTTCGTTACGACTTCTTCCGCGCGGTGACGACCAATGGAGGCGTCGGTCCCCTGGCTCTGCCCAGCCAGGCGACGAATACGCAAAGCATGGAGAATGAGCTGCAGGTGAGTGACAGCCTGGTGCTGAGCAAGAACATCGTCGACGACATTCGCTTTCAATACCGCCGCTTCCGCTACCAGAACATCGCGCAAAACGATTCGCCAACCATCGCCGTGCAAGGCACTTTTACCGATGGCGGCAACAACGGCGGAATCGTGCGCGATAACCAGGATATTTATGAGTTGCAGAACTACTTCGCAGCGGCCGAGGGAAATCATTCGTTGAACTTCGGCGCCCGCTTGCGCGCCTATCGCGACGCCGACTTCACCAACGGAGGGACGAACGGCCAATACACCTTTGAATCCCCGACCGCGTATCTGAACAACACCCCACAGACTTACCAGGTAACGCAAGTCAATCAGTACACGGCGCGCGCGATTCTGTTCGACGCTGCGCTTTTCTACCAGGACGACTGGAAGGTGAACCCGCGTTTCACTTTTAGCTACGGATTGCGTTGGGAGACGCAGAACCGTATCAACGACAAGAGCGACTGGGCGCCGCGGGTCTCGTTCGCGTATGCGCTGGGCCATGGCGACTCGAAGAAGCCGCCGAAGACGGTGGTGCGTGGGGGGTATGGCTGGTTTTACCAGCGGTTCACCGTGCCGAATAGTTTCGGCTCCAACGCGGGCACGCCCTACGTGATCCAGGCCATTCACCAAAACGGCATCAATCAGAAGGTTTCCACCATCACCGATCCTACATTTCCCGTGAATCCAGCAGCCGTTGCGGCGTCGGATACGGCGCAAACTCTGTACACCATCGACCCGCATTTCCGTGCGGCAACCGACATGCAGGCGGCCGTGGGGATCGATCGTCAGTTGGCCAAGAGGATTACCGGGAACGTGACCTATCTGTACGGCCGCGGTGTCCATCAATATTTGACCAACAATATTGGAGCTCCGGATTTTGCCACCGCGGATCTGGGCATCTATCCCGACACCCCGCTCCCTGCCGCGCAGCAGAACGACCTGCAATACCAATCGGGGGGCGTCTACCGGCAAAACCAGATCATCGTTTCTGCCAGGGCGAGTTATCCCAAGTTCAGCTTCTTCAGCTTCTATACGTACAACGCTGCGAAAGCTGATACCAATGGGGTCACGTACACTCCTTCCGTTGCTCAGGACCCAGGGCTCGACTATGGACGATCGAGCTTCGATGTTCACGACAGATTCCTGATCCTAGGTAACTTCTCGGCTCCGTATGCTATTTCGCTGACGCCCTTCTTCGCCGCGAACTCGGGCGCGCCCTATAACGTGTCCGTCGGCAGCGATCTGACGCGTAACAACCAGTTCAATGCACGGCCCACCTACGCTGCGAGCTGCAGCGAGGCAGGCGTGGTCGACACCAAGTTTGGCTGCCTCAATACCAACCCGTTCGGCACCAACGAGAAGATCATTCCGTTTGGTCTTGGCACCGGTCCTTCGAATGTCAGCTTGAACATGCGCGTGGGCAAAGTGATTGGGATCGGTCCGAAGGTGGAAGGCGGCCGTGCTGCAGCCGGCGGCGGTGGCGGTGGTGGCGGAGGCCGCGGCGGTGGCGGCGGCATCGGTATGGGTGGGTTGAGTGGGAACCGCGGCGGGCCTGGACGCCTGGACCAGAGTACTTCTCGCAGATACAACCTGAACCTTAACGCGTACGCGACCAACGTCTTTAACCATCAGAACCTGGGAAGCCCGAATGGCACACTGCTCTCACCGTTCTTCGGGGAATCGCAATCGTTGGCCGGCGGTGGCTTCTTTGGCGCCTCTACCGCGGGCAACCGCAGTGTATTTCTAACGGCTGTGTTCAACTTTTAGCGCCGGTAGGGCGGATCTTCTTATCCGTACCCCAGGGGCGAACTGAGAAGCGCGAGTTTTCCGGTCCCCACCGCGGTAATGCTTTGTATCGCGGCTCCCGCGGATAGCAACGTCTGTTTATCCTTCGGTATCCGCGTATCAGGGCAGCCCCTGCGTTTTCGCTTTGCCCGGTAAGAGTAGGCAGGGGCTAAAGCCCAATTCTCTTTCACTCCTTTACGGCCCGACTAAAGTCGTGCCCTGATACGCGGATACCGAGGGATAAACAGACGTTGCTACCCGCGGGGAGCCGCGATACAAAGCCAAAACAGAGCATCCAAAGGAGCTGCTTTGGTTGGAACGTGAAACTCCAGTGCCGGGGACAAATTCCCGGCCCACCCTCGTACCTCACAGCATGGTGATTTTTCCGCTGCCGACATCGTAGAGGGCAGCACCGATTGCCAGCTTCTTCTGCTTTACCAGGTCGGCCAAAACAGGCGAGGCATCACGTAACACTGACGCTTGCAGACTGGCATTTTGCCGGATGGCCTTGGTCAGGTCCCCGCCCGCTCCGGCGATCGCGGGATGGATGTATTGGTACAACGTGCTGATCTGTCCGGGTACCGCCTTGCCCGCAATCGTGGCCTTTACCGCGCCGCAATTGGTGTGCCCCAGCACGAGAAGGGCCTTCACCCCCAGCACCGCCGCTCCATATTCCAGGCTGCCGATGGTGTCGGGCGTGGCAATGTTACCGGCCACACGAACCACAAAGAGATGACCGATGCTCTGATCGAAGACCAGCTCGACGGGCACACGGGAGTCGGCGCAGGAAAGGACAGCAGCGAATGGTTCCTGATGTTCCTCGGAATGCGCTTTGAGAATGTCCAGGTCCTCCGTGAATGAGACCAGGTTCTGAGCTAAAAAGCGCTGGTTGCCCTGGACCAGAAGATCCATGGCCTGCTGCGGCGTTTCGGGCCGCTGGATTGCTTCGCGCTGCGCCTGGTACATCCCGCGAGCGGAAGCGGTGGCCAAGCCAGCAACGCCAAGCGCCGCAAGCTTAAGAAAATCTCTGCGCCTGTTCTCTGTTTCCCCAAACATTCGTTCCTCCGGCAATGTCGAATCTGGATAAGAGTATCGCTTGTCCGGGTGAATGGGCACGCATAGTTCTTCTTTGACCGCTATACCCTATTGGGATTACGAAAGACCAGCTACCCCTAAACGATGTGGTGTTCTCCATTTCATTTGATCTAGAATCTTGGAACGGCGCGGAACCCAAGCGGCTAGGGGAAGGTCTGCAAAGCCTTTTTAGGCTGGTTCGATTCCAGCCCGCGCCTCCATCCTTCTAAGAACCTTCTTTCTCCTGTACGGTATTCTTTCCGGCGGCAGCCAATTTTCGGGGGGAGAAGCGTGGAGAAGCGGTTACTAGTCGTCGGCAGCATCAACATAGACCTGGTGGCGTGCGCCAATCGTCTTCCAACCCCGGGAGAAACCATCCTCGGGCGCAGCTTTGATGTGTTCAATGGCGGCAAAGGCGCCAACCAGGCAGTGGCCGTCGCCAAGCTGGGTGCGAACGTGGACATGATTGCGGCGCTGGGCACCGACCTCTTCACCGAGCGGCTGCTCTCCGGACTGCAGGCAGCCGGCGTGGATACGCACGCGGTGCAAATGGTGGCTGGACCGTGCGGCGTGGCGCACATCTCGAGAGCAGACAACGGAGAAAACTCCATCATCGTGATCTCCGGGGCTAATCGCGAGGTGACCGCGGGCTATATCGATTCCCACCTCGATGCGGTGCGTCGGGCAGCCATGGTACTGGTGCAACTGGAGACGCCTCTGGAGGCGGTGATCCGGTTGTCCGAACACGCCGCGGAGGCCAAGACGCCATTGATGCTCGATCCGGCGCCCGCCATGCCCTTGCCGGAGAATCTGTTGCGCCGCACTACCTGGCTCACGCCCAACGAAACCGAGGCGCAAATCATGCTGGGCCGGCTCAACATCGATCCCCCCGCCGCTGCGGAAAAACTGCTGGCGATGGGGGTGCGGAACGTGGCGCTCAAGCTCGGGTCCCAGGGAGTTTTCCTGGCCGGCCGCGATTGCCCCGCGGAACAGATTCCTGCGTTCAAGGTGCAAGCTGGTGGATACCACTGCCGCCGGGGACTGCTTCAACGCGGCCTTCGCGGTTGCGCTCACCCGGGGAAAGGCGCCTGCACTCGCGGCCCGTTACGCCTCCGCCGCTGCAGCCATTTCGGTTACCCGCGCCGGCGCGCAGCCTTCGCTGCCTACTTCGGCGGAGGTTGAAGCGTTTCTCTCCCAGGCCTCGTGATCAGTCAGGGAGCGCCCCGGGCGTGGCGGGGCAGGCCTGCCTGGAAGACCACCAGGTCGTCCGCCCGGGTCTCGAGCACAAATTGCGTGCCGCAGGGCGCGAAGGCAATTGATCCGCGGCTGAGCAATGTCTGCTTGCCGGCCGCCGTGAGCGGGGCCGCCCCCTGCAACACCAGCAAAGCTTTAGGGCCGTAGGTGGCCTCGCCTGCATAGCGGCTACGCGGGGCGAGCGAGATGCGGCTCAGCTCAAACTCGTCGGCCGGAGTACGATACACCCGCTCCTGGCCGCCGCTCATTACTGCTCCGTCGAAGACTTCGGGCGTGCCGCCTTCGAAGGTGAGGATTCGCAGCAGTTCGGGCACGTCGACGTGTTTGGTCGTCAAGCCGCCTCGTAGCACGTTGTCGGAGTTGGCCATCAACTCGACATTCACTCCTTCAAGATAGGCGTGGAGAACTCCGGCAGGCTGGAAGGTGGCTTGGCCCGGCTGCAGATGCACCAGGTTCAGCAGGTAGACGCTGAAGATGCCGCGATCGAGGTGCCCTCCCGGCAGGGGAAAATTGTCGGCCGCGCGCACCGCCCAGTAATCCGCGCAGTTCTTATCGCTAGTGGGCTCCGTTCGCAGCCGTGAGAGCAGCCCATTGAGCAACAAGTCCACTTGCTCCTGGGGCAGGGTCATCGCGGTGCTGTAGAGCTCACGAAGCAGGGCGCGGCGGCCGGCATGATCGTGCCTCGCAGCCGCGAGCCTTTGGGGAAAGCCGGGCATCAGCGAGCTCAGCTCGGGTGTCCGGGCAAAGCTTTCGGCTATCTGCTCCAGCGGCCGAAAGCCGTGCAGCATCCAGAACTCCGTCAGCGCCACTCCGATTTCCGGCTTGTGGTTGTCGTCCTTGTAATTTCTCGAGCTCGCCTCCAGGGCGATGCCCTCTGCGTTCTCTCGCGCGAAGCCTTCTTTGGCCTGGGCAAGCGTAGGGTGCGCCTGAATCGAGAGCATCTTGTGCACGTCAAGAATTTTGAACAAGTAGGGGAGCCGGCCCGCGAACCGTGCATTCGCAGCCTGCCCGAGGATGGCGCCGGGCGCCTCGGCAATCAATTTATCCAAAGCTATTTGATGACCGGCCACCTCCACCATCGAGGGCGCCTTGGCGTGGGCGCCGATCCACAGCTCGGCGAAGGGTTTGCGCTCCGGGTTGCTTATGCCTAAGAGCGCTGGGATGAAGTTGTGGCCGCCCCAGTCGTAGTGCTGCACGATTCCATGCAGGGTCAGTACGCCCTCTTCAAGCATCGACAGCCTTCTCCAGCTGGCGCAGGATACCTGTGGGTTCCTCTACTCCCATGGCGGTGATTTCGTCGGCGCGGCTCTGGGTATCGGCGACGGCGTAAATCCGCAACTCGTCGGCGTTGCCGGAGGGACGCACATGGGTCACCTCGCCGTTGGCAAAAAGGATGCGTACGCCGTCGGTGTAGTCCACGCCGGCGATGCCGGCGAAACCCTGCGCCGGCGTAAAGAACCGCGCCAGATCGTTTCGGATACCTGCCACGTCCTTGGGTGGCGAGAAGCGGGCCACGATTTTCAACGCGGTCGCGCGAGGGAAATGCCTCAGCAGGGCGGCGCGGCCGAAGCGTTTGGGCAGCCGGGCGAAGAGATCAATCAGCGACAGCCCATGACGCTCCGCGGCAAACAGCACTCCCAGGATGGGCAAACCCGCGTCCCGGGTCAGAAGTGGTTGCAGGATAGCGCCGTTGCGCGCGATGGGTGAGCCAGTGAGGAAGCCGCCGTTGGGCTCCCATCCGCAGACGCGCTGTTTCCCCTTGGCCAGCGCTGCCTCCATGCCGGCGATCACGAAGGGTGAGCCGATGCGGGTTTTCGGTTCCACCACGGAGGCAAGTGGGCCGCGGTCGATGGCGTCGTTGCAGCTGATGGGCACCACCACGGCGTCGGCCTGCAGATACTCAGCTACCACCATGCCTACCAGGTCGCCACCGAAGAAATGTACGCGGGCGGTCGCCGGGTCCACACCGAGCACCAGGGGGCGATCGCTGTCACCATCGCTGGAGACGACCGCGTGGAGAGGTCCGCCGGCCTCATCGGCCAGCCGCTGGATGACGGCGAGCTGCGCGGCGTCGATATTTTCTGTGTCGATGGGGACGAAGGTGTCGCTGCGTCCGCCCTTCACTACCTGCGCGCCCAGGCGCTCGAGAATCTCCACCAGCAGATCTCGCCCTACGGATGAGTGCTGGTAGACGAGGATCCGCTTGCCGTTGAGCGTGCTGCCGGCAAAAAAGGCGGTGAACCTTTCGATATATGCGGCGCGCGCTTCGGGGTGTTCCGCAGGAAGAGCCTGGGAGCCGCACTTGAGCATGCCGCGTTGATCAAACAACGAATGATCCCAGGGCTCCTCATAAAGTTTCTCGCGTATCTGCCTTACGTGCTCATTGATGGGCGCTTCCTGCTGCTTGAGCAGCTCGCCGCGGCTGCTGTTGGTCTTGTAGCCGTTGCGGTCGAAGGGGATGTGGCTCCCGGTCACCATGATGCTGCCCTTATTGCGCGACAAGGCGAAGTTGGCCAGCGCGGGTGAGGGTATGCGGCCCAGGTTTACGGCTTGCATGCCGGCATCGCGGATGGCCGCGACGATGGCCTGGGCGATTTGCCCCCGGCCCTGCTCTTCGGGGACAAACTCGCTGGAGGTGGGGCGCAGGTCAGAGGCGAAATAAAATGGGTCGCCCGGCTTGATGCCGCCCTCGGATGGCGCCAGCGACTGCAGGTACTGGAGCTCCGCCAGCGCGTTGAGATAGACCTCCAGCTGCGTCAGGTCCACTACCTTGCCGCGGCGGCCGCTGGTTCCGAAGCCCAGCTCCTGCGGCTCGTAGGTCAGCCGCGATCGAAGCGATTCCATTTTCGTGGCTACGCTCATGCTCCCCATCTTAGCTGGTGGGTTTCTTTCTTCGAAATGACCTAAGCGTCGTACGCGGAAGGTGGGAATCCGCGCCGGTCCCGGCGTTATTTCTTCAGGCCAGCCGTCCAGTTCAGTATTACGGTGTACGCGTTGGGCCCTTTGCTCCTGGGCACCGCCACAAGAAAACGGCGGCCGTCCGCTGCTGCATCCCAAACGCCGCCCAACTCACCAGAACCAACTGCAAATCCGAGCGGCTGAGGCTTCCCGGGGCTAAACTCCGGATTGGTTGAAATTTCGACAGCCATCGCTCCTCCGTCTTGAGCATGGTAATAAAGCTCCCGGCTATCACCGCGCCAGCGAGGATCGAGCCCTCCTCCCTCGGAGATTTGCCACCTACCACCCGCCTCGACCGCCGTTCCGGCAGAGTTCAGTGCAAATGACCGCACATAGATTTCGGATATGCCGGATTCCCGTGAGGTGTAGGCTACCCGATGGCCGTCAGGTGAAAAGTGAGCGTAGCCTTCATGGGACTTAGTAAGTGAAAACCGGAAGGGCTTCTTGTCCCCATCCATCGGGAGCACCCAAATATTAGAACTCGCTATCGTCGGATCAATCAGGTCAATCAGCAGGAAACGTCCGTCTTGCGACAAGCTCGAGGCATACTCGACGTCCTTGAGCAAAAGGTCCGCATCTTTCACGCCGCTGGCCGGTTTTTGATACAGGTCGCTCCCGGAGTTAAAGATGACGCGGCTCCCGTCCGTTGACCAGACTGGATCTGAATCTGACGCCGAACCAAACGTGAGCCGCGTGCTCGTGTCTCGAGAGAGATCCAGCAGCCAGATGTTTGACCTCTTCCCACTAATCTTGCTTAAGGCCACGCGCTTCCCATCCGGCGAGAGCACCAGCGATTCGTAATTGCCCGGTTCGCCAGCGGTTCCCAGGACCTTGCCCTTCCGGTCGTACCACGTGAGTTGTTGATCTGACGTCGCGCGCTGGTAAACCAGGACGTCATTGGCCGAGGCCGAAAAGGACCCATAGCCGCCGGTGCCGTTTCCTCCGAGATCGCCCACTTGCTCAGCGACGGGCGTCGCCTGCCCTTTCAGCTGCAAACGGCTGTTATCGAAAGGCTGGGCCATCAGAGTGCCTTCGCGCATGAAAAGCAGGTGGCCGGAGTGCGGATCGGCCGAGGGCGCGTACACCGGCCCCCAGTTGCTCGCCACCAAGGGCTGGGAACTCTGTTGCTCCGGTTTGGCGTCCACTGAGCCGAGATAAATTGCGCTCTTCTCGATGTCAGTCGAGGCGCGATTGTAGACGAAATGCCGCCCGTCGGGCAGGAAGGAGGGGCAGTAATGAGCTGTTTCCTGGCGCGCGTGATCAATTGCCGTGATTTGAACGGGAACGCCGCCGGAGGCTGGCACGCGGAATAAACCGTTCCCGCTGGAGCCGAAGACAATCACGTCGTCCTGGTTCCATGCGGCCGCACCCCAGCCGCCCAGTAAGTCGGCCACAGTCTGTGCAGGACCGCCTGTCGCCTCGATTCTCTTGATTTTTCCCTGGAACGGATACCCGATGAAGCGGCTGTCCCAGGACCAGAAGGGTGAACCGTACGCGTCTGTTAAATCGAGAGATTCTCCCGACTCCAGCGAATGCACCCATAGGCGGCCTTCGGTAACGAAGGCCAGCTTGCGGCCATCGGGCGATAAGCTGAGCAAGGCCCCGAGCACCACGTTTTTCGGCGCCGGGATCTGGAAGCGGAGCGGTTTGGCAGTAATGGGCGGTTTTTCGGTGAAGCGCTGAAACGCAAGCACAGCCAAGGCTATTGCCAGCACGGCCGCCACGCTCCACGCCACGGTCTGCGATGTTCTGCGCCGGGCAGCCACGGGGGCCGGCACTCCAGCTTGCGAGCCGCCCTCGGCGATCCACTTTAGCTGTAGCTTCAGATCGTGAACGGTTTGGAAGCGTTCGTCGGGATCCTTTGCCAGGCAAACCTTTACTACGCGGTCCAGCGCCGGCGGCGACATTGGCTGGTACACCGAAATCGGCTGCGGGTCCGAGGCCAGAATTGCTGCTACGAGGCTGGCTTGTGTTTTGCCGGTGAACGCCCGTTTT
This sequence comes from uncultured Acidobacteriaceae bacterium, assembly GCA_963834205.1. Lineage (GTDB taxonomy): Bacteria > Acidobacteriota > Terriglobia > Terriglobales > Acidobacteriaceae > PALSA-350. The sequence goes on along the minus strand of CAWIBI010000024.1, from coordinate 390,228 downwards.
CCAGTTGCCATCTCGTACAAGACCGTGCCCAAGGCGAAGATGTCGCTGCGGGCATCGGCTTCTTTACCCTCGAGTTGCTCCGGGGACATGTATTGAAACGTCCCCAGCAATGTACCCCGCGCGGTTAGCGGTTGATCGGCCGGTGGCCCCGGGACCGTCATGGTCAGGCTGGAAGCGGGCGGCGCACTTGGGGCGGTTGCCTTCGCTAGGCCAAAGTCCATCAGCTTCGTCCCGGTTTTCGTCAGCATGACGTTGCCCGGCTTCAGATCGCGATGGATCACTCCCGTCCTGTGCGCTTTTTCCAGCCCTTCGCAAATTTCGATTCCGTACTTCAGCACTTGTTCCGGGGGCAGCGGCCCTCTCGAGAGCCGGTCAGCCAGGGTCTCCCCCTCCAGGAATTCCATGACCAGATAGTCGATCCCGCTTTGCTGCCCGACGTCATAGAGGGTGCAGATGTTCGGATGGTTCAGCGACGAAATGGCCCGCGCTTCACGGTCAAAACGCTGCCTGGCTTCAGGGCTGTCGGAAAGATGCGCGGGCAGGATCTTGATTGCGACGGTGCGGTCGAGGCGCGTATCGCGAGCACGATATACCTCGCCCATGCCACCGGCGCCCAGCTGGGACTGGATCTCATACGGCCCGAGTTTCGTGCCGGAGGCTAGAGCCATTTGTGCGGGCAATTATAGTACCCAGGTGTTGCCGGGAATGCGACGATTCTGGACGAAACGAATGCTGTCTCCAAGGCTTGTTCGCCCAACTCTGGTTCTCGACGGAAGCTCTCCTGGTGGGTTTCTTTCTTCGAAATCTAAGCGTCGCAGGTCGCAATGCTTGCTGCAGTTTTTCTTGCCCACAACTGCGTCGCCCCATAGACTCGCGCCATGAAGCCAGAAATTCTTATAGGGGTCGAGCTTACCGTTGGCGCTACCTTGGCCGGTGCGCAGCAGCCTGCCGGAGCACGCCAGGTATTCGATGGCGCCATGCTGCCCGAGGTCGAGGTGGTCACCTTCGAGCACGGCGACACCCTCTTTCCCGTGCGGCCCGTGCTGCGCAAAGGACCGGTCAGCCCCCTTCCGCCGGCAGCGGCTCACCTGAAAAATGTTCACTTCCAATCGCGGGGCACGGCGTATGACCTCTTCGACTACCTGGCCGACAATCGCGTTGCCGGCTTGCTGGTTCTCAAGGATGGCGCGGTGGCCTTTGAGGATTATGAGCTCGGCGTGGGGCCGGAAACCCGGTGGATTTCGTTTTCCATGGCAAAGTCTGTGGCGTCGACGCTGGTGGGCGCCGCCCTGCAGCAGGGCCTCATCGACGGTCTGGATGAACCTCTAACGCGCTACCTGCCGCAGCTCAAGGGAGGAGCCTACGATGACGTGAGCATTCGCAACGTGTTGCAGATGGCCTCCGGAGTGAAGTGGAACGAGACCTATACCGACCCCCATTCCGACCGCAGGAAGCTGCTGGACATCCACCTGGAGCAAAAGCCCGGCAGCCTCGTGGCTTATATGAACTCGCTGGGTAAGGCCGGCGCTCCTGGTTCGATCTGGAATTACAGCACGGGAGAATCATTCCTGGTGGGAGCGTTGCTGGAAGCCGCGACCCGTAAGCCGCTGGCGACGTATCTTTCCGAGACGCTCTGGTCGCGGCTGGGCATGGAGCAGGATGCCACCTGGTGGGTGGAGTCTCCAGAGGGCATGGGTTTTGGCGGCAGCGGCATAAGCGCCACCCTGCGAGATTATGGACGCTTCGGTCTGCTGGTACAGCGGGACGGGGTCATCGACGGGCAAAGGATTGTGCCCGCGGGATGGTTCCAGCAGGCCGGGAGCGCCCAGGTGATCGGAGGAAATTTAGTGGACTATGGCTATCTCTGGTGGCCAGCTCCGGCGGGAGATCCGATTCATCGCGGCGCCTTTGAGGCGAAAGGAATCTTTGGCCAACATATATACATAAACCAAAGAGAGAAACTGGTGATTGTCGTGTTGAGCGCCCGGCCCAAACCAGACTCTGCGCTCAGCGTGGTGGAGGATCTGCCCTTTTTCGCGGCTGTGGCGAAAGCACTGCAGTAGGTGGGGCTGAGATTTCTTTGCGCCGCCTCCCGCCGCTCAATTCGATCGCTGCCCCTGGAATGATCCGGTGCCACCACGATCGTGGAAGGTGCCGTTGTAAGTATTGCCCTGAACTACGCCTTCCACTCGGGGTCCTTCGACCCTCCCGCGAAACGTCAGTACGTTCCGCGTCTTGGTTCGCACCAGCAGGTGTTGTTCATTGATGGTGCCTTCCACACCGCCTGACTGATTGGGCCCTTTGAAATGGCCGGTGATCGCAGAGCCATTCTGCTGCAGGTCAAGATACTTCGCAGAGGTTGTTCCGTTGGGATCCTTGCAGTACAAAGTCCATTTGCCGGCAACATTCGCGGGCAGCTGTTGTTGAGGCGGCTGCTGGGCGAATGCCGCAGTTCCCGCCGAGAGCATCAAGCCAAAGCAAAGCAGAAAAATCCGTTCACAAGATCTTTTCACGCATCCTCCGATCCAACCGCCCCATTGCAGAAATCTACAGCAATCCTCGATCTCTTTCAGCTTTCTTTGTGACAAGATAAAATCCACACGCTCCTGGCAAAGTCTTCGCGACTTAGCAAAGGAACACGCCGCGCCTATGCCAACCTGCTCACTTACTCGCCGTTCGCTACTCGAAAACCTGCTCACCTTTGCGGCTGCCGCCGGCATCGGGATCCGCACCTTCGAAGCCCTCGCGCAATCTCAATACGGCGGTTCGAACGGCCAGCAGCGAGGCGAGATGGGCCGCATCGCCGCGGCTTTTCGCCAGCAGTTCTCCGTGCCCGCCAGCTCCATCGCCATCTCCCGCAGCGGCCGATTTGTCTACGACCAGGCGGTTGGCATGGGCGACCGCCAGCACCTGTCACAGGTCCAGCAGCCCAGCTTGTTCCGCATCGCCGCCCTCACTATGCCCATCACCTCGGTCACCATCTTCTCGCTCGTGGAACAAGGCAAGCTCAGCCTTACCGACAAAGTCTTTGGCCCCACCGGCATCCTGGGTACAAAATACGGCAAGCCGCCCTACAAGCAGTACGTCACTGACATCACCGTCGACCATCTGTTGACCCACACCGCCGGCGGCTGGCCCGGCGACTCCACCGACCCCATGATGCACAACCTTTCCTGGGACCAGAGCAAACTCATCACCGAGACACTCGACAACATGCCCCTTACGAACCCACCCGGCAGCCACTGGGCCTACTCCAACTTTGGCTACTGCGTGCTGGGCCGCGTTATCGAGCAGGTCACCGGCCAGCCCTACTCCACGTATGTGCAGGCCAATATCCTCGCGCCCTGTGGCATCTCCACCATGCAGATTGCCGCCAACAAGGAGAGCCAACGTGCCCCCAACGAGGTGGTCTACTACGGCCAGTACAGCGAAGAGCCGTACAAGATCAATATCACCCGCATGGACTCGGACGCCGGATGGATTGCTTCGTCGACCGAGCTGGTGCAGTTCCTCAACCACGTCGCCGGCGCACCCGGCATCCCGGCCTTGCTCAAGCCTGCAACCATCCAGACCATGACCACTCCCGCGGCAGTATACCCGCAAGGCCCGGAACGCTACGCCCGCGGTTGGATGGTGAGCGGCAATGGAGCGGGAAACTGGTGGCACAACGGCAGCCTGCCGGGTACGACCACAGTGATGCTGCGCACGGCAACGGGGATGTGCTGGGCCGCTCTCACCAACACCCGCACCCAACCCTCCAACGAGATCGATGCCGCCATCAGCCAAATGATGTGGGACATGGTCCGGACCGTCCCAGCCTGGGGCGCCTGAGGATTGTTCGGCGGGGTCAAAATTCCTGTCGTTGAATGAGCCGTAAAGATATGGCAAGCAAAAGTCCCGCTAACAGGATGTAGATCGCTGTCTGCAGCCAGGGTATTGGCCAGGTAAGAAGATTCGTTTGCCTGTTTAAGTACTCTGAGCCTGTCATGAAAGCCCACGGGTTGTAGCGACGCAGGGCGGCGCTACTAAGCGCGACCGCGGTGACGATGACCGCACCAAAACTAACGACCGGGGCTGTGTACTCTCCACTTATCAGAGAAGAGACCAGGACAGCCATCGCGAAAAACAGCAGCCCGCCTCCGAGCAATAGGACAAGGTAGAAGGCGGCCTGGGAGATCGAATGCGTCTTCCCAAAAATGCTGCCGACCGAAAATATCGCGATCAACGGGCCAATCGCCAGCATGACGGCCTGAGCGAGACCCATGCAAATACGAACCATCATCAGGCGTGTTCTGCTAACCGGAAGCGCCAGGGTAAAGGCGGACGACCCGGTCGCCCGCTCACGCAGGAGGCCGCCCATCATTGTCAGAGTGACAGCCAGAACCCACATCATCACCAGTAGCGAGTGGCCTGCAAAGAGCACGTAATTGTAGTAATCCGCTTTTACGTCGTAAGTTACGATCCGATCTCCATGAAGAACAAAAACCGAGCAGAGAACCACCATTCCGATAAGAGAGATCAGGAATCGCGATCTGGTTTCCAACCAGGCCTTATACCAAAGCATCGGTCAATTCTCCTTTACCTTTTCCAGAAAGATGTCTCGCAGCTCCACGGGCGCCACGTCGATCGAGGCAGCTTGAAAATCGTGTGCCCGGGCTACGACGGCTTCGGCATTGCTGCTCGCCAGCACAGTCATCTGATGGCCGCGGGTTCTAACCTCCTGGACACCGGCGATGCGAAAGTGATGTTCTGCTGGAATCGAGGGAAAGACGAGATTAATTCGCCGATACGACTGGCGCAGATCATCAAGCGAGGAATCGAGCACGAGTCGTCCCGCATGCAGGATACAAATCTGGTCGGCGATACGCTCCACCTCGGCGATCTGGTGGGATGAAAAGAATACGGTCGTGCCCTCGCTACACCGGGTTACGAGAATCTCCAGGAGTTCCTCTATGCCAACCGGATCGAGTCCCTCGCTTGGCTCATCCAGAATCAACAACTCTGGCCGCCGTGCGAACGCCATTAGTAGTCCGAGCTTGGTTCGCATCCCTTTGGAAAGCGATTTGACTTTCCGTTCGAGGGGCAGGTGATACTGGCGCAGAAGCTTCTGCTCCTCGTCCGCACGCCAGTCCGGGTAGAAGGCGCGCGTGAAGCGAATCATCTGGTCCACGGTCATGTAATCGTAGAGCCGTTTATTCTCGCTGACGTAAGCGATCTGTGTGCGCAGACGAACACTCTCGATCGGATCGCTGATCCGTTGGCCTAAGATAGTGCCGTCCCCGCTGCTTGGCCGAATCATACTCAGCAGCATCTTGATGGTGGTGCTCTTGCCCGCGCCGTTCAGACCAAGAAATGCCGTGATGCAGTGAGGTTTGATCGATAGGTTGAGTTCCTTGACCGCTTCGAGCCTTCCGTATGACTTGCCCAGTCGCTCCGTTTCAATGACTAGTCCGTTGGTCATCTCTTCCTCGCAATCTCGGGCTGATGAAGCAAAACAGCCTCGAACATCCGGCGAATCTCTTCATCGCGAAAATCTCTTTCGCGGAGCTGTTCGACCAGGTCGGCGACGCTTCGGGTTGCGGCTTGAATGTGGTTGGATAGCGACCGAGCGCGACGACTTACGGAGATGAACGCTCCTGACCCCTGGCGCAGCTCCAGGAGACCCTCATGTTCGAGTTCGGAATAAGCTTTTGCGATCGTGTTTGGGCTTACGACCAGTTCCTGCGCCAATGTCCGGATGCCGGGGAGCTGCTCCCCCTCCCGGAGGCCCCCACTCTCGACGGCATGGCGGATTTGCTGCATCAACTGCAGGTAGAGAGGCTGCCCCGAGGTGGGTTCTATTTTGAAAAACATGAGAGATCTACTGTAGCAGTATAAGGATACACCAATACAGTTAATGGGAGCCGGCAAACTCTTTCATCGCCGTCGATTGGGTAAGCTTAAGCTCATGAATCGTCGACGCTTTCTATGCGACGCAACGTTGGCCACCGCTTCGATTGCCGCCACGGCCGGACTCACCGGTTGCCTCCACCGTGTGGGTAAGCCCACGGGGGTTGCGGCCGCATCACTGCCTCCCAACCTTCCTCCTCCCAACCTTCCAGATGATGCGTGCCATCTCGCCCAGGTTCACGTCTCGCCCGATCGCGTCATTCGGAGTGTCGTCGGCCTTCGCCCGTACCGTCCCTCCGGTTTCCGCGTCGAGCGAGAGCGGCTGGGCGACACCACTGTGATCCACAACTACGGCCACGGCGGCGGTGGCATCACTCTATGCTGGGGCACCTCCAAGCTGGCGTTCGATCTCGGTGTTTCCGGCTACACCGGCCCGGTCGCTGTTCTCGGCTCTGGTGTCGCCGGTCTCACAACCGCCCGCCTGCTGCAGGATGCCGGATTCGCTGTCACCATCTACACCAAGGCTCTTCCGCCCGACACCACCTCCAACATCGCCGGCGGCCAGTGGTCTCCTGCTACTGTCTACGGCGACGCCGACTCGCTCTCGCAGAAATTCACTGAGCAGTACATCTTCGCCTGCCGATTCGCCTACGAGCGCTACCAGATTCTCACTCCTGCGCGCTACGGCGTTCGCTGGATGCGCAACTATGTTCTCAGCCGAACTCCCCAGGAGCCGCCTCAGCCACCACCCTCTTCTACCGGCAAGCTCACCGTCCGTTCCGCCACCCATCCCTTCAGGCCCGAGATGAAGGTTATCCCGCAAGGCCAGCACGCCTTTGGCGACCTCTACTGCGCGCAGTTCGACGGCATGCTCATCGAGCCGCCGCTCTTCCTCGACGCCCTCACCACGGACTTTCGCATCGCCGGCGGTAAGTTTGTCGTGGGCGAGATCCACACGCCCAACGAGATACAAGCCTTATCTCAAAAGCTGGTCTTCAACTGCACCGGTCTCGGCGCCAAGGCCCTGTTCAACGACGCCGAGCTCACCCCCGTGCGAGGCCAGCTCACCTTTCTTGTCCCCCAGCCCGAGGTTACCTATGCGACCATCTTCGAAGACACCTACATGTTCTCCCGCCACGACGGAGTCCTATTGGGCGGCACGCACGACGAGGGCAACTGGTCTCTTGAAGTCGACCCGGCCACGGTTACAGAAAAGCTCGCCGCACAAGCCGAACTCTTCAGCCATATGCGTTCCTGCTCCGTGCAACACGCCTGACGTCTTGCCTCAGGGGCTCAGGCAAGAAAGACCTACCTCAGGGGTTAAAGAGCCTGCGTGAGAACGGCACTCAGCAGGGTACTTTGGATTCCTCCTCACCACGGAGCAAAGGGTGCCCCATATCTCGCTCGTTTTTCGCGAGATGTGGGAGAAGCTGCTCCTCCCCTTTAGCTCCTGGAGCATCGAAATACGCCAATCGAGGGCGACTTCTCCCACATCTCGCGAAAAACGAGCGAGATATGGGGCACCCTTTGATCCGTGGTGAGGACAGAAACTAGCAACGACGGGTTCTCACGCACACTCTTGGAATGACGCTACGGCCTTTGCCGCCTGCGGAATACTCGGGTTGGATAGGACGGGGACCTGATTCGTGCAAAAGAGGCTGCGCTTTAACGTTTTAAGCGTTTTGAGTCCCCGCCTTTCTGTGAGGAAGGTGCGAACTAAGCGAATTATTCGAAATAAGCCCCCACCTCGGCGCGCAGAGAGGGTACGCCAAGTCTCGAACCGCGAAGAGGAGCAAACTGTCGACTCGCGGCCTACCTGAACACCTACATAGATGTGAATTGGGCATGGCGAGTTTCGGCCCCAAAGTAAATCTCGCCGAAGCTGACAAACGTGATGAAGTCAGCCTGCGTAGGCGCAGCGCACTGCAATGGTCGGTCTGTCCCCCAATCGGCGCATGGCTGTGTGACGAGAAATGGGCATCTTTCGGGCCGTAGCTCATCCAAGTCCCCAGACCGTAACCCGGGGTGCGTTACGTCGGCGTCGCATTTTTTATGCGGCTAGAACCAGGCGGAACAAGGGAACCGTATCGTATGCATAGATGAATACTTGCTGTTCTGGAGGAACCCTCTATGCCTTGTACAGAAATGCAGGAACTTCAAGCCAGCAACCGGAAATACAACGAACTCAGTCACATTACGATGGCGTTATTGTCCGCAGGACGTGGCGAGTTTTCTAGGTGGCACCGCACCGGCAGGGCCCGGATCGCCTACACCATGCAGATGCACCGGCAAAGCTGTAATGTGTGCCGCGATCATCGTTGATTCGATGAACGCCGCTGCCCGACTCCCCATGTTGGACTTGACCGGCGTCGCCTGACGCAGTTAGTTCGACGCTACCTTACCTCAACACCTCGTTGTGGGCGGAGCCATGCTCCGCTATCGAGTTGAAAATCAGCTTGCTTTTAATTTGCAACCGTGGCAATCTCTCTGAAGCGTAGGAGTCGCCCGATGAAATACAAAACGCAAATCTCGATGCGTAGGCTATCGCGCCCAGGTAATGGCTGCGATCGTCGCCGGGCGTGCTTTCTCTATTTCCAATAGTGTTTTCGCGCCATCCTACGCGTATCGCATCCATCTTTGAAATGCACTGAGTGGCGAAGAGTACAGTTTCTTCGACTGTAAATCGATTAAAAAAAGCTGTGCTCGGTTGATCCCTCAGTGAAGTAACTCGTGGCGCGCGGATACGCGTGCCTTCACCGGTGGCGACAGAAGAGAATTACTTCGACTGCCAATGAAAGCAGGTAGAGTCAACCTGCCGGAGAAGGCGGCATTGCGGGACGGGGGCGTAGCCCCGAAGTGCAAGGTACCGCGGTGTGCGCGCTCTGAATTCTCTTCGCCTATTCCCCGGTGATGTAGTATCACCTCGAATCAACCTTCGCCGGTGGCGTAGACAACAGTTACTTCGCCAAGGAGCGGGTGACGCAGGTTCGACTCCTGCCGCGGCCGTATGCTGCGTAGCTCAACGGTAGAGCACCCCTAGCGCTGTTGTCGTTTGTTCCCCGGCGAATCGTTTTTAGGAAAGCAGGCTGTCAATGGCAAAGTTGAATATTTTGAAGTTAAGTCATCTCAGGCCCGTGAAGACGCATGAGGGTGCGCCGGCGCGGAGCATCGATGCCGAGTTGGCATTGCGGCGCAGTGTGCTCGCGTCTCTCCTGTGGGAAGACCAGTTTTACGAAGACGGCGTAGAAATTGCCGGACGGATTCGGGAATTGGTGCCCAAGGTCGAGGCTGCCAAAGTTGCCGCGCTCGCGATCGAAGCCCGCGAAGCGATGAAGCTTCGCCACGTGCCTCTGCTGTTGGTTCGCGAGATGGCGCGGCATCCCAGCCATCGCGGACTGGTGGCGCAGACGCTGGCACGCGTCACCCAGCGGGCGGATGAACTGGCGGAATTCGTGGCGATCTACTGGGCTGAGGGGCGCGCTCCGTTGTCAGGGCAGGTGAAGAAGGGCCTGGCCGCGGCGTTCTGCAAGTTCGACGAGTACGCGCTGGCCAAGTACGATCGCGCCGGAGTTGTCCGTCTGCGCGACGTGCTGTTCCTCTGCCACGCCAAGCCGAACGATGCGGCGCAGGCGGCGATGTGGAAGCGGCTGATCGATGGCCGGCTTTCCACTCCCGACACCTGGGAGGTGGCACTCTCAGCGGGCGGAGACAAGCGCGCGAACTGGGAGCGGTTGCTTGCCGAGCGCAAGTTGGGCGCGCTCGCGCTGCTGCGCAACCTTCGCAATATGAAGGACGCGAACGTGAGCGAGGACGCAGTTCTCGGCGCACTGGCGGCGATGAAGACGGAGCGGGTGTTGCCGTTCCGCTTTCTTGCCGCTGCACGGTATGCTCCGCAGTGGGAAGAACCGCTGGAGCAGGCCATGTACCGTTCGGTCGCGGGGCGGGAGAAGCTGGCCGGCCGCACCGTGCTGCTGGTCGACGTCTCCGGCAGCATGAACGCACCGTTATCCCGCCGCGCGGAAATGCTGCGCACCGACGCCGCGTACGGTTTGGCCGTGTTGTTGCGTGAAATCGCGGAGAAGGTGAGCATCTACACTTTTTCTGACAACCTGAAGCAGGTCCCGAATCGTCGCGGCTTCGCACTGCGCGACGCGCTCGATACCAGCCAGGCGCATAACGGCACGAACCTTGGACTGGCGCTCGATCGGATCGACGAGCGCTACGACCGCATCATCGTGATCAGCGATGAGCAGTCCCGCGACCGGGTTGCTGCGCCGCGTGGAAGGGGCTACATGATCAATGTGGCCAGCTACCGAAACGGCGTTGGCTACGGGCAGTGGATTCACATTGATGGCTGGAGCGAGGCCGTCATCGATTACATCCGCGAACTGGAGCGAGCAGATGCAGAGTGAAGCTCGCCATCGTGAGAGACCGGCCAGGCCTCACTGGCCGGTCTCATCGATCGCGGTTATTGCAAGTTCAAGACGTTGACGCTGGAAGTCTCCGGGATCGAGTACGGAGAATCCGAAGCCTGCTTGAACTGCGAAAGAGGAGGTAGATTGCATGCCCATGAGTCAGAAGAAAGTCGTCATGAACAAGTTCCCACTCCGGCTCATGCCATCCGTACGTAGAGGAGCGGAGACTTTCTCGCACAAGGAAGGCGTCTCGCTCAACCAGTTCATCAACGTTGCGGTCGCCGAGAAGCTCGCCCACCTTCAACACGAGGAATGGTTGGCACGCCGGCCCAAGGCCACGGGCGTTTTGATTGCCAAGGCGCTGGAAATCCTTGACCGTCCCTCCGGCCAAGCGACGGAGGCCACTGACAAGCTTCCAATTGGATACGTATCGGTTCGCCGCAAACGTGCCGGCAAAAGGGCAACCGACGGTCGTGGCGGATAACGTCGCATCTCGCGCGGCTATTTTCATCATCGCGGTCCCTTCCTGAGCGCCCTGCATCCTTGGGCGATTTGCTCAAGAATCGCAGCCAGGACCTCCAACCGCGCCACACTCCTTCCACACCTTTTCCCAGTTCCAAAGCCCGGACATCACCTGGTTGGGCAAGCGGAATCCGAGCTGATGCGCGAGCATACACACCTGCCCGCGATGGTGGGCTTCGTGAGCAAGCATGTAGCACAGCATTTCCACGCCAACCGGCCAGGGCTGAGCCCAGCCATCCCTGCGGAACTCCAGCACCTGGCCCCCACCGCCGAGCGCGTCCGCGAGCATCTCCGTGCAGCGGGCGGCGCTCTCGGCTAATCCGGCGCGGGCTTGCTGGGGCGTGCAGTGTGCGCGATTGAGCTGTGGCGGAACCTTCAAGTGCGGAGCTGTAAGCCTGACCCACTTGCAGCGCACATTGTGGATGTGGGTAAAGATCGCCGCAATGGTGCGCGTGTTGCCGGGCGTCTTGGCTCTCCAGACGGCGGGATCAAGATGCTCGATAAGCATCTGGTTCAGGCGATCATTGGCGGCAAAGATCTGGACCGCGCTTCGGCCCAGTTGAGTGTCAACCTTGGGTTGACGCTTGGTCACGGCTCCCTACTCCCTGAGCCATTTCCCTGGACTCTGCAAGCTCATAATCTTAGTCATCACAACGATGGTTGGCACCAGGTCTGTAATCCAGAGAATCGCGGAAGCGGGTAAAAGGCGACCCGCGTAGAAAACACCTTCACAGATGGTTAAGACAGCGTAAAGGATCACGCTGGTTTTACGCAGCTTGAAGATACTTGCCAAGCAGAGGCACCCACAAAGATCCCCCAAAAATATGGTGCCTACCCAGGGACCTAAATAGGATGTTGCAATGAACTCAAGCCCGGTGGGGAGAGCGTAAACCACGAGTATTACTGTCAGGGATAAGAGAGCGAAGTGTGTTTCCTTGGCCCTGGCGACGAATCGTAAGCTTTGAGCCGGCTGAAAAGACAATTCTTGTTGGATTGACCCGTGGCGATCGCCAGAAGGTGCCGGAGCCTCGCTCGGAGAATTTGCTTTCGGGCAAATATGTTGGGCTTCCAACCTGCGCGCGACCGTGATTCCCGGCGCGAGGCCAACTGAAAGAAAACATCGTGTGCAGACGACCTCGTAGCCGCCGTCTTCCGTATATCGATGGTAGAAGTCCATCGGGTTTCCCCTCGCGAGAGCAAATATACGCGCTTGAAGGAGTTTGAAGCCGGCCCGGAAATTAGGCTACGGGGCGGCCCGCTCGATCAGGAACTGGTGGGCGGCAATGCTGGCGGCTCCGCGCACCATGAAGTCCTTCTCCACCGAGCGGAATTCCAGGCGCGTGGTCGACAGCAGATGCGGCATGATGTTGTTCTCGATGGCCTGCCGGGCACTGGTGGTGAAGACACCATTGCCGAAGCCAACCAAATCAGCAAAAAGCACCAGCTCGGGGTTGTTAATCTGGATGGAATTTGCCACCGCGATGCCGAGCGCGGATCCGGCGTGGCGGAGCAGTTCGATGGCCTTGATCACACCCTTCGCGGCGAGCCCCTTGAGCTGGCCGATCTCCGTCGCCGGCAGATGAAGCTCCGCAGCCCGCCGGAGAAGGGCTAAGCTGGTGGCAAAAACCTCCAGGCAGCCTTCTTTTCCGCATTCGCAGCGAGGTCCGCCCGGGGCTACCGTGCAATGGCCAATCTCGCCCGCGGCCCCGGTGTTTCCGCGAAACAGGCGCCCCTGCATGTAGCTGCCGGCGCCGATCTTCTTGCCCAGCATAATTACCATGAAACTCTTGAGCTCCCGGGCCTCTCCGAAGAGCTTCTGCCCCAGGGCTACGGCGTGGGCATCGTTATCGATATAGGTGGGCATCTGGGTCACGTGCTCAACGATTCTGGCGATCGGCACATCGTGCCACCCCAGCAGGTTGGAATGGAGACACATCCCCTGCGCGTGGTTTACGTGTCCCGAGAGCGCGACCCCGATGCCCAGGACCTTCTCCCGGGAGATATTCGAGGCCCGGGTCAGATAGGGGATGCCTCGCGCGATAGCCGCGGCGACGGCTTCCGGCTCCATGGCCATGCCGATCTGGTGCTCGGCCAGAACGTTGCCATGGCAATCGGTCAGCGCCATCAGGGGAGGATCTTCGGTGAGGCCTACGCCCACAAAATACCCGTATCGGGCGTTCAAGGAGAGCATGATCGAAGGCCGGCCCTTCCGCTGCTTGTCGCTCACGGAGGGCGATTCCTCGACAAATTGATGCTCAATCAGGACCCGGCTCATCTCCGTCAGAGCCGATCGGCTTAGGCCGGTCGAGGTCGCCAGCTCAGAACGCGACATGGAGCCGTTCTTGAGCAGCGCTTCGATAATGTTCACGTAGGAAGAGGTGGCCACGGCAACCGGCCGCCCTCCGTTGCCCTGCGCTGGGCGCGACGACCCGGCAGAGTCCGGCCTTGAAGACCTTGGCTCGCGCCTTCCACTATGCCTGATTGTCCTCATCAAACAAAACACTAGCATGTCTTGGCTGGTTAGACATGTACCGCGGGCGGGTCAGCGGCGATCCGATCCTTGACGATGAACCAGTAAGAGAGCGCCCCGAGCGTGGTGGCCAGGGAGCAGATCATCAACGCAATATGGAAGGAATGGGTGTAGTCGAGCAAAAAGCCGGTGATCAACGGCGCCAGCGAGGCGCAGACAAAGCTGCCGAAGTTTTGTATGGCGCTGACCGAGGCGACCATGTGGACCGGGGACATAGCCTGGGCCAACCCCCACCCTGAGTTGCCGGCAAAGTAGATGAAGAAAATGGCGATGCTGACGCAGGCGACGGCTCCGGTGGCGGTGGGCGCAAAGGCCACGCCGAGCGTGCTGAGCGCGGAACAAAGCATGCCGCCGACAATGAGGATCTTGCAGGCGAGGATGGGGGCGGTCCCGCGGCGGATCAACCGGTTGGCCGCCCCGCCGCTGACCAGGGAGCCGATGGTGCCGCAGAGATAGGGAATGACCGCCACCCAGCCGGTCCTGGCGATGGTGAGGTGCCTTTCCGCCTGCAGGTAACCGGGCAGCCAGGATAGGTAGAGCCAGGTGGTGTAGTTCACTCCGCCGAAACCCAGCATCATGCCCCAAACCGTGCGCAGCCGGAACAACCGCCTCCATTGGCGGAGGGACATCTCTGTCCTGGTCCGTTCGAGCTCCAGACCCATGGAGTCCGCCTCGGCGCGGGTTAACGTTACCTGGTCACGATCGCGGTAGAGCGGATACCACGCCAGGGAAAGAAGCACGCCGAAGAGCCCCACACTGACGAACATGGCCCGCCAGCCAAAGGAGAGCATGATCACGGTCAGTATCGGCGGGGAGAGGGTTACCCCCAGGGTGTTCGACGCTGTCATCAGCCCGGTGGGCAGACCGCGATCGCGGGCACTGAACCAGTCGTTCATCACCTTCACGCCGCACGGCATCATGGGGGCTTCGCCCGCGCCAAGGCTGATACGCGTGGCCATGAAGCCGCCGAAGCTGCTGACCAGGCCAGTGGCCATCTGCGCCAGGGACCAGACAAACATGCCTACGGCCAGAATCACCCGCGGGCCGATGCGGTCGAGCATCAGGCCGATGGGCAGCTGGGCGACTCCATAAGCCAGGGAAAAGGCGGAAAGCAGTGCTCCGATCTTGGTGGCGGAGAGACCCAGATCGGCACGGATGCTGGTGTTGGCGATGGAGAACGAGGTGCGGTCGAGATAGTTGACGATGCCCGCGATGAACAGGAAGGAGACCGAAAAAAACCGCATCCGGCGGAGGCGGAGCGGTTTGAGGTGCGCAACTTCAGAAGCCATTGTCAGCAAGCGCCCCCCAGCCAGTTATGATCGCAGACGGAGAGCGGGATGGTCTATTGGGTTACCACGTCGATCTTGATCGTGACGGTGGTCGCCTTCTTCTGGTGGGGGCGGAGAGGGCTGTCTTCGTTCGGCTGGATGCAGTGGGTCTTGCGCGTGGTGGTGGTGCTACCCCTCGTGGTCTCAGGAATTGGGCACTTTACCAGGACCGCGATTTTCGCGACCATGGTTCCTCCTTTCTTTCCCTATCGTGCCCAGTTGGTTTTGGTTAGCGGCGCAATGGAGCTGGCCGGCGCCGTCGGTCTGCTGCTGCGGCAGTTCACCCGCACCGCTTCGGTTTGTCTTGCCGGGCTGATGATTGCTATTTTCCCCGCCAACGTTTATGGCGCCGGCGAGGTAGTCGGCGGTTTGCCCATGCCCAGTGTGCCGGTCCGGTTAGCGATGCAGGTGGTTTATATCCTGCTGCTGCTGATAGCGGGTTGGGGAGTGCGTGCTAAGACGGGGAAAACCGCAGGTCCCTCCACTACGCTACGCTCCGGTCGGGATGACAAATCTGTTTGAGGTAGAGGGTTTATTAGGATGAATCCCGCGTTGCAACAGATTTGTCATCCCGACCGGAGCGTAGCGTAGTGGAGGGACCTGCGGTTTCAGAATTACTTGGCAGGCATGAACTGCATGGTATAGGCAATCGAAGGATCGAAGGGCTTCTGGATTAACTTCAACTCCAGCAACTGCTGGTACATGCTTGTCCAACGGGCGGGATCTAAGCTGCCCAGGTCGGCTCCATTAGGGGCATCTCCGGTGATGAAGTGCTGATCACGCAAACCCTGGTAACTGAACTGCATCTGCGGCACACTCAATGCCGGGTTGACTTTGGAGATCGCCGCATTGATGTCATCCGGGTGAACCAGGTAATCGCGCCAGCCCCTTAGCGAGGCGCGCACGAACCTAGCCACAATCTCCGGATGCTGCTGCAGAAAAGAACGGGAAGTTACAAAGACGCGGTATGGGTCGTAGCCCGTGTCGCTGATCAGCAGGGTACGTACCGGCACTCCAGCCTGGCGCGCAAAGAAAGGCTCGGAGGTTACAAAGATCTGCTGGATATAACCCGGATCCTGCAGAAAATTGGCGACACTGTAAGTTGCCGGGATCTCCCGCACATCCTTGAAGTGATAGCGCTTAACCAGATAGTCAAACCATGTCGACAATCCCAGCCTGATGGCAATCGCGTGGCCCTCCAGGTCCTCAAAGCGATGGACGGGTGAATCCTGGTGCACCATCAAGGCCTGCGGGTCGTGTTGCATAGTCGCAGCCACGGCGACCAAGGGCACGCCGTTGCCGATCGCCTGCAGCGTGTGGTCCGACGAATTCATGGCGAATTGCGCGGCGCCTACCGAGACCTGCTGATCTCCGTTGACATAAGGTCCGCCGGGCGCAATGGTCACGTCCAAGCCTTCGTCTTTGTAGTAGCCGCGAATCTGGGCGTCGTAGAAGCCGCCGTGCTCCGGCTGGGGATACCAGTCGGTTTGCAGCACGACCGGCGTAAGCCCGCTGGCGGCTTGCTGCTTTCTGCAGCCCCCCGACATAAGGCAGATGCCCAGCAAGCACACAGCCAGAAGAGAGAGCCTCATGCTTTCGAGCCTAGCATGGCTGCGAAGGCCAACAGCCTGGCGTCAGCGTCCCGCGCGGCAACCAACTGCACCCCGCCCCCGCTGGCCGCCAGCGTGACCACGGGCGTACCGGCCAGGCTGGCCGGCGTGGTGTAGCGCAGGATTTTCTGGCGCGTGGCGGAGTGATCGGCGCCCACCGGCAGCGCACTCATGGGAGCACAGGGCAGGATGAGAAAGTCATGCTGTTCGAGCAACAGGTCTATCTTCCCGCGAAAGGCAGCATGACGCTCGCGCAGGCCCTCAACCAGAGCCTGGGAGAGCGATGCACCCCAGGCGAGCCGCTCCGCGATAGGCCGCTCAAAGTGTTCGTAATTTCCCTGGTGAAGAGCGGAGGCCTCGTGTCCCTGGATGCCGAGAAAAATCTCCCGCGTGTCCTCCCAGAATTCAGGTTCGAAAGGCTCCAACTTTGCTCCGGCGCGGCGCAATTCTTCCTGCCACCCCTGGTACACGGCGAGCACCGCGGGCTCGCAGTCGTGCAGAAAGGACCCTCCTACGGCGGCGATGGTTACGCTCCGCGGGGCAGCGGCCGGCTCCAGGCCGAACAACGCAGCCGCCAGCGCGGGCCCATCGCGTAAGTCGCGGAAGACCCATCCCAGGGTGTCGAAAGACTCAGCGAGATGCGTGCCGCCCTCCCACGCCTGGGCGCCGCCGAGGCCGAGGGAGGAGCGATAGCCGGCCAGGCCGCAAAGCGCCGCCGGCACGCGGATGGAGCCGCCGGTATCGGTGCCGATCGCGGCCACCGAAGAACCCTCCTGCACGCTGGCTACGCTGCCGCTGGATGAGCCCCCGGTGAGCCACTGCGCATTGCGAGGCTGGACGCAATCCCCGTAGTCGCTGTTCTCGCCGGTGATGCCGTAGGCCAGCTGATGCAAATGAGTCTTGCCCATGATCACGGCGCCGGCTTGCCGCAGCCGCGCAGCCACGGTTGAATCATTGCGCGCGATGCCGTTTTTCTCCGCGTAGAAGCGGGAGCCGCAGGTGGTAGGATAGCCGGCCACGTCGAAGCAATCCTTGACGGCAACTGGAACTCCGAAGAGGACTGGCCGTTGCTCCGGGTTGGGAAAGCGGGTGGTGAGGGCTTCCGCTTCCGCCAGGGTACGCTGCGGGTCCATGGCGAGAAACACGTTCTTGCCGGCATTGCTGTTGGCGCGGGCAAACGCTTCCTGCGCCAATTCAACCGGCGTACGGGTGGAGTTTTTTATTTCTGTCAAAGCAGACATATCGGTTCGTGTATACCATGATTTAAACTGCCGCATGAACATTGAGCAAGCGGACGAAGACCGCCTTAGAGCGCTGGTCAAATTTACCGCGCTTAGTTTCCGCACGCCGCGGCCGGTGCCCTTCGGCGCCCTGATCGTCGACACGCAAAGCGGAGCAACGCTCATGCGCGGGCGGAACGCCGTGGCTGTCGAAAACGACCCGTCGGCGCACGCCGAACTCCGCACCGTCCGCCTGGCCTGCAAAAAACGCAAGAGTTACTCGCTCAGCGGATATACACTTTATTCCACCTGCGAACCTTGTCCCATGTGTATGGCCAATGCCCTTTGGGCCGGGCTCGACCGGGTCGTCTACGGGGCAACCATCGAGGACGCGAACCGATATTGCCGCCAGATCCAGATACCGGCCGCCGAGCTTGCGCGGCGAAGCGATATGCAAACCGTAGTAACCGGGCCCTTCCTACGTGAACTCTGCAACACCTTGTTTAGCGATCTGCGGATGCAAAGCGCCTTTGCCACCTGGAGCAACCGCAAGGAATAAGAGAGGAGCAACTGACCTGCATGACGACCCCGCTTGAAGTGTCCCTGGCCGCGATTGTGGGCGATGCTGCACGGGTTTCGACCGCTCCCCAGGTGGTCAACCGCCTTTCCCGCGACTTCTACTGGTACTCGCCGGTCTTGCGCAAGCAACTCGATGGCAAGTTCGCCGAGGTGGTGGTCCATCCGCTGACGGTCAAGGAGATTCAGGATGTCCTGGGCTATTGCTATGTGCACGATATTCCCGTTACCGCGCGGGGCGCCGGCACCGGGAACTACGGGCAGGCGGTGCCGTTGCATGGGGGCGTGCTGCTGGACTTGTCGCGCATGGACCAGATTGAATCCATCGGCCGCCGACGGGGTAGCGGTTTGCCAGCCGGGGGTGCGCCTGGGCGTGCTGGAAGCCGAAGCCCGCAAGGTGGGATGGGAGCTTCGCTGCTATCCCTCGACGGTGGCCAAAGCTTCGGTGGGAGGCTTTCTGGGCGGCGGCTCGGGAGGCATTGGGTCGGTGGCGCATGGCGGCCTGCGCGACTTCGCCACGGTGCGCGCCATGGATGTGGTCACCATGGAAGACGCGCCGCGGGTTGTCCATCATGAGGGCGAAGCCGTGCACGAGATTCTGCACGCCTGGGGCACCAACGGGATCATTACCCGCATCTGGCTGGCGCTTACCCCCAGCGTGGAGTGGGCGCAATGTTCCGTCGCCTTCGATACCTTCGACCAGGCCTTTGACTTCAGCGAGCGCATCGCCACCGGCGCGGAATGGACCAAGCGGCTGGTGACTCCTTTTGAGTGGCCCATCCCTTCGTTCTTCAGCCCGGTGCGCACGTTGGCGCCCGGAGGGCAAGGCGCTGATATTTTTCATGATTGCCGAGGCGCAACGGGAGAAGCTGGAAGCGGCGGCTCGGGAGGCGGGAGGGGCCGTGACCTTCTCCGCGCCTTATGCCGGGTTGCGCAGTGTGCCGCTGCTCTCCGACTACACCTGGAACCACACCACGCTTGTGGGCCATGAAGGCCGATCCTGGGTACACCTACCTGCAATGCGGCTTCGATGCGGTTGCTGCGCGCAGCCAGTTTGCCCGCCTGAAGCAGCGCTTCGGCGACGAATTTCTGTTGCACATCGAGTTCATCAAGAATGCCCAGGGGGTGGTATTTCCCGGGGCAATCCCCGTGGTGCGCTTCACCACCGAGAAACGCTTGAACGAGATGATCGATTACTGTCGCGAGATCGGGGTGAGCGTCGCCAATCCCCATGTGAACAATGTCGAGGGCGGAGGCCGCTATCGCAGCGACAATGTGCAGCTGCTGGCCAAGCATAAATACGACACCAAGGGGCTGCTGAATCCGGGCAAGATGGTGACCTTCGAGCGGCATCCCGCCGGAGCGCCCACCGCATGAAGAGCTGGATTCCTGATAGCCGCAACTTCGCCTATCTCACCTGGAAGCAAGTGGACGCTCTTCCCCGGGAGACTACGGTTCTGGTGCTGCCCACGGCGGCCATCGAGCAGCATGGCCAACATCTGCCCCTGGCCACCGACACGCTGATCAACAGCATCCTGCTGGGCGCCGCGCTGGCCCGCCTGCCGCAGGATGTCCCGGTGTACGCGCTGCCCGCGGTTTGTTATGGCAAGAGCAACGAGCATATCGGTTTTCCGGGAACGCTGTCGGTATCTGCTTCGACCTTCATGGCGGTGCTGCGGGACCTGGGCGCGAGCATCGCCGCTTCCGCCTTCAAGAAGCTGGTACTCTACAACACGCATGGAGGGAACGCTTCGCTGGTGGATGTGATGGCGCGCGATCTGCGGGCGGAGTTCGGCCTGCGGGTCTTCTCGCTCTTGGGCTCCGGGGGTGCGGCATTTACCGGGCTCGGCGAGCAGGAGCGTACCTATGGCTTCCACGCGGGCGAGGTTGAAACCGCATTTTTGCTCAGCGCCATACCGCAGTTGGTTCACACCGGCGAGTACACCGTGAACTACATTGCGGACATTGCCAAGCCGGAGTTGTTGCGCCCGGAGAATGCCTCCGCAACGTTTGCCTGGCTTACCAGGGATATTGCGCCCAGCGGAGTGATGGGCGATCCCAATCCTGCGACTGCGGAGAAGGGCACGCTCTGGATTGATGAGGCAGCGAAGAAGGTCGCCGCTGCCTTGACGGCCATGGCTGCTTACGAGAACTGGCATAAACCCTGAGGGAATGAAAATGGGCTGAAGGGGACGGCCTTCAGGCCGTCCATAATCGTAACCATCACCGCGGCTTTAGATGGGATGAGACGGCTGGCCTCACCGGAAGCTAAGCTTTCGATACGCACTCAAGGGTGCAAAGGAGACCAGCCATTAAGAAGATTAGCAAGAAGCAGGGTTATGTGACAGCGGCGCCGAGTCAACCGTTGCCGGTAGTGGGTTTGGATCTGGGCGACCGTTACAGCCATTACTGCATGTTGTCCAACCGAGGAGAGTGGATGGAAGAGGGTCGGATACAAACCACCGTAGCAGCCCTGAAGAAGCATTTCTGGGGTGAGCCGCGAATGCGGATAGCGCTGGAAGCCGGGACCCATTCACCCTGGGTGAGCCGGTTGTTGAAGAGCTATGGTCACGAGGTGATCGTAGCCAACCCGCGCAAGATCCCCACCCTCACCGGCAGCGAGAGCAAGAACGACCGCAACGATGCCGAGCAGTTAGCACGGATGGCGGCCTTCGATCCCAAGCTGCTGCACCCGATCGAGCACCGCAGCCTGGAGCGCCAGCAGGACCTGAACCTGATCCATACCCGCAGCGTGCTGGTGCGCGCCCGGACGATGCTGATCAATTCCGCGCGTGGGCTGGTCAAGAGTGGCGGCGAACGACTGCCCGCTTGCAGCCCCGAGGCATTCCCGGAGAAGGCGCCGGCGGCGGTGCCGCCGGCGCTGAAAGCGGCCTGTGGGCCTCTGCTGAAACAGATCGCGCAGATGAACCGGGCCCTGGATGGGATGGACAAGCAGATTGCGGGCCTGGCTAAGAAATATCCGGAGATCACGCTTTTGCGTACCGCCCCCGGGGTAGGTCCGGTGGTGGCGGCCTGCTATGTGTTGACGCTGGGCAATCCGGAAGCGATGGAAACCAACCGCCAGGCCGGGGCCTACCTCGGCCTCAGACCCAGCCAGCAACAATCTGGCGCCTGTGACCCGCAATGCGGGATTACCAAGACCGGCAACAGCTACCTGCGCAGTTTGCTGGTGCAGTCGGCACAGTACATTCTGGGCCGTTTTGGCCCAGACTCGGAGCTGCGCCGCTGGGGCCTTAAGCTTGCCGCCTGCGGCGGCAAGCGAGGCAAGAAGCGCGCCATCGTTGCCGTAGCCCGCAAGCTGGCCGTGCTCTTGCTTAGCATGTGGCGCAACGGCAAGAAGTTTGAACCGTTTCCTCAGTCGGCGACCCAGTTAGCTAAGGCCGTCTAAACCCCTCCCCTAACCAGCAGCACAAGGAACAGAACAGAGTTTGTTGCCGACGAATCCATCTCGAGTTTGGGTGACTGCGCTCAGCGGCTTGGCCATCAAAGGCCGCGCTTTAGATAGCAGCCCCAATTCATCTTCATCGGACACCATCAAGCACCGAGTCTTTGGCGACTCACCTCGAGTGCGTATAGAAGTCCGAGATGAATCTTCCTCAAGGTCCTTGTCGTCCCAGCAACCGCAAAAAGCAACAGCAAAAACAAAAACGCCTAATAATACAAAAACAAGGGGGGAATTCCCTTGATTTCCTCAGCCGTCTCATAGAAGCCGCTGAGGGCCGGGTACGCTCCGGTCGAAAAAACATTTCCAAGAATGGTCCGTAGAACCGCAGGTCCCTCCACTGCGCTTCGCTCCGGTCGGGATGACAATTTTGTTGCAAAAAGCGATTTGTCCTGAAGAATCGTCGACCCCAAACCAAAATTGTCATCCCGACCGGAGCGAAGCGTAGTGGAGGGACCTGCGGTTCTATCGATTCGGCAACTTTGATTGAATAGTGCGGCTTTAGCTCCCGAAGGGACTGTAAGAGTGATGAGTACAGAACAACTCGACTGCGGCTCAGGTGTTCGCCTTGAACGCGCTGTGCGCTGCACCATGTCTGACGGCGTCACCCTGATTTCGGACCATTACTACCCTGCAGCGCCTGGACCGCACCCGACCTTGCTGATGCGCCAGCCCTACGGCCGGGACATCGCGTCGACCGTGGTCTACGCGCACCCGGTGTGGTTTGCCGCCCACGGCTACAACGTTGTCATCCAGGATGTGCGCGGGCGCGGTGATTCCGAGGGCGAGTTCTATCCCTTTCGGAATGAGGGGGCTGATGGAGCCGAGACCATCCGCTGGCTGCGCACGCGCAGCGAGTCGAACGGCAGCGTGGGCATGTATGGCTTCTCTTACCAGGGACTGACACAGCTTCTTGCGGCGGCAGAACAGCCGGAGGGTTTGGTCTGCATCGCGCCCGCACAGACCGCGTGCGACCTCTACCACGGCTGGTTCTATCGCCAGGGCGCGCTGCGGCTGGCGTCAAGCCTGGGCTGGGGTTTGCAAATGCTGAAGGCGGATGCCCGGCGCCTTAAGCTGCGGGCGGCGAGCGATGGCCTGGAAAAGGCCTGGGCCGACCTGCGCAGCCAACCCCTGGTGACGCCGTACGGATTGCATCCGCAGCTCCAACATGAAGGACTACCGTCCTACGTCAATGATTGGTTCAACCACCATCTCCCCGGCCCCTACTGGTCGGCCCTGGACGTAAGCGAATCGCTGAAGCGGATTGCGGTGCCGGCACTGCACATCTCCGGCTGGTTTGATACTTTCCTATCAGGCAGCGTGGCTGGCTTTCAGGCCATGTCCGAAAATGCGGACAAGCAATATCTCGTCGCCGGCCCCTGGGTGCATATCCCCTGGGGCGAGCTAGCCGGCGAGCAGAACCTTGGCCCCGAAGCGCTGCTCGATACCGATTCGCTGCTGTTGCGTTGGTTCAACCATTGGCTCAAGGGCAGCGGCGAGTTTGACCACGAGCCGCGTATCCGTCACTTCGCATTAGGCGCTAACCGCTGGTTTGATGCGGAGACATTTCCAGCAGAGACCCTTTCCCTGTATCTGCATAGCGGAGGCCGTGCCGACTCGCGCAAGGGCAATGGCTGGCTCTCGACCGCAGCGCCCAACCTGGTCGAGCCGCGCGATGTTTTTGTCTACGATCCGGAAACCCCGGTCTACGCCCCGGGCGGACCAGCAGCCCTGAGTGGTCCTTTCAACCAGGCGCAGCTCGAAATGGGCAACAATCTGCTGGTTTACACTGGTGCTCCCCTGGTTGCGCCGCTGCACATATTCGGATCGCCGAAGCTCACGATCTACTGTGCCACTTCGGCCGCTTATGCCGACTTTACCGGCAAGCTGGTGCGGGTGCGGCCCAGCGGCCAGGCTGATTTTGTGTGTATCGGCATCGCCCGCTCGTCCTATCTTTTTCGCGAGACCAGCTATCGTGCGGATGCCATCCAGTGCTGGCAGTTCGAGCTCGAGCCGACCTCGTGCGTCTTCGCCGCGGGCGATGCAATTCGGTTGGAAGTGGCCAGCAGCGCCTTCCCCCTCTACGACCGCAATCCCTCCAGCGCAGTGCCGCCGCGGCTGGCGGATTCGTGGAACTGGCAGCGCTCGACCCAGATGGTGCTGCATGACGCGGAGCATCCTTCCCGGCTGGAACTGCCACTGGTGGACCACTCATGGTGACCCTATCCAACGTAAGCAAACGCTACGGGAGCAACCCGCCGGTGCTGCAGCAGATTAATCTCGCCATCGAGAAAGGCGAGTTCATCAGCCTGATCGGCCCTTCCGGGTGTGGCAAGTCCACCCTGCTCAAGCTCATCTCCGGCCTCACCGGCGCCAGCTCGGGTAGCATCCTGGTGGACGGCATGACGCCGGTGAATGCGCGCAAGACCGTCTCTTACATCTTCCAGGACGCGACGCTTTTGCCCTGGCGCAACGTCACCCGCAATGTCGGCCTGGGGCTGGAGCTGGAGCACGTAAGCCGCGAAGCGAGAAAAACGAAGGTGCAGTCGCTGCTGGAGCTGGTCGGGCTCACGCACGTGGCGCAGGCTTACCCGCGCCAGCTTTCAGGAGGCATGAAGATGCGCGTTTCCGTGGCCCGCGCGCTGGCCACGACACCGCGGCTGTTGCTGATGGACGAGCCCTTCGGCGCGCTCGACGAGATGACCCGCGACCGGCTGAACGAGGAACTGCTCCGCCTGCGGGCAGAACAAAACTGGACCGCGGTATTTGTCACTCACTCGGTTGCTGAGGCGGTCTTCCTTTCCACCCGCATTATCGTCCTCGCGCCGTCGCCCGGCCGCATCGCGCAGCAGATCGAGATCGATCTCCCCTTTCCCCGAACCAGTGTCACGCGCGAGAGCGGGCAGTTTGAATCTTACGTAACCGAAGTTTCGCGAGCCCTTCGCGGGGTGCGCAGCGCATGAAAAAGTATGCCGTCACGCTACTGAACGCGCTCGCCGTCTTCGCCGCACTGCTGCTGTTGTGGCAGGGGCTCGATGTGCTGCTGCATCTGCCACCGTACATGCTGCCCCCGCCTCTGGCCGTGGGCCGGGCAGTGGTCGCCCGATTTCCATCGCTGGTGGCCTCGCTCGCCATCACCTCGGAAGAGGCAGCCGGCGGGCTGGCAGCCAGTATCGTTGCCGGCGTGTTGATCGCGTTGGTCTTCGCGCAATCCCGCTGGGTACGGCGGATGCTCTACCCGTACACCATCCTGCTGCAGACTGTTCCTATCGTCGCCGTGGCGCCGCTGATCCTGATGTGGGTTGGGCCCGGGACGCTGTCGGTTACCGTTGTGGCCTTCATCATCTGCCTGGCGCCGATCATCGCCAATACAACCCAGGGATTGATCAGCGTGGAGCCGAACCTGATCCATCTCTTCCTCATGCACAATGCTTCCCGGATACAGATCCTCACCCGGCTTCGCCTTCCCCATGCCGTGCCTTCGCTCTTTGTGGGCATCCGCATCGCTGCCGGAATCTCGGTGATCGGGGCCATTACCGGGGAGCTCTTTGCCGGTTCCAGCAGGGTGGGCGAAGGCGGTTTGGGCTACTCTATCCTGTACGCCAGCGCACAGCTGCAAACCGATTACCTCTTCGCCCTGGTGCTGGCCGCCACTGTGCTGGGCTTTGCTTTTTTCTTTGTCGTGATGTTTCTGGAGTGGTATTTCCTGCACAACTGGCATGAGTCAGCGCGGGCGACCACCGATGAATAGGGGACACAACAATGCTTCGTCTGGAATCTGAAACCGGGTGGTGGTTGGTGACCCATGTGGACCATGCGCAACTGGCGGGAGCTTTCGCGGCCCAATGGGGTAACGATCTATTCCTCGCGCCTGAGCCGCGCGCCCGGGTGCTGCGCGGCATTGCCACCCACGACAATGGTTGGGCAGCACGCGATCAGCAGCCGCAGATTACCAGGCAGGGAAAGCCCAGCGCTTTCTCGGTTGAGCTGGTGGGTAAATACTCAGCCTTTGAAGAGATAGACCTGGCCGACTATCTCGCGGTACGGGAGCGGGCCGCGCGCCTGGTGGCCGAGGAGGATGCCTATGCCGCGCTCCTGGTTTCCATGCACACCTACAATCTACTGACTGCGCACGCCGATCGCACCACGATTCAACCGGAGCAACTGCCGCTGCTCGATGCCTTTCTTGAGCGCCAGTTGAAGTTTCAGGAGGAATTGAAGAGCCGGATCGCGGTAGATAGGGAACTTTCGGCGGAAGAGATTTCGCCGAAGCGGATTGAGAATCACTTTCGGCTGCTGCAGGCGACGGACAACCTGTCGCTGCTGAGTTGTGTTGATTACGAGCAGCCGGGCGATCTGCTGCACGCTTTGCCTATGCGCGGAGGCGGCGAAGGGCGAGTTGTGGTGGAGTCCCTGGGTGAGCGCCACTTCCGGCTCAGCCCTTATCCCTTTGCTGCGTCGCCGCTGGTATTTAATTTGCCGGCCCGCCACGTCGAAGGCAAACTCTTTGGGAGCGCCGAGGAACTGGGGAAAGAATTTCATCAAGCCGCTACCGTTCTGTTACAGGTAACCGTTCAGGGGGAAAAATGAATCGGGCGAAGCGCGTCTTTCTAGTTGGCATCTTTTTGTCTTGCGCCATGGCCGGGATGGCCCAACAGGAATCAGCCCGGGCGTTGGTGGAGCGCCAGGCACGAGCTTGGGAAAAGCAGGATTTCACCATTGCCGCGTCTGACTGGCTGCCCACCGCAGTGTTGACCTCGCCGGAAGGGAACACGGCCGCTCCTGATATGCCGGCCTCGATGAAGGACTACTTCAAGGATTTCACTGATCTGCACGTCACCATTAAAAATGTCTTCGCTTCGCCCGATGGTAAGAAGGTGGCGATCGAATGGGATTGGGCGATCACCCGCAAACGAGATGGCAATCGTGGAATTTCCCACGATGCGATCATGGTCGATCTGAAGGACGGCAAGATCGCATCATGGCGTGAATACTACGATCCCGCCGCGTCGGGTGAAGCGAAGCCCTAAGGGCGGCTGGATTGGGAGCCGGTACGCCGACGGTTGCCAAGCCGGAAGCCTTCCTATAGTTATGAAATAACTATACTTGCGGCTGCTCCGGGCCGTGACAGGGCTCAAGTTTCTGGTGTGTGGGCGGTAGGCCGCTGGACCATGGGGTAATAATGGAGAGAAAGGCAACCAATGACCATCATCCTCCGACCCGAACAGGAGCAGTTGCTTCGCGAAGCCATTAGTTCCGGCTTGGCACAAAGTACGGATGAAGCGCTTGACCAAGCGCTCGATACACTTCGTTCCCGTCTGCCCAAACCCGCAGATGAAGCTGAGTCCACGGCGACGATTGTCCGACGGCTGGCCAGTTTCGGCAAGCACCATGGATTGTCGCTCGGAGGGTCGACGATTAGGGACCTGCTCCAAGAGAGCAGGCCGTGACCCGTTTTGTTCTCGATGCGTCCATTGTTCTGACTTGGTGTTTTCCGGACGAAGAGTCGCAAAAGGCGCGGGAAGTTGCTGAGCGCATCGCGGCCGGCGACCGGGTTACCGTTCCGGCCTTCTGGCGTCATGAGATGCTGAACGCTTTGCTGGTTGGCGAAAAACGCAAACGATTGACGCCGAAACTGACCCAGACCTTTATCGAGGATCTTGATCGTTTGCCTGTGGACATAGATATCCCTTCCTCGGCGGTCGTCTTCAAAACAGTTCGTGCGTCGCGAACGGCCACCTCCATCGTGGAAGCGCAGAGTATTCGAGCACCGGCTTGAGCTGGGCCTCGAGTAATGTGGGGTTGAAGAACAGGAAAAACGGCGCCGACGGATATAGAACATCTACGGTTGAGATACAGCCATTGCTAAAGTTTTCCTTGGGGTAAAACATCCCGCCGCGGCGGGATGTTTGTGGTTGGCTGATTTGTGACAAGGATCGGGTGGGACACCGGACAGTGGTAAAACTGCCCTTCGCTCGCGTGTAGGCCGAAACTACCGGCACCTGCCAGCCTTTCAGTAAGGAAAGGCGCATGAAGTTTGCCAAAGCCACCAAGTTCCACAGGAAATCCGGGGAAGGGCTGGTTTCATCACTTGCCAATGGCCATCTGCGGTGTTTGTTCGCCGATCTTCGCCGAGTAAATGATGAATTTGAACGGGTCAGTATTCTGGTTCTTTTCCATCAGCTTGAGGTAGACGAGCCGTTTGGCGTTAGCCACGGAAGTGCTGTGCTCGAACCTGCTTCCGGACGATTCAAGCAGCGAGGCGGCCAGTTCGTATTTGCCGTCGGCGACCAAGCGCTCGACGGTCCTGACGAGCTGCTTTTCCGACATCACCGAGGTAGTCGACCAGGAGTTCCGCGCGGTCGCCGCTGCCGAGATGGTCGAGGCCTTGCAGGTCCGGCTGCCAATAGCCGACGTTCTGGTCGTATAGGCGGTCAATGACGTGTTCGCGCAAAATCAGGTATGGCTGATACACGTCGGGCTGGCCACCGAGCAGACCCGGAGGAATCAAGTTCGCCTGGTGAATCGCGGCACGTTCATCGCCGCGGCGGACCGCAGTCAATACCTGCTCGTGCAGCCACACCAGGTCTGTTTTGAGCTGCGCCAGCATGGTGGCAGAAGCGAAATACCGGGTGAGCGGCTCGTGGCCGTGCAGCAGGTGCTGGGGATGCTTTTCAACAACAACGTCAATCGCATCGAGTAGTCCCTGAAAATCGCCTTCCTCCACAAAGGGCGCCCCAAGATACGGCATGATGAAATCTCCCACGAACATCACACCCTGATCCGGCAGATTGATGAACATAGCGTCGTGAGTTTCTCCTCCATGCACAGGAATCAGCTCAATGCGCGTCCCCCCAATCTTCAACTCCGTGCGGCGGTCGATCGTCACATCCGGCTTGAAGCTGCGTACGTCGTCGAGACTGAAGCGCTCACCGAAGAATTGCTTACCAAAATTTTCCGGCCCGATCGATATCGCGAGCAATTTCTTCCTGGTAGTTGCTCCTGGCATAGAAACGCAAGCGCGGATTCAGGGCGCGGAAATATTTGTGGCCTCCAACGTGGTCCCAGTGGGAGTGCGTAATGAAGATGGTTGTCAATTCCGGAAGGCTGGGCGCGTATGCGCGCAGCGCCTCGTACGCAACCTTGGCGGAATCGGCTCGTGTACCGGCGTCGATGCCGATCAACTGCCGCCCATCATCGGAAACCACAAAATAGTATTCCGTGAACTCGAAACCCGAGAGCGCATATACGCGGCCCGGCACGATCTCGGCGATGCGCCGCGGCGCAAAGGCATGGCCCGAAGCGACGTCTTCCGAAAAAGGAGTAATCAGCGTAATCGGCCTGTCGAAACTCTTGTAGCCGCTCCGCCGCAGATAGTCCTGTGCCTTGGCCTGTTCCCCGTCAGCAAGAGCCAGCTTTCCGAGGTGATAATAGACTTCCCGCAACCAACCCGCATGAGGGGCTTTATCGGCGTTTTCCACGCACCAGGCCAACTCCTCCTGCGCTGCCTTCCTCTGATGGAAGAAGGCTAGGAAGCTCGGCTATGAACAATGCCGGCAATCCAGTTCACAACGAAGATTTGCCCTCCGGAAAGCTGCTTGGCTTGATCCAGGATCGCTATCGTGTCTTTCACGTAACCGATCCGGTGCAACAACGAGACGGAAGATGCGTGCTGGGCGCGCAATAGTCCGATGGCGCTCAGATACAGCGCCTTTTGACCGTCCGTCAAGCGCGGGCCGAATTCCTTCAGTCGCGCCGAAAAGAACTCCGCGCCCTCACCCTGCAGGTTGGCGCTCGAGTACTCCGCCATCAGCAGAAACAGCAACTGCGGATCTTGCGGTGGCGCGACGGTGTTTACGGCTTTCAGGTATTCGAGGTCCGGGCGACGTGAGCCTGACGACGAGTCGACTCCGTTGCTTTCGGTGGAAGAACGCTCCACGCAGCGCGGCCAGGAAAACCGCAAGCGCAGCGCGGACGACCAATAGATTGAGATTTTCATAGATGGCTCCTTTCGGCTGCCTTGCTAGGTAGATGTATATGCATCTATATGGATGCAGAAAATTACGCCCGCATCCGCGGCTTCCGTCATTCGAAATACCGTTTCTTTCATATTCTTCCAGCCCGCATCGCCGAGTTCTTGCCGCAACCTCCGCTCCGCCCGCTCCCAGTACGGTTGAGCCACCGCCAGCTGCCGGCTGCCTGCGCCGTCAAGCTGAACAGGCGCTCCCGCCGGTCCTTTCCGCGCCTGGCGCGAACCCAGCCCTGTTTCCGCAGTAGCCCCAGGGTTCGCGTCAGAGTCGTACTATCCATGGCAAAGCCGGCGCTCAGGCGCTTTTGATTAGCCTCTCCCACCTTGCGCCAGTGCGGTCAGCAGACCGAATTGCGCGATCTCAAGGCCTGCCCTTCTCAGTTCCTGGTCGTAAATCCGGGTTACGACCCGGCTGAGGCGGCGAAGGTTCTGACACGCGCATGGCAACTCGAAAAGTGAATCTGCAGGTTGCTCTCCAGAAGCTTGCCGGTGCATATTATATGTAGATACATCTGTTGTGCCTGGCTGTCAAACCAAGCCGGCATAAAGATGCGGCCTAAAGCCTTCGCACACGGGGTTTTTCAGCTGACTCTAAAGTACTGACTGCGGTAGGCCGATAAAAAGTGCGAGGCGCGGTCTCACGCGGCCCTACCATGACCTCGTCCAGCAGGACGATGAAAGACGGCGCATTTAGAATGTCCCGTAAACCGGTTTAGGCAGAGGCAATATATCCAAGAAGCCTCTATATACACATGATAGTGTCCTTGGCCAAGCGGAAATCAGGGTCGCCCGAATAAAGTCCATCGATAGGGCCGTTTATAGTGGCTCTCCGGTGCGTGACTCCGCTCCAACGCATGGTCGCTGTGGTCAGTTTTCAGTCGGCATTCTTGCCGCTTCGTCCACCACCAATACGGCCACGTTTTCTTTGCGGCTTTCGATTCTCAGTCCCAACTGATCTTCCAGGGCCCTCTGCCAGGATGCGAACATATCAGTGCCCAGCTCAGGGTGGATGTCCACGCTAAAGTCAAAAATGCCGGGAAGTCCCGTTTTATCCAGCACCGAAATCGGGGACGCACTTGCTCGAACCGGTTCGCCTGGATTGACAGGAGCCGGTATGGATAACTGGACGGCAAGCAGGTCTGCGAACCGGCGCAAATCCCCGTGAAAATGAAATCCAGCTGGTGCCGTGGTAGTTTCTCCGTCCTTGATAGGGTGAATTTTGGGACCCGACTTGCCGACAACCAGCTCGTACACGCGCATCTCTCGCATCTCGCTGTGCTGTGTCAGTTTGAATCGCTCGGCAACAAGGCTTCTTAGCATCAGGGCTATTTGCTCCCTCGTGCCGGCTCCTGCTCTTGCGTCAATATCGTATTCGTTCTTGTCAAGCCAGCTTGGCCCCAATACTTGATTCAGTTGCAGGTGGTAAGCCTCGGCTACCAGGCGCTGCAGAGTGACATTCTTGGCCGTGATCCCAGTAGGGGAGTATGTAAGTTGATTGTTATAGTCCGGCCCGACTAAGCGTTGGCTCGGCTTCACCGAAGCAACGTCAAACGCCGGCGCCGTCGTTGAGGCTTGACCGATGGCGACTGAACTCGAAAGCGCGAGAGAAACGAGGATGGACAAAGTGCGCATAGCCTTCAGCGTACAGCCCCGGGAGATGAGTCGGCAAATTGCGGAAGAAACCGCAGGCTTTTCAACTCGCTCACCGAGCGCCCAAGAAACTCCAAACCTCCGGAATTGCTCCCCGCGCGAGTAGGATAAGCGGGCAACTTACCTATAACCCCGTTTTTCGGGTAATGCGACCATGCCGGTTCAGAAACGACGTGCTCTTGAGAGAAACGGCTTTGAGTGTCATCGCCTGTCTTGTTTAGGAATGTCAGGAACTGTCTTTCGAACCCGTACCAAAAACTGCCAGAAGCGCACTGCAATAGTCACACCATCCAGGTTTTTGTTCATCACTTCCACCGTGATGGTTGCATCTACATACGTCTGGCCAGGCCCGCGGTCAGCGTCAGGCTGGCCGACGTACGGTGGATGGTCCGAAAGACGGGTCGTCTTCAATTCGTATTTGCCTGAAGGCAAGTAGGGGAATCGAAAAGCCCCGTCTGCGATAACCGGCGTACTTCGCGTTATAGTCTTGTCACTCACGTTCTGAAGAGAGACACCTCCGAATACGATAGGCGGTTGGTTGCCCTGCGCGACTACAGTGCCGGTGATCGTATAAAGCCCGCGCAAGGGTATTTCAATGTCGGCCCCGCTCAGGTCTTCCCCCTGAGTTAGCTCATAGATTTTTGCGTCTTTCCTGCGAACTGCTTTCTCGGCATAGATCGGTACGATGCCACCGAAAGGGTAGCCCTGGTAAGGATCCTGCTCAAATTCAGGGGCCATCGGATTGTCCTCATATGTCGGAATGCCCATCGACACTTCAACAACATACTTTCCATCTGCCAAGCCATTGATTCGGTATTGGCCGTGATCGCCTGCCTGGAACATACCTCTGGCAACCAGGCCCTGCAATAGCGGGCGCTTATCGGCCAGAACGTCCTGCGCCGGTTCAACCTGCACGTAGACGCCAATCCCAGGCGAGCCGTCATCATAGGTTACGTTGCCGGAGATCGACGCTGCACGTTCCAGAGTGACATCCGCATGGCTTGTTTTTCCAGGTTCTACGTGAACGCTAGGGATCAGTCCACCCAGTTTCTTTATCGTCTCCGGGGTCAGGTTCTCCAGGTCCTCCTGACTAAATTGCCCTACCGGCGACAGATACCCATCCAATTCGGCCAAGACGAAGTAGTCGCCTGGTGCGATCTTGGGAAGCATGTACGCTCCGTCAAGATTCGTCGTTGCAACGTCGCGACCATTGACCCTGGGCAAAGTCACCTTCTTCCCACTTGCATCGAAAACAGGAATTGGAATGGTGAGAACCACGGCGAACCGCGCAGAGCTGTTGCTATCATGGCAAACGACGCTTCCCGTGATGGCGCCGTATTGCGGTTGCGCTTCGTTTGCAGGCCCCTTTTGATTTTGGGCGTCAAGCCCGGGGGTTGAAAGCATGAGAATCAGTAGAAGCGTAATTCGAATGTAAATCTTCACCGCCACAATCTTGCCACATCCGAGACAGAGCGGACTTGTGAGGTCAGCTCCGAAGCTGGCTTCGAGCCTTATTCAATCAGGGAAAGTGCCTGCAAAGTCGCATTAACTTCCCCAGTGGGCAGTCCAACCAGGCAAGTTACGGCAAGCCTTGCCTTTCGGGTTGAGGCGCGATCAATTTAGACTTTCGTTGTGTGAGGTTTCGGCAGCGGGCTGCTAAAACCCTAGGCTATTCTCCTCGCAAGGTCTGCATGGGATCGATAGAAGCTGCCCGCTGAGCGGGAAGCGCGGAGGCAACGAGAGCCAGCAGGAATACGACGATTGCGGCCATTATCATGGTGAGCGGGTCGAATGGACTCACCCCAAAGAGGAAGGAGCGCAAAAGGCCCGAAGCTGCGATGGCTCCCGCCAGACCAAGAGCACAGCCGATTGCGGCAAGCTTCATACCGGATTGCAAGATCAGACGCATGATACCGGCGCGTTGTGAGCCGAGGGCCATGCGGATGGCCATCTCTTGCACGCGAGCAACAACGGAAAAGGCGATCACGCTGTAAACGCCAAGCACCGCCAGCAACACGGCGGCCACAGCAAAACCGGAAATAATCACAGTGTTGAAGCGGCGAGGCGCTTCGCTGCCGGAGACCACCTGTTCCATGGTCTGCACCCGCGTCAGCGGCAGTTGCGGATCGATCGACCTTACGGTTGCCCGCAGAGCGTTCTCCATCTGCTGCGGCGGCAGCGCCGAACGCAGGACAATGAAGCCGCCATTGCCAATGATATCCGTCGGCGAAGCGTAGGCCCCGCTATCCTTTTCCAGTTGCGTGATCGGTTGGTAGAACTGCTCTCCTGCGTCGGTGTCGGGTGAGGTCAGCTTGACGTCAGCGACTTCTCCCACGACCGTCATCCAGGGGGTCTTCGCCGTCTGCGTGCCCATGCGCATCCGCTTTCCGACCGGATCCTGATGCGGCCAGTAGTGCTCCCCGAACTCGTGATTCACGATCACAACCATCTGGCCATTGGCATCATCGGCTGCAGTGAAGAAGCGGCCACGCAGCAGCCGAATCCCCATCGCGCGAAAGTAGTCTCCCATTACCTGGTTGGGCGAGGCGGCTGTCTGGCTGGATCCCTTTGGAGCTGAGTAGCCATCAGCGACAAAGGCATCAAGGCCGTCTTCTCCGGTAGCAGGAAGTGTGTTGGTCAATCCGGCAGCTTCTGCGCCAGGGAGTTGCCGGAGCCGTTGCAGCAGCTCGTTGTTGAAGGAGTCCACTTGGGCCTGGTTTGCATATTGCTTATGCGGCAGTGAGTAGCTCGCGGTGGTGACGTGTTCGGGGCGGAAGCCCAGGTCGACCGCGCTCATGTTTGCGAAACTTCGCAGCAGCAGCCCCGAGGCTGTCAGCAGGATCAGTGCAATTGCGATCTCCACAACCACCAGGGTCGAACGCAACCGTGCATGGCTCCCGCTCACGGAACCACTGCGCCCTCCTTCCTTGAGCGCAGCGTTTACATTTGTGCCCAGAGCTGCAAACCCCGGAGCCAACCCGCAAAGCAACCCGGTGAGCACGGCAAGCAGCAGGGCGAAGGCCGCGACCTGCCAGTTGAGCACGATCTCGTTGGGGCGCGGCAAAGTCTCGGGCAGCAGATTCCTGCCCAGGGCGAGAGCCAAAGCGGCGAGTCCGATCCCAAGCACACCGCCACTCATACTCAGGGCGAGGCTCTCGAGCATGGTTTGCCGCAGCAACGTGCCGGAGGACGCGCCCAAAGCCAGGCGTACAGCCATTTCTCGCTGCCCGTTGATCGCTCGCACCAGCAGCAGCCCGGCGAGGTTCGCGCAGGCAATCAGCAACACCACGGCGACGGCTAGGAACAGCATCCGCAACAGCGGACGCGCTTGCAGCACTGTGATCTGCAGCAACGGATAGACCACAGGGCGGAAGTGAAGCACAGCGAGTTGCGGCGGAAAATTTCGCATGATCTGCTGCGCTACTCCTTCCGCGTCAGCCTGCGCTTGCGCTGGCGTAACTCCGGGCTTGAGGCGGCCCACCATCAAATCGTTCCAACTTCCGCCGGCGAGGACCGAAATCTCATCCGGAGCAAAACTCATGGGAACCCACAGCTCGCTGCGAAACAGCTGCCCCCACATCACCGGAAACTCGAAGCCGCGTGGCATGACGCCAATGATCAGGTAGGGCTTGCGATCGAGCAGGACCTTTGTTCCAAGGATGTGCGGATTCGCGTTGAATCGGCTTTTCCATGTCGTATAACTCAGTACCGCGACCTGTACCTTCTGTACATCTTCCTGCGCCGTGAAAACGCGACCCAGCAGCGGCGCGACTCCCAGTGCCGACCAAACTCCCGGGGTCATCCTAACGGCACTAATCGTAGCGGGTTCTCCCACACCAGAAAGCTCATAGTTTGTTTCCTGGTAGCCTCCGAGACTGGCGAAGGAGCGGGTATCGCGCGCGTAGGTGATGACTTCAGGGCCGGTTACTGGTCCGGCGTCTTGTTGGCCCCAGTCGGTTCCGCCCACCTGATCACCCAGCGTGACCAGCCGGTCCGGATTGGGAAAGGGAAGTGGCCGCAGGAGAACACCGTCGATGATGGAGAAGATCGACGTCGTTGCACCAATGCCGAATGCCAGCATCAGTATTGCCGTCGCGGTGAAACCCGGCGACTTGCGCAGCTGGCGGAAAACCATCCTCAGAGCGAATAGGAAATTCCGCATAGATTTCCTCTGGGACTTCCGTTGCTTCGAGTCAACAGACTAGCGAAGCCGTCCTTTCACACTAAACCATTGGTGGGAAACGACGACACAGCAAAACTCACGACTCTGGAAGCGACTGCTGGGAATGTGGCCTACCGGCCACATTCCGGGCTCCCAGGGAAACGCATCTAAGGGCCAAGGTGCAGGGTTGCCGGCTGGTTGCACAGTATAAGTTACCGGCCCTCTACCAGAACGCTTGCCAAGAGGACACACCATGCGACTTCGACTCCTGATTTGCGGAACAGTCATTTCCCTGGGTTCAGCCGCAACACTCTCGGCTGCTCCTGTGCCTCCCGTCGACCCATCCGCCGCTCCCCTTGTTTCCAATTTTTCGGTCTCCTCGCCAACGCAGGTTCCTAACGAGAAGCTCAAACCCGGCAACTATTCCATCACCGTTGTCGATCACCTCTCCGACCGCATCGTGCTGCGCATCGATGGTGGCACGGGCACGATTCATGACACCTTTCTCGGCGTACCGATTGCGTCGCTGGGCAATGGCGGAGCAACCGGCCCGATCTCCTGGAACGCCGGCTCCGATCAAGAGGCCGCTCTGCGCGGCTTTGCGTTTCCAGGAGGCGGAGCGGTCGAATTCGTTTATCCCAAGGATGAAGCAGTCGCCATCGCTCAGAAGAGCGGGCGCACCGTGCCCGCCATCGACCCGGCTTCCGAGGGAATGGTGGTGAAGGACAACACCCTCTCGAAGGAAGACATGGCGATGGTGACACTCTGGACCCTCACGCCGACAGCCGTGGGGCCAAACGATGCAGCGCAGCCGGCCATTCAGGCTGCGCGTTACCAGGCGCCGCAGTCCGCTCAACGCCTGCCGCAGCAGGTTGTGCAGAACGAGCCTCCACCAACGCCACCCGCTCCCATGCACCAAACTGCAACGCGGAAACCGGTGCTGGCCAAGCTGCCGCATACTGCCAGCGACCTGCCGCTCATTCTCATCGGTGGACTGCTGTCTCTGCTGGCCGCCGTGCTGTTGAGCCTTAGCCGTCGCGAAAACGATGGAGACTGAAGCGAAAGACCAGCATCGCAGCCGGCGGATCGCGCCAGCCGCGCAGCTGCTGCTTAGCTCGACCGGCCTGCTCGCTCTGCTGTACTGCGGGTGGGCCGGATTGCAGATGCACGCCGCGCAAAAAGCTGCTGGCGCCGTCGACGCGCCGTCCCGCCCGGCTTCACAGGACGCGCAGCAGCAGATCGTTCCAGGGAACGGTCCCTCGAACAACCCGGCTGCCGTGATCGGGCGCATCGAGATCCCCCAGATCGCTCTCTCCGTGCCCATCATGGCAAGCATTTCCAAGGATGGTCTTCTGCGCGGCGCGGGCCACGTGCCGGGAACGGCCCTCCCGGGTGGTCTTGGCACCATCGGCATTGCCGGTCATCGCGACACCTTTTTCCACCCCCTGCGGCGGATTCGCCCGGGCATGCAGATCAAGGTCATCGGGGCGGCAGGCGCTTATCGCTACAGGGTCGACTCTACCGAAATCGTAGATCCGGAAGAGGTCAAGGTTCTCGATATCGCATCGCGACCCATGCTTACGCTCATCACCTGCTATCCATTCAACTACATCGGAGCGGCGCCGCGGCGCTTCATCGTGCATGCGCATCTGCTCTCGGTTGCGCCCGACGGTGGGTGACTCGAACGCGTTCGGAATTATGCGGCGGTTATCAGGAATTTGCCGCCGGTCTTTCGGGGTGGTCTGCTGCTGATAAGCGGAGTAGGACTTGTAGTATCCGTACCTGCCCTCGTTCGCGGGATTGAAGTCGTTCAATATAGTACCCAGGATGGTTACGTGATCTTGTTGGAACACCTTGCCCGCACTGACCGCATCATCGCGGGAGGTAACTCCGGAGCGAAAGACCAGGATCGCGCCATTTGTATTTTGTGCCAGGATGCGGGCATCTGGAATGTGAAGCATCGGCGGCGTATCGACAAGGATTATGTCAAAGTCACGCAACAAGCGCTCCAGCAGGACACGGAAGCGTTTGGTATGCAGCAAATCCCCCTCCTGTCCCCTGCCGCCGCCGGCCGGGATCACGGATAGATTCGGAAATGCGGTTGACTTACAATAGAGCGAGACGGAACTGTCGCTGAGATCTACCTCGCCGCGAAGAATGTTTCTGAGACCCAGGCCGTTAGGCACGGAGAGGATTCTGTGCAGGCTGGGCCTGCGCAGGTCTCCATCGACCAGGATCACTCGCCGATTGGACTTGCTCAGGGCCACGCCCAGGTTCGTCGTAACCGTGCTCTTGCCCTCGCCGGCGCTGGGCGATGAGACAATGTAGCTTCTCCCTTTGCTTTGTGAGTTGGCGAGCGTGATCGACAACATTGCGTTTCGGTAGGCCTCTGCAACCAGAGAAAACTCCTTGTCCCAGTGTGCGGTTCGCAATCGCCTGAGATTGAGATCTTATTTGCGAACGAGCAAGCGCGGGTGCGTGTCTGCGTGGTGGCAAGAGGGTGTCTCTCATCGCCGAGGGGATCACCCCCAGTTCCTCCACGCCAAGCAGTTTCTCGCTTTCGCCCGGCAGGCGCAGTACCGACCGATTGCTGTCTTTGAAGAAGGCCAGCCCAAGGCCTGCGAGTGAACCGATGGTCAGCCCCGCGGCAACCAGCCGCAGGCGGCGCGGATAAATCGGCGACTGTGGACTTCGTGCCTGCTCGACCACGCGAAGCAGCGAGGTCTGAGTGGCGGAGCTGAAACCCGCTTCTGTGGCGCGCTCCAGCAGCGCATGGTAAAGCTGCCTGTTGTTCGCGGCTTCCCGGCGCAGCTGATCCGCTTGCGAGTCCTGTGTGAAATCGGCAGTCTGATTAGCCTCGAGAGCTTGATAGGAAAGCGACAGCAGATCCTCCCGATGTTTCGCCGCCCTGTATTCAGCCTGCAGGCGCTGTATGCCGGCCGCTCGCTGTGCAGAAAGTCCGGTTTCAACGTGTGTAATCTCCGAACGCAGGCGACGAACCTTCTTGTTGCGCGCGCCTGCTTGGGTTGACATCACCTCGAGGCGTCTCTGGAGTTCCGCCAGGCGAGCCTGGGATCGCGCGTAGGCTTTACCGTCCACGGTGTCCGGTGTTATCTCCGGACCAGCCTCTTGCGCCGCTTGTATCTGCGCCTGCTTTGTCATCCGGTCCGCTTGCGCCTTGATCAGCTCCGCATCTAATTGGCGAAGACGATCCCGATCCACCCCATTCCGCGGAGAAGCCGGATGATCCTGACCCTTCAACGCTTCCGGTCTGCGCTGAGCATCTGTCGACTTCGCTAGAATAGTCGCTGCCTGCTGCATCAGCAGCTCGCTGGTCCGCTTGGCCATTGCGCCTCGGCTGTCCACGTCTTCGCGCTGAAGCTCTCCGGTCAGCAGGTTGCAGTACTTTGCCGCGAAGGCAGGGTTCCATGAATCGCAACTCGCCGCGATCATCTGCGTACTGCCGGGTCTCCAGGCACGCACGCTCTTAGCCGACTGATCGATCAACAAGGGCAGCGGAATCACCTGATTTCCGCCCAGGTGAAGTGTCTGCCGCAAGCGCGAGAGCCAGTCTCTCCTCTCCACCGGAGTGGCATACGGGTCACCGATCAGCTGCTCCGCTACCCCCGCGATGGTCTTGTCGCCTTGAAGGATTTTCATCTGGGTTTCCAGATCGCTCGTTGACGCGCTCGTCCCTACGCTGTCCATTGCTCTGTTCGGCGACTGCACTTCGAGGCTGACGACGGCGCGATAGACAGGCTGGATGGGAAGCTGCAGGAGGATGCCGGCGATGACACCTGCGCCTCCCCACATCAGGAGGAGACGCCGATGCCTGACCAACGTGCGGCGACATTCCACCAGCAGGTGAGAGGTCGTCCCGTCCTGTTCAGATTCCTCAGCCTCGCGGCCCCGCCGG
Organism: uncultured Acidobacteriaceae bacterium; assembly: GCA_963834205.1. Lineage (GTDB taxonomy): Bacteria > Acidobacteriota > Terriglobia > Terriglobales > Acidobacteriaceae > PALSA-350. The sequence goes on along the minus strand of CAWIBI010000024.1, from coordinate 350,918 downwards.
CGGGTTGCGCGATGGTTGCCCGGCGTTCGAGCGGACTGTTTTCTGTTTCGCGAATCGATAGTCTCATCATCGGCTGCTCAGTACCGGGGGCAATAATCATGAGATGCGCGTCGAGCACGCCAGGCGACAGGCTAAATATCGCGAAAGAGATCAGAGAGACTGATGCGCAGTCCCAGTGCAATTACTTCCAGAATAGGAAGAGAGATCGATGTGCAGCCGCGTTCGACGTCGCTGATATAGCTCCTGTCGATCCCAAACTTTCTCGCCATGTCCGATTGGGTCAGTGCGTTCTTTTGCCGTAGCTCCCGCAGCCGTCTACCGAAGCGGCTGCTGACGTCATTTGCCTGAGCCGGTTCCACGGTGTTGCGAGTCGTGAACTCTCTGCCCGCATCGGAATGCGGCTGGGATGAATTCCGCCAGCGATCGAAGCTCGCTGTAGACGAACCGGGATTCTGCGATGGCGAGCTCATAAGTGCCCCTTCGAACCAGATGCTTGCCGTTCCGTCCAGGCCCTTCCGGATATGAGGTTACCAGCCGCCATCGTTCGCTGCGGCGCGCTATGCTTTGTAGTTGATAGTATGCGTCCAAGCCGAGGCACCTTACTTTAAATTGAGGTCATTTCAGTTAAGTGGTAGTAAGTTGTAGTGTTGGCAAATCCACTACCTGGTAACCAACCATAGTTTTGTCTACGAATGTGCTTGGGTAACCAAGGCGCCCACTAAACGTAACCAGCTAGGGGCGCAGCAGAGACAAAGGAAGGGCCGGATAACTAACTACGTCATCCGGCCTTTTCGTAGGTCAGGTGGAAAGTTCTAGAAGGTTAGTTGCAGCGACATTTGGATCTGGCGCGGGCTGCCGATGGTGTGCGACACAAAGCCGAGGCCACTGGGGCAATTGTAGAAGCTGGTGTTGGTCTGGTTACCGCTGGAGTTGCAACCGGTAGGGGAAACAGTCTCGCCCACGCTGGGGAATTGATCGTAGTACTGGTTCTGAAAGACTTCATTGCCGGGAATATCGAGGCTGGCAGTGTTGGTCAGGTTATAGACGTCGAAGGTGTACTTCAGGTTGTAGCGTTCGGTGAGGCTGGTCATCTTGACCAGCGATATGTCTGCCCGCTTCTTGAACCCTGGCGGAAGATGTTGCGCTGCCCAGTGGTGAAGTCCGTCTCAAAAGTATCTCCTGCAGGAACGGCGGAAAACTTTGGGCTGGATGAAGTGACGACGGGAGTATAGAAGCATGCGGGGTTGAGGGCTGGAGCATATTGATGCCGAAGGCTCCAGAGTGTCCGGTCTCGGCTTTCTTGGGGGAACAGGCGGAGTAGTTCAGAGGCACGATGGGGTTGGTGATGCCGTCGTAGACGCTGTAGTAGAGGCTGCCGACGGCGCCGGTGTAGTCGACGACGCTATACGGTTGTCCGCTTTGCAGCACAGTCAGGCCAACCAGCGACCACCCGTCTGTGAAGCGTCCGGCGAGCGTTGTTTTGCCATAAAAGTCAGGCACGCGGTACACGTAGTTGAAATTGACGACATGGGTGCGGTCGAAGTCAGAGGAAGCGTAGCCGTCGCGCAGATTCAGCGGATTGTTGCCGTTGTAGAAGAGGCCCAGCGCGCTCTGCTCGTCGAGGGCATGCGAGTAGGTGTAGGACAAGCCCACCTGGAGCCCATGGCTCATGCGCTTCTCGACATGAGCCTGCAGGGCATTGTAGGCGGCAACGCCGGCCGCTTTGTAGTCGATGGACTCGGCGGCGTAACCGATATAGGGAACGCGAAGGTCGATATTGCCGCCTTCGTAGTTGACCAGCGCGGTGGTTCCGTCTCCCAGCGTTAGGTAGCTTCCATCGGCATTCACCGGTGTGTAACCGTAGGAGTAATTCTGCGAATGCAGCGGGGCGGTCGGTGAAGCGATGTTGGGCTGGTTGAACGGCACGGGAATCACCTGGTGGCGCCCTACCTTGCCAACGTAGCCGAGCTCGAGGGCCAGATCGTTGCGCGGCTGCCACTGCAGATCGAGAGTGTAGTTAATCGAGTAAGGCAATTTGTTCTTGCGATCATAAACACCCAGGGAGACGGGCGGGGTTCCATTGAGGATCGAGGCCGAGTTGGGAAGGTAAGCGGCGAAATCTGACGCGCTGGGGTTGGTGGGTGCCGGGTTTTGCACGTTGGTGAAAGGAAACTCCAGCGAGCCCGCCGTGCCCCCTGCACAAGTTGGTATGTAGTTTTGATAGTAGCTTTTAGTCGGGCAGTATTGGGCTGTGACGAATGGGACCTGTTGATTGGCGCCGAATGGTCCGCCCGTAACGTCGCCGATGGCATAGCCAGGAGAAAAGTAACTGAAGAGCTCTCCGCGGTCGTAGTAAATGCCGGTGCCGGCGCTAACCACCATCTTGTTGTTGAATCTCGAGGGCTCCCATGCAGCGCCGAGGCGCGGAGCGATGCCCCACTGCCGGCCGGTGAGCGTAGTGCTGCTCACTCCCGCAGTTCCATTCTTGTTGTTGCCGGCGATGATGAAGCCGCTCTGGGTCGGTCCGAGGCTTCCGGGTGTCTCGCCGGCGGGCAGAGACCCGGTGGGCGTGAGATAGGTGTACAGCGATGGATCGAAGTTAAAGATGCGGCCGTACTTTTCGGTGAGACCGCCGTCCCAGTCATAGCGGATACCGGCGGTAAAAGTGAGGTTCGGCTTTACCTGGAACTTATCCTGCAAAAATAGTGCCAAGCTGGTTGGCCCGGAAGTAACGATTGGCATCGCCCTGCAGAAAAGTGGTGACGTTGAAGTCGAAATTAGGGGTGACCAATCCCTGCATGAACTGGCTTAGATCCGCGGTTGCAATGCTGCCCGTGCCGGGACGGTGATCGATGGTGTTGAGCTGGGTAAAGCTATAGCTGCCGCCGAAGCTGAAGGTATGTTTCCCGCGAGTCCAGATGGCATTGCCGGAGGGCTGCAGACGGTTCTGAAAGACGCCGGTATTCGATCCTTGCGAGGTGGCGTTGGGACCGATATTCAGCGTGTCCGAGATTCCCGGCACCTTGTTGCTGCCCAGCACATGCACAATTGTAACCCCGGGGAAATAGGTTGACCCGAAGGTATCGATGGAAGCGGATGGATAGGATCCCCCAGGGATATTGGACGGCCCGAAGGCCTGCTCGTTGGTGCTGTAGATCTTTTCTCGTATGAAGCCCAGGGTCTCCTGCGTGCTCAGATTGGACTTGACCAGATAGGTGTTGTTGATGGAGATGACCTGCGCGCCGGCGTCGAGATGTTGGGTGAAGCCGGGGACGTTGGAGAATGCGTAAGGAGCGATCGTTGGATCGTGCTGATAGTAGTACTTGAGAGCCAGCGTGTCTTTGCTGGTGGCGTTGTAATCGAGGTTGGCGACGGCCTGGTCGGCGGTAAAGTAGGCCGCTCCGGGAATGAACGCGTTATCAGAATGGGTAGGAGTCAGGGAGATGTTCTGCGCGTTCGGTATGAGCCATTTGCCGGGCTCACCTTTACTGCGCGGGCGCATTGAATAAGGCGAGCGCCACGGGGTCAATGCTGCCGATGCCGGTCCCGTATTCCGCATTGGTGATCGCGGCCAGTGTTTGCGGGCTGCGATCGTCGGTCAGGCCGACCGGCACGTCGAAAAAGGAGTCACCAATCTCGGCGTCGCTGACATGCAGGTGTTGATAGGCGAGAAAGCCGAAGAGCTTGTCTTTGATGATGGGGCCGCCGACGGTTCCGCCGAGGATGTAGCGGTGCAGCTGCGGAACCTTGTCGTTTGCTGGAATGTCGTCATCCTGCTTGAAAAAGAAGGGCGCAGCGTTCAGCCAGTTGGTGCCGCGATGCAGATATAAGTTTCCGTGATAGTCGTTGGTGCCGGAGCTGGTGCTGAGGTCGATATGCGCGCCGCTGGTTGAGCCTTGCTGGGCATCGTACATCGATGCGTTGACACGCACCTCCTGGATGCTCTCCGGCGCCGGAGTAGGCAGCGCATTGCCGATGGAGAGATACACCGATGAACTCGACTGAATGACGCCGCCGGCGCCGTCGTTGCCATTGCCGGTGCTCGAGACCACCCGGCCGGAGGCGACCTGGCTGGTGCTCTTGCCATTGAACAGGTTGCTGGCGTCGACGCCGTTGAGCAGGAAGCTGTTGCTGGTATCGCGCTCACCGTTGGCCCAGATGGGCGCATTGCCCAGACCGGAGTTTACCCCGGTCCCGCCGGGCAGCTCAGCATTGACGCCCGGGGTAAGGATGGCGACACCCGTGAAACTGCCGGTAGGTAACGGGATTGCTTCAATCTGCGACTTATCGAGGACATAGCCGTTGGTGGTGTCGACGGCGTTGAGCAGCGGGTTCACATCGACTTCAACCGAGTCGGTTACGGTGCCCACTGCCAGCTGCCCAGGAAGCGAGACGGTGCGGTCGGCCTGTACCAGGATGCCGGGTACGCGCTCGGTGGAGAAGCCTTGCAAGGTGAAGGTTACGGTGTACTTGCCGATCGGCAGGTCGTTGAGTGCGTAGGTGCCCTGAGCGTTGCTCTGCGCGGTGCGCTCCAGCTTGGTGTCTTCTGACGTGGCTCTCACCGTGACCCCGGGAATAGCGCTTCCTGAAGGGTCGACCACCGTCCCTGTAATGCCACCCAGGGTTTGTTGCGCCTGCAGCGCCTGAGGCTGCAACAGCACGAGTGAGAACAGTACGGGTAAGAGAGAGAGAAGCCTTCTGGTATTTAGATACATCTCGGATATGCCTCGCGCGAAAGAGAAGCTGGGACCTGATTTTTTGAAATTTTGCTTTTGCGACTACGCGGTCGGTTCAACCAGAAAGGTCACGACAGGGTGACGGCCCAAAATACAACCGGGGTCGATTTCGAGGAGCTGTGTTCAGAGAATAGAACAAACTCCGTAGCTGAGCCAAGCAAAATTGCTTTGGTGCGTGCACCGGGAAAGGTGCAGGACAAACTGACCGATTGATACCGCCATGGGCTGCGGGAAAAGTCCCGTTTTGGAGAAGGCTGTCCCTCAGCGGCTTCTATGAGACGGCTGAGGAAATCAAGGGAATTCCCCCCTTGTTTTTGTATTATTAGGCGTTTTTGTTTTTGCTGTTGCTTTTTGCGGTTGCTGGGACGACAAGGACCTTGAGGAAGATTCATCTCGGACTTCTATACGCACTCGAGGTGAGTCGCCAAAGACTCGGTGCTTGATGGTGTCCGATGAAGATGAATTGGGGCTGCTATCTAAAGCGCGGCCTTTGATGGCCAAGCCGCTGAGCGCAGTCACCCAAACTCGAGATGGATTCGTCGGCAACAAACTCTGTTCTGTTCCTTGTGCTGCTGGTTAGGGGAGGGGTTTAGACGGCCTTAGCTAACTGGGTCGCCGACTGAGGAAACGGTTCAAACTTCTTGCCGTTGCGCCACATGCTAAGCAAGAGCACGGCCAGCTTGCGGGCTACGGCAACGATGGCGCGCTTCTTGCCTCGCTTGCCGCCGCAGGCGGCAAGCTTAAGGCCCCAGCGGCGCAGCTCCGAGTCTGGGCCAAAACGGCCCAGAATGTACTGTGCCGACTGCACCAGCAAACTGCGCAGGTAGCTGTTGCCGGTCTTGGTAATCCCGCATTGCGGGTCACAGGCGCCAGATTGTTGCTGGCTGGGTCTGAGGCCGAGGTAGGCCCCGGCCTGGCGGTTGGTTTCCATCGCTTCCGGATTGCCCAGCGTCAACACATAGCAGGCCGCCACCACCGGACCTACCCCGGGGGCGGTACGCAAAAGCGTGATCTCCGGATATTTCTTAGCCAGGCCCGCAATCTGCTTGTCCATCCCATCCAGGGCCCGGTTCATCTGCGCGATCTGTTTCAGCAGAGGCCCACAGGCCGCTTTCAGCGCCGGCGGCACCGCCGCCGGCGCCTTCTCCGGGAATGCCTCGGGGCTGCAAGCGGGCAGTCGTTCGCCGCCACTCTTGACCAGCCCACGCGCGGAATTGATCAGCATCGTCCGGGCGCGCACCAGCACGCTGCGGGTATGGATCAGGTTCAGGTCCTGCTGGCGCTCCAGGCTGCGGTGCTCGATCGGGTGCAGCAGCTTGGGATCGAAGGCCGCCATCCGTGCTAACTGCTCGGCATCGTTGCGGTCGTTCTTGCTCTCGCTGCCGGTGAGGGTGGGGATCTTGCGCGGGTTGGCTACGATCACCTCGTGACCATAGCTCTTCAACAACCGGCTCACCCAGGGTGAATGGGTCCCGGCTTCCAGCGCTATCCGCATTCGCGGCTCACCCCAGAAATGCTTCTTCAGGGCTGCTACGGTGGTTTGTATCCGACCCTCTTCCATCCACTCTCCTCGGTTGGACAACATGCAGTAATGGCTGTAACGGTCGCCCAGATCCAAACCCACTACCGGCAACGGTTGACTCGGCGCCGCTGTCACATAACCCTGCTTCTTGCTAATCTTCTTAATGGCTGGTCTCCTTTGCACCCTTGAGTGCGTATCGAAAGCTTAGCTTCCGGTGAGGCCAGCCGTCTCATCCCATCTAAAGCCGAATTCCTTTCAAAGCAGTTATGGACGGCCTGAAGGCCGTCCCCTTCAACAGAAATGATTTCAGGGCAACATCGACACGTGGGCAAAGACGATGCGCCATCCTTCAGGAAGGCGGACCCAGGTCTGGCTCTGGCGCCCGCGGCTAACTCGGCCTTCGATTTCCCGCTCGAAAGCCAGGGTGATGCTGGCGAAGTCCTGGCCGAAGGCGACGATGTCGAGCCGCTTTATGGTGCGAGCCAGGTTGGCCGGGGAACGCCCCTTGCGAAAAGCTTCAATCTCGTCGATGCCGTAGAGGCTCTCGGTAGGGCCAAAGCGCGCGACATGAGGAGAGGCCCAGAACATGGTTACCAAGGTGTCTACGTCGTTCGAGACCAGCGCCTGCTCGTAGCGAGGGTAAAGTTCGCGCAGCTCGGCGACGGTGGCGGGGTGGTTGATCAACATTGCGGTCAAAACATCTTTCTAGTGGGCAGCACGCATTTGGGCATCGCCGCGCTCACCGTAATCATGGGTTCGTTGACTACCTGGCTCATCCGCAGTTTCATGGCGACGCTGCACAGCAGATAAGCGTGGACGGGGGCAAACGACCAGCGGGCAATGAGCAACTCCACCATGCGCAGGGTGGCGGCGCGGGCGGCCTGCAATGCGTCGGTGCCGGACTCGACCACGATCCATGCATCGGCAGGCGCGTCAGGAGAGCGCGACTCCGCGGATTCGACCAACGGCCCGGAGAGATGCTGCTGGCGGTGAACGCGAAAGCAAAGCGAGACTTCCGCGGGGCACTCGATGCCGTTGATACAGACTTCGCCGTCGCCCTGGGCAGCGTGAGCGTCTCCGGCGGAAAACAGCGCGCCCGGGTTCAGGACCGGCAGATATAGTTTGGCGCCGGTGCAAAGCTCGCGTACGTCCATGTTGCCGCCGAAGGGACCCGGCGGACGAGTCCTGAACTCGCCATCCTCCGCCGGGGCTACGCCCATCACGCCGCAAAAGGGACGAAGGGGTACGATGGCCGGGCCCAGCGAGAGGGTCACCTCGCGGTCAAGGGCCCAGTGAAAGAGATAGGGCTGGCTGAACTGTTCTTTCAGGAAGCCGAGGCCGGGGAGCACGCTTGACCAGCCCCAGCCGCGATGCTCCACCTGCAGCACTTCAATCTCCAGAACATCGCCAGGCTCGGCTCCGTCGATGCGGATGGGGCCGGTCAGCGCGTGAATCCTGCCGCGGTCAATGGCTAAAAAATCTTCCACGCCGGCGCCTGGGGTCACCTGGCCGCCGCTGGAGTCGAGGCAACTCAGGTGCACCGTGTCTCCGGACGCGATCGTCAGCCGCGGGGCGAGCGCGCGGTTCCACCGAGAATGGGTGGGCTCTGCAGTCAAGCGGTGTTCGGTCATGCAGCTCCTTAGGTCGCCACGATCATCTGCATTTCGACCAGCGCGTTGCGCGGCAAGGCGCTCACCCCGATGGCGGCGCGCACGTGACGGCCGGCGTCACCGAAGACTGCCACCAACAGATCGGAGGCTCCGTTGATGATCGCGGGCGAATCGGGAAAACCGGCAACGGCATTTACGTATCCGTTGACGCTGACAATTTCGCGCACTTTATCCAGCGAGCCCAGCGTGTGCTTGAGCACGGCGAGCTGGGTCAAAGCACAAGCCCGGGCCGCTGCGTAACCTTCCGCTACGGTGCGGTCCGATCCGGCGGTGCCGGTGATCACGCCTTCCGTGTTTCTTGAGATCACGCCGGCGAGGTAAACCAGGTTTCCCGCTGTCTTGGCGGAAAGATAGTTGCCGCCGGGCCCGGATTCATCCGGCAACACAATTCCAAGCTCCTGCAAACGCTTCTCAGCACTCATGTGTTCGTAATCTATAACACCGGCCTGGCGGCGTTCTCTTCACTTTTTACTCTTTTCCCTGGAGAATGGAACTCCCAAGCCCCGAGGGAGCCTATGAAGCCTTTCATTACCCGCGATACTCCTGTGACCCAGGAGGTTCTGAACACCATTGCTCATTTGCCCACCAAGAGCCTGGCCACGATCGTCGAGCAAGAATTCTTCAAGAAACTTACTGACAGGGATTTCATGCGTATCGGAGTCCTGCTGGCGCTGAAAGGGTATTTAGAAGGCGGCTGCCCAATTGGCGGCGTGATCATTGACGATGAAACGCGCATGATTGTAGGCAAGGGGCATAACACATTGGTTCAGGAAAACCACCCATATAATCACGGCGAGACTTCGGCGGTGCGCGATGCCGGGCGTCTGGACTTCGGGAAGACGACGTTGTTCACCACGCTTACCCCGTGCGAAATCTGCGCGACCCTGACTTACATGCGCCAGTTCAGACGGGTGGTCATTGGCGACGTGACCAATGCTTCCGGGACCGAGCAGATGATGCGGGACAAGGGCGTCCAGGTGGATATTCTGGAGGACCCCGAAGGCATTGCACTCTATGCCAAATACCGGAAAGAAAAACCGGACCAGGACCTGGAAGACTGGAAAGGGATCGCCGCTGTGCGCAAAGGTGAGGCGGCTAACACTACACCCTTGTCTGCGAAATAGGTAAGGCAATTGGAAAAATGCATTAGCATAGGCCAATGAAACGAGTGCTTGCCGCTCTTATGGTCACGGGCACTTTGTTAACGGCGCGCGTGGCCCCCACTGATTTGGAAATTGGCCTGACTGCCGGCGCCACCCAGTTCATGAGCTATGAAGATCTGCTGCGCTTGCCCCAGGTGAGCTTCGCGGCCTCCCATGATTCGAATTTCCCAACGCCGGCGCGCCTCAGCGGCGTGCCGCTCGAGGAGCTGAAACGTTCACTGGGCTCGCACCAGGATATGGTCGTGGCCATATGCGAGGACGGCTACCGCAGCAACTATCCGGCCCCATATATCGCGGCCCACCATCCGGTGCTGGTGCTGAAGGTAGACGGCAAGGCGCAGAAGGATTGGCCGAAGACTCACGAAGGTGGCGCGCTGGGACCTTACGTGATCTCGAACCCTGACTTTACTCCGTCGTTCAAGGTGCTTTCCCATAGCGACGAGGCGCAGATTCCTTTCCGGGTTGTGCGCCTTGACTTCCGCAGCGAGAGCCAGGTTTTCGGCGCGATTGCGCCTCGCGGAGAATTCGCCCCCGGTTCGCCGGTGATGGACGGCTACAGGATTGCGGAACAGAATTGCTACCGCTGCCACAATATGGGCGCAGAGGGCGGCCACATGGCGTCTATACCCTGGCCCGTGCTGGGGGCTTTTGCCAAAGGGAGCCCGGAGTTTTTTGCCAGGTATGTGCGTCATCCGGAGGCGCTGAACCCAAAAAGCAGAATGGCCGGCAGTCCCGAGTATGATGACCAGACCATCGCTGCACTGGAGGCTTACTTCTCAACTTTTGCCGCAGGAGACAAGAAATGACGATCCGTGCCTCAAAGGCGCTGCTTCTCTTTGCCCTGGGTTTCTATTACACGCTGGTGGTGTTTAACAACACTAACGATTACAACTCCAACCTGACGTTCGTACGCCACGTTCTGCTGATGGATACTACCTACCCGGGAAACCATGGGATGTGGCGCGCGATTCATGCGCCGGCGGTTCCCTGGCTTTTCTTTGGTTCTATTGTAATTTGGGAAGTTATTACGGGGACCCTTTGCTGGTGGGCGGGGTTTCGCTTGATGCGTAACCTGCGCTCCAGCGCGGTTACGTTTAATGCGGCGAAGAAGCTGGGAGTGATTGGGCTGACGTTGAGTTTGCTGATGTGGCTGACGGCGTTTTTAAGTGTGGGGAATGAGTGGTTCCTGATGTGGCAATCGAAGGAATGGAGTGGGGAGTCAGGCGCGGATCACATGTTCGCAATCGCGGGGATTATTTTGTTGTACCTGGTTACGCCGGATGTTGAGGGGCAGGCTTAGGGTTGGAGAAAGAAAACTGCAGATCCCTCGGCTTCGCTCCTAATGAACAATCGGGGCTTCCAGGCGAGTTGGATGCTCGTTCAGCGAACCGCAGGTCCCTCCACTACGCTACGCTCCGGTCGGGATGACAATTCATTTTTTGACACCTACCTTCCCCATAATCAAACCTTCGTCTCTGAGGTTGTCATTACAGCCATCACACCAAATGGAAGCGCCACCCCTACCCTTTGTCATCCCGAGCGAAGCCGAGGGATCTGCAGTTCTGTTCTACTCCAACGAGAGCGCGGCTAAGGTGCAGGCCAGAACCTTCACGCCATTCTCGATCTCGTTGGGTGCGGAGTACTCATCCGGGCGGTGGCTCACCCCGCCGCGGCAAGGGATGAAGACCATCCCTACCGGCGCAATGCGCGCCATGAAGAGCGAGTCGTGATAGGCGCGGCTGACCATCTTCCGGTAGCTGAGACCACTCTCAGCAGCAGCCTCTACCATTGCCTCGACAATGCGCGGCGCGCTTGCGGCCGGAGCATCGGCATTGATGCCCGTAACCTTTACCGCCACCTTTCGCTTGGCGGCCACACGCGCACAGGCCTCCTCGATCTCGCGCAACACCTGGTTTCTCCGCTGCTCATCAATGTCGCGGATATCGGCTTCTATCTCTACCCGGCTGGGAATGCTGTTGACCACTCCGGGATAGACATGGCACTTGCCCACGGTGCCGCAGGTGTCTACGGAACCGGTCGCAAGCGCCCGCCCCTCGACGGCCAGAACAATCTCCGCGGCGGCGCAGAAGGCGTCCCTGCGCTCGTGCATCATGACTCCTCCGGCGTGCCCTCCCTCGCCCTCCACAACAATGCGCAAAGCCGCGGGCGCAGCAATGCCGGTCACGATGCCTATGGCCAAACCTTCCTTCTCCAGCAGCGGACCCTGCTCGATGTGCAGCTCCACAAACGCGGCGTAGTAGCCATCCGGCAACTTCACCCCGTCGAGCGAGCCGTGAAAGCCGGCGGACGCGCGCAGTTGGGCCAGCGTGCTGCCTTCGGGATCCTTCAGCTGATCATCGCCCGCGCTGCCCAAGCCGCCGATCAACATGCGGCTGCCCAGGCACCCTAAGCCGAACCGTGTTGGCTCCTCTGCGGTAAAGAGCAACAGCTCGATGGAGCGCTGCGGTTGGAAGCCACTCTGCTGCAAGGCGCGAATCGCCTCCAGGCCGCCCAGCACGCCCACCGTTCCGTCGAATTTTCCGGAGTGAGGCACAGCATCGATGTGCGAGCCGGTACCAATCGCCCCCAGCTCGGGCCGCGCGCCAACCCAGCGGGCAAACATGTTGCCGACGGCATCTTCACGCACCGCCAATCCGGCCTCGCGGCATTGCAGCTTGAGCCAGCTACGCGCCTCCTGGTCCGCGCCAGAAAAAACCAGGCGCGTGATTCCGGGCGGCGAGTCGTCGGAGAATGAGGCCAGCGTCTCGATATCGGCCAGCAGCCGATCGCGATCGATGTGCAGTTCTGTAGTGTGCAGTGGCATAGTGTTTACCGTCCAGGAAGCGGGTGGCGATTCCAGTCTTTGTAGATCAGATACTTGGCCGGGGTTTTGCCCAGGGCTCCAAACCATTGCGGGCAGTAGGGCGCCATCCAGATAAAATCGCCGGTCTGGACGGGATACCAATAATTGCCCAGACGGTAGATGCCGCCACCTTCGAGCATCAGCAGCCCGTGCTCCATCACGTGAATTTCGACCAGCGACAGCGCGGCGCCGGGCTCGTAGCGCATGGTGTTCACAGCGTAGTCGAAGCCGGGCGCGGTGGGCAGCAACTGCTTTACCTGCAGCGCATCGTCACCCGCCAGAGGCTGCCCAACGACAGCGTCTTCCGTTCCGAAGAGAGCCGGTGCGGGAACAACACCCTCAAGCGAAATGACCGGCTTCTCAATGACGGCGACGCGGCTTTTCAGGTTGGCCTTGACTGTGTGCTGCTGGTTGGGCGGCAAATGGGCAAATCCGTTCGGTGCAAGCTCGTGTGTCTTGCCGCCCAGAGCCACGTTGATGGCGCCTTCGAGCACATAGAGAAAGCGCTGCCCATGCGCCGGCCCGAGCGAGCCGCCGGGCTCGAACTCCGCGGTGTATTGGGTGAAGGCCGCGCCAATCGCGGGCGCCGCGTGGACAACGACGTTAACCCCGTCGAAGCCAGGCAGCGGCATGCCCACAAAAGTATCCGGCGTTTGCAACAGGTGCGTGGGCTGACGATCACTGCGGGTAAGTCCCAGGTTATGCATGCGGCGTGCTCTGTTCCTTGGCTATGTCGTGGGTCACGAAAGAGACGGAGAAATTTGAGACCGGCGGCCAGCGCATGCTCCACATCCTGGGGACGAACGGTCTCGTCAGGATGATGACTGATGCCTCCGGGACTGCGCAGAAAGATCATGGTGCTGGGCACTCGCTCGGCCAGAATCATGGCGTCATGACCAGCGCCGCTGACCATGGCGAGCGGCGCGATTCCAATACTTTTAATCGCCTCGGTGGCGGCTGCGCACAAACGGGTATCCATGGTGACCGCAGGCTGGTCCATCAGCATTCTACTGGCAACGGTGAGGCCGCGCCGCTGGGCGATCGAGGTTGCCAGCGCGAGCAGCTCATACACGGCCTGGTGGCGCACCGCATCCTCCCCATGACGCACATCGAGGCTGGCGCGCAGCTGCCCGGCCACGACATTGCCCGCTCCGGGGTGGGTACGCAGGTCGCCTACCGTGGCCACCGTGCCTGGAGTGTTCAGAGCTAGCCGCTCCACTTCGCCTACCCATTCGGCCGCCCCGGCCACCGCGTCGTTGCGCAGCCGCATGGGCGTGGTGCCGGCATGACGGGCGCGGCCGGTAAAGGTAATTTCCGCGCGGCTCTGGCCGGCAATTGCATTCACTACGCCCAGCGACCGGTCTTCGCTCTCCAGCAATGCGCCCTGCTCGATGTGGAACTCGAGAAAGGCGGCCACATCGTCGCCCAACACAGCGTCTCCAATGCTTGACGGATCGAGCCCGAACGACGACAGCGCCCGCGCAATGGAAATTCCATCGCGGTCCTCGGTCGCAAGCGCCGCAGCATCCATGCGTCCTGCCACCGCCCGGCTGCCGATAAAGGGGAACCCGAAACGCACGCCCTCTTCCTCAGAAAAGCCCACCAGCTCGATGGCAAACGGCAGGTGTTCTCCGTCCAGAGCCTCGACCAGGGCCAGCCCCAGCACCACGCCCAGGATGCCGTCGAAGGCCCCGCTGTTCGGCACCGAGTCGAGATGCGAGCCGATCATCAGGCAAGGGCTCGAAGATTGAGCGGCAGCATACCGTCCGCGCAGATTGCCGGCCGCATCGGTCACTACCTGCATGCCCGCGGATTCCATCCATCCCTGCACCACCTGCATGCAATCGCGCATGGCAGGGGAGAGGAAGGTGCGCTTGATCTGGCCCGGCTCTTCGCTGAATTGGGCGAGGTAGCGGCAGCGGGCAATCACTTTGTCCGCCTGCTCTCGCAGGTTATTCTGCGTCACTTAAGAACCCTTGGTTTCTCTGCGTATACGAGCCACGATGTTGCCGTAAGGCTCGTCGGTAGGCACGAAGATCTGGTTGGGATTTGTCTGCCCGAAACGGGAGAGGTCGATCAGTAGACAGTGTTTGTTGGGCATTGCCAGCTCCACGTCCATGATATCGGGTACGGCTTCGAGCGCCGCCTGGGCCATGGCATAGAGTGTGTGCTGCACGGACTTGCTGTCGTGCTGGGCAAAGGCATCGATCAGCTGCGTCCGCAGCTTGCCGCGCAGCTGGTCAAAATGTACATCCGTTGATCGGTACTTCCATTGGGCACGCATCGCGGTGCCGAAGAGCCGGTCCGCTGTTTCCGGCAGGGTGGTGAGCGGGTCGTGGATAAATCCCTCAAAGCCGGAACCGGCGGTCTTGAGGAGCACCAGGTTATCCAGGCCGGAACTGACCGAGACACCACTCTCGCGGGAATACGTAACCGCGGTGGTCTGGGACTCGCCGGTGCCGCGAATAAAGGTCGAAGGATGCGGCTTACCGTGGGTTAGGACATGCTCCCAGGGGACGCTTGCGATGTTGATGTTGACCCGCTCAACCTGCGGATTGCGGGTGAGAAAAAACTCGGCCAGCTCCTTTGCGAAATCTTCAATACACTCCGCCGAGCTCTCGCGCGCCCGCGAGTAGACGGTGTTCTTCATCGTATCGGTGGGCAATATTTCGCTGTTATCGCCGACGGTGAAGCAGGTTTCGAAGTCGCCAGAGAGCAGGACCTCGACTTTCCACTCCTTGAGCATATGCAGCGGGCCATCGCGCTTGACCTTGACCACGCGCACGCTGGATTTTCCGTAGGTGTTCTCGGCCAGACTTCCACTCATGTTCGAATCTCTTTGCATGATAGTTTGTGGCTCAGGCAGTCGGGATCCTCGACCACGAAGCACATGCAGTGAAGACAGTCGCCACCACAATCCGAGCCGCAGGAATCTGGCTCGGTGGTCAACGTTCTACCGCAAATGCCGCAGGTATTCGCATATGTCTTGGTCGACTGCACCGGCTAGCTCCCCCTGTAGGTGGTATAGCCATTGGGACTCAAAAGTAGCGGGACGTGCAAGTGGGTATCTCCTGGAAGCACGGTCACGATGATCTCAACCGTCAGGTACAGCCCCTTGACCGACTGCGCCGCATGATAGGTTCCGGTTTCGAAGCGCAGCCGGTATTGTCCCGGTTGCAAGACCGCATCTCCGTTATGCGGCAGAAGGTTGGCGCATCGGCCATCTACATCGGTCTGGCACGCCGCGAGCGCCTTCCATCCACCTGCGGGGTCGGCGAATTCCAGGTGCACCATCATGCCGGCCGCCGGCCGGCCGAGCGCGGTGTCGAGCACGTGGGTGGAGATGCGGCTCACGCAGCCTCCCCCAGCCACTTGCGCAGTCGAAGCTGCATAATTTGGCGCTGCTGCTCGGCCGCTTCCAGCAACTCCTCCGCCGGATCGTTGTTCAGGCGGCGCTCCAATAAGTGCAGCATCTCCGCGGGCTGCTTGCCGCTGGCGCAGACGATAAAGATGCGCCCAAAGCGTTTTTCGTAAGCGCGGTGACCCTCTTGCATGCGCAGTAGGATAGCAGCATCGGCATCCTTCATCTGGCTTTGCTCGCCGCTAGACCAGGCGGCAGAGGTGGCGGTTGTTTTGGCCTGCGCGTGCTTCTCTCCGATACGCGGATGGCTGCGGAATGCCTCCAGCCAATCAGCCTCAGGGAGATGCTGCCAGCAGTCGTCGGCCGCGGCGAAGAGGGTTGGCTCATCCGCAACCGGGCGCATCGCCGCCATCTGCGCGGCCCAGGCGCGAGAACCGCAGCAGGAGAGTATTTCGTCCGCTGCCTCTCCGGACGGCAGTGCGTTCCAACGCGCCAGCACTGGGTTCAACGGAACAAGCCCTCTAGGAATTCCTGCAGCAGGTTGCCGGCGACATGCAGCCGGTAAGCGGCGCTGGAGCGAATGTCATCGATGGGAGCAACCTCGGCTTCCATCGCCTGCCGGGCTTCGCCAGCCAATGCCGGCGTCCACTCCCGGCCCAACAGCGTCTCTTCCGTTTGCCGAAGGCGCAACGGGGTGACCGCCATGCTGCCGATGGCCAGCCGCACGTCTTCAATCTTATTGTCTGCAAGCTTGCCCAGCCCGGCCAGGCAGAGCTTGGCGATGGCCTGCGCATTGCGCGTGCCCACCTTGCGGGAGTACGCGCAGTAGCTTGCGAATTGCGGCCGTAGCGCGATGGCGGCAATGATTTCATCGACCGCCAGCCGGGTTTGCTTGTAGCCGGTATGAAAATCGACGTAAGGGACCCGCCGCGCGCCTCCTGCGGAAACCAATAGCAGTTCAGCCTCGTAGACCATTAATGCGGGAAGGGAATCGGCGGCCGGCGATGCGTTCACGATGTTGCCGCCGAGCGTGCCGCGATTCTGGTTAGCGATGCTGCCGGTCCACGACGCCGCGCGGGCGAGCAGGGGAAACTCCTGCGCCACCTGCGGATGATTTCTAAGGTCGGTGTAGGTGCATCCGGCGCCGATGAGCAGCTCGTCACCGGAGCGTTCGATGCGGCGCAACTCCGGCAGTCCCCAAAGGCTAACCAGCTTGCGCGCGCCGAGCCTTCCCGCGCCGTACTGCACCATTAACTCCGTGCCGCCGGCAATGGGCAGCCACACCCCCGGTTCACTCGCCATCAGTTTGAGCACAGCAGCCAGCTTGCCGGGCGCCACCAGTTCGTATTCCGCAGGATGGGACCTCATGGCTCAGAACCCGGCTGTGGTTGCGCTGCTTCCATAACGGCATTGAAGATGCGCGTGTAGCCGGTGCAGCGGCAGAGGTTGCCGCCCAGCCCTTCGCGTACCTGCTCCAGGGTTGGGGTAGGATTGCGGCGCAGCAGATGAACCGTGGCCATGACCATGCCCGGGGTGCAGATGCCGCACTGCGCGCCTCCGCACTTGAGAAATGCCTGCTGTATCGGATGCAGGCGGCCATCCGCAGCAAGACCCTCGATGGTGCACAGAGTGGCGCCCTGGGCCTGCAACACGGGAACCAGGCAGCTATTCACCAATTGACCATTCATCAGCACGGAGCAGGAACCGCACTCGCCCTCGCCGCAGCCCTCCTTGGCGCCGGTCAGGCCGAGTGGGTTGCGCAAGACGTCGAGCAGGCGCTCCATGGGGTGCACCGAGACGGTTCGCTCCTCGCCATTCACGGTGAAGGAAACCTCGCAGCGACCGGCGCTCATTGGCTGCCCTCCGCGGCCAGCGCGGAAACCAGGGACTCCGGCTGGCGCTCCGGCTCCGCTGTCAGGCCGCGAAAGATATCTTCGGGCAGCAGCGGAATTGCGTTGAAGTTGACGCCCGTCGCCTGCACCACTGCGTTCACGATTGCGGGCGCGGGGCCATCCATGGGCAACTCACCGATGCCTTTGGCGCCATAGGGCCCGTACTGGTACGGCACTTCTTCGAAGTAGACGCGAATAGGCGGGATGTCTTCCGCGGTGGGCATGATGTAGTTGGTCATCTGGTTGTTGATCATGCGCCCGTCTTTCCACACCACCTTCTCGTACAGTGCATAGCCGATGCCTTGGGCTACGCCGCCTTCAATTTGTCCGGCAGCGAGTACAGGATGCAACACTTTGCCAATCTCCTGCAGGGCAACAAAATCATCGATGGTGACGCTGTAGGTGGTGGTGTCAACCGTGACCTCGGCAACGTACACGGCCCAGGCATAGGCTGGGTAGGCCTCGCCGCGATAGAGCTCATCGTTCCAAAAGATATTCGGCGCGGCCTCGTAACGGCTGAAGGCTTGCAGCTCGCCAAAACGCTGGCGGTAAGTCTGGCACGCGGCCAGGAACTCTTCCCGGCCGGCGGAAGCTTCCAGCAGCCCGCTGTCAAACAGGGTTTGCCGCAGCTTCAGCGCCGCGGTCTGCACGATTCTGCCGATGATCATCGCCGTGCGCGAAGCCACGGTGGGCCCGCTGTTGGGGCTGATGCTGGTGTCGACCGGGGCCACGCTGACGTCTTCGTATGCGAGGCCGAGCGTCTCGGCGGCAATCTGGCTAAGAATGGTGTTGGTGCCCTGGCCGAACTCGGTGCTGGAGACCAGCACTCGCAGGCCTCCTGCGGCCGCTGCTTCCACCCCCACCACCGCGTTGAGATAGCGTTCCCCGGAGCCGGTAAAGCCCGCGCCATGCAGAAAGGCAGCCATGCCGATACCTTTCTTCTGCTTGCTGGTGCGGTTGTGCTCGGCGAACCGGGCCACTTTGGCGTGGTAGCTGGAAAGCTCAAGCGCGCGATCGAGCAAATGATGCATCACGATCGGATCGTGGATCACCTGTTCGGTGGCGGTTGTCATCCCCTGGCGCAGCAGGTTGCGGCGGCGGAATTCGTCGGGAGGCAAGCCGATGGTGCTGGCCACATGATCCATGTGGCGCTCCAGCGCGAACAGGCTTTGCGGAGCGCCGAATCCGCGGAATGCTCCATGCGGCGGCGTGTTGGTGGCATACGCTTTTGAGCGCACGCGGATGTTAGGCCAGTAATACGGTCCGCCGGCGTGGATGGTGCCGCGCGAAAGTACCGTCGAAGACAAGGTTGCATAGGCACCGCCATCGGTGACGAACTCGATCTCCGCAGCAAGAAGTTTGCCGTCGGCGCTGACCGCGGTGCGGTGCCGGGTGCGCGAAGGATGCCGCTTGGTGGTGGCCGCCATGTCTTCCATGCGGTCGTAGATAATCTTCACCGGGCGCTTCGATTTCATGGCCAGCAGCGCGGCGTGACCGGCGATCATGGAGGGATATTCCTCCTTGCCGCCAAAGGCTCCGCCAGTCTCGACCTGGATTACGCGAACATTCTCCGTGGGTAAGCCGGTGAGCGCTACCAGCGCTTTGTGCATATAGAACGGGCATTGCATGGAGCCCCAAACGGTCAGGGCCCCGGTGTCGCCGGCCTGCGCAATCACTCCGTTGGGTTCGATGTACAGCTGCTCCTGGGCCCCGGTGCTGTATTCCCCTTCGACGATCCAGGCAGCATCTTTCCAGGCCTGGTCCACGTCTCCCTTTTCAATCAGGAAGCTTTTGAAGATATTGTCTTTGCCCCAGATGATGAGCTCGCGGCGTTCGCTTTCTTCGATGGTGTGCAGCGAAGGCGATGGCCTATAGCAGATGTTCACTGCCGCCACCGCGCGTGCCAGGGCGTGCCGGTCGGGGTGGGCCAGCAGCAGAATTGGCTCCTCCGGGTGATTGACCACTCCATCGGCAAGGCATGGTTGATCGTCCACGATCAGCGAGACCACGTTGCGGCCGGGAATGTCTTTGGCGGTGACGATGGTGAACTCGTGCCAGGGGATCCCTTCGCCGAACTTAATCTCTTCAATCGCGCCGCGGGCAATGCTGCTGCGCACGGTGGCACCGAAGATCATGCCTGGAAACGAGAGATCGTCGATGTAGCGAGCCTGCCCGGTCAGCTTGGCAGGGCCCTCTTTGCGGGGAACGGAAGTGCCCACGACGCGGGTTTGCAATTGGGACCTCCCTTTTGATTCTCAACTGCCGCTCCGGCTTGCGGCAAGTTTTTCCTGCCGCCGTTGCTCCCTGCCTATGGGTAGGCCGGCGGATGAGCCATCCCGGAAAACGGCAGCTCCCCTAATGAATGTGGCGTTGTGCTGATTCAGAACGTTACGCCAGGATAGTTGTCGACCTTGATAAGGGCGCCGCCGCCCAACCGCTCCTTTTGGCCCGTGACTTCGCTGGTGGGTCTAGGTCGTCAGTTGAGTTCTGGGGTTTTCTCGATCTACACTCGGCTTTCCTTAGCGAAAGGCGCATACGCGGCCGTATCCACTGCTGCGTGGCGGAAACCCGGGCTCCGGGAAATGGCTAAAAAGTGCGTGGTAAGCGTGGTAAGCGTGGTAATTGGCTCCTGGGGGATTCTTGGGGTTCGGCGGCCTTCGTCCTCTGCTCCGCGTATTCTGAGCATGCATGCATCGCGACCTTGCGGGTCTCGAGCGCTCCGGTACATTCGGCCCGGATGCACGACGGTGCTCTACCTTGAGACGTTTTCTTCAAGCGTAAGCGAGGTTACCTATATGGATGCAATTTGCGAGAGAAAGTTCAGGGTTTGGTGAAATAAGAATGCGACGCCGAGAATGAGCGGCGACTTATGCGATTTATTGGCGGCCATAGTTAACGTAATCGTTGCATCGTCTTGTGGCAGGAAATCCGAGTACGCTCTGTCGAAAATGCTTTCCCTCAGCGGCTTCTAAAGCCACGACGATGGTGATGGTTATGGACGGCCTGAAGGCCGTCCCTTTCAAGTGATTTTCATCACCTTGGGTGGGCCGCAGGCCCATGATTCCTCTGTCGAAAAACATTTCCAGGAGTGGTCCGCGGAACTGCAGATCCCTCGGCTGCCCCGGATTTCCTGATGAACTTGGTGGCGTTGGCGAACTTCATGCGCCTTTCCTTACTGAAAGGCGCACACGTGATCCTGTCCTGTGCTGCGCGGCAGGAAATCCGGGTTCGCTCTGGATGACAAAGGGGAGGGTGGCGCTTCCAATCGACATCTGTTGCGCGGATCCCAGGTCACAAACGCGAGACCACCCTTCACCCTTCGATTTGTTACCTAGTCATTTCTCCCTCAACTTGCCGCAGGCAAGTTGGCTCCCCACTGCGGCGGCTGAACAAAGATGCCCGCTCGCCGATAGTGTGATCAGCAGGAACTCGAGTCCAGGCACTCTGTGAAACGTGGCCGTAAGCCTAAGCGTTTGCTGAGGAAAAAAGACAGCACCGCTTCCCGATGCCCGCAGTTCGCCCCTTCAGCGCAGCCACAGCTGATTGCCATAGAACTGTCCAGTCCGACCCGTTTCACTTTTATTTTCAACCACATGCTGGCTCGCACGTGCCTATGCCTGGTGATTTTGCTGGGGAGTTCCGCCGGCGCTCTGCTGGGACTCGACCCGGGCAAGCACATCGATCAGTACGGTCACGACTCCTGGACTTCGCAACAGGGACTCCCAGGCGAGGCGGTGTACCAAATATTGCAAACCCAGGACGGCTACCTGTGGATGCGAACCTCCGAGGGCCTGGTTCGATTTGACGGAGTTCGCTTTGTCGCCATGGATAACGTGGCCGGCGGCGCTGTCAGAGCGATCGCGAGCAGTGCGGAGGGCGACCTGCTGATTCGCACCAACCTCAGAACATTGCTCTACAAAAATGGAGCCTTTTCCGACTATTTGCTACCTCGTCCGCTCCCGGACGGGGACATCAAAACCCTCCTGGAAACCAACAAGCACGAGGTTTTTGTCGGGTCGGATGACTTCATCTATCTGACCCGGAACGATGGCATCCGGATGCTTCTGGAGGGAACAGGCCATGTGGACGCCATGGTAGAGGATGATAGCGGAAAAGTGTGGTTCGGCGGGGCATACGGGCTCTACAGCTACCTTGACGGCGTGCTCTCAACTGCGATAGACGCCAAGACCATGAGCAGGTATGGAGCGATCTCCGCTTTGGTCGGCGATCATCGGCGCAACCTCTGGCTGGGGACTTCGACCGGACTCTATCGCATGGCAAATAACAGTCCGGCCCTGGTGCTGGTGGCGCCCGCAGCCATCCATGGCCGCCTTCATACCATTCTCGATGACCATCAGGGCAATCGGTGGATCGGGAGCGAGCGGGGTCTTTTGCGCTTGACAGGCGACCAGGACTCGTCGTTCACCGTAGCCGACGGCCTCACCGATAACACGGTGCTGTCCCTCTTCGAAGATAGGGAAGGAAGCCTGTGGGTGGGAACGGCGAGCGGTTTGGACCGCTTTCGAAATACCAAGGTCACCACCCTGACCGTGAAAGAGGGCCTGCCCTCGAATGACGCGAGAGCGGTCATCGAGACCCGCGAGGGAAGCCTGTATGCCTTCTGCATTCCCGGTGGCCTGGCGCGCATCACGGATGACGAAGCTACCGAAGTCACGAACAAGGAGGGCCTGTCTTTCCAGGGGGATGGCGTCTTCGAAAGCAAGGACGGAAGCCTGTGGCTGGGTACCCAAGGGGGCCTGACTCGATTCAAGGATGGAAAGTTCACCGTCTATGATCCTGACCACCGTTTCTCCGCTCATTTCATTTCCTCCATCAGCGAAGACAACGAAGGCCTGATTGTCACCACCGCGGAGACAATTGCGCTTCGCTTTGGAGAGTACGGGGTTCGGCCGTTCACCATCGACGGAAAGACCACGCCGCTCTCGCGCCCCGGCAACTATACCTTCACTATCTATCGCGACCTTTCCGGGACACTCTGGTTTGGCACCGTCAAGGGCCTGTTCAGGTTCGCCGCCGGCGAACCCCCCGGCAACGCCCGGCGGCCGCAGATCAACTTCCCGGTCACCTCTATCTCCGACGATCACCGGGGAAGCCTTTGGCTGGGTGGACGGACGGACGGGCTCACGCGGTTCCGCATTGCAGACGGACGTGTGACCCGTTATCGAAAGCAGGACGGGCTCTTCGATGGTTCTCTTTCCCGGGTTCTTTTCGATGGCGAGGACAATCTTTGGATCAGCAGCGCGAAGGGCATCTACATGGCCAGGCGGAAGGATATGGATGACTTTGCCGATGGGCTTGCTTCCACCGTGCCGGCCGTGGTGTATGGAACATACGACGGCATGAAGACCAGCGAGGCCTCTTCGCCTGGTTCCCAGCCGGCAGGCTGGCGAACCGGCGATGGCAGGTTGTGGTTCACCACGGTCAAGGGCATCGTGGTGGTGGATCCCAGCCACATCCTGCACAACGATAAGATGCCGCCGGTGGTAATCGAGAGCGTGGTGGTGAATGATCGCTCGATGCCATCAGGAAATGATTTAACGATCGCGCCAGGCAAGGATCAGATTGAGTTTCACTATACCGGCCTGAGCCTGCGGATTCCTGCGCGGGTGAGATTCAAGTATCGGCTCGAAGGCTTCGATCGCGACTGGGTCGACGCCGGCCCACGCCGGGTGGCTTATTACACCAATCTTCCGCCCGGAAACTATCGTTTCCGGGTCATTGCCTGCAACGACGACGGTGTCTGGAATGAGGAAGGCGCCTCGGTTGGTCTGCATCTGCAGCCGCACTTCTATCAAACTGGATGGTTCTCTGTCCTGCTGGGGCTAACTGCCACCCTGGTCATCGTTGGCGGGCAACGGTTGTACACGCGGCGTTTGCGCACCCGCGGAGAGGAACTTGCCGGAATGGTGGAGGAGCGCACCAAGGACTTGAAAGCAGCAGAGCAGACCGCAGACTCCGCCAATCGGGCCAAGAGTGAGTTTCTCGCCACCATGAGTCACGAGATCCGCACGCCTCTCAACGGGGTGATCGGCATGACGGAGCTGGCAATGTCTTCGGGCGGCGCGGAACAGCAGGAATATCTTTCGTTGATCAAGTCCTCCGGGCAAGACCTGCTCTTCATCCTGAATGACATCCTTGACTATTCCAAGATCGAAGCGGGCAAGATCACTCTTGAGTCGGAGCCGTTCAGGCTGGAGGAATTAGTTGGCAGCGCGGTCAAGAGCATGGCGAGTGCCGCTCATAAAAAGGGCCTGGAATTGACCCTCCAACTGGCGCGGGACGTTCCTTCGGATCTGCTCGGCGATGGCAACCGTTTGCGCCAGGTGCTGCTGAATCTGATCGGCAACGCCATCAAATTCACCGCCTCGGGAGAGGTCTCGGTGGCGGTGAGCGTAGCCGAGGCCGGCGGGGACAGACCGCAGTTACATTTTGCGGTGCGGGACACCGGCATTGGGCTTTCCCTGGAGCAGCAAAGCAAGGTCTTTCGTCCGTTTGAACAGGCGAATAGTTCCACGACCCGCCAGTACGGCGGCACGGGATTGGGATTGGCCATCTCTTCCCGGCTGGTGGAACTGATGGAAGGCGAGATCTGGATAGAGAGCGCACTGGGCGAGGGCGCTACCTTTCACTTCACGGTCCGATTGGTGAAGACGGCGCCCACGGCCACTCAAATCGCCCTGGGAACGGAGAGAGAAGAGGCGCCCCCTACAATTTCGGCGGCCACCCTACCCCCCGGCGGTTCGCTCGATATTTTGGTGGCGGAAGATAATCACGTGAATCAGAGGATTGCAGTAGCCATGCTGGAGAAGATAGGACATCGAGTGACGCTGGCAGCGAACGGCGTTCAAGCTGTTGCCCAATGGGCCCAGGGCAACTTCGATCTAATCTTCATGGACGTACACATGCCGGAGCTGGACGGGCTGGACGCGACCCGGCGGATCCGGAGCAAGGAGCAGACCCATGGGACGCACATTGCCATCATTGCCATGACGGCCAATGCGATGAGCGGGGACCGCGAACGTTGCATCGCTTCGGGCATGGACGACTATATCTCCAAACCCATTAGCCGCCGATCGATCGAGGAGGCGATCGAGCGACTTGATATTTCCAAGAGAGAATAAACCTCAACTGCTTGTGGCAAGTTTTTCCTGCCGGCGTTGCTCACGACCCATGGGCCGGTCAGACAATGAGCCATTCTGAAACACCGCAACTCCCCTGACGAAGGTAGCCAGCACTCGGCCATGTAACTTCTCCCCCAGGTAGGGAGATACAGGGTGGCGGTAATGCAGGTCTGCGACGCTCAAAGTGAACTGCGCATCAGGGTCGAAGACCACGAGATCCGCATCGTAACCGGCGGCGATGGCTCCTTTGCGTCTCTCCAGGCCGGCCAGTTTGGCTGGTTGCGTCGACATCCAACGGACCAGGTGCTCGAGCGACAGACCACGCCGGCGCATCTCTGTCCAAATCACCGGGAGCGCGACCGAGAGGCTGGCGATTCCTCCCCATGCCTGGCGGAAGTCTCCCTGCTTCATGGATGGAGGGCAGGGGGAGTGATCGGTGACGATCATATCGATGATGCCATCGCGCAGCCCTTGCCACAGTGCTTCGCGGTTGGCGCGCGAGCGGATCGGCGGCGCGCACTTGAAGAGCGTGGCGCCGGCGGGAATCTCCTCGGCCACAAAGTGCAGGTAGTGAGGGCAGGTCTCCACGGTAACCGGCAGGCCTTCGGCGCGAGCTAAGGCGAGGGACTCAAGTGCCTGGGCGGTGGCCAAATGCACGATGTGCAGGCGAAAGCGATATCTGCGGCAAAGCCCAATCAGCATGCGGATGGCAGCCAACTCCGACTCATCGGGGCGGGAGCGCAGCCAGGTGTCGTAGTTGCGCCAGTCGCCGGCATCGCCGCCGGCGTAGAGATACTCCGCCAACTCCGCGTGCACGAGAAGAGGCAGGCCGGTGCGCACCAGGGTAGGCAGCGCGGCCTCGAGATCCTGACGCTCGACCATGACCAGCCCGGCAATGCCGGGATCAACCAGGAAGCATTTAAAGCCTGCCACACCTGCTTCAGCTAAGGGAGCGAGGTGGTGCGTGTTCTGCCCCGTCAGGCCGCCCCAGGGCGCCCAGTCTACGTGGCATTGGCCGGCTGCCGCCTCACGCTTGGCTTCGAGTGCAGCCACTGTCGTTGTTTCCGGCAGGCAATTGAGTGGCATATCGACCAGCGTGGTGTAGCCGCCGGCGGCGGCGGCGCGGGTAGCGGTGGCGAAGCCTTCCCATTCGGTTCTGCCCGGCTCGTTCACGTGCACATGCGAATCCACCAGTCCGGGCAGCAGCGCGCGATCGCCGAATTCGTGCCTCTGGGCTGAGCGCGGCACGGCTGCGGGGTCGCGCACGTCCTGGATGCGTCCTTCGTCGACGATGACCGCTGCCGGCCGCACTCCCTCGGGTGTGACCACGCGGCTGGAGAGAAACGCCTGTGTCATACTTCGGATATTCGAGCAGCCCCCTGGAGAGTGCAAGCGAAATCGCCGACGAGGGACGAAGATGCAGAGTGAAAATGATTTCATGCAACTGGCCATCCGGCTGGCCACCGAAAACGTGCGCAGCGGAGCAGGCGGCCCTTTTGGAGCGGTGGTCGCCCGGAATGGAGAGATCGTCGCCACCGGCGTTAACCGGGTGACCGCGGACAATGATCCTACGGCCCACGCTGAGGTCAATGCCATCCGCGAGGCATGCAAGGCGCTGGGAACTTTTCAGTTGCCGGGTTGCGTGCTTTACACCAGTTGCGAACCGTGCCCTATGTGTTTGGGAGCTATCTATTGGGTTCGGCTGGACTCGGTATATTTTGGCAACACCTGTCATGATGCCGCCCAGGCTGGGTTTGACGACTCGCTTATCTATGAGGAGATGAAGGTGCCACGACACGAACGCAAGGTGCCGATGCTGCAGTTGCTGCCGGACCACGCGATTGAGAGCTTTCGCCTTTGGGTGGAACAGCAGGCCAAGATCGCTTATTAGCGCAGGGATGCTCCTGTTCGGGATTTACTGCTGGATGAGAGAACTGCAGATCCCTCGGCTTCCCCGGATTTCCTGTTGAAGTTGGTGGCGTCGCAATCTTCATGCGGTTTTCCTTACAGAAAACCGCACACGCTGCCCTCTCCAGTGCCACTAGCAGGAAATCCGGGTGCGCTCGGGATGACAAAGGGGAGGGCGGGCGCATTCCCTTTGCATCGCACGCTGGTTGGGTGAACCGCAGGTCCCTCCACTGCGCTACGCTTCGGTCGGGATGACAAAGGAGAGGGCGGCGCTTTCCTTAGCATCGCACGCTGGTTGGGTGAACCGCAGGTCCCTCCACTGCGCTACGCTTCGGTCGGGATGACAAAGGAGAGGGCGGCGCTTTCCCTTTGCATCGCACGCTGGTTGGAGCGACCTGCTGTTTTCTTTTCTGTTGGTCCATGAGCCTTGTTCCGTCTATGCTCCCGTATGAGCACTCGATTGCTGGCCCTGCTTTGTTGCTTCCTGGCTGCGGCCAGCACCCTTTCGGCCGCTCCGGTTCCCGTCAAGGTTGTGGTGATCGCTCTCTTTGAACCCGGAGGCGACCAGGGCGACACGCCCGGCGAGTACCAGTACTGGGTTGAACGCGACCACCTTAACCACGTCTATCCCTTTCCCCAGGGCTTTCATGACCTGCGCATGAACGATCAAGGGGTGATGGGAGTGCTCGCCGGAGTAGGCACGGCCAAGGCAGCCGCATCCATCATGGCCCTAGGTCTCGATCCCCGCTTCGACTTCAGCAAGACATATTGGTTGATCGCCGGCATCGCCGGGGCCGATCCCGAGGATGCTTCGCTGGGCTCCGCCGCCTGGGCAGAATGGGTGGTGGATGGCGACCTGGCCTACGAGATCGACGGCCGGGAGATTCCACCGGAATGGACGACCGGCTATGTGCCGCTGAATAAGACGCACCCCTATGAACAACCACGCGCGGGCGAGAATGCCTCCGTCTTTCATCTCAATCCCAAGCTGAGAGAATGGGCTTACCAGCAGACGAAAGCGGTCAAGCTCGACGATTCACCGCAACTGGCGGCCGCGCGCTCCGGCTTCGCGGGGACGAATGCGCGCCGTCCACCATTCGTCCTCAAGGGCGATACGCTTTCCTCCTCCACCTTCTGGCACGGCAAACTGCTCGACCAATGGGCGAAGAACTGGGTCCGCTATCAAACCGATGGACAGGGCAATTACGTTACCTCCGCCATGGAAGACAGCGGCACGCTGCAATCGCTCACCTTTCTTCATCACGGCGGACGCATCGATCTGGATCGGGTGATGGTGCTGCGCACGGTCAGCAACTATGATCAGCCGCCCATCGGGCTTACCGCCG
Source organism: uncultured Acidobacteriaceae bacterium (assembly GCA_963834205.1). Taxonomy (GTDB): domain Bacteria; phylum Acidobacteriota; class Terriglobia; order Terriglobales; family Acidobacteriaceae; genus PALSA-350. The sequence continues at coordinate 323,315 of CAWIBI010000024.1, read as the reverse complement.
CAGAAAGCCTGAAGGCCAATGCCGGCCACCGGTACAGCGCCTACATGCCCGCGCTCGAAGCCGCCTACCGGGTGGGAAACACAGTCGTCTCCGAAATTGTTACAAATTGGGACCGCTACCAGGACCACATACCGGGCAGGTAATCGAAGCGAGGAGAAAGCACACCACGATGTTGAGTTTCCTTGAGCGGACATTCCACATTCAGGAACGGGGATCGACGTGGCGTACCGAGGTGCTTGCCGGGTTGACCACGTTTCTCACCATGGCCTACATCGTCTTCGTGAACCCGGCAATCCTGAGCGAGACCGGGATGCCCGTGCCTGCGGTTGCCGCCGCGACCTGCCTGTCGGCAGCCATAGGCTGCATCCTGATGGGCATTATTGCCAACTATCCCATCGCCCTGGCGCCCGGTATGGGACTCAACGCATACTTCGCCTACACCGTGGTCAAGGGGATGGGCGTTCCCTGGCAGACCGCGCTGGGCTGTGTCTTTCTTTCCGGCTGCGTGTTTCTGCTGCTGACGGCGGCTGGAATTCGCCAGCTCATCGTCAACGCCATACCACGGGAACTCTTCGCCTCAGTGGCCGCCGGCGTTGGACTGTTCGTGGCCTTCGTTGGCCTGCGCGATGCCGGCATCATTGTGTCCAGCAGCGCTACTACTGTTGCCATGGGCAATCTACGCTCACCGCAGACCGCGCTGGCGTGTATCGGGCTGCTGTTCATCGCCGTGCTGCAAGCCTGGCGCATTCGTACCGCAATGCTGGTGGGCATTGTGGGCACAACCGTCGCAGGCTTCGCTTTGGGGATCGTGAAGTGGCATCCGGTGAGCTATCGCCTGCGAGACATGACGGCGACCGCGTTGCATCTCGACATCCGCGCGGCCCTGCACCTGGGCGGAACTTTCGGGGCAGGCCTGCTGGAAGTTGTTTTCGTCTTCCTGTTCGTCGACCTCTTCGATAACGTCGGCACCCTGGTGGCGGTTACAAAAAAGGCGGGACTGGTCAACCCTGACGGCGAAATTCCGCGCTTGAATCGAATTCTCTTTGCGGATGCAACGGCGACCGTCGCCGGATCCATGCTCGGTACCAGCACCGTGGTGAGCTACATCGAGAGCGCGGCGGGCGTGGCTGTGGGCGGCAGAACCGGCGTGGCGTCGATTGTCACCGGTGTGCTGTTCCTGATTGCGCTTTTTGTGGCGCCGCTGGTTGCTAGTATTCCAGCCGCAGCGACCGCGCCTGCGTTGATCCTGGTAGGCGCTTTGATGATCTCCGCGGTTACTGAGATCGAATGGGCCGACCCGATGGTGGCCGTGCCCGCATTCCTTACCCTCATCACCATCCCGCTGACGTTTTCTATTGCCAACGGTCTGGCCTTCGGAATTGTGTCCTTTGCGGTGCTGCGGCTGTTTACAGGAAAGGCCAAACTGCAGGACTGGATGCTCTTCCTGCTGGCGGCGCTTTTTATCCTGCGCTTTATCTATATGGCGAAGGGCAATTAGTGGATGGTGCGCATTTTGCGTGACATGTAATCCATCAACAGGTATTCGCCCAAGGTATCCGGGGTGGTGAAGTAGGCCTTGCCGCGGCACATCTTGGTCATCTTCTGCACGAACTGTACCAGGCCCAGGTCCGAGGCCAGCATGAAGGTGTTGATCATGATGTTGGAGCGTTTGCAGCGCGCTACTTCCTCCAGCGTCTCACTCACTACCAGCGGATCGAGCCCGAAGGCATTTTTGTAAATACGCCCATCCGGCAGGGTAAGCGCGGAAGGCTTGCCGTCGGTGATCATCACAATCTGCTTCATGTCTTTGCGCTGACGTTCGAGGATTCTCTGCGCGACCCGCAGCCCTTCCCGGGTGTTGGTGTAATGCGGTCCCACTTTGACCCGGGCGATCTGGGAGATGGGCACTTCCTCAGCCGAATCGTGGAACAACACCAGCGAGAGGGAATCGCCGGGGTACTGGGTGCGGATCAGGTGGGAGAGCGCCATCGCTACCTTTTTCGCCGGCGTAAACCGGTCCTCACCGTACAGGATCATGGAGTGAGAGCAATCCAGCATCACCACCGTCGCACAGGAGCTCTGATACTCGCACTGGTGAACCTGCAAATCGGAATACTCCAGGTTGAGCGGCATGGTGATGCCCTCACGGGCGATGGCCGCGCTCAGAGTAGCCGTGGTGTCCAGGTTCAGCGTGTCACCGTATTCATACGCCTTGGAGGCGCCGCTGGCTTCAATGCCGGTGGCAAAATGCCGGGTATCGTGGCGTCCAAAGCTGGATTTGCCCAGCGAGCCAAGCAGATCGCGCAGGGTCTTGAAGCCGAGAAAATCTAAACTCTTGTCGGTCACTTCAAAGCGCACCTGGCCCTCGGCCATGCCGGCCTTGCCCCCTGCCGATTGCGGTGTGGGATCCTGCCGGCCCTGGATGGAGATGTAGTTCTCCTGTTCCATGCGCTGGATGAGCTTCTCGATCAGGTCGTCGAGCTCGCCGTTCTCGGCCATCTGCTCAATGCGCTGCTGCATCTCGCCGTCGAAAAGGTCGCCTGCCTCCAGGGCCTGGCGCAAGGCTTCGCGCAGGTTATCCATGGTGTGCTCGCCGTCAAGCTCGGCAAAGCGCGACCAGGGATCCTGAAAGCCGGAGTCGAGCAGATACTCCGACAAAGCCTTGAGCAAGTCTTCCAGGCTCATGTCCGAGGCTGGGTCGCCGGTGTACCTGGTGTAGCGAATTCGTTTCATCGAGCAATCCTCGGCTTCTCTAGTTGAATCCGCGGCGGCTTCGCCGTTGCTCCTGGTAGTCGTCGTAGTCGCGTTCCTCCGCGCGCTCCTGCTTACGCGCGGTTTTCTCCTGCGCGCTGAATCCGCGCTCTTCACTGCGGCTCAGGCGTTTGTGGGCATACATGCCTTCGAGCAGAAATTCCGCGCCGGCCACTGCGTTCTCCGGCGCATCGGAGACCTTGACCGAGAGCGGCGACAGCTGGGGAAACAGACCCTGAATCTGTTTCAGTTCCTCAAGAATCGTGGCGGAGGGCTGATCGTCGTCGATGCGGACGGTGCCGCCCAGGTTGAACCACTGCTCGATCTGCTGGGTGTTGGTGCCGGAAAAATACTTATCGAAGATCTTGCCGATCGCGAGGCGAATCAGATCGCGCACCACCACATCGGCGCCGCGCATCTCACCTTTGTACTCCAGCTCAAGTTTTCCGGTAATGCCGGGCATCGCGGCGTACAAGTCGCTTACCCGCGGCACCACCAGCTTCTCCCCGTGCAACAAGGCCCGCCGCTCGGCATTCGAAACCACCAGCTCCATGGTGGAGATAGGCAGACGCTGGCTGACACCGCTTCGCTTATCCACCTTCTTATCTTCGCGCGCGGAGAAAGCCACCTGCTCGATCACCTCGCGCAGATACTGCGGGATGGTGATCTTGGTTGCTCCGCGGTCGCTCCAAGCTTCCTGCGCGGTGATGGCCATGCCTTCTTCGATGGTCTCGGGATAGTGGGTGCGAATCTCCGACCCGATGCGGTCTTTCAGCGGGCTGACAATTTTGCCGCGAGCAGTGTAGTCCTCGGGGTTGGCGCTGAAGGCAAGAACGATGTCCAGCTCCAGGCGCACCGGGTATCCCTTAATCTGCACATCCCCTTCCTGCATGATGTTGAAGAGCGCCACCTGGATCTTTCCGGCAAGATCGGGAAGCTCATTGATGGCAAAGATCCCACGGTTGGCCCGGGGCAGCAGGCCGTAGTGCATGGTCAGCTCACTGGACAGGTCCTGCCCGGCGCGCGCCGCTTTGATGGGATCAAGATCGCCCACCAGGTCGGCGACGGTAACATCGGGGGTTGCCAGCTTCTCCACATAGCGGTCCTTGCGGGGGAGGAAGGCGACGGGCGTCTCCGCACCCTGGGCGGCGACCAGGTCGCGGCAGCGCCGGCACAGCGGGTGGTAGGGGTTGTCACGTATCTCGCAGCCGGCGATGTAAGGCATCTGCTCGTCGAGCAACTCCGTCAGGCCGCGCAGGATGCGGCTCTTGGCTTGCCCGCGCAGGCCGAGCAGAATGAAGTTCTGTTTGGACAGCACCGCGTTCACAATCTGGGGAACAACCGTGTCTTCGTAGCCGACAATGCCGGGGAAGATCGGCTGCTTCGTCTTCAGCCTTGCAATCAGGTTCTCGCGTAGCTCGTCTTTCACGCTGCGCTTCTTCAGGCGTGCTTCGTAGAATTCTTTGCTGGTTTGGAGCTCGCCCAGGGTTTGCGGAAGACGGTTCGACGAAGCCATTGATTGCTCCTTCAACTGCTATGTACTATAGCGTTTTCACAAATACTTTGATGTTTTGAGAGCTGCTATGTGCAGGCGTTCTTTGGCGGAACGCCTGCGTATAGTGCTGATTCTTCGCTTACACCATTTGTGAAACCGCTTAACGAGAGTATCTCAGAGCGTGGCCTACATTACATGTCCATTGCGGCCGGCGGTCGCGCCGGCCTGCACTCCGCGTCGCAATTTGGGCAACATGGCGCTATAAAAGGCGATCAAGCGCTCCGTCCGGTCCGCATCCGATCGCGACGCCAGCAGTTCAATACGGAAGCCGAGGTCGGTAGGGGACGCCCACGCCAGGCGAAAGGCAACCGGTTCATTCAGATCGAAAGCCCGATGCGACCTTTCCCCACCCATCAACTCGAGAACTTCAAAATGCAGCGCGGTGCACTCCTCGCGCATCGCGCGGGTGGCGGGCAGTCCTTCGTCGTCGAAGAAATCGACCTCCGCTTGCAAAAAGCTGCGTGAGTTATCCAGGTTTTCAATCTCGAAGCGCTTCGCTCCCTGGCACAGAATGTCCAGGCGGCCATCGGGATAGGTTTCGAGAACGCGAACGATCTCGGCGGAGCAGCCTATCACCGCCAGGCCTTCACGCTGGGAACAGACCACTCCAAATGCAATTTTCTCCGAGAGGCAAACGCCGATCATCTCCTTATATCGATCTTCGAAAATGTGCAGTGGGAGCGCTGCTTCGGGAAACAGCACTACCTCCAGCGGGAACAAGGGGATCTTCATGCTTTAGCTATTATGCTCGTGTTTTACGCGCTGCGGCCCGGTGTCAAGGGGCTGGTTTTGATCCCCTGCGATAGGCCGTTGGCTACTTCAATGGGATGAGCCTCGGTTACTCCAGTTCCAGCAGCATTGCCTGCATTTCACTGAGCGCGTGTTGGTTGCCCGTCCGCTGCGCGCTGGCGATTCCCTGCGCCAGCCGGGCCCTGGCTTCGTCGTTGCGTCCGGCCTTAACTAATGTTTGTGCCGCCATAAAATATCCGGCGGTGTAATCCGGGTGAACCGCCAGCAGCCGGCCGAACTCGGCCAAAGCTGCCTCGGTCTGACCCTGGTTGGCGTGCTCCATCGCCAACCCATAGCGAGCAAAGGCGTCTCCAGGGTTCTGTGTCAGGATCTCGGTGAGCATTGTTATCTTGTCCATGCTTTCTTTCTACGCTTTCTTTCTACTTCAGGCGGCCTGCCGGCGCGAAATTTGCATTCATCGGCGCAATTGTCCACACTTGAGCCAGGCACTCCTATGGAAACTGGCGATCCTCTGCTTCCCGCCCGCAACGTCGCGGACTCACGCTCGGAGATGACCGAGCTGGTGCTGCCCAACGACGCCAACACGCTGGGCAACCTGCTGGGAGGCCGGCTTATGCACTACATCGACCTGGTGGGAGCGATGGCCGCTTACCGGCACGCCCGGTCGTATGTGGTGACCGCTTCGATGGACCATATCGACTTTATTGCGCCGGTTCATGTGGGCGATCTGCTGATTTTGAAATCCAACCTCAATCGCGCTTTCCGAACTTCCATGGAAGTGGGGGTCAAGGTATGGGTAGAACATACGATTAGCGGCACCTTGCGTCATGTCGCATCGGCGTATCTCACCTTCGTCGCGGTGGACCAGCAGGGACGGCGAGTGCGGGTGCCGCCCCTGGCCCCGGAGACGGAAGAGGAACAACGCCGCTACCATGACGCCGGGCGTCGCCGGGAGCAGGGCGAACGCGAGCGTGAGCGCAAGAACAGTGCGCGATCGCTAACCACCAATCGGTAAATAGAGGTTCAAAATGGGACACACACCAACACCGCCCGGGCCGCAGACTCTCCCCGGCGTATCGAATATCATCGCCATCGGTTCCGGCAAGGGCGGCGTGGGCAAAACCACCCTTGCCGTGAACCTGGCTACGGCGATGGTCAAAATGGGTTTTCGCGTTGGCCTCATCGACGCTGACATCTACGGGCCCAACGTTCCTCTCATGATGGGCATTGGCAGGCAGCCGCGGGTGCTCGAGAATAACCAGATCGAGCCGCTGGTCGCGCATGGCGTCAAACTTATCTCGGTGGGTTTTATCTCACCCGGCGATAAGCCTTTGGTGATGCGCGGCCCGATGTTGCACCAGATCATCCGCCAGTTCCTGCAGCAGGTGCAGTGGGGGGAATTGGATTTTCTGCTGGTCGACCTTCCGCCGGGCACCGGGGATGTGGTGATCTCCCTGGTGCAGACAGTTCCGCTCACCGGAGCGGTGATTATTTCCACGCCCTCGGACGTTTCGCTGCAGGATGCGCGCAAGGCGCTGGAGATGTTTCACCAGGTCAAGGTCGAGGTGCTGGGGCTAGTAGAGAACATGAGCATGTTTACTTGCCCGCATTGCCAGCAGGTCATCGATATTTTTTCCCGGGGAGGCGCGGAGCGACTGGCCAAGCAAAGCAATCTGGCGTTCCTGGGGTCGATTGAGCTCGACCCGGAGATACGTCACGGAGGGGACCACGGATTGCCGATCGTACTTGCCGGAGAGGGGAACCAGCACGCCCGCCAGTTCTTCGAGATAGCGCGCAAACTTGCAGAGCGCGCGATTGCCCAGTCGGCGAAAGACGAGAACATTCTGGAGATAAGTTAGTCGCTTCGCGGAGGTGCTGTTCGAGGGCCGGACGTAACTGCAGATCCCTCGGCAGCGTAGTGGAGGGACCTGCGGTTTCTGCCCCCTGTGACAGGGTCGTGATCTTGACAGTGTGACACTCAAGCTTCTAAAATCTGTATTGGCAAGTGTGCGCTGCATGAAGATTTAAAGCAGTGTGGAATGAGCGCATTAGGGCAGGTGGACAATGTCTCCCGACCTTCGGATCAGCCCGCGCGATCGGCTGGTCCTCAACGCGATCATCGAAATCTACATTGCGACTGGGGAGCCTGTCGCTTCCCAAACCGTGGCGCGCCAATTAGACAGCAAAGATGGGATGAGCGCTGCGACCATTCGTAACGTGATGGCGGCACTAGGCGAAGCAGGGCTTTTAGAACAACCGCATACTTCGGCCGGCCGCTGTCCAACGGCTGCTGCCTTTCGCTTGTATGTCGAGCAACTTCACGGAGGCACCAAGCCCATCGCGCTTACCCAAGAGCGGAGAGATCAGATAGAGGATAGCTTTGCCGGGGTGAGCAGCCGGCAGCAGTTTCTGGAAAGAACGTCGCATGTGCTGGCACTGATTTCCAGCGGCGTAGGCGTAGCCATGGCGGCGCAGCCAGAGACTTATTGGTTGGACCATATCCATTTTTCACGGATCTCGGCCGGACGTGTGCTGGCCGTGGTGGTCAGCAAGTCCGGAGTGGTTTTCGATCGCGTGCTGGCGCTGGACCGCGACCTCTCGCTGGCGGAGCTCGAGGTGGCTGCGGCATTTCTTAACCAGAACTTCCGCGGTTGGTCGATTGCGCGTATCCGCACCGAGCTGGCCCGCCGGCTGGAGCAGGAGCGTAGTGAATATGACCAGATTATGCGTTCGCTCGACGAGCTCTGCCGCAAAGGCGCACTGGAACAGGGAAACGCAACCCAGCCTATCTTTATTGTGGGGGTCGCTAACCTGGTTGCTGGCGAAGCTGACGGAGATCGTCTGCGCCAACTTCTCAGCGCGCTTGAAACCAAGCAGAGGCTGATCGAGCTGCTGGATGCATATGTGGATGCGCGCCAGCAATCTGTGCGCGTAGTGGTTGGTTTGGAGGAAACAATTCCCGAAATGCGTAATTTGGTTCTGATCGGCGCTCCGGCGCGTCTGGGCACGCAAAGCCTGGGAACGGTGGCAGTGATTGGTTCCACCCGCATCGCGTATCAGGATACGATCAATGCAGTGTCTTTCATTGCCCAGCTTTCGGACCGTATATTACCGACACAATAGAGCAAATCTCTTGTAGTTGCGGAGTTGGCAGCGGCGCGGCACTATGGGTGGTCATTCTAACCACATGCTCCCGCTTCTAGCGGAGCACTCTGCATCGCTGCATCGTTCCTAACGATCCAGCATCAAGATATGCGAAAGGTTTCAATTATGAGTCGCAAAGTCACTGACCCTATCAACCAAGAGCAACTGGAGAGCGATGTGGTTGCAGATCCGGCAGATTCGGCTACCGGCGGACCGGACGGCCACGCGCAGACCAACGCGGAAGTCGCGCAGTTGCAGAGCGAAGTCGATCGCTTCAAAGGCGAACGCGACCAACTAGTGGACCGGCTGGCACGCCTGCAGGCTGAATTTGAGAATGCCCGGAAGCGGGAGGCGCGCGAGCGGGCCGACTTCCGCGATTTCGCGATCTCCGGCGCAGTCGAGCAGTTCCTGCCCGTGCTGGACAATTTTCAACTCGCTCTCGGATCGTCCGGCTCACTGGAACAGTTGCGAGCCGGGGTCGAACTGATCGTGAAGCAGATGGAAGATGTGCTGCGCTCGCTCAACGTGCAGCCAGTGGAGTCCGTGGGGTCACGATTCGATCCCCGGGTGCACGAGGCGCTGGAGAGCGTCGAACGGAACGACCTGCCCGACCACCAGGTGCTGGAAGAGGTTCGGCGAGGATATCGTATCCGTGACCGGCTGCTCCGTCCCGCATTGGTTCGTATCGTTGACAATCCGCAGCAGAAAGAAGCATGAGTCCTTCATCCAACGTGACCAAAGTCGAATACTACGAATATCTGGGCGTCTCCCGCGACTGCAGCGATCAGGCGCTCAAGACTGCTTACCGCCGTCTGGCCATGCAGTATCATCCCGACCGCAATCCGGGTAATCCGGAAGCGGAAGAGAAGTTCAAGCTGGCCAGCGAAGCGTACCAGGTCCTCTCCGACCCGCAAAAGCGCGCGGCCTACGATCGCTACGGGCACGCGGGCGTGAGCGGCACGGGCGCATCGGGCTTCGAAGGTTTTGCCGGCGCCGACGTGGGCGATATCTTCGGCGACTTTTTCGGCGAGATGTTCAACATGGGCGGAAGCCGCCGCAATGGGCGCGGGCAACGAGGCCGCGACATCCGCTACGATCTTTCTCTGGAGTTCGAAGAGGCGGTATTCGGCAAGCAGGTGGAGATCCAGTTTCGCCGTGCTGAAATCTGTGTCGACTGCCGGGGTAGCGGCGCGCCTCCGGGCCGCGGCCCGGAAACCTGCAAACAATGTGCCGGCCGCGGACAGGTTCGTTACCAGCAGGGTTTCTTTTCCATTGCCCGGACCTGTCCCATTTGCAACGGCGCCGGACAGGTGATCACCGATCCCTGCCATCCGTGCAACGGCACTGGGTTATCCGACCGCCGCCACACCATCAGTGTCAGCGTACCGGCTGGGGTGGAAGATGGAACGCGCATTCGTTACCAGGGCGAAGGCGACGCCGGGCGTTCCGGCGGAGCCAAGGGAGATCTCTACGTCGTGCTGTCGGTAAAGCAGCACGAGTTCTTTGAGCGCGATGGCAACGATCTTCATTGCGTTATCTTGGTGTCCTTCCCGCAGGTGGCGTTAGGCGATGAGATTCATGTGCCGACGCTGGAAGGAGACACCCTGCTGCGAATTCCTGAAGGCACCCAGTCGGGCAAGGAGTTCCATTTGCGAGGCAAGGGAGTGCCGCATCTCAACGAGCATGGCCGCGGCGACCTGGTGGTGCAAGTCGTAGTGCAGACGCCCAAGAGGCTCTCAAAAGCACAGCGCGATCTGCTGCGGCAGCTGGGAGACAGCATGCATATCGAGAACAAACCCACCTCGCGGAGTTTGCTGGGCAAGATGAAAGATCTCTTCAGCTGAGGGTGGCGCTTCCCGGCGTATCGGATGCCCAGCGGAGAGGACCGCAGGCGAGCTTTCCGGTCCTCGCCGCGATAATGCTTTGTATCGCGGCTCCCGCGGGTAGCAACGTCTGTCTATCCCTCGGTATCCGCGTATCAGGGCACGACTTTAGTCGGGCCGTTGAGGCCCAGCGAAGAATTGGGCTTTGAGCCCCTGGTTTCCTTTCCTTGCTCGGATAAGGGCAGCAGGGGCTAAAGCCCAATTCTCTTTCCCTGCTTTACGGCCCGACTAAAGTCGTGCCCTGATACAAGCCAAACACAGCATCCAAATATCACCACCTCGCCCCTGAATATAAAACTCCAACCCCCGGGGCGTAGTGGAGTGACTGTCTCGCTTAACCAAGCATTGCTGCGACCACGGCCATGGCGGTGATGCCGGCCGTCTCGGCGCGCAGTATTCTCGGTCCCAGACTTACCGGCTGCCAGCTTTCTGATACGAAGAGAGCTTCTTCTTCCGCCGTCCATCCTCCCTCCGGTCCCACTGCGAAGTAAACCGCCGGCTTTTCCACAGTGGGTGGCTGTAGTGCCGATTGCATCGCTGCATACAAGGTGTTCGCACGCTCCTGCTCGGCAAGCAGCAGACTTAATCCCGGCGGAGCAGGCCTGATGCGCACTGCCGCCTTCAACGACACCAGGTCATCAATCACCGGCACATCCGACCGGCGCGACTGCTTTGCGGCCTCACGCGCCACCCGCCGCCAGCGCTCCACGCGCGCCGCTGCTGCCTGCACCAGATGCTTCTCACTGCGTCGCGCAGTCATGGGGATGAACCTCTCCGCACCCAGTTCGGTTGCTTTCTCAATGATCCACTCCATGCGGTCGAACTTGAAGACCGAGAGTAGCAGCGTTACCGGCAGCGCCGGCTCGGCGACCACCTCCGAGAGCAGCGTGAATCGCACCGCATCGCCGCTGACACCGGAGATGACGGCGCGCCAAACGCGGTCGCCCGCAACCATGTCGCACTCCATCCCGGTTTGCGCGCGCAACACCCGGATCAGGTGAGCCGCCTGCTCACCCCGGAGCAAAGCGCTGGTTTCGTCCCAGTCATCGGCAATCCACCGTCTGCGCGTCATTGCGTCACTCGTCCTCTGAAGGTGTCATGGCGGAATACCACTTTGGTAAGGATAAGCCCGTCCGCGGGGCACCGGGGTGCACCCACTTCCAACGAAAGCGGGAACCACCTGTTCGGGGGAATCTCATCACCATGGCCATGGCAGGGAGCTTGCCGGCCCGGCGTGATGCCTGCGGGAGCCGCATGAACACTAGCGATTCGCTTGTTCCCAAAAACACATCGGGGGACGCTTTTGGCGTCCCCCGATTGTGTTGCCTGTTACGTTGACTGCTTACTTCTTTTTTGCTGCCTTTTTTGCTGCCTTCTTCGCTGGCTTCTTTGCTACTGCTTTCTTGGTTGCCATTTTTTCTATTCTCCCTTTGTCGAGTCGACATCGAACCTGCAAGAGATACTTTGCAGTTAACGAATGTATAGAATCCAACAAAAAGAGTGTCAAGAAAAAAATTGCATTTTGTGAAGATCAATTGACGGATTGGAATCGCTAAAGCCAACCATCAACTTCTCGCCGCGCTCACTTTCCTGCGACGTGAACACCATAATGGCGCAACAACACCAACGCGAGACCGCTGATCGAATCGTGCCAGGCGTGCGCGATCATTCCTGTCCGCAGTCCTCGCCGCAGCAGCGCGAGCACGCCAAACATCGCGCCATACGCGGCGATCAGCAATACTCCCGCAACTCCTTCATATCCATGAGCGCCGCCGAACACCAGCGCGGAGAGCGTGACGCCGACCCAGATCGTGCGCCCCATGCGAGCAAACTGCTGCTGCAAATAACCGCGGAAGACCAATTCCTCGCAAATTCCGGCGGAGATGCTCAGCACCAGGAAGAGCAACATCTCGAATCCCGTGACCGGGGCGAGTTTCTGGGTCACGTTCGCAATCTTCTGCGGATCGATGTGCGATCCGGAGACTTTCACCAGGACGCCGCTCAAGAGCGCAAGCACGCAGACCGCAACCGTCCAATAGCCGAGCGCCACACCGATATCCGCCAGCCACCCGCGCGCACCCGGCCGTTGCTCGCCGAGAAGTTGGCGCAGCGGAACCCTGCGCATATGGATGCCCCACACCGCCAGGCCGGCAAGAATCCATTCATAGGCAATGGTCAGAATGTAGTTGGCGGTCAGATGTAAGGGTTGGTTACCAAAGCTGCGTAGCTGTCTCACCCCGGCCACAGAGAGCCCGATGATCAGCGCCACCATCAGGGCGGTGTGCCACCCGGGCGCCACCAGGCCGTCCGGTTCATGGGTTTGCCCGCTGATTGCTTGTGGCGGTTCGGTTGTCGTCATGGCCTCAGTGCCTTTCATCACGCTCACATTGCCTGCGAAGGGTGGCTCTTGCTATCGTGTTCCGTTGCCTGGCATCTAAGAAGTGAGGCTGCCCACTATGGAAGATGTAGTCATTGTCGCCGGAGTACGCACGCCGGTTGGAAAATTTCAGGGTTCGCTCTCCGATTTTTCTGCTGTGCAACTGGGTTCGCTGGTGGTGCGCGAAGTCCTGAGCCGTGCCCGGCTCAATCCCGAGCAGGTGGACGAATGCATCATGGGCAACGTCGTTTCCGCCGGACTGGGACAGAATCCAGCGCGCCAGGCTGCCATCCATGGTGGTCTTTCTCCCTCCGTCAGCGCCCTGACCATTAACAAGGTCTGCGGCTCCGGCCTGAAAGCGGTTGGCCTCGCGGTGCAGGCCATCCAAACGGGAAACGCGGAGATCGTCATTGCCGGCGGAATGGAATCGATGACCAATGCACCCTATCTTCTGCCACAGGGGCGAAGCGGCTTCCGCATGGGCAATGCGACCGTGGTCGATTCGATGATTCATGACGGGCTGTGGGAGATCTATAACGGCTACCACATGGGCGTGACCGGGGAGCATGTCGCCGAGAAGCACGGCATCACGCGCGAGCAGCAGGACGAGTACGCGCTCAACTCCCATCGCAAGGCAGCCGCCGCGTGGCGCGAGGGCTACTTGCAATCGCAGGTGCTGCCCATCGAGGTCCCGGCAAAAAAGAAGGGCCAGCCGCCGGCCACCTTTGACCGCGACGAATCGGTGCGCGAGGACACTTCGCTCGAGGCGCTGCGTGCGCTGAAGCCCGCCTTCAAGAAAGACGGAACCGTCACCGCCGGCAATGCGCCCGGGGTCAATGACGGCGCCGCCGCTGTGGTGGTGATGTCCGCCGCCAAGGCGGCATCGCTGGGGCTTGCACCGATGGTCCATATTCGCGCTCAAGCGACGAGCGGCATCGATCCTAAATGGGTGATGCTCGCTCCCGTGCTGGGGATTCAACGTGTGCTGGCCAAGGCGGGCTGGTCCAAAGATGACCCGGACCTTTACGAATTGAACGAGGCGTTTGCCGTGCAGGCGTTGGGGGTGATGAAGGAAGTTGGCCTCAACCCGGCGAAGGTGAATGTGAATGGCGGAGCGGTTGCCATCGGACACCCCATCGGCGCCAGCGGCGCCCGCGTTCTGGTCGCGCTGATCTATGAAATGATTCGCCGCGATGTGCATCGCGGAGTCGCGGCGCTTTGCCTCGGGGGCGGTAATTCCGTTGCCATGGCGGTCGAACGTTAACCCGCACCGGCTGCCAGCATTAAAAATCTTTTAGGCAACGGGGTTCGCTCCAGCCGATCGACATTCCGCTGCTATACTCGCCGCAACAATCAACTGGAGCCGCCCATGCATTTCAAGGCACTCAGTGCGGCGGTGTATGGCATCGACGCCCACATCATCGATGTGGAAGTGGACTACTCCGGCGTCAGGATGCTGGAAGATCACTTTCACACCGTAGGTTTGCCGGATGCGGCGGTGCGTGAGAGCCGCGACCGGGTACGGGCCGCCATCAAGAACTCCGGTTTCATGATTCCGCCGACGCAAATCACCATCAACCTGGCTCCGGCCGATCTGAAGAAAGAGGGATCGGGCTTTGATCTGCCGATGGCCATCGGGATTCTTGGCGCCTATGGGGCTCTGCAGTTAAAAGATCTCGGCCAGTTTCTGCTGGTGGGTGAATTGGGACTGGATGGGACGCTGCGGGGGATTCCTGGCGTGCTGCCCATCGCGGTTGCTGCGCGCGCGCGGGGTATCACCAACCTGATCCTTCCCGAGCGGAATGCGGCCGAGGCCGCGGTGGTTGAGGGTGTGAATGTTTACCCGGTGCGTACTTTGATCCAGGTGCACGCGTTGCTCAACGCCGCAGCCAACGGTGGCATCCACGTAGAGCCATTTCGCGCCGACGTCGCAGAGTCTTCTTGAGGAGGAGCATAGTTTCGCTCTCGACTTCAAAGATGTGCGCGGCCAGCAGACTGCCAAGCGCGCACTGGAAGTTTCCGCTGCCGGCGGCCACAACATTCTTATGATCGGTCCGCCTGGCTCGGGGAAAACCATGTTGGCCAAGCGGCTGCCCTCGATCCTGGCGCCGCTGCGTTTGGAAGAGGCGCTGGAGACCACCAAGATTCACTCCGTTGCCGGCGTGCTCGATGCGGAGGCCGGGTTGGTCACGCAGCGTCCTTTTCGCTCGCCGCACCACTCCATCTCCGACGCGGGGCTCATCGGTGGCGGCAGTATTCCACGTCCCGGTGAGGTTTCGTTGGCGCATAACGGCGTACTGTTTCTGGATGAACTGCCGGAGTTTCCTCGAAATGTGCTGGAGGTAATGCGCCAGCCTCTGGAGGATGGCAGTGTCACCATCTCCCGCGCCGCCATGTCGCTCAGCTTTCCTGCCCGCTTCATGCTTGCGGCGGCGATGAACCCCTGCCCGTGTGGTTATTTCAACGATAAGTCGCGCGAATGTTTGTGTACCCCGCCGATGATGCAGCGCTACATCTCAAAAATCTCCGGCCCGCTGCTGGATCGCATCGACATCCACATTGAAGTTCCGGCGGTGAAGTACCGGGAGCTTCGTTCCGGCGCCTTGGGTGAAGGCTCTGCGGAGATCCGCGCGCGCGTTTTGATGGCGCGGCGGCGGCAGGACCAGCGGTTCGCGTCAGACCGCATTTATACCAATGCGCAGATGCACACCCGGCAGATCCGCACCCACTGTGAGCTTTCACCGGAGGCGGAGCGTTTGTTGGAGAGAGCCATGCAACAGCAGGGCTTGAGTGCGCGCGCCCACGACCGCATATTGAAGGTCGCTCGTACCATCGCGGACCTTGATGGGCAGCCCGGCATTACGGTGGGGCATATAGCGGAGGCGATCCAGTATCGGACACTCGATCGAAGTTACTGGAGCTAGGTTTGTTGCAGCCGACAGAAACTGCAGATCCCTCGGCTTCCCCGGATTTCCTGTTGAACTTGGTGGCGTTGGCGAAGTTCATGCGCCTTTCCTTACTGAAAGGCGCACACGCGGTCGTGTCCTGTGCTGCGTGGCAGGAAATCCGGGTTCGCTCGGGATGACAAAGGGGGAAGGTAGTGCTTCCATTTGGTGTGATGGTAGTAATGAGAACCTCACAGACGTTGTGCGGATGGCTTGGTCCGCAACAGCCCCACTCAAGCCAAAAGAAGGCTTGAATGGGCCACCCCAGTCCTTTGTGGCTGGTGCAGAGAGCCCGGGAAGGCTGGTGCTTCCTTCGGGGGTCAGTTGCGAAGAGAGAGAACCGCAGGTCCCTCCACTACGCTACCCCGGATTTCCTGTAAGACTTGGCGGCTTCGGCAAACTTCATGCGCCTCTCTTTACGGAGAGGCGCATTCGCGGTTCTCTTCAGCGCAGCGTGGCAGGAAATCCGGGTCCGCTTCGGTCGGGATGACAATTCTGTGTAATTCGAGAACTCCGCACCGCACGACACGTCCAGCAACCGCTCTCCATGGGAGCGCCCCTCTCCCCTTTGTCATCCCGAGCGAAGCCGAGGGATCTGCAGTTTCGCGGACCATTCTTGGAAACCTCTATTCGCGGGTTAGCTCTTCGATAAGCTGGCGATGCTGCGGATAAGCACGCACAAGCTCGGTGCGCGAGGCCAACTCGAAATCTGCAAAGTCAAAACCGGGCGCGACCGTGCAGCCTACCAAGGCAAAGGATGCAGCATCTTTCAATCGAGAGGCAAACCAACAGCCGGCCCTCACCACACCTTGAAAAACTCCATCGTTTCCCAGATGCAGCTCGGAGTAGCTTCCATCCGGCTCGATCACATAGACAACCAACGCACTCCCCGCATAAAAGTGCCACAGCTCGTCGGAAGCGATGCGATGGAACGCGGAAAAATCTCTCCCGTGCAGCAGGAAGTAAATCGCAGTCGACGCGGCCCGGTCTCCCTGCTTGGTGGCAACAGGTAAGTCCGACTTATAAGTGACACGGTAATAGCCACCCTCAGGGTGAGGGCTCAAACCCAGATGATCGATCCAGTACTGCCCATCCCGGGTCAAAGAATTAACCCTGCGGGACAGCCGCTTCGGCCTGTTGCCGCAAAGCGTGGACCACGACGCGCAGCATCTCTTCTTCCGGAGCACGTTTGCCGGTCCAAATCTCGAACTGGCGCGCGCCCTGCTGCACGAACATCTCAACCCCGGTCACGACGGGAATTCCTTTTTGCCGAGCCATGCGCAGCAACGGCGTATCCACCGGGTTATAGACCAGATCGAAGACCAAACGCGCGTTGATCTCCTTCGCTTCCAGAATGTGCTGCGGCTTGATGCCATGCATACCAACCGCAGTTGCATTCACGATCACGTCGAAGCTGGACTTGGCCACCTGCTCGCGGCGAATTGTTTTGGCTTTGGCTTCGCGCGCCAGCTTCTGGGCAGTCTGCGGGGTGCGGTTCAGGATGAGAACTTCAGCTCCCTTATCCACCAGGCCAAAGACGGCGGCCCTTGCCGCGCCGCCCGCCCCCAGCACCAGGATCTTCGCGCCCTTCAGCGAAAGCCGCTTCTCCAGCGGCCGGACAATGCCCCCAACATCCGTATTGAAACCGTAAAGCTTTCCATCGTGCGCGCGCACAATGGTGTTGCAGGCGCCGATCTGGGCCGAGATCGGGTCCATGTTTTCCAGATGCTTAAGCACTTCCTGCTTGAGCGGCATGGTGACGCTCAAGCCGGTCAGCGGCACCTCGCGAACCAGGGTAAGCAGGTCGCTGAGTTTGCTGGTCTGCAAAGCAAGGTAGACCCCGTTCACCGTCTCCCGATGAAAGGCCGTATTCATCATCAAAGGAGAGAGCGAGTGCTTGATAGGGTTGCCGGCAACACCGTAGACCCGCGTCGCGGCGTCGATCTGGCTGATGCGGTAAGTATCGGTTAGCGTGCGCGCGGCAATCTGCCCGGGAGCCGTCTCTTCTCCCGGAGTCGCGGCGGCGAAGGTAAATACGCTGCCGGCGCGAATGGCCAGCACCCGGCTGATGAGGCCCTGGTCGCCCATGCACAGGCCGACCATGTTGGCCATGTCTCCGGTGCGCTCCAGAAAGTGCATCATCACCACGTTATCGGCGAGAGACCGGGCGGTGCACACGATCTTGATGAACTCCGGCTCGTAAGGCCGGATACGTTGAAAGATCCCATCAAGATCCTTGGTCGTCTGAAAATCATGGTAGGAGACGATCAGGGCCGCGCCGCGAGCCCGCAGCTTGTCCAGCTCGGATGCCTTGATGGCCTCGGCCGTCTGCAGCTCCAGGTCCACCAGGTGAAAGCCTGAGGCGCAGGCTTTCTGCAGAACCTCCAACTCAGCCGCGACCGTGCCCTTGAACTTGCCGCCATTGGCGGCGCGGCGGCAGGTGCCAACCGCCGTGACTACACTATTTTCCGACAGGAATTGCTTCAACCGGGGTAGCGCGGCAAGAGGCTTCTCCAGGTAATCGAGGCGGAATTCCAAAAAACTGCTGTCGCGCAGGGCTTCGCCGGCGCGGTCGACCATCTCCGTGGCCGTAGATCCAATGATCGCCACGCATACTTTCCCGATACGCGAGCGCAAGTATTGTGGCGAGAGAGATGTAGCAGCAGTGTTCATGGGTACAATCTGGGCATCTTACCGGCCATACCCGCTGGATGCAACACCCGCCATTCTAAGCCTGGAATATAGTTCTTCGGCTGGGATACCCTTTAGACGTGCAAGGAGCGCCCTTGAATCATCTGTCGGTAGAGGAAAGTGAAGGTCTACACCCCTGGAGTGAGGTTGCGCCGGCCAAGGGATATGTCGACGCGGCTGGACTGGAACAGTGGGTCCGTGGCCGCCTGGACTGGCAACAACAGCAAATTGACACCCTTTTGGCCGTTGCCGGCGACAAAACCCTGGAAAACACCCTGCGGGCTTATGACAACGCCGTCGCCACCCTAAGCGCGGCGGGCTCCCTGGCGTCGCTGCTGGACAGCGTGTACCCGGACAAGGCGGTACGGGACAAGGCGCGGGAGTTGACCCAAGCCGTGGCCGAGGCGGCCACTGCCCTTTCGCTCAATCAAGGTGTGTACCGCGCGCTGGCAGCCATGGACATGGCCTCGGCCGACCCGGCGACCACCCACTATGTAAGCCAGACGCTGCTGAACTATCGCTTGGCCGGCGTAGATAAAGATGATGCCACCCGCGCCCACCTGCGTGAGCTCTCCGACAAGGCCACGCTGCTGTCGCTCACCTTTGCCAAGAATGTGCAGGAGAACGTAAACCGCGTCGAGTTGACGGATGCGACCGAGCTCGACGGCCTGCCGGAAGATTACGTTCGGAACCATCCGCCTAATGCCGAGGGCGCGATTACCCTCACCACCGATTACCCTGATATGCAGCCGGTAATGACCTTTGCCCGCAGCGCGGAGTTGCGCCTGCGCATGTTCCGCGCCTACAACACGCGCGCCTACCCGGCGAATCGCCAGCTATTGCTCGACCTGCTCGGGGTGCGGCAGGAGATTGCCACGATCCTGGGATTTGCCTCCTGGGCCGACCTTGCCACGGCCAACCAGATGATGGGGTCGGCGGCCAACCTGAAGAAGTTTATCGGCGAGCTGGAGCTGGCCTCACGCGCCGGTGCCGAGCGGGAATACGCCATGGTGCTGGCCTTCGCCCGCAAGAAGCAGCCTGGGCTGGCTGCGCTCAAGAGCAGCGATCGCGGCTATTGGTACGAGTTGTTCCGCCGCGAAGCCTTCGATTTCGACTCGCAATCCGTGCGCCCCTACTTTCCTTACCAGGCGGTGGAGAAGGGCATACTCGATACCGCGGCGCGGCTCTTCCACGTCAGCTTCCAGCGCAACCACGAGGCCGGCGTGTGGCATCCCCAGGTAAGCGCCTGGGATGTCTACGACCGGGGACAGCTCTGCGGCCGTTTCTACCTGGACATGCATCCCCGCGAAGGCAAAGACAAGTGGTTCAGTGCGGCGCCGCTGATCCCCGGGATTGAGGGGCGTCAGCTTCCCGAGGCAGCGCTGATCTGTAACTTCCCCGGCGGCAAACCCGACGATCCGGGACTGATGCAATACAGCGATGTGGTCACCTTCTTCCACGAGTTTGGCCACCTCATGCACGCCATTCTCGGCGGCCGGCAGCCCTGGGCGGGGGTGAGCGGCATCGCCACAGAGGGCGACTTTGTCGAAGTGCCCTCGCAGATGCTGGAAGAGTTCTTCCACGACGCCAGGCTGCTGGCCTCGTTTGCCCGCCATTATCAAACGGGCGAGCCTATTCCGGAGGCGTTGGTGGAGAGAATGAACCGGGCGAGCGCCTTTGGCAGGGCGGATGGGGTACGCACCCAGCTCTTCTATACCAGCTACTCACTCGACATGCACAACCAGCCGCCTCAGGACCTGAGTCCCGATGCGTTGCTGGAGGAGGGCTATAAGCGGATGCTGCCCTACGAGTGGGTCGACGGCAACCGCATGTATGCCAGCTTCACCCACCTGATCGGCTACTCATCGAATTACTACACCTACATGTTCGACAAGGTCATTGCGCTGGATTTCTTTGGCCAATTCGATCGCTCGAACCTGCTCGAGGGCCCGACTGCGATGCGCTACCGGAAGGCCATTCTCGAGCCCGGTGGATCGAAGCCGGGCACGCGGCTGATCGAGGACTTTCTCGGCCGCGAACAGAAGATGGATGCCTTCGCCGAGTGGGTCGGCGAAGAGTTCGCCTGAGAAAAAGGTAACGATGGCATCGGCGATTCTGCGTAAGGCCTGGAAGGGCAAGTGGGCAGTGGTCACCGGCGCCAGTGCCGGCATTGGCGAAGCGATCGCAGTCGAGCTGGCGGAGGCCGGCATGAACCTGGTGCTGACCGCCCGGCGACGCGAGCGGCTCGAAGTACTAGCGGAGCGGCTAAGCGAACAGTATTCCGTTGAAGTCGCGGTGATTGTTGCCGACCTGAACCAGCCCCAGGCGCCGCAACAGATCTTCGATGCCACCGAGGGAGCCGGCCTGCCGGTGGAGGTGCTGGTGAACAATGCTGGTTTCGGGGAGTACGCAGAGTTTATCCGCTCCCACCTGGAGATGCAGGTGGACATGGTGCAGGTAAATTGCACCGCCGTGGTTCATCTCACCCGGTTATTTCTCCCCAAAATGGTGGAACGCCGGCGGGGCGGAGTTCTGATCGTGGCGTCGACGGCGTCGTACCAGCCCGTGCCGTACTTGGCCACGTATGCGGCCACCAAGGCCTTTGATCGCCTGTTGGCGGAAGCCTTAGCGGAGGAAGTGAAGCGCTACGGCGTCCACGTGAGCGCCCTTTGCCCCGGGCCCACGCAATCGGAGTTTGTCCAGGTGGCCGGGCAGCCCCCGGGCGCAGGTGGCATACGGAAGTGGCAATCTGCGGCGGAGGTGGCGCGGTTGGGGCTGGAAGGCCTGGCAGCCGGCAAGCATTGGGTGATTCCGTACCTGGGCGGCCGGATGCAGGTTTTCGCTCAGCGCTTCGTTCCCCGGCGGGTAGTGAGTCGCGCGGTCGAGCGGATATTCCGGCCGCCCGCTCCCGGCTAGAAAATTATTTTTTCAGCAGGGCAACTTTGAGTTGGAAATCGCATCTGAAACAAATAACAACAGAGGCTACTTCGACTTTTCCAACCTAGGTATTTGTTTATCCCAACGAAGCTCCGCTTCGGCGAGCTCTCCTCAATTCTTTCCCCAAAGCCCCTCCCCAATCAGCCTCTTGAGCAGGCCCGCCGGAAGGCGGGCCTATGTGCTCATCCGACAGATAAAATAGCCAGGATGGCATCTTCACTGCAGGTCGTCCGCGTACCGGACTGGAACTCCAAGGGCAAGCCGGCATCGCCCTGGCTGATCCATGGCTTCAGCACCCGCATCGCGGGCGAGACTACGGTCTACCAGCAGGGCTCTGACCTAAACCTTGGTTTTACCGCATCGGATGATCCCAAAATCGTGGCCTCAAACCGCAAGCTGTTTCTCGGCGCGGTGGCCGAGGACAAAGCCATCCTCGGAATGGTTACCTTGCACCAGATCCATTCCTCCCTGATTCGTCGTGTCGGAGCCCGGGACGTGAACCGCCTCGACAAGAGGGCGGTACTGAAGGGCGATGGTCTGATGACCGATGAACCGGGCGTATTACTGGGAATCCAGACAGCGGATTGCATCCCCGTGCTGGTGGCCGACCGGAAGAATCGTGCGGTTGCGGCCTTCCATGCGGGGTGGCGCGGCACCCTGGCCCGCATCGTGGAGAACGGCGTGGGACGCATGCGGCTGGAGTTTGGCTCCAGGCCGGAGCACCTGATCGCCTCGATCGGACCGGGGATCGGGCAGTGCTGCTATTCCGTCGGGGACGAAGTTCGGGAGCAATTCGAATCTCAGTTTATCTATGCGCCGGCGCTTTTCCGCGAGGTCTACGACTCCGACCCGGTGAAAGAGAAATACCCCATGCTCTTTCTCACCGCCCGTGCGCCCGGGCATAGCGACCTGGGCCCCCGCATGCACCTCGACTTGGCAGAGGCCAACCGGCGGCAGTTGCAGGCCGCGGGGGTTAAGAAGGTCTTTATGACCGGGCAGTGCACCGGGTGCCACACGGACCGTTTCTTCTCTCACCGCATGGAACGAGGATTTACTGGAAGGATGATGAGTGTGATTGGCGTCGCCCTGCCTGCGGGGCAGTAGGCTAAGCGGCTGAATGTCCTTCCCCGCTGGCGCTGGCCTTGGCTTCACCGGGCCCGGTCTCTTTGGGGTTGACCAAGTCGCGCAGTTCCTTGCTGGGCTTGAAATAGGGCACACGTTTGGCGGGGACATCCACTTTGGCCCCGGTTTTGGGGTTCCGCCCGGTTCTTGGCTTCCGCTGGCGAATGCGGAAGCTGCCAAAACCGCGAATCTCGATCTTGTCACCGGTACGCAAAGCGTGAATTACCGAATCGAAAATGGTATCCACGATCATTTCCCCATCCCGGCGCGTCAGATCGCCCAGTTGGGTCACTTCCTCGACGAGGTCTGCTTTGGTCATGGTCCTATCTTCTCCAAAGTGTACGGTAACTCGTGTCAGTACAGTAGATGCAGCAAGTCGATAGTACATCGAAACAAATTGCAGCTACGGCGCCCCTGTGGATCGGATGCACCGGATAAACCAACTAGCCCCTTTTTTCGTCCATTAGAGGTTAGCGCACAGACACCGGTTTGCAGCAGAGTAGCGTAGAATTTACGTCGTATCAATGGAAGAGCTATTGGAACGTCCACGAATCAGCATCGTTATACCGGGTTACAACGAGGGAGCCCGCATCGGCCACGCCCTGAGGGAAGTACTGCGTTGTGTTCACGAACGTGGTTGGCACGCCGAAATCCTGGTGATCAATGACGGCTCGACGGACCGCACTGCTTCCATCGTAGAGGAATTCGCCCAGGTGCACCCGGAGGTACGGCTACTGAATAATGATCGCAACCGGGGCAAAGGATTCAGCGTTCGCCAGGGGGTACTGCACGCCGTCGGCGAAATCGTAATGTTCACCGATGCCGACCTCTCAGCCCCTATGGAAGAGGCCGAGCGGCTGTTTACCGCGCTGGACCAGGGCGCCGACATCGCCATTGGTTCCCGTTGGCTGGAGCGCAAGCGGCAGACCTTGAAGCAGCCGCTCTACCGCCGTTTTTTTGGGCGTTGCTTCAATGCCATCACCCGCCTGGTCATGGGACTGCGCTTTGCCGATACGCAATGCGGCTTCAAGGCCTTCCGCCGGCCGGTGGCACAAACCATCTTCCAGTTGCAACGCATCGAGCGCTGGGGGTTTGACCCTGAGCTGCTGTTCATCGCATTAAAGCGCGGTTACAAAATTCAGGAAGTGCCCGTTACCTGGGGTCACGATGAGCGCTCGCGCCTCAGCTACCTGAAGGACGGCATCAAGATGCTGGAGGAGATTGCCTATATACGCTGGGAAGCCTTTGCCGGAGCGTATGACCGGAATGTCGTAGAGTTCACGCCAGAGTGGCCGGTGGTGAAAGGGTAGGAGCTTAGTGAGCGAGTGTTCCAGGTAGCATCTCTGCTCTGCCGGCATCCACTTTGCGCGACTTCACAGCCACCCCGATGTGCATTTCGTCGATCTGCTCCATCACCATTGTTTCGGAGCAGGCACCGCAGAGCCAGAAATGCTGCAGACGGCGCGAACGTCCTCCAGGGACGGGGAGGTCCGGATCGGGCAGGTCAAATACAAAGATTCGTCCCTCGCGCAGGTAGTGGAGGGGCTTGCCGCAACTCGGATTGGCGCATTGGTTTACCATAATTTCCCCGGGCGAACACAGGCCGTCACCATATTCCTTATACTCTCTGCACATTAAGATCAGAAAAACGACGAAAGGGTTTTCTCCGTCCCCAAGCAGTTTCCATGCCCATATTGCGCTCAGTTCTGATTGCGCTTTCCCGGAATTCGTCACTGCGCCATTTTGCCGAGGATTCCACTCTGGGAGGGCGGATGTCTTCCCGCTTCGTGGCCGGCACCAGCGTCGAGGACGTGCTGACCGCGGCCGCGGCAGTCAACAGCCATGGCATGGCAACCTCGCTCGATAGCTTGGGAGAAAATGTTCATTCTCCGGAGGAGGCGCAACAGGCGGCCGATGTTTACCACCGCTTGCTGGATGCCATCAAGCAGCGCCGGCTGGATGCGAATGTAAGCGTGAAGCTTACCCAGATGGGCATGGACCTTGACCCCGGCCTGGCGGAAACGATCGTGGCCGGCCTGGTGGAACATGCGGTCGAGGCCAACACCTTCGTGCGCATCGACATGGAAGGGTCCGGTTATACCCAGGCCACGATCGACCTGGTGAGCCGGTTGCACGCCATCCAGGGAAACCAGGGTCGCGTGGGGGTGGTGATCCAGGCGTATCTGCGGCGCAGCGCAGCGGACATCGACCGTCTGCTGGCGGAGGGAATTCGCATCCGGCTGTGCAAGGGTGCCTACCAGGAGCCGGCGAGCCTGGCCTTTCCTGACAAGGCGGAGGTCGATGGCAACTTTATCCGGCTGATGCAGGTTCTGCTGCCCAGCGGGGTGTACCACGGCATCGCCACCCACGACGAAAAGATGATCGAGGCCACCTGCCGCTTCGCCCGGGAACGGGGCATCCAGCCCGATCAGTTTGAGTTTCAGATGCTTTATGGGGTGCGCCGCGACCTACAGAAATCGCTGGTGGCTGCGGGTTACCGGATGCGTGTTTACATTCCTTTCGGAACCGAGTGGTATCCCTACTTTATGCGGCGGCTGGCGGAGCGGCCGGCCAACCTGCTATTCATTGCCCGGAATTTCTTCCGTAAATAAGGAGATCGATGTGAAGACCAAAAACGCCCTGAAACAGGCCGAGCTGATTCTCAAACTCTACGAAATTCGTCGTGAGACGGGGCTGCGCACCGCGCGCGATTACGTCGGGGGTGAGTTTAAACCCAAGTCGGTGGACGAATTTGTCAGCCTGGTCAAGGAAGGCGGTAAGCAGAGTGGGCACGTGCTGCAAGTCTACGGCTATTGGGACATGGTCGCGGCGTTCGTGGTCCATGGTGCGCTCGATGAATCCCTGATCTTCGATACCTGCCAGGAGATGTATTTCCAGTTCGAGAAGATCCAGCCATACCTTGCCGGCTTCCGCGAAAAGATGAACCTGCCGGAGTTTCTCAAGAGCATGGAGAGTGTAGTTGCAGGCTCTCAGGAGAGACGGAACCGTGTTGCCACTAAGCCTAAGAAGGCGCGTGCGCAGGTGGCGCCGGAGGAACCCGCACTTGCCCAGGATGTCAGTCCTGGGTGATGGAGTTTCGCCAAAACTCCCCAAAAATCGTCATCCTGAGCGGAGCGCCTCACAGATTTATCGCGCGACACAGCGCTTGATGGCGCGCAGTCGAAGGACCCCGGCGATGCTTATCTTGCCCATGCGGTTCGGAGCTTTTCAACCACCGAAGCCCGCTCCTGGTGGACCCGCCACGCTCTTTGCCTCGCGCCGAGAAAAAGAACTGCTAGCATCTTGCTACGTCCGGCGGCTACCTCTACATTCTCGGCAGCCAACAGGCCGTGACCATTCAGTGCGTACCGCAGCAAGATCCTGTTCTCGGGCTTCGGTGGTCGAAAGCTCCAAACCGCATGGGCAAGATAAGCATCGTCGGGGTCCTTCGACTGCGCGCCATTCAAGCGCTGTGTCACGCGAGAAACCTGTGAGGCACTCCGCTCAGGATGACGTGTTTGTGGTGAGTCTTGAAGAAAAACATCCCAAACAAGTTAGCGCTTATGGGACGCAGTCCTGGGCTAAGTTCAGGCAGAGCTGTCCAAATTAGCGAGAAAGGCAGGCTGTTGGAGCAGTTAGTCAGCTGATTACATTAGGAGAGCTTGGCCAACATCAAATGAGGTTCCCTATTTTGGACCCCTGAAAACGAAATATTGACCGCAGGTCCCTCCACTACGCTGCGCTCCGGTCGGGATGACAAATTTGTTGTAAAAATGGGCGGTTGTCGTGAGAAATCATCGATTTCAAAACAAATTTGTCATCCCGACCGGAGCGAAGCGAAGTGGAGGGACCTGCGGTAATGCGATTTGCGCGCCGGAGTCAGGAGTTAATCCCGATTTGTCCCTTGGTTCCAAACCCCAATTTGGACAGCTCTGAAGTTCAGGTCGCCCTGCCGAACTCGCTATTGTTGAACCGGCACCCACAGGCCGCTAAGGCGGAATTTGTCTCAGTGACTGTTTTCCAGCGCTAACACGGCAAAGCCGGTGGCGGCATCGCTCATGAAACGCCCGATGTCCGAAGCCGGATCGCGCTTCAGGTTTACCGACCACGCGGGCCACTTGCCGTCGTTGGGGCTCTGGTTCTGCGCCAGCCACGCCAGCCCACGCTTGGCCTGCGGCAGGTTGTGCGCCAGGCCAGTCTGCTCCAGCGCCACCACGGTGATGCCGGTGGCATAGCCGTCGCTCCTGGTTTCCAGTGGCGTATGATCCTGCCGCTTCCAGGTGCCCAGGTCAGTCAGGCTCCAGCCGCCGTCGGGCTGCTGCTTGGAAAGGATAGTGGCCAGCAGATCGGCGCGCTCACTGCTGGTCAAAAGGCCGGGCAGTTTGGCCGAAGCCCACAGGAGATAAACCTTATTGATGAGCGGCTGGCTGGCATATTGCCGCCGCAGATAGCCGCGCAGCAGCTGCAGGTTCCCCTGGATCTTGGGGTCGTCACGGTAATTGTCGGGCGCTCTGCCCACGGCGATGGCCGCCAGCGAGGCGCCATAGTACTGCGACTCGTTCGATTCCCACGGAGCAAATTGGAAGTTCAACCAGTCCCAGGCGCCGGTCTGGTCACCCGTCTTGATCTGCAGGGCCCAGGCGTCGTCGAAGGCGCTGCGCGTGATGTCGGTCAGGTGGTTCTTGGGTATGTCGTAGGTAGCCAGGATAAGCGCGTTCAGCACCGATTCCGTGCCCCGCGATTCCGGTGTCTTGGTGGGGCCGGATTTGCCGTTGGCGTAAAAGGGCTGTACCTGGTTCCACATCGTGACCCGCCGGAGCACGTTGTTGAGCATGACGTTCTCGGGGACGGAAAGTGCCTCTTCGCCCAGTGGCGTGTGCAGGCTGGAACGGGCAAGCGCATAGGGCAAGACGGTATGGCACGAAACACACACCGTTTTATGGTCGCGCTGCGATAAATCCCAACCCTGCCACCATACCTGGCGGCTATCAAGGTAATGGGCGGCCGCCGCCTGGTTCCACGAGGTGGGCGCGGTGTCACCGCTGCCGGCCGATGCGGCATAGCCTGCGGTGGCCAGAAAAGGAGCGGCGAGCAGCAGCAGGAGGGTGGGTTTCACGCGAGCACGTCTCCTTGGTTTGAAAGGGGGGAGATACGCTGCCCGTAGCCTACCACAAGGCCCTCTCAGCCGCCGCTTGGCGGGCGCCGGGACTCGATCTCTTCCATCAGCTCGGCGACCTGGGCCTTACGCTCGTCCCCGAGTTCGCGCAGCCCCTCGATAACGCCCATGCGGTCTTCCAGCGAACGGTTCTGGTTGAATTTCTGCTTACCCTCCAGGCGGAGGATCTGAAGTTCAAACCCCACGATCGCCTTGAGCTGGGAGTCGATGTAGACGGCGGGCGCATCGCTGACTTTCCAGGGGGCAGGGAACGAGGCCTCGTGTCTTTGGGTCAGCTCGGTGACCACGGTCCTTAGCCGCTCCGTGTCCTCAAAGAAGGTTATGCGGCCGTAGGCGTGAATGGCGGCGTAATTCCAGGTGGGCACTACCCGGCCTGTCTCCTGCTTGGCGGGGTACCAGTTTGGGGAGACATACGTATCGAGCCCAAGAAAGATGATCAGTGCCTCGGCCTCAGGATCGGTCTCCCGCCACTGTGTGTTGGCGCGCGACACATGCCCGGTCAGGGTTCCGTACTCACCCTTGCTCTCATCGAGCAGTAGCGGAAGATGGGTCGCTACCAGCCCGCGGGTGGTGTTGGTGACCAGCGTCGCCAGCTCGCTCTGCGTGATGGCGGCATGCAGCAGAGCGAGGTCTTCCACTTCAAATGCTTTCGGTGTGTACACGGCTCCTCGTTTGCCCCTGGCTTGTCTTATACCATTTAGACGTGACTACACTCTATCGCCCAGACCTGCTCTACGCGCGCGGAGGCTTCACCGGGGGCGCTGGCCTTTTGGTGAGCCAGGGCGTGGTGGCGGCGGGTGCTGACCCGGCCGCTGAGATAGTTTCTTTGCCCGGAAAGGCGCTGCTGCCGGGTTTTGTCAATGCTCATTCCCATTCCTTTCAGCGGCTGATTCGCGGCAAGTCGGAGTCCAGGGTGACCAGCGGGCGCGACTTCTGGTCGTGGCGGGGGACGATGTATCATGCCGCCGCTCAGCTCGATCCGCAAGACGTCTACGACGTGGCGCGCATGGCATTTCTGGAGATGCTGCTTGCCGGGACCACGACCGTGGGAGAGTTCCACTATCTGCACAATGCTCCTGGCGGGCATCCGTACGACGACCCAAACCTGTTGAGCAAGCAGGTCATCGCGGCCGCCCAATCCGTGGGGATACGGATCGTGTTACTGCGATCGGCATATCTGCGATCGGGATATGAGTTGCCTCCCGATCCGGGGCAGAGCCGGTTCTATGAATCGTCCCGCCAGTTTCTCGATAACCTGGCGGCGCTGGTAAAGACCTATCCTGCCGATTCCACCGAAGTGCGCTTTGGCGTTGCCCCGCACAGCCTTCGTGCCGTGCCTTTGCGCGAGCTCAAAGAGATCGCTGCGTGCTGCCGCGAGCGCGCGCTGCCGCTTCACATGCACGTGGCCGAGCAGGTGGCGGAGAACCAGGCTTGCTTACGCGAATATGGGATGACTCCAGTGGAGCTGCTCGCCAAGGAAAATCTGCTCGGCCCCGACTTCACCGCGGTCCATGCGATTCATATTACGGGCGAGGAGATTGCCCGGCTCGCCGGCGCCAACGCGACCATATGCTCGTGCCCCACCACGGAGCGCAACCTGGGGGACGGCGTGATCGTCGCCGACCAGGTGATGCGAGCGGGTATCCGCATTGCGTTGGGGTCGGATAGCCAGGCGCAGATCGATCCGCTGGAGGACGCGCGCGAGCTCGATTACCACTTAAGGCTCGATCGGCAGCAACGGGCCATCCTCGACCAGATCGGAGAGCAGACGCTGGCGTCGCGGCTGTTTGACTGCGCTACGGTTCATGGGGCCCGCGCGCTGGGTGTGTCTGCCGGTCAGTTCGCGCCGGGCGCCTTCGCTGACTTCATTACCGTGGATCTGGATGAGGTGTCAATCGCCGGCAATTCCGGCGAAGATCTGCTGCCACTGGCCGTCTTCTCGCTGAGCCGCTCCGCCATCCGCGATGTCGTGGTCAATGGTCGCTGGGTTGTTCGCGATCAGCGGCACCCGCTGCAGCAGGAGATTGTCTCGCGGTTCAAGCAGCTGCATCGCAAGCTTTGGGGAAGTACGGTGCGGGGTTGAACTTCGGTCGCATCTTGCCGAAAGTTGCAGGTACGCTTGGCTCTGGCGGCTCTGACGTTCGCCAGAGGTTAAGTCTAAGGTTCAGATGGGGTGCCCCATGTTCGCCCCAGCGTACATGGGCCGAAAACGATATCTTCGAATGCTTTTACTTGATTTTAGGACTGTCGCTCTCGGAAACACTCTTTTGTCCGTTCAGCAGCAGCGCTCGAAGGGGCTGCGCCCCGTCGTTTTCGTCCCACGTACGCTGGGGCGAACCCGGATTTCCTGTTACGCTGCCCCTGGACAGAACCGCGTGTGCGGCTTTCTTCGCGGAAAGCCGCATGCAGCTTAACAACGCCACCAACCTGGACAGGAAATCCGGGGAACGTGGGGCACCCACCCAGAGGTCCAGAGGGGTGGGCACAGGAGACGGCTTCAGAACCCTCTCAGCTATCGGCGTGCCTGGATCCTTCAATAGGCCGGCAAGATTTCCAATTCGTGCTTAGGTTAGGTGCGCGTGCAATGCACTCCAAGGCCGCGGAGCGGTGGCTCCATGCAATCCTACTGTTGGTCGCGCTGCTTCTCTGCCTGCTGCGCTTCGCCTTCTTGCGGGCGGATTTTCCTGACCACTCGCCCTGGATGTTAGATCAGGCCAAGTTCACCGACGAAGGTTGGTGGTCCAGCGGTGCGGTGCGGCATTTTCTTATCGGCCACTGGGAAGTCGAGGGAGACTATAACCCCGCGGCTGCGGTTCCCGCATGGCCCATCCTGCTGACGATGGTCTTCCATTTCACTGGAGTCAGCGTGGTGGCGGCGCGCGCTGTGAGTGTAGCGTTTTCGGTCGGGACCGTGGGGCTGGTCTACCTGCTGGTGCGGCGCTATGGTGGTCCTGGTGGGGAGACGGTCGCCGCACTTGCGGCGCTGCTGCTGGCGGCAAGTCCCTTCGCCTTCGCTTTCAGCAGGCTGGTGACGTTAGATACCGTGGCCGCCTTCGAGTTTTGCCTGCTGCTGTGGCTCGCAGGGTGCGCTGATCAAAGGCGCGTGTGGCCTTTGATCACGCTTGGCCTGCTGATCCCCTTTATGGTGTTGACCAAGACTACGGCAGCTGCTTTGCTGCCTGCTGTCGTATGGTTGCTCTGGACCGCGACAGGGAAACAGCGCTTCCTCAAGGCGATGCTGGTCGTGGGTGCCCCGGCGGGAGCAGGCATGGGCGGGTATCAGTTCCTCGTCTTACGATCCCGATACGCCGCGGACTACCACTATTTCTATGACATCAATGCACTGGCGGATGTGGAGTGGGGGCGCACCGCTTCTTTTCTTCTGCAATTGCTGCATCATGGCTTATGGATCGACCGCGTCTTGTATCCGGCCGGGCTGGCAGTGCTGGTGCTCTCGCTGGTCTGGTTGCGGCAGCTATGGCGAAACCCTCTCTATGTCGCGTCCTGGCTTGCCTTCGCCGGACAAGCAGCCTATATCCTTCGCCGCCAGGACGACTATGCTCCTCGATACTTTCTCGCCATGCTGGTGCCGTTGATCCTGGCCCTGGTGCTTGCTCTGCAGGAGCTGAGACTTCGCAATCGCGCCGTAGCCTCGCTTCTGGCAGCCACGCTGGCGGCGGCCCTGGTGCTCGATATGGCGCAGGTGGTGGGATTTGTGAGGCACCGCCAATACCAGTTCTACGAAGCGGCCAAATCTATTAGGGCCATCGTGGATGCAGACCCGAAGGCGCATCGCCTGCTGCTGGGCGCAAGCGGCGACCAGTTGTCGCTGATGATGGGGGTGGGCTCGATCAATGACGGATACAGTAGTGAGGATCTGGACAAGAAAGCTTCGTCTTATCGTCCCGGTTGGTATGTAGGGTGGAACGACCTCGACCAGGATATCCTGGGAGACCTATCGGCTTATCGCCTGGACAAGGTTACTACCTTCCGGGTCTTTGACAATGATCAAAGAAACCTGTTGACGCTCTATCGCATGGTCGTGGTGAAGGAGACTCCTCGATGATGAAGACTTTTCTCACGTTCCTGCTTGCCCTGGCGATTGTTCTTCCCGCTTCGGCAGCGACCCCCCTTGATGTGATCTTTGACACCGATATGGGGAACGATGTTGACGACGCGCTGGCTTTGGCGATGTTGCATGCACTCGCCTCCAGGGGCGAGGTAAAACTGCTGGCCGTGACCGTGAGCAAAGACAATCCCTGGGCCGCGGAATACGTTCGTCTGGTGAATGAGTACTATGGCCGGGGCACGATTCCCGTGGGCATTGTTCATGACGGCAAGACTAAGGAAGACGGTTTGTACGTAAGGCAGGTGTGTGAACTGCATGGCCGCCATCCTGCCAGCACCGAAGACGCGGTGCCACTACTGAGAAAGACCTTGGCCGCAGAACCGGATGGCGCCGTTAGCTTGATCCAGGTAGGTTTCTCGACCAACCTGGCGCGGTTGATGGAGTCTGTTCCCGACCAGTTCAGCGAATTGAGCGGGATGGATCTGGTGAGGAGAAAGGTTCGACTGCTGACAGTCATGGCCGGGAACTTTGCCGAGCCCAAACCGGAGTACAACGTAATGACCGATATACCCGCCGCATCCAAACTCTTTGCGTCGTGGCCCACCGATATTTACTTCAGCGGCTTCGAAATTGGAGAGGCGATCCTGTTTCCCGCTGCCGGCATCGAGCACGATTTCCCCGCGGGCAACCCAGTTGCGGAGGCGTATCGGCTGTACGCCAAGATGCCGTATGACCGGCCAAGCTGGGATCTGACAACTGTCCTCTATGATCTGCGGCCCGATCGTGGATACTTTGATGTATCGCCGCCGGGAGATGTCCTTGTTTCCCCGGACGGTGCAACGAAATTCCAGCCCGCTGCGCAAGGAAAGCGATACTTTCTAAAGGTCGATCCCGTGCAGGCTGCAAGAGTTCGAGAAGCCTGCGTGTGGCTCGCTTCTCAGCCTAAATAGGCAAACCGCAGGGACCTGCGGTTCATTCAATCAGCGTGGGATGCAGAGGAAAGCGCCACCTTCCCCTTTGTCATCCCAACCTCGCGTCACTAAAAAACTTTGTCTAACTGAAAAAAAATCTTCCGATGGTCCTTGCCATTGCCGGCGGTTCCGGCAATCTCGAAGGGGCCGACCACTGTCTTCACCACGATGCCCACAACTCCGTCCATGGGTACGCTGGGCTCATTGGGCAGGAAGAACGTCTTGCCCGCCTCATAGGTTGTTACCAGCGAGATCGTATCTCCCAAGAACGGTGGCAGCCTCGCCAGCCGGCGAATGTAGCCTGTCTGAAATAAGTAGTACTGGTTGGTGATCAGCTCGTTCTCTCCGAAGGCAGAGAGCTGGAGTCCGCCTCCCAAAGAAAACGGAGGGATCCCAGTGCTCTCGTACCCCAGAGTCGTGCCACCGGACAAGGCCAGATAGGCGGAAGACTTGGTAGTCAAAGGAAAAAGAAAGCGGGTCCGAAGTTCGGTAACGGGGAACGGCTTCTTGGTTCCTGTATTGGCGTCCCACCACTCACCCCGATAATTTGCCGACATTCCTCTCATCGGCAAAACGGGATCATCGGTCAGGTCGAGGTTGTAGTGAAAACGGGTGACCCCGATACGTCCCGATTGAACAGGATAAATGACGGTATCTCCAATCACCGGCGAATAGCGTTGATAGGCCGATTGGTATCCCAGGCGTGCCTCTGCCTTGTTGCGGAAGGTGTAGCCAAAATCGAGCGCTCCGCCAAACTGACGCTTGCGATATTGCGAGTCGATATGATTGTCGTAGTAGAAATAAAACTTGTCGGTGTCGAGATCGAGCTGGGGAGCGATGAACCACCGCGTGGCCGGGGTGAAGGGGTGATAGTACTCCGACTTTAACTCGTAGATGGAGCCCACGATAATGTCATTGCGCAGCTCTGAGCCAAAGCTGCCGTAGTCAAGGAAGGTAATGCGCGCGCCCGCGCTGAACAGCACCTCGTTGTAATTCGTGCCATCGATGATGATCAATGGACGAACGATAGGCGGAGAGTACGACTTCTCTTCGGCAGAAACCAGCAGGCCCGGTTTGCCGTCCTTGTCCGTCATGCTGTAACCCAGCGACGCCCAGCGCCCGCTGCCTGCGATCCGGGTGAACTGCTCCTCAAGGTTGACGGTATTCACCGGCTTGCCGACATCCGGGCCCAGTCGCTTCTCGATCCTGTTCGCCAGCTGCCGCGTGGTGCCGGTTACTTCGATGAATTGAGGAACGGGCGTCTCTAAAGTCCGGCTCTCGCGCTGCGCCACGTATTGCTTCCACGCCTCATCATCGACGGCAAGTTTGCTGAGGATGGCCTGTTTGCTCTCAGCCGCCTCATAACCCAGCCGGATGAGCTCCGGAGCCTTGTCATAATCGAGTGTCGTGTACTTCTTCAGGGGGACCGTAACCAGAACATCGGCCATCTGTATGCTCTTAAGCTCGTTGGCCGCGATCATCACGCTCAGTGACTGTCCCAGAACCGAAAAACTGGAGAGCGGTTGTTGCGCGTTGAAGGAGTCCGCTTGCAGATAGACGGCGACCGTAAGCTGGGCGCCCATGCTCTGCGCAACGTCCACCGGCAGGTTGTTGAGCAGGCCGCCATCCGCATAAAGATTTTTGCCGGAGCGCACCGGACTAAAGATGCCCGGCAGCGACATTGTGGACCGCAGAGCCAGGGAGAGCGATCCATCGTGAAAGACGTGCTGCCTGCCGCTATTGAGCTCGGTAGCCACGCAGGCAAAGGGGGTGGGCAGATCGTTGAAGCTCTTGATCTGCGAGTAGGGAAGCGCCACGTGATCGAGGATGAAGCTTACCTGCTGTCCCGCGTTGAAGCCTTCGGGCAGCTGAACGCCGTGCCGCAGCCCAAACTCGATGCGCGTCGGGAATTCAACCGCGTCCTCTTTACGCCGATAGGAAAGGTCTCGAAACGGCAGCTCGCCGCTGAGTGCCTGGTCCCAGTCCACCTTCTGAATCATTTGTTGGATCTGGTCAGGCGATTTGCCAGTCGCATAGATGCCGCCCACCAAGCCACCCATGCTGGTGCCGGCCACCAGGTCTACCGGCACATGGTGCTCGTAAAGCCACTGCAGCACTCCGATGTGCGCCAGCCCGAGGGCGCCTCCGCCCTCAAGCACCAGGCCAATCTTCTGCCGCGGTTTAAGGTCCTGGCTTTGCAGGATGGAGCCGGCAAAAAACAGAAGCATCAAGAGCACTGCAGGCGCTGCCCGGCCACGTTGCGCGGAGCGGCTTTTCTCATCTGCATGACCGCAAAATGCTTGATTCATCGAAGGTCCATCATCGCGCACAACTCTCTGCGCGCGAAAGTACCATTCTTGGAGCCGGATCAGTCGAAGACCACCGTCTTGTTCCCGAAGCAGAGAATGCGCTGTTCCAGGTGCCAGCGCACGGCGCGCGAAAGAACAATGCGTTCCAGATCGCGGCCCTTTCCGATCAGGTCGTCGAGCCGGTCGCGATGCGAGACCCGGATCACATCCTGTTCAATAATCGGACCCTCGTCGAGTACCTGCGTCACATAGTGGCTGGTGGCGCCAATGAGCTTAACCCCGCGCGCGAAGGCGGCGTGGTAGGGCCTGGCGCCGGCAAAGGCGGGCAGAAACGAATGATGAACATTAATGATCTTTTGCGGATATAGGGCCACGAACTCGGGGGAGAGGACCTGCATATAGCGGGCCAGCACGATCAGCTCAATCTCGTTTTCCTTGAGCAGCGCCACCTGCTTTTTTTCTGCAGCGGCCTTTTCTGCCGGTATGACCGGAATGTAGTGAAAGGGCACCCTGTAGAAATCAGCCAGGTCGCGCGCCTGCTGGTGATTGCTGATCACCAGCGCTATCTGACAGGGCAGCTCCCCAACCTGATGGCGGTAGAGCAGGTCCATAAGGCAATGCTGATAGTGGGATACAAAGATGGCGACAGCAGGCCACCTGGGGCTCATCGCCATTTGCCAGGTGAATCCGTACTCCGCGGCCAGCGGGCCGAAGGCAGCGGCGAATGTCTCCTCGTCTAGATCAAAGCCCGACAGCGACCACTGGATGCGCATGAAGAATAGTCCCAGCGTCGCGTCCTGGTGCTGATCGGCATGCAGGACGTTTCCGCCGTGCTCCAGGATGAACCGCGCAATGCTGAAAACCAGACCCTTGCGGTCCTCGCAATACAGCAATAAGGTGGCGATATCTTCCATGATTCTGGCTCCAGGCTCTCTGGTATACTGGATGGATACGAGAAGTATCTTAGGCGCGGACCACCCCTCATGTGTGGAATCTTAGGCTATTTTCGAAAAAACCACGCCATCGACCCAAAACTGGGCGCCACCCTGCTCAATATGCTGCAGGCACTGGGGCGCCGCGGCCCTGATTCCGCCGGCGTCGCTATGGTAGGCCCGGCCTACCAGGCCGCCTATATCGTGCGCTTGCAAACAGGCGATGAGCTGGAGATGAGCAAGCAGGCCATCGAGGCGAACAGGGAGGCGGTGCGGATATTCGCTGCCGGGCTCGACCGTGCTTCCGATCTCTCGTGCAGCGGCGTGTATGTGCGCTTCGTGCTCGCCGGCGACATTGACCTGCGTGCCTTGACCCGTGCGCTTGAGTCTCTTGGCCCTGGGGTAAGGGTGCTCAGCATAGGCCACGCAATGGAGCTCTCGAAGGAAGTGGGAACGCCGAACCTGCTCGAGGCGATGCACCATGTCTCGACATTTGCCGGCACCCACGGCATTGGACACACCCGCTTGTGTACCGAGTCGATGGTGGACCTCAGCCATTCTCAGCCCTTCTGGGGGCGGGGAGCGGCGGATGTCGCCATCGTCCACAACGGACACATCACCAACTACCACCAGCTGCGGCGCAAGTATGAACAACGCGGGGTGGGTTTTGTTACAGAAAATGATTCCGAAGTGCTGGCGGTTTACCTGGCGGAGTCTCTCAACCGGGGCGAGACACTGCGCCAGGGCCTGGATGGAGTGCTGCGGGATATGGACGGCGCCTTCAGCTGCCTGGCCGTGACGGCGACGGAGATGGGCTTGGTCAAAGATCCCTACGCCTTTAAGCCGCTGGTGATGGCCGAGACCGACGATTTCGTAGCCGTCGCCACCGAGGAGATTGCCATCCGTTCGGCCATCCCGGGTGATTACAAAGTCTCCGAAGCCCGGGTGGAGGAGGTGCGGGTTTGGTCGAGATAGCCGAGTCGATCGACGCCGGAATTCTCTCCGTCCGCGAAGTGAACACCCTGATCCGGGCTCGCCTCAGCGGCGGGGCAGAGATCTGGGTGGAAAACCCCAGTGCGCGGCACAACCTGGCGGTGGCGCTTTTGCAACCGGGACGGGTGCGTTTTTTAGGCAGCGTCGGTTATTACTGCGGCGGCCTGATGGATGGCGCCGAGATCCAGGTGGAGGGCAGCGCAGGCTGGGGTTTGGCAGAATCGATGAACAATGGCCACGTGGTCGTCCACGGGGGCGCCGGCAATGGCGCCGCTGCGGCCATTCGCGGGGGCACGGTGGTGATCCACGGCGATGCTGCAGCCCGGCTTGGAGTCTCCATGAAGGGAGGCTTGGTGCTGGTAGGTGGTGACTGCGGCTACATGGCAGGCTTCATGGGGCAGAAGGGAACCATGGTGGTGTGCGGCAACACCGGGCATGCCTTTGCCGACTCAATGTACGCGACGGTTTGCTTTGTGGGGGGCAGCATTGGCCAACTGGGCACAGATGCTGTGATCGAGCCGCTTTCGCCGGAAGAGGCGGAGCAGCTGGACCGTCTGCTTGCGCAACACCTTCCCCCGGCCCTGCGCGCACAAAAGCCGGCGGGCCGGGACTTCACCAAGGTGGTTTCCGGACGTAAGCTATGGAACTTTGACAAGCACAATTGGCAGGCCTGGCAGGATGCTCTTTGATGAGTGACCCTCTTACTTCGCCGCTTCTCAAGACCAGCGGCACTTATACCGCTGAGGTAATCCACGGCATCCAAGCCAAGGCGGAGACCGGCATCTACGAAATACGCGGCTACGGCACGCTGCGCCAGCGGCGTTGGGCTACCTTCGACGACCTGACCTTCCTACCCTGCGGGCTTACCCGTATCCCGCTTGAAGGGTATCGCGAGAAATGCTCCACCAGGACGGTGCTTGGCGGGCGATTTGCCAAGCGCCCCTTGCAGCTGGAAATTCCTGTCATGATTACCGGGATGAGCTGGGGAGCGCTCTCCTACAACGCCAAAGCCGCGCTGGCCAAGGCCGCGGCCAGCGCGGGTACCTCGAATACCACAGGCGATGGTGGTCTATCTCCGGCGGAGCGTGACTTTGCCAAGGACTATGTGTACGAGGTGCTTCCCTCACGCTACGGAATCGATGTGCACGATTTGCGCGGGGCCAGCGCGATCGAACTGACCATTGGGCAAGGCGCCAAGCCAGGCACCGGCGGCCTGTTGCTGGGTTCTAAAATCTCCGAGACCATCGCCCACCAGCGCGATCTGCCTGTGGGTGTGGACCAGCGCAGCCCGGCAAGGCATCCCGACATGCTGGGGCCGGATGACATGGTGATCAAGATTGAAGAGCTGCGCGAGGCCACGGATGGCCAGGTGCCCATCTTCGTCAAGCTGGGCGCGAGCCGGACCTTCGATGATGTGAAGCTTGCGGCCAAGGCCGGCGCCGACGTGGTGGTAGTCGACGGCATGGAGGGGGGAACCGGCGCATCGCCCGCCATCCTGCAGGAGCACACCGGCATCCCCACGCTGGCGGCGGTCTGCGAGGCGCGCGCGGCTCTGGAAGACTGCGGCCTGTATGGCGAAGTGCAGTTGATTATCGCCGGCGGTATCCGCGACGGAGTCGACGCGGCAAAGGCCATGGCCCTGGGCGCGGACGCGGTCTACATCGGCACCGCGGCACTCATCAGCCTGAACTGCAACAAGCCGCTCTACGTGGAAGATTACCGCGCCCTGGGCACCGAGCCTTACCATTGCCATCATTGCCACACCGGGCGATGCCCGGTAGGCATCACTACGCAGGATCCGGAGCTCATGAAGCGGCTGGATATCGAGCAGGGAGCCGAGCGTGCGTTGAACCTGCTGCGCGCCATGACGCTGGAGATCCAGATGCTGGCCCGAGCCTGCGGTAAGTCGGACGTGCATCATCTGGAGCCGGAAGACATGGCGGCGTTGACCATGGAAGCGTCGATCATCTGTGGTGTTCCCCTCGCCGGCACGCGCAAGGTCTTCGGACGATAAGCAAAATGTCTTTCCTGTTAAAGTGCCCCAACTGCGGTGAGCGAAGCGTCTACGAGTTTCGCTTTGGCGGAGAGGTGCGGCAAAGACCTGCCCCCGATGCCGGGTACGAAGCCTTTATCAACTATGCGCTTTATAAGCGCAATGTCGCAGGAGTGCAGTGGGATTGGTGGTACCACCGCGGTGGCTGCGGAGAGTGGTTCAAGGCCAGCCGTAACACACTGACCAACGAGGTGCACCAAACGCTGCTGCCGCAGGACGAGGATCATGGCTGAGATCCTCTTTCGGTGGAATGGCGGCACGGTGGCTGCCCAACCAGGCGACTCCATAGCATCGGCTCTGTATCGTTCCGGAGTACGCATCTTCACTTACAGCTACCAATACGGCCGTCCGCGCGGTCTGCTTTGCCTTAGCGGGAACTGCCCCAATTGCATGGTGAACGTGGATGGCGTGCCCAACGTGCGCAGTTGCATCACGCCGGCGCGCAGCGGCCTTGCGGTCTTGTCGCAGAACCAGAATGTCTGCCGCGGCTTCAATTCGCCTGCCGTCAAGCGTTTTCCGGCTGCGCCGGCGCTGGCCGAGTCAGAGCACCATTACCAGCACAAATATCTGCACTTCGATGTAGTAGTGGTTGGCGGAGGTCAGAGCGGTGTAGAGGCCGCCCTGACCTCCGCCTCGCAAGGCAAGCAGGTGGCGCTGCTGGAGAAAGAGGCTGTCCTCGGCGGCAAGTGCGCCACGCACCCGCTGATCACGACATTTTTGAACTGCAGTTGTTTCGGCCTCTATGAAGGTAACCTGGTGGGCGCGGTGCAGATCGATCATGCGCGGCCCAATGCGGAGACGCTTCTGCATCTTCGCGCCGGCAGCGTGATTGTCGCCACAGGCGCCTATGAGACCCAGTTTCTCTTTGCCAAGAATGATCTCCCTGGCGTGATGCTTTCGACGGCAGTACTTAGGATGATCCGTCGTCACCGGATCGTGCCCGGCGAGCAGGCAGTCCTGATTGGCAATGCTGCAAGGTGTGCGGAGCTTGCGCCCGCTCTTAAAGCGGCGGGGGTAAAGGTGGTGGCGAGCGTGCCCATCGAGTCCGTGGTCAGCGCCCGAGGAAGAGATCATGTCACAGGATTGGTAACCGAAACAGCGACCTATCTTGCAGATTTGGTGGTGATGTGCGGGCCGATGGTTCCCGGCGTTAGCCCCCACCAGGCGTATCTTCCCCCGCCGTCGGCGCAATCCACGGATGCGATCGCATGCCTGTGCATGGATGTCTCGGGCCACGATGTGAAGGAGACGATCGCCGCCGGCATGGGCCACGTTGAGCTGATCAAGAGGTTCACCAAGCTGGGAAAGAGCGCCTGCCAGGGCCGCATGTGCCAGACGGCTGCGATCCATCTCTGCGCCCAGATCAGCGGGCAAACCGTGGCGCAGGTGGGGACGACGGTCGCCCGGCCTCCCGCTCCTCCAGTGACCCTGGGCGTGCTCGCCGGCATGAGGCATCATCCGGTGCGCCGCACGCCCATGCACGACCAACACGACCGCCTGGGTGCTGTCTGGATGGACATGAGCGATTGGAAGCGGCCGCGCTATTACGACGCAGCCGGCAATCAAACGCAGCAAGCCTGCGTCGCGCAGGAGTACCGTGCGGTGCGGGAGCGGGCCGGCTTGATCGACGTCAGCACCCTGGGCAAGATCGAGGTCAAGGGAGGCGACGCGGGGCGCCTGCTCGACCTGGTCTTTACTCACAAATTCTCCTCGTTGCCCATCGGCCGGGTACGCTACTCCGTGCTCTGCGATGAGCTGGGAGCGATCGTCGACGATGGCACCATCTCGCGTATGGACGAGCAACGCTACTTTCTCACCACGACCACCGGCAACGTGGAGTTTGTGCATCAATGGCTGCAATGGTGGGCAGCCGCGGCAGGATGGAAGGTCAACATTGTCAACCTGACCGCGGGCCTTGCTTCCATGAACCTGGCTGGTCCCCTGGCGCGTGGCGTGCTGGCGAAGCTCACCGAATGCGACCTTTCTTCCGCAGCCTTTCCCTACATGGATTGGCGGCAGGCGGCGGTGGCCGGTGTGTCCGCCACCATGATGCGCATCGGCTTCGTCGGGGAGATGGGCTGGGAGATTGTGGTCGCCGCGGAGTACGGAAGCTATCTCTGGGAGCAGGTGCTGCAGGCAGGCGCCGCGGTCAATC
The DNA here is from genome assembly GCA_963834205.1 of uncultured Acidobacteriaceae bacterium. Lineage (GTDB taxonomy): Bacteria > Acidobacteriota > Terriglobia > Terriglobales > Acidobacteriaceae > PALSA-350. Next base: position 282,502 of record CAWIBI010000024.1, on the reverse strand, counting down.
TCCTCCCCTTTGGAGTGGAGACGCAACGCGTGCTGCGCCTGGAGAAGAAGCACATCATCGTGGGCGTGGATACCGATGCCACCTGCAACCCCTATGAAGCGGGGATGGCCTGGGTGGCAAAACTCGATAAAACCGATTTCATTGGCCGCGCCGCACTGGCACGCGTAAAACAAAACCCGCTGGAGCGCATGCTCGTCGGGTTTGAGTTAGAAGGAAGCACCGTGCCTCCCGACGGCTCCCCGATATTGGTGGAGAGCAGACCGGTTGGTTATGCCACTAGTGTTCGCTACTCATGGGGGAGGGAGAAGGTGATCGGGATGGCCCTGGTTACGCCTGCGGAGGCGAGGCAGGGCACGCGGATTACTCTGCGCTCCGACGCGGTGGATTATTACGCCAACGTGGTTCAGGAAGTCTTTTACGACCCAGCAGGAGATCGGTTGAAGATGTGATGGAAAGGCAATCGGCATTGCATCGCTGTCATCTCCAGGCGCAGGGCCAGCTGAAGACTTTTTCGGGTTGGCAGTTACCTGCCTGGTATACGGACCCATCGCGCGAGCTGGAGGAGGTGCGCGCTTCCGTGGGCATCTCGGACGCGAGTTATCTCTGCAAGCTCGATCTCCGCGGGCCGGCCGGTGAGTTTCCTCCGCCGGCGCGGCTATGGAAACTCACCCCTGCGCATTCGCTGGCAATCTCTCCGCTGCCTGTCGGCTTGGCTGCTTCTCCTTTAGTCACCGACGTTACTTCCGTCTACAGCGCAATTCTGCTGGCCGGTCCAAACTCGCGGGATGTGCTGCAGAAGCTGACGACACTCGACGTGCGCGACTCCGCGATGCCTGAGGGCGCGGCCCGCCAGACACGCCTTGCTCATGTCAACGCCACCATCCTGCGCAATGAAGGATTTTTGATTCTGAACACCCGCGATGTGGCGGAGCATGTGTGGGAAGCATTGCTGCACGCAGGCGCGCGCCCCTTCGGGATGCTGGCCCAGCGGCAGTGGATGGGGTTGGGTTAATGAAGACGCATAAGCCTGAACCGGTGATGTGGGGCCGGCATGCGCTCAAGCCTACCTACGATGTGGCCATCATCGGCGCCGGGGTTCATGGGCTGGCGGCGGCTTACTACCTGGGCAAGATCCACGGCATTCGCAAAGTAGCGCTGCTCGAGAAGGGCTATATCGGCTGCGGGAACAGCACCCGCAACACCGCCATTCTGCGATCCAACTACCGCACCTATCCCGGCATCGCTTTCTACGACGCGTCGCTTCGCCTTTACGAAGGCCTTGCCGAGGAGCTGGACTGGGAGCTGGACTTCAACCAGAGCGGGCATTTCACCCTGGCGCACAATGACTCATCGATTACCGGCCTGAGAATACGCGTCGAAAATAATCGCTTGATGGGAGTCGACAGCCGCATGGTCGACCGGGACGAACTGCGCCGCATGGTACCCACGATGGATATGTCTGACCGGCCGCATCTCCCCATCCTGGCGGCGCTCTACCATCCTCCCGGAGGAACTATCGGGCACGATGAAGTGGTGCAGGGTTACGGCCACGCCTGCGACGCCATGGGCATCGAGGTACACCAGTTCACGGCGGTCACCGGGCTGGTGGTCGCTGGCCGCAAGATCAGCAGTATCCAGACGACCAGGGGCCACTTATCCGCGGGTGCGGTGCTGAATGCCACTGCCGGATGGGCCACCACCATCTCCGACATGGCGGGCGTGCCGCTTCCCATCGTCAGCCAGCCTCTCCAGGCTTGCGTCACGGAATTGATCGAGCCGTTTTTGGATTACGTGATCGTCTCTTCGAATTTGCATGTGTACGTTAGCCAGACGGCGAAGGGCGAGCTCGTGATTGGCTCCGAGGTGGACCCTTACCAGACCTACTGCACCCGCTCCACGCTGCCTACTCTGGAGCAGATGGCCACCTATACCCTGGAGCTGTTTCCCCAGCTCCACGGCGTGAAAATTCTCCGTCAATGGGCCGGGGTGTGCGACATGACCCCGGATTATGCTCCTATCATGGGCGCGGCCAGCGGACTGGATAACTTCTTTATGGATGTAGGCTGGGGCACCTGGGGCTTCAAGGCCGGTCCCATCGCCGGCACGTGCCTGGCAGAAACCATCGCCACCGGCAAGACCGCGGCCCTGATGCAGCCATTTGCGCCCAGCCGATTCGAGAGCGGTAAGCTGCTGGGGGAAAAGGCTGCGGCTTCAGTTTCGCAGTAGAAACGGAGAAGACAAAATTGGCAGACGATCTGAAGGCGCTGGTGAAGGAAAAAGGCATCGAGTACTTTTTGTGCTCTTTCGTTGAGATGAGTGGGATTCCCAAAGCCAAGCTCGTCCCCGTCAGTGCGCTGGACGAAATGGTGAGCGATGGCGCTGGGTTTGCCGGCTTTGCGGCGGGTAATGTCGGCCAGGGCCCGCACGACCCGGACCTGGTGTCCGTACCGGATATGCAGGCCATGATCGTGCTGCCCTGGCGAAAAAGCATCGCGTGGGTTCCGGGGATGCTGCAGGTAGAGAATCAACCAACCAAGTATTGCCCGCGCAGAATTCTTGCCCGCCAGCTGGAGATTGGGCGCCAGCGCGGTTACGAATTGATGGTGGGCACGGAGCCGGAGTTCATGCTGCTCAAGCGGGCTCAGGATGGCTCCTGCGCGCCCTGGGACGCTCTGGATAACGCGGCCAAACCCTGTTACGATATGCGCGCGCTGCACCGCAACCTGGATCTTCTGACCAGGCTGCTCGGCTATATGCAGGAGCTGGGGTGGGAGCCGTATGCCGCCGACCATGAGGATGCGAATTGTCAATTTGAGATCAACTGGAAGTATGCGGATGCGCTCACTACCTGCGACCGGCTGATTTTTTACAAGTGGATGGTCAAGATTCTCGCCGAGGAGCAGGGGCTCATGGCGACATTCATGCCCAAGCCCTTTGCCAACCTTACGGGCAACGGTTCGCACTGCCATCTGAGCCTTGCCGATCCGTCCTCTAAAAAGAATTTGTTTGATAGCCAGGACGATGCGCTTTCGGCTGAGGGTCGCTGGTTCATGGGTGGAATACTGAAGCATGCGCCTGCGCTGAGTGCGATTCTGGCTCCGACGGTGAACAGCTACAAGCGTCTTATCCGGGGAAGGCCGCGTTCCGGCGCTACCTGGGCGCCGGTGTACATCACCTATGGCAGCGCGAACCGGACGCAGATGATCCGCGTGCCCGCTCCTGGGCGGATAGAAAACCGCATGGTGGATGCAGCGGCGAACCCTTACCTGTCTTGTGCGGCGATGCTGGCGGCGGGGCTGGATGGCATCGATCAACGGATCGATCCCGGTGTGCCCAGCCATGACAACCTTTACGAGGTGTCATGGGAGGAACTGCAAGCGCGCGGGATTGGCCATCTTCCGTCCACGCTCCATGCGGCGGTGGAGGCTTTATCGCAAGATGAAGTGGTGCGTACGGCGCTGGGCGCCGAATACGCGGAGTACTACATCCGGGTGAAGTCAGAGGAGTGGGAGGGTTACCACAACAGCGTCAGCCAGTGGGAGCTGGATCACTATTTGAATGTTCATTGAGGTGGGAGGGAAGAGAACTGCAGATCCCTCGGCTGCCCCGGATTTCCTGTCGAGTTCGGTGGCGTCGCAATCTTCATGCGGTTTTCCTTACAGAAAACCGCACACGATGCCCTCTCTAACGCCGCGAACAGGAAATCCGGGTACGCTCGGGATGACAAAGGGTAGGGCGGCGCTTTCATTTGGAGTAGTTGCCGGATTGAGCATGTCCCGTCAAAAGTTCATGGCGCAACAAATTTGTCATCCCGACCGGAGCGCAGCGGAGTGGAGCGGAGCTGCTGTTTCACTCTATGCGGCGACCACTCCAAATAGATTGATTGAGCGCCCCTCCTATATCCTTTGTCATCCCGAGCGCAGCCGAGGGATCTGCAGTTACTATTTTCCCGTGCAACCAATGCTTCAGCCGGCGCCGGCCAGAAGTAGCGCTCCTTCTTCACCGCTTCAATGTAGGCTGCACGCGCTTCCTGCACAGCGTGGCTCTCAGATACCTCGGCAATGGGCACATCCCACCAGGAGTCATACCCCGGCACGCGGTCGTTGTAATCTGTCTCAACCACGACTACAGAAGTACGCGTCTGCTTTCTCGCCTCCACCAAAGCAGCGGCCAGTTCATCATAAGTACGCGCAGTTACCGTGTAAGCGCCCAGGCTGGCGGCGTTGGCGGCGAAATCCGTAGGGATAATAGCCCCAGTCAGCCCCTCTTCGCGATAACGATACTCCGTGCCAAAACCCCCGCTGCCGCAAGCACGGCTCAAACCTCCGATGCTCGAAAAACCATGGTTGTCGAACAGCACAATGTTGAGCTTGATCTTCTCCTGCAGGCTGGTAACGATCTCCTGGGCCATCATGAGATACGACCCGTCCCCGATCAGCACGTAAACCTCGCGGGTGGGATCCGCCATTTTGACCCCCAACCCCCCACCAACTTCGTAGCCCATGCAGGAGTACCCATAATCCATGTGATATCCCTTGGGGTCGCGGGTCCGCCAGAGCTTGTGCAAATCTCCCGGCAAGCTCCCCGCCGCGTTGACAATAATGTCCCGCGGCTCGAGGGCCGCATTCAGCAGTCCGACCACCTCGCCCTGGCTGAGTGGCGGCCCGTGCCGGCGGGCGAAGATCCTATCCACTTCCTGATCCCACGCCGCCCGAAGCCGCGCGACCTGGCATTGGTAGCTCTCGGGAACATGCCACGACGCCAGCGCGGCGCCTAGCTCCTCCAGCGTTTGCAGGGCATCTGCGGTCAACGGCAGCGCAGCATGTTTGAATGCGTCGAACTCGGCGACATTGATGTTCACAAAGCGCACCGCCGGGTTCTGGAAAGCGGTTTTAGAAGCCGTGGTAAAGTCGCCCAGTCGGGTGCCAATGGCGATGACCAGGTCGGCATCCCTGGCCAGAAGATTCGCCGAAGAGGTGCCGGTGGCCCCGATAGCTCCAGCCAATTGCGGATGATCGGCGTGCAGAGCGCCCTTGCCCGCCTGTGTCTCGGCTACCGGAATTCCAGTTCGGCTGGCGAAGCGGGATAATTCACCCGTCGCCTCGCCATAGATGACGCCGCCGCCGGCAATAATGAGCGGCTTCTCCGAAGAGCGAATCCATTCCGCCGCCTGCTTCAGCAAATCCCTGTCAGCCCGAGGCCGGGCGATCGTCCAGACACGGCTCTCGAAAAATTCTTCCGGATAATCGTAGGCCTCGGTCTGCACATCCTGCGGCAGAGCCAGTGTCACCGCGCCGGTTTCCGCCGGCGAGGTGAGAACCCGCATCGCCTCTGGCAGGGCAGTGAGAATCTGCTCCGGCCTCTGAATGCGGTCCCAGTAACGAGACACAGGGCGGAAGCAGTCGTTCACCGAGACGTCCTGGCTTTGCGGCGATTCCAATTGCTGCAAGACCGGCGCGACATTGCGCCGGGCAAAGATATCCCCGGGCAGCAGCAGGACAGGAATCCGGTTGATCGTAGCCAGGGCTGCGCCGGTGATCATGTTGGTCGCCCCCGGTCCGATGGACGAGGTACAGACCAGGGTGCGCAGCCGGTTGCTCATCTTGGCAAAACCGGCGGCGGCGTGAACCATGCCCTGCTCATTGCGAAAAAGATAGTAGGGAAAATCAGGATTCTGCTGCAGGGCCTGCCCAATGCCGGCAACATTGCCGTGACCAAAGATGCCCAGGCAACCGCCAAAGAAGGTTTGCTCCCTGCCGTCACGCGCGACGGACTGCACTTTGAGAAACTGAATGACGGCTTGCGCCATGGTCAGCCTGAGCGCCATATCGTACCCCCGTTTTTGATCTCTACCATCGTACTGCAGGATAAGCGCTTATAGCAGTTTCGCAATTGGTGTAGACCGAACCCGGATTTCCTGTGGAGCTTGGTGGGGCCACCGGACTGCATGCGGCTTTCCGCGAAGAAAGCCGCACATCGCTTCTCTTAGCTAGTGCCGCGCTGCAGGAAATTCGGGGAAGCGATAGGCCTTTTCGTGGTTTTCTCCCAAGGAAAACCACACCTCGCGATCCTTAAAAGGCCACAGTAATTGCGAAACTGCTTTAGCCAACGCCCAAGGCGGCTTAACCGCGCAGTGCCTGATCCAGGTCCGCAATCAGGTCTTCGGCGCCTTCCAGGCCGGCCGAAAGCCGCAGCAGCGACTCTGGCGAGCGTGAGAAAACCCCCTCGATCGAAGCGCGATGTTCAATCAGGGAGTGGGTGCCGCCCAGGCTGGTAGCGCGCACAATCAGCTTCAGCCGGGAAGCGACGGCAAAGGCCTCATTCCGCCCACCGCGCACCTCGAACGAGAGCATCCCGCCGAAGTCGCGCATCTGCCTGCAGGCGATCGCATGGCCCGGATCGCAAGCAAGGCCAGGATAGTGCACCAGCGCGACCGCGGGGTGGGTGGATAGGTACTCGGCGATCCGCCGGGCATTTTCGCAGTGCAACCGCATGCGGGGCACGAGCGTCTGCAGCCCCCGCAAAATGAGCCAGCAATCAAACGGAGAAAGGACCGCTCCGCCCACCCGTTGGAACTCCTTAATGCGCTCGTTGACGCGCGCGGCCAGATCGGATCGCTGCCCAAAGATCACCGCTCCGCCCAGGGCATCGCTGTGCCCGGAAAGATATTTGGTCAGGGCATGGATAACCAGGTCCGCTCCCAGCTCAAGCGGGCGCTGCAGCACCGGGGTGGCGAAGGTATTTTCACAGGCTAGAAGCACTTTCTGGCTGCGCGCACACTCGGCCACAGGGCCTATGTCAACCACTTCGATCAGCGGGTTGGTCGGGGTCTCAAGCCAGAAGAGCTTGGTTTCCGGCCGGCAGGCCTGGCGGAGCTCTTCGACATTCCGCATGTCCACGAAGGAGTGCTGCAGCCCCCAGCGGGCGAAGATTCCGGTGATGAGCTCGCGGACGCCGAAGTATAAATCCCGGTGCAGCACCACATGGTCGCCCGGCGCCAGCGCCTGAAACACAGCCAGGCTGGCCGCCATACCCGAGCTGAAGGCAACCGCCTCGATGCCACCCTCCAGATCGGCCAGGCATTGCTCCAGCGACTTGCGATTGGGGTTGTCGATCCGGCTGTAGAAGTAATGCCGGGAGAACTCGCCATCAGCATCCCGCTCAAAGGTGGTGGAAGTGTAGAGAGGCGTAGTGACCGCGCCAGTGGCCGGGTCAACATGCCGGCCGGAGTGGATGCTGAACGTTTGCAGCTTCTGGTTCGGATCGGGCGGGGATGTCATTCCCTGAGTCTATTACGTAGCCGCGAGTACCTGGAGGGTCTGGATGACGCAATATGGCGCAAAGAGACCAGCAAACTTTCCAGCCCAAAGATGACATCTTAGCTTTGTCGGCGCGCAATCCCGGACACGCAGAGCGGATCGCAGGCAACGATGATCAAGCTTGCAATAACCACTGATGCAGAGACTTGCTTGATCTTTTTTATGTAATTCTGATCGTCGATGCATGCCGGGGTTCTGCGGCGAGCGCGCCAGGTAGGGTTGAGCTTCCACGGGGGTGGAGATCGATCCTACCTGGCCGCACCCGCCTTCTTCGCGCCTTCCACTTCATTCAACTTGCCGGTCGCCACGTCGTACACGTAACCGTAGATGGGAATGGATTTTGGAATGAGGGGATGGTTGCGGAGCCGGGTCACGTCGTCGATGACCGCCTGTTGCGGGTCGGCGATGGTGAGCCATTCGATGAACTCCCCGGCGCGTGACCCGGGACCTTTGCCGACGTCGCGAAAACCGGCTGGTGTCAGATCGGCGGTTTCAAGGCTGTGGTCGAGTAGTCCGCGGATGACCTCGTTGGTGAAAAATTCCATGCCGCAGTTGGTGTGATGGATGACGAAAAACTCACGCGTGCCCAACAGCTTGTAGCTAATCACCAGGGAACGGACCGCATCGTCGCTGGCGCGGCCGCCGGCATTGCGGATCACGTGCGCATCCCCTTCGGCCAGGCCGGCAAACTTGGCGGGATCCATGCGAGCATCCATGCAGGTGAGCACGGCGAAGCGGCGCGCCGGCGGAAGGGCAAGCTTGCCTTTGTCGCCAAATTTACTGCTGTACTTCTTATTGGCTTCCAGGACTTCGTTCCGAACCGTGCTCATTGATCGTGTCTCCTCAGGTTTGGGTCAGGGTTCACCTTTGGGAAAATTGGGACGAAGGAAGATTTTACGGAAGGAGAGGTCAACGCGTCGCTGCAACCTGTGAAGTGCGGGCCCGGGCCAGTTGCGCGTGCAGAAAGTCGAAGACAGGCCGCATCCCCTGGCCCGTCTTGGCGGAGACTTCAAAAACCTGCATACCGGGCCGAACGCTTTCTATGTTGCGGCGGGCGGCCGGCAGATCAAACTCCGCGGCCTCCGCCAGGTCCATCTTGGTGATGATGGCAACGTCGGAACTGTTGAAGATGGTGGGATACTTGAGCGGCTTGTCTTCGCCTTCGGTGGCAGAGAGCAGAACAAAGCGCAACTCCTCCCCTAAATCATAGCTGGAAGGGCAGACCAGGTTCCCCACATTTTCAATGAAGAGAAAATCGATCCGGTCGAGCCGCCACGATTCAAGCGCCTTCTCCACCATCTGCGCATCGAGGTGGCAGATAGTTCCCGTGGTGATCTGCTTCACATTGGGCGTGGCCCGTTTCAGGCGCGCCGCATCGTTTTCCGTCGCCAGGTCTCCGACCAGGGCAGCGACCCGGGAGTCGCGTGCAAGGCCGCCGAGCAGCTTCTCCAGGAAGGCGGTCTTGCCCGAGCCGGGGCTCGACACCAGGCCTACGACACACGTTCCCTCTCTGAGAAACCGCTCGCGCAGGGCGCGCGCAAGCTGATCGTTTTGCTTGAGGACCTTGGCCCTGACCTCCACCATGCGTGTGGTCATGCAGCAACCTCCAGGGATGCGACTTCAATCTCACGGCCGGAGACGATTTTCTGGCCCGCGGTTCCACACTCCGGGCAACTGAGTTCATAAAACGACGGCGGGGTCCGGTTTTTCTGACACGCAGCGCAGTAGATGACCAGCGGAATGGTCTCGATCACCAGCCGCGAGCCCTCCAGCAATGACCCTTCGCAGGCAAGTTCGTAGGCGAAAAGGAGCGCCTCCTTGTCCACACCCGAGAAGATACCCAGCCTCAGGTGCACGGCCTCGATATCAAGCCCGCCCCGGCTCTGCGCTTCTTCGGTGATCTGGTCGATCATGCTGATGGCGATCGAGAGTTCGTGCATACCTCTCCCGGTTACATCGAACGGATCTTGAGGTAGCGTTGCAGGTCCGGAGCGACCGTTACTGCCAGACCAATCAAAATCAACCCGAGTGCACCAAGAATCAGTTTTCCGCTCATGCCTTCACCTCTCCACTGTCTCTAACTTCGAATTTTTTGTTGAAACGATGCGAGCGGCCAGCTGCATAACCATGTTGCAGGCCTCTTCCACCGCAGCTTGTACTGGCGATGATAGTCCCATTCGTCCTTCCAGCTCATCCCCAAAGTCCTGTGGTTCGCAGCCCAGGACGAGCACCTGTGCCGAAATGGTGCCCTGGGAGGTGGCGAGGTTCAGCACCCTCACCGGATCCATGCCGTGCGGATTGAGCTCCGTGTCCCCCGATAAGCCGGCCAGGTCGGGTTCCATCACGTAGAGGGTTCCGGCTGCCTTGCCGTGGGGCATTGCGTCCACCAGGATGACCGCATCCCAGGGATCGAGCAGTGCGTATGCCAGATCGAAGCCCCGGATGCCGAAATCCTTTACCGCCAGGTACTCGGGGAGTGGGCGCCTGCTGAGCGCACGGGCCACTTCCACCCCGAAGCCATCATCCCCGAGGAAGATGTTGCCTATGCAAGCAACCAAGATCGTCGTGCTGATCGTCGCGCTCATGCGGGCTCGCCTTTGAGCACCGGCTCAACCTCTTCGGGGGCAAAGAAGAAGCGGTGTCCGGGCTGGCGCATCATGCCGAACTCGCGGCCTGGGTCGTCGTCCAGCACCACGGCGAACTGAATCTTGTTTTCGAGGTCCTGCTCAATGGCTTCGATGACGGCGATCTTGCCCGCCAGGGCCATGTCCATGATGTCGGCCTGCTTGGTCGGACATAGCCGGACGCGGTCGCCGACCCGCAGCTCGACGCCGAAGATGCGCACGCTTTCCGGCGCTGCCTTGGTCTCTTCGAAAGGATTCCAATCCTCGATCACGATGCATCTCCTCGAATCTCACGTAGCCCGCGGATCACGCCGTGCGCCTTGAGCATGGCATCCTCGGTGAGACTCTCCGTGCGTTCCAGAATCCTGCGTGCCCGCGGGTCGCCGCTGCGCATCTCCTCTTTCTCGGCGTCGGTCAATGTCAGAACGCGCAGGGTCAGCATCTCGTCCATCTCCGTGCCATCGAAGAAGTCGCCGGCGCTCTCCGGCGCTATCTTCGGGTAGTCGTACAAGATGATGGGTGAGCAAAGCATCATGCTTCGATCCGGCTCCTCACCGGCCAGCACCGGGAAAACCCCGGTATTGGAACATGCTGCGGCGGATGCGCGATAAGCCTCTGCTGGATCGAGCAACGAGACGAACTCTCCGTTTGTGATGCCGAGCACCAGGTGCGCGGAGACCAACGACAGGGGAAGCGCTTCCTCCCGCTTTGCCTCCGCGCCGCTGGGCAGCGGAGTTGTGTTTTGCACTTCGATGCGAAGCTTGCACGTTCCGTCCTCGAGCATTTGCGCGCTGATGGTCAGAGCAATCTGCAAATCCTGGTTAACCGCAGGTCCCTCCACTCCGCTACGCTCCGGTCGGGATGACAAATTTGTTGCACCGCAATTTTTTACCCCGCAAGAAGAATTGTCATCCCGACCGGAGCGTAGCGGAGTGGAGGGACCTGCGGTTTCCATCTTCACCGTCAGCGAAAGTGGGGAAGTGAGCAGGTCCTTGAGTTGCAGGCTGGAATGCTCTGAAGCGCGCTCCACCGCCTCATCCCATGCGAGCGAAGGGTCGGTCAACTTATCCGCAGCTTCCTTTTGCCGCATCAGCTGAAGAAAGCTAAGCCTGACGTCGAGGCTGGCCTGGGCATCGGCCACCACCAGGCACTCAGCAATCAACCGGAAGGGCTCCTCGGGACGCTGCGCCTCGGCATAGACGTGCGGGTAGAGCGTTCCAAAATTCCAGCGCTGGCGGTTCTTGATCGCGGTTGCCCTGTAGGGATACAGAATGTACCCCTCGTAAAGAATCGCAGCGGCAATCTTCTCCACGCCCTCGAAGTTCATGCCTCTACCTTGTCCGCCGCCAGTGCCCGGCTGATGGCCTCTTCCCAGGTGGGAATCCCGTGGCGCATCTTGTACTCGTAGAGCTGCTCAAACACATCGCGCCGCAGGCACAGCCACGAGGTGTTGGGATGGTGCATCTCCATCATCTCTTTCCACACCGAGACCGGCAGGCGGAAGTTGGCCTCGCGATCCCACGGCACTTGCTCCACCTGCAGGGCCTCGTCCTCGCCTTGATAAAAAACAGTCCCGCTGAACATCACGCATACCGGAATATCGCCCGCGTCGAGCGCGTGAAAATACTTGGTCGCCGCAACGTTGAAGTCGAAGGTGCAAGGCAGTTGCAGATCGACCAGCACATTGTCGGTAAAGCCCGGGACAGCCACCGTGGTATTCATCCACAGCAGGGGCCTCACCGTGCGGCTCCAACGCTCGGGTGTGCCGAACAAGTCGAGCAGCTTTTCCTGCTCGCCGGGAACATAGCGCCGTTTGGCCGGCTCGATCTGAACCTGGCAGCGCAGCGCGAGCGTGTGGATGGCCTCGGATGCCGGCAGGTTGGTAATCCGCAGCTTCAACGCGATCAGCGGAGCGGCTGCATGGGGCACCGCCTCAGCGGCTTCGATCTTGAAATGCAGTTCAGGCATGGGCTGTTTCTCGTACTTCCACGCTTCTGGTTTTCAGGCCGGCAAAGAACTGGTGGATCTCTTTCCACACTTCCGTCCCGCCGGAGAGCCCGCGCCAATGCATACGGATTAAGCCAACTAGCCGGTAGCACTCATCGACCGGCACAATGTAATATTGCCCCGGCGTGCCAACGCGGTTCACCAGAAAGGTCTCAACATCCGGCTCCATCTTCTGCAATGCCGGATGCTGGGCGGCAATCTCTGACCATGATTCGAGGCTGAGCAGCGATTCGATTGCGCCGGCGGGACTGGGGTACATGGCCCGTACCCGGCCCTCGGCGCTGTCGCGATAGAAAAACGCCAGGCTGATGGGGATCATCAGCGATTCCCACTGCATGTCTGGCATCTGGAAATCGACAAGCTGGCGAATGCGCCGCGGCACGCGCAGGTAGTGCGCCCCTGTCTGCCCGCAGAAGAGAACGGCGCAGCCATCGCAGGAGCACAGAATCTGGCGTGTTTTCGGATCGAGCAAATGCTGATGAACCGGCCCCAGCGCCACGCTGCAGAGCTCGCATCGTTCCGCAGTTGCGGCCTTGCGCGTGAACTGCCGCAGAAAAGGCAGCTGCGCCATCCTATCCGGTGCTTCGCTCATGAGCGCCTCTTAGCCAGCAGCCATTCTCCCACCGGGTTACGCGGGTGGCAAATGGGGCATGCGTGAATCAATGGGCTTGCGTTGGTCGACATTGATTCCCGTTGCATCGTCTTCGAAGCGATCGACCGACTTGCGAAGCGCTTCGCCGGGGTTATAGGGGAGCTTAGCGCGGGGTGTCTCCACTGTGTCTCTCCTTCAACTGCAATTACTTTAGAACGACCAAGTTGCCGGGAGAGGAATGCTCCGCCGGGGCATTCTCCGCAACAATTTCCAGGATGTCGGGAGCGGCCTCGTAGAGCGCCTCTTCCACCGCGGTTTTCAGGGTGAGGGAAGACGACGGGCAGCTGCCGCAGGTTCCGTGCAGTTTGAGGCGAACGATACCGTCGCGCACGCTGACCAGCTCGCAGTCACCGCCATGTGACTTGAGATAAGGCCTTACCGCCTCGAGCCCGCGGATAACCCTGGTTTCGATATCGTCCGGGTGCAGGGAGTGCAGCAGGAACATGCCGGCAACAAGATTATCCTCGAGCGCCGCTGCCAGTACCCGTTCGCCTTCCGCTGTTTCCAGACACATGTCAATTAGCCGTTGCAGAGCGGCTCCGTGCAGTTCAACCACAGACTGAACCAGCTCCAGGGCGGCGGCCCGAACCTCCGGGTCGCCTCCCTGGTCAAGCTTGGCTGCGAGCTTTTCTACGTGCTCACTTTGGGCGCGGAACTCCCCGCGCCGCGGTGCCGTGATCGGGTGTTCCGCGCTGGCCGCCATTATTCGGGCCCTGCCGCCCCGAACATGGGTGAGTGTTTTACTTCGATCACCTTGCCGTCTCCGACGTACATGTGTACGCCGCAGGGCAGGCAGGGGTCGAAGCTGCGAACCGTGCGCATGATGTCGATGCCCTTGAAGTTCTCCGGGCCGTTGTCTTCAAAGATGGGGGTGTTCTGCACCGCATCTTCATAAGGACCAGGAGTTCCGTAGATATCGCGCGGGTTTGCGTTCCATGGCGTTGGCGGATAAGGGTGATAGTTGGCGATCTTGCCTTCGCGGATCACGACATGGTGGGACAGCACTCCGCGAACCGCTTCGTGGAAGCCGCAGCCGATCGCTTCCTCAGGGACCTTGAAGTCCGTCCAGGTGGAAGTGCGGCCGGCATTCAGCTCGGCCAGCGCCTTCTCCACAAAGTGCAGCGCGGTTGCAGCCGCGTATGCCTGGAAGTAGGTCCGCGCCCGATCCCGCTCCAGCGTGTTGCTCCACTGCGGAATCTTCCACTCGAACTCCACTTCGGGCTTCAGTGCCGTCTTGGGTAGATTGATCTTGACGCTGTGGCCGGTGGCCTTCACGTAGCCGATGTCGACCAGGCCGGAAAGCGCGGTGGACCACAGCCGTGCAATCGGGCCGCCACCGGTGTCGAGCGCCAGGTGATCGCCGGTGCGTTGGTCGTACCAGCGCGGAGACATGACCCAGGTATATTTGCCGCCGAAATTGCGCTTCTGCGGACGGGGAATCGTCGTCTGATTCCATGGATGGTTCTTGTCGACGGGATTTCCCAGCGGGTCTCGGGCGACGAAGGTCTCGGCGCCCTGCCAGTCATCGTAATAGGAGCTGCCCAGCAGGATCCTTATGTTCAGGTTGATATCGACCAGGCTATTGGTGACCAGCTTTCCGTCGACCACCACGCCCGGGGTGACGAACATCTTCCGCCCCCACTCTGCCATGTTCTTGTAGGTGTAGTCGCAGCTATCGGGATCGTTATAGGAGCCCCAACAAGCGAGCAAAGTGCGCCGCAGGCCCACTTTCTCGTACCCGGGCATCGCCTCGTAGAAGAAGTCGAAGAGGTCATCGTGCAGCGGCACGACCTTTTTCATGAACTCGACATACTTCATCAGCCGCACCAGGTAATCGGTAAACAGCTGGATGGTCGCCACCGTGCCTACCCCGCCGGGGTAGAGCGTCGAAGGATGCACGTGCCGGCCTTCCATCAGGCAGAACATCTCGCGCGTCATGCGGCTCATGGCCAGCGTCTCGCGATAGAACTCGCCGGTGAAGGGGTTGAGCGCGGTCATAATGTCCGCGATGGTTGAGTAACCGTGCTTGTCTGAGTTAGGACACTTCGTAGATTGCGCCTTGGCCCAGACGCCGGGATTGGTCTCCTTGACCATCTGCTCGCAGAAGTCCACGCCGACCAGGTTGTCCTGGAAGATGTTGTGGTCGAACATGTACTCGGCGGCCTCGCCGAGGTTGATGATCCACTCCGCCAGCGGTGGCGGCTTCACGCCGAACGCCATATTCTGCGCGTAGACGGCGCAGGTGGCGTGGTTATCTCCGCAGATGCCGCAGATGCGGCTGGTGATGAAGTGGGCATCGCGTGGGTCTTTGCCCTTCATGAAAATGCTATAGCCGCGGAAGATAGAAGATGTGCTGTAGCATTCGGCGACCTCGCGATTCGCAAAGTCAATCTTTGTAAAGATGCCGAGGCTGCCCACAATGCGTGTGATCGGATCCCAGTTCATCTCGACTAGCTTGCGCTTACTCTTGTCGATCTCTGCTATCGTCTCCGGATAAGTCGCCATGGATGTGTTCCTTTCGGTTAACCGTTAGTAGCTTGTCGGCTGGTAGCCAGTGGTAAGCGCACGCCCGCGGTGCCGCCATTTTGGTTCCTTGTTCACAGTGGTGTTGGTGATACTGCGCATGGTGCGGATGAAGCGGCCATAAGTGCCAATAATGTTGGAGGAAAGCTTTGCACCCGGCGGCTCGTCCATGAAGGGCATGAACTTGTCGGGGAATCCCGGCATGGTGCAACCGATGCAAATGCCGCCCACGTTGGGGCAGCCGCCGATCCCACGCATCCAGCCGCGCTTGGTTACGTTGCAGTCGACCACCGGACCCCAGCAACCCAGCTTCACCAGGCATTTCGACGATCCGTAGTGCGTTGCAAAATCGCCCTGCTCGTAATACGAGCCGCGATCGCAGCCCTCGTGCACCGTCTTGCCGAACAGCCAGGTGGGCCGCAGTTGCTTGTCCAAAGGAATCATCGGAGCCAGCCCGGCCACCTGGTACAGCAGGTAGAGCACGGTTTCCATAAAATTGTCCGGCTGAACCGGGCAGCCAGGAACATTTACGATCGGCAGACCGGCTTTGGAACGCCAGTCCCACCCGAGGTAGTCGGCCAGACCCATGGCACCCGTCGGGTTGCCGGCCATGGCGTGGATGCCGCCGTAGGTCGCGCACGTGCCCGCGCCGATGATGGCCAGGGCCTTGGGGGCCAGGCGGTCAATCCATTCGCAGGTGGTAATCGGCTGGCCGGTGTCGGGGTTGGTGCCCAGCGCCGCCCAGTAGCCTTCTTTCTTGATCTTCTCGTTGGGAATGGAGCCTTCGACGACCAGAACGAAAGGATCGAGCAGCCCCTTCTCTGCCTCGTAAAAAAACTTCATGAATTCATCGCCGTTTTCGTAAGCCAGCACCGGATTGTGCAGGTGGACCTTGGGCAAGCCGGGGATCGCGCCCAGCAGAACGTCCTCGATACTTGGCTGTTCCGCCGCGGTCACGGAAACGCTATCGCCGTCGCAACTGAGGCCGGCGGTGATCCAGAGAATGTGAACGTCGGAGACGGCGGGAGCTTTGGTGATGCTGCTTACTTTTTCAGCCATGAAATTCTCCTTGAGTCGGGGGATTACGAAACGAAGCGGAGCACTGGAGGTCCACAATTACTGGACGCGAGAAACCCGGATAATGGTTGCAATGTGGAGGTCGACGAATCGGGGGATAGGCGGATGCCGAGAGATAAACAGACGTTACTACCCGCGGGACCCGCGATAGAGTCAGGACCAAGCCTGTCACCTGAAGAGGCCAAGTTCGAACCGCGAAAATTTCGCATCCAAAATTCGTGCCTCACTGCAAACCAGAGGAAACTACGCCGCGTCAAACAAGCTGTCAAATTACGGAATCTCTTCCCTTCACGGGCTGGAGAAAACCATTCATGCGATCATCGCGCTGGGTTCGAACACTTCGGAAAGCGCGAGTTTTTCGGTAGTCACCGCGGTGATGCTTTGTATCGCGGCTCCCCGCGGGTAGCAACGTCTGTCTATCCCTCGGTATCCGCGTATCAGGGCACGACTTTAGTCGGGCCGTAAAGGAGTGAAAGAGAATTGGGCTTCAGCCCCTGCCTACTCTTACCGGGCAAAGCGAAAAACCCCGGGGCTAAACAGGCTGCGGAAAAACTCATTTCTGTTGAAGGGGACGGCCTTCAGGCCGTCCATAATTGCTTTGAAATGAATGCGGCTTTAGCCGCTGAGGGATAGCTTTCTCCTCAAAACGAGACTTTTCCGCAGCCTGTAAAGCCCAGATCTGCGTTGGCCTCAACGGCCCGACTAAAGTCGTGCCCTGATACGCGGATACCGAGGGATAGACGTTGCTACCCGCGGGGAGCCGCGATACAAAGCATTACCGCGCTGAGGACCGGAAAACTCGCGCGTTCCTCAGATTTTGGATCTATCCACCTTCTCTGAAATGCAGAAACTTTAGGTTCCGACACCCCCGAGATCAATTTCAAGCCGTCCCCGAGGCGATTTTCAGGTCGTCCCCGAGACTGCGCTCAGGTATTCCCTGAGGTCTAAACAGCGGATCAACAAATGCGGGGCAGCTGCTCGCCGAACATCACATCCAGCACCCTGGTTCCGCCGATCTGCGTCTTCATCAGCACCATGCCCGGATGTTCGTCAACTACTTCTCCGATGATGGCGGCGTCGTGGCCAAGTTCATGCTGTTGCATCTGGCTCAGCACGGCCTTCGCCATCTCCGGTGCAACGATGGCCACCAGCTTACCTTCATTGGCTACATAGAGAGGATCCAACCCGAGCACCTCGCACGCGCCCTTGACCGTGTCGCGGACGGGAATGGATTGCTCGCGCAAAACCATGCCAACCCGGGCATGCTTGGCGATTTCGTTCAGCGTGGTCGCGACACCTCCGCGGGTTGGGTCGCGCAGGCAATGGAGAAAATCTCCCGCCGGTGGAGTGGCAAGCATAGCGGCTACCAAGCCGTTCAACGACGCGCAATCACTGGCAATGGCGCCTTCAAATTCAAGGCCTTCCCGTTGCGACATGATAGCCATGCCATGATCGCCGATATAGCCGCTGAGAATAATCTGGTCGCCCGGCCGCGCGCGTTCCGCCGATATGTTTACGCCGTCCTCGATCACGCCAATGCCGGTGGTGGTAATGAAGATCTGATCACCCTTGCCCCGATTCACAACCTTTGTGTCGCCGGTCGCGAACACTACTCCCGCCTCCGCCGCGGCCGCGCGCATCGACTCCACTACCCGGCGCAAATCGGCGACGGGCAGTCCCTCTTCCAGGATGAATGCAGCGGAGAGATACAGCGGGCGAGCACCGCTCATCGCCAGATCGTTCACCGTGCCGTGCACCGCCAGCCGCCCAATATCGCCGCCCGGAAAAAATATCGGCGTGACCACGAACGAGTCCGTGGTAAACGCCAGGCGAGCGCCCCCGATGGTGAGCACTGCCTGGTCGTCGAGTTTGTCGAGCACCGGGTTGGTGAACGCGGGCAAAAAAACATGGTCGATCAGATCAGCGGTAAGCTTGCCGCCGCTGCCATGCCCCAGCACGATTTGCGGATGATCGAAGATAGGCATGGGACATGCCCCAAACCCAGCAACCTCAGCGAGCGCCATTGGCCGTAACTCCCTGCGGGCGGGCCGCCGCGAGCGCGCCTATCTGGTGCAGCGTGGCATCCCCTTGCGGCTTCAGATGCCTTCCGTAAGCGTAGTAGGCCGCGCAGGCGCCCTCGGCCGATACCATGGTCGCCCCCAGCGGACGTTGCGGAGTACACAGCGTGCCGAACGCCGGGCAATCGTGCGGCTTCTTGATGCCCCGCAGGATCTGCCCGCTGATGCATATCTCCGGTTCGAGGGTGGCGATCTCCGCCACATCGAACAGCTTCTCCGCATCCTGCGCGGCAAAGTCGTCGCGCAGATGGTAGCCACTCATGGGGATGGTGCCGATGCCCCGCCACTTGCGGTCGCGCACCGCGAACACTCGATTGACCAGCTTCTGCGCCGCCGTATTGCCCTCGCGGCCTAAAACGCGGGAGTACTGGTTTTCGACCACTGTCCGGCCTTCTTCCAGTTGCCGCAGCGTCATCATCGTGCCCTGCAGAATATCGATGGGCTCAAAACCTGTCACCACGATAGGCACATGGTAGCGAGCGCTGATGGGATCGTATTCGCTGTACCCCATCACAGCGCATACATGGCCCGGGCCGAGAAATCCCTGCACCCGGTTATCCGGCGACTGCAGAATGGCCTCCAGCGCCGGCGGAACCAGCACGTGAGAAACCAGCAGAGATACATTTTCGACCTGCTCTGCACGCGCGCGCCACGCCAGCATTGCGTTGGCCGGAGCGGTGGTCTCAAAACCGATGGCAAAAAACACCACCTGCTTCGTGGGATTGGCTCGCGCGATCTTCAGGCAGTCGAGCGGTGAATAGACCACGCGCACGTCGCCGCCCATAGATTTGATGGTGAACAGATCGCCATCCGAGCCGGGCACGCGCAGCATGTCGCCGAAGGAGCAGAAGATCACGTTCTTCTGCCGCGCGATCGCGTGCGCCTTGTCGATCATTTCCAGCGGGGTTACGCAAACCGGGCATCCGGGCCCGTGCACCAGTTCCACTCCCGGCGGCAGCAGATGATCGAGTCCGTGCTTCACAATCGAGTGGGTCTGCCCGCCGCAAACCTCCATCAGCACCCATGGGCGCGTCTGAATACGGCGCATTTCGGCTACTATTTTTTGCGCTACGTCACCATCACGGTACTCATCCAGGTATTTCATTGCCGGTACCTCCTCGGCTCTATCTCTTCCACCTCTTCAACCACCGGCGATTCCAGTTCGGTGAGCTGATCCAGATCGCGCAGCGCCTGGTAGGTGCGCTCCGCCTCCGCCTCATCGATGCGGCTGATGGCAAATCCCACGTGCACCAGAACATACTCGCCGACCTGGGTCTCCGGCACATATTCCAGGCAGGCCTCGCGGACAATCCCGCCGAACTGTACCTTGGCCATCCGCATACCGCGCTGGTCGAACGTCTCTACTACTTTGCCGGGTATAGCCAGGCACATATCATTCTCCTCCGCGGAAATGCTGGTTGGCGATCATGGCCTGCCCCAGCGAGAGGCCGCCGTCGTTGGCCGGAACTTGCACGTGCAGGAACACGGCAAAACCACGACGCCGCAACTCTACCACCGTGCGACCCAAAAGGTACAGGTTCTGGAAGCTGCCGCCGCTCAGGCAAACCCGCCCATCGCTCGCCCCGATACGGCTGCACATTTCCCCGATGGCGGCACTCAACGTGTTGTGAAAACAGGCGGAGATCTCCCCCACTCTCCGGCCTCGGGCAATGTCGGCCACGATGGCTACGATGACCGGCCGGAAATCGAGGATGCTCGGCTCACCCGGCTGGATCTCGAAGTCGTAGCGCTGGTCGATTCCCGGTTCCGCCAGGGCTTCCAGCGCAATGGCTGCCTGGCCCTCGAAGCTCACCTCCGGCGCCAGCCCCAGCAGCGCGGCCACTGCATCGAAGAGCCGCCCGCACGACGAGGTCTCCACCGTCTGGATACGCCGCGCGAGCATGGCGTCGACCAGGGCAACCTGCTTCCCTTCGAAGCACTTAAGGTTCTGGGGCGTCTGCGCGGCGTCGCGCAGGTAGCTCAGCGCCATGCGCCACGGCTGCCGCACCGCCGCGTCGCCGCCCGGCAGCAGGACGTTGCGCAGATGCGCCCGCCGGGTGAAGCCGGCAAAATCCGCAACTAGAAATTCGCCGCCCCATACCTTGCCGTCGGTGCCAAAGCCGGTGCCATCCATGGCCACGCCCAGAACCTTACCGCGAAGATGGTTTTCCGCCATACAACTCGCAATGTGCGCATGGTGATGTTGCACTCCGATCTTGCGCTCGATGCCCGACGCCATGGCCATGCGCGTGCTCATGTAGCCAGGGTGCAGGTCGTACGCGACGGCGCTCGGCATCACCTTAAAGACATGTTTCAGGTTGGATAAAGTCTCTTCGAAAAACCGCAGGGTCTCGTAGTTTTCGAGATCGCCAATATGCTGGCTCAGAATGGCGTAACGGGCTTTAGTGAGACAGAAAGTGTTTTTCAGCTCCCCACCAAAGGCCAGCACCTCTTCCATTTCCACTCCCAGGTCGATGGTCTGGGGAACAAACCCGCGGGCGCGGCGCAACGCGCGTTCGCGTCCCTCAAAGATGCGGGTGACGGAATCGTCAACCCGGGTCGCGATGTCGCGGTTGTGTAGCAGGAACCAGTCCGCGACCTCGCCGAGCTGTTGCATCGCCTCCTGGTTCTCGATCACGATCGGTTCCTCGCTAAGATTCCCGCTGGTCATCACCAATGCGGCAAACTCCGGCTCACTTCCCGGTGAGTCGCTGAATAAGAGGTAGTGCAGCGGCGTATAGGGCAGCATCACGCCCAGGGTCTTATCCCCCGGAGCAAGACCAGCCGGCAGCGCTGTACCGGGCAGACGGGGCAGAATAACGATGGGCCTCCGCGGAGAAAGCAGCGCGGCTTCGTCCTCGGCGGATACTTCGCACAGCCTTCTGACCGATGCCAGGTCGCGCACCATCAGCGCGAAGGGCTTGTGCGGACGCCTCTTGCGTCGTCTCAATTCGGCGATTGCGGAATCGTTGGTCGCGTCGCACGCCAGCAGAAATCCGCCCAGTCCTTTCACCGCAACGATCTTTCCCGCGCGCATCAGCGCTCGTGTCTGGCGGATGATCGGCAGCGAGTTGCCGGGATCGGTGAACGAAAAAGGCGCGCCGGTCTGCACCAGGGTTAGCGATGGTCCGCACACCGGGCAGGCATTGGGTTGAGCGTGGAAGCGCCGGTCGGCAGGATCTTCGTATTCGGCCCGGCAGTCGCCACACATGAGGAAAGAGGACATAGTGGTGGTTGCGCGGTCATACGGTATATCGCGGATGATGGTGTACCGCGGACCGCAATGGGTGCAATTGGTGAACGGATAGCCGAAGCGCCGGTTCATTGGGTCGCCAAAATCACGCCAGCAAGCGTCGCACGTGCCCGCGTCGGGAGAAATCAGGGCAAACTCACCTGCCTCCTCCCGGCTGGTAAGGATAGAAAAGCCCGTGCTCCCTTGACCTTCAATATCAGAGACGGTGATCTGGGCAATCTCCGCCAGCTGTGGAGGATCATCCTTGAGCGTCCGAATAAATTGATCGACCTCGGATCCACCGCCTTCGATCTCGATGGTTACGCCGGCAGATGAATTGAAGACATAGCCGGTCAGCCCGAGCGATTTGGCCAGCTTGTAAACGAACGGACGAAACCCCACGCCCTGCACGATCCCTCGCACCTGGATGTGCTTTCGCTGGCCCGGCAGGTCCGTCATCCCAATCCCCCCGAAAGAGCTTAGTCTTCGCCCCTGCTTAGGGTGTTGCCAATAGAACAAGGCGCGGAGCATTCTTGGTCTACATCGCAAGATCCCAGCTCTGAAAGGAACGACCAATGATCCTGGGCATGACGTTAGCGACATTCACTCTCTTCCACGTTGTCATAAGCCTGGTGGGCATCGCATCCGGATTGATCGTAGTCTACGGGCTGTTGGGCGGGAAACGCCTCGACACCTGGACCGCGATCTTTCTGCTCTTTACGGTGCTTACCAGCGTGACCGGATTTCTCTTTCCATTCACCCATCTCTTGCCGTCTCATATAGTCGGCTTCATCTCGCTGGTGGTGCTCGCGTTTGCCATTCTCGCGCGCTACGCGCTTCACCTCAACGGTATATGGCGCCTGGCCTACGTGATCTCGGCCATGGTTGCCCTCTACCTGAATGTTTTCGTTTTGGTAGCGCAGCTTTTCCTCAAAGTGCCGGCTCTGAAGGCGTTGGCTCCAACCGGCAAAGAGCCGCCCTTCCTCATCGCTCAGCTGACGGTTATGGCGGTCTTTGTGGTGCTGACCGTCCTCGCAGCCAAACGCTTCCATGCCGAACCCGTGGTGCGGATCGCCTGATCGGATGACCGCACCCACGGGCCAGAAGGCCAAGATGTTGGCGGGCGAATTGTATCTGGCCACCGACCCCGAACTGGTGGCCGCGGACCTCCGCGCCCAGAACCTGCTCTTTCGCTTCAACCTGACGCCGCCGGCCGCCGGCAACGAGCGCCGTGCATTGTTGGTGGAGCTGTTCGGCGGTTTTGGGGATGGGGCGGTGGTCCGGCCGTCGTTCCGCTGTGATTATGGCAGCAACATTACGATCGGCGAAGGCACCTTCATCAACTACGACTGTGTCTTCCTGGATTGCAATCGCATCGCCATCGGCCGCGAGGTGCAGATCGCGCCGCGCGTCCAGATCTATACGGCTACCCATCCGCTTGACGCAGCGACCCGCCGATCAACTTTAGAGTTCGCTCTTCCGGTAGTGATCAACGACGGCGTTTGGCTCGGCGGAGGGGCAATCGTATGCCCCGGCGTCACCATTGGGGAAAACACCGTAGTCGGCGCCGGCAGCGTCGTCACCCGCGATCTGCCTGCCGGAGTGCTGGCGGTGGGCAACCCCTGCCGGGTCCTCAGGGCAATTCCCGATAAGTGAGTGTTAATAGCGAAGGGGTGCCCCACGTTCGCCGAGGGGTACGTGGGCCGAAAAAGGTGGGCGAAGCCCCTCCATTGCTTTTCCGTTTTCTATCAATAAGCGAGTGTATACTCATTATTGATGGCCAGAGCGAAGAGCGAAGATAAGCGCAACGCGATCCTTTCAGCAGCCACTGAAGTGTTCGCTGAGCGAGGACTGGCCGCCGCCACTTCAGCCATATCCCACGCCGCCGGCGTGGCTGAGGGTACTCTATTTACCTACTTCAATACCAAGGATGAGCTGATCAACGCCCTGTACCGCGCCATCAAGCTGGAGTTGGCGGATGCGATGATGTCCGATTTTCCCCGCCGGGCCAGCCTGCGGACTCGCCTGCAGCACGTATGGGATCGTTACGCCAGGTGGGGAGTGGCGAATCCTCTGCAGCATAAGGCGCTGCAGCAGATTGTGGCCTGGAGCGGTCTGACCGAAGAGTCCAAGTGTGCAGGAACCGCACCCTTCCTGGAGATCGAGAAAATGGCTCAGGACGCGGTCGCCCAGCACCTCTTTCTGGACCGCCCGCTGGAGTTCATTGCCGCTACCTTGAGCGCCATGGCCGACACCACCATCGAGTTTATGCGGCGAAGCCCCAAGCAGGCAGACCTTTATCGCAATTCCGGTTTTGAGATGCTGTGGGCGGCCATCACCCGCAAGAAATAGTTATTTCTTTTGTGAATCAAAATGAGCGCTCACTCACTCATATCAATAAGTAAAAGGAGTCAGACAATGAATCAGTGGTCGGTTGCAGACATCCCACCACAGCGCGGCAAGCTGGCCGTCGTGACTGGAGCTACCGGAGGACTTGGATACGAAACAGCGCTGGAGTTGGCCGGTGCAGGGGCCGAAGTGCTGGTCACGGGTAGAAACGCGGAGAAGGGAAGCGCGGCCATTGCCGGCATCCGGCGCGTCGCGCCTTCCGCCAAGGTACGGTTCGAGATGCTCGATCTGGCGAGCTTCGCCTCGGTGCGGGCATTTGCCGCAAAGATGGTTGCAAATGGCCGGCCTTTGGATCTGCTCATCAACAATGCCGGCGTCATGGACCTGCCCACCCGGCGGCTTACCGAAGACGGCTTCGAGCTGCAGTTCGGAACCAACCATCTGAGCCACTTTGTCCTAACCGGCTTGCTGCTGCCGGCACTGCGAAAAGCCGAAGCGCCGCGAGTGGTAAATGTGAGCAGCCTGGCGCATCGTGGAGGCAAAATCGATTTCGCCAACCTGCAGGCTGAGCGCAAATACCGGTCCTGGCCTGCATACCAGCAATCGAAGCTGGCCAATTTGCTGTTCACCTTTGAGCTGCAGCGGCGCAGCGATGCATACGGGTGGGGCCTGATGAGCAACGCGGCGCATCCGGGGTTTGCCCGCACCGATCTGATCCCGAATGGGCCGGGCACCAAGGGCATGATGGGAATAATGTCCAAGACGCTGGGCCGTCTCATGAGCCACTCAGCCGCAGCAGGAGCTCTGCCGACGCTCTTTGCGGCGACCTCGCCGGCGGCGGCGCCGATGGGCTATTACGGACCGAATGGCTTCTATGAGCTGAAGGGTGCGGTGGCGCCGGCCAAAATCTTTCCCCAGGCCAAGGATGAGGCGGTCGCGACCAAGCTATGGGAGGTCTCGGAGCGGCTGACTGGGGTGCAATGGCCGGACACGGTGGAGCGCCGCGACGTGGTTGCGATCTCTGCGAAGAAGGAAGCATAAGCAATGAACGTTCTGCTCTTTGGTGCAACCGGCATGGTGGGGCAGGGAGTGTTGCGCGAGTGTCTGCTGGATCCCGGGGTCCAACGGGTCGTGACCATAGGGCGAACCCCCACCGGCGCGGAGCATCCCAAACTGCAGCAGATCGTGCATCGTGACCTATGGCACTACGCGGAGATCGAGTCCGATCTCTCCGGCTTTGACGCGTGTTTTTTCTATCTCGGAGTGTCTTCCGCGGGAATGAAAGAAGAGGAGTACGCACGCATCACCTACGGCATAACTATGGCTGCTGCTGAGACGCTAAGCCGGTTGAACCCACAGATGACGTTTATCTACGTCTCGGGTGCGGGTACTGACAGCACTGAGAAGGGCAGAAGCATGTGGGCCCGCGTCAAAGGAAAGACGGAGAACGCGCTGCTCCGCTTATCCTTCGCTGGTGCGTATATGTTCCGGCCCGGCATGATCCAGCCGCTGCATGGGGTCAAACCGAAGACTGCGTGGTATCGGGTTATCTACGATATTCTCGGGCCGCTACTGCCCTTGCTCAGGCGTGTCTTTCCCAACCAGGTGCTGACCACGGAAGAGATAGGCCGGGCGATGTTGGCCGTCGCCCGGCGCGGCTACCCAAAGCCGGTTCTTGAGATCAGGGACATTCGCGCTGTTCTGCAGCCTGCCTAAGGACGACCGTCTGCTCCAATGTCCAGCCCCGAAGGGGCGACCTGAACTTAGCCCAGGACGCAGTCCTGGGTCGGATGTAAGAGAGTTGACAAGTCCCGTTAGGGACGGCTGAAACAATCGGTGGATTCAGCCGTCCCTTCGGGACTACTCTGCAATGGTGGCAAAACCCAGGACTGCGTCCTGGGCTGAGTTCAGGTCGCCCCTGCGGGGCTGGATGTTGGCGCAGGCGTTCGACCTTTCCAATCACCCGCTAGAGCAAACTGCTGATCGAAGCGGGATCCATGTCCGCATAGTCCTGGTTCTCTCCGCCCATCCCCCAGCAGAAGCTGTAGGCTTGCGTGCCCACTCCGGCGTGAATCGACCATCCGGGAGAAACCACTGCCTGCAGGTTTTTCATCACGATATGGCGTGTCTCCTGCGGCGGCCCCATCAGGTGAAACGCAACTGCGTTCTGTGCAAGATTGAAGTAGAGGTAGACCTCCGAACGCCGCATATGCGTATGCGGGGGCATCGTATTCCAGACGCTTCCCGCATGCAGGTGGGTCACCCCCATCACCAGCTGGCAGCTTTTTACACCGCCGAGATAGATGTATTTGCAAACCGTGCGCAGGTTGCACGTCTCGGCGCTCCCGATTGTCGTGGGGTTCGCTTCTTCTTTGCGTACCAGGGTCACAGGGTACGCGGTATGCGCGGGGTAGCTAAGAAGGTAGAAGATGGCCGGCGATGCTGGACTTGTAGATTCAAAACTGACCTCCGCGTTTCCCCTTCCGATATACAGGCAGTCAAGGTTTCCGAGGGAATATCGTTTGCCGTCCACCGTGATCGAGCCTCTTCCCCCCATGTTCAAGGCTCCCAACTCGCGCCGCTCGGTGAAGTACTCAGCCCGCAAATCCGCGTCCGCGGGCAATTCCAGTGGATTCGTCATCGGCGCAGCGATGCCCACGATCGTCCGGTCGAGATCGACATACACCGAGTGGAGCTCCCCGGGCTGGTACAACGAGTCAATCAGGAATGTTTCGCGAAGCTGAGCTGTGGTCATGTACGGATAGCGCATCGGGTCGGCCAACAGATAGGTCTTCATAGTTCTCCTTCACCAGCAATTGAGACTACCGCAAAGCCGCTCCCGCAGGGGATCAACGCTCACGCGGCACCTGCTGCACCAGCCAACGGACCAACTCGACGGCTCCAGCGAGGTTGTCATATTCAGGAGGAAGGTTCTTCCCATCCGTGTATTCGTTGTAGATCCAGGGATCGGTCACGGCAAAAACCGTGCCTGCGCCATATTTCGCCGTAGCTATCAAAATATCTCCCCGATCCTGCAGCAGGGAAGTCGCGGGCGGCTTCAAAGAAATCGTGCAAGTGTCTTTCATGAAGAACGTATGCGGATAGTGAAACAGCGGACCATCACCGGCCACGGGGATCCGCCCCGGATCGTGGTTGTCGCCGATCACGTGGTGGCTGAGCACCGGGTTGAAATGAATACCGAAGATATCCGCAAGCAGATCCAGGTGTTCGATCTCTCCGTTGGCAGGATCGTTGGCCATCAGCACCAGCACTCCTCCCTGCTTCACCCATTGCGCCACTTGGCGGGCATCCTCCGGCTGCAGGTAGTGAGGATGCGGATTTTTCACCGGGATATCAGGAGACACAATAATGTAGAACTGCGCGCCCTTCAGGTTGCTCACGGTCGGCGCGCTGTAAAGTGTGTCCGTGCTGACGCCGAAACCGCGGAAGACCCGCCCGAACAGGAAAAAACCACTGTTGCTGACGTCGTTCCACTTGTAGTGGAAATACTCCAATTGCCCGGCCGCGTTGGTCCGCTGTTGGCTGTTGAACCAGGCGTCCACCAACACCTTTTTGCTACCGGCCTGGCTTTGCCCCAGCAGCGTGATGCTCCCTATAACCGAGACCAGGGCCAACGCACGTCGTAACCGAACCCGAGTGAAACTTTGCACGCACTCGCTCCTCTTCCATCGTTAGCTTCGAGCCGATTCTAAGCCATTGCCAGACAAGTGCTAAAGTACTGTGAGATCGCCTATGCCCATAGCCGAAGATCTCGCACGCATCGCACTGCAGGAGCAGGAGCTCCAGTTCGCTGCTTTGATGAAGAGACGGCCTGGAAGCTGGGCTCGCATGCTGCGTGCGCTGGCGGTCGCTCGCAAGCTGAGCCTGGTGGTCGACGTAAGGCGCTTGGGCAGCCGCTTTTTTATGCGGCGCTGCCCGGGACCACCCCGGACAATGTGGAGTGGGTGCGCCGCAAGAGCAATGTGACCGCTCGCTTTCATCGTAGCTCCTATGCCATCCGGCGCGAGATGGAGAGAAAAAATCCAGCCTCTTCGATCGCTATGGGCTGCCGCTCGCCGATTATGCCGGCCATGGCGGCAGCTTTCCGCTTCGCGTATTGGGCGCGGGCGTCATCGGTTCGGTTACTGTCTCCGGTCTGCCGGACCGCGACGATCATCAGTTGGCGGTGGAAGCTCTTTGCCTGGAGCTGGGCCGCCCCTTCGACACCCTGCGCCTCGAATAAACATCCAACCAAGAAACCCTTCCCGGCTTCAAAAGAACTGGAAGGAAAAATATATGGCAAAACTCAATGAGGCAGCTCGCGACCGCATACCCGCGACTAAGTTCGCATTTCCCAAGCAACGCAAGGAGCCGCTGGAGAACGCCTCCCACGTACGCAACGCCGCCGCACGATTTGACCAGGTGCAGGATGTCACGGCGGCGGAGCGCCGCGCCGCATGGAAGCGGATCGAGACGGCCGCTAAGAAATTCAAAGTGGAACTCAAGAGCTCTCACTCCTCGTAAGCGGTAGCCGAGTGGTCGGCAGTCTTAGCGGCTTGCGCCTTGCTCGTTATAGCCACTAGGATGAACCATGGCTAAAGTTTCGCAGGCAATCGTACCGATTATTGCTGTTGACAGAAACGCCGCGGACCCGCTTCACAAGCAGATCTACGACGGGTTTCGCATGGCGATTGTCCGCGGTAACCTGCGAGGCGGCCAGCGAGTTCCGTCTTCCCGCCTGCTCAGCGTGGACCTGGGAATATCACGGATCCCTGTACTCAATGCCTTCGCCCAGTTGTTAGCCGAGGGATATTTCGAGAGCCGCAGAGGCGCGGGAACATTTGTATCGGACTCTCTGCCGGAAAGCCTGACGGTTTGCCAGGACCGGCGTCCCCAGGCCGCACAAGCTGGTTCGGGGCCGCGGCCGGTTGCGCGCCGGTCTTTGCTGCTGTCGCACTACGAGCGCCCGCCATGGGCAGGCGGGTGGGGAGCGTTCAGCGTGCATCAGCCCGCGTTTGATCACTTTCCCTTTCCGATTTGGTCAAGCCTCGTCATGCGCCACTCTCGAAGCCCAGGCGTGGCCGCCATTCACAATACCGATCCTCTCGGTTCTGCAACCTTTCGCCAGGCCATCTGCGAGTATCTTCGAACCGCGCGCGCGGTGCAGTGCGAGCCCAGCCAGGTGATGGTGGTGGCCGGATCGCAGCAGGCGCTGGACATCTCAGCGCGCGTTTTGCTGGGAGCCGGCACCTCAGTCTGGTTCGAAGAACCCGGTTACCGCCTGGCGAAGAACGTCTTTGCGGGCGCCGGCTGCCGCCTGGTTCCTGTCCCGGTCGACCAGGACGGCATGATCGTATCCGACGGAATCAAACGATCTCCTAAGGCTCGAGCGGCTTATGTTACGCCCTCCCATCAG
Source organism: uncultured Acidobacteriaceae bacterium (assembly GCA_963834205.1). Lineage (GTDB taxonomy): Bacteria > Acidobacteriota > Terriglobia > Terriglobales > Acidobacteriaceae > PALSA-350. The sequence continues at coordinate 253,225 of CAWIBI010000024.1, read as the reverse complement.
TACCCGCTCGGCGCAACCATGAGCGCGGCTCGCCGCATGCAGCTGCTGAACTGGGCCCAAACTGCAGGATCCTGGATCATCGAGGACGATTATGACAGCGATATCGCTTTGAAAGCGCGCCCATCTCCTCGATGCAGGGCCTGGATCGCAATGCTCGCGTAATTTATATCGGAACCTTCAGCAAGGTTCTTTTTCCGTCCTTGCGCCTGGGCTACATCGTGATTCCCCATGATTTGGTTCATCATTTCGTTGCGGTTCGGGCCGCCATGGACATCTTTCCTCCGTACCTCTCCCAGGAGGTGATCACCGACTTCATGCGTGAAGGGCACTTCGCCCGCCACATCCGCAGGATGAGGCTGCTTTACGGGGAGCGAAGAACGGCGCTGGTCGAAAGTATCCGGCAGCAGTTCGGGTCACGATTAGAGATCCACGGCAAGCAAGCCGGCATGCATCTCGCCGTGACTCTCCCCAAAGGTCTCAATGACCGGGAGATCGCAGACCATGCTGCACGCGAGGGCCTGTGGTTGTGGCCGCTTTCCCCTTCTTACCTGGGCGCCAAGCGCCGCCAGGGTTTCGTGCTGGGATTCGGCAACACCCCGGTGGAGGAGATGCCTCATGCTGTCAGCCAGTTGCGGGCACAGCTGACGAAATAACTGCCACCAAAAAGTTTACGAATTCTTCTGTGTCATGCCGTCATCTACTCAGTCAGTACAGGAGAAAAGGGATCAATGGCACAGGATAAGAAAGTAGCACTGGTAACCGGGGCAAATCGCGGGATCGGTTTTGAAACCGCTAAACAACTGGGGGAGAAGGGCATTACGGTGGTTGTCGGCGCACGCAAGCTGGCCGACGCGACCAAGACAGCGGAGAAGCTAAAGGCAGAAGGCATCGACGCCTACGGTGTGCAGCTGGATGTCACCAGCGCGAAAGATCGGTCCGCTGCTGTGAAATTTGTCGCCGAAAAATTTGGCAAGCTCGACATCCTGGTTAACAACGCGGGCATCGCATCCTCCGACGGAATGGCCAGTCGCACCAGCGACGTCCCCGAGGAAATGCTGAAGAGTGTCTATCAGACGAATCTCTTCGCGGTGGTGGCGGTAACCCATGAGTTTTTGCCGCTGCTGAAAAAGAGTCCCGCCGGACGCATTGTGAACCTCTCCAGCATTCTCGGTTCGCTCAGCCTGCACGCGGATCCCAAGAGTCCGATTGCTGATTTCAAGAACTTCGCCTACAACTCCTCAAAATCCGCGCTCAATGCCTACACCATTCACCTGGCAGCGGAGTTGAAGGGAACCCCCATCAAGGTGAACTCGGCCCATCCTGGCTGGGTGAAGACCGAGATGGGCACGGATGCAGCGCCTTTGGAAGTTCCGGAAGGCGCGAAGACCAGCGTCGATCTGGCGCTCATTGGACCGGAAGGTCCGAGTGGACATTTTATCCACATGGGAAAAGACCTCCCCTGGTAAGTCCAAAGGAAAAGTTAGGCGCGCAAGGATCCCTGCCTTGCGCGCCTAACCCACAAAAGAGATACTCTGCGGTGTGCGGGTAGCGATCGATACTGGCGGCACGTTTACCGATTGCGTCTATCTCTCCGCTGGAGAACTCCAGGTCTTAAAAGTATTTTCTACTCCCGCCGATCCGGCGCAAGCGGTGCTCGATGGCCTGGCGCAGATCGGCGCGGGCAAAGCCCTTGATGAAGCCATCGATGTGCGCCACGGCACCACGGTGGGAACCAACACCATGTTGGAGCGCAAAGGCGCGCGCGTCGCCTTTGTGACCACGGCGGGCTTCGAAGACACCATCGCCATCGGGCGCCAGACACGAAGCAAGCTCTACGACTGGTTTGTGCCATTGCCGGTATGTCTGGTGCCCCGGCCATTGCGTTTCGGCGTGCCGGAGCGGGTGAGCGCCGAGGGGGAGATCCTTCGCGCTCCCACAGATGCGGAGCTGGAACTCCTGGTCGAGCAGGTGCGCGGCAGCGGGGCCGAGGCGGTCGCCATCTCGCTGTTGTTTTCCTTTGCCAACCCGGAGACGGAACGACGCGTCGAAGTCGGCACTCCGCAGCCTCGGTTTGCCCATCTCCACCTCGCATCGGATACTGCCCGAGTTTCGCGAGTATGAGCGGGCATCGACCACCGTCGTCAACGCATATCTCGCGCCCCGGATGCAGAACTATCTGCTGCATCTGGGGAACAGCGTCACCACCCGCCACAGCGGTGGGCGCGTGGACGTGATGCAGTCTTCGGGCGGCATCATCTCGGCGCGCAGCGCGGCGCCGGAGCCGGTGCGCACCGTGTTGTCGGGCCCGGCGGGCGGCGTCATCGGCGCTTGCCAAGTGGCGCGCTGGGCGGGCTTCGAGCGCATCATCGGCTTCGATATGGGCGGCACATCGACCGATGTTTTCCTGGCCGATGCCGGGGGCGCGCCGCTGACGCGCGAATCGGTGGTGGCCGGCGTGCCGGTAAGCATGCCCATGCTTGACATCCATACCGCCGGAGCCGGAGGCGGATCGATTGCCCGCTTCGATGCCGGCGGCATGTTGCGCGTGGGACCTGAGTCGGCGGGCGCCGAGCCGGGGCCGATCTGTTTTGGCCGCGGCGCCATGCCAACCGTTACCGACGCGAATCTCTTGCTTGGACGCCTGGATCAGGACAGCTTTCTGGGCGGCGGAGTGCGAGCTCGATCGGCAGCGGGCCGAGCAGATCATGCGCGAGCAGAAGGGTCCGCTGGCAAGCGTCGAAGAGTTCGCGGCCGGCATATTGCGCGTCGTGGAAACGCAAATGGAGAAAGCCATCCGCGTGATCTCCGTCGAGCGCGGCCACGACCCGCGCCAGTTCACCCTGGTGGCCTTCGGAGGCGGCGGCCCGCTGCATGCCTGCTCGCTGGCCCGGGCCCTGCGCATTCCTACCGTGCTGGTTCCTGCGATGCCGGGCGCACTGTCCGCGGTGGGTATTCTGCTGGCGGACGCGGTGCGCGATTATTCGCGCACTGTGATGCTGCCGGGCAATGCCACGGAGAGTCTCGACGACACTTTGTTCCACTGCATCAGCGCGGCACGGCGGAGTTTGCCGCCGAGGGTCTGCAGGGCGTGGCTCAGCGCACGATTGACATGCGCTATCGGCGGCAGGGATATGAACTGAATGTCCCTTACGACGGAGGGCCTCTCGCAACAGCCATCGATGCCTTTCACCGCCTGCATCAGCAGCGCTACGGATTCTGCGATGTGCGCAAACCGGTAGAGATTGTGAATCTGCGGCTGCGCATGGTTGCCGCCGGCGAGCCTTACACGCCTGCTTACCGTGATCCTGTGCCGGGCGATGGTTCGGCCGCGTGTTATGCGGAGCGTCCGGTGCACTTCGCTGGGAGGTCCATGCCCGCGCGCCTCTATAGGCGGCAAGGCCTTGCGCCCGGAGATGCTATCCGCGGTCCCGCGATGATTACCGAATATACTTCGGCGACGGTCTTGCCGCCGGGTTGTCGTGCGCAGGTGGATGGCTTTTGGAACCTCGTCATTTCCGTCACGGAGTCGCGCATGACGTTTGCCGCCGCCGATCCCGTAGAGCTGGCGATTTTTCAAAGCGCGGTGCATTCCATTGCCGAAGAGATGGGAGCGGCGCTGCGGCGCACGGCGCTCTCGCCCAACATCAAGGAGCGGCGCGACTACTCCTGCGCCATCTTCGACGGCCAGGGCGGGTCATCGCCATGGGCGATCACATGCCGGTGCATCTCGGCTCCATGCCAATGTCGGTGCAGGCGGCGGTCGCGGCGATTGCCTTTGCCCCGGGCGACATCGCCATCCTCAACGATCCCTTCGCGGGGGGAACCCATCTTCCGGATATCACCATGGTGCTGCCGGTCTTCTTGCCCGGGCACGATCGTGCTGTCTTTTATGTTTCCAACCGCGCCCACCATGCGGATGTGGGAGGGACGTTTGCGGGCTCGATGGGCCCGGCGAACGAGATCTTTCAGGAGGGCATTCGCATTCCTCCGGTGCGGATCGTGCGCGGCGGGCCAACTTGACCGCGAGATGCTGGACCTGATCCTGCTGAACGTGCGCACCGCAAAAGAGCGCGAAGGCGACCTGGATTCGCAGATTGGCGCGCTGCCGCGTCGGCGAGCAGCGCGTGCTGCAACTGGTGGAGAAGTACGGTGAATCGAAGCTGCACGCGCTGATCGAGGAGCTGCTCGATTACTCCGAGCGGCTGGTGCGGGCGGAGTTGCGCGCCATGCCTGCCGGCGACTTCAGCGCGGAGGACTGGCTGGACGACGATGGCGTGACCGACGATCTGCGCAAGATCGCGGTGCGTCTGCGCTTCGACCCGCAAGCGGCGGTCATTGGATGTGGATTTTGCCGGCTCCTCCGCCCAGGTTGCGGGCAGCGTGAACGCGGTCCGCGCGATCACGCTCTCCGCGTGCTTCTACATGCTGCGCTGCCTGCTGGCCGAGGACGCGCCCGCCACGGCCGGGATTCTGCGGCCGCTGACGCTGCATACTCCGAGCGGAAGCATTGTGGATGCGCTGCCGCCCGCGGCCGTCGCCGGGGGCAACGTGGAAACCTCGCAGCGCATTGTGGACGTGCTGCTGCGGGCTCTGGCGCAGGCGGTTCCGGCGCGCGTGCCGGCGGCCAGCGCAGGCACCATGAGCAACTTGACCATTGGCGGCATCGATCCGCGCACTGGCGAGCCGTTCACCTACTACGAGACGGCGGCGGGAGGCATGGGCGCGCGTCCCGGACTGGATGGCATCTCTGGCGTGCAGACGCACATGACCAATTCGCTGAACACGCCCATCGAAGCGCTGGAGTATGCCTATCCATTCCGTGTGCGCCGTTACGCATACCGCGATGGATCGGGCGGCGCGGGGCAATTTCGCGGAGGCGATGGACTGATCCGCGAAGTCGAGTTGCTGGCCGATGCCCAGGTGACGCTGCTGGCGGATCGCAGAAAGTTGCGGCCCTATGGATTGCAGGGCGGCGAGGAAGGCGCGGCCGGCCGCGCCTGGCTTGCCACGCGCTGGCGCTGAGCGGGAAGAGTTACCGGGAAAGTGCAGCCAACGCCTATCCAAAGGAGATGTCTTGCACCTCGAGACGCCAGGTGGAGGCGGCTGGGGCAAAGGTTGAAGTGGCCCCGAGCAGCCTGACTTGCCTGTGGCAAGTTGAGGGAGAAATGACACGGCAAGGATCGCCATGGATGCAAGGCCCGGAGGGCCGACCGCCAAACGTCAGCCCAGCCCGGAAGGGCTGGGATATCGATCCGCAAGATGATCCGAGCGCTGTAGGCGCGGCGCAAAACCGATCGTCCACCCCGCCTTTGTCATCCCGAGCAGCTAAGTTGCCTGCGGCAAGTTGAGAGAGAAATGGCCAAGAAGCTTGGGTGCCCCATTCAAGCCGTTTTTTGGCTTGAGTGGGTTGCTGCGGACCAAGCCATCCGCTCCGCGTCATCCCGAGCGAACCCGGATGTCCTGCCACGCAGCACAGGACAGGGCCGCGTGTGCGCCTTTCAGTAAAGAAAGGCGCATGAAATATCCTCCCCTTCAAAAGTAAATAACAACGGCGGGTTAGTTGGCGGAGGGTTGGGTGATCTGATCGACGATGAGGATTTCGGAGATGCCTTTGGCGGATTGGAGTTTCAGACCAAGTTGTTCTTTAAGTACGGTGAACAGAGAAGGATCGGCGGAGTCGGGAGTTTCTTCGGGGGCCCATTCGATCTGGAAGTCGAAGTTGCCTTTAAGGCCGGTGTGGTCCTCGACGGGACGACCGGCCTGGCGGCGGAGTCCGGCGGCGATGTCGGCCATGGACATATTCGAGACCCTCATAGCGGCCCTCAAGCCGTTGGAGTTTGTGCTCATGTTGGGCGGCGAGCCGGGCGTGCTTGGCTTGAGGGCGGGGCCGAGTTTTCCGGGTTTGTCGAGTTCGAGCCAAAAGACGCGGGCTTCCTTTTCATCCCGATGGAACTTGAACTGGAAGCGGTCTTCGAGGAGCGAGAGGATGAGTTGCTGGAATTGCTGCGTGGTGGTGACTTCGGTGCGGTTGACAGTGGTGGCGTTGATGTCGAAGGTCTCGTTCTCGGTCCAGGAGGGCGCGCCGGAGATGCGGTTATCGTCGGTACCGAAGGCGATGCGGATGAGGGTGCGGACGGTGGTGGCGGTGGCGACAAAGCGTCCGCCGGGGAGGATCTGGCGGTTTGATGGCTCGTCGCCGGCAGATTGGTGTGGGCGGATGGAGGCGACTTCAAACCCCAGGGGCGCCGCGGCGCCCTGCGATACGGTTGGGGATTGAGCTGGGGATGGGGCCCCTGATTGCGATTGGGCTGAGAGATGCAATGAGGCGACAGCGAGCGGAAGCTGGAGGGCGAAGCAGCGGGCGGTGCGCAACAACTTTTTCCGCGAAGTTCTCATCATCACTGCTACGCGGAGTTGCGTTCAAAGGTTCCGCAATTTCCCAAAGCTTCACTTGCGCATCAACTTGAAGCCAAACGCTCCCGGTATCCTGCCCTTCACTGCCAGGTCGACCCACAAGCCGGCGATCTGCTCCAGGTATCGCGCGTTCTTCAGCGGTCCGGCATCGACTGGCGACATCGTCGTATCCTCAATCAGGCTGCGCACCGTGTATTTCGCATCCTCATCGTCGCCGCAATAGAACATGTCGAAATCCGAGTCGCCAAACAGCGCAGCGCCAATTGTATTGAAGGCTTTCACCACCCGCGCGCCCTTGGCCCATTGCGCTACCTGCTCCGCTCCGCTGCCCGCTTCCGGAACCATGACGCTTAAGTCTCCTGCCAAAGGGTTGGTCGCATCCAGAACGATTCTCCCGTCCAGTGCCCCCAGGGACGCGAGCGTAACTTCCACAACCTGCCATGGCAGCGCCACTGCGATCACATCCGCTTCCTTCACCGCCACTGCAGGTTCTGCCACGGTCATGCCCAGTTCCTTCGCTGTCTTAGCTCTCTTGCTGGCTGCGCGTAACCCGGCCGTAACCCTGTGCCCCTTTGCCGTCCACAGCCGTCCTAGCTGACCCCCGACGTTTCCGAATCCAAGCACTGTGATCTTCATGGCATCATCTTGCCCGGGCGAAGCGGCCTTTGCAATCAGGTACAAAAAGGTTCCTGCTTCACTGCCTTGCACGTCGCGTAATACTCTGGTTTGCATGCTGCGCGATCAATGCCCGGTATCGAACGCTCTGCGTGTCATCGCGGGCAAGTGGAAGCCGTTAATCCTTCGCGAACTCAAGGATGGCAGCCGGCGCTTCAGCCAATTGCAGCGCCGCATTCCGGAAGCATCCCAAAAGGTCCTCACCGCGCAGTTACGGCAGCTTGAACGAGACGGACTGGTCGAGCGGCATGTTTTTCAAGAGTCCATTCTTCGAACCGAATACACGCTCACAGCCTATGGCCGCACGTTGCGTCCGGCGTTGCTCGAACTCGCCAGGTGGGGACAGGAGCACAGCCGCCGCCAAAAGCAGGGTGATCAGAGGGCATGATACCTAACGATCATTCACAATTGGGGAAACTGCCTGGCGCAATTGAATCCTCGCTTCACTCCGCCTCAGTAATCACCCGCCCGGGCTGAGGACGACAGATGAAATCCAGCCCAAAAATAAACAGGAGTGGACTACCAAAACGACGGGAACTTTTCGCCTCTCCCACATCGTCTAGACCTTAATGGGAACTGCGATCCTCTGTTCGGAAACTCCGAGGGCGTTAAAAATGCGAGATGCCGTGATAGCACTGCTGCTCTTCATCTTTGGGTGCAGGCTGGCGGCTCCAAACAGTATCCCGTACTACGCCGGCGCGCGAGGGGCGGACGATCCAGCGGGTGTGGAGCTGTCGGTTGCAGCCCCCGCTGAGCTGAATCCTGCCATTACAGAAGTGGCAGGAGCATTTGAGCGGAAGACCGGCAACCACGTTCGCTTAACATTTGCAGATTCGGCCAGCCTCTATTCGCAGATTCGGAAGGGTGCGACTTTCGATACCTTCTTCTCGGCGGACATGAACGACATTCGGCGGCTCGCCGCTTCAGGCGTGGCCGTCCGCGCCTCAGTAACGGAATATGCTCGCGATCAACTGGTGATGTGTATTTCGCCGATGGTGCGCTTCCCATTTCCGCCCGGGAATCCGCTGCGCGCTGTGAGGGATAAGACAATCTCTCATATTGCGATTCCCGACCCGCAACAAACGACTTCCGGCAGAGTTGTAGAAGAGGCCTTGAGAGCTGGCCGCGATTATGATCTAGCAGTTCGGAGAAAACTTTTGATTGGGAAGGACAACTCGCAAGTCGCGCAGTTTATGAGGACTGGCGATGCGGATGTGGCGTTGCTCCCGATGAGTGCAGCGCGTGCCTACGGACTTTGGGGCGCGCGTGTGATTCCGATTTCCCCCAGTCTGTATCCCCCTATCAAGATGGGGGCGGTGGTGATCATGCGATCGAACCATCATCGGGAGGCGCTTGCGTTGATAAGGTTCGCCGCGTCGTCGGATGGCAAGGCCATATTCCGTCGTTACGGCTTCTAAGGACCGAGGTCCGCCACACCACTCATCATTGATCAGCCTCCGATAAAGATCGATCGAACCTGCAGGAACATGTAGTTTTCTTCTGCGCGAGGCAGGGATAACATCTCCGTGTACTCAGATAGAGCCCCTCGCTTAGATAGCGAGGACTCGTCAGGCTCAGTCAAAACGCAAACTCAAGGAAAGTACCCTGTAAGAGGGAGCGAGGTGTTCGCAGGATGGAAGACAATCCAACACTTAATCGAGAACACATCGACCGGATTAGATCCGTGGCGCAACTGCGTCCCGTGCGTAGCGGAGAGGTTCTCTATGAACCCTCTTGTCCCGATGTTCCCCTGTTCGTTGTCCTGGACGGGACAGTCTCGATCAGCAGAACCGGTGAGGATGAAAAGATCCTGGCTGTTCGCGAACCAGGACAGTTCACGGGAGAAATGTCTGTAATCTCCGGCAGTCGATCGCTCCTTACAGCGCGGGTAACAAAAGACGGTGCCGTCCTTGAACTGACTCGTGAAAAAGTGGTGTCGCTCATGGCCAAGGACACGGAACTCGGCGACATCCTCATGGGAGCTTTTGTCGCACGCCGTTTGTTGATGATTCAGCTGGGCGAAGGCAATGTCATCCTCTTCGGCACCAGGAGTTCTGCACGTGCTCTTGCGCTCAGAGAATTTCTTACCAGAAATGGGCATCCGTTCACATACTTCGATATTGACACCGATTCGTGTGCCGGCGAGTTAATGGAAAAGCTCGCCGTTCGTAATGGCGAAATTCCAGTCGTCTATTGCAACAGGCGATATGTGCTGAGAGATCCGTCAATTGCCGAGTTAGCGGCCTGTCTTGATCTCAACATCAACATCGACAAAGGCGTGCGCGACGTTGTAGTGATCGGTGCCGGCCCAGCAGGGCTTGCAGCCGCAGTGTACGCCGCTTCAGAAGGGTTGAAGACGCTGGTTATCGAGAAGTCAGCACCTGGCGGCCAGGCAGCGTCAAGCTCAAAGATCGAAAACTACCTGGGCTTTCCCACGGGACTTTCCGGACAGGAGCTTGCAAATCGATCCATCGCTCAGGCTCAGAAATTTGGGGCGCAGTTGATGGTCGCGCAATCGGTCGTGCATATCGATTTCAGCCGGCAACCCTATAGGGTGATTTTGGAGTCCGGCCTAAAGTTCAATGCGCGCAGCGTCGTGATCGCAACGGGTGCGCAATATGCCCGACTGCCTGTCGAGGAAGCGAACGTTTTCACGGGCCGAGGGGTCTATTACAATGCGACGCATATGGAGGCGCAGCTCTGTGACTCGGAAGAAGTAGCCGTGGTGGGCGGGGGAAATTCTGCGGGACAAGCGGCCGTGTTTCTTGCTCAGACATCATCGAAGGTGCATCTCCTGGTGCGTTCGGGGAAGCTTTCAGAATCGATGTCGCAGTATTTGATCTCGAGGATAGAAGCACACCCCAGGATCGAAATCCACTACCTGACTCAAATTGTCGCTGTCAGCGGTACTGCGCATCTGGAAAGCATCGCGTGGAAGGACGACTCATTGGGACTCGACGTAACCATGCCAATTCGCCACGTGTTTGTGATGGCAGGTGCTGCGCCTCGCACGGAGTGGCTTGAAGATTCCTTTGTCCTGGACAAAAAGGGGTTCGTTGTTACCGGGCCGGACCTTGTTGGATACAAGAACTTTCAATGGCCATTGAGCCGTTCCCCGCTCCTGCTCGAGACCAGTGTGCCGGGAATATTTGCGGTGGGTGATACGCGAGCCGGCAGCGTCAAACGGGTTGCATCAGCGGTTGGCGAGGGCGCGATGGCGGTCCATCTCGTGCATCGATTCCTCGCCGAAATCATCGAGCGGCACAATGCAGCATGAAATGAACGGGATCAAGAAGTTTCCCGAACCACGGGCCATACTCGAATGACCGCATTTCCGCGTCGAATCAATCAAGGAGACCAACTCATGAGCCAGCACGTCACCATCTCTCCCGAACAAGCCGCGGACCGGCTCGCCATCCGGGAGCTCGTCGAGGCCTACGCACACTGCGCCGACCGCCGTGATGCGAAGGGGCAGATGGCTCTCTTTACCCCAGACACCCATTTCGTCGTGTACATGAACGCCAAGGATTCAATGCCCTCACAGGAGTTGCACTCGCGCGAGGCGCTCGCTCCAGTATTCGCGGATCTGAACAAGTACGACGCGACCACGCACTTCGTCGGACGGAGCACGATCTTCACTCTGGCGGCCGACCGGGCCACGGGTGAGGCCTACTGCCTGGCACACCACGTGACGGTCGGCGATGGAAAGCGGCGCTTGATGGTCGCTTCGCTCCGCTACCTCGACACGTTCGTGAAAATAGACCGCTCGTGGCTGTTTGCTGAGCGCCGGCTCTACGTGGACTGGCTGGAGGAACGCGCATTATCATGACAACGACCAGCCAGATGGGCTCATAGAGCGCCTTTGGTGCGACAGGATCCGTTGGATGAATATTCCGAAGCCGAGTAAGATTCGCCTGGTAATCGTGGGTGCGACTGGGATGGTTGGAGGATACGTCCTTCGCTATGCGCTCGAACACCCCGTCATCGAAAGTGTGACGGCTGTCGTACGAAGGAACCTTGCCATCTCGCATCGAGCGAAAGGTCGCGTATAGGATGTCAGGCTCGTTCATTGGCCTGCGAAGTAGCTGGCGCCGAGCGCGAAAGCAGCTTAGCGAGGCGCTTCCCATCCTGAAAGCTCGGGTTGCACTTGCCAAGGCTAACGAAGGTATAGTCAGCGACATCACTGAACGCAAACGTGCAGAAGAAGAGCGACAGGCGCTATCTCGAGACCTAAAAGAGAGCAACGCCAGACTTGAAGAAGCACAACGCGTCGCGCATGTGGGCTACTGGGAGTGGGATCTTGAGACGGGTGAGGTCATCTGGTCTGACGAGACCTATCGCATCTTTGGGCTCAAACCACAAGAACGTCCCATGGACTTAGCGATGGTCCGCGGAATGGTCCACCCTGAGGACCGAGAAGCTCTCTACAGCGGAGTGGACGTGGAGCTTGATGCCGGCGTGCACCCCGTTGCCGAATTTCGGATTGTCACTCCAAGTGGAGAAGTGCGCACGGTGCACGCCATCACCTCCAAGCTTTGGAGTGCGATGCCGGGCGATTCGCACACTGAGGCGTCCGGAAAGGCCCGCAGGCTGTTCGGTACCGTTCAAGACGTCACGGAATTGAAGCGCGCAGAGAAAGCCCACCATGCCCTGTCCCGGGATTTGCGAGAAAGCAAAGCTTGGCTCGAAGAAGCCCAACGCGTTGCCCATCTTGGCTACTGGGTATGGGACCTTGAAACGAATCAGGTGATCTGGTCGGAAGAAACCTACCGCATCTTTGGGTTGATGCCACAGGCGGGCTCCATGGACATAGCGACAGTAGGCGCAATGCTCCATCCCGATGATCGAGAGGCTGTCTTTCGTACAGCAGAAGAGGCTATTCGTTCTGGGACGCGCGCTGACTGTGAACATCGGCTCATTCGTCCCGATGGGGAAATGCGGGTCGTACACAGCTTGGGTGACTTGAAGAAAAATTCAGAGGGGTCAACCCAAATGTTCGGTACGACTCAGGACATCACCGGCCGGAAACGTGCAGAACAAGCTCTGCGGCGAAGCCAGTTCTACCTAAGCGAAGGGGAGCGCCTTGCTCATATGGGGAGCTGGGCGTCCAGAGATTTAGGTATCCGTTGGTCCGAAGATATAGATATCTATTGGTCTGACGAGGTCTACAAGATCTACGGACTTGATCCGAAAAACGGGGCTCCGAGCCTTCAGCAGTATCTGGCTGCGATCCATCCACAGGACCGCGCCTCCATGGCTGAAACGATAAAGATGATGCATGAGCAGCGCTGCGGCTGCGATGTCACGAAGCGAATAGTTCGGCCAGATGGGGAGGTGCGGTACGTCCGTTGTGTTGGTGTTCCAGTGGTTGAAGACGGAGTTTTTCAGGGATTCAACGGCACCACAATGGATGTCACAGGGCAGGAGCTATTGACTCAGGAGTTGCGGCGAGAGCAAGCGTACCTGGCGGAAGCGCAAAGCTTGACTCACGTCGGCAGCTGGGCGTGCAACCTGGCCACGCGGGAGATCTTCCATTCGTCGGACGAAAACGCCCGCCTCTACGGTTTCGATCCCAGCCAAGGCCCGCTTCCATTTGACCTTTTTTACGCAACGATTCTTCCGGAAGACGAACGAGTTATCAGAGCAAAGCTTGAGGATGCAATTAGCGCAGGGGCGGATTATGACGTCGAATTTCGGATTCGCCATACCGATGGTTCCATCAGATTTCTGCGTGGCATCGGGCACCACAATCCCTCTCAGGAGATCGGTGAGTACCTTGGCATCACGATGGACATAACGGACCGAAAGCGCGCCGAGGAGGAGCGCGAAAGGCTGCGTCAATTAGAGGCTGATCTCGCACACATCAACCGCGTCAACATGATGGGAGAACTGGCCGCCGCGCTGGCCCACGAAATCAAGCAGCCCATCGCCGCCTCGATTACGAGCGCAAACGCCCTTTTGCGGTGGTTGGCACATGATCCACCCGATCTGGAAAGAGCGCGGGCAGCAGCGGCCAGGATTGAGCAAGACGGAAATCGTGCAGCCGACGTTATCAATAGTTTGCGCTCCTTCTACAGAACGGGAATACCTGCAGAACGCCAGATCGTCGACGTGAAGGAAATAATTGGAGAGATGACTGTTCTGCTGAGGATCGAAGCGGATCGGCACTCCGTAACGATCCATCCCGAAGTCGAGGCCGATACGCCTAAGGTCCTGGCCAACCGGGTGCAACTTCAACAAGTCTTCATGAACCTGATGCTGAACGCGATCGAGGCCATGAAAGATACCGGAGGCGAATTGACCATCAGATCGCGAGCGAATCAGGAAAGCCATCTCATTGTTTCCATCAGTGATACCGGCGTAGGTCTGCCGGCCGGACGTTCCGAACAGATTTTTGATCCCTTTCATACGACGAAACCGCAGGGGACGGGTATGGGGCTGACCATTACCCGCTCGATCGTGGAGTCCTATGCAGGGCGGGTATGGGCCACAGTCAATCAAGGTGCCGGCGCATCCTTCCATTTCACGCTTCCCGGTGAAACCGAGGGCCCTGTATGAAACCCGCGGGCGTTCCCACCGTGTTCATCATCGATGACGATCTTGGCATGCGACAGGCCGTCCAGGATCTCGTCGAGTCAGTTGGTCTCCGCGCCGAGTCGTTTGCCACTGGTCAGGAGTTTCTGAGCAGGCAACCCACCTCTGACCCGAGTTGTCTGGTTCTGGACGTAAGACTTCCTCAGATGAGCGGACTCGATTTCCAGCGCCGGCTAACCGAGATTGGTATGCAAATACCAATCATTTTTATTACGGCGCACGGAGACGTTCCTATGTCGGTCAGAGCGCTGAAATCGGGCGCCGTGGAATTTCTGACCAAGCCTTTTCGGGACCAGGATCTGCTGGACGCGATTCAGCAGGCTCTCCAGCGGGACCGCGCGGCGCGAGAACAGCGGGCGGAGGTCGACGGACTGCATGGGCGGTATCAGGCATTGACCGCGCGAGAGCGGGAGGTCATGGGATTCGTGGTCGCTGGAATGCTCAATAAGCAGATCGCCTCAGAAATCGGAGCCAGCGAAGCCACTGTAAAAATCCATCGAGGCAACGTAATGCAAAAGATGCGGGCGGGGTCTCTCATCGAATTGGTGCGTATAGCCGACAAGCTAAAACCCGTTCTTCCTAAATAGCGCGGGTTATCTCGATAGACAGGCTGCTATTCCACTCCTCCCGCAGCACTAATCGACTACTACCTGAGTAGTAGTTTTTTCGGCTACGATCCGATTGCGCTGCCTTGTGGAAAGCGTTACCTTCGAGCTCATGAAGATCGAGCCCACCCCAAGCCTTCTGGCAATCCTCGATGATGACAAGTCGTTTCAAAGCGCACTGCAAGACCTGCTCGAATCAGAGGGGATGTCCGCGCTCTGCTTCGACTCCGCGGAGCAGTTCCTGGATTCCGGAGCCGGACACCAGGCAGCATGCCTGATTGCCGACATTTGCATGCCGGGCATGTCTGGTATTGAACTGCAAGCGAAGCTTAAGGCCGAACGATGCCCAATACCGATCATCTTCATCACCGGGGCTGGCGACATTCCGTTGGCGGTAAGCGCGATGAAGGAAGGTGCAAGTGACTTTTTTACTAAACCGGTTGATGGAACTTCGCTACTTGGTTCGGTGGAACGGGCTTTGCAGCAGAATCTCGCCAATCGTCGAGAGGCGCTCGAATACGCGAAGTTGGTCGCCAGATATGAGTCTTTGACGTCCAGGGAGCGAGAGCTGCTGCCGCTGTTGGCTAGCGGTCTGTTAAATAAACAGGTGGCATTTGAGTTGGGGATCACCGAGTACACCGTTCAATTTCATCGCGGGCACATTATGCGAAAGATGCGAGCTGATTCTTTTGCAGGCTTAGTCAGGATGGCAGATAAGCTCAGCCCTAATCCCCAACAGCACCTAGACGTAGAATTCGCGGTCCCTTCTTAGCGGCGCATAGCTATCGAGTAGTAACTGACGGTTAGGCGGTGACTCGGGTGGAACCGCGCCATCGACTGCTGCCGCTCTTTGAACTGAGTCCGAGCCGTCTGGGCGAGTGCTCTGTGCTCAAGAGATTGCATCGCTACTCCCTCTCACACATCTATTGAGTGACCCATACAGGGGGTTCAGAAGGGCATCTATGGGCGCCTTCCCCGCCACCGTTAAGACTCGCTACGCGGTTCCACCGCGCATCCACTCCTGCGGCAACTTCGTTCAGGTCCTCATGAGGCTGCAACGGGCCACGAATCTGATCGCCTCCACCCTCGACCTCGACGCTCTGCTTGATCGCGTAGTCAATGACATCGCCGACTCGATTGGAGATGTAAAGGTTGGTGTATGGCTTCGTGCAGCGGACGCAGACGAGATGGTGCTGCATGGAGTACGTGGCTGCACAAGGTATAGGAAGGGTGACCGGCTGCAGATTGGCCGGCAGGGCATGGTTGGCCATGTGGCAGCCACGGGCAAGATGCGCTACGCCCGCGACGTTCAACAGGACCCTCACTACATCGCCTGCGAACCCGCCACACGCTCTGAAGTCAGTATTCCCCTCAAGTCGGCCGGTCTGGTCATCGGCGTTCTTTGCATCGGCCATCACCAGGTGGACGCCTTCCTGGATGATGAACTCAAGGTGCTTCAGGCGCTTGCCGGACACATCGCAATCGCGATTGTAAACGCCCGCCTCTTCGCGCGCGAGCGCCTTGAGCGCGAACGCATGCAGCAGGAGTCCGCAGACGCCCGGGCCCTCCAGCAGGCGCTCTTTTTGAAACCCGTGCCGCTCATCCCCGGCATCGCCTTTGAAACAGCCTGGCATCCTGCGGGATCCGTCGCAGGCGACTGGTTCGATTTCATCGATCTTGGCGGACAGCGCTACGGTATCGTCCTGGCCGATGTCTCGGGAAAGGGCATGTCGGCCGCACTTCTGATGTCCGCGACCAGGGCCATCCTGCGCTCGCTTGCGCCTCTCTATTCTTCGCCCGCACAGACCCTCGAAAAGCTTAACCAGGTACTCACGGAAGATCTTCCGACTGGAAAGTTCGTCACCATGGTCTACGGAGTGCTCGACGCCGGGTCACGCGAACTCACGCTGGCCAGCGCCGGACACCTTCGTCCCCTGCTCATCAATCACCATTGCTCATTTCTCGAATTAGATACCGGCCTGCCGCTCGGCCTCGGGATGTCGTCTTACCCACAGTGCACCATCACACTCAGCGCCGGCACCCGACTGCTGCTTTACACCGATGGCATCACGGAAGCCGTGAACGGCAAAGAGGAAGAATATGGTCCGGCTCGCCTTATCAAACACTTTCAGCAACCCGGAGCCTGTGTCAACGGCCTTATTGCGGAAGTCCAGCGCTTCGGCGCGGGATCCGATCGAACAGACGATGCAACAGCGGTCCTCATCCGCAGCCGCTAAGTACGACAGAGCCGTCGGAGCAACGCCCGATCGTTAAAATTTTCGCGGAGATCCTTGGCGGCCACAAATGAAGACGGCGCTACGCATCTTCGAGAATTACGTTAACCATCCTGCAAGCCTAATCGGACTATCATGGTCCATGCGTTTCTCATGACCCACGATAATCCGCAGTTGCAGAATACGGTGCTGGTGGTTGGGTGTTCAGACTCGCCCGTGACGAGTGTGGTGTCGACTGTTCTGTCCTCGTGGAAGCTGGAGCGCGCGCGGGATAACGAGGAAGCGCTCGCGCTGGTGGAGAAGTCCGCTTTCGACCTTGTTATCGCCGACCAGGCCAGTTCAGGCCGGGAAGATGTTGAACTGCTTCGAAAGGTACGGCTGGTCAGGCCACATACTCGTTTGATCATTGTTGCGGACAGGAGTACGCCTGCGGACGTGATTGCCGCGATCCGCGCGGGAGCTTTCAGTTATTTTACAAGGCCGCTTTCGACACAGGCTATGGAGGAGGTGCTGCAACTGGCGATGGAGAGTCCTGCCTGGGATGAGGCGATTGAAATGCTGTCCGGGACGGATGCGTGGATACGTCTTTCGGTGCGCTGCGACGTATCCGCGGCCAATCGCCTGCAGCAGTTCGTTCGCGCGTTTCTGAATTTGCCCGAAGTTGACGAGGATAAGGTGGCGATAGCGAGCAGAGAAATGCTGCTCAACGCAATGGAGCATGGCGGGAAGTTTGATCCGGAACGGCGTATCGAGATTGCCTATCTCCGCGCGAGTCGCGTGGTGCTCATCCGCATTAAAGATCCGGGCGAAGGATTCTCTTTAGCGGAAAATCTCGATACAGCTGCCAACAATCCGCAGGATGATCCTTTGCGTCATCAGAAGCACCGCGAGGCGCAAGGGATTCGCCCGGGCGGATATGGGATTTTGCTGGCCAAGAATCTGGTCGATGAGTTGTTTTATGGAGAAAAAGGGAATGACGTGCTGCTCATCAAATACATCAATTGATGAGCGTAGAGGGTCGGCTTCTCCACCGCTTTCCTTTTCCATGTTTGATGCGAAAGATGCGATTTGCCGCTGCACGGGATCGTAAACCAACCGTAAACTGCTCGGAGATCGTCAGGCTCTTGTTCCAGAACGCCGGTCGTGCAAGTAAATCGGGACCTTCCGGCTGACAGTGGATAAGAATGGTTAACCGGGCGGTTGCGCAAATTCGAACCACCGGTCTAACGAGCTATGGAGAGTTTTACCGCAAGCAGGGATTAACGCTTCGAAACCGTGTCTACAAAACGGAGGAAACCTATGAAACGAGAAATCATTCGGGTCGAGCCACTGGCGACCTACCTCGAAAAGTACAAGGCGCCCGCTTCGACGGTGACTAAACACGGCGACACTATTTATGTCTCAGGCTCTCCGCCATTCGATCCGAAAACCGGAGGGATTTTCCGAGGGCCTATTGAGCGCCAGACCGAGATCGTTTTAGACCAGCTTAAGCTCTGTGTCGAAACGGCGGGTTCGTCCTTGGAAAACATCCTGAAACTGAATGTCTACGTGACTTCGGTAGATATGTTTCCTGCTGTTAACGAGGTCTACAGGCGTTACTTCCCGGAGAATCCTCCTGCTCGAATCTTTATCAACGTTCCTGCTTGGAATGGCGGCTTCGACATCGAGGTGGACTGTATCGCCGCGGTTCTTTAGATCCGTCGATTGTCACTTTGATTGCCAATCTCCCGCTGCTCTTGTGGGCAGCGGTGAGACGGCTACGAATACAGAATAGCTTCGCCCTTTCGACTCTCGCCGACACCGGTCGGCAAGCGATTGGTAAACGGCCTTATCGGACAACTGGTTGCAAACGATACCAAAGTATCGAGCGATACCTTGATCCAATTGTTTTGCCTTTCCTCGTCAGGCTTAATCGGCAGCAGGTATGAATACGAAAGAACCAGAATCAGCGGATGAGCACTGTTAATCGGAATTGGAGTCGTCAATGAGCAGCGTACAAATCGGGCAGAAGAGCTATGAGATGCCCCCGCGAGAGGGGATCAGCATCGCGCATTTTCTCACCGTCGCCGACATCGAGCGATCGGCTCGCTACTACGAAAAGGTCTTCGGCGCTCGCATCCTGAGCCTGGGTGACGGCAACGCGCCTGGGTACCTTCAGATTGCGAATATCTGGATGATTCTGAACGTTGGAGGCGGGCCGACCCCGGATAAGCCGACGGTAACGCTCAGCGTCCCCGCCCCGAATCACATCAACAGCTTTATGAATTTCCGCGTTGCGGATATTCAAGCGTGCTATGAATTATGGAAAAGCCGAGGAGCGGAGTTCATCACGGAGCCGATCCCCAAGTACGGCGAGACGCGCTGCTACATCCGCGATCCTGACGGATATATTATCGAGGTCGGACAGAGCACTGGCCTCGCGTACGGCTGATGCTCGGCCCGGAAAAAGCATTCTCATGGCCCCGGGGCGAGTTTTCGCCTATCCGTCAGTTACTGCTTGAGCAACAGGCTGACTCGAACTGTCAAAGCGAAAGACTGCTTCTCGTCACCTATCTCAGGGTGTGGTAGCTTGTGGGAAGCTTGCCGGCGCGATCTGGAAGTAGGGATGGAATCGTGGATAATTGGATATGAGCATGCGGAGACCGCCGAGCCCGGTGAGCAGGCCGAAACCCACGTCCGTTTCAGGGATGTGATCGGTTTGCTCGCCGTTAACCTGCATGACGCCGGAGAAGTTCCGCCACAGCGCAGGGAGCCGGTCGGACTCCGGAGGGCGCGCGATGCTCGATGCGATAGGCTGGGCTTGGAGTAGCAAATGGACCTGCTGCACGCACATATTGGACGTGACGGGTTTCGGCTTCGTGGGGTCGCGATGTCGCGGATCGATGCCTTCAGCGATGCGGTGTTTGCCTTTGCCCTGACTCTGCTGGTGGTCTCGCTCGAGGTGCCGAAGGGATTCGGGCAGCTGCATGAGACGCTGGCAGGATTTGTGCCGTTCGCGATCTGCTTTGGAGTTCTGCTGATGATCTGGTACGAGCACTACAAGTTCTTCCGCAGATTCGGGCTGCATGATCTTCCGACGATCGTGCTGAACGCGGTGCTGTTATTTCTTCTTCTGTTTTATGTGTATCCCTTGAAGTTTCTATGCAACCTGGTGATTGCGCAGCTGATGGGCAACACAGCCGCGGGGCGGTTTTCGGACCCGGGCCAGCCGGTTGAGCTGATGCTGCTCTACGGCGGAGGCTTTGCTGCGATCTACCTGATGATCGCGGTCCTCTACTGGAATGGGTGGAGGCGGCGCGAGGAGCTGAACTTGAACCCGCTGGAGCGAACGCTTGCGAAGAACTACATACTGGATGCGGCGGGAATGGCAGCGATCGGCCTGCTCTCGTGTGCGCTGGCACTGGCGCTGCCGGCGAGGCTGCTGGCCCTATCGGGCTGGGCATATCTTTTGATCGGCGTCTTCAAGACGGTCCATGGCCGCCGTGAGAGGCGCCAGGCGGCGGAGAGCCGGGCCCGGATGCCGGAGGAGGATTTCGAGGCGCGGGGCGTGTCGGACGGCGTTTAGGCCTACGCCCGCCTTTCCTCCCATGGCTGATCGCCTTGACAAGGCTAATTCTGGGCGAAGCGGAAAGCAACGGAGCAAATGCTATCAAGACATACCGCAGTACGTGGTCTTCAATGTGAATGATGACCACATCTTCAAGGCAATAAGAAACAAATTCTCTTTCCGCGAACGAAACCGCGCAGAATTGAATCTATACAGGTAGCCACACTCGGGGAATAGAACCGTCCCCCGGATGGGGGGCTTAACTCGCATAACTCGCTTAACTCGCACCTTCCGCAGAGAAAATGCGGGGACTTAAGACGCCTTAAGACGCTTAAAACGTTAAAACGCACCTTCTCCGCACACGGCCAGCATAGAAACGGAGGAGATAGGGCAGGGGCTTAGGAGTCTGCGTGAGAACCACCTCTTTAAATCCAAACCGTGAGTGGGTGGCCCAGGTCTCGCTTTTGAGACCTGGGGGTCATGCAGAGGGACCCCAATCCCGGTTCTCACGCGGGCGTTTAGGCCCCTGGAAGGGGCGCAACACGAGGCGCCCTCTAAAGCCCCAGCTCGCTCAATCCCTGGTGGTCATCCGGACGTCTTCCGATTGGCCAGTGAAACTTTCGTTCAGCCTCTTTGATTGGCACGTCATTAATGCTGGCGTGTCGGGCGTACATCAGGCCCTGGGGATCAAACTCCCAATTCTCATTGCCGTAGGCGCGAAACCAGTTTCCGGAGTCATCGTGATATTCGTAGGCAAAACGCACCGCGATGCGGTTACCCGTGAATGCCCACAACTCCTTGATAAGCCGGTATTCCAGCTCTCTGTTCCATTTCCTGGTGAGGAACGAAACAATCTGCTCTCGTCCGGTGATGAACTCCGCGCGGTTCCGCCAGCGCGAATCAACGGTGTAGGCCAGGGAGACTTTGTCAGGGTCGCGCGTATTCCAGCCATCTTCCGCCAGACGCACTTTTTCGGCGGCGGTTTCGTGAGTGAACGGTGGAAATGGTGGACGCGAGCTCATCGTCATGCTCCTTATGTCTTCGCGCCCGCACGTACTTCGCTAAGCTCTTGGCGCAGCGCTTTGTTTTCCTGCTCCAGGCTCTGGATACGCTTCTCAACGTCTTTCATTCCCTCGCGAAGTTCTTCCACCGCATAGCGTGGCGTGATGTGTTGCGGACAGTTCCAGTCATACGCTTCGACGTGGATAACAAATACTCTCTCGATCGGAGTCTTCTCTTCCGGCATGCGAACCCGCTCGAGCCAGCCCTCTGCTGTATCGCCCTCGAAGATCTCCACCCGTCCGAGTATCTTCAGGCGGGCTTGCCGCGGATAGTCGACCATGATGATGGCGACGTGGCTGTCGCTTTGCAAATTTCCTGTGCTGATGTATTGTTTGTTTCCCCGAAAATCTGCGAACGCCAGGGTGTGGTCGTCGATCACCTTGAGGAAGCCCTTAGGCCCGCCGCGATGCTGCACATAAGGCCATCCGGCCGCTCCGGTCGTTGCCCAGTAAAAGCTGTCTCGCTCAGCCAGGAACTGTGTTTCGAATTCGGTGAAGCGATCCTGCGATCCCCCGGAATTCTCCATGCGCTCGTACTGCCGCCGGCTGCCGTAGCGCTCTTGCAGCTTCTTGACCAGGGGTGTGAAGACCAGCGAACCAAAGCTCATGGAGGCCTCTCTTCACCCGTGAGTCTACACCGGAGTTATCGGCTTGTCCCAATCCACATCGCCCTCCGCAGTGCTGCGGCTGCCGACCAGCATGGTTGCGCCCCGCTTCAGCGCTCCGGGATGGTGCATCTCGTTCCACTGCATATAAGCAAAGCCCGCGATCAACGACACCACGAAGAAATAAGGCGCAATGTTGTACGGCCAGGCGGGCACCGGATAGACCGTGACAAAGAGCACAGGCAGAAGCGCCAAAGTCCCGATCCAGGGTGACACGACGTGATGCCAAACGCTGAAATTGTCGCGGTGCTCCCGGCGGATATAAGACGTCAGCGCCAGGTTCGCCACGCAGTAGATGACGATGACTGCCAGCGTGGCAATGGTCTCCAGCAGGCCGAAGATATATTCGGGCTTCAACAATACGCCTATCAGCAGACACGCCACCATGCCGATGATCTGCACAAAGGCGATGGCGAAGGTGGGTGTCTGATGGACCGGATGGACTCGCCCGAAGCTGGCAGGAAGCGTCCCCGCCTGGCCCATGGTGTACATCACGCGGGAGGCGGAGTTGGTGCTGGCCAGGCCGACGCCGATGGCGCTGTTGATCAGGGCGAGCACGACCAGCCACCATCCGAGTCCCCAGAGGGCGTGGCCCAGAGCATAGTAGGGGTTGGGGTGGACAGCGAAGGCGGCCATGTCGCCAGTGCCCCAGCCGATTGCGCTGGCATAGGAAGTAAAAACGTAGAAAACGCCGGTAGCCATCAGCGACAGGATGACTGCCTGGCCGACGAACTTGCTGGCGCGGCGTGATTCCTGGGCCAGCGGCGCCGCACCCTCAAAGCCGCTGAGCGCGAGAATGGAGAAGACCATCCCAGACAGGATCCCTCCATAGTGGTGCGGCGATGACGAGGGATCCAGGGGCGCAAGATAGGTGGAGCCCCGGCCCGGATGGATAAGGAAGGTGACGGCCAGCGACAGCATGATGAGCAGTTCGAGACCGCCCAGCAGCGCGGTAACGCGCGTGGACAGCTTGATCCCTTTGTGCGTCAGCACCCAGATCACGGCAAAGGTAACCACTGCGATCAGCCACCACGGGATATTCACGTGCAAGCCGGTGCGCAGCGTGTCTGAGATCAGGTAGCCGAGAAAACCCGTAGACCCTGCGCCGCCCAGCAGGTCATACACCAGGTAGCTCCAGGTGGCCATGAAGCCGATGCGGCTTCCCAGCCCACGCGTGGCAAAGGAGTAGTAGCCGCCGCTCGACGGCATGTACCTGGAAAACTGCGCCACTGTGCTGCCAATGAAGTAGCAGACAACGGTGGAAAGCAGGAACGAGAGCGGCATATCCGGCCCCGCCTTGAGGGCGATGATCGGATAGGTAAACACCATGTTGGTCGCCGGCGCGATGTGGGTAACGCCCTGGAAAATAAGCTCCGGAAGACCGAGCGAATTGCGTCTCAGCTGGGGGTCGATGGACTCAGTCGTCACCCGGGGATGATCTCCTTCTGCTCAGGATGAACGACAAGCTACGCGGTGGGTGTCTTTAGAGTTACCACAAATTTGCAGCGAATCATAAGTAAACCCCTCCGATTCGCAGGGAAGATCGAAAGCATCGCTGGCGTTAAAACCCGATCAGGCATAGGATGCGGAGCATACGATGCATCGCGTACTCCAAGCTGAGCCGGCAACCGTAGCAGCCGTAGAAACCACCGCCATTCCCCCATCCTTGCCCACAGCCCGCAACCTGGCGGTGGATGCTTATCGCGGCCTGGTCATGCTGCTGATGATGGGCGAGGTGCTGCAGTTTTCCAGGGTTTCTGCATACTTCAGCCACAGCATTTTCTGGAAGATTCTTGCCTGGAACCAGACCCACACCGAGTGGTCCGGTTGCTCCCTGCACGACATGATCCAGCCCTCCTTTTCCTTCCTGGTAGGCGTAGCGCTGCCGTATTCCATCAGGAGCCGCCAACGCAAGGGTGCGCAATTCCCCAGGATGCTGGCGCACACGGTCTGGAGATCGCTGCTCCTGATCTTGTTGGGTATCTTCCTCCGCTCCCTCAACAGCAGCCAGACTTACTTCACCTTCGAAGACACCCTCACCCAAATCGGCCTGGGGTACACCTTCCTGTTTCTGCTGGCCTTCCGCCCTGCGCGCGATCAGTGGATTGCGTTGGGGGCTATTCTTTTCGGGTACTGGCTGGCGTGGGCGCTGTATCCGCTGCCGGGGCCGGGATTCGACTACGCCGCGGTCGGGGTCCCCGCGGATTGGCATCATCTTTACACCGGCTTTCGTGCCCACTGGAACAAGAACAGCAATCTCGGTCAGGCCTTCGATGTCTGGTTCCTGAACCTCTTCCCGCGCGAGCATCCGTTTGTGTTCAATGAGGGCGGCTACCTCACGCTGAGCTTCATCCCGACGCTGGGCACCATGATCCTGGGCCTGTTCGCCGGGGAATGGTTCCTGGCTGCGGCTCCCCGGCAGCCCATCCGCCGCTTTCTCACCACGGGCGTGATCCTCATCGCGCTGGGGCTGCTCTTTCATGTCACCGGCATTTGCCCCATCGTCAAGCGCATCTGGACCCCCAGCTGGACCTTGTTCAGCGGCGGGATCTGCTTCCTCTTCTTAGCGGTGTTCAGCTGGATCATCGACCTGAAGCAGCACCGCGGCTGGGCCTTCCCGCTGGTCGTGGTAGGAACCAATTCCATTGCCGCTTACCTGATCGCCCATCTGTGGGAGGATTTTCTTCACCGCAATCTCATCATCAACCTGGGCGAAAAGCCGTTTCTTGTTCTGGGCCCGGGATTGCAGCCTTTGCTCTTCGGCGGCTCCGTTCTGCTGCTTGACTGGCTCTTTCTTTACTGGATGTACCGTCGCAAAATCTTCCTGCGCATATGAGGACGAACTGTGAAAGATGACCTGACCCCTACCCGGCGCCAGTTCCTTCAGCTGGGCGCCATGGCCACCGCCGCCTTTCAACTCGACAACAACCTGCTGGCCGACCAGGTTCATCCGTCGCCCTCGCAATCGATGATTAATACCCCGTTTGCCGCGACCAAAGATCCGCGCATCGGCTTCATCGGCGTGGGTGGAAGAGGCACCAACCTGCTGGGCTGGTTCCTTGCCCAGAACGCGCAGGTGGTGGCCGTCTGCGACATTGTGCCGGAGAAGGCGGCCAACGCCGGCGATCTGGTGGTGAAGGCGGGGCAGAAGGCGCCGCAGCTCTATACCAAGGGTCCACATGACTACGAGTCGCTGACCGCCAGGAACGATCTCGACCTGGTGGTGATCGCGACGCCCTGGAACTGGCACACCCCGATGGCGCTTTCCAGCATGGAGAACGGCAAGCACGCCGCGGTTGAGGTGCCGCTCGCCTACACCACGGAAGACTTGTGGAAGCTGGTCAACACTTCAGAGGCGAAGCGGCGGCACTGCATCATGCTGGAAGAGTGTTGTTACGGATACACCGAAACGCTGGTGCTCAACCTGGTGCGCCAGGGCATGTTGGGCAACCTGCTCTACGGGGAGGCTGCCTACCTCCACGACCTGCGCGAAGAGATGTTCTCCTCGCAGGGTGAGGGCTTGTGGCGCCGCGCCTTTCATACGCTGAGCGATGGTAACCTTTACCCCACCCACGGTCTGGGGCCGGTGGCGAACTACATGAGCATCAACCGCGGCGACCGCTTCGACTACATGGTCTCCATGAGCACTCCGGCGCTGGGCCTGGCTGCTTATCGCGAGGCGCACACGGCGAAGGACGATCCCAAGTGGAAAGAGAAGTACATCACCGGGGACATGAACACCTCGCTGATCAAGACAGCGGCCGGCCTGACAATTACGCTCAAGCACGATACGTCCAATCCCCGGCCCTACGACCGCATCAACATGATCGGCGGCACCAAGGGCGTCTTTACCGACTACCCACCGCGGATCTACCTCGACGGGCAACCGGGTGGCGAAGAGTGGGGAACTCTCGACCAATACAAGAAGGACTACGAGAGTCCTCTGTGGGCGAAGGAAGGCGCCATGGCCAGCACATCCGGCGGTCATGGCGGTATGGACTTCATCATGATTTACCGGTTGCTGCAGTGCATGCGCGAAGGCCTGGCGCCGGATATGGACGTGTATGACGGCGCAGCCTGGTCGGTGCCCACTCCACTCAGCAAAACCTCGTTGGCGCAGGGAAGTGCGCCGGTCAAATTTCCTGACTTCACCCGGGGCTTATGGAAAAAGCGCAATGGCTGTTCCATTTAGATGAGTTGACGGATGCGCTCCTTCCCAGGGACGGGGTGGTGGTCGTGCGTGAGCTCGGCGCCGCTGCTGCAGTAAGGGGTGAGAGTCTTAGCGAAGCGGACGGTACTTTGCTGGATGGGAAAGCGTCTCTTGACGCAGGGCATGGCTTCAGCCGTGCCGCACACCGCCGCGGCCATTCAGAGCTTTACAGGCTGCGGAAAAACTCTTGTTTTGTATCAGGGCACGACTTTAGTCGTGCCGTAAACGATTGAAAATACGTCGGGCTTTAGCCCTGAGGTACGCCTTTCCCGACTGATCGCGAGTTTTTCCGCAGCCGTTTAGCCCCTGAGGTACGTTTTTCCATGAGTACCTGCACGAACCTAACGGTAAAAACCGTCCCTCAGTGGCTAAAGCCACGATGATGGTGATGGCTATGGACGGCCTGAAGGCCGTCCCCTTCAACCACTTTTCATCACTTTGTGTGGGGCCCATAATTCTGCTCCGGTGTGCAGTGATGGCCCGGAGCCGGTCTCGACCCCGGACCACCATTGCTCGCCTATTGTTGTGGCTGCTGCACCTCCTCCATCACAAGCATCCCAAGCTGCTGCCCATCGACTTCAATTGCGAGGACGCGCTGGTCGTCGATCGGGTAGTAGCCGAAGCCGTCGCCCATACTCTGGGAGGCCACATTCAGCCCGGAGATGGTGAAGAGTCCCTGGGTGGTGTCCTCGGTGCCGCTGAGGGGAACGCCCGGCGTTGGTATCGAGGCTGAGTTTTGGGCATTCTGAACGCTGTAGTCGGTGAAGCCGCTGATATTGCCGGACGAGATGGTTACAGGTCCCGCGGCCGACCAGAACGGAGCGTTCTCGACGGTTGCGAAGCCCTGCGCGGCGAGAGCGAAGTTACCCTCGTAGTCATCGGAGCCGGCGGTCTGAGCGTACGACGCGCCGAACGTGACCTGGTTCTGATCGACTCCTATTTCCAGCGCATTGTTGTTGCCATCGATGTAGAGTTGGAAGCTGAACACCGCATCAGAGTTGCTGAAGGACAAGTTGCTGATGGTGACACGTCCGGTTGGATCCACTGTATAGGTTCCCCCCGAGACCTGAAGGGCGCCGAAGTTTTTGATGTCGTTGAGCGCGATGGTTCCGCTCATGGTGCCATCCGCGTTGAAGCCGAACCCGCCTGCGTAGTTGGCCAATCCGTAGATGTCTCCGCCAGCTGCGCCAAAGGCATAGGAACTGCCGGCAACGCTGCTCTGGTTGAATGTGCCGGTGTACGAACCCTGACCCAGGGCAGCTCCACCCACGTCACCATTGAGGGGATCGTTCTGCGTCTCGACCAGCTCGATCCGGTTGGTCCCCACGATGTATCCCGCGAGATCGAAGTCGGGGAGACCCGATCCGACCGCGGTATTCAGCGTGAAGCTGACGCGTCCGAAGGAGTCTGGAGCCGTGACGGTGCCGGATGCGAAGGTCTTCGCATGGCCGATGGATGCGAGTCCGTCATTGTAGTCAAAGACGCTGTTGTTGATGTCGATTGCGCCGTTGCTGATGCGCAGCACGCCGCCAATCGCCAGCACGGAGGGATGGGCCGCGCCGTCCTGACCGCCCAGAGTGAATGCGTAGCCTCCGGAGGGCGCCGTGGTGCTGGTCTGCAAGTCCAGCGATCCGCTGCCCGAGCCAAAGGTGTCAAACTGGGTGATGAGAAGACGTTGATCGGAAACTCGCGTGCCGCGAAGCGTCTCGATCCCGTTGGTGCCGAGATTCGGGTTCTGGGTATTGAACACGATCTGGATGTTTCCGTTGGCAAGCGACAGGCTGGATCCGGATGCCACGATGGTGTCGTTGGTGCTGCTGCCGTCCATCAGATCCTGCTCGCCACCGGAGATGACGCCACCGTGCACGGTGAATGCGCCGGCGACAAAGTAGGGACTGTTCCCGTCCTCACCAGCGAAGTGGTAGACGTAGCTGCCGTCGGCCAGCACCGGAGGCGGCGCGGTGATGGAAATGGAGGCCGACGCGGACTTGGTTGTGTCGGAGACAGATGTAGCTGTTACGGTCACAGTTGCCGGGGTTGGGGGCGCCCCCGGCGCCGTATAACTGGTGGCAGTACCGCTGGGCGTTGCCGATGGCGAGAAGCTTCCGCACTGCGTGCTGCCGCATGTCACTGCCCACGTGATCCCTGCGTTGGCGCTGTCATTGGCGACAACGGCAGTGAGGTTTGCACTGACTCCTCCCGCCAGAGACGCGGGCGGAGCAGGGTTGAGCGACACGGTAATGGGCGCTGTAGGCGCCGAGATGGTGACGGTCGCGATCGCGCTCTTGGTCGAGTCGGTAACCGATGACGCGGTGATGGTCACCGAGGCCGGGGTGGGAACGCTTGCCGGGGCGGTATAGACAGTGGCCGCGCCGCTGGTGGTTGTAGATGCGGAGAAGGTGCCACACTGTGTGCCGCTGCAGGTGACGCTCCACTTGACCCCGCCATTGGCGCTGTCATTGCTCACCAGCGCCGTGAGGCTGGCGGTTTTTCCGGCGTCGATCGAGGCTGGGGGTTGGGGGCTAATGTTGACGGTGATGGCCGCGGGGGGCGGCGGTGGGTTTGAGCCGCCACCGCCGCATCCGAAGATTCCTGCGGCGATAGCAAGCAGGGAAATGAAGTATACGATTCCGCGCCCTTTCATCGCGTGCCTCCATTCACCAGAGCCTGGCTGCTGGACGCAGTTGAGAGCGGGGTAGCGTGCGTACGCACAGGCAGCCCCTGCTGGTTGCGAATTGTGATCTGACGGCCGCCGATGGTTACCTGGCGAACCAGCAGGGTGCTCGTGCCATGAATGTTCTCCATCAGCCCCACCAGCTCGACGCTTTCTCCGCTGGATAGGCTGGAGGCAACGTCCTGGGAGACGAAGGGACCGAAGCTGGCATCGACGGGACCCTGCGAGCTTTGCACCTGGTAGTGAAGGCCGGCAGGAACGCCGGCGGAGTGGGCCACGGACTTCTCTCCAAGAACTCCGGAGAGTGTGACCTCCTGGCTCTTATTCCAGTGAGGAAATGAGGCTATGGTGGAAGGCGACGCTGCAATCTGTGCCGAAACCAATTGGGTCGGCACGGAGATGCAGCACAGACCGAGGATGATCCTGAGTGAGACCATGCCTTGCGGTACGCGTGACTGTGTCATAAAACGATCTCCCTTTTCGAAATCTCTAATCCGGTTTCGGAGCAAATTGTGTGGCTCACGCGAGCGTGAAATTTCGCGCCGAACGGGCGCGCCCATCTTCAAAATGCGAAATCTGGAGCGCCGCAATTGGAGAGTAGGAGATACGGCAGGAGAAAAGAATAGCGGTTGCTACATGATCGGCCGTGTGGTTCCACACAGCGGCCCGGCCGGCTTATCGAAGATCGCCTTTGTGCTGAACGGCGAAACGAAGCAGTGCGTTTGCGCCTTCAATCCCCAGCTTGCGGCAAATATTGGTGCGGTGATTCTCGATTGTGCGGTAGTGGACGGAGAGGGTGGCGCCGATTTCCTTGCTCGACAAGCCGTCCGCGATGAGCAGCAAAATGCGGCGTTCCGACAGCGTAAGGCATCGGGTGAGTGGATTCTCGTCGCCGCGATTCGACGCATCGCTACCCTGGAGCAATTGAAGAGCGATGGCGGAACTGACGTAGACCTGCCCATTCATTACGGTCTCGACCGCGGCCACAATCTCCTGCATCGCGCTGTCCTTCAGCAAGTAGCCGTTGCCCCCGGCGTCCAGCGCGGCGCGCACCATCTGTTCATCTTTATGGAAGGACAAAAAGATGACCTTCGTATTCAGCTTGAGCCGCTTGATTTCGGCGGCCACCTGAAGGCCGGTCGATTTTGGCATGTCAATATCGAGGATGGCGAGATTGGGGCGAAGTTTTTGGACGAGAGCCAGGGCGGCCTCGCCATCTCCCGCTTCCGCAACGACCTTAAATCCTTCACCCTCTTCAATGCAGAGTTTCAGTCCTTTGCGCACCACCGGATGATCATCTGCCAACAGAATCCGCACTTCGTCAGCCATGGCTGTTTCCACCAAAAGGAATTTGGACCGTGATTACGGTACCATTTCCCGGCGCCGACTCCACCTTCCATGTTCCGCCGAGCAGGCTTGCGCGTTCCGCCATCCCGGTCATCCCAAAGCCACCCCCCTGCGACTTTTCAGGCGACCGGGAGGAAGGAACGGAGCCGCGCCCGTCATCCTGCATGCTGAGCACGACCTGGTCAGCCTGGCGAACAACGCGCACCCTGGCCTCACTGGCCTGCGAATGCCTCATGATGTTGTTCAGGCCTTCCTGCACAATTCGATAAAAATTGATCCTCATCTCTTCCGGAAAGACGTCATCCACATTAGCCAGCTCCTGGATGAAGCGGATCCCGGAGGACTTGGAGGCCGTCCGCATGAGGGCTTCGATTGATTTGGTCAATCCCAGCCGGTCCAGTTGAAACGGCCGCAGGTTGTAGGAGATGCTCCTCGTCTCTTCCATCGCCAGCGAGGCTTCTGTGCTGATCTCTTCGATGGACTCCAATTGAACGTCGATGCCGGAACGCTGCCGGTGGGCCTTGAGAAAGAAGAGAGCAAGATTGTTGATGACCACCAGCCGCTGTCCAAGACTGTCGTGCAGTTCCGCCGCGATGCGCTTGCGCTCGCTCTCCTGGGAGGCGATCAGTTGCTGCGAGAATGCCTGTTGTGCGGCTTTGGCGCGCCGTAGCTGCGCGATGCGGTGGTTGGAGAACATCAACAGAAATGACACGCCGCAAAGCAAAACAAGCGTGGAGAACCACGTTGTTTTATAGAACGGGGCTGCGACAAAGACGGGCAGAGACTGGCCTTGCGCGTTCCAGATGCCGCTGCTGTTTTCCGCGATCACCCTGAACGTGTAATCCCCAGGTGGAATATGCGAGTAGTATGCGGTGCGGCGCGACCCGGCATCGACCCAGTCTGACTGCAGGCCTTGCAGCTTATATCGAAAACGGATTTGGTCGGCCTTGATGAAACTTGGAGCAGTGTAGTGGATTTCCAGATTGTCGTGGCCGGGTGCGATGTGCAGTGCGCTCGTGACGGCTAACGGAACACTATCCAGAGAAACTGACTCGATGATAACGGGAGGCGGCTCGGGGTCGCGGATGACGTTTTCGGGATCGATAACCGCCGCTCCATCTTCTGTCGGAAACCAGAGTTTGCCATCGCGGGTTTTAATGCCCGCGGGCCAGATTCCCCCGTTGCATTCCGGATCGAAGATGCCATCCGTCTTGCCATACGCTGTGGAGTGAACCGAAGTGAGAGCGCCCGCCGCGACCCCGTTCAACTCACGCTTGCTCACACGGTAGATGCCGCGGTTGCAGCTTATCCATAAGTTGCTGTCTGCGTCCTCAAGAATCTGGAATACTCCGTTGTTGAAAAGTCCCTCCCGTTCAGTAAAACTTGTGAACCGGCCGTTCTGCAATCGGCCGAGGCCCTGGCTATAGGTCCCGATCCAAAGGACGCCGTCGTGATCCTCGTAGATGGACCAAATATTGTTGCCGGGCAGGCCATCGCGCTCGCTCCAACGAGTGATATGACCGTCGTGGAAACGGGTCAGCCCTCCAAATCCTCCGATCCACAGGTCTCCCGTGTGGTCCTCGATAATGACGTGGATGTCATCTCCCGCGATGCCGTCGCGATCGGTGAAGAGTGTCGACTTCCCGTCCTGGTAGCGCACCAGGCCGAGATTTGTTCCGAACCACAAGGCGCTGGAGCGGTCCTGCCCTGAGCGATCCTGATGGATCGCCTGGACCACAGAGCGATCCGGAAGCGAGGGCCCGTCCGGTTTGCGAAAGCGGCCATGATCGAAGACCACAAGTCCGCCATGTGTGCCCACCCACAAACGCCCGTCACGATCTTCCTCGAGTGCGGTTACCAGCAATGCGGGCAGACCATCCGCAACGGTGTAAGTAGTGAACTTGCCGTCCTTGAACCGGCTGAGACCGACGTGCCACGCGCCTATCCAGATTGCGTCCGTGCTGTCCTGGTAGATCCCATAAATGTCGCGGTCCGCCAATCCCTGTTCCTGGGAGTAAACCCTGATGGATTGCCGTTGCAGCCGATAGAGACCCTGGCCCTCGGTGCCTAGCCATAGATTAGCCTGCCGGTCTTCGAAGAAATGGGTTACGGGGATGGTCTCTTGTTTCCCGGAGGACAGCACATCCAACGACCGGCTCAGGCGGTGACCGACGCGCATCTCCCACGGGTGCCTGTCGCTTGCAAAATAGGTCACGGTCGAGGGCGCGGCCGTGAAGTTGGGTGGCCCTGCTTTGGCCGTATCCACCGTCATTTGCCTTCCGTCGAGAGTTTCCACCCACAGCGTAGCTTGTTGATCAAGCGCGACTCCCCAGATTGGACTACGCAGCAATTGAGGTGGCAGCGGATAGACGAGAGAGCGGCCCCGTAGAAAAAAATAGAGGTGAGTCTTGTCGCTTCCCCAAAATCCTCCGCTCTGCCAGAGCATCGGGATGTAGTGAACGTTCGGTGGCGCCGACGCGATCTCGATGAAGCGTGCATGTGCAGCGTCCCAGCGGGCGATGCGGTCCGCTGAGAGAATCCAGATATTGCCTGCCGGATCGCCCGTTAACCCGTTCACGAGGACGCCTGGTACCCCGTCGCTTACACCGTAGGTGCGGAACGATCCCTCGTGATACCGGGTCAGGCCGCCTATCTCATTCACCATCCACAGGTCAGCGTCCTTGCCCTGATACAGAGACGAAAATCGATTGGAGGTGATCCCTGGGGTGTTGCTCTGGCCGAAGGTGGTAAAGCGAATCCCATCGAAGCGAACCAAGCCGTCAAAGGTGGCAATCCAGAGATATCCATCCGGGCTTTGTGCGAGGCCGCGAACCAGATTCTGGGGAAGTCCCTGGTCAACTGTCCAAACATCGACGCCATATTGCGATTGTGCCCCTGCGTAGTGGCCTGAGTTCGCCAAAATTGCCAGGCAAATCACAGACTGGAAGATCAGGGCCATCATCGTCGCCATAAGACCCTGCCGGCCTCCGTGTGGAACCACACGGCGCTCCGTGTAGGGCCGCATAGTTTTCGTGTAGCGACCTGTATTTCCCTTGCCGGGCATTTCTCTTACCTTGGAACAGTGGCGACGAGTAATTGGATATTTGCACAAGCGATCTTCCCTGATCGCCCGTGTTGCAAGGGTGCTGGATCAAATGCAACCCCGGGAACATGTTCCTCATTGTTGACCGGGCCGCAATGTCCTTGCAAGCCCACTGGGCTTTCGGCAAGGGGACGTGATCGATCGCCGGAGGTTCTGAGAGTGGGTGAACATGACCATCCTGATTGTTGACGATAGCGGCAGCATGCGACGCATCCTGGTGAGAGCTGTGCGCAAAGGTGCCGAGCAAATATGGGAGTGCACGGATGGCGCCGAAGCGTTGTCAGCTTATATCGCTCATTCGCCCGATGTCGTATTGATGGACATCCAAATGCCGCAACTGGATGGGCTCGCGGCCACCAGGGAGATCATGCAATTCGATCCGGCCGCACGGATCGTAATGGTCACGGACTACGACGATGAAGAATTGCGCATCGAGGCCCGAAGGGCCGGCGCATCTGGATACGTTCTGAAACAAGACTTGAGCGGTCTGGAAGCCATTCTGGGTCTATAGGAGCATGACTCGCCTGCTGCAAGTTGAGGGACAAATGACAAGGCGAAGATCGCCATGGATGCAAGGCCCGGAGGGCCGACTGCCAAACGTCAGCCCAGCCCGGAAGGGCTGGGAATCGATCCCGAAGATGATCCGAGCGCCGTTAGGCGCGGCACTAAACCGATGTGTCATTAGGAGCGAACCCGGATTTCCTGCCACGCAACACAAGACAGGGCCGCGTGTGCGTCTTTCAGTAAGGAAAGGCGCATGAAGTTTCCCAAAGCCACCAAGTTCAACAGGAAATCCGGGGAAGCCGAGGGATCTGCAGTTCAATCTTTCGGGTGCAATGAATTTGTCATCCCGACCGGAGCGTACCCGGATTTCCTGCCACGCAGCACTGGACAAGGCCAGTGTGCGCCTTTCCGTAGAGAAAGGCGCATGAAGTTCGCCAACGCCATCAAGTTCCACAGGAAATCCGGGGGAGCGTAGTGGAGCGACGGTTCGCTCGACCAGCACCCAACTCGACCGGAAGAGCCGTTTGTTCATAGGGGGATATATGCTCACTTTTATCGGCAGTTTAATTCGGCCTTATCGTTCCAGGTTGGCGTTGATCTTGCTCGCTATGCTGGTTGAGACCGTCATGGGTCTCGCGGCGCCCTGGCCATTGAAAGTTATTCTCGACAACGTCATCGGTAATCACCAGCTTGCTCCATGGCTGCGTCACTTTTTAGGGCCAGTGACGGAGAATCCGCATCGTCTTCACGTCGCCGCCCTGGCGTCGATGGCATTCATCCTCATTGCCGTAGCCGGCTCAGTGGCGACCTACGTTGACAACTACTACACCGAGAGCGTGGGCCAGTGGGTCGCTCACGATCTCCGCATGAGGGTTTACCAGCATCTTCAGAAGTTGTCGCTGGGCTACTACAGCACGCACGAGACCGGGACGATTCTCAGCACGCTGACCGGGGACATTCAAACCATCGAAGGCTTCGCGTCTTCCTCGACGCTGAACATTCTGGTCGACATGCTTACCATCCTCTGCATGCTGGGGCTGATGTTCTGGCTGAACTGGGACTTTACGCTGATCGCCGTGGCCCTAACGCCCTTTCTGCTGCTGTTTGTTTCACGATTCAAGAAAGCGGTGAAGAAAGCCACGCACGAAGTTCGCAGAGAACAGAGCGAGATTGTCTCGGTCGTCCAACAGGGCTTGCAATCCATCCAGGTGGTGAAGGCATTCGGCCAGGAGAAAGCGGAGGAAGCACTTCTCTACGGCGTGAGCCAGGCCGCCGTAGCGGCGGCACTCAAGGCCCGCAAAATCAAGGCGATTCTCTCACCGGTGGTATCCACCACGGTCGCCGTATGTACTGCGATCGTCCTCTGGCGGGGAGCGGCACTTATCCTGAGAGGCTCGATGACGGTTGGCGAGCTCACCGTCTATCTCGCATACCTTACCAAGTTCTTCAAACCCGTCAAGGACCTCGCGACCACGACGAATGCGATTGCCCAGGCTGCCGTGGGCGCCGAACGAGTCCGGGCCATTCTGGATACAACGGATAGGATTCCAGAGAGTCCGGACGGTTTACAGCCGGAGACACTCGAGGGCCAAATCGAGTTTAACCATATAGCTTTCGGCTATGACAGCAAGTTTCCCGTCCTAAAGGACGTCAGCTTCCGCGTCGACCCCGGTCAATTTGTTGGTGTCGTAGGACCCACAGGAAGTGGGAAGTCAACCATCATGAGCTTGATACCGCGCTTTTATGATGTGCAGGCAGGGCAGGTGCTTATCGATGGTCATGATGTTCGTGACTATAAGCTCAAGGAGCTGCGCGACCAGATAGGCTACGTGCTTCAGGATACGATCCTGTTTCGTGGGACCATTCGCGATAATATTGCGTTCGGGCGGCCAGATGCATCGCTGGCCGAGATTATTGCCGCGGCGAAGGTTGCGAACGCGCATGATTTCATCAGTGCCATGCCTCTTGGTTACGACACGCTGGTAGGAGATCGTGGTTCGACTCTCTCCGGCGGCCAGCGCCAGCGCATCGGTATTGCCCGCGTCGTCGTGCGGGACAGCCCGATTCTTCTGCTGGATGAGCCGACCGCCGCTTTGGATAGCGAATCTGAAAAGCTCGTCGTCGAAGCTCTCGAACGTGTCACCAAAGGCAAGACGGTCATTGCCATCGCTCACCGGCTCAGCACCATCCGGAACGCGGACAAGATTGTTGTGATCTCCGAAGGTGCCGCGGCGGAAGAAGGGTCTCATGTGGAGCTTATGGAGCGCGATGGAATCTATGCAGAGTTGCATCGTGCGCAATTTGAAACGGAGATGGCCAACGTCTAGGTGCACGTTCGATTCGAACCTGGCGTGAATCGGTAACCAGAACGAGTGTTACGTGGAGCACCTCCTTTTTCGGTTCGCTTCTAGTGTCTTGAGGGGATACCGAAGGTCCGGTACCCCGCCTATGATCGAGTCTCTTGCCGACTGCTCAAGCACGCCGATCGGCCGCAGCTGGCCCTTCCAAAAAAGGAGAAAACATGGCCTCTTCACCTGCCATTGCATCGGAAAGAACACGAACGATCGATCCTGACAAGCTGAACGCGCTGCTGGCGCAGGCGGTGCAGGACATGGGCGCGGCTATGCACGCGCCCCTCATCGTTATCGGAGACAAGCTCGGCCTTTACCGGGCCATGGGAGACGGCCAGCCGGTGACCCCCGCGCAGCTTGCCGCAGCGCACTGGCACAGCGGAGCGTTACATACGCGAGTGGTTAAACGCCAATGCGGCCGGTCACTTTGTGGAGTATGACGCCGCAAACGGCACCTACTTCATGACCCCGGAACAAGCGCTGGCGCTGGCGCAGGACGATACCCCGATCCACCTCCCGGGCTTCTATCACATGCTGGCGTCACTGATGAAAGACGAGGAAAAGATCACCCAGATTTACCGCACGGGCAAGGGCATGGGTTGGCATGAGCACGAGAAGGGCTTGTTTGAAGGCTGCGAGCGATTCTTCCGGCCGACCTATCTGGCGAACCTGGTCTCGAGCTGGATTCCGGCGCTGGAGGGAGTCGAGGCAAGGCTAAAGGCGGGAGCCCGGGTGGCTGACATTGGGTGCGGGCACGGCGCGTCCACACTGTTGATGGCGAAAGCCTACCCCAAGTCGCAGTTTCTTTGGCTTTGACTACCATGCGCCTTCCATTGAAACCGCCCGCAAGAAAGCGCTGGAGGCTGGTGTAAGCAACCGGGTGACCTTCCAGGTGGCGCCATCAAAGGATGTTTCCCGGCACGGGTTACGACCTGGTGGCGTTTTTCGACTGCCTGCACGACATGGGCGACCCGGCGGGTGCGGCACGGCACGTGCGCGAGTCGCTGGCGCCCGGAGGTACATGGATGATCGTAGAGCCGTTCGCCCATGATGAGGTCGCTGCGAAATCTGAACCCGATCGGACGCATCATGTACTCGGCGTCGGCATCGGTTTGTGTGCCGTGTTCGCTCTCCCAGGAAGTGGCGCTTGGCCTGGGCGCGCAGGCCGGTCCTGCAAATATAGAGAAGGTGGTGCGCAGCGGCGGGTTTACGCGCTTCCACAAAGCAACTGAGACGCCGTTCAATATGGTGTTTGAGGCGCGCGCGTAGTTTGCGGGCAAGATCCGTAACGACTTTGATGTGTGTTACCGGGCGGCCGCACATGGCCCGTCAGCAAACCGGTAAGCTACACAGCAGGCGGCGATTCTCCGCGGAACCCTTCATCGATTCTTTCGGGGGAGGAGGTCGATGAAAGGGAACGGGGAGAATCGCCGTTCTGTATTTTCCGCGCTCCTTGACTGCGCTTCCGCCGCGGACGTTGGCGAATCTCCGATCGGTAGGAGTAAGGTTGTCACATGCGCGCACGACTCTGGCCCGCGGTCGCCGTATCCTTTGGCGCTCTGCTCTTGTTCTCTACGCTCTTTGCGTGGCTTGTCTCACACGAGGCTGCCCGGATTCACGAGCACACAAAGACTGCGCACCAGGTTTACCAGAAAGCGGATGACGCTATCTCAGATATCCAGGCAAATATCAACAAGGGCGCTCTGATAGAACAGAGCGGTTTCAGCAACCCCAGATGTTGTTGAGACCGAGAACCGAATCTCTGAGCTGCAGCGGAATCACAGCAAAATGACTGTGCCACCCTGATTGACCTGATCGGTGCCAGCCAAAGGCCGCAAATCCTTGCCCTGCAGCAGGGCCTGGATCAGTACTGGAGCTCAATTCAGCAGAGCCTTAGCACATCGCGAACGCAGCACGGGCAACAAATCCTCTTCAGTGAGCTGGAGAACCAGCCGGAAAGAGTTCTCGATCTCGCCGGCCGTATCGATGCGCTCAACCAGGCGCAGCCTGGCCCGTGAGGAACAGGAAATCGAGAGCTCAGCAGACGAAGCTGCGGCAAATACGCCATCGCGGCGACGCTAATGCTTCTCCTGCTGGAGTGCGCGATTGCGGTATTCAGTACTGCATATATGTATCGGCTCGATCAGGTCTCTGA
Organism: uncultured Acidobacteriaceae bacterium; assembly: GCA_963834205.1. GTDB lineage: Bacteria > Acidobacteriota > Terriglobia > Terriglobales > Acidobacteriaceae > PALSA-350. Next base: position 215,086 of record CAWIBI010000024.1, on the reverse strand, counting down.
GGCAGAGAGGAAGCGCGCCGAGAAGGCGGAGCAAGAACTCCGGCGTTTATCCAACCAGCTGGTGCGCGTGCAGGAGGAGGAAAGAAAAACGATCTCTCGAGAACTTCACGACGAGGTGGGCCAGATACTGACAGGCTTGCGCATGGAATTGGGAACGCTGTCGCATTACGAGCCGGATGACGAATTCCGGAAGCGGCTTGAAAGCGTAAAGCGGACTGGCGGAAGAAGCCCTTCGTTCGGTGAGGAATCTCGCTTTGTTGGTGCGCCCTTCCATGCTCGATGATCTGGGACTGGAACCGGCGCTGCACTGGCAGGCGAAAGAGTTCTCGCGCAGATGCGGTATCCCTGTTTCCGTAAACATTGAAGGCAATCTCGACAACCTGCCTGAGCCGCTTCGATTGTGTCTGTACCGCGCGATTCAAGAGGCCATGACCAACTGCGGCAAGCATGCCGACGCTAGCCGCGTCACGGTCATCGTCAAGCAGGACGAGGCTCGAGTGACTGCTTCTGTACAGGATGACGGGAGGGGGTTTGATGCGCTTCTACAAACCCGCGGTCTCGGATTGATGGGCATGACTGAGCGGGTGCGCGCCTTGCAAGGGCGTATGTCTGTGGCCTCGGAGCCCGGTCGCGGAACATTGATCAGCCTCGAATTGCCGGCCAGGCTCGATCCGAGCCTCATCCTGATGCCGCGGCTTGCCCGATCCTGCATGCGCATCTCCTGTCATTTAGACTTGCCAATAGTGTCTCCAAGGGATTTGTTTCGGCGCTCCTTCCGCCTATCTGTTGTTCTAGAGAGCAATTTGCTTCTCCGAACGAGAAGGACCCGATGATAGATCTCTTGCCAAGCGTCCAGGACCACGAGTCGACAAGCCTCGAAAAACCGATGGCTTACAGAAAACAAGAGAAAACATGAGATACAAGGTGCTCATCGCGGACGACCACGGAGTGGTGCGCAAGGGTCTGCGGCTCCTTCTGGAGCAATATCCCGAGCTTGCGGTGATAGGAGAAGCGGCCAATGGCCGCGAGGCGGTGACCATGGCCGCGGCCCTCTCTCCGCAAATCGTCGTCCTGGATGTCGCAATGCCGATACTGAATGGCATCGAAGCGGCGGAACAGATATTAAAAGTGAATAGCAAAATGGGCATCATTATTCTCACCATGCACGCAGATGAGAGCTATCTGTTGAGAGCACTCAATGTGGGCGTTAAAGGTTACCTGCTGAAGGAGTCCGCCGAAGAAGACCTGCTGTTGGCAATAAGGGCTGTGGCGCACGGAAAGCCGTTTTTCAGCCGGGCGATCAACGAGACCCTGCTTGAGGATTACATGCGGATGCTTAAGCAACAGGGTCTCTCCGATACATTTCGACCTTCTGACCGTCCGGGAAAAAGAAGTGCTGCAACTACTCGCCGAAGGAAAAACAAATAAAGAAGTGGCCACGCTGCTGGACGTAAGCCCGTACACAGTCGAGAGCCACCGAACCAACCTGATGCAGAAACTCGGTATTCACAATACAGCTGAGATCGTTCTCTACGCGGTCCGGAAGAGGCTGGTTAGCTGAACCTGGTTCTCTATAGCTTACTGGTGTTCCATTCTAAGCTCGGTTGTAACTCATGCAACCGGCTGGGCACTGGTCTAAACTACGGGGCGCACGACCCACGTGCGCCCTGCTGGGAAATATCTATGTTCAAACGGGGCGATGTATTTGATAATCCGGTCACCGGCGAACGAGCAACGATCCGCCTGGGTACGCGCGAAACGATGGGCGAGCGGCTGGTGGTCGATCTGGAGCTGCGGGGAGCCGGTTTTGGTTCCGCTCTGCACCTGCATCCATCTATCCATGAGCGGCTGAGGTGGTGAGCGGCAGCGTCGGCATATTATCGACGGTGTGACTTCGATTGCCGAATTGGGTAAGACGATTGAAATCCCCCCGGAGTGCCTCACCGGTTCTGGAATGCCGGAATCTATGAGGCGAAGCTGATGATTGATATTCGGCCGGCGAATCGATTCGAAGCCTTTAAATTCGAAGCCTTCATGCGCAATATGATTGGCCTGGCCCAGGATGGCAAGACTGATGCAAAGGGCATGCCGAATCTTCTGCAGCTTGCGCTGATAGCCAAGGAATTCGCGGACGTCATCCAATTCTTAAGCCCTCCACGCTTTCTGCAAGGCACATTATTTCCGATTCTTGCTCCGATCGCTCGATTGCGCGGGCTACAGAGTCTCTTACAACGAATATGTTTTTCGGTCGCCTTCGGAACGGCTTCAAGGTGATGCGACGATGCCCATCCTTAAGCATTCATAAGCAGAGCCTGCGGTGGGCCTGGATGGGTCCGCTTAGCAGGCCAATGCTTCGAAGGTCGCCACAAACACATCCTCCGTGATCAAATCCGGAGTTTGAAAAAAGGTAAACAGCAGGCCGGTAGTAATGACATCCAGTACGCACACAAATTCCTTCGCCGCCATGGGAAGCTCTTTCGCCGGTATTACTTTCACCAGTTCCTTGGCGATCCACTGATAGGCAGCCGCATTCTTCTCAGTGATCTTAGCCCGCATTGGCTCATGGGTAAGCGTATAGAGCTGAAACGCCGTTGCAATCGCCGCGTATCTCTTGCGCGCCTGTGCCTCCCTTGCAACGGTTTTTCCCAGAAGACGCATCTGTTCTCTAAAACTGGCCCCCGGCTTAAATGGAGGCATGATCGGTTTCCACCGCGCCTCAATGACTGCCAGGAACAGCTCTTCTTTGTTCTTGAAGTTGCCGTAGACAGCACCTCGAGTCATTCCCGCAAACGCTGCAATCTCCTCCAGCGAGGCGCGATCAAAGCCCTTTTCTCCGATAACGGCTGCAGCCGCCTCAATCAGCTTCTCCCGCGTGCGAAAGCGCTTGCCGCTGCCTGAGCTCTGAACCGGATTTGCGATAGTCCTTTTCTTCATTTAAATACGTCCTTGTATTTTATACAGCATTGTATTATTTTAGCCGTATGCTGATCCCATGGCAACGAAACTTTGGCGTCGCGCTCCTGCTTTTCCTCTTCTTGCTGATCCTCGGTTTCGCCTATGAACGTATGGGAGCGCGAAGAGATCTCCGTTTGCACCCAGCGCCCGGGCGCCTCGTCTCGGTCGGCGACCACAAACTCCATCTTCTTTGCAAAGGAAGTGCTTCTCCTACTGTTGTCATTGAACAGGGAGCAGGCGAACTATCGAGTTTCTGGTGGCCGGTGCAAGACCGAATCGCAGATTTTGCAAGCGTCTGTACTTACGACCGCGCGGGCTACGGATGGAGCGATCCAGCGCGCGCGTCGAGAACGGTGGAAGACCGTGCCCGGGAGTTACATGCGCTGCTATCGAATGCGGGAGCTCAAGCGCCGTACATCTTCGTGGCTCACTCCTATGGGGGACTGATTGTTCGAGACTACCTTCGCCGGTACGCCGGAGAGGTCGCCGGCCTTGTTCTTGTGGACACACCGGACGAGTCCTCCATTTTTCGCGGCGATGTTCTCGAGTTGTATGCAAAGGTGAGGGTGCTAAACCGGGTGGCCGGGGTTGCCGCGCAATTTGGTTTGTTGCGCCTGCTGCGGATCTGGCTTCCCCTCGATCGTTATGGATTCTGGCTAAGCAAGCCTTCAGAGTATTCGGCTCTGTGTGATGATCTCGCCTCGTTGGAACGAGTGCCCGCACCGCGGAGGGTTTCCGCCAGAGAGGGCAGTCTTGGATCCTTGCCGGCCATTGTGATTACCCACGGACTGCCATTTCCCGGACCTTTTACTGTGCTGGAGAAGGGATGGGGTGAAGGCCAGGAGCATCTGGCTGCGCTCTCCAGCGACAGCGTTCTGATCGTGGCCGAAAACAGCAATCATATGGTCCAGCACGATCAGCCAGAGCTTGTTGTGGATGCGATACGGCGCATTCATACCGCGGTAAGCAAAGGAATTCCACTGCTATAGTGCTGCACGTTTTGGAGGCCGTTCGCGACGGTTTGCTGAACACAGTGGTGGCCTGCAGCCTACCCAAGATGATGAAAGAACGCCTTCAATCCGGCAACTGCGCTCTATGGAAGCGTTGCCTTCCCCTTTGTCATCCCGAGCAGCTAACTTGCCTGCGGCGACTTGAGCGAGCAATGAACATCGCGAAGGTTGATTATGGGGAATGTAGGTGTCACAAATGAATTGTCATCCCGACCGGAGCGAAGTGTAGTGGAGGGACCTGCGGTTCGCTCGGCGAGCATCCAACTCGCCCGGTGGCCCCTTTTGTTCATTAGGAGCAGCTAACTTGCCTGCGGCAAGTTGAGGGAGAAATGACTCGGCGAAAATCGCCATGGATACAAGGCCCGGAGGGCCGACCGCCAAACGTCAGCCCAGCCCGGAAGGGCTGGGAAATCACAACAAAGAGGATCCGAGCGCCGTAGGCGCGGCACTAAACCGATCATCCGCCCTCCCTGTGTCATTAGGAGCATCTCAATTTGCCTGCGGCAAGTCGAGGGAGGAATGAACGACGTCTGTGAGGTTGTCCTTACTACCATCACACCAAATGGAAGCGCCACCCTCCCCTTTGTCATCCCGAGCGCAGCCGAGGGATCTGCAGTTCCGCGGACCACTCTTGGAAATGTTTTTCGACAGAGCGCTGGAAGTTAGTCGGGGACTGTCCCTTCAAAATCAGAAGATTTCTCCTGCCGCAAACTAAGCCACCCAGAATTGAATCTATACAAGTAACCACACCTGGTAAGAGACATTCCCCGGGAGGACTCGCAAATGACGCTCAATCCACCGTGCCATGGTCCATCGGCTAGATTCGCGGGCGCCGGCCGGCGGGTGCGAGGGAGCGGGAACGAACTTCAAGTCATCCTTGGATGCCGGGCGGCCATGCCGTCTGCCACAGGAGTGACGAAAGTGCCATTTATGTTTCTTCTGGACCCCGCCGATAGTTAGACCAGAGGGGTACGGCAGCGCTGACCACGTTCTGCGCCTGGGCCCGAACGGAAGCATATTGCTGAGTTCGTTCCCGATCTGTCTGCCGTCCCAGCTAAGAGAAGAAGACAACAGTTCCGCTGAATTTCTTGTTCGAGCATGGGTGTCAGGAGCTTGACGCGGTCCCGGCTAGCCCGGACCGCACAGCAGGCACCCCGGTAGATTTTGGATCGGGAAGGATGTTGCTATGGCTGAAGATTTGATCAGGACCAGGATTCGGGGCCTGGATGCGATCCTCCTGGGAGGAATTCCAAGGAGCAACGTGATTGTGGTTCAGGGCGTGACCGGAAGTGGAAAGACCCTGCTGGGCACGGAGTTTATTTATCGTGGGATCGTTGAAGAGAAAGAGCCTGGCCTCATCATCGTGTTTGAGGCAAATCCCGGCAAGCTGATCCGCGACGCCGCGGCTTTTGGCTGGAACCTGGAGGAGCTCCAGGCGCAGGGGCAGTTACATATTATCTTTACCAGCCCCGAGGTGTTCAACCAGGAGTTGCTGCGAACCGAGAGCTTGCTACTCGAAACAGCGAAGGAGATTGGAGCCAAGCGGATCTTTGTCGACGGCATCAACTTGTTAGGCCGGCTGCTCGGCGGCAAATCTGACACCAGCTACCGTGAGCTACTGCATCAGCTCATCGAGTCGTTGAATCGGGAAAATCTGACGGCCATGTTTTCCTTTGAGACGGGCACGTCGCCAGACGCAATTGACCCATTGGAAATGACCGATTTTCTGGTTGATACGGTGGTCCAGTTAGCCCGTGAAGGAGTAGGGCGGCGCACCCACCGCAGCCTGGAAATCTTGAAGAGCCGGGGTCAGGACTTCGATGGTGGCAAGCACACTCTACGCATTACCGGGGGACAGGGTCTGGAGGTATTCCGCCGCGTTCAGGCGCCCGCTCCGTCCCAGCGCGAACCAGCCCACTTCCAGCAACATGCGGTCGGTCATTGGGGTTGAGGCCGTCGATACGCTTATCGGTGGAGGCATCTTCGATGGATCCACCACCATGGTCGTCGGAGTTTCAGGAGTGGGCAAGACCGTGCTGAGCACACAGATGCTGCGGGAAGGGTCGCTGCGGCAAAAAACCAGAGGTCTGTACATCTCGCTCGATGAGCACCCGGCACAAATTATCCGCAATGCCCAGACCCTGGGACTGAACCTGGAAGAGCAGGTGGCTGACGGGACCATCAAGATCATGTTCGAGAGTCCGCAAGAGATCGAAATCGATGCCCACTACGCCCACATCGTCGAGCTCATCGAGAAGTATGACATACAACGCATGGTGATCGATGGGATGACGAGCTACAGCTCTGCTATCAAGGAAATCGATGTCTACCGCGATTTTTTCCATGCCATCGTGGCCTACAGCAAGCAGCGCTTGATGACCACCTTCTTCAATTATGAGAACCCGGAGTTCCTTGGTATCTCGTCCTATATGCCCGACTTTCCCCTCAGCTCCATCGTGGATAATCTCATCCTGTTGAGCCTGGTGGAAATCAACAACTCGCTCCACCGTTGCATTACGGTAGTCAAGTCACGCGGGTCTAAACACTCTTTTGATACGCGCGAGTATGTGATCGGCGAGGGAGGAATCTCTCTCTTGCCACTGGAGCAGAGTGTGGTCGCCAGCGTGTCCCTGCAGGATTATTCCAGCCTGTTGAGCCGCGCGCCCACCAGATTAACCCTCCCCAAGCGGACCAACGGCTCGGTTGCCCTTCAGGATGCAAGATGACTCCGGAATCGCCTGGAGGGACTGACGCGGGCAAGTCTCCCTCTTTGCCGATTGGCTCTCCCTATGGCAGCGGCTCGATGCTGGTCAATCGCACCAGCGAACTGTCGCCCCAACTGCGCGCCGACTTGCTAAATACCGAGGCGTGGAGCGAAATCCTGGTGACCTATTCCCAGACCATGAAGGTAGCGGTAGCCTTGACCGACGATCAGGGCCACATATTGGGAGAATGTCATAATCCTCAGCCCGTATGGAAGCTGATTCATGACCACGCACCCGCTACCATTGCCGGATGTCCCTTCTGCGTAGGCCGGCCCTGCTCGGCGGTTGCTGAGGCGTTGCAAACCGGCGACGCGGTGATCGTACATGACCGGGTTGGTTTGACCCATGTCGCAGTCCCGCTCTCCTTCGGCACGCAACATTTGGGCGCCATCGTTGCCGGGCAAGTGTTCGATCGATATCCCGAGTCCATCCCACTCCAGCGGATGGCAAAGGACTTTGATCTTCCCGTGCAGCGGCTTTGGGATGTGGCCAGGAAGCAGGCTCCGGTCAGCAGAACCCTGCTGCGGGCATCCGGCCAATTGCTGCGTGTGCTCGGTCACGCATTTCTGCGGCAACGCTACGCCGCAATACTCGAAGCCAGGCTGACGGAGAACAACGAACGCTTTCGATTCCTGGTGGAGGGGGTGAAGGATCACGCGCTTTTTACCGTGGGCCTGACGGGACAGGTGACCAGCTGGAATCGCGGAGCAGACCGCCTCTTGGGTTTTGTCGAAGCCGAGATCGTGGGCCGGCACTTCTCGTGCATCTTCGATCCGGAAGATAAACGCAATCACCTGCCGGAAAGACAGCTGCAAAAAGCCCTGCAAACCGGCTGGGCAGAAGCCGAGGGATGGCATGTCCGGGGGAACCGGCAGCGGTTCTGGGCAAGTGTCAGCATTACAACAATCGAGCACCAGGCGGGTCCGGCTCGGGGCTTTGCCATCCTGGTGCAGGATCTGACCGAGCGCAGGAAAATCGCGACTGCATTGGAGGAGACGCGGCAAGAGCGGGCACACTTGCAGGAAGAATTTATTTCTCACGTCTCACACGAACTCCGCACTCCCCTCACAGCGATCTATTTCTTCATGACCAATCTATTGGATGGACTACTCGGTGAGTTAAATCCCGATCAGCGCGAGCACATGACGTTGGCGCTCGACAATGTCGAACAATTAAAGGAAATGGTCAACGATCTTCTCGATATAACCCGGGTTGAAACCCATAAACTGGTCATCGAGCCCCAGCGCGCAAGCCCGGCCAAGCTAATCGACGGGGTGCTCAACACATGCCTTACGAACGCGGCCGCGAAAAGTATCAACCTGCGGTGTGAGGGTGGGTTGTCTCCCCCCTTTATTTGGGCTGAGCCCACCCGAGTAAGGCAAATCCTCACCAACCTGATCGATAACGGAATCAAATTTACTCCCGAAGGGGGAACGGTTACGGTTCACGCCCAGCTCTTTGCGGAAGATAACGGCTTTTTGCGTTTCTGGGTCGCCGACACTGGCTGCGGAATCAGCCCTGAAAATTGCTCTCTCGTCTTTGACCGCCTGGCGCAGGTAAAAAGCTCCAGCGATGCAAGTCGCAGCGGTCTGGGTCTGGGCTTGTTCATAGCCAGAGAACTGGTATTGCTGCACGGTGGTCGAATCTGGGTGCAGAGTCAGCAGGGAAAGGGCAGTACCTTTTACTTCACCCTCCCGGTATTTTCTCTGGCAAAATTGTGCGCGCACCTCTTTACCGGGTCAAACCTGGAGTCGGGTTACGTGAGCCTTATTACAGTAGACATGATCGCGGTTGAGGGCGCTGCGCAGGCCGATTTGCTGCCAGAGATCCGGAGAGTTCTGCAGAGCTGCATTCATGGCAGTAAGGACCTCTTATTGCCTTCGATGAGCGACGCAGAGACGGTGGTTAACTTCTTCATTGTCGCGCGTGCCGACGCCGGCGGAGCTGCCATCATCGCAAACCGCATTACCAGCGAGCTACAGAACTTTGACAGTGCCTCTAAACTCAAGCCCGTACTCGCGTATACCACGCTCGCGGTTGCGCCTGGCGTGTCTCCCGGCTTGTCATTGGATGAGCAGGTCGGCGAAGTCTCTGCACAAATTGAACGCTTGATCCAAGCGCACTTAAGCAGCCAGGAGAGACTCCATGAGTGACAAGCCAATTATGTTCGTCGACCTTGAGCGCGCTTGGCGCGACCCTAGACCAGTTTCGCAATTGCGAAACTGCCTTAGACCAATCGTTTCATAGAGCAAAGCTCAGGTCTTAAGGAAGCTCGAAAGTGCAATCGTCTCTCCTAAAGCCTGCCGAATTGAAGTCAGGAACTCATGATTATCAGGAGGCTTCTGGAAGAAGGCCACCGCCCCTCCTTCCAACGAACGCTTCCTATTGCCGACCGGATCTCGGGCGCTGAGGACGACGACCGGGATGGCCGCAAGAATTGCCAGGTTTTTTAGCCGTTCAAGGACCACAAAACCGTCACCTCCGGGAAGTCCCAGGTCGAGGATGATCAGATCCGGCAGCTCTTGGCGCGCCACGGCTATGGCGGAGATGGCATCCAAAGCGGTTACTACGTTGAAGCCGCCGGCTTTTAGCCTGGGAGTCAGGCCCAATAGAAGATGGGGGTCGTCGTCGATGATCAGGATTTTCTTGCCACTCACGGTGTCTCGCTCCTTGTGCAAATGGCGGCCCAACATCTTCATCATCGGTTGATCTCAGTGGTACCTTTAGCGGCGCCGCCCTCTCCCTCCTGCGTGGTAACAAGATTTGGCACTGTTGAACCTACCGCCGCTGGGGGGCAAGCCTCGTCTCGCCTTATCCAAGAAACCTCTGCAAGGCAGCCTTGCAAGGTATCAGCGAGTGACCGGACATTCTTTTGAAGATCGTAGAATTCCTCTACGCGGTGGCGGCCGGCTGCCGCAAATCTTCTCCGGAGCTCTGCGTCGGAGATCAGACGCTCAAGTGCAGCCGAGAGCGCTTGCTCCGAGGATGGAGGAACAAGCAGACCGTCCAACCCGTCGCGAATCAGCTCAGGGATGCCGGCCACGAAAGTGCTGATGCAAGGGATTTCCATGGCCATGGCTTCCATCAACGCTATAGGCAATCCCTCGGCGAAGCTTGCAAGAACAAAAATGTCAGCGTGCGCCAGTTTTTGCCTGGTCGCCTCGTGATTGAGCGCGCCTTCAAAGATCACTGAACGCGTGCAAGCCTCTCCGCGGCTGATGAAAGACTCCATCCCGCTCCGCTCGATTCCGTCGCCAATAAGCCGCAACCGCAGGTTATATCCGCGGCGCACGAAGGTCGGAGAAGGCACGAAGAAGGATCAGATGCCCTTTAGCCGGAACCAAACGCCCAACGCAGATGATCTCTATTGCGTCACTCCGGTCAACCCGAGGAACGGGTGAGAATATGCGAAGGTCCACGCCGAGGCGTACCACGTGAAGCTTTGTCCAATGGGCCGGATCACATACTTTCATGACCTGGCTGCGGCAATAATCGCTGATACAGAGAACAAATTGAGCTCTTTCCACCTTCTGTCGCAAATAGAACTTTTCAACGTCGTAGAACTCCTCCGGACCATGGATCATCATCGAATAGGAAAACTGCCAAGCCATGGATGCCAACATGCCGACGGTGGCAACCGGGCCCCCGAAGTGAATATGCAGGTGACTGTGGCCTCGTTGCCGCAGCCAGTCTCCTAACAGCAGCGCTTCCGCAAGGTAGAACAACGCATAGCCCGTCGCCGGCAGGTTCCAGCCGTCGAGCTGAAAGCGCGGCGCGTAATCCCCGGAAGACAACGTCCGGTTTTGTAAACATGATCTTCAACAAAACCCGCAAAATGCGTACCGGGGTCATCGCCTTGATATAGAACGTCGTCTCAAACTCACTTGTCTCAAGCTCGGAAGCAGGCCCGGCCGCCCACTCCGGCTTATTGATGGATGCCACGTCAATCGTGAGGCCCAGCTTCCTTAACCCGGCAATTTCGTTGAGAAAAAAAGTGTGTGAAATCGCAGGGTAAATGCTCAAGAGATAAGCGAGCCGCGGATGCAGCCTGGGTTGTGGAGCGTCTTCTTTGCCGCTGCTTGACGCCGGGTTCATACAGGCTTCGACATTCGATTAGCGGCGAGAAAATGTTGAATGCGAGCCGGTGTTCGATCCTTGTTTTCCCGAATCCCTCGTGGGGAGCGTTGTCCTTTTGCCGTCGTGCTTGCAGAGACGGCAAGGGATGGCGCGCTCAATCCGCCAATCAGCAGCAGTAAGGGAAGGATCATCGATCCATTCAGCAGATTATCAATAGCAGACATAAGAATCGCTGAGGCCAAAGCACCACGCAGATCGAAGCCCGCAATATCGCCGGGGGCAAACCGGAGCCCATAAGACGCGTGCTACGGGAAGCAGTTGCAGGCACTCCAAGGCAAGCAGGCCAACGCTGCCATACATCCCAAATGCGAGCAGCCATAGACTCCATGGACGCGACGACGTCGAACTGGCTCGCCACCAGTCCCATTCGCCCGAGCCAAGGAGGGGTTTTTCAAGCGCGATGGTGACATATCGTTCGTCCTGGGAAAGCCGCCACCCAAAGGAGCCGCGTTGGATCCCTTTCAAGAAATGAGCGGCTGAGGAGGCCACTGGGTTGTGTTTGACCAGCGATTGCAGCGATACAACATTGGCCAGCCGAAGACCCATGGCGCCGACAACTCCCAGCAGGAGCAGCGCCGCGAGAACGCGAGGAAGATTACTCTGGCGTACAAGGACAAACGGAAGCAGGCAGAACAAGAGAACGATACTTCCGCCAGACTGGCAGAGGAGAGTGACGACAAAAAGGGCTGCGCCGATCCAGGCGATGGGAATTCCGAGAATCGCGTCAGCCAGCCGGCGTCTCCAGAGCCATATTGCAATCAGTGCCGAAGTCGCCATCCAAATACCAAGCTGGTTTCCATCTTCCAGCAAGCCGACAGGACGGAACCCGACGTATCGCGTGGCACCCGTCCAGCGATACGGTTGATAGCCATACAAATGGGCATAGATCTGTGGCCCGGTGAAAGATCTCGATCAGACAAACGGGAACGTAGGCCATTCCCGCCAGGACGAAGGCTTTGGCGGCCATTCTGAGAGACGCGGTATCGCTGAAATAGAGACGTCCGAAAAGATACGGGACGCCCCAGGCCAGATTCTGATAGAGTTCGCTACGAGAGCGGGAAAAAAGCGCCTGGAAGTTGGCGAAGGCCGACATAAGCGGGAACGATGCACCAGACCAGCATGGGCAAATCCCAAAAGCTGAGTTGAAATCGGCGAAAGGTCGCCCGGTCGACCAGCAAAACCCCGATAAGGCCGATGATTCCGGTCACGCTCGCCCTGGTAAAGAAGTGGTCCGATGCCAGGCAGGTTCCCAGTATCCAGTAGGGAAAGACAGCATTGGTGGGTGCGAAGGCGGCGGAAGGCAGCACCGCCCAGCCCGCAATAAAATTGACCAGGATCGCCACGCGAACGGGACAGCTTCGGAAGAAATACAGGCTGATCGGGACCCATGCGAGGAATGCTATCCACGGTGAAATCATATGCCTCTCCTGGAGAAGCGGCGGTTCAGCTCTACGAGGGATTACGGAATTCATGATAACAAGTAGGAATGGCTTAATCCCACGCAGGCGGTCGGGCTGGCTGGCATATGGAACGGCCGTAACCTGTTGTGGCAATTGCCTGGATCAGGACGAAAGCGCGGCACGAGCTTCCCAACTTGCCGCTGCGTTCATGCTCATCGAGAGTGCCTTACTGCTTGACATCGTCTTTAATTGCGCTGGAGGCTGCACCAGTTCTTTGTGGACTTTGCGACGCAGGAGCACGAATATGCCCTGCGCAAGCTACCGCAGGAGATTGTCATCACCTTCTCGGAGGATCTGCTGCTTTTCAGTTTGCTCGCCGCTCGACGCTCTCTTTCGCGACCGGTTGGTGCTCGTCTTGCGGTATCGGGAGTCTTGCTGTCAGTGATTTTGTGGTGTGTCGAGGTTGTGTCTCTTCATGCCGTGGACCACGTTCTATACCACTTAATAGGCAAATGGATGGTCGTGACCGCGCTGTGGATTCTGGCTTGCTCGACGACATCCATCGGGATCTTGATGGTTTCGCGCCATGCCAGACACGAGACCAAATGATATAATCTGGTATCGCTACCGTATTTGATTCACACAGGCTTCAACCATACTGAGGTGGAGTAACTGCGAGAGATCCGGTGGTCCCCCCAAGTGATAAGTCGTAACCACTTCATCCTTTGCAGGATCCAGGGACCTGCGAGTCTCCAATGAATTCGACGTCGACCAATGCATCGATGCCCAGGGACTCTTCAACCACCGCGTCAACCGCAATTTCACAAAACAACATTCCAGCAGTCATCGATAGACCTTATCTGATGGTGACTTTCATCCCCTGCTTCCTCGACGACCACGACGTGATATGGCTCGAGCAGGGGTGGCACCATGATCTGCTTGAGCACCTCCAATATCTCAAAGACTTTACCCTTTGCGCCCCTAAATTTCGCAAAGCAGACCAGCCAAACCTGGTTCCGATCGAGGCTCCCGAAGGGGTTCGATTTCGCTATGTAGAGTTGCCGGATCAAACATCCGCCTTCAAAGCCCTGCTTGGGTTGCCGAGGACGGCGCTCGTACTTTGGCGCGCAATTGGCCGAACAGAGATCGTGCATTCCAGCGTAATCGGCTGGCCCTATCCCCTCGGTTGGATCGCCAATCCATTTGCTGTCATTCGCGGCAAAGCCCTGGTAATCGTCGTTGAGAGTTCGTGGCGCAGTGGACCTTTCCAAAGCCAATCGTTGATAAGAAGACTATGGGATACCACCAAGGATTTAGCAGCTCGCTGGTCGTGCAACCACGCTGATGTCGCTCTTTTCACGCAATCCTTCTACCGTGACTCGTTGTATAACAGAGCGCCTGGACGCGCGTACGTGACCCCGGCCGTATGGATCAATGAAGGCGATATCTTGGACGAAGCAGATGCACAGCGCGATTGGGATCGCAAGCTTGCAGAGCCTGTCAGGCTGCTTTTCGCTGGGCGCCTGATGATGGGTAAGGGGGTCGGCATACTCCTGGAAGCACTACGGATTCTTGACAGACATGGAATCAGGGCCAGAGTGGATATCATCGGAGAGGGCACCCTTCGGCAAAGTTGTGAAGACTCGGCTGCCGAGCTTTCCAGTGTGCAGCTTTCTGTGCTCGATACGGTGCCCTATGGCGCGCCGTTTTTCAACTTGGTTCGGGGCTACCACGCACTGCTCGTCCCCAGCCTGACGGACGAACAGCCCCGCGTGGTTTTCGATGCTAACGCGCAGGCCGTTCCAGTGATTGCTTCGGACACTCCCGGTTTGCGGCCCCATGTTGAAGACGGCCGGACAGGCTGGCTGATCGAATCTGGTAGGCCAGAGATTCTGGCGGCAACCATCGAAAACGCTATTTCCGACCCTCAGAAACTGCGAAGCATGGGTATGGCTTCCCTGGCGGCGACGCGTGGTTATACGCATGTTGCAATGCACTGCACTCGCTCCCACATTTTGAAGAAGCACCTGGCCTGATAGGGTTCGCCTTTACGGCGCCTTCGCGGCAAGCGATACCGCGGGGATGCCCCCTACGGTTGCCCCCGCTGGGACGTCTCGGGTCACGACTGCGTTGGCCCCTACCGTCGCTTTGTCTCCAATCGTTACCCCGCCCAGAACGGTGACTCCGCGTCCGAGCCAGACTTCCCGGCCAATGGTGATTGGTCTTGCGTTAAAGTCGGAATCGCGAATCGACCGGTCCGGATGGCGGGTATGGTTTGCGTCACGGACGCTGGTGTATTCACCGATCATGCTGCCTTCACCGATCGTAATTCCGGCCATGGCTACTATATGTGTGCCGCGAGAAATCACTACCTTTGCGCCCAGCTCGATGCGAGCATCCCCCTGCGTTTCCAAGTGCACGTCCGAGTAAAGCAGCACCTTTTCGCCGATACATACGCGTCCGCTCCCGTAAACCGATACCCGCCCCTCCACGACCACAGATGCAGGCAGGGGCTCGTGCAGGTCGGCAGCAAGAGAGGCATGAGCGTGGATACGCGTAAGACCCTCCAGCAGTGGAGCAGTACCACGCAGGAGTCCGGAGAGCAGGTTGCTTAGGAGTGCCTTGATGCGACGCTTAATCTCATCCTCCCTTCACCACGGGCGAGGCCGAGAAGCCCGGCCACCCTCGGTTTCTTTCCATGCCAACCGCATCGAGGCTGCGATGCGCATTCACCTGAGCACAAGCTGGGTACTGCCGGAAGCCGAGAGTTCAAGGTCTTTGATTTGACGGGAGGATTCGCCCCCTATGTGCCTTATGGGCAATTCATAAGTGTAATTTCCCCTGGACACGGTAAAACATCCTAATTTCTTGGAGATATTCCGCCGAAAGCTTGCTGATGCACTGCCAAGGAGACTCCAACTAGTTTAGCCTGCTTCTGTCTGGTCTCAAAGCAAGAATCAAAATCCGATGGCTTTGGTCATTTGCCAGGCGCTTCGAGGAGTGCGCCTTCCGCAAACTCAGTAGATACGCAGAACATGCGTGAGCCGGGGATGGCAGCCTGTTTTCGAGGACAATAAGGATTGCAGCCCATTTAGAAAATGTTAGCATTGCATTACTATTCAAGCCTTTTTCGCTCTTTGTTGGTGGGATCACAAGGATGCGCTGGTGGATCATGCCCTACGCGTTCTTGTGGGTCTTAGCGGGTTCCGGAACAATGTGTTTTTTGCCCTACTCACTTGAAAAGAATAGTCTTTCCGCAACCGGTCACCAAGAGGAGTTCTAGAGGAGTTCGCAGCGTGGCTAAAGAGCGAAATATTGGTTTGGACTCACTTTGTGCGATCGCAATAATCGGAGTTTTCCTCTGCCACGGGTTGACGCTGAATCTTGCAGGCCGGGATTTGCTAAGCACTCTGGGTAGCGGTGTGGAATTGTTCTTCGTCCTTTCGGGGTTTTTAATTGGACGCATTTATTTTCGCTCCACGCAACGCGGTTCATTCTCCTTTTGGGAATTCTGGCGCTCCCGGTGGTGGCGTACGCTGCCCCCATATTGTGCAGCGATCCTGGTTTACCTGGCGGTTGGCAAGGTAATTTCGCTTCCGGGAATTCACTGGTATTACGTTTGCTTTCTACAGAACTATTATGGAATCAGCGGTTTCGGGCCTTCATGGAGTCTTTGCGTCGAAGAGCATTTCTATCTTGCCCTCCCTGTGCTAGGTTTGCTGATCGACCGCCTTGTTGGGCGGAACAAATTAAAATTCATTTTACCTATCGCAATTTTCATACCGTTGGCATTGAGGATCGCCACGCTAGCGCTGGAAAGGCCGTTGCCTGCGCAATGGTTTTGGTTCAGCCATCTTCACTGTGACGGACTGATTACCGGCGTTTATCTAGCTTACTTGTATGTGGAGGACCGCCTTAGCTTCGTTCGAATAAGACCACTAGCGAAGTGGCTGATCCCGCTCAGTCCTATCACAATGGTAATCTTGACATTCTGGAACCCCCGCCCCGAGGGATTGGATCTACTCGTCAATACGTTGTATGCAGTCGGATACGGTGCGTGGGTCCGGTATTTCTATGACTTTGAATGGAGTCCCGTGTTTGCCGCAGGCAAACTTGCCAGGAAAGGGGTTCAGGGGATCGCGTTATGCTCATACAGTGTGTACCTGACGCACACCATCTTTGATCCCGCAATTCGCGGCCATGTTTTAGCGGGCATGCATAGCGGCGTGGGCAAATCGTTCCTCGTGCTCTCATCTACGTTTCTGCTTGGAGTAGCCTTTTACTTTCTTGTCGAGCGGCCAACCATCATTACGCGCGATATTTATTTGAAAGGCAGGAAGAGTTCAGTCGTCGACCCCGGCCGCGCGGTTTTACTTTCGCAAGTGCCAACCAAGGGTGGTTCGTGTCCTGTCGTGGACTAACTTCAATACCCTGGATGAATCTAAAGATGAATCTAACTTAGCTAGCCCTGCCATTCCTTCACCACGGGCGAGGCGGAGAAACCCGGCCACCCTCGGTTTCTTTCCATGCCAACCGCATCGAGGCTGCGAGATTCTGCGATCTGGAAGCCCGGCCACCATCCCTTCGCTGGGGGTCGCTACTAAATCTATTGCGCAAATAGGAGAACCGGTAGAGTGCAAGCTCGAGCCATTTCACCAGCCAAACTTTCGCTCCATGATGCTTTCTCCAATAGAGCAGGGTACTCCGCATTCGCCAGAGGACAAGCTGGATACTGCCGGAAGACGAGAGTTCAAGGTCTTTGATCTGACGGGAGGATTCGCCGCCTATGTGGATTACCACAATATCGGGCCAGTACCAGATCTCGTACCCAGCCCTTTTGATGCGGCGGCAGAGGTCGACCTCTTCGCAGTACAGGAAAAACCGCGGATCGAATAATCCCACTCTTTCCAGGACCTCTGCGCGGACGATCGAGAATGCCCCCGGTACCCAATCTACCTGGGCAGCTTTTAACTGGTCAGCCCAAGTTCTATCAAAATGTCCAAAAAATCGGGACTTTGGGAACTTAGCCGCAAGGCCGGTCAGCACCAGGACCTCGCCGAAGACGCTGGGGAACATGCGCGCGGAGGGCTGCCAGGAGTAGTCCGTTCCCACAAGCCGCGCGCCGGCGAGCGCCACCTCGGGACGTCGATTCATGTGGTTAATGGCGAGCCTAAGTGAGCCGGGGCATAAAAACGCATCCGAATTTAGCAGGATCAGGTAGCGCCCCTGAGCTGCCTGAATGGCAAGGTTGTTGGCAGCACCAAAGCCAAGATTTACGGTGCTCCGCAACACGCGGACCCAGGGAAACTCGTTCTCGACCATTTCTGACGAACCGTCGCCGGAGTGATTGTCCACAACCAGAGTTTCGATCCGTAGACCATCCGATTCACGTTCCACCGACTCAAGGCATTCCCGCAATATGTCCTTAGTGTTGAACGACACAATAATGACTGATGCTTCGTGTGAGTAGCTTTCAGCGGATGACAAGGTCGAAAATACCCATCTTTGAGAGAAAATTCAGCTGTCTGGAGGGGGCCAGTTGAATTTTGACCACGATCGTCTCGCTCAGTGTATTGCATAGTGCCGCTCAAACCAAGCAATCTAACGGGCGAAGCGGGTAAATTCAGGCAACGAATGATTCACGGCGAGTTCTCGTCGATGGCGCCAGATAGCGCCATTCGTAACCTGGCCGACGAGGGGTTGCGGATTACCGAAATTCTTGTAAATGACCCGACAGACGATACGAAGGTTCATTACGTGCGTCTTTAGCCCAATTGAGCCAAAGCATCGGGCAATGAGGATCGGGGAGTGCAACTTCGTTGGAAGCATTTTACAATTGATTTATACGGAGCGGTACTTAAAAGCTCTATACTGAACAGATACGTCGCGATGTGTTGAGCGGTAGTTACGTCTACTGTCTTGGTGACTCGGTCAGAGTGACGCCAGAAAGACTGTGCCCGAAATAGGGATTGTAGCGACCAAGTCTTTCCAGGGATTTCGTTTCCTATTCACAATTCGTAGCAGCACTCGCAGCGCTGGTTATTTGGGCCGGTCTCTTCCGTAGTTCTCAGTCATGAGCGTTGGTATGAGTAGAAGCTCTAAAGCTGAAGGAGCATAGCCTAATGCGCAATCCTGCGTGCCATTACCAACCATCCTCTCTCTCTCTGAGGTCGGTCTTTCGGCTTGCTTTCTTCTTCTGTCGACCCTTACTCAATTGCCGCCAGAGAGTTTTTCGCGAGACTCGGAGAAGCAGGCTCCTGGTGGTTCTCTCTTTTGCCGTGATGACGTTGGGCTTACTGAGCCCCCCCGCGGCACATGCTCAGGTCATCAATTACCCCAACGGCTTTGCCGGTTCCACGGGCCAGATATCGTTGGTGAACGGCGCGTCGCCGCTGGCCGGTTCGACGATACAGTTGACTACATCAGGTTTGTTTGGCGCAGCCAATAATGCATGGTACGAGACTGCTGTAAATGTGCAGGCTTTTACGACCACCTTCACCTTCACGGAGACATGCCCCGCAGATTGCGGCGACGGCTTTGGGTTCATGATCATTAGCACTAGCAACCCTTCGTCTCCGGGCTATACCTACTCCGGCGGTTCCGGGGCGCAGTTATCCTGGTCACAGTGCGGGGGCACAGGAAACACAGATTGTCCTGCCATAAACGCAATCTTAGTCAAGTTCGATCTGTACGACGTGCAGACAAGTTCACCCGGAGCAAACCTTACGGGATTCTACTCGGGCGGAACATACCCACAAGCTCCCAACAACCCGCAATACGACATGGCCCCTTCCGGCATCAATATGCAGAGCGGCGACCTCATGCGTGCCACGCTCTCGTACAACGGCACGCTGCTCACGGAAACAGTGACCGATACGGTGACTGGCGCCACATACACTAACAGTTACGCGGCGAACATTCCGTCATTGGTTGGAGGCGATACCGCCTATGTTGGTTTTGGAGGAAGTACGGGGGCCGCCACCGTCACCCAGAGCCTGTCGAGCTGGACCTATACTGTGGAATCACCGGGGCAGGCTGCTATCCCGGTGTTCTCTCCTGCCGCTGGAACGTATTCAGGATCGCAGAGCATCACGCTGTCAAGCTCGTCATCAGGAGCAGTCATTTGTTACAACACAACGGGAAGTCCGGCAACTAACGGCGCGACCGGCTGTACTACCGGAACCCTGTATATGGGGCCAGTCACGGTCTCATCCAGTGAGACTTTATACGCGGTCGCCGGGGGAACAGGGTATGGTGACAGCCCTGTGGTGAGCGCCAGCTACGTGATACAGGCTTCGGTCGCTACGCCGACATTTTCACCCGCCGCCGGGACCTATACTTTGGCGCAGTCGGTGACCATCTCCGATACCACCTTGGGCGCAACCATCTACTACACGACGGACGGAACTACGCCGACTTCGTCCTCGACCAAGTACACCGGCCCAATTACGGTTAGTTCGACGGAGACGCTGAAGGCCATCGCGGTATCCTCGGGCGGCACCAACAGCGCGGTCGGGTCCGCTGCTTACACCATAAACCTGCTACCTGTAGTTGCAACGCCGACCTTCTCACCCGCCGCCGGGGTTTATACCGCGGCGCAGTCGGTGACCATCTCCGATGCTACTTCGGGCGCAACCATCTACTACACGACCAACGGAACTGTGCCTACCACATCCTCGACGGAGTACACCGGCCCCATTACGGTTAGCTCGACGGAGACGCTGATGGCTATCGGGGCAGCCACGGGCGACAACACCAGCGCGGTGGCGTCCGCTGCCTACTTCATAAACCTGGTACCTATAGTCGCAACGCCGACCTTCTCACCCGCCGGCGGGGCCTATACCTCGGTGCAGTCGGTGACCATCTCCGATACCACCTCAGGCGCGACCATCTACTATACGACCGACGGAACGACGCCTACCACGTCCTCGACCGAGTACAGCGGCCCCATTACGGTTAGCTCGACGGAGACGCTGAAGGCGATCGCGGTAGCTATGGGCGACACTGAAAGCGCGGTCGCTTTCGCCGCCTATAACATAACCTCCGCGCCACCTTCGGTTGCAACGCCGGCCTTCTCACCCGCCGGCGGGACCTATAGCTCGGCGCAGTCGGTGGCCATCTCCGATGCCACCTCCGGCGCGACCATCTACTACACGACCGACGGAACGACGCCTACCACATCGTCGACCGAGTACAGCGGCCCCATCACCGTGAGCGTCACGGAGACGCTGAAGGCGATCGCGGTAGCCACGGGTGACACCAATAGCGCGGTCGCGTCCGCTGCCTACACCATAAACTCTTCGCTACCCTCGGTCGCGACGCCGGCCTTCTCCCCCGCCGCCGGGACCTATACTTCTGCGCAGTCGGTGACCATCTCCGATGCCACCTCCGGCGCGACCATCTACTACACGACCAACGGAACGACGCCTACCACATCCTCGGCCGAGTACACCGGCCCCATTGCGGTTAGCTCGACGGAGACGGTGGAGGCGATCGCAGTAGCCACGGGTGAGACCAACAGCACGGTCGCGTCGGCTGCCTACACCATAACCTCCGCGCTACCCAACTTCACGCTTGGTGCTTCGCCAGCGTCGCTCACGGTCGACTCCGGCGACCAGGGGACTGTTGCGCTGTCGGTGACGCCGGTAAACGGGTTCGACTCCCCGGTGAGCTTTGCGTGCTCTGGGCTGCCGGCCGGGGCCACATGCTCCTTCGCCCCGGCGACGGTGACACCGGCGGGGACAGCGGCAACGACCCAACTCACCATCTCGGCCAGCGCGCAGTCTTCTGCCTTGCAACCGGGATCCCGACCATTCTTCCCTTTCACCGCGCTGGCGGTGACGGTCTGCTTCTTTGGATGGAGAAAGCGGCGTTGCTGGCATCATTGGCTGGTGCTGGCGGTAGCTTACGCCGGCTTGGGGCTTCTGTTTGGCTGCGGAGGGAGCAGCGGAGGTGGCGCGACATCACCCACCCCTACTCCGACGCCCACTACGTCGACCGTGACCGTAACGGCAACCTCCGGAACCCTAGAGGGGACGACGACTATCACGCTCACGGTCAATTAGGACCGCGAGGGACGCCCGATCGAAACTACAGGACTATCGTCGCAGCGCTGTTCTTCCAGCTAACGCACAGAGAGCCTCATCAAGCGGTGATCCCGGCGCAAGTAGCGAGGAAGCTCGCGACCGTGATCGCGACGCTTGGCAATAGACACGTATAGTAGTATTGAACTCGGCGACAATTGCGAGAGGTGACCCAGAGCATGGCGCTCACGTCAATGCTGAAGAAAGTGGTGCGCAGTCTTGGATACGAAGTTTACAATCTCTCAAGACCTGGGCTCTACAGTCAAGACTGTCTGACCACTTTCCATAATCACGATTTCATCCGTGAACCGCGCTTTGTAGCGGCCTATCAACGTGGAATCAAGGCGAGCGGCGTCGACCATCGCATCCATTGGCGAGTTCATGTTGCGCTATGGGTCGTATCACAGGTGAAGCACCTCCCAGGGGCATTTGTCGAATGTGGCGTCAGCACGGGTTTTCTGAGTTCCGCGATCATGCAGTTTCTTGACTGGAACTCGATGCAAAAGGATTTCTACCTGTTCGACACCTTCCGCGGGCTGGATGAACAATTCATGTCGCCGACCGAGAAGAAAACGGAGCGGCTTAGCTGGTACAAGGATCTATCGTACGAGAGTGTCCGGGAGAACTTTTCGCAGTTCAAGAACGTGCATGTAATTCAAGGAGCTGTTCCGGATAGCTTGACTCCAGTACATATTCCGCAGGTCTGCTATCTATCTCTCGACATGAACTGCACTGTTCCAGAGATTGCAGCCGCCAGCTTCTTCTGGGAAAAACTCGTGCCAGGCGGTATGATTTTGCTGGACGATTACGCTTACTCCGGCTACGAAGAGCAGTACCGCGCTTTCAATTCGTTTGCCGCCGAGAAGTGCACCGAAATTCTGGCGTTGCCGACCGGACAAGGCCTTATACTCAAGCGCTGAGTGTCCGTCTTGCATTTTAGGGGTGCAGGAAACTGCGCCCTGCAGGCACAGGCGCACCGTCGGTTTTCGCTGTGCCGCCGGACGCTGGCGTGCCCCGGTAGATCAAGAGTCTTCCGCACTTTCAATTCTCCAGTCGGTGGCTCTCGAGCTGATTTTTCAGGCGGCTGCCTACCGCTTTGCTGGTTTGAGCAACGCATCCATCACGAGATAGCCGTGATGTTGACCTGCGCGTAACAAGTGATCGAGAGGAGACGGTGCGTTGGTATATGCAATTTCTCCAATGCGGAAATTCGAGCGAGCGCAGAGCTTGAATGCAACTTTTGTCGGACCTCTCTTATACCGGGGTGTTAGTTGGGCACGATACTTCGAGCTGAGGGGCGCAGGCTGGCTGTGCAGTGCCAAACACGCCTGACTCGGTGTAAGCGTTGCATTGTTACTAGTCTCAGTGCAGCCAGAAACTAGCTAGATACGCGGCGCACCGAAACGGGTGCTTGTTTCAGTGATGTCGATTCCTGCTTAAAATGTGATCGAGAGGAGACGGTTGCCGGTCGTTGGGACATGCAATTGTCCCGGCACGGATTCCAGCGGGCGCAGAGTTGAATGCAACTTTTGTAATATGCCTGCACAGAAATGGTTTATACCGAGGTGTTACCTGTGCCCTATACTTCGACCTAATTAAAGCTCTTTCGACGGGGGACGACAGTGACTCATCGTCAGATATCGTACGGCCCGGAAACTCCAGCTTCTGAGGCGTCCCGATTGTTGGGTGTAGTTCCGAAGGTTTTTCGCGAGCCTGGGAGAAGCGGACCCCTGGTGGCCCCTTCTCTTGCTGTGCCCGCGTTGGGCTTGATGGCCCCCGCTGCCAAGGCGCAGATGGGCGGATTTACCGGAATCACTGGACATGAAGAACTGGAAAATCCGTCAGTTGGTCTGAAGTCAGCGTGGGTGGACATTCTGCTGAAACGATACCTGCTTCTACTCGCTGTGATCCTAGGGGCACTTAGCTCTGCATCCGCGCAGAGTATATTCAACTGCCCGTCGTTTACACCTACTGGAAGTTGCGGAGCGGCAACCGGCGCTACGCAAGCTTTCAATATCGTTCTCGGCGCTCAAAGTACTCCGAACCTGTCCGGATCACGGATATTATTGCTACCCGACGGGACAACTCACGGTACTGCTGGATTGGAGTATCAGACGCCGGTGAACGTACAAAAATTTACATCCACATTTACCTTTGTTCCCAACGGTCAGAATGTCGCGTTCGTTCTCAATAATGCAACCAACAACCCGCCCTATGGCGGTCCTGCTTTTGTCAGCGGCGCCGGTTGCGAGGGTGGGTTTTATCAGGCATTTGATCCTGTGCACGGAAGTCCAAACAATATTTTTGCACTGGAGTTTGATTCCTGGAGTTATCTTGGGAGCGTTCAGTCATTCACCTACAGTTCGGTTCAGATTTATCAACAAAATCAGTCGCCTTG
Source organism: uncultured Acidobacteriaceae bacterium (assembly GCA_963834205.1). GTDB lineage: Bacteria > Acidobacteriota > Terriglobia > Terriglobales > Acidobacteriaceae > PALSA-350. The sequence goes on along the minus strand of CAWIBI010000024.1, from coordinate 191,338 downwards.
TAATCCCAATGATAGTGGGCCTGATTACACTCTCACTGACAAAATAAGCACTTCTCCGGTCGCTTTGAATTCACCTGCCAACTCCGAAGGAACAACCACGGGGGATACATATTCAGCGACTGTTACCTATGATGGGAGTAATCTTACGCTCAATATGTACGACGTGACCGCAGGTGGAGCGTGTCCGGGGGCCAAGTGCTTTACTAACACATGGAGTGTCAACATACCATCGTGGGTGGATGGTAATACAGCTTACGCGGGCTTCACGGCAGCCACTGGAGAAACTTCCATTGCCCCGCTCTATATTGGTTCGTTCAGCTACACCGTAGGATCGACATCGACATCTCAGGCTGCCGCCCCGACGTTCTCTCCTGCCGCTGGAACGTACTCAAGCGCGCAGTCGGTGACCGTCTCCGACACAACCTCGGGCGCAACCATCTACTACACGACCAACGGAAGTACGCCTACCACGTCCTCGACCAAGTACACCGGCCCCATTACGGTTAACTCAACGGAGACGTTGCAGGCAATCGCGGTAGCGTCGGGTGACACCAACAGCGCGGTCGCGTCGGCTGCCTACACTATAAGCCCGGAAGCGACGGTCGCAACGCCGACCTTCTCACCCGCCGCTGGGACCTATACTTCTGCGCAGTCGGTGATCATCTCCGATGCAACCTCGAACGCAACCATCTACTACACGACCAACGGAACTACGCCTACCGCGTCCTCGACCCGGTACACCGGGCCGATTACGGTTAGCTCGACGGAGACGCTGGAGGCTATCGCAGTAGCCCCGGGCGACGCCAACAGCGCGGTCGCGTCCGCGGCGTACAACATAAACTCGCCTGCGGTCTCAACACCGACCTTCTCACCCGCTGCCGGGACCTACACTTCCGCGCAGTCGGTGACCCTCTCCGATGCCACCTCGGGCGCAACCATCTACTACACGACTAACGGAACTACGCCTACCACGTCCTCGACCCAGTACACCGGCCCGATTACGGTTAGCTCGACGGAGACGCTGAAGGCTGTCGCGGTGGCCGCGGGCGACACCAGCGCGGTCGCGTCCGCTGCCTACACCATAAACTCCTCGCTACCTTCGGTCTCAACGCCGACCTTCTCACCCGCCGCTGGGGCCTATACCTCGACGCAGTCGGTGACCATCTCCGATGCGACCTCGGGCGCAACCATCTACTACACGACCGACGGAAGTATGCCTACCGCGTCCTCGAACGCGTACGCCGGCCCGATTACGGTTAGCTCGACGGAGACGCTGGAGGCTATCGCGATCGCCACGGGCGACAGCAACAGCGCGGTCGCGTCCGCTGCCTACACCATAGCCTCGTCGGTACCTTCTGTCGCAACGCCGACCTTCTCCCCCGCTGCCGGGAGCTATCCCTCCGCGCAGTCGGTCACCCTCTCCGATGCCACCTCCGGCGCAACCATCTACTACACGACTAACGGAACAACGCCTACCCCGTCCTCGACCCCGTACAGCGGCCCGATTACGGTTGGCTCGACGGAGACGCTGCAGGCCATCGCGGTGGCGTCCGGCAACAGCGCGGTCGCGTCTGCTGTCTACACGATTACGATTACCTCGCAGCCTAACTTCGTGCTTGCTGCTTCGGCACCCTCGCTCACGGTCAACTCCGGCGGCCAGGGGACACTTACGCTGACGGTGACGCCAGAGAACGGGTTCAACTCCCCCGTGATCCTTGCGTGCTCCGCGCTGCCGAGCTGGGCCACATGCTCCTTCGACCAGGCGACGTTGACGCCCTCGGGCGGAGCGGTATCGACCCAACTCATCATTTCCACCACCGCGCAATCTTCTGCCTTGCGGCCGGGATCCAAACCATTCTTCCCGTTCACAGCGCTGGCTATGACGGTCTGCCTTTTCGGATGGAGAAAGCGGCGCGGCTGGCATAATTGGGTGCTGCTGGCGGTAGCTTACGCCGGCCTGGGGCTTCTCTTTGGGTGTGGGGGGACCAGCGGGGGGACCTCATCGACGGCTACTCCGACGACCAATACTTCAACGGTGACCATAACGGCAATCTCCGGAACGCTACAGGGAACGGCAGCGGTTGCGCTCACGGTCAACTAGGACCATGTGCGGATACACTGCTCTCCGATTAGTTGCACCTTCTCGAGGAGATCCTGGCGCTTGGGGCTAAGGTTGAACTCGGCCGTGTACAATGGCGAATCGAACGACAGCCTTTCGACTTTTATGGTCTTGACTTTCTATGTCTCCTCTCCAATGTCGTGAGAAATTCCCGGCGAGCCTAGACTGGGGCATCATTGTCGGACAAGCTGTGCGGACGTCATCCGAGTATCCGATGGCCGTTACCAGTGACTCAGTACCAACGAGTACCATAAGCATTACCTGGGGACACACGTCGACCCTGCCGCTAAAATTGATACCGAAAATGCATTCAACTGGTCGATCCGCCTGACCTGTTCCGGATTGGCCGAATGCGCAAATTGCACCTTCAATCTCTCCACCATCCACACCCCTGCGGTGTGTAATTCCCGCCGGACGAGTAGGGTGTTTATTCCTGAAGGATGAACATTTTGCACGCGCTTACCCTGGGGCCTCCCTGGCTCTCACTTTTTTTAGACTCTTGCCCAGAAAGCTCTTTTCTCTGTCGATGAGTTATGTAAGATAACGTTTTAGTAATTGACTTGGAGCTCTGCGTAAGAACTCGAGCGCGATGAGATTTCTGTAGACGTCCTGTACGAATACAGTATTAGTCTAGCTCGAGTTAATTCGAATAGGTCGTGTTGAGGGCATGTCGCCGCTGCCACCGAAATTTCAATGAGGTTGTCGAGTCGTTGCCAGGCGCATAGCGTCTTCTCTCTCCGATGAGCGCGTGACGCTACGCCCCCGTACTCGACTCCGCCGCTGCCAGACGAAGCGGCGAGCCTTATATAAACTCCCTTTTAGAAATAACGAACATAAATCATGAAACTTTCCGGCTACGTGATCCTGTTGCTGTGGCTTCATTGCTCGACGCTACGACACACGGCTCTGTTAAGCAACCTTCATACAGTGCTTAACAAATTGGTCGAGAGGAGACGGTTGCCGGTCATGGGTACATAGGTACATCCTCCTGCAGCGCAAACTCACACCGATATGTGCAGAAAGTTCCCTTCGAATGCGTAAATTTGCTGTATTGCTTTGCGGAGCGGAGGATGCAATTATCGACGAAGTCTTTCTCAGTAGAGCCGTTGACGATTGCAGCAATGCACGATGGCATGCCGCTGCTTTAACTGAGATGACTAGAATTCGATCGCTCTCCGACGGGTGATCGTCAAACCTCAATTTCAGAGGTTAAGAGGTTTAACGGACAGACAGAACGGCCAACACTTATCGACCACGTCCCATTGTGACAAGGTCCAAGCTGCGATGGCTCTGGTCAAGAAGCGAAGGTGCGCCCGATGGATTAGGCGCTATCCGCCTCTCTGGTGACGGGTGGTGCCGTCTCGTCTGCCCCGCGAACTCTTGTCCAAAAGCCTCTACATAAATGGTAATACGAAGGAGTGACAGTGGATCCTAATACAGCGAACTTTAATCAAGTCCTTGCGGCGGGGAAGATAGTGACCCATCCTCAGCTATCGTACGGCCAACGCGGAGTTACCGAAATCACCGGAAATGAAGGACTGGAAAATCCGTCAGTTGCTCCGAAGTCAGCGCGGGTGGGCATTCTGATGAAACGATACTTGCTTCTACTCGCTGCGATCTTAGGAGCACTTAGCTCTGCATCTGCGCAAAGTGTATTCAACTGCCCGTCGTTTACGCCTACTGGAAGTTGCGGAGCGGCAACCGGCGCTACGCAAGCTTTCAATATCGTTATCGGTGCTCAAAGTACTCCGAGCCTGTCCGGGTCACGGATATTATTGCTACCCAACGGGACAACTCACGGTACTGCTGGATTGGAGTATGAGAAGCCGGTGAACGTACAAAACTTTACATCCACATTTACCTTTGTGCCCAACGGTCAGAATGTCGCATTCGTTCTCAATAATGCAACCAACAACCCGCCCAATGACGGGCCTGGTTTTAGCAGCGGCGCCGGATGCGAGGGTGGGTTTTATCAGGCATTTGACCCTGTGCACGGAAGTCCAAACAATATTTTTGCACTGGAGTTTGATTCCTGGAGTTATCTTGGGAGCGTTCAGTCATTCACCTACAGTTCGGTTCAGATTTATCAACAAAATCAGTCGCCTTGCAATCCCAATGATAGTGGGCCTAATTACACTCTCACTGACAAAATAAGCACTTCTCCAGTTGCTTTGGATTCGCCTGCCAGCTCCGAAGGAACAACCACGGGGGATACATATTCGGCGACTGTTACCTATGATGGCAGTAATCTCACGCTGAATATGTACGATGTGACCGCGGGTGGAGCGTGTCCGGGGGCCAAGTGCTTTACTCACACCTGGAGTGTCAACATACCATCGTGGGTGGATGGTGATACAGCTTACGTGGGCTTCACGGCAGCCACTGGAGAAGTTTCCGTTGCCCCGCTCTATATTGGTTCGTTCAGCTACGCCGACGGATCGACATCGACATCGACATCGACACCGCCACCGACACCGCAGGCTGCCGCTCCGACGTTCTCTCCTACCGCTGGAACGTACTCAAGCGCGCAGTCGGTGACCGTCTCCGATGCTACCTCTGGCGCAACCATCTACTACACGACCAACGGAAGTACGCCTACCGCGTCCTCGACCAAGTACACCGGCCCCATTACGGTTAGCTCGACGGAGACGCTGCAGGCTATGGCGGTAGCGTCGGGTGACACCGATAGCGGGGTCGTGTCCGCTGCTTACACCATGGACTCACAGAGTCCCGGCCCGGGAACACAAACCATTAATTATCCGACTGGCTTCGCGGGCCAACCGAGCCAGCTGTGGTTGGGAAATGGCTCTGCCTATTCCGGTTCGTCCATAGCGTTAACCAAAGCGAGCACTGGTTTGGCTAATAATGCATGGTACAAGACTCCAGTAAACGTCCAGGCTTTTACCACCACCTTCACATGGAATGCCAGCTGTCCCGCAAAGCCCGCCGGATGCGGCGATGGTATGGGGTTCATGATTATCGGCACGTCGAATCCCTCTTCTGCCGGCTTTAATTATTCAGGCGGCTCCGGCTCGGAATTCTCCTGGGCAAGGTGTACGAGTTCGACCGATTGTCCGTCCATACCATCGATCTTGGTCAAGTTCGATCTGTACAATAACTCAACAGGAACCGATGGAGCCAATCTCACCGGGTTCTACTCAGGTGGAGTGAACCCTCAGCCTCCGCAGGCGGAATACGACATGGCCCCATCCGGCATCAACATGCAAAGCGGCGACCTTATGAAGGCCACGCTCACCTATAACGGTACTGTGCTTATGGAGACTGTGACTGATACAGTAACCGGTGCGACATACAGGAACAGCTACTCGGCGAACATTCCGGCATTGGTTGGGGGCGATACCGCCTTTGTTGGATTTGGAGGAAGTACCGGGGCGGCTTACGTGGCCCAGAACATACAAAGCTGGACTTACACCGTGGAGTCACCGGGGAATTGAGGGACGGTAAACTGGAACTCCGCCCATAAGCTGAGATCGCCAAGGTTCGTCAGTTGGCGACACTTGAGTCTGTTTTCTTGCATCGTCATCGATGAGCGGCGCCTGTGAGAGTAGTGGTAAACGTGTTTGGTTTTCTACTGCTCACACCGGCGCCGTGCCATTTCCTGGCTTGGACAGCGTGCTCGAGCCCTTTCGGCGTCAGATATCGTAATGCGAAACGCAGCCATTTTCGGAGCCACGGTAATCAAGCGACGGCGGAAACCCAAATTCCCGTTTCCGGTTTCGACTCCCAAAGTGATTTTCGTAGGCACGAGGGGCAGACTTTTTGTCGGCTTTGCGGCCCAGGGGGGACAACATTGTCCGCGATTGGAAATTCGGTGTGCGGACGTCATCCGGGATATCCAGTGGTGGTTACCAGCGATACCGTACCAAGGGTACCGTAAGGCATTACCTGCGGACCCCGTCGACTCTGCAGCTGAAATTTATACCAGAATAGATTCAACCGGTCGATCGGCCTGACCTGTTCCGGATGGCCCGAATGCTCAAATTGCACCTTCAATCTCTCCACCAGTCACTCTCCTGCGGTGTGTAATTCCCGCCGGACGAGTAGGGTGTTTCTTCCTGAAGAATGAACATTTTGCACGCGGTTACACCGGGTTCCCGTGGCTCTCACTTTTTTTTTAAATTTTACCCAGAAAGCCCTTTTCTCTGCCGATGAGGTATGTAAGATACGTTTTAGTAATTGACCTGGAGCTCTGCGTAAGAACTCGAGAACGATAAGGTACTGCAGACGTCCTGTACGAACACAGTATTAGTTCTGGCTCGAGTTAATTCGGATAGGTCCCTGCTGAGGGCGTGCCGCCGCTGCCACCGAAGTATCAATGCGGTTGTCGAGTTGTTACCCGGCGCATAGCGTCTTCTCTCTCCGATGAGCCCATGACAATAGGCCCTTGTACTCGACTCCCCGCGGCCAGACGAAGCGGCGAGCCCTATGTAAACCTCCTTTTAGAAACAACGAAAGGAAATCATGAAACTTCCGGCTACGGAATCCTGTTGCCGTGGCTTCGTTCCTCGACGCTCCGACACGCGGGCCTGTTAAGCGACGTTGACACAAGTGCTTGACAAAGTGGTCGAGAGGAGACGGTTGCCGGTCATTGGTACATCCTGATGCAGCGCAAACTCGCACTGGTGTGTGCAGAAATTTCCCTGTGAATGCGTAAATTTGCCGTATTGTTTCGCGGAGCGGAGGATGCAATCATCGACTAAGTCCCTCTGAGTAGAACCGTTGACAATTGCAGCGATGCACGCCGGCGTGGCGCTGGTCTAACTGAGATGACTAGAATTCGATCGCGCTTCACACAGGTGATCGTCAAACCCCAATTCAGAGATTCAGAGGTTTAAGGGACAGAACGGAACGGCCCAACACTTATCGAACCCGGCCTATGGTGACGAGGGTCTAGGCCACCACGGCTCTGATTAAGAAGCGAAGGTTGCACCCGATGGATTAGGCGCCATCCGTCTCTTTGGTGACGGGTGCTGTCTCGTCTGCCCGCGAACTCGTGCCCAAAAAGCCTCTACATAAATACCAAGGAGTGAAATGAATCCCAATACAACGAACTTGAATGAAGCCCTTGCGACGGGGGGGATAGTCACTCTTCCTCAGCTATCGTATTGTCTGGAAGGTCCGGCTTCTGAGGCGTCCGGATTGAAACGATACCTGCTTCTACTCGCCTTGATGTTAGGGGCACTTAGCTCCGCATCCGCGCAGAGTGGATTCAACTGCCCGTCGTTTACACCTACTGGAAGTTGCGGAGCGGCAACCGGCGCTACGCAAGCTTTCAATATCGTTCTCGGCGCTCAGAGTACTCCGAGCCTGTCCGGGTCACGGATATTATTGCTACCCGGCGGGACAACTCACGGTACTGCTGGATTGGAGTATCGGACGCCGGTGAACGTACACAATTTTACATCCACATTTACCTTTGTTCCCAACGGTCAGAATGTCGCATTCGTTCTCAATAATGCAACCAACAACCCGCCCTATGGCGGTCCTGGTTTTATCAGCGGCGCCGGATGCGAGGGTGGGTTTTATCAGGCATTTGATCCTGTGCACGGAAGTCCAAACAATATTTTTGCATTGGAGTTTGATTCCTGGAGTTATCTTGGGAGCGGTGAGTCATTCACCTACAGTTCGGCTCAGATTTATAAACAAGATCAATCGCCTTGTAATCCTAATGATAGTGGTCCTAATTACTTTCTCACTGACAAAATAAGCACTTCTCCTGTTGCTTTGAATTCACCCGCCAACTCCGAAGGAAGAACCACGGGGGATACATATTCGGCGACTGTTACCTACGATGGGAGTAATCTTACGCTCAATATGTACAATGCCACGGCGGGTGGAGGGTGTCCCGGGGCCAGGTGCTTTACTCACACATGGAATGTCGACATACCGTCGTGGGTGGATGGTGATAGAGCTTACGTGGGCTTCACGGCAGCCACCGGAGAAACTTCTATTGCTCCGCTCTATATTGATTCGTTCAGCTACACCGACGGATCGACATCGACATCGCAGACTGCCGCCCCGACATTCTCTCCTGCCGCCGGGACCTATACCTCGGAACAGGCAGTGACCATCTCCGATGCCACCTCGGGCGCAACCATCTACTACACCGGCAACGGAACTGCGCCGACGACATCCTCGACCCGATACACCGGCCCGATTAGGGTTAGCTCGACGGAGACACTGCGCGCTTTGGCGGTAGCCACGGGCGACACCGACAGCGCGGTCGCGTCCGCTGCCTACACTATGGACTCAGAGGTTCCCGACCCGGGAACACACGTCATCAATTATCCCAAGGGCTTCGCGGGCCATCCGAGCGAACTGTGGTTGGGACATGGCTCTGTCTATTCCGGTTCGTCAATAAGGTTAACTGATATGAGCACTGACCTGGCAAATAATGTATGGTACAAGACTCCAGTAAAGGTGCAGGCTTTTACCACCACCTTTACATGGAGTGCCAAGTGTCCTGCAAAGCCCGCCGTATGTGGCGATGGCATGGGGTTCATGATTATCGGCAAGTCGAACCCCTCTTCTGCGGGCTTTAACTATTCAGGCGAGTCGGGCTCGCGATTTTCCTGGGCGAGGTGTACCAGTTCGACAGATTGTCCGTCCATAAAGTCGATCCTGGTCAAGTTCGATTTATACAATGACTCAACAGACAAGGAAGCCAATCTTACCGGGTTCTACTCAGGTGGAGAGAATCCGCAGCCTCCCCACGCGGAATACAACATGGCCCCTTCCGACATCGACATGCAAAGCGGCCACCTTATGAAAGCCACGCTCACCTATAACGGTAGTGTGCTTATGGAGACTGTGACTGATACAGTAACGGGTGCGACATACAGGAACAGTTACTCGGCGAACATTCCGGAATTGGTCGGGGGCGGTACCGCATTTGTTGGGTTTGGAGGAAGTACCGGGAAGGATTACGTGACCCAGGAGATTCGGAGCTGGACCTACACGGTGGAGTAACCGTGGAATTAAGGGACGAACAACTGGAACTGCCCTTCTAAGCTGAGATACGCCGAGCCCGTTGATTGGGAACACTTCGGCCTGTTTCCGGCATAGAAGGGCATTTTAGCGAATTCTCCTTGCTGATTTCGGCCCGCGCAGTGATTTCGCAAGCACGGGCCGCAAACTTCCTGCTCGTGAAATCGACATCATCGCAGATTCCACCACGGAGAGATCCAGGCACCTAAATGGGCAAATCGTCTTGTTAATTTCTTCACATTGTTAATTTTATTCACATTTCTGTCCCGCCAACTTCCGCTGGTGTCTGCGCAAAAAGTTCCTAGTGCATATGTAAATATGAAGGATTGCTTTGCGGGACGACAGATGCAATTATCGACCTGACTCGTCCAGGTAGAGCCGCGACAGTTGCGCAATGCGCGATGGCGTGCCCCTTGCCCTCGCGGGGCGTGCTCGCATTGTTACGCGGGCCGCCGATGACCTGCGAGATAGGCAGATACCGCACGAACTTGGCAGTGCTCGGGAGAAGGCGGTGGCGTGTAACCGCTTCCTTGATGGTCCGAGCGCTTCTTCCTAAGTCGGCCAAGCCAATTGTTCTTCCGGATATGCGTATCCGAGCGGGCGCGAAGTGTGAATGCAACTTTCGTCGGATGCTTTTTACATAGATGGTTTATACCATGGTGTTAACGCGGCTTTATACTTTGGTGGAAAGTAAGGCGGATAAGATGGATCTGCAACCGACGTATAAGTGACGTTTGCAACGGACCTGCTTGTTCGGGGGTGAAGCCGAGTGCGACACGGCGGATTGTCGATTGTTTTGCTGGACTAGTTATCTCCTTCGGTCTCTTCAGGTGTGAGCGGTAGGCATTGTTCTGGCAGGAAGTTGCTCCCTGAAGCAGCCTGGACCCCATAGATCGAAGGAGCATAGCGAATGTCCCAACTCTGGCAGGAGCTTCGACCCCATCTCTTCTCTCTGAATCATCGTCAGCCATCGTCTTGCCCGGGAACTCCTTCCCCTGAGGCAGCCGAATTGTTAGGTGCCATTACCGAAGGGTTTCGCGAGACTGGAGAAAGCGGACGCCTGGTGGTCCTTTCTCCTGCTGTGCCTGCGTTGAGCTTGATGGCCTGCTGCCAAGGCGCAGACGGTTATCTACGTTCCCAGTGGAGTTACCAGCGCCACTGGACATATAGGACTGCCCAGCATCATGCGCGGACTTCAAGCAGCTCGGATACGCTCACTTTTGAGCCAGGAACTGGATGCAGCGGGTGGAACTAGTGCGGCGACTATTAGCAATCGCGCTTTTCCTGGTGCTGCCAGCGATGGGGCAGACTATATTTAATTGTTCGTCAGGATTCACGACGACTTCTGGCTCGTGCAGTGTCAATTGGCCGGGTTACGGGTCGCTAGCCTTTTCGGTCGTCGGAGCTTTTAACGGCACAACCCCTGTGATGTCCGGATCTACAATGGTCCTTGCGCCTAGTGGTTCCGACCATACGGGTAACGGTCTGATTTACCAGACTCCGGTGAATGTGCAGGCGTTTACTTCCAGGTTTACATTTGTGCCCAACGGCCAGAATATTACGTTCACTGTCGAGAACAACAACCGTCCCAATGGGGGCGGCGGTGGAAACCCTAAGGGCTTCGCTGGAGGCGCAGGCTGCGAGGCAGGAATCTATCAGGCGTTTGGGACTAGTCCGACATCGGCCAATAACATCTTTGCGTTAAAGCTCGACTCCTACAGCCCACTTACCGAAAGTGGATCATTCAGCTATAGCTCTGCACAGGTATACCAGACGTTTCAGTCGCCGTGTCTGCCGGATGACGGCGGGCCTAACTTCTGGCCTACGAATCAAATCAGCACTTCCCCCGTGCCATTAAACTCTCCGGCCGGAGCGCAAAACACAAGCACGGGAGACACCTACTCGGCGACCGTCACTTATGACGGTACCAACTTTACGCTGAATCTGTATGACGTAACGGCGGGCGGTTCTTGCCCCGGTTCCAAGTGCTTCACGCAAACGTGGAGTGCGGTTGATATTCCGTCACTCGTAGATGGGAATACGGCTTATGTAGGGCTCACCGAAGGAACCGGAGAATCATCTGGCTATCCGCTTTATATTGAATCGTTCAGCTACACTGTTAATTCTCCGCCGGCAACTCCGAGTTTGTCCACGTATACGACGCAATCCTATATGTCTGGTACGACGCCCGCAGCGAATCCCACGTTTTCTCCAGCTGCGGGATCGTACTCCGGCTCCCAAAACGTGACTATTTCGTGCTCTACTGGCGGCTCTAATATTTGCTACACGCCTGCCTCTTCGATACCATCGATTCTGCCCCAAACTGACAATATGGGGGGCTGCCAATCGGGTACAGCCTACTCTGGCGCCGTCACCGTATCGTCGAGCCAAACCATCTACGCGATGTGTGGAACCGCGTTCGGCGGCTTACCGAGTAACCTGATAGCTAGTGCCTATACGATCGGCGGGTCACCTGCTTCATCCATGCCGACCTTCTCACCTGCCGGGGGGACCTATACCTCCGCCCAGTCCGTGACCCTTTCCGATGCCACCTCCGGCGCCACTATCTACTACACGACCAACGGAAGTACGCCGACCACGTCCTCGACGGTGTACACCGGCCCCATTACGGTTAGCTCGACGGAGACGCTGGAGGCGATCGCGGTGGCCACGGGCGACACTAACAGCGGGGTCGCGTCTGCTGCCTTCACCATATCCGTGCCTGTGGTCGCAACGCCGACCTTCTCCCCGGCCGCCGGGACGTATACCTCCGCGCAGTCGGTGACAATCTCCGATGCCACCTCGGGCGCAACCATCTACTACACGACCAACGGAAGTACGCCGACCACGTCCTCGACGGTGTACACCGGCCCCATTACGGTTAGCGCGACGGAGACGCTGGAAGCGATCGCGGTAGCCGCGGGCGATACTAACAGCGGGGTCGCGTCTGCTGCCTACACCATATCCGTGCCGGTGGTTTCAACGCCGACCTTCTCCCCGCCGGGGGGACGTATACCTCCGCGCAGTCGGTGACGATCTCCGATGCCACCTCGGGCGCAACCATCTATTACACGACCAACGGAACTGCGCCTACTACGTCCTCGACCCAGTACACCGGCCCCATTTCGGTTAGCTCGACGGAGACGCTGGAAGCAATCGCGGTAGCCACGGGTGACACCAACAGCGCGGTCGCGTCTGCTGCTTACACGATCACGCCTGTGGTTTCCACGCCGACCTTCTCCCCCGCCGCCGGGACGTATACCGCCGCGCAGTCGGTGAGCATCTCCGAGGCCACCTCGGGCGCAACCATCTACTACACGACCAACGGAACCACGCCTACCACGTCCTCGACCCGGTACACCGGCCCCATTACGGTTAGCTCGACGGAGACGCTGCAGGCTATGGCGGCAGCCACGGGCGACACCAACAGCGGGGTCGCCTCCGCTACCTACACCATAAACGTGCCGGTGGTTTCCACGCCGGCCTTCTCCCCCGCCGCCGGGACGTATACCTCCGCGCAGTCGGTGACCCTCTCCGATGCCACCTCGGGCGCAACCATCTACTACACGACCAACGGAACTGCGCCTACTACGTCCTCGACGGTGTACACCGGCCCCATTACGGTTAGCTCGACGGAGACGCTGCAGGCGATCGCGGTAGCCACGGGTGACACCAACAGCGCGGTCGCGTCTGCTGCTTACACGATCACGCCTGTGGTTTCCACGCCGACCTTCTCCCCTGCCGGGGGGACCTATACCGCCGCGCAGTCAGTGACCCTCTCCGAGGCCACCTCGGGCGCAACCATCTACTACACGACCAACGGAACCACGCCTACCACGTCCTCGACACGGTACACCGGCCCCATTACGGTTAGCGCGACGGAGACGCTGCAGGCGATGGCGGCAGCCACAGGAGACACCAACAGCGCGGTCGCCTCCGCTGCCTACACCATAAACTTGCCTGTGGTTTCCACGCCGGCCTTCTCACCCGCCGGGGGGACGTATACCTCCGCGCAGTCGGTGAGCATCTCCGATGCCACCTCGGGCGCAACCATCTACTACACCACCAACGGAACTACGCCGACCACGGCCTCGACCGCGTACACCGGCCCCATTACGGTTAGCGCGACGGAGACGCTGCAGGCAATCGCGGTAGCCACGGGTGACACCAACAGCGCGGTCGCCTCCGCTGCTTACACGATCACGCCTGTGGTTTCCACGCCGACCTTCTCCCCCGCCGGGGGGACGTATACCGCCGCGCAGTCGGTGAGCATCTCCGAGGCCACCTCGGGCGCAACCATCTACTACACGACCAACGGAACCACGCCTACCACGTCCTCGACCCGGTACACCGGCCCCATTACGGTTAGCTCGACGGAGACGCTGCAGGCTATGGCGGCAGCCACGGGCGACACCAACAGCGGGGTTGCCTCCGCTGCCTACACCATAAACTTGCCTGTGGTTTCCACGCCGACCTTCTCCCCCGCCGGGGGGACGTATACCGCGGCGCAGTCGGTGAGCATCTCCGACGCCACCTCGGGCGCAACCATCTACTACACCACCAACGGAACTACGCCGACCACGGCCTCGACCGCGTACACCGGCCCCATTGCGGTCAACTCGACGGAGACGCTGGAGGCGATCGCGGTGGCCACGGGCGACACGAACAGCGCGGTCGCGTCCGCGGCCTACACTATAACCGCGACGGTGGCGATGCCGACATTCTCACTCGGCTCCGGGACTTATAGCTCGGCGCAGTCGGTGACCCTCTCTGATGCCACCTCGGGCGCAACCATCTACTACACGAGCAACGGAAGTACGCCGACCACATCCTCGCCCAGGTACACCGGCCCCATCATGGTCAGCTCGACGGAGACGCTGCAGGCTATGGCGGCGGCCACGCCCGACACCAACAGCGGGGTCGCGTCGGCTACCTACACTATCACCGCGACGGTGGCAACGCCGACCTTCTCACCCGCCGCCGGCACCTATAGCTCTGCGCAGTCGGTGACTATCTCCGATGGCACCACCGGCGCGACTATCTACTACACCACCAACGGAACTACGCCGACCACGTCCTCGACGGTGTACACCGGCCCCATCACGGTCAGCTCGACGGAGACGCTGCAGGCGATCGCGGTAGCCACAGGAGACACCAACAGCGCGGTTGCGTCCGCTGCCTACACCATAACCGCGACGGTCGCCACGCCGACCTTCTCACCCGCCGCCGGCACCTATAGCTCTGCGCAGTCGGTGACCATCTCCGATGCCACCTCCGGCGCGACCATCTACTACACCACCAACGGAACTACGCCGACCACGTCCTCGACGGTGTACACCGGCCCGATCACGGTCAGCTCGACGGAGACGCTGCAGGCGATCGCGGCAGCCACGGGCGACACCAACAGCGCGGTTGCGTCAGCTGCCTACACCATAACGGCGACGGTGGCCACGCCGACATTCTCACTCGGCTGCCGGGACCTATACCTCGGCGCAGTCGGTGACCATCTCCGATGCCACCTCCGGCGCAACCATCTACTACACCACCAACGGAACTACGCCGACCACGTCTTCGACCAAGTACACCGGCCCGATCACGGTCAGCTCGACGGAGACGCTGGAGGCGATCGCGGCAGCCACGGGCGATACCAACAGCGCGGTCGCGTCGGCCACCTACACCATAACCGCGACGGTAGCAACGCCAACCTTCTCGCCCGCCGCCGGGACTTATAGCTCGGCGCAGTCGGTGACCATCTCCGATGCCACCTCCGGCGCAACCATCTACTACACCACTAACGGAACTACGCCGACCACGTCCTCGACCCAGTACACCGGCCCGATCACGGTCAGCTCGACAGAGACGCTGCAGGCGATCGCGGCAGCCACGGGCGACACCAACAGCGCGGTCGCGTCCGCCACCTACACCATAACCGCGACGGTAGCAACGCCGACCTTCTCACCCGCCGCCGGGACCTATAGCTCTGCCCAGTCGGTGACCGTCTCCGATGCCACCTCCGGCGCAACCATCTACTACACCACCAACGGAACTACGCCGACCACGTCCTCGACCCAGTACACCGGCCCGATCACGGTCAGCTCGACGGAGACGCTGCAGGCGATCGCGGTGGCCACAGGCGACACCAACAGCGCGGTCGCGTCCGCTGCCTACACCATAACCGCGACGGTGGCCACGCCGACCTTCTCACTCGGCTCCGGGACCTATAGCTCGGCGCAGTCTGTGACCATCTCTGATGCCACCTCCGGCGCAACCATCTACTACACCACCAACGGAACTACGCCGACCACGTCTTCGCCCAGGTACACCGGCCCCATCACGGTTAGCTCGACGGAGACGCTGCAGGCGATGGCAGCAGCCACGGGAGACACCAACAGCGCGGTCGCGTCGGCCACCTACACCATAGCCGCGACGGTGGCAACGCCGACCTTCTCACCCGCCGCCGGCACCTATAGCTCGGCGCAGTCGGTGACCATCTCCGATGGCACCACCGGCGCGACTATCTACTACACCACCAACGGAACTACGCCGACCACGTCCTCGACGGTGTACACCGGCCCGATTACGGTCAGCTCGACGGAGACGCTGCAGGCGATCGCGGCAGCCACAGGAGACACCAACAGCGCGGTCGCGTCCGCTGCGTACACCATAACCGCGACGGCCGCAACGCCGACATTCTCACTCGGCTCGGGGACCTATAGCTCGGCGCAATCGGTGACCATCTCGGATGCCACACCCGGCGCGACTATCTACTACACCACCAACGGAGGTACGCCGACCACGTCTTCGCCCAGGTACACCGGCCCGATTACGGTTAGCTCGACGGAGACGCTGCAGGCGATGGCAGCAGCCACGGGCGACACCAACAGCGCGGTCGCGTCGGCCACCTATACCATAACCGCGACGGTAGCAACGCCGATCTTCTCACCCGCCGCCGGCACTTATAGCTCGGCGCAGTCGGTGACCCTCTCCGATGCCACCTCCGGCGCAACTATCTACTACACCACCAACGGGACTACGCCGACCACGTCCTCGACCGCGTACACCGGCCCCATCACGGTCAGCTCGACGGAGACGCTGCAGGCGATCGCGGCAGCTACAGGAGACACCAACAGCGCGGTCGCGTCCGCTGCCTACACCATAACCGCGACGGTGGCCACGCCGACATTCTCACTCGGCTCCGGGACCTATAGCTCGGCGCAGTCGGTGACCCTCTCTGATGCCACCTCCGGCGCAACCATCTACTACACCACCAACGGAACTACGCCGACCACGTCTTCGACCAGGTACACCGGCCCGATTACGGTCAGCTCGACGGAGACGCTGCAGGCGATCGCGGCAGCCACGGGCGACACCAACAGCGCGGTCGCGTCCGCCACCTACACCATAACCGCGACGGTCGCAACGCCGGCCTTCTCACCTGCCGCCGGGAGCTATAGCTCGGCGCAGTCGGTGACCCTCTCTGATGCCACCTCCGGCGCAGCCATCTACTACACGACCAATGGAACTACGCCGACCACGTCTTCGACCAGCTACAGCGGCCCCATCACGGTTAGCTCGACGGAGACGCTGGAAGCTATCGCGGTAGCCACGGGCAGCACCAACAGCGCGGTCGCGTCCGCTGCCTACACCATTACTTCTACTGCGACGGTCGCAACGCCGACATTCTCACCCGCCGCCGGCACTTATACTTCAGCGCAGTCGGTTACCATCGCGGATGCCACCTCCGGCGCAACCATCTACTACACAACCGACGGAACTGCGCCTACCACCTCCTCGACCCAGTACGCCGGCCCGATTACGGTTAGCGCGACGGAGACGCTGGAGGCGATCGCGGTAGCCACGGGCGACACCAACAGCACGGTCGCGTCCGCTGCCTACACCATTACCTCCTCAAACTTCTCACAAGCGACAAATTTTGATATCGGGACAACCGTTCAACAAACCCCAGTGAAGCACCTGGGGATTAACATCGGCGGCCAGGACTATTATGATTCCGGCCAGCTCTCGCGCAACCTCACGGTTCGTAATCCGGGATTCGAAGCCGAGATGTGGTCATCTATTCTCAATTGCCAGGCAGCCACGGCAACGACATGTACAGACTCTGACCCGAACAACGTGTGGCCGGCGAATTTTCTTCAGGGAGCGACTTTCCAGTTTATCTACGGAGCTGCTAACGGGCAGACTGGCACAATCACAGGAAATACTGTCAGCAACTCGTCCGCGAACACTGGTATCACCTTAACCTTCTCCGCGCCGCTTTCTCCCGCGCCCGCAGCGGGAGATGTGGTTAAGGTTCAAATGCAGGTAGCGGGAAATCCGCAGGCCGGATGGTGGGTATCGGCCTCGGGAGGGGCGACGTTCTCAGGCGATACAGCGGATCTGTCGCCGGAAACACCCGGAAAGCAGGCCCTCTCGATCAATGCGGCAGCGAG
This sequence comes from uncultured Acidobacteriaceae bacterium, assembly GCA_963834205.1. Classification (GTDB taxonomy): domain Bacteria; phylum Acidobacteriota; class Terriglobia; order Terriglobales; family Acidobacteriaceae; genus PALSA-350. Next base: position 173,761 of record CAWIBI010000024.1, on the reverse strand, counting down.
CGGGCAGTCAGCCACGGTGACATCCAATTTTGATTCGTTCAACGGACGTTCGTTCGTCCAACTCAACGGCACTTACACTTTGACTTTCCGAGCCAAGGCAGTCAGCGGCAGTAACCAGATGAATGTATCGGTTGGGAGAACCGGGACATCGCACGGTAATGTAAGCTACCTCAATCAGAACGTGAGTTTGACCAACCAGTGGCAGGACTACAGCTACACGTTCAGCGCCGCGGAAGATGGCACCTACGTCGGGACTGCTGGATTGACTTTCTCGATTGCCGGAGCGCAGGTCTATCTCGACGATGTGGCGCTTACCGAGCCGGCAGCGGCAAACAACCCGACGGCATTTCGCAATGCGGTGGTCGACACCGTGAAGTCTTTGCAGCCGGGTGTATTGCGCTTTATGGATGGTGGCGCGGACTTTGCCAGCACCACGGCCAATATGATCGCCGTGCCCTTTGCCCGGCAGCGTGCCGGCTATGGTGAGGGACAGACGGAGCAAGACGATATTTCCATCGGGTTGCACGATTTTCTGGTGCTCTGCCAAGCGGTCGGCGCCGAGCCCTGGTACACCGTACCGGCAGGCATTTCGCCGGCTGATATGCAGGATCTGATTCAGTATCTAGGGGGAGACGCATCGACTCCATACGGAGCCATACGAGCTTCCCTGGGCCAATCGGCCCCGTGGACCTCGGTCTTTCCCACCATCCATCTTGAGTTGGGCAATGAGATGTGGAACAGTGCTGCCTTTGCCGGAGAAGCGGTAGCCAATCCGGTGGCTTATGGCAACATTGCGGCGACCGCATTCGCGGCCGCGCGTGCGTCCTCTTCCTACAATGCCAGCAACTTCGACCTGGTGATGGGCGGCTGGGCAGCGACTCCTTCGTGGACCGGGCAGGAATTATCGAATAGTTCCGGGTACGACTCCGTCGCCGTGGCGCCCTACCTGTTCAATAGCTTGAATGATTATGGCTCGAATGAGGCCATCTTTGGTCCCATGTTCGCGCAGCCGGAGCAGGTGGATTCGTCGCCGACGGCGACGGGTAACTACATGTACCAACAAGCACAGGCAGCGGCCGCTGGAAGCCCGGCGGCGAAGTTGGCGGTGTCTGAAGTTAACCTCAGCACGGTCACGGGAAGCGCACCCCAGAATGTTGTCAATCAAGCAGCCGCGGGCTTGGGAGCCGGTATTGCCGTGGCCGATCACATGTTGCTCATGATGCGTGATCTGGGAATCACCACACAGAACATGTTTGCACTTCCCGAATATATAAACGGTTTCAGCAATTCCGCTGTTCCCAATGAGGACGTTCCCCTGTGGGGCTCGGTCATCGATATGGGTGGGGAGACCAACCTGAAACGGCCGCAATACTATGGGCTGCAGTTGGCCAACTCGGCCATCCTCCCGACCATGCTGGCCACAACCGTATCGGGAGCCAACCCAACCTGGACCCAGCCGCTGAGCACGAATGATTCCATTCAACTGGCCAATGCCCACTATCTGCAGTCGTTCGCCTTTACCGATGGTACGCAGCACAGCGTCGTCGTCTTCAATTTGAGCCGCAACGGATCACTGCCGGTGACCTTCACTGGAGCCAACGCGCCCAGCGGCAGTGTGCTTATTAACCAATTGACGTCGACGAATCCTACGGACAATAACGAGGGCATCTTTACCAACAATCCGGCCGTCGCCGGTCCGACGCAGACCAGCGCCAGCAATTTCAATCCTGCGACGCCGTATTCCTTGCCGCCTTATTCGATGACAGTGTTCGTCTGGCCGGCTCCCGCACCTCCGGCGAGCACGACTACGCTGCAGGCATCTCCGACCTCCGCCAGCCCGGGACAGAACGTCACCCTGACGGCGACCGTCACTTCCCAGGCGGGCACTTTCACGCCGACTGGAACCGTCACCTTCTATAACGGAACCACCAGCCTGGGTACGGCAACTCTCGATGCGAGCGGCGTAGCCACCTTCAGTACTACCACCCTGCCCGCCGGATCGGATTCGATCACCGCTTCATACGGCGGAGACAGCAAAGACAGCAGCTCTGTATCTCAGGCGGTGACTGTGCTGGTGGCTCACAGCACAAAAGGCACGACGACGTCTCTTTCCGCTTCCGCGACTCAGCTGGTTCAGGGACAGAGCGTGACCTTCACGGCCACAGTCGCGCCCCAGTCCGGCAGCAAGGTGCCGACCGGCACAGTCACGTTTCTGGACGGAACGACGAGTCTGGGTACAGGGCAACTCAACGTGAGTGGGGTAGCGACGTTCAGCAGCACCTCCCTGGGGGTGGGAACACATGCGATCAGCGCTTCGTATAGCGGAGACAGCAAGGACGCCGGTTCGGCCTCAGCAGCGGTGAGTGTAACCGTAACTGCTGCACAGATCGTCTTAGCCACGACGACCACGCTGACGGCTTCCGGCACCCAGCTGACAGCGGGACAGAGCGTGACCTTTACCGCCGTAGTCGCTCCCCAGACTGGCAGCAATGTGCCGACCGGCACAGTCACGTTTATGGACGGAACGACAACCCTGGGAACATCCTCTTTGAATGGGGCCGGGACAGCGACATTCAACACCACCGCCCTAGCGGCAGGAACACAATCGATCGTTGCTTCTTACGGAGGAGACAGCAAGGACGGCAGTTCTGCCTCAGCAGCAGTGAGTGTAACCGTAACTGCCGCACAAGGCGGCACGTTGCCCACGACGACTACGCTGACGGCTTCCGGCACCCAGCTGACACCGGGACAGAGCGTGACCTTTACCGCCGTGGTCGCACCCCAGTCTGGCGGCAGCGTGCCCACGGGCACAGTCACCTTCCTCGATGGATCAACCAGTCTCGGCACCGCGCAGCTAACCGCAACCGGCGGGGCCACGTTGAATTTGGCCTCCCTGGCGGTAGGAACGCACTCCATCTCTGCCGCCTACGGTGGCGATACCAACGACTCCCCTTCGACCTCCGCAGTCCTGACCGTCACTGTCGGCGCTCCGGAGTATGCTATGGTGATTAGCAGCCCCAACGTAAGCCTCACCCCCGGACAGCCATCGACTCTGACGGTGACCTTGATACCGGAAAGTGGATTTAACCTGCCGATCGGCCTGAGTTGCACCGGATTGCCCGCAGGCACAACCTGCAGCTTCAATCCCGCAACCGTCACGCCCAACGGCGCGCCAGTCATGAGCACGGTCACGATGATGCTTCCCACGCAAGTGACGATTGCTCCACAGCAGGTTCCGCATGGTGTGCCGGGCGGAAGGCTCGCCTTTGGCTGGGTCATGCCCTGGGGATTCATCCCCCTGTTGGGCCTGGCGAAAAAGCGCCGGCGGTCGCAACTCGCCCGGTGGTCCTTCCGGCTGGCGGTGGCTGCGGCATTAACCGCAGGGTCGTTGTGGGTTTCCGGGTGCGGGTATTCAGGCAACGGTTCGGTGTTTACCGTAACCATTACCGCTGCGGCTTCGAATGCGGTGATTCACACCTCACAGGTCACGGTAAACATTCAGCAGTAAAGTAATCTGATGTTCCGTAGAAGTTGCAGGCTCAAGGGTGCTATCGGGTCCGCTCTAACTGCCAAGACCACTCGGCACCCGAAAATCAACTGCGCCGGACCTGCGGCGCCGCGGCAGGCCGGTGGCCGGTGAGCCGTTCCGCCAAAAGCTCGCGAAAGCGGGCAGTCCGATCCCGTAATTCCTTCTTGATTGTCTACTTGATAAAGGACGCCATCGACTTTGTTGTCGTCGATCACGACCCGATTTTCCGGGTAGCGCATGTCCTCCACGAAGCGGAATCTCCCGTTTCCGCTTGACAACTACCTATCATGAATGTTCCGCAAACTCTTGTCTCGCGAACTCTAACAATCAGCTAGATACGATCGCTGTTGTTATTCCCCGGCGCTCCGAGACTCGTGCTTGTGGCTCGCGCATAACAAGTGATCGAGAGGAAACAGTTGCGGGTCCATTGGCACGCGCAATTTTCCTGATACAGGAATGGGAGCGGGCGCGAGTTCCAATTGCGATTGTGGTCATATCCCTCTACATGAATGGTTGTTACCGAAGTGTTACTTGGTCCTATCATTCGAGCTGAATGGGGAAAACAGTGAATCATCCAGGAACTGGATGCAGCGGGTGGAACTAGTGCGGCGACTATTAGCCATCGCGCTTTTCCTGGTGCTGCCGGCGATGGGGCAGACTATATTCAATTGCTCGTCAGGATTCACGACGACTTCTGGCTCGTGCAGTGTCAATTGGCCGGGTTACGGGTCGTTAGCCTTTTCAGTCGTCGGAGCTTTTAACGGCACAACACCTGTAATATCGGGATCTACAATGGTCCTTGCGCCTAGTGGTTCCGACCATACAGGTAACGCTCTGGTCTACCAAACTCCAGTGAATGTGCAGGCGTTTACTTCCAGGTTTACATTTGTGTCCAACGGTCAGAATATTACGTTCACCGTACAGAATAACACCAATCCTAATGGGGGCGGCGGTGGAAACCCTAAGGGCTTCTCCGGTGGAGCAGGCTGCGAATCGGGAATCTATCAGGCGTTTGGGACTAATCCGACATCGGCCAATAAAATCTTCGCGTTAAAGCTCGACTCCTACAGCCCACTTACCGAAAGTGGATCGTTCACCTATAGCTCTGCACAGGTATACCAGACGTTTCAGTCGCCGTGTCTGCCGAATGACAGCGGGCCTAACTACTGGCCTACGAATCAAATCAGCACTTCCCCCGTGCCCTTAAACTCTCCGGCCGGAGCGCAAAACACAAGCACGGGAGACACCTACTCGGCGACCGTCACTTATGACGGTACCAACTTTACGCTGAATCTGTATGACGTAACGGCGGGCGGTTCTTGCCCCGGTTCCAAGTGCTTCACGCAAACGTGGAGTGCGGTTGATATTCCGTCACTCGTAGATGGGACTACGGCTTATGTAGGACTTACCGAAGGAACCGGAATACCATCTAGCTATCCGCTTTATATTGAATCGTTCAGCTACACTGTTAATTCTCCGCCGGCAACTCCGAGCGTGTCCACGTATACGACGCAATCCTATATGTCTGGTACAACGCCCGCAGCGAATCCCACGTTTTCTCCAGCTGCGGGATCGTACTCCAGCTCCCAGAACGTGACTATTTCCTGCTCTACTAGCGGCTCTAATATTTGCTACACGGCTGCGTCTTCGATACCATCGATTCTCCCCCAAACTGACAATATAGGGGGCTGCCAATCGGGTACAGCCTACTCTGGCGCCGTCACTGTATCGTCGAGCCAAACCATCTACGCGATGTGTGGAACCGCGTACCGCGGCTTGCCGAGTAACCTGATAGCTAGTGCCTATACGATCGGCGGGTCAACTGCATCATCCATGCCGACCTTCTCACCCGCCGGCGGGACCTATACCTCCGCCCAGTCGGTGACGATCTCCGATGCAACCTCGGGCGCCACTATCTACTACACGACCAACGGAAGTACGCCGACCACGTCTTCGACGGTGTACACCGGCCCCATTACGGTCAGCGCGACGGAGACGCTGGAAGCGATCGCGGTAGCCACGGGCGATACTAACAGCGGGGTCGCGTCTGCTGCCTACACCATATCCGTGCCTGTGGTCGCAACGCCGACCTTCTCACCCGCCGGGGGGACCTATACCTCCGCCCAGTCCGTGACCCTCTCCGATTCCACCTCGGGCGCAACCATTTACTACACCACCAATGGAACTACGTCTACCACGTCGTCGATCAAGTACACCGGCCCCATTACGGTCAGCTCGACGGAGACGCTGCAGGCTATCGCGGCAGCCACCGGCGACACCAACAGCGCGGTCGCGTCCGCTGTCTACACCATCACGCCTGTGGTTTCCACGCCGAGCTTCTCACCCGCCTCCGGGACCTATACCTCTGCGCAGTCGGTGACCCTCTCCGATGCCACCTCGGGCGCAACCATCTACTACACGACCAACGGAACTACGCCCACCACGTCCTCGACCCAGTACACCGGCCCCATTACGGTTAGCTCGACGGAGACGCTGCAGGCTATGGCGGTAGCCACGGGCCAGGCCAACAGTGGGGTCGCGTCCGCTGTCTACACCATCACGCCTGTGGTCTCCACGCCGACCTTCTCACCCGCCTCCGGGACCTATACCTCTGCGCAGTCGGTGACCCTCTCCGATGCCACCTCGGGCGCAACCATCTACTACACGACCAACGGAACTACGCCCACCACGTCCTCGACCCAGTACACCGGCCCCATTACGGTCAGCTCGACGGAAACGCTGCAGGCTATGGCGGTAGCCACGGGCGACACCAACAGCGGGGTTGCCTCCGCTGCCTACACCATAACCGTGCCGGTGGTTTCCACGCCGACCTTCTCACCCGCCTCCGGGACCTATAGCTCCGCCCAGTCGGTGACTCTCTCCGATGCCACGTCCGGCGCAACCATCTACTACACGAGCAACGGAACTGCGCCTACGACGTCCTCGACCATGTACACCGGCCCGATTACGGTTAGCTCGACGGAGACGATGGAGGCGATGGCAGTAGCCACGGGCGACACTAACAGCGGGGTCGCATCCGCTGCCTACACCATAAGCTCATCTTCGCAAGCGACAAATTTCGCTATTGGGACAACCGTCCAGCAATCGCCGGTGAAGCACCACGGGATTAACCTCGGTGGCCAGAACTATTATGACTCCGGCCAACTCTCGCGCAACCTCACCGTTCGCAATCCGGGATTCGAAGCGGAGATGTGGTCATCCATTCTCAATTGCCAGGCAGCCACAGCCACCACATGTACAGACTCAGACCCGAACAACGTGTGGCCGGCGAATTTTCTTCAAGGAGCCACTTTTCAGTTCATCTATGGCGCAGCCAACGGGCAAACTGGCACAATCACAGGAAATACTGTCAGCAACTCATCGACCAACACTGGTATCACCTTAACCTTCTCCGCGCCGCTTTCTCCCGCGCTCACAGCGGGAGATGTGGTTAAGATTCAAATGCAGGTGCCGGGAAATCCGCAGGCTGGATGGTGGGTATCGGCCTCGGGAGGAGCGACCTTCTCCCCCGATACAACGGATCTGTCGCCGGAAACGCCCGGCAAGCAGGCCCTCTCGATCAACGCTGCAGGAAGCGGGCAGGCGGCCACCGTGACATCCAATTTTGATTCCTACGACGGACGTTCGTTCGTCCAACTCAACGGCGCTTACACGCTGACCTTCCGGGCCAAGGCAGTCAGCGGCAGTAACCAGATCAATGTGTCCTTTGGGAGGCTCGCAACACCCGCGCACGGCAACGTGACCTACCTCAATCAAAACGTGATCCTGACCAACCAGTGGCAGGACTACAGCTACTCGTTCAACGCCGCGGAGGACGGGACCTACGCCGGGACTGCCGCATTGACTTTCTCGATCAGCGGAGCGCAGATCTATCTTGACGATGTGGCGCTTACCGAGCCGGCGGCGGCGAATAACCCCACGGCATTTCGCAATGCGGTGGTCGACACCCTCAAGACCTTGCAGCCGGGTGTACTGCGCTTAATGGATGGTGGCGCGGACTTTGCCAGCACCACGGCCAATATGATCGCAGTGCCGTTTGCCCGGCTGCGTGCCGGATACGGCGAGGGACAGACGGTGCAAGACGATATTTCCATCGGGTTGCACGATTTTCTGGTGCTCTGCCAGGCGGTTGGCGCCGAGCCGTGGTACACCGTACCAGCAGGCATTTCGCCGGCTGATATGCAAAATCTGATTCAGTATCTGGCGGGGGATACGTCAACTCCATACGGAGCCATACGAGCCTCCCTGGGCCAATCGGCTCCGTGGACCTCGGTCTTTCCCACCATCCATCTCGAGTTGGGCAACGAGATGTGGAACAGCGCTGCCTTTGCCGGGGAAGCGATAGCCAATCCGGTGGCTTATGGCAACATCGCTGCGGCCGCATTCGCAGCCGCGCGTGGCTCCTCCTCCTACGATGCCAGCAACTTCGACCTGGTGATGGGCAGCTGGGCGGCGGAGCCCTCGTGGACTGGGCAGGAATTATCGAATAGTTCCGGGTATGACTCCATCGACGCGGCGCCCTACCTGTTCAATAGCTTGAATGATTATGGCTCGAATGAGGCGATTTTTGGGCCGATGTTCGCGCAGCCGGAGCAGGTGGATTCGTCGCCGACGGCGACGCGGTAACTACATGTACCAACAAGCGCAGGCGGCGGCCGCTGGAAGCCCGCCGGCGAAGTTGGCGGTGTACGAGGTTAACCTGAGCACAACCTCAGGAACAGCGCCGCAAAACGTAGTGAACCAGGTGGCCGCGGGCCTGGGAGCCGGCATTGCCGTGGCCGATCATATGTTGCTCATGATGCGTGATCTGGGAATCACCACGCAGAATATGTTTGCGCTTCCCGAATACGTCAATGGTTTCAACAACTCTCGCGATTCCCAATGAGACCGTTCCCCTGTGGGGCTCGGTCATCGATATGGGTGGCGAGACCAACCTGAAACGGCCGCAGTATTTTGGGCTGCAGTTAGCCAACTCAGCCATCCTTCCGACGATGCTGGCCACCACAGTATCGGGAGCGCAACCCGACCTGGACCCAGCCGCTGAGCACCAATGACTCCATCCAACTGGCCAACGCACACTACCTCCAGTCCTTTGCCTTTACCAACGGTACGCAGAATAGCGTTGTCGTCTTCAATCTGAGCCGCAGCGGGTCTCTGCCGGTGACCTTCTCCGGGGCCAACGCGCCCAGCGGCAATGTCGTCATCAGCCAATTGACCTCGATGAATCCCACGGACAACAACGAAGGCCTGTTTACCAACACTCCAGTCGTCGCCGGGCCCACGCAGAGCAACGTCAGCAACTTTAACCCGGCAACGCCGTACTCGCTGCCGCCCTATTCCATGACGGTGTTCTCTACGGGAGGCGCGGTGCTCCCGGCGAGCACAACCACGCTGCAGGCGTCCCCGACATCCGCCAACACAGGACAAAACGTCACCCTGACGGCAACGGTTATCTCCCAGTCAGGCACCAACACGCCGACTGGAACGGTCACCTTCTACAACGGAAGCACCTCCTTGGGCACGGCGACTCTTGGTTCAACCGGTACAGCCACCTTTAGCACCACAACCCTTCCCGCCGGATCGGACTCGATCACTGCTTCTTACGGCGGCGATTCCAATGACGCCGGCTCAACTTCACAACCCGTTACCGTCACCATCACTTCTGCTGTTGTACCACCAACACGGTCCTTGCCTCTTCAGCAACTGCCATCAATACTGGGCAGAGCGTGACCTTCACTGCAACCGTCTCGCCGCAATCGGGCAGCAATGTGCCGACGGGCACGGTCACATTCCTGGATGGGACGACGACCCTGGGAACGGGAATTTGAACGCGAGCGGGGTAGCAACGTTTAGTACGAGCTCCTTGGCGGCGGGGACGCAGTCGATCACGGCTTCTTACGGAGGAGACAGCAAGGACAACAGCTCAGTGTCTAATGCGGTAAGTGTCGTGGTCACGCAAACCGCTGTAGCCACGACAACAATTCTGACGGCTTCCGCGACCCAGATAACGATTGGCCAGAGCGTGACGTTCACCGCCAACAGTGGCGCCGCAATCAGGATGGGTGTGCCGACCGGCTCAATCACATTTTTTGACGGCACGACGAGCCTGGGAAAGGTCTCGTTGAATGCGGGTGGGGCGGCGACCTTGAGTACCACCGCCCTGGCAGCGGGAACGCATTCCATCACGGCTTCTTATTTCGGAGACAACGAAGATAGCAGCTCTGTCTCTAATGCGGTAAGTGTCGTGGTCACGCAAAGCGCTGTGGTCGACAACGACAACGCTTACCGCTTCCGCGACGCAGGTAACACCGGGGCAGAGCGTGACGTTTACGGCCACGGTTGCGCCGCAGTCGGGCAGCAACGTGCCGACCGGTACGGTTACGTTCCTGGATGGGACGACGACGCTGGGAACGGGGCAACTTTGAACGCGAGTGGGGTAGCGACGTTCGCTACGACCGCCTTGGCGGTGGGGACGCAGTCGATCACGGCTTCTTACGCGGGAGACAGTAAGGACAATAGCTCAGTATCGCAAGCGGTAAGTGTCGTGGTTTCGCAAAGCATTGTAGCAACCACAACCACACTTTCTGCTTCCGCGACGCAGATAACAACCGGCCAGAGCGTGACGTTCACCGCCAAAGTGGCACCGCAATCAGGCAAGGGTGTGCCGGCCGGCTCAATCAAGTTTTTTGACGGGACGACGAGCCTGGGAAAGGCCTCGTTGAATGCGGGTGGGACGGCGACATTGAGTACCACCGCCCTGGCAGCGGGAACACACTCGATCACCGCTTCTTATTTCGGAGACAACGAGGACAGCAGCTCTGTCTCTAATGCGGTGAGTGTTGTGGTCACGCAAAGCACTGGGGCGGCGACGACAACGCTTCCAGCCTCCGCGACGCAGATAACACCGGGGCAGAGCGTGAGGTTCACGGTCACCGTTGCGCCGCAGTCCGTGCGGACCGGTGCGGTGTGACGTTCCTCAAGGCGGCGCCGCGGGCCCTTTCAGCTTGGGTCACGGGCTAGCATCCGATCAATCTTACCAGCCACTCGGAGCGCATTGGCTGCAATGGTAAGGGATGGGTTGGTTGCGGCGCTGGTGGGCATAAAAGATGCATCTGCTATGAAGAGATTGGAGATGCCATGCGCCCGGCAGTCTCGATCGACGACCCCGGTGGAAGGGTTATTGCTCATTACACAAGTGCCGCACGGGTGGCCAAAGTTCAGCTCGACATCGCGGGAAAGAAAAACCAGCCGTCGGTCCTTGAGCCGTTCTGCCAAAAGCTCACGAAGGCGGGCAGTCCGGTCCCGCAATTCCTGCTTGATTGTGTACTTGATAAGGACGCCATCGGCTTCGTTGTCGTCGATCACGACCCGATTTTCCGGGTAGGGCATGTCCTCAATGATGCACACGAAGATCGTTCCGGGGCCGAGTATTTTGGTAGCCACAGCGGCCGGTATCCGCAGTAAGGGGCGGACGAGGCGGAGCCGTCTCAACCTACCATGATCAAAGCGGTCATAAAGATGCACCAACAACCCGCCATACCCCAATTCGAACCCGGTTGATTGAACGGATCCGTAACGTTGGCCGCCAACCTGATAGAAGTCGCGAAAAGAGATCGACTTTCGCGGGCCCGTGGCTGGCAATTTCTTGTCAGGCCATAGCGCAAATGCTTGTGTTACATGGAACATTAGGTTACGGCCAACCAGGCCAGAACGATTTGCGAGACCTTCTGGCCAGTGATCATTCCTGGATCGCAACAACAGCTTTGGGGAGTGGATCGCACCTGCAGCCAATACAAAAACCCGGGCTTGGATCTCGATCTGCTGGTTATCCTGGAGCACGATCGCACGCGTCACCCGGTCCGGCAGGGCCTCAAGTTTCACAACTTCGCTGCGTGCCATTATGGTCGGCTTCCGGGAGGACTCGGCGAGAACAGAACGCACGTCAGCCCGGCAGGTTTTGTAACACAACCGACCAAGGCATTCATCGCACCCCTGCCGATAGCGGATGCCAACGTGGAGCCTGTAAGGATGCAGGCCGTTTCTCTGGAAAAACTGCACAAAGTGAGCATCGCAGGGGCCGAGCGGTGGCGGTGGCTGAATATGGCTGCCTTTATCGGCGGCCAATGGGTCATGCGTGCCGATAACATGGAGCTTTTGCTCGGCGTTTTCGTAGTAAGGAAGAAGTTCGTTATAGCTGATAGGCCAACCGCCGGTTGGATGCTGCGAATCTGGATGCGACGTCAACGTCGAGCCTGGCAAAGCGTTCCAGTGCAGCGGCGTATAAGTTGGTGCTGCCGCCGACGCCCGCGCCAAACGGCGCGTAGGAGCGATTGATAACTCCATCCACCTCGAAGGCGCTCATGGTAGGCCATTTGAATTCAGAAAGCCGGACCTCTTGATCGCCCGCGAGTTTTGTGTCGCCAGGGGGCGAGATGTCTTCGTTGCCGTAATCGATGAGTAACACGTCGTGTCCCGCTTTGGCGAGGGCGTGGGCAACAAAGCCGCCCCCCATACCCGCGCCAATGATCGCGACGTCCCACAGCCGGTCCTTATGCTCCGAATTTGATGGTGGCAATCCGGGCCTCTCTGGTCCGAAGCATAACATCGCGGGCTCCCACACGCGGGTGGACCTAAAGTAACTGCTCCCACCGGCGACTCTCACCACATGTCCATTGTGGCCGGCGGTACCTAGCGTGGCTGGATGAGAACACAAGATGGGGTTAGATCGTCAGCCGCAAAAGATAGGGCTTGATCTATTCCTGCACCTGTGCTATCCGTCATGCACCTCGGAGCGGTAATATTTCTCACCCGCTGATTTGCGCCTCTAGTAAAATCGTGATTGTCCAGCTACATCCAATGTGAGACTCAAGATCGGGGATTTATAACGCTGTGGCCATTGGCGCGGATGATAAAGGCGTTCTGATCCAGGAAGCTACTGCGCTCCAGTCTCGGAAGCTGGAGAAGAAGGCTGCCAGAGGCACGCTTTTTCTCATCGTCTTCCTCGGGGTTTCACTAGCGCTGCGTACGGTCAGCAGCGTGGTGCTGGCTCGCCTGTTCTCGCCGGAATACTTTGGGTTGATGACGCTGCTGACCACGGTGCTCGTAGGTCTCAGTTTATTCTCCCACCTCGGGTTGCAAGACAGCGTCATCCAGAATCCCCGAGGCGATGAACCGGTATTTCTGAACACGGCGTGGACTCTACAGGTTGTCCGCGGAACCGCGCTTTGGCTTATAACGGTTCTGGTCGCCTGGCCCGTAGCGCGCTTTTACCACGAGCCCCGGATGATCGCCCTGTTCCCGATTCTTGGGTTCGGATCCGTAATTGGCGGATTTGCCTCACCGAGCCTTCTTACTCTCGCGCGCCACATGGGAGTGGGCAAGACCTCGTTGCTCGAACTCATGAGTCAGATTGTCGCCTTCGTTGTGACGATCGTTTGGGCTTTCATCGATCCTTCGCTTTGGGCACTTGTTGGCGGCAGAATCGCCGCGGAGCTAGCCAGAACAGTCGCTAGCCTTTTCATAATGCCTGAACTTCGTCCAAGCTTTGTCTGGGACAAAGAATGCGTTCGCGCACTTATACATTTTGGTAAATGGATTCTCATCGGGACGGCTCTCACCTTCCTGGCCACGCAATCGGACCGCCTAATCCTGGGCAAACTCGTATCGATCGAAACGCTCGGTGTTTATGGGATAGCTTTCTCGCTCTCCGATTTACCGCGGCAGATCATCATGATGTTCTGCACCCGCGTTGGATACCCGTTTATTGCCAAGTTTGCGCAGCATCCGCGAGCTGAGTACCGCGCTGTCTTAATTAAGTACCGCTTACCGGTACTGGCAGTCGGCGGTCTTGGCCTGATTCTAATCATCTGTATCGGCGACCAGTTGGTTTTTCACCTTTATGACCACCGCTACCGAGCGGCCTCCTGGATGGTGGGTGTGCTCGCTGCTGGATTGTGGCATACCACCTTGTACAGCACGCTCAGCCCCGCTATTCTGGCGCTCTCCAAGGCGCACTACAACGCGGGCGCAAACCTGCTGTATTGCATCTCCTTATTCACTCTGATTCCCCTGGGGTTTCATTATTATGGAATTCTAGGCGCAGTCGTGGCCGTAGCTGTTGGCGACCTGCCGGTTTATTTTATTGTGCTTTACGCTGCCTGTCGCGAGAAGATCGGCACGATCCTTCAGGACGCGTTGATGACGGTTGCATTTGTTGTTACCCTGGCCTGTGCACTGGCTTTGCGGTTTGCTTTGGGCTTTGGGCAGCCGTTTAGTGGTATCCCCCATTGATCGTCGCCAGCGCACGTTATCAGCCGCATCCAAGACTGTTCCGGCAAGACGAGCCATGATCGGGACATAATGACCGAGTCTTCGATTCAGGTCGTGTACACAAACCACGGTGGGGAAGGGTATCACTGCGTGCTGCATATGGCGCGGCTCGCGGCCGAGCTCCTCAATGGAAAATTGGTATTGGTTCAGTCAGGATCCCCGCCAGCGGCCGACAAATTAAGCGCCATCTTCCTTCCGCGGAAAAGATCGCGTTCGACCTGTTTATTGATATGCCCTTTGCCCGCTGACCTTAGTTCGATACTGCTTATTCCAAATTGGCGACAAACCTTTAGCCGAATTGTTGCATGGGTGTTTGACTCCTTCTGGACAGATTGGATTCCACCGTGGACCCGGGCATCGCGTATATTTGACCACGTTTTTGTGACGGAACGGGAAGATCTGAATACCTGGCGCCGGATGATGCACGCTCCAGTGGATTGGCTTCCCTGGGGATCTGATGTCCTGAATCTTGGATCCGCTAATCCTGTCCGGCCGACCGACTTGCTGCGATTCGGACGTCAGCCAAAAGAATGGGACGATGACTTGGCCAATGGACAAGTTTGCCAAGCTTCAGGAATCAATTTTCATGGCCGCCCTCCATCTTTGAGCGATGCGACTGACAACGAGCGCGGGCTCATGGGAATGTTGAGCGAAACTAAATTTGCGTTAGCCTTCTCTAATCGTGTGAGCCCGGGCACTCAGACCCATCCCAAACGCGAATATATTACTGGGCGTTGGACTGACGCGTTAGCTGCTGGGGCCGCAGTTGCCGGCGTTCCTCCCCGTAGCGAGTCTGTTCAGTCGCTCTTGTGGCCAGAAGCATTGCTCGATATAGGGACGGTGAATCAGTTGGAAGGGCTCGAGGTGATTGGTTCGATGGTGCGAGCATGGACTCCGGACCGTGCTCAGCTCAATTACATAAGATCGCTTGAAACCCTTGATTGGCGTTTGCGCTTCAAAACGCTCGCGGAGGCGTTAGACACGCGCTCACTCCAACTTGGCGCAGAGTTGGCGCGTCTCACGGAAGTCATTCGTTCTGCCCGGCTGGCCGGAACGATTCGTTGAGATCTTCCCGGTTCGGTTGCGATGCCGGGTGGAGTCGAAGCTTTCAACTCCGGCACTAGAACGCCAAGTGGAAACGTTGGCCGCGCGACCAAAAGTCGTGCCAAGCTGCGCGAAGCTCGGGCGGCAACCAGACCAGACGGTCAATGTGCTCGGCGGAGAACTTATGCATGATGCTTTCTATACGCCGAAGCTCCGTCTGGCGTAGAGCCGCATTACTTTCAGGGTTGTGGATGATTTCACTACTGATCCAGAGGGTAGTGCGTGCCCACAACGTGCCTACCTCCGGGTCTCTGCGACCATAATAAAGGGACGTCCGGTATAGGAGATACGCGTACTGTAGAGCCCCATTCCACCCCCCCATCCTCGCTTGCGCGCGAGCCCAAACCCGGTCTCGCATCGTCTTGCGAGGGAATCCAACTTCCAGGGTGCTCGCGGCTCGAACGGTAGCATCCAGTTGACTGATCGGGTGTTGACGCAAGAATCTGTCAATCTGCAGGTTGCAAAACGGTCTTCTGTAGTCCCAGTAGTGGTCAATGGTGTCGCCGCAAACAGCTACGTCACTAGAGGCTTGAAGAACTATCGATGTCGCGAGTTGCTCGTTAGTGAAGTGAGGGGCCATTCCTCGAAGGTGATCCGTCAAGCAAACGATTCTCTCCGTAAGACCCAGGTCATGCGGGTGCAGGCCAACGACGCCGGAGTTCCACATCAGGGTTTCCCGTGTGATCTGGTATCCGTCAACATTGACGCCACCGCGAACTTCATCGACGAGCGGCTGTAGTGCTGCATTCGCGTGAATGGGGTACTCCACGCAGTGCATGAGAGACTTGCCGGGTGATACCCGTTCCAGTAATCGCGCCGGGCTTGCGATGAAGCGGGTGTCAGTATCCAGCAGAACGACGGGAGTACCGTAATGTATTAAAGCGTGACGCAGTGCCATCGGTTTGACGCGAAGATGAAAGCGCCCCTGGTCACTCCACTCATAGATGTCTTCAGAGCGCAGCCTCAAATGATCGACCGGTAGGCCTGGAGCGGGGTCTGGATGGTCCGATATGACCGCGATCCGAAGCTCCTCCGTTTTCTTGTCGAGCCACCGGAGCGCCGTAGTGATACTGAAAATCAGCTGGCGGCGATAGGCATCGTTCTGGCCAAAAAGCAGATATAAGATCACAGGCATGCGCAAAGTTCCTTTGAACTCTTATTGTCCACAGGTGTCGCTTCCGGAAGCCTGGGGTTTGTCCAGCGCGATTGGATAATTATACCCAGTTAGAAAGGTCACCGTCACGCTATGACCATAGTAATTAACCATTGGCTGCCTGGCAGCGCGAGATGCCGGCAAAACTGTCGGCGGTCAAGAAATCGACAAGCAGCGACCTCTGAATACGCGCGAAATAGGCTCCCCAGAATGGAAAGCTTCTATTCGTTCCAAACTCGCGTTCTCGCTAGAATACTTTGTACACGATTCCCGGAGCAGGCTGATTGAGCACAACTGTAACGACGAGAGCAATCAAGGCCATAGCGGTCGCGTAAACCACCAGGGCATAGCGGCTGGTGAGTGCTGGTTCTTCCGCTGTTCGCAGGTTCAGCAATACCGCACGCAATTGGGTGAGATGCCCACCCGGTGTTTGTAAATCTACGCTCCCGAGGTTTATTATCCAAATAATGTACGATCAGGTGAGGAGATTCTCGGTTGCCCTCCAGCGGGCTATACCGCGCAGCTTGTACCGGTTTCTTCGGTCAAAGTCGTGGTACCCGCTCGTTTACTTTCCTCGCCTGGTTACTGCGCCGTTTACGCCGAGGCACCCAACAGTTCGGGGATTCGGCAAGCTCGGCGACCGGTCGGAGCTTGTGCGGGACATTCAAGGCGTGAACGTCACAAAGCCAACGCGAATGTGTCGTGTTATGACTCGACATGAGAGTGACAAGGGACGCCGTGGCCACAATTACACCACAGTCTATGCAGTTCTTCTTGAAAAGTATTTCAATCGTCCCAATCGCATTTTTGAACTTGGATTGGGCAGTAACAACCCGCAACTGGTCTCCAGCATGGGCGTCGCTGGAACTCCCGGAGCCTCGTTGCGCGGTTGGCGGCAGCTTTTTCCAAACTCGCTCATATATGGCGCTGACATTGACCCGGCCAGCCTGTTCGAATCAGATCGGATCAAGACCTACTACTGCGATCAGTTGGATAGCTCTGCGATACGCGAACTTTGGTCTAGACCCGAGCTTGCAGACGGCATGGACATCATTATCGAGGATGGCTTGCACACCTTCGAGGCGAATATGTCGTTCCTCGAAGGATCGATTCAACATGTGCGTCCAGGTGGCTTATACATAGTCGAAGATATTATGACGACTTGCACCAACGCTTGGTATGACAAGCTTGAGAACGCATATTCGACTCGCTTTTCGGACTTCGAGTTTGCATTCGTGAGCTTGCCAAACAGGCATAATGGATTCGACAACAATTTGCTGATTGCCCGACGTTCTTTAGAATAAACGGAATCATCGGTCCGCACCGCGAAGGCCGCTCCTCGCTAGAATGCTTTGTACACGATTCCCGGAGCAGGCTGATTGAGCACAACTGTGACGACGAGAGCGATCACGGCCATAGCGGTCGCGTAAACCACCAGGGCATAGCGGCTGGTAAGCGCCGGCCCTTCTGCCGTTCGCAGCTTCAGCAATACCGCACGCAGTCGCTCCCACATGGCCAACAGCACGGTACTGCCGAACCAGATTACCAGCCATACGGCGAGCCATGGAGTAACAGCGATCGCCGAAAACACTGTGCCGATCTGCTTCCAGCTTGCCCAGAACCAGAACATAGTGAACGCGAACCAACTGAACGTCAGGCCGCGGCCAAACGCAATATAGATTGCATTCTTGGCAAGCTCCTTGTAACCCTTACGGCCGAGGGTGTGTGTGAGCCAGAGTTGCCAGAGCTTGTTGATTGCGACGCCCCCGCCCTGGAGGATACCGAAGACGATGTATTCCGATGTGCGACCATGCCAGACGCCGATTAGAAAAAATGTCACGAAAAAACAAATGACGCCCAAGAATGGCTCTATGGAAGGCGACGAGACGCGGCGTATCAGGAACACCGCCAGCGGGTTATAGACATAGGTCTTGAGCCACATCGAGAGCGTGATATGCCACCGGTTCCAAAAATCCAGGAATGAAGATGCTGAGAATGGGCGATTGAAGTTTTCCGGCAGCTGAATCCGCATCAGGCGCGCTAATGCGATCACAATGTCGATATAGCCGGAGAAATTTGCATAGAGGAATAGTGGGTAAGCGACCGTCAGTTGGATAGCAGCGAACAGTTTGTGCTCGATCGGGACCGGCTGGGTAAGTTGCTGCAGCCCATTCTCCTGCATCCTATGCAGCAGCATAGCTAAGACGTTGACTTTGAAAAATCCGCGAATGATCCGCTCCAGTTGCAGTCCAATCACGGCCGGTCCAAGCGGAAGAGGCCGGAACGCGAACTGGTCTCGCGCGAATTCATCGTAGCGCTGGATGGGACCGGAGACCAGGGTCGCAAAATTCAGCGTGTAGAGCAGGTAGGGGACAAAGCCGATGTGCTGCTTTTCTTCGGTTCCGGCTCCTTCACCGGCCTCAATCAACAAGTGCAGGACGCGGAAAAATATATAAGAAAGCCCGAGGGTGAAGTACGGAAAGTGCAGAAAGAACCGTTCCGGCAAGAAGGTGTACTTCTTCAACCAAACGTACGCGAGGATCACCGCCGGAATGCTCCAGGCCGCGCCTCTGGACCAGCCGCGCTCGCGCGTGGCAATGGCGCCGTAGCCAAAAAGCAGAAACGCGGCCAGGGGGATTAACACGAATGCACTCTTGGCCAGCATTGCCAGAAAGACCAGGCTGGCCAGCATGATCACGATCGAGCGCCAAACACGGGACCGGCTGAGATTCGAGAGCGCCGCAGCTATCAATCCGAACAGCACAAATTGTAGGGATGCCGAATCCATGGTTACTTTGCCGGCTCCATAGCGATGTTGGGTGGAGTCAATGCTTTCAGCTCCGGCACCGCGCCGCTGGTTAGCTCCTTGGCCAGAAACCTGAAAATGATTGCTTGTCCATCGGCATCGGGATGGCCATCTACGGGAAAGTAATCTTGCTCGGGGCTAGGGATGCCACGGTAATCAGGGAGGATGTCGATGAAGTGTCCACCATGGCTCACGACGCTGTCGCGAACTTCGTTTTCAAGCTTGAATGGGTCGTAGCCGGCAGGCCAGTCGCCCTTTGATATCATCGCCGCCTGAGGACGATTCGGCACGAATACTGCGACGAGGGGAAGGCCGGCATTCTTAGCAAGCGCTGCGATCTCGGCCAGCTCGGCATCAAAGTACTGCAGTTGTATTTGCCATTTGGCATCAGGTTCGCTTTTCAGAGAGTTGGCGTTATCCCCGTTTCTGAGATAAGACTGAATGTACTCGTCCTGGCTTTCGCTTGCGATCAGGAGGTGCTTCAGCACGATGGATGTTCGGGTTTCTTCCCAGCGAGCCCTCAACCGCCCACCGAACGTTCCTTCCGCAATGGAAGCCGTCAATTTATTCCAGAAGCTCCGCGGCTTCGCGGAACGTGTCGCTGATGGCGGATCCTGCTGACGTGACCCTCTGTCACGAAGGTCCGCATTCTCCTCTGATCTGGCGTTCATAACATCGTCCGGAGTGATCACCCAGAGGACCAGGTCCGGTTGGGCTGCCAGCACCTCATCGAAATGCTGCGCTGAGTTCCGCGTAGGGAAGGGTCCACCCCTGAATCTGCCACCCGTGGCTTCGTTGTACACCTCGACCTTCCGTCCTGTTTCCAGGGAAAGTTTCTCCGGAAGCAAAGCGGCAAATGTCTTTTCTCTTGGAACGAATAATCCCTGGGTGAGCGACGAACCTATCAACACAATCCTGTACACGCCTGGCGGCTTGGGGCTCAACTCGGCGCCCGCGCGATGTCCTCTGCTGTTGAACCTGTACTCGACCTTCAAAGTGCTTTCGGGGGTTTGTTCCCAGCAAACGCTATTGGGCTTTACGGCCCCGTTACCCGTTGGGTCGTTGGTCGCAAAGCAGTTCTGGAAGCCGACCTGAGTGACGGGATAAAGCCACCTGGAAAGTAACTCCGCCGAAACTGCCATGAAACAAATCGTCAAAAGGCTCAATGCCGGCAGCAGTATCCAGTCTCGACGCCGTGAGTTCGGCTCCTTCACGGCTCCAGGTTCTACGGCTACAGATGCGGTCCGATCTGCTCGGGTCATGATATCGGTGTCTCCGCGGCAATCGTAAAGCCGGTCGATACGACATTCATGGGCAACACCTCCCAAGCGGTCGTGGGGTCGACCAGGAGTTCCCATTCCGTCAGGCCCAACTCTTCTTCCCGCACCTTGTTGAACCCAAGCTTGCCATAGTGATCAACGACTAGCTTGTTGCGCTCTGTCGGCCGATAAGTACCGATCAGCTTGCGAATGCCAGCGGCGCGGGCGTGCTCGAGAATCTTGCGAAGAACCATGTGCTCGACCTTGCGTCCGAGCACCCGGCAACTCATCAGCCAGGTATCGATCTCCCAGGTGTCATTCCCCAAGGGCCTGCAAATCACGACGCTGATCATGCCGTTATCGCCGAAGATGTCCGCCAGGCGTATTTGCAGGGTGAAGACGCTTGGGTCGCGCTCCAACTCGAGAATCTCAGGCTCGGTGTAGCGGCGCGTAGTCAAGTTGTACTGGTTGGATTTGTTGATGAGTTGGACGATACGTGCACGGCCATTCCCGTCAAAAGGCTGGAAGGTGATGGTCATAGCCAGCGACGCCAGATACGCATCGACGCCTCCCGCCTGCCTTTGCAGGCTGGCTCGCTTCGCGTTGTCCTGGTAGAAGCCGGCGCGTTTGAGATCTTCGGCTGCCATGGCCACTGCTTCGAAATACCCCCCCGCCGCGAGGATTCTCGCATAATCGGACGGGTCTTCCGGGAGTTCCGGGACTGCGACCTGCGGAAGCAGCTTGCGCACCAACCCGCGCTCCGCCGGATTGTCGTCGAGAAAGACGATTGAGTCGAGGCCCAGGGAAAGCTCCTCGGCGATGGCCTGAATGTTAGTAGCTTTGTCGTTCCAGTTGGCCTGGAAGACAGCAATGTGTTCAAGCTTCAGTAACATCTCTGGATGTTGTTCGAAAGGGGCACGCGCAACCTCATCGGAGTTTTTCGACGACACGGCCAGCACGATTCCGCGCCGGCGCAGATCGAGAGCCATGCGTTGCACCGCAAGATGGGCCTCGCCGACGGCGTCTCCCTGGGCAATCCTGATGCCCTCCAGGCCGTCGTCTCCGATGATACCGCCCCAGACTGTGTTGTCGAGGTCGAGCACCAGGACCTTTCCGCTCTTCCCCCGGAGCGCGGCGACCACACGTGCCACGTGATCGGCGTAGAGCGGGATAAGTTGGTCCGAAAAGGCAATCTTCGCCAGGTTCCAAAGCTGCGCGTCATGCCAGTTGGCAAGACCGACGGTCTCCGCAATTCCGGCGACGTCCAGCAGGACATCGTCTGAATGGAGAACAAGCTCAGCAAGCTCGCGGTTTATGCCGTCGATCAGGCTTCGCATCGAGCCCGGGAGCGCGCGGTCGAGATTGCCAAACAGGGTTTCAACGGGAGGAGCGAAGCTTTGAAAGATGCAAACGGCGTTTGAATTAGCCTTGATGCCATCACGAAGAGCCCGCAGATAGCCGATGACCCCCTCAACGGTCGCGGCAGAAATCTCGGAGTTTCCCAACGACAGTTTCAAGGGAAGCGCGCGAAAATCGAGCGCGAAAAGTACCGCGTCCGCTTTCGAGGAATTTACTTTCGAATCGGGCGTCAAGGCCTCTTGAGCCACTTGGTCGTAGGGAGGCTGAATCACCTCAAGGGCAATGCCCCTGCGCGCAGCGCTTGTCACCAGCGCGGGCACCATTAGATCGACGGTTGAGTTGCTCAAGACCGCGAGACGGAATGGGATCAGTGGATCCAAAGACCTGCCGTCGGTCTTTACCCGGGCAATGACCTTTGCCAGCTTCGTCAATTGGTTTAGGTTCAAGCCATGCTGCGCCAGCGCCTGCAGTTCGCGGCCCAGTGGATCAGGCGAACTGCCCAAGGCCTTCAGCCTCTCAGAGAAGTCCTTCGGCGCCGGCGGCAGCCACTGCAATTCCGAATAAAGTGAGTTCACTCCGCGATTCCTGCCCTGCCTGGTCGTATTTTGATATACATCAAGCTGAATCGAAAACGTTCAGTTAGACAATTTCTCGAACAGGTCATAGACCTTTCCGCAACAGATCAACTACCTTATGGGGGAGGGAGCCGCATGAACCTGGGTTTCAGGTCTAGCTCCAAATTCAGCGTCCTTAGGTTCGATACTTCCTGTGGCTCCGCTGAATGCATTTACAGCTTCCGTCACAACTTAGGGCTGCCCTTGTTTCAGGCTCGCGCCTTGATGATCGTCACAAGGTCACTAACCCGTTCCATCTTGCCAATTTCCGAAGTAGAAAATTTAACTTTGAACGCCTTCTCAACTGTGAGCATCAGCCGAATGTGCGTCAAGCTATCCCATCCTTCCACGTCTTTGGCCGACAGAGCAGGAGTCACGGTGATCGAATCATCATCGAAGACGTCTTGGATGATTTCCGTTAACCGGGCGTAGATATCTGACTCATCCATGAGGGAAATCTTCTTCAAGCCGCTGGTGGATAGTATTCCTTTGCAAGATTATAGCGTAGGGCCCGGGAACCGATACCTGAAAACCCCGGTTGCATTCTGTACCAGCACAGGGCATTAAGTGAAACCTGGCTCGGGGCTATGTGAAGACTCGCCGGAAGGAGAACCCATTCGTTCGAGGCTGGCCCGTCGATTGCATCCAGCCGATCAGTAGAAAAGCGATCTGTGGGAGCTGTCCTCCTAAAAATACCGTCAGAAGCGTAAACCAGAGAACCGCCATCGCGGCCAACATGGAAAAAACGAAGGCGCGATCCTGAAGAGCTCTGAGCTGCCATGAGCGCAGCAACAGGATGCGCACGTTCTCCCAGGCGATGAATATAAAGAGGTAATAAGCGAGGCGGCCCCACGCAAGGTGGACGAGTAGATAGTGATTATCGATCGACCCCTTTCCTTGAACGTGCGGAATGCCGAGCACACCGTAGCCTGTCCATCCACCCTTCTCCGCGATCGGAGGGTACACCTTGTTCATTTCCAATCGGTATAGTGCGCTTCCTTGCTGTTCGGTCATGGTGGTCGGATTGACAGTCGTATAGGATTCGAAATACGCCGACATTGCCAAAAAGCCACCAACGAGCAGGACTGCGACCACAATTGTCATCACCCTGGTGTACTTAAATCGGGGAATTAGAACGATGAGAAATGCGGCACCCAAGGCGATCATCGGTCCGCGTGATTGTGTCAAGAACACATACAGGAGCAAAAGCAGTGCGGGCGCATGGTAATTCTCGAGCTTTGTCAGCATCTTGCCGAGATCGACAGAGTCGTTGAATTTTCTCAGGTAGACCAGCCATGCATTCAGGCAAAAGGTCATGCCAAATGCGATTCCCGCCGGTTCGCCCCCGTCGAAAACCGAGCCCATTCTTCCATGTCCACTCCTGATCTGCACGCTTTGCGAGACGGTCGAGATGCCAAGAAATCTTTCCCCAAAGATTCCGTAAAGGCTCTCTCCCATTCTCCACTCATAAATGCCGGGGATCCCATCCAGGAGCACCAGGATGACGAACCTCCGCACCGTGGCGAGACGGAGGTTAGGTTCGATCAACTTTCTTCCCACCACATACGCCAAGAAGATTGAAATGAAAGCATCCATGGCGGAAAAGATCCCGTCATTGAGGACGGGCGCGTGAAGGATCTCACTCAGCCCGATACTCCCCGTGTAAAGAACGACGAGTAAATCCATCAAAGTGAAGGAACCGCTGCGAATCAGCCGCAAAAGTGCGACAACGCCAAGTGGGATGAGCGCAAACTCCGCCGCTGAAGTGGGCGGTAAATGAGGTATCCGAAGGGAGTAGTCTTCAGGAAGGCATAGTAGGCAGGGCAGGTAGACAGACAGAAATGCGGTCTCGATGCGTCCTCGCAAAACGAGGATGAACGAGATCAAACCTGGTAGGAGGAGAAGCGCGCTCATGCGGCAGTTTCAGTGATTTCGCGATTGTCCGCACGCGGCATTTCTAATCGACTGATCAGATGCCTCATTCTACACCGTAGGTGACACCGGCAATCAGCTCAGGCCCTTCTACTGGCCAGGTTCAGCCGAGCCTGGCCAGCCTTGGCAGCGGGCCAGACTTCTGCCGGCGAGGATTTGTATTCGAAACTGTCGTTAATAACATCCTGCGGCCCATTGATGCGCATCCACCCCTGGCGCCAACACTCGTCGCGCATCGCTCTTCCCAGGTTCATTGCGAACCGCACACCAGAATTCCTTTGATACAGGGAATTAGGGTTGAGGCTGCTGGGAGATCCTTTCTGGACAGAGAGGCAAGGCGAGCTGACAATGCAAATCACGTCCGGATTGAGCTGTCGAAAGAAAAAGAAGGCAGCGTCGATATACATTTTGCCGCCCTCCGGGTGCCCATTCTCGCGTTGCTCATTCTGTCGAAGGTACTCAATCAATCGCGGCATAACCCGCCTGTGGACCGCATAACTATGTGCCCAGATAAACGGGCCGGAGAAGCGGAGAAGGCCTGTCGGGGAATCCGGGAGTTTCTTATGGACTGTATGTCCGATGAAACACAGGTCCCACTCGTGGTCGTGCAAATGGCCGGCGATCGCCTGCTGCTGGTTTCGGAATCTTCTGCTGAAAATGGCGTCGTCCTCGAGTACCAGGACGGTATCGAGTCCATCGCGGTACGCCTTCTCGATGATCTCAACGTGGCTAAGATAACTTCCGTAGACTCCGCGCGAATGGAATCCATTCGGCGTTTTCGGCATGGGAGGATCGGGTATGGTCACCTTGGGACTATCGATATCTATACCAATTCTCGACAATTCCTTGGTCAGTGCTCTCCGGCGATCGTCCCGGTCTGGCAGATTGATGATCGCCAGGCGGTCAAAGTAATCGAGAATCTCCATATATTAGCCTCGTATCTTCTTATAGGCGTCTACCACAATTGGAGGGCAGACTGCACGGATGACTGTTTTAACGAGGGAGGGCTTCTCTTCTACTTCGCCTGGGCGGCGAACAAACAAGGTAGAGTGCGCATCGCGGAGTTCTTCATCGGGTCGACCGTTGGAATAGTAGTACGTAGCCAGCGACTTGCGGGTGCGGCCAGGAGGACACGATAGTGGATTGGGATGGCCGTGATACGACGTTGAAGTCGTTGAAAAAATTGCGCAACGATTGAAGAGCGGCAGGAGCTTCTGCTCAGCGGCTGTCATTTCCTTATTCCAGAGCTCGAAGTGGCCGCCGTACTCTTCTTTCCAGTCCTTGTTGAGGTAGATGAGAACGTTGATGCGCCGCTCTAGATTGAGTCGTGTATGATGGTTGAAATCAGCGTGAACAGCAAGTTTGCCACCAGGCTTGATCTGGTGCAGTCCGCCCCCGATGTAATAGGGATCGGGGATGACACCGTTGATACCAGTCAGAATCTCCAGGAATTCGAGCATTGGCCGGCTATTCATGAAATAGAGAACGTTCCTCACGCCCAGGGGAAGTCTCTCCACTACGTCAAACGCCAGCTTCTTTTCGTGAGGGCTATCAAACTCGCTCCACTTGACCTCCCGTGGTTCAGGAAAATCGCGCAAGGCTGCCTCGGCGGCCTCTGCCGGCAAGAAATCGTCAAAATAAATATGTGGGAACGGCTTGCCGTTCGCATATATCTCGGCGTTGGCTGTAGCCAGGCTCAAAAGGCTGCGGGCAAATTCTTCGCTTAGAAGTTCCTGCATTGCATCCCCCGGGGGAGCGTTCTGTTTTGGGCGCGTGGGCGAAACGGAAGCCATAAAGTATAAGTCCTTATGTAAGATTTTATAAGTACTAAGCAGTTCATGCTACGGAAAAGAGCATCGGGGGGCTTATACGGACGGGCTGAAGCCCGTCCCCTTCACGGCGGACAGCGTTTAGAGCTTGACTGTAACCGTCTTTACTTCTGTATATTGCTGTAATCCGTACTCTCCCAGCTCACGCCCGATTCCCGACTGCTTGAACCCGCCAAATGGCGCCCGGGTATCCAGTACGTGGTAGCAGTTCACCCATATCGTGCCGGCCCGCACGCCATTCGCGACCGCATGCGCCTTCTTGATGTCCCTTGTCCAAACACCGGCTGCCAATCCGTAGTTGGTGCGGTTTGCCCGGGTGATCACTTCCTCCACATCCTTGAAGGCAATCACACTCATAACAGGTCCGAAAATCTCCTCTCGCGCGATCCGCATGTCGTCTTGGACGTTGGCGAAAACCGTCGGCTGGATAAAGTAGCCGCGATCTCCGACGCGGTCGCCGCCGCAGGCCAGCGTTGCTCCCTCACTATGCCCGGCTTCGATATAACCCATCACCCTGTCGAACTGGGTTCGATCAACCTGGGGACCCTGATTTGTCCTCGGATCCAGGGGGTCGCCAACCACCCGCTTCCGGGCGCGCGCGACACTCTTTTCGACGAATGTTTCGTAAATGTCGTCTTCGACAAAAACCCTTGATCCTGCGCAACAGGATTGACCCTGATTGACGAAGAGGCCCAGGTGCGCACCTTCCACGGCTTCATCCAGATCTGTATCGGCAAAGATGATGTTGGGGCTCTTACCACCCAACTCCAGGCTAATTCGCTTCAGGTTGGACTTTGCCGCGGCCTCCATGATCAGGCGCCCGACCTCTGTGGAGCCGGTGAAGGCGATCTTGTCCACGTCCATATGACGGGCGATGGCAGCCCCGGCCGTGGGCCCAAATCCAGGAAGCAGGTTCACCACGCCATCCGGGAATCCCGCTTCCATGATCAATGCACCGATGCGCAGTGCGGAAAGAGGAGTTTGCTCGGCCGGCTTCATCACGACCGTATTGCCGGTCGCCAATGCCGGCGCAAGCTTCCAGGCCTGCATCAGCATGGGGTAGTTCCAGGGGATAATCTGGCCCACGACCCCGATAGGCTCATGCCGTGTATAGCAGAAGAAGTCGCCGTCAATCGGGATCGTCTTTCCCTGCACTTTGTCAGCCCACCCGCCAAAATAGCGATAGCAGGCAACTGTCTTCGCGACATCCACGGCCTTCGCAATGGATAGGGGCTTTCCGCAGTCGAGAGTTTCGAGCCGGGCCAGTTCGTCGCTGTGGCTTTCAATCAGGTCGGCGAGACGGTGCAGCAGCCGGCCACGCTCCGATGCGTTTGTCTTCCGCCACGGTCCCTGGTCAAACGCTGCGCGCGCTGCCCTGACGGCCTGGTCGACATCGGCCGCGTCGGCCTCCGCAACCTGGCAGATCTCCTCGCCAGTCGAGGGATTGACGGTTGCGAAGGTTTTGCCCGATTCACTTGCAACCCAGCGGCCGTTGATCAGAAGCTTGGTAGCGGATGGGGCAACATGCGGTTCCGTAGGCGTCGGCAGAGTTGAAATCATAATCCTTGACTCCTTCTCATGAGACCTGCTCCAGGTCCACGATTACGGTGCTCCTCGCGGGTCGTTGCGCTTTCTGTGCGCAGATATATCGCAGCCAGTTTCTGTAGATATTGGTGGCACTCGCATACCATCTATTTTCGATCTTTGCTTCCGTCAAGGCAGCCGAGACCTCAGGAAATAATTCCCCACCCTCGCCGCGGAGTGCTTTCTCCCGGAGCAGCGTTAATGCAGCCGCTATATCACAGTCGAAATAGCTTTGCGGCATCGATGGGTAACGAGGCGCCTCGCCGCGAAAGTAGCGCCCCACGTCCCGGCGGTATTCGCGCAGCAATGTATCGGATTCATACTCCGGATGACCCTGGAAAAAGAGAAAGAGTTTCTTGTGATCCTTAATGAAGGTGTCGGCTCCCGTTTCTATGGACCGTGTGAGCACTCGGTACCCGCAGTCGCTTAAGTCTTCCTCTGCCACACCGTTCCATCGAGAGTGGGGAAGGGAGAAACGCGATCCTGCTCCCGCCGTCAAAGGGTGATCGGAGACGCGCGCACAATCAAAGATACCGAAAAGCTTGTCATCTCTCTTACGCCGGCAAATACCATCCATTTTGAGAATTGCCGCGTGAGCCGCCAGGCAGGACCAAACCGTGGAATGTGCATTCTCTTTAGCCCAATCGACCAGTCTGCTAAAGCTATCCCAGTAAGGCTCGTCCATCAGGTTCGGCGAGAGGGGTTCTCTGCCTGTCACGATCAGCCCATCGAGATGCCCGTTCCACAAATCATCAATGTTCGAGTAAGTGTTGCGGAAATTACCCGGACTTTTCCGGGGAACGCCCGGCAACATGTAAAAAGACAAGCGGACTTGCATGCCCTGGGACGCAGAGTCAAGCAGCGAAGCAAACTGCCGTTCCGTTGCTTCGACTGCCTCGTCGGGCATGTTGTTGACCAATCCGATGGTGACACCATCATGGCTTTGGTCGCGGTGATGGGAGCTTAAGAGAACAGGCATCTAGGGTTTCCCTCCAGGTGTCGTCAGTTTGGTTGCGTTGAGGGCCTGATCCAGGTCCGCAATGATATCGTCAATGTGCTCGATCCCGATGCTGAGCCGAATCAGCTCCGGCGTAACACCGGCGCTCTTCTGCTCCTCGGCGGACATCTGCCGATGCGTGGTGGATGCCGGATGGCAGGCCAGGGACTTGGCATCGCCCAGGTTCACCAGCCGCGTCACCAGCTTCAGTGCGTCATGGAATTTGACCGCGGCCGGGAAACCACCTTTGATCCCGACGGTCATGAGCGAGCAGGCTCGATCCCCAAGATATTTCCCGGCGAGCGCATGATAAGGGCTATCGGGGAATCCCGTGTATTTCACCCACTCGACCCTGGGGTCGTCGCGCAGGAATTCGGCGACCTTCCGCCCGTTCTCCACATGGCGCTCCACGCGCAATGCCACCGTCTCGATTCCCTGCAGCAGCAGAAAGGCGCTCAAGGGTGACAGAACAGCTCCCGTGGTCCGCTGATACACGCTACGGCAGCGGCCAAGAAAAGCGGTTTTCCCGTAGTGATCGGTGTAGACCAGGCCATGGTAAGACGGGTCGGGCCGGCTGAATGCAGGGAACCGGTCAGCGTGCTCCTTCCAGGGAAAATTACCGCTGTCAACGATAGCCCCGCCGAGTGTCGTGCCATGACCGCCCATAAATTTCGTTAGCGAATGCACAACAATGTCAGCGCCATATTCGATCGGCCGCAGCAGGATGGGCGTGGCGACGGTATTGTCTACAATGAACGGCACCCCGTGTTCATGGGCCACGCAAGCCAATCCTTCGATGTCGCAAATGTTCCCGGCGGGGTTGCCCACGCTTTCGCAGAAGACAGCCCGCGTCTTCTGATCGATCAGTTTGGCTACCGTCTCCGGGCGATCGTTCTCCGCGAAGCGAACGGTAACTCCCTGGCTGGGCAGAAGGTATGCGAAGAGCGTGTGGGTGGTGCCGTAGAGCTGGGGAGTGGTAACGATATTGCTTCCCATCTCGGATACGTTTTGTACGGCATAGTGAACGGCTGCCTGGCCGCTGCTCAAGCACTGCGCTTCCAGGCCCCCCTCCAGGGCGGCGACGCGCCGCTCCAGCACTGCAGTGGTGGGGTTGCTGATACGGGTGTAACGAAAGCCTTCTGCCTCCAGATTAAACAAGGCCGCGGCATGCTCGGTGCTGTCGAACGCATATGCGACCGTCTGGTAAATTGGCACAGCGACGGCCTTGGTCGTCGGATCGACCTCGTATCCGCTGTGAATGGCGATGGTTTCGCGCTTCATGGGTTTGTCAGCCCCTGTCCGGTTCCGGCGTACTGTTCCTCTGCTTCTGCCAGGCGATTCATCTCTCCGACCACCCAGAGAATGTCTGCCTCGGTAGTCCGATAGCTGGTAATGCATGCCCGCACAACGGCGGTGCCGTTTAGCCGCGCCTCCGACATCCAGGCAATCTGCTGTTGGTGCAAAGCAGCCAGAAATCTGGAGGGAACGAGCCCCTCCCGAGTGAAACAAACCAGCGGCAGCGGGGTGGAATTGACCACGCTCCAACCGGAGGCCCGGAGAGCGTCTCGCAGTACATCGCCCATTCGAGTCTGGTGCTCGATCATTTCCGCATATCCTGATTCGCCCTGTTGTGCTAGCGCCATGAAGAGCTTCAGGCCGATGAATCGCCGCGACCATTGTGCTGAATTCGTAAAGGGATCAAAGACCGGACCAACTTTCTTGCCTGGCATGTAGGAGACGTCTGCCCGAAAGGCCTCGGAAACCGTTTCAGGATGGCGGCAGAAGAACATTCCGCATCCCATCGGAACCGAGAGCCACTTGTGTGCGTCACAGGTGACTGAATCCGCGCCCTCGATTCCCGCGAGATAATGCTTAAGCTTGGGCGAGACGATTGCGCTGCCGCCCCAGGCCCCGTCGACGTGAAACCAGAGCCCGGCCTCCCGGCAAAATTGTCCAACCTTCGGCAGCGGATCGATAACTCCCGCCGCGGTCGTCCCGGCCGAAGCAACAACCATGAAGGGAGCGAAGCCATTCTTCCGATCTTCAGCGACCAGTCGTTGCAGGTCTGCAGGACTCATCTTCATATCGTGGTCAGTCGCGACGATGCGTAGTGCCCTTCGCCCGAGCCCAGTCATGTGGGCAATCTTGTTGAACCCGTTATGGGCCTCTGCAGTCAGATAGATGGAAGGCGTGGCCTGCAAGTGGCGAAGGCCGTATTCCCCGTAGCCGGGGAAGCTGCGCGTAAGCGCGACCACAACGGCAGACAGATTCGCTTCCATTCCGCCGCTGGTGAAAGTTGCGATGCTCTCTCGCGGGAGGCCAAACCTGGCCGCGAGAAAGCTGAGTGTGTGCCGTTCGATCTCGTTGGCCGCCGGTGAGGTACGCCAATTGGCCAACTGGGGGTTGTACATGGCGACCAGCAAATCGGCAATTACAGATGCAAGAGTCACGCTGGGGTTAAAGAGACCAAAGTAACGAGGGTGCGTCACCTGAACCTGCCAGGTGCGTAACATCTTTTCTACATCGGCGATAACGTCCTCGAGAGGCAACGCCCGGGTGAAGTCGTAACGCGACGCGAGGTAGCTGCGAATCTCTTCCGCGGTCACCGTGGGGAGAATGGGGCCGTCCGCAATGTCGGACTGTAATTGTGTGAAATCGGACCGGATTTCGTCGATGACCATGCGTACCTTTCTCCCGTGAACAATAAAACCTAGACCAGGAACTTCGCGAAACCTATATCAGTTTGAACGCTCAACCTCTTACTCCGAAACGTCGTTCGCGCACAGCGAACCAATGCTTCAGCAAGCGGCGCGAGGGCTCTTCATACCAGTGAAAGACAAGGCATGCAGTCAGAATCGTTAGAAACGGAGAGAGCAACCCGCCCACCATATAGCCGCGCGGTCCCCAGGGCGTAAGCGCAAATCGAAGCCAATTGCGGACAGGAAACTGCAGCAGGTAGATCGAATAGCTGGCCCCTCCCAGAAAGATGAGCCAGCGGGCCGAGAGCCAGCGGAACCAGGAGCGGCTGGCAGACTGGGAAGCCAACTCATATAACAGGCCGGAGAAGGGAACAACAACCAGCGAGAGCCACTCTCCTCGCACGGTGGACAGCACCGCTACGGCGGCCAGAAGATAGCCCGCGATGCGCCAGTCATTGGATTTGGCTGCACCTTGCATGAACCGCTGGGCTAACAGGACGCCCAGCAGGAATTCGGGTAACCGAACAACCGGAATCGGAAGCCAGCCAAGAGCTGCGCTCCAGGCGGGTGACAGGTCTTCCGGGCGAATGGGCGTGTGGCAGAAGACGATAATGGCGAATAATGCGACCGCCAATGCCGATTGCCATCGCCGGCTGAGACGCGCGCACAACGGCAAAGCGGCCGGAAAGCACAAGTAAAAGAAAGCCTCCACTGACAGTGTCCATGCGGGGAAGTTCCAGGCTTGCGCCAAGTAGGATTTCCAAGGATTCCATGCTTGTAGAGCCACCAGGACCGCGGCATGGGTCCCCGTGGTCATGGAACCGCGAAACGGCCAGTTCGCAATCAACGACAGCAGATAAACGGGGTACATTCGAGCAAAGCGCGCCTCCCAAAAGCGCCTCCGGTCGCCAGTAGAGCCAATCTGCCCGGTGTAGGAATATGTGAGGATGAAGCCGGAGAGCAGGAAAAAGAACGCAACCCCTATCCAGCCATTCGCCAAAAAGGTGCAGACTGCAGCGGGAGCGCCATGTTCAGCGGCAGGGCGGGAAGCAAAATGGTAGAGGAGAACGTAGAACGCCGCGAAGAAGCGAACGGAGGTGAGCGGGTTCAGCGGCCTGCGCAACACCCTGCGCAGTTCCGCTTCGGCTCCTTGCGGTTGAGGAGCAGCGAGGGTCGGAACCTGTTCCACGGATGCACTGGTTGCCATGGGCATCTTGACCGCAATCTCCTTTTCGGATCCGATTTGACCGAGGATTCAGAATTAAGACGCAAAATGCAAATATGGGTTAGAGGCGAATACTGCCTACCCGAATACGTTCGTACAAGTCCTTATCGAGCTGGGTGAATGCTCCCGCCTCCGGGTTGTCGAAATAGACCAGTTCATTGCTGGTGTCCGGATCGTATCCCTGGCGAACCAGTTCGGTCTTTGAATACTTGAAAGTGCCGGTCAGATCCATGTTCTTTCGCAAGCGCAGAAACAAGGGACGCGCATAGGGCGGCAGGCGGCTGATCAGGTGGTCGCGAAGTGCGGCCAGGTCCAATTCGTCGTCGGTGGCCAGCGTAGCCATGCCGGCACGGCCCTCGGTCGCAGGAACGGTTACTCCGTAGACGATGGCGTGCTTAACTCCCGGGAAGGCGCAGATGGCCTCGGAAACTTCGCAGGTGGCAACGTTCTCCCCCTTCCAGCGGAAGGTATCCCCGACACGATCGACGAAGTAAAAATACCCTTGGCCATCCTTCCGCATTAGATCGCCGGTACGGACCCAGGCGTCTCCCGGCTCAAAAACGTTGCGCAGGATCCGGCGTTCCGAGGCCTCCTGGTTGGTGTAGCCCTCGAACCGGCTGCCGATGTTCGACGGGTCGCCCACAACCTTGCCGATCGCTTCGCCGGGCTCATTCGGAGAGCAACGAATACAGAACCCCTGTGCATTCCTCACCGGTTCTCCCGTCTCGGCATCGAATACCACCAGGGCAGGGGAGAACCGATGCGCCAGGTAGGGGGGAATATGGCCGATAGCTCCACGCTTACCTTCGATGTTGAAGAGCGAGACGCCACCTTCCGTGGCGGCATAGAATTCGAAGATCTGCGGAATGGAAAAGCGTTCCTTAAATCGGTCCCACACTTCGGGTGCCAGGCCGTTGCCGCAGGCCATCCTGATGCGATGCCTATTCTCGTTCGCCGACGGCGCGGCATGAAGCAGGTAGCGGCAAAGCTCGCCGATGTATTGGAACATGGTGCAATCCCAATGGATCACATCGCTCCAGAAGCTGCTGGCCGAGAATTTTTCGCGGATCACGAGCGCGCCACCGGCGACCAGAATCGCGCCGGGCGCGAGTACTCCGCCAACGCTGTGATACATGGGCAAGCAGTTATACAACCGGTCTGTTGTTCTGCGCACCCATCATGCCGGCAAACCAATGGCCCCATTGCATCACCCGGGCATGGCTGATGTTGGCGGCCTTGGGTAGGCCAGTGGTGCCGGAGGTATAGATGTAGAGGGCTCGATCTTCAATGGTGGGCGTCCGGCGCTCGTCCTTGCCCAGCGCTGCACCCGATTTTTGCTCGATCTCGACATCGATGCGCCGGCCCAAATCGTTTCCGCCGCCATGAATCCAAAGGGTGGGAGCGGCAGCTGAGAGATGCGGCAGTGTCGCTATGAACTGTTGCGCGAATTCATCGGCCACGATAAGGTGCTTGGGCGACACGGCACGGATGCAGTGGGCGAGCGAAGGGCCAGCCAGATTTGTATTGAGCAGGGAAACGACACCGCCGACGCTGGTTATGCCAAGCCATACGGCGATGTACTCGGGCCGATTGGCCATCAACAGGCCGACAACCTCACCTTTGCCAACGCCCTGATCGAGCGCCCATCGGGCGTATTGATTGACCCGCTGAGAGAGCTGCCGATAGGTCAGGCACTCGCGGTCAGATAGCAAGGCCGGCGCGTCACCCAATTGCCCGGCCAGCTCCTCGATTACGGTCGATAGGACGCGATCGCGATTGCGCGCGATGGGTGCAGTCAGCTCCAACGCCCGCAACCAGGCCTTGGACGGCGAAACGGTAGTTTGCGCGGGCGCCATGGTCTGAAGTGGAGTCAAGCGGTGCTCCCTGCATCGACGGTAAGTACCGTTCCGGTGATGTTCTTGGCGCGATCGCTGAGCAGGAATTCCACTGCGTTGGCCACATCCTCGATGTCCACCAGGCGCCGGAGCGCGCTGCGGCGCACGATCTGCTCACGGTGCTCGTCTTTGAGCGTCCGAGTCATCTCCGTATCAACAAAGCCGGGAGCGACGGCATTTACGTTCACCCCCATGCGTCCCACTTCTCTGGCCAGCGATCGGGTAAAGGCAATGAGCGAGGCTTTGGTGGCGCTGTAAACCGAGAGTCCGCTGTACCCCGTGAATGCGGTAATCGAAGCCACGTTGACGATGCGGCCGCCGCCATCTGCCATCATGGAGCGCACCACGTACTTGGTCATCACCATAGGCGAAAGTGTGTTCAAACGCACCACCTGCTCTATCTGAGAGTTGGGCATGAGGGCCAGAGCGCCTTCCGCACTTATGCCGGCGTTGTTCACCAGGCCATAGATGGGCCCATAGTCTTTTCGTATCGTCTTTACCAGGTCCGCAATGGCTTCGATCTCAGCCAGATCGAAGGGAACAAATTGTATCGATCGCGTTTCTTGAATCGCAGACGTGAGTTCACTGCTTTCCTTACGCGCAATCGCTATGGCACGGAAGCCCGCCTCCGTCAGCCTTCGAGCTATCCCCAGGCCTATTCCCCGGCTGCCGCCGGTTACAACTACATTACGCATGGAAGCGGATGAGCTTCCCGGTATCTGCAACCGCCAGGGCGGGAACGAAATTGATCGTGGCGGGGACCTTATGCGATGGCAAAACTTCGCGGCAATGGCGCAGGATATCGGTGCGAAGGTCGCTCGCAGGCAGCTTGCGGCGCACTCTTCAGAACCACGTCAGCGACCACCAGCGCGCCGGTGATGGGATTCCTTTTGGTGTGGACGAGCGACATCTCAACCTCCGGGTGGCCGTTGATCACCGCTTCCACTTCCTCGGGATACACCTTCATGCCTCCAACGTTGATCATCCCGTCCCCTCGGCCCACAAAGTGGTAACGGTCCTGTCGCAATTCGAGCACGTCGCCGCTATTCACAAATTCTTCCCCATCGCGCAGGGCTTGGGGTGGATCACCCAGGTAGCAGCGCGCGGTACGATCGGAGCGGATCCGTAGCGTACGATTTTCAATCTTCATTTCCACGTCCGGGGTGTGTTCGAGCGCGTCCGCGGGGAAGCCAGCGAGGCCGTCATTCACGTCAAACGCTACCCCAGCCTCGGTGGTGGCGAATGCATGGGCGATTCTCGCTTGCGGGTATATTGCCCGGAGCTGGTTGAGGATAGTCTGGTCTGCGATTTCGCCTGACAAACGGACGTATTCCGGTGTGATCAGGTGGGCCGCCGAACTCATGAGGGCACGCCGCCAATGGGAGGGCGTGCCGGAGATATGGGTAACTCCCTGAGATGCCGCCCGCTCCAGAAAATCGGCTGTAGACTCCTGCGCGCTTGATAGCACCAACGATGTCCCGGTGAGCGCGGCGCGAAGGAATATCTGCAGACCTCCGTAGCGGCGAATGTCGTAGAAGGTACTCCAAACCACCTTGCTTGAGTGTCCGGGTCTAATCGCACCGGTAAGACTTGCCAGGGTGTGAACCACCAGCTTGGGCCGTCCTGTGGTTCCGGAGGTCAGGAGAACCCACTCCGTTTCATGTTGCACACCGCGATCTCGATTGCCGGTACTGCTGGTCCAGCTGGAGGGGCTCACACATGCAATGGTGTCGAGCGCGCTTGACAGGCGATCAGACACAATTACATCAACCGCAGCGCAGCTGGTGACGAAGCCCAAATGGTCAAGCGACAAATCGGGAGGGTAGAGAATGACACGCCGGGCAAGTCCATCGAGCTCTACTAACGCTGCCGCTGCATGGAGCTGGCTGGTGGTCGCGATCAGGATCGACTTGCCGCAGAAATCATTGCTGTGGCCGGATAGGAGTGTTCCTGCCAACAAATCGCTCCAGGAGAGACCTGCTTCCCTGGCGAACAAAACGCCTGCTTCTCCGCTAGCGCCGAGAGCTTTTCCGAGCGATGCCTGGCTATTTCGCGGCATTTTCATAGAAGCTGATAAATTCGCCGAGGGTTACAGGAAAGCGAGCGTCCTCTGAGGTACTGAACGGGTCGACTCCCAGGGAACTCTCGAGCCGGGTCACGATGATGGCAAAGCACAGCGAATCGAGCCCTGAATTAAGCAACTCCGTACGGTCAGTCAGGGGAGCCAGCCGCCGATCCTGCTCTTGAGCGACCTGCCTGAACTGGGCCAAAATCTCCGATCGAACATTCATTTCTCGTTTTCCACTTTCCAAGGCAAAAGGCTATTGCTGCAAGCAGTCCAGGTGGTATCCATGGCAATTCTTGCGGATGTCAGGCTCATTCCTGCGGATGTCAGTCTCCGATCGCAAAAAGGTCGGGGCAACCTCTTCTTGTAACGGAAAATAAGAGGCCAACCAGCGCTCTGTATGTTGTCGAACCGCTAATCGACCCTGACGGTTCGCAAACGAGTGATCCGTACCCTGGATCAGCTCCACCACAACTTTACTATTGCGGCCGGCCAAGCCCAATACGTACTTCAGGTAATCGAACTCTCCGACCCTGGGTTTGGCACCTGGGGCCTTGCGCGCGGGAGCCTTGAGGAACAGAATAGGCAAGCCGGCGGAAGCCACCTCTTTCCAACGGCCAAGAAGACCAAAGTTTGCATTCCCCGGAGGTGCATTTCTGCGAAGAAGCAGGAGGACATCCCTGACCCGATCGTAGATATTGCTAAGTGCCCCCCCGATTCTGCTGTCCAGGGCCCAATTGCTCAAACCTTGCCTTGCCTTCGATCTTATCGCTTGCGGCACGTGGAAGTACGGATCGAGCAAAACCAGGCCTTTACATTTTCCTGCACCAGCCGCTGCAGCATAGATTGCAGATACAGTGCCGGCGCAGTGGCCTACGAGGACTACACCCGATAGCTCGAAACGTTGTACCAGCTCTTCTATTTTGGCGGCGGCTATGGATGCGTATCCACCCGCATTGATAAAGTTGAGCAACTCCAGCGGAATATCGCCGGCCGTGTCTCCCAGTCCGGGCAGATCAAGACGGAAGGACGGATACCCGCAGTCGGCAAATGACTCAGCCCAATACACTGCAGAGTCGCCGGTCGCCGCTCGTGGAAGGGAGAGCGAATTCAAAAATACGACCCCGATGCGGTTCCGGGTGCTAGCGCCTGGCTCCGAATCAGAACCACTTCCACGTGGCCTGTGAAACGTACCTCGAAGGAGCACACCACGCCCATCCAGGGTAATCAGCTCCCGCCGCTCAATCGCTTGGTTCATTACCATCTCCTCGCGCCCGGCGAGTGACTGCGTCGATCCAATCTGCGTTTGGAGCAAACAACCAGTTGAAGTCTTTAGCCTCGTCGTATCCGACAAAGCCCCCCCTTACCAGGGGTGCGGCTCGCTTGTCGAGTTTAACGATTCGGACAGGCCTGTCGTAAGCCGAATCGGCAGTACTTTCATCAATCATCGAGTCTGGGAGGTTTACCCCGAAAGAGTCGCGCCAAAGACTACTCGACCACTGATATCCCTCCACTTCGACAGAAGCACCCTGCTGCTCCAGCTGACGGAAATATTCCGCCGCAGGGCGTACCTCTTCGCTGGGCTTATACAAGTATTCCAGGCCCACCCAGCGCAGGATGGTGGAACGGAGCGCCTGTTGTGCGTTGGCCGGTGGCGACCATAATAGGAGCCCGCTCCCGACGCCGCTGTGAAATGCGTTTCCGGCGAGCAGGGCCCCAATCTC
Organism: uncultured Acidobacteriaceae bacterium; assembly: GCA_963834205.1. Classification (GTDB taxonomy): domain Bacteria; phylum Acidobacteriota; class Terriglobia; order Terriglobales; family Acidobacteriaceae; genus PALSA-350. The sequence continues at coordinate 135,637 of CAWIBI010000024.1, read as the reverse complement.
GAGCCCATGCAGCACCAGGGGTACCTGCGGCGACCGGCTCTTAAGCCAGCCGGCGAGCAGCTCCACATCTTCTCTCCAATGATCGAAGCCTATCTCTTCAAAGATGCCAGTGCTCTCGCCAATTCCACGATAGTCGTAGCGCAGGACTTCTATTCCTTTAGTAGCTAGATAACGAGCCCATCGGACCCAGGGAAGATAGGAATTGTGCCGCTCCGACGCGAAGGGCCCAATAAGCAGCACCCGGGCTAAGGGATCCGGCACCTCATGCAGGACGGTGTAAAGGTACGCGCCAGATACTTTGCAGTATCCGGCGTGCTCCACGAGAGTGTCCTCGGTACAAAGTTGGGTCTGCAACTGGCGATGCTCCCTGCCGACACCTAGGCCGGGGCCTTCTCGCTGGCGCCGTGAATGACGGTCTGGATCAGAGTGCGAAGCAGATCCACACCTTCAAACAGATCGGTTGATGGGTCGATCGGGTCAACCGCCATCTCCACAGAGACTGCGCGAAACAGTTCCAGTGAGTGGGTCACGTCGCACACACCATGCACGTCGGTGTATACCATTTCGGTTGAGCCTTGTGCTCCGGCGAGGTCCGCCAGGTAGCCCATGAATCGCTGGATGAACCCCTCAAAGAAGGCCATGGTGAGAAGATTCTGAACACCGGAAAGCCGGCCGAGAAACAGGCGCACATTGGTCAAATCCTGATGAACTTCCAGCGCGTCTGTGTCCGTGGGGAAAGCATTCGCCGCGATCGAGAAGTTGCGCAGCATGGCAGGATGGCAATCGCGGATTTCTTCCATGAGATTGTCGACCAGGATGGGCTTAGCGTCCTCTGACTTGACCGAGAAATAGGTGGCCGTCATCCAGTAGATGAAATTTCCTTCGAGCACAGCGGTGTATCGCGCAATGATGCCGCGCCGTTCACCGGAACTCAGTTTTTCCGGGTCGGGCAGGGAAGCGATGAGCTCGTCGATGATGGTGTCGATTTGGGGTTTAAGTGAGGCGCCAACCAGGTCGTCCTGCACCGGTGGAGTGACTAGCGAGGTGGTCATGACTGTCTCCTATGTAACGAGATTAAGTATCAGACTCCGGACCCGGAGTTGAATAAGAGCAACTGGAATTGGTGCCTAACGCGATTCGAAAACAGAAGCGACTCCGGGGGGGACGAAGAGGCCGCTCACATTCAACCCAATCAAAACTACCAAGGTGCAAAGCAAAACCGAATGCAGCTCAGAACTGCAAAGACTTCCCGACTGTGTGCCTGTTGGTTCACTCAAGAATACATTAATCGCACTTAATAAACTGAGCAATATGGTACTACTTACCAGAGTTTTTGAGTGGGTTACTTGTGTCTGACTGGGGGGAGGATCGAGCTTCCGTTTGGAAAAAGCTTTGGAATTTGGCGAAATGCCTGCTCGGCCCCCCAGGCCCCTAATTTCTTTCCGGCAATGACTCGATCAGGTCGGCGCCAAGGTGTCCCAGCGCAACGGAGGCGCGCCTGAACCAGGCTCCAACGTTGCGGAACGCTTTGCAGGTCGTCCATTCCGCCGTTCACCGGCCCCAGGTATCCAACTTTCTCAAATTAAAAGGTTATTCTGGTTCATAGATTCACGCAGTTACTCGGGGAGTTTTCGGATGCAGCCTGTTCGTGTGTTGATCGTCTCGGAGAACATCTCGATGCGGATGGGCGGCGAATCGAGTCTCCCCTTCTATTACGCCAAGCTGCTTTCGTCTGCCGGCGCCGAGGTCTGGCTGGCGTGCCACGAGCGAGTCGAAAGCGAGCTGCGGGGAGCCTTTCCGAACCTTGAGCCCCGGATGCTGTTTGTGCGTGATACGCAAGCGCAAAAGGCCGCATTTCGCTACGGCAGTGTCCTGCCACCCCGTATCCGCGAGATGCTCATCGGCCAGGGAATTCATTTATCCACCCAGATGAGGATCCGCAAGATCGCAATCTCGCTGGCGCGCGCCGGCAAGATTGACGTTGTGTTCGAGCCATCGCCGATCACCCCCAAGGGCTTGAGTTTTCTATACGATGTCGGCGTGCCTGTTGTGATCGGCCCATTGTGCGGCGGCATGAACTTCCCCCCGGCGTTCGTTAATCTTGATTCATTCGTTACGCGGAATTCGCTGGCACTAGGCCGGCGGATCTCGCACCTTGCCAACCTTATGGTCCCAGGTAAGCTCCGGGCTGACGTGCTGATCGTGGCAAATTCGTCCACTTTGAACGCGCTCCCGGCGGGGCATCGTGGTCAGGTCATTCGCTTGTTCGAGAGCGGTGTTGATCTCGATCTATGGAAACCGCTCGAGACCGACGCAACGCTTCACAACAATGAAGTGCACTTTGCCTTCTCAGGCCGCTTTGTGGATTGGAAGGGTATCCAATATCTGTTGCCGGCGTTCGCGAAAGCGGTCAAGCAGGAACCGAACTGCAGACTCGATCTGATAGGGGGCGGCGAACTCGAAAGTGAAGTGAAAACCATTATCAAGCAAGAGGAGCTGGCAAACACGGTTTGCTGCCATGGCTGGCTAAGCCGGCACGATGCGGCTCGCATTATCCGCGAAACCGACGTGTTCGTCATGCCCTCCCTACGTGAATGCGGAGGTACCGCCATCTTGGAGGCCATGGCCCTTGGAAAGCCTGTGATCGCGGCCAACTGGGGAGGGCCTGCGGACTACATCGACGACAGTTGCGGGCTACTGGTTGAGCCAAACTCGCGAACCGGGTTTGTCGATGGGCTCTCCGAAGCCATGGTGCGACTCGTCCGATCACCGGAATTGCGCAAATCGCTTGGCAGCGGCGGTAGAGCGCGTGTGCGTAAGGACTATCTCGATTGGGAATCGAAAGCAACTCGGGTTCTCTCGATCCTGACCGAGATTGTGGGACGTAAAAGACAGTAGCGGCTTGCCGAATGTGGGCTAGGGAATCGCGTGGCCTACCGCAGACCTCCGCTTGGGAAGAAGTGGTAATATCCAGATTTTCTGACCCATAACTTGATTGCCTGATCCCTGTGGAAGTCGGTCGGGGTCAACTCGACGAATGGAAGTACAGCGCCCGGCTGATCAAGTACGTTGTGAGAATTCAACCAGCCTCGTTGCTCCGTTTCTTGCAGCCAATACTTTGACTCCGCTGTTGCATGAAAGCACTTTATCGTGGAGAAAGGTAGGTGACGTATGAGTCGAGGTCCAGGCACGCGCAGTTTGCGAAGCAAACGGACCCGTTGGTTACGTCGCCAGCAGAGCCAATGGGCGGGAGAAAGATATCCACCGCCCACATGCATTGCAATTGCTGCCCATACGATCGCTTCAATGTGCATAAAGAACTGTGCCTGTGGGAAATCTCCTACGCCAAGCTTGGCCAATAGCCAATCCAGCCAGTTAAGGTCTACGTCGGCACGCCATTGGCTTACCCCGATATCCACGTGATGCGCCAGGGCGATGTTCCTTCGAAGAGCCGTCTCCACAATCACAGCAGGACCGAGACAGCTGGGTTTCTGCCACATGAGCAGCAGTCCGTTGGTCGGGGTCTTTTCGAAGGCAAACCGGTTGGGAAAGTAAAGATCAGGATCAAGAACAATAATCTCTTCATCCGCTTTACTTAGCAGCAATGGGTCAGTGATCTTTCTCCAGCAGGGGTGACCGTTGCGGAATGAGCGAAGGTGGGGATAACCGGCAAAAACCGTAGCTGCGCGATCCTCCAACTCATCCTTCGCATGAATAGCCCAGCGGTGGCCACTCGCGTCTTGATGAATGGTCATCTCCTCAGAGAGCAGATCCTTATCCAATGAGGAGTCGGTAATTAGATGCAAATCGCTGGTCTCCAAAGCATTCTTCAAGAGACTCTTCAAGGCGTATCTTGAGTAGCTCAGCGAGCTGGGCGAGAGAACCATGAAAACGCGCCGCGATGGTGATGTGTTAGAGAGAATCATTGTCACCGACCAAAAATTTGAGACACACGAGTTCCGTTGGCCAACATCGAATCAAGCGTAGGTTGACTTCTCTTCGACCCGTTCACTGTTGTCATGGTCGGCCGGGGTGCTCTCCCTATTCCAGGGCGAGTTCCAATTCACATTCCCTTTAACCATACGAGTCTCGAACGCATTTACGTCCTCACGAGTTGCTCGATTTACCCGGCGATAGGCAATCTTGTTGATAATGACCGCCATACCCCGGATCTGGAGCCGCTCTAATAACCGTGCAGCGCGGATCAACTGCGCCTTGGTCGTATTACCTGCTTCTGCGATGAGTATGGTCACATCGGCAAAGCGCGCCAGGTACTCGGTTTCGGCCGAAATCAAAATGGGCGTGGCATCGATCAAAACGAGATCGAAATCCATAGTCAGGTCTTTGAAAGCCTGATCCATTAAGTTTTTCAGCGGCGGCAGCTTGGGTAAGAACGGTTGAGCTATGGCAGAAGTAGACCGAAGCTCCACCTCCTGCTTCTTCACCTGTGCGCCACCCACAGCCCGATGCGCAGACTGTTCGAGATTGAATGTGATATAGGCCACCGGGGTGGTAACGCCAGAGGAGTCGATGGTCAAAGTCTTCCGGCCCAACTTAGCCAGCGTACTGCCCAGGTTTTCCACGATCGATGTGGTGCCGGCCCCGGCGTTGACTGAGGTAAGCAGAATTGTACGTGCGCCCGCGGTGCGGGCAGCCTGATCGATACCTCCCGCCAGGCGTAGGGCACATTCATCGAAAATCTGCATGGAGACATCCTGATCGTGGAAGAGCGATCCAATGGGAGAAAATCCCAGGACCTGCTCGATATCGACGGCGTCATGGATGCGGCGATCGAAGATAATCGATCGAGAACGACAGTACCTATTGCTACCAGCGCTGCGAATGGAAGCAGGATGGGGAGAACCAGCTTGGTAATGCTGGGCAATGCACCCGTGGGAACCCGCGCAGACGAAAACAAATGAACCGTGCCGGGTGACTTGCTTTCAAGCTCCAGGTTTCTTGTCCGCTCATCCAAAGCGGCATATCTGCGCTTGCAGCGCTGAGATCTCAGCTCTTCAGCACCTGGGACCGTTGGAAGCTCGGCGCAGCGTTGGTTGCTTGTTTAGTATTAGACTCCAAATCGGAAAGTAACTTAGCCTCAACCGTGCTGGCCCGAACCAGGTCAGTGCGCAGCTTCTGCTCCAGGTTGGCCGCGGCATGCGCTGCGCAGGTTTGCCTGCATCTGCTGCAAGGCAGTCTCAATCTCCGCGAGCTGCTCCTCAGTGGTCTTACGCAGAGGATGATTTGGCGTCATCCCGGCACAGCTGATCCATGAGCAAAGCCCTCTTTTGACTAAGCGACGCCTTGAGGGCCAGCAGGCTTGGATCCGAAGCGATGATTTCGTCAGCAGCGGCATCGAGCGCGGAATTTGGTAAACCTGAACCGTCGTTCTCCAGGGCGGAGAGCTGCGCCTCAGCCTGAATTCGTTGTTCGTGCGCTACGGTGAGGTCCGTTCGCAGCTTTGCCACCTGGGTGTCGATCTGGTCCGGACCTTGTCCCGATGAAATTTCGGACACCCCGAGGGCCTGGCTTATCTGCGTCTGCTCCTGGAGCTTATCCGTTCAGATCATTTTGCACCTGGGTACGTTCCTGGCGTAGGGCATCCAGTCGTTTGTCCCGGCCGTAGAATTCCTCGTCCTTTCGTGCCTTCGAGATAGCTGTCGGTCACGGCATTGACGATTTCCGCCAGGTGCGTGGGGTCAGTACCGTCGAGGCTGATCCGCACCTGGTAGCTCAGGCCGTCGCGCTTCACCATTAAGCTGTGCTGCAGTCGATCCGACCGCGGACTCCAGACTTTCTCCTGGAAACTGCCAGACCCCCGGTTTGAGCTTACGGAGCGCGTCGGTGAGCACGTTATAGCTCGCAACCGAGTGAACCTGCTCCTCGATGTAGGAATCGTAAGGGTACTCCTGCTCCTCACTGACCTTGAGGGTGGCTGGAAAATTTGGTGACACATAGACCACGCTGGTTGCTTCATACACAGGCACGGTGCCGAGCCAGGAACGCAACACCCAGGCCTATGACCAAAAGGGCGATCAGGGCCGCAAGCATTTTGTGCAGCCGCAAGCTTCGCATTACGTCGATTCGCAACATCCAGCCGGGGACGGAGGCGGGTGGCAGAGACGGTTCGGATTGGCTTAACTGCTTAATATGCATGGAAGGGACCTTGGCGATCAAATGAGAACGTGCGAAAGTTGGTCTATATACTTAGACCTCGATATTCATGACCACGGCAACGATAGAAAGCGATGTCAATGGGCTAACTGCAACTATGGCGCCCAAAGCCGCGACTCCGCTCAGTCTCTGGATAACGTAAGTCGACTTGTAGAACCCGCTTTGCGGCACATAACACTACGTCCCCGGCGTGCAATTTGACTTCATCATGTGCCGGTAAGAGTGAGTAGGCTTTTGAAAGGAATCGTCGATGTCCTCCCGGTTGAGGGCTGAATGACCTGGATATTTTGCGCCGCGCCCTCGGCCAGACCCCCCGCTTGCGCCAGTACAGACGCCAAAGTTGATTCAGGGGTGAGAGGAACCGCTCCAGCATGCATCACGGCTTCCCAGCACGGATACGAACACCTCCTGCTGAGCCGGGACAAAAACGATGTCATTGCGCCGCAACCGCAGGTCAGCCATGGAATTGCCACCCTGTAACATCTCTCTCAGGTTGACCCAGACTACCTGGTCGTTGCCTCGATAAATAGCACAGCGCTCCGGAATTCCATCGCGTAGCGCGCCGGCCGAACTGCTCGCTCCGGCGGCGGCGGCGGGGCCGGATTGGCCAGCAGTCCTCCCCTGGCGATTACATCGAGCAGGGTCGGGGTATCGTCGAAGTACAGCACCCCCGGATGCTGCACGCTGCCGAGAATGATCGACCCGGTTCGACCCATACTTGTCTACGTTGACCGTAACCGTAAGGTTCTTATAGTAGGGCGAAAGGGCGCTCTACAACCAGCTTAGCGACGTCGCTCCGGTTCTTGTCGGCAACGTTGATGGGACCAACCAGCGACAGCGTGATACGGCCGTCAGGTCCCACCACTTTCTTGCCGCCCAGTTCCGGGTGCCCGGGAAAGTCGAGGCTGATCTCATCCCCAGCCCCCAATGCATACTCCTCATTCGCTGCCGGTTCAAATTTCTGCAAAGTCTTCATCGGACTTAGCTTGAGCTGCGGATCGCTGCTTTGAGAGTCATCAGCCGTGGTCGCTTGTCCGAGAACGCCATGCGTATTCAGGGCTAGAAGCAGCCCCGCCAAGAGCAACCTCAGCGGAAGAATTACCAGTTTCATGAGACCTCCAATGAATTGCTGATCCGCAGTGCGTGTTCCATACACGGCTGGTACGCTTTCGGCCGCCGTTTCCAACGGGACCGTTGGCAAAGCCGGTTGACGTTCGGTTCGAACCCATGCGGCTTCTGGGCGCGAACTGCGGAGGAGTCTGGGAAGCATACAAAGTTTCCAAAAGATGTAACCCGGAGCACGAGCCAGAATGCGCAAATCCCCGGCAAAATCGGAGCCAGACCGTGCGGCAGCCAGTACGTGACATGCGATAACAGTCACCGCAAGCAGCGCATACACTCGCACCCATACTAACGGAAAACACCCGGCAATCAACAGCAGAAAGGCGGCATACCCGATAGGTAGAGAGGTCAGGTCCAACAGCGGTTCCAGCATGCGCAGGCGACCTTGCGCCAGTTGCTTGAGAAGAGGAACAAACCAGGTCCGGGCGGCGTTTGCTCGTCCACCTTCCCATCGCGAACGCTGGGTCGCATCGCCCTGCTTGGAGGACGGCAGTCCCGATGAGACCCTGGCATCGTCGAGGAACTGCACCTTCTTACCGGACAGCACCAGCCGGATGTGAAACTCCAGGTCCTCCACCACGGAAAGAGAGTTGTAAGAGTTCTGCGCCAGCAGGGTCTGCCGGATGGCGAAGCCGTTGCCCAGGATGCCGGCTGAGAGACCGAGCCGATTGCGACCGGCCGGTCGAATGACATTGAAACCGCGAAACGCGAGCGCGGTGAGCCGGGTCGTTGGCCGCTTGGATGAGCTTTCCATCTCGTATCTGCATTGCACGGCTTCTGCGCCGTTGGCTATGGCTTCTCGCACCATGCTGACCAGATTGCCAGACACAGTCGAATCCGCATCCACCACCAGAACCGCATCGCATGCCCTGCGAAGCGGCGTACTCAAACCCAAATGCCAGGGCGCAGCCCTTGCCCTTGGCCTGAGGGTCGTTGTAGCGAACGACTTCCGCTCCGGCTTCGGCTGCCCGCTCGGCCGTACGATCCGAGCAGTTGTGGGCGACGGCGATAATCCGTGTGGCGGAGCCGGCGGCCGAAACCCGCAGGCTCTCCACGCAAGACGCGATCAAGACCTCCTCATTATGGGCCGGAATGATCACGGCCAAATGAATCGGCGCACTGTTTGCCGATTTAGCCGCCGCGGCGCTTGGGGAATAGAGAGGCGAGGGTCAAAACCGCCAACTCCGCAACCAACGGCAGTGTCAGCAGAAGGAGAGCTCCGCCAATCGGTTCGGTGATGTAGGGCGTTATCAGCATAGTGTTAAACCAACCTCTGCAAAATTGCGGATCACTAGCGGGTTGCCGGGGTGCTTGCGCGGGGGCGTTCGGGGGAGAGTCTGGTGCCTTGGCTGAGTAACACAATCCTTCTCAAGAAGTCCTTCAGCCTCTCCACCTGGACATGAATATCGCGTTCTGGGGGAGTGAACCTGTGCACCGTGATCGCCTCGGCGGGCGGGCGATTCTCCGATTTATGGATGCGGTAAATGGCATCACTCACGCTTGAGGTGCTGCCGAAGTAATGGTCGATGCGCGCCGCGCGAAAAACCCTCAGGACGTGCGAAGGCATGCTGGTCAACCAAAGCTGGCGCCTGGCGCTGTGCATCATCTTTGCCAGATGGACCAGGAAGCCTACAGAATCGAGACCGATGTAGCCGGTCTGCGCCAGATCGAGAACGATCTGGCAATCGTCCACATAAGCGCGGCCAAGTTGCCCTTCAAAGTCCCTAAGCGCTGTTCCTGTCAAATCACCCCGGACCGAGATCACCGAAGCGTTCCCCTGGCGGTGGGTCTCTACCAAGGAGTCGACCGCTCCTCGCGGCTGCATCGCATTGGCCGCAACCTGCGCGGGCAAATGACGCACCAGCCCACATGCATCGCTCAGGTAGCGTTGCACCAGGCGGCGCGGTTCCTGGGCCGCACGGTAAAGCCATTCCAGGCCCGAGGTCTGCATCCAGAGCGGGGCCCGCGAAACCCACCCGGCGATGAAATCAAGCGAAGCGCCCACCCCCATACAGAGCGGAACGTTAAGCCGGTGGCGATGCATGGCAAGCCACTGCTCCTGCTTGGGGTGTCCCATGGCGACCAGCAGGATGTCTGGCCGTGCGCGCTCGATGCGGCTCAAAATGGCCTCGTGATCCATGTCCGCCAACCGCGAAATGGGAGGCGCATCGCGCCCAACGATCCGCAGCTCTGGAAAGCGCTGTTGCAGGACCTCGGCAGCCCCGCGAGAGCTCTCTTCACTCGCGCCCAGAAGATAGATGCCATAGCCGCGCCTGGCCGATAGTTCTGCCAGACGGGGGACCAGATCCACACCCGAAACGCGCTCTTTCAGCCTCGAGCCCATCAGTCGTGATGCCCACACGATGGGCATTCCATCGGAAACAATCAAGTCGCAGGCGCAGAGCGTCTCCTGCAGCGCCTTGTCGTAAAGCGCATGTATGACAAAATCCACGTTCGCCGTGGCCACTTGGTGGAAGCCCTGCTGGTCGATCTTTTCCTCAATCAGATCCATGGCTTCGTGCATGGTTACGTTGTCGAAGGGCACGCCAAGTACAGCCACCGACCTGCGATTCCAATAAGCCATCAAGCCCACTCCGCGATACTTTTAAGGCATTCCAAGGGGGGAATCGTCGAACTGGCGAAGCTTCGCCACTCTCAGTCCCATTTACGGACGGTATTGCTCACGGCCTACCGGCTGGTTTGAGCCTTACCGTCGTGCAAACGAACCTTAACGCCGGGGAAACTTCGTCGCTTCCGAAGCCAACAATGCGGTTACTTTTCGCTCAGTTTTACTGCGCGACATCGGGGGGATACTGCGGTAGAAGCAATTTTCTGGCCAAACCGTAAGGGGCTCAGAATGCGGTTATTTTCCAGAATCGAGGGCTCTGGAGAACTTTTCATTTGGGAATAGTCCCAAAGTTAGGTAAGAGTTCCTACTCTCGATCGAGCGTGGCAGGTCTTTTGGAGGGTATTTCGGGTAATGAGCCCAATAGCTCTCCAAGGTAACCTACGAAAAACTCTAGTAAGACTCGAACAGAATATGTGAGGTCCTTTCGGGGTGTTCGGTATACCATTTGAACATTCCAGGCCTAATCGAGCTGAGAGACATCCCCCCGAATGTTGACGTCGACCCGGGTGGGTTTACCGTTTGATTGATTTTTTTCTGCCCGAGTCTTGTTGTTGTAACTGCAATCTCATTTTGAGACAGTCACGCAGGGAGAGATCCAGCCTTTAGCCGGTGCTCTCTGCCGGGAGCAAAGATGATGCGCGAAATTCTGTTGGTAGGTGAAACTCCAGAGGTCCATAGCCAGCTGGTGCGGATCCTGGGGGCGTCAGGCGTTCAGGTCATTCCCGAGTCGACTTTACGGGCAGCCATCTCGCTGCTTCGCGACCCGGCACATGTTGCCCTGGCCGTTGTCTTGGAAATGCCGTTGTTCTCAAGAAGCGATTTCGATCTGTTGGCCGATCTGAGTGTTCGGCATCCTCAAGTCAAAAAAATCGTGTTTGCTCCGGGCGGATTTTCAGAAGAGCTACTGGATCGGCTGCAGAGCTGCAGCGACATTCATATTTTCAGCACGTCATTACAAGGTCCAACCGCGGCGCGATCAATCCTGGATGCGATTATGCCCGCGATCACGCCCGCGATCACGGACGCGATCACATCTCCCGCCGCTCCGGGAGCAATGGCAAGGTACAACCGCCCGGAGGAGTTTACGCGTCCCGAAGCGGGCCGCCAGAAAGTACGCCCCAGCCGGATGGATGCAAGCGAATCGCTCTATGTTGAGGAGTTCTTGCGGCGCGTGGGCCTCTCCGATGTCCCGGTCCTGCTGCATGGGGAAACAGGCGCCGGCAAGGAAGTAATGGCCAGAAGACTGTGGACCTACTCCAACCGGGTCGGCAAGCCTTTCCTTAAGCTGAATTGTGCTGCCCTGCCCTCGGAGCTGATCGAAAGCGAGCTCTTTGGTTACGAAAAGGGTGCCTTCACCGGCGCGATGGTAGACAAGCCGGGTAAGTTTGAACTGGCACAGGACGGAACGATCCTGCTGGATGAAATCGGAGATATGGATACCCGGCTCCAGGCCAAGCTCTTGCAGGTGTTGCAGGATGGTGAGATTCAGCCGCTCGGCAGCAGCCGGATTATCAATGTAAACGTCCGTATCATGGCAGCGACTCATCGCGATTTGCAGGCCGCAATCGCCCAGGGTACGTTTCGAGAAGATCTTTACTACCGGCTCAGCGTGATCAACATCACCATCCCGCCGCTGCGCGAGCGGCGCGACGAAATCATTCCGTTAGCGGAACAACTGCTGTTGCGACATATGGGTCCCGGCGTCGAGCCGCCCCCGATACCAGAGCAGCTACGGCGGGCGCTCCTGGCCCATCCCTGGCCCGGCAACGTTCGCGAACTTGAAAACGTGATGAGACGTTATCTGGTTTATCAGGATGCGAACCTGCTCGCCGCGGAACTGACTGATCCCTTCAACGCACCCAAACCTCGGCTGGCGGTGACCAGAACGCCGGCTCCCGCGCGTGCTCCGCTCACCCCTGCTCGAGTCAGCTTCGACCATTTCGCAGAAGCGTCGCGCACGGCGGAATCCAAGCTGCTGCTTGAAACCCTGGAGTCGGTTCGCTGGAACAGACGTCAGGCAGCTTTACAGCTGAACATCGACTATAAGGCGCTTCTTTACAAGCTGCAAAAGCATGGAATCGTGGAAAGCAAGGCCAAGCGGCGAGAAGTAAGTGCATAACAGGCGCTTTGAGACGGGCGCGAGATGCGCTCGCCTACCGCACAAGATGAAGTTCTGACCTGGGCTATGTTTGATAATCTGCGCGAAGACTGGCGGACACATGACAAAAACATATTCCGGCAAGGACTATGGGTCATGGCCGTCTATCGCTTCGGCAGATGGCGTTACCAAATCCGCTGGCGTTGGATAAGGCTGCCGTTCTCTGTTGTCTACAAGTTTCTCAGGATGTTCTCTGAAATACTCACCGGCATCGAACTGCCCTGTGAGGCCATGGTGGGGCGGCGCTTCCGCATCGATCATTTCGGAGGAATCATCATTAGCGGAGACGCAGTATTTGGGAATGACTGCATTGTTCGCAACGGGGTCACTGTAGGCTTGCGGAACACAGGCAAGAGCGGTTCACCCGTCATTGGTGACCGCGTTGACATTGGTGCGGGGGCGAAGTTGCTGGGGCCGATTCGGATAGGGGATGACGTCGCGATTGGCGCCAACGCCGTCGTGCTGACTGACGTGCCTTCTCATTCGATTGCAGTTGGGGTTCCCGCGCGTGTCATTCCGCGTAAAAAGGATAACGGAGCCACGCTCTCTGAAGCAGTAGGCACTGGAGCGACTCAATGAGCGATTTAGCGCCCCAGCCCGAGCCGGCACTCTCGGTAGTGGTCATCGGTCGCAATGAAGGCGATCGCCTGGCTCGCTGCCTGAAGTCTGTCGGCCTGATCCGCGGTATCGAAGGTGAAGTGGAATTACTGTATGTCGATTCCGCGTCCACCGACGGAAGCCCGCAGACTGCCCAGAACTTAGGTGCCCAGGTCATCGTTCTTCAGGGCGGTAGCCAGACGGCAGCGCGCGGACGTAATGCGGGCTGGCAGCGCGCATCTGCGCCTTACGTGTTGTTCCTCGACGGCGATACGATCCTCAACCCGGATTTCCCCCGGGCGGCTCTCACTGTTCTCCAGTCGAGCCCGGACATCGCTGCTGTGTGGGGGCATCGCCGGGAGATTCACTCGGAGCGGTCGATCTATAACCGGGTGCTGGATCTCGACTGGATCTACGCTCCGGCATTTACAGATTTCTGCGGTGGCGACGTCGTCATGCGGCGGAGCGTCCTGGTTGAGGCCGGAGGATACGATTCTGAACTCATTGCCGGCGAAGAGCCGGAGCTCTGCCGCCGTTTGCGCGAGCGCTCCTATCTTATTTCGCATATCGATTTTCCCATGACAGGGCACGATCTCAATATGACGCGCTTCAGCCAATATTGGCGTCGAGCCGTCCGCGCGGGCTATGCCTACGCTGAAATGGCCACCCGCTACCGCGCCAGCGCAGATCGAATGTGGCAGCGGGAATGCAAGAGGAATCTGCTCAGCGGAAGCTTCTGGATCGCCTGGTTGTCACTCAGTCTTCCGCTCCTCGCACTCAAGAGCTTATGGATCGTGCCTTGGCTGGCCGTGCCGGTCGCTTTATCGGCGCGGTCAGCCTGGAAGGCCCGCGCCAGGGCGCCGGGGCAGAAGATGCTGCTCTCGCTTTACGGATTTCACTCGCACCTGCAACAGGTACCGATACTTGTGGGCCAGCTAAAGTACTATCGCGATCGGTATTTCGGCAAGCAGGCGAAGCAGATCGAGTATAAGGAAGGCGCCAGCGTCTGACCTGTCTGCCCCCACCAAACCTCGAGAAGGGTGCGGTAACAAACTCTCTTACGAGCCAGTTCCTCGCAGAACAACCTCAGCTGTTTTAACCAGGATCTTCAAGTCCAGCCAGAAGCTCCAATTCTCCACACAGTTTGGGTCAACTGCTACCATGTGCTGGATACTCGGGCGCCGTTTGGCGGCTTCGAACAATCAGGCATGGGACGCGAGCTGGTCGAGTTTGGATTGCAGGAATATACAGAAGTGAAGGCAGTGACGGTTAGTCTCTAGCTCATACTTTCCGGGTGACCCGGTCACTTCGAAAACGCAAATCGGGCGGGAGCGCCACACTTGGAGACGAACACAAAGACATGGTGCACGATTGTTGTACCTTGCTACAACGAAGGCTCTCGTCTGCCGAGTCAGCAGTTTCTTGATTTCCTGCGGCGCGTCGAAGGCATACGCCTTCTTTTTGTCAACGATGGAAGCCAGGATAACACCGCCGCCGTTCTTCAATCCATGCGCAATGCGTGCGAAGACCGCATCCAGATAATGGACCAAAAAAAGAACATGGGAAAGGCCGAGGCCGTGAGGCTGGGCATGCTCACCGCCATGGAACGGGGCGACATTGCGTATGTCGGTTTCTGGGATGCGGATCTGGCCACTCCGCTCGATGCCATCCCAGAGTTTCTGGCAGTGCTGGCGGACAATGAACGGTTACAGATGGTCTTCGGTTCCCGAGTTCGCTTGCTTGGGCGGCACGTACAGCGCCGCGCCATACGGCACTACCTGGGCCGTGTTTTCGCCTCGTGTGTTTCCATCGCCTTACGGCTGCCTATTTACGATACGCAATGCGGCGCCAAGATCTTTCGCGCGACCCCGGAGTTGATCGAATCGCTCAGCGATCCATTTCTCTCGCGGTGGGTATTCGACGTAGAGATTCTCGCTCGCTATATCGTCCTGCATTTCGGCGACACATCTTATCTGCACGATTCAATCTATGAGCTGCCGCTCAAGTATTGGAACGATGTGGCGGGATCGAAAGTACACCCGGGAGACTTCTTCAAGGCGTTCCTTGACGTATTTCGTATCTATCTCAGATATCTTGGACCGGCGCAGAGTCGACGGTTGCGCAAGATCTCAATCCCCAGCCCCGTTAGGTAGTCGAGGCAATAACATCCCGACTGCGTCGAAGCGTCGAATATAGCTTAATCTTGGTGGAGGCGGCCTATTTGGCTATTGGCGCCTAGAAGAGGGGGTGGAACGGGTGTACTGGGGGCCATCCGCAACGCCACCATCGGCTCGATGCTGCAAAGCCGAAATTACTGAGGGAAGTGCCCATTTTCTGAACTGCCTGCGCCGAGTGAGGAAATCGCGGACCACGGCCGGGAGACTCAAAGGTAACCCGCTCACCATAAGCATCCGATTACCAAAATGGGCTGGTATTCCGCGAAGTTGGGGATAGAATGTTAGAATCCGTCAAAAAACCAAAACGTATTGGCTGCTATACAAGCATTTGCAACATTCAGTTTGCCTATACGACAAAACTTACGAATCACAAATGCCTGATGATTCTTTCGCCGTCTGCCATCCGCGATTCGCCAGGGCAGGTGTTCTTTATTTCTCACCGCATCGAAATGATTGAGGGCCGGGTTTCATGAAGCTGAAGAACGCCAAAGTTGTGGTTTGTGGCGCCGGTGGTTTCATCGGCGGACATCTGGTTAAGAGCCTTCTCGACAACGGGGCGAACGTGATCCGCGCAGTCGACGTAAAGCCGATCGATGAGTGGTATCAGACCTCGGCCGGCATCACCAATCTGGTTCTGGACCTCAAAGACAAAGACAGTTGCATGATGGCGGCCCAGGGCGCCGAGGTGGTCTTCCAGTTGGCGGCCGATATGGGGGGGATGGGCTTTATTGAGAACAACAAAGCGCTCTGCATGTTGAGCGTGTTAACCAATACCCACATGCTGATGGCGGCGCGCGAAAAAGGAGTCGAGCGATTTTTCTATTCCTCCTCCGCCTGCGTGTACAACGGCGAGAAGCAAAAGAATCCCAATGTGATTGCGCTGAAGGAAGAGGATGCCTATCCGGCGCTTCCTGAAGACGGGTACGGTTGGGAGAAGCTCTTCAGCGAGCGCATGTGCCGCCACTTCGAAGAGGACTTTGGCCTGCAGTGCCGGGTGGCTCGCTACCACAATGTGTACGGCCCACTCGGTACCTGGACCGGCGGACGGGAGAAGGCGCCCGCCGCTATCTGTCGCAAGGTGATCGAGGCCAAAGCTTCGGGCAACCACCAGATCGAGATCTGGGGGGATGGCAAACAGACCCGCAGTTTCATGTACATCGACGATTGTACCCTGGGCACGCAGGCGATTCTGCAGAGCGAAATTCATGAGCCTATCAATCTTGGGAGCAGCGAACTGGTGACAATTAATCAGCTGGTGGATATCGCTGAAGAGATCGCTTCGGTGAAATTGGAACGCAAGTACAACCTGAGTGCGCCGAAAGGCGTCAACGGAAGGAATAGCGATAACACCAAGATCAAGCAATATCTTGGTTGGGAACCTTCGATCCGTTTGAAAGAGGGCTTGGCCAAGACCTACGAATGGATTGAGAACGAAATGATGGCGATATCCGGAGCATGATCAATTTCCGCGATTTGACGCCGACCAGTTCGGCTACGGCCCTTGGGGCCTTGAAAAGCGGATCGCAGGTCATTGCAAATGGGTCATACCGGTCTCAAATGCCAAACAAAGCTACTCGGAGTGGTTTGCTCCCCAACTTCTCCGACAAGATCAAACTGTCGTTCCGCGATCAGTGAGTAAGGTATTTCATCGAGTACGTGGTGCCAGGTCTCCCACTTAAGCACACCTTGTCGAGACAGATCATGGAAGAACAGCATTTCCGGCATGATGGAGGACTCATGATGTTCGGCGAGAAGTTCTGGCGGCAGCGCGGTGATCTCGCCGAGGATGATGTTTGCCTTCGGGAGAGCCGATCGCACCTCGTGGAAGAAACGAATGACGGTCTTGGGATCTCCACCTGAGAATTCATGGACGACAAACCACATCGCCAATACCAGCGGTGAACCAGCTTTCAGCGCTTCCGGTAGATGCGCGATCCAATCGGCAACGTTCGCCCCACTTTCAACGATACCCACGACATCTTTGCGTCCAAAGGTCTCGAGCCGCTTGAGGGTGGTCTCCACGGCTATGGGAGAGAGATCGACGGCGGCAATGGAGACGTCGGGCCATTCGGTGCAAGCATCTGTTAAAAACTGCCCGTCGCCGCACCCGACGTCGATTAGGGCAGAAGGATGCGCTCTACGGAACATCTCCCAAACCGCAGGAAAGAACTTCTTGCTGTGGAGGGAGCCGCTGCCCAGCACGTTGCGGCGCCGGTCAACCGTTGCCTCTGAGTCCCCAGTCAGGAGACCCGCAAGATTCTCGAAATATCCCCTATATGAACACAGAAGCAGGAAGGCTCCGCTCCTCTTGAGCGCAGTGCGTCCTTCGTCGGTCAACCCATACCCTCCCTCGGGCATCGCCTTCAGCAAGTCGAGCGAATGGAGGTAGACGAACACAGACGACAAGACGCGTTTGTCCACTGCTATCGGAAAGTCTTCGACACGGAATGGTCCCGCGAGCATTCGCTCGATCAAGCCCAATTCCGCCAATGCAGCAATAGTCGGAGACGAGAAGGAACCCCTCAACAGAGAGATCACGGAACCGCGCACCTTCTTGTGATCTACCGCAACCTCAGATACAGATGGTTCGAGCTGTGACGACATTTTCGAGTACTCCTTGCGTATAAATAGCCGCGCAATCAGAAACGACCCGAAGCGCTTCGCTGTAGTTCCTGGATCTGCAAAGGGTCTTTGATGGTTAATCGGCCAAGGTAGAGAAATTGACCATCTTAAGAACGACGAGGTTTTTCAGGAACACGCAGGATGGAACGTCGGGGCGATAACGCATCCTGGCCGGGCCGAGTCGCTCAAATCCTCAACGTTTCAGCCTCCTCATTCGGAAGGCCAGATCGGCAACGCCGACAGTAGATGTGCGATCTTCTGTGCGAGCTAAGTTTAGACGGGCTCGAGCCATGACAGCAATACTAAATAGCTGTCACATTTTAGGTCATCCCATGAGTTAGTAACTAGGTTGTACAACTATGGGCGGAGCTACCGGCGCCGCTCCGCCGTGTTAAACTGAAAAACCTCACGGGTCACAAAGTCTACCAGAAAGCCAGAGATTTGTTGTATTTGAGAGCACAGAGTTGAGCAACGAGGTGTGTCAGCCGAGATCACTTGGCGCTGGGCCGAAAATTACGATGCGCTGGCCGGAAGGCATTGCGATCGTAGGCATGGGAGCACGTTTTCCCGGTTCCCCGTCGGTCGACGCGTTCTGGGAGCATCTTAAGGCCGGCACAAGCCTGCTTTCGCAAGCGACCGACGAGGAACTACGGAATGCTGGAGTGGATCCCGATTCTGCCCAGGCACTGCACTTCGTCCGGTCCGGCACCCGCCTCGAGGACGCGGAGACCTTTGACGCCAAATTCTTCGGACTAACACGCCGCGAAGCCGAGATCATGGATCCGCAGCAGCGCGTATTTCTCGAATGCGCTTACGAAGCCATGGAGCACGCCGGCCTGACTGGCGATGGAGCACGCGTAGGTTTGTTTGCCGGTTGCGGCATGAATACTTACTTGATGCAACTGCTGGGAAATCCTGATCTGATGGCCTCGGCGGGCGGATATCAGCTGATGCTCGGCAATGACAAGGATTTTCTGGCAAGCAGGGTAGCTTATAAGCTCAACCTGCGCGGGCCGGCGGTCGTGATCCAGACGGCTTGTTCTACCTCGCTGGCCGCAGTGCATCTGGCGTGCCAGAGCCTGCTCTCCGGGGAATGTGACAGCGCGCTGGCCGGGGGCGTTTCCGTGATGTTCCCCCAGGTTGCGGGCTACGATTACATCCCCGGGATGATTCTGTCTCCCGATGGGCTGTGCCGGCCTTTCGATGAGCGAGCACAGGGCACAGTCCCAGGGAAAGGCGCTGGGGTCGTGGTCTTGAAGCGTCTAAGCGACGCAAAGGCTGCAGGCGACAAAATTTACGCCGTCATCGCCGGTTCGGCCTGGAACAATGATGGGTCGGGGAAGGTTGGTTACACCGCGCCCAGCGTGGAAGGGCAGGCAAGCGTGATCCGTGCCGCGCAGGCTGCGGCTGGTATCCACCCGGACCGGGTTGGCTATGTGGAAGCCCATGGTACGGGCACGGAACTGGGTGACCCCATCGAAGTGGCTGCGTTGGTGGATGTCTTCGGCACGCGTTCGGCTGAAGCTGCGCCCTGCTTACTAGGCTCAGTGAAGGCCAACATGGGGCACGCCGATGTTGCGGCCGGTGTAGCTAGCCTGATCAAAGCTACGCTTGCGGTGCATCACGGAGTCATCCCGCCCACTCCGCATTTCCATCGAGCGAACCCTGCCCTGGGTATCGAAGAGTCTCCCTTCCGCGTCACTGCGAGCTCCGCCAGATGGCCGGAAGGTGAGACCGATCGTTGGGCCGGGGTGAGTTCCTTTGGCATTGGCGGAACGAATGTCCATCTTTGCCTGCACAGCGCGCCGGCCGAACAATCGGAATTTGAAGCCGGCGCTAGCGCAGGCGGACCCCGCGGACCTTGGATATTTCCGGTCTCCGCAAAGACCCCCACCGCGCTCGATGCCAGGCTTCGCCAACTTGCGGAATTCGTCGAAGCACCGGCGGACCTTAGCCTTTCTTCTGCCGCTTTCACCTTGCAGTCGGGCCGCCGGCCCTATGCTCACCGGCGCGCTGTGGTTGCCGATACCCGTGAGGAGTTGGCTCGGCTGCTGCGCAAACCGCGCGGGGCCGGCCAACGCGATTCGTATACAGAGCACGGCAAAGTAGCTTTCCTTTTCCCCGGTCAAGGCTTGCAATACGCAGGCATAGCAGCGTCCCTCTACGGTGTGGACGCTTCGTTTCGTAGCGAAGTAGACAAAGGGCTGGCGTTGCTACCGTCCGAAATCGCGCAAGAAATCCGTCGTGCGATATGCAGTCATCGTGCTGAGGCAGAAGAGCTTTCCGCGGTGCCGACCAGCATGGCACAGCCACTTCTATTTCTCCTGGAGTACACGCTGGCAATGCGCTGGATGGATATCGGCGTGAAGCCAAGCCTGCTGCTCGGACACAGTCTCGGCGAACTGATCGCCGCGGCGGTGGCTGGAGTTTTTTCCTTTGAAGATGGTCTGAAGCTGGCAGCAGCGCGCGGCAATCTTATGCAGCAGATGGCCGAAGGCGCGATGCTGGCGGTCAGTTTGCCGGTCGAGGAAGCCAGCCGCTATTTATCGGGCGATCTGTGGGTCGCGGCCGAGAATAACCCGAAGCTGACAATCGTCTCCGGCACACCCGGCGCGGTCCAGAAGCTGCAGCAGCGGTTATCGGCGGCCAAGATTGCAACTGTGCGCTTGCACACAGACCGGGCGTTCCATTCGCCGCACATGGCCGAAGCATCCGCGCGATTCCATGCCGTGATCGCGCGGGTAGAACGCCGCGCCCCGTCCATCCCTTGGCTTTCGAACGTCAGCGGCACGTGGATCACACCGCAGGAAGCTGTGTCCCCGGAGTATTGGGCAGAGCAGATGACGTCACGCGTACGTTTTGCGGAGAATGCCGCGCTTCTCGCCAACCAGGGATATTTCCTCCTCGAAATCGGACCGGGCGACGCTTTGGCAAGCCTGGTGCGTCACTACGATCGCCGCCTTTCCAGCGCATCGAGCCTGGGCAGCCCGAATCGCCCTGGCGACGATCTGCGGTCGTTTGTAGAGGCCGCGGCACGGGTTTGGGAGTCCGGCTCCAGCCTGCATTGGGAGCGGTTGCCGGGCCCTGGCGCCGGCCGGCCGCGCAAAATTGCTCTGCCCACCTATCCGTTCGAACGTGAGCGCTATTGGGTTGAAAGAATGCAGGGGATCGGAACAGCAGGATCTCAAAGTCCGGATGCGAATTTTCCGCGCGATCCGGCGAAACGTAACGATGTCGGTTCCTGGTTTTACCTGCGCACCTGGCAGCGCACACCGGCGGCAACGCAGGTGCTTCGGCTCGCCTCGGAAGCGGTTACGACGTGGCTGATTTTGGAAGATACCAGAAGCGATGAGCGAAGCTTCGGAAAGCTTATAAGGGAACGTCTTGAACAGAATGGCAAGAGCGTGTTGCTTCTGCCCGCGTCCTTGGCATCGCGCGACGATCTGGAAGGCTTCTGGAAAGAGCACCACGACGCAATTAGCGGCACGAAGATCGGCCTGATCTGCTGTTGGAGCTTGCGTGGAGTTGAAATCGAACTCTATGCCAAGCTGCTGCTCCTGCTGCAAACCGCGCAAATCGGACGGGTTCGCTTCGCTCAGGCGGAATTTCTTTTCGATGAACTGGTGGAAGTCAGCGGGGAACGTGTCGAAGATACGCAACGCGCCGTAGCTGAAGGGTTGGCCCGCATTCTTCCGGCCGAATTCGCCGGGCTGCCAGTGCGGGTCATCGATCCGGGTCCGCTCTCATTCGATTCGCACATGGGCCAAGCCACCGCTGCTGTTTTAGACGCAGTCGCGCGCGAGGTTACTACCGTCCCTGTGCCCGGCCTGATCGTGGCCTACCGTGGCCAGACCCGCTGGCAGCAGGTCTGGCAGCCCGTCCGGCTAGAGTTGCAAGCTACGTCAAAACTGCGTAGCGGCGGAACATACGTCATTACCGGCGGTATGGGCGGTATCGGCTACCTATTGGCCAGGCACTTACTCGGCAAATACAACGCAAAGGTGGCTCTCCTGGGTAGGACAGCGATGCCAATTCGCGAGCATTGGGAAGACTGGCTTTCCGAGCATGGGCCGAGCAACCCAGTCTCGCGGCGCATTCAGCGTGCAAAGGAGTTGGCCCATTTGGGTGGCGAACTGCTGCTGCTTTCGGCCGACGTTGCCGATCAGGCGGCAATGGAGAAGTCCTGGGCGACCATCGAGCAAAGGTTTGGCGCAGTCCATGGCGTGATTCATGCGGCTGGACTTCATATCGGCGCCCGTATTGCGGCACAGAGGTTGGAGGCAATGCAAGAGGTTTTCCGTCCTAAAGTGGACGGTAGTCAGGTGCTGGTGAATTTGCTGGCCGGCCGGGAGCTCGATTTCCTGCTGTTCTGTTCTTCGATCGACGCGGTTGTTCCGGTAGCTGGTGTTTCAGCCTATGCGGGGGCAAACGCGTTTCAAGATCGATACGCGATCTGGTGTCGCCAGCATCTTGGGGTTCCGGCGATTTCGGTCAACTTCGATGCCTGGCAGGAGGTAGGTATGGCCGCGGAGATGGCTGCTTCAGCCGAGTTCGAGCCAGCCAAAGCCGCGCGGCTGCGTCTGGCCATGACCCCGGCAGAGGGCATTGATGTGGTAGAGCGAGCGCTGGCGTGGGGCGAGCCCCAAGTGCTGGTTTCGACGGTAGACTTCTTATCCCTGCTGCGCCGTGCAATCGACCACCTGGAGTCACGAACGCCTGCCGCATCCAGGGGAGCGAATGATCTGAATTCACCGGATGCAAGCAACACCGCGGGCACGCTGGAGACTCAGGCGGTGATCGACATCTGGAAAGAGCTATTGGGTACAGAATGGATTGACGCAGCAGACAACTTCTTCGAACTGGGCGGCCACTCTCTGCTTGGCACCATGGTCCTGGCGCGCATCCGAGAGCAGTTTGGTATCGAACTGAGCATCCGGGCGATCTTTGAAGCGCCAACACCGCAGGCGCTGGGCGAGCGCATCCGGGAGAGCAGGCCGGCAGAACCAGGAGTCGAGGTTGCCGTTTCAGGCGAGCGAGAAGAATTTGAAATCTGAATGTGGCGGCGGTTTTCTTTGCCGAACTGGATGAGTAACAACGAGAGCGACAGAACCATTGAAACTACGCGTGGATGCGATTGGTCCCAGGAAACGCATGAAAAGAGAAAGCTTGCCGAAACACCCACTGGCCACCAGGTTTCTGCGTACGACCGACGCCGCGCACGCTCAGGCCCGCCTGTTTTGCTTTCCATTTGCGGGAGGATCCGCAGCGGTTTTTGCAGGATGGGGAGAGAAATTAAAACCCGGGATCGAGGTGTGGGCAGCGCAACCGCGGGGCCGGGGAATGCGTTTCTTTGAGCCGCCGCATCATTCGGTGGCGGAGATGGTCCAGGACTACCTTCAGGTACTACGCCCTTACCTGGACCTGCCCTTTGCTTTCTACGGGCACAGCCTGGGGGGGCTGCTGTCCCTGGAGCTGGTGCAGCAGCTATGGGCGGAGGGACTTCGTCTGCCCGGCCACCTCTTCATTGGGGCCAGCGCCCCGCCGGTCGCCGGTCTGATTCATCCGCGTATCTCTCATTTATCGGATGAGGAGTTTTTGACGGCAGTGCAGGAGCGGTATTGCGGGATTCCGGAGTCGATATTGAAGGAATCGGAGCTGATGGAAATTTTTCTGCCGGCACTTAAGGCTGATTTCTTGGCTTACGAGACGTTCGACCGCAACTGTGTCAGGCAAGTTCGTTGCCCGATCACGGCTTTTGCCGGCAGCGATGATGCGGTGACCGCGCCCGATGTGATGCAGGGGTGGCACACTCACACGGAACTATCCTTCGACCGGTACCTCGTTCCAGGTGACCATTTTTTCCTTTCGACCAGCGGTGAGTTGGTTCTGTCTACGATCAGGGAGAAAATGTTGAGCGCTCTGGCTGAAACGCCGGTCTTTTCTCAGCAACTTGGCTTCTTGAAATCTTGATCCGCGGATAGGGACTACCGACGAGGACGGTGAATGATCAACGAACCGATCGCCATAATTGGCATGGGCTGCCGGTACCCGCAAGCTCCCAGTGTTGATGCTCTCTGGCAACTTTTGCTCGAGGGGCGCGACGGGATTGCTCCGTACCCGGGCGGCCGGTTCCGCGACCTCGACGCTGCCTATGAACAGACGGCCGCCGGCAGCAAGATGCTGGCGACGCACCTGGGCGGATTCCTGCCGGATGTAGACCGGTTCGACGCATCTTTCTTTGGCATCTCTCCGCGTGAGGCAGCCTTTGTCGATCCACAGCAGCGCCTCCTGCTGGAGGTCAGTTGGAACGCGCTCGAGGATGCCGGGCAAGTGCGAGAGAGCTACCAGGGCTCGCGCACCGGAGTTTTTACCGGTCTCTGGACGACGGATTACGAAAATCATATCTTTCGCCATTCGACGCCGGAATTCTATCTCTTGACGGGTGGGGGACGCTCCACTGCCTGCGGTCGAATTTCTTTCGCTTTTGGTTTTGAGGGTCCCAGTGTTTCCGTCGACACCGCTTGTTCCTCCTCCATGGTTGCCATCCATCTAGCCTGCCAGAGCTTGCGCCAGGGCGAATGCGACATGGCCCTGGCCGGTGGCGTCAACATCATTTTGTCTACCGATTTCACGCGCCTGTTTACCAACGCCAACATGCTGTCCAATGACGGTCGTTGCAAGTTTGGCGACCAGAGAGCCGACGGCTTTGTGCGCAGTGAGGGCGCCGGGATGCTGGTGCTCAAGCGCCTGCGCGATGCCGTGGCCGCGGGTGATGGGATTTACGCGGTGATCCGAGGAAGCTCCGTCAACAACGACGGCAAGAGCAGCGGTCTGCTAGTGAAGCCGAGCCGCGAAGGCCAGCAGAATATGCTGCTCGAGGCCTGGCGCCAGGCATGCATTACCGGCGCGGAGCTCAGCTACATCGAAGCCCACGGAACCGGAACCCAGGTCGGTGATCCGGTGGAAATTGGCGCGATCTCCGATGCTTTGAAGAAAGCCGGCGTGGCGACCCGCCTTCCGATCGGCTCCATGAAGTCGAACATCGGTCACACCGAGTCAGCTGCCGGCGTGGCCGGCGTCATCAAGGCGGCGCTGATCCTGCACCATGGCAAGATCCCCGCTAGCCTGCATCACGAGATACCCAATCCCGAAATTGATTGGCAAGACGGGTTGGTCGAAGTTGTCCAACACACGCGCTCACTCGCGCCTTCGGTAAAGGGCGCGCCGCGCATGGTTGGCGCGAGTTCCTTTGGACTAACGGGAACCAACGCGCACATGGTGCTCGCCGAGCACGAGCCGTCCTTCAACAAGGACATTGCTATCTGCCGCGGGAGCGAGAAGCCCGATTACTATCTGCTTCCTCTCACGGCCTATACCGCAACTTCCTTAATACGAAATGCAGAAGATTGGCTCGCTTTTCTGGACAGCCAATCCTCGCCTGCAGAACTGGCGGAAATTTGTTACCTCGCCGCCGCGCGCCGCACACACCTTTCTCATCGTTGCGCCGTCCTCGGTAAAGATGCCGCTGAACTGCAGGCACAGCTCGCAGTGCTGATCACGATGGAACCCTCGGTATCGCCCGAGACCGGCGTAGTCGCGGCTTCTACCGTGCGCGTGGTGTTTGTTGCTCCCGGACAGGGTTCGCAGTGGGACGGCATGGCTGAAGACCTGCTGCGCGATAACCCGGCTTTCCGCGCGAGCTTTACGCTGTGCGACCGCGCCATAGCCGCCGAGACAGGTTGGTCGCTGATCGAGCGCCTCGAAGGCCCGGAGGCCTCAAGCTTCCTTACGCAAATCAACTTCATCCAGCCGGCGCTGTTCGCCATGAGTGTCGCACTCGCCGCCGTGTGGAGATCTGCAGGAATTACTCCCGGCGCGATCGTCGGTCACAGCATGGGAGAGATTGCCGCAGCCCATATTGCCGGCATACTGACACTGGAAGATGCGGTGAATGTCATTTGCCGACGCAGTCGACTGATGCGTTCGCTGAGCGGCTCGGGCGCGATGGCGAGTGTGGAGTTGCCAGCCGCTGAACTTGCACGGTGGCTCGAGCCGTTCGACGGCAAGCTGTCAATCGCCGCGGAAAACAGCCCGGGCACGACGGTCGTTGCCGGTGAGTCAGAAGCCCTGGATCAGCTGCTGGAATGGCTGGAGTTGAAAGAGGTCTTCTGCCGTCGCATCAAGGTCGATGTTGCCTCTCATAGCCTGCTGGTCGATCCCATTCTGCCCGCTCTTGCGGATGAGCTTGCCGGCATTCGACCTCAGGCCGGCACGCTGCCATTCTTTTCCACCGTTCACGGAGCGCTCACCCCAGGCACCGAGCTGAATGCGCAGTACTGGGTACGCAACCTGCGCCAGCCTGTGCGCCTGGCCACCGCAACGGCAGCCCTTGCACGCGAGGGCTACACCTGTTTCGTCGAACTCAGCCCGCATCCCATCCTGGTTCCGGCGCTCAAGAGTACGCTACATGGCGTGAAGCCCGGAGCAGATTCAGGGCCGGCCTTCGTATTGCCGTCGCTCCTGCGCGGGGAACCGGCATGGCCGGCATTGCTGCGCTCCTTTGGCCGCTATTGGATTCAAGGGGGAGCACTGGATTGGCGGACCTTGTCGAGCTTCCAATCGGGTCCCAGTTCGGAACCGGCAGCTCACCGCCTCCGGCTTCCCGACTACTCCTTCGAGCGGGAGCGCTTCTGGCCAGAGGAGACGGACTCCGTTGAGCGAAGCGCCACGGCCGCCTCCCGTCTCAGCCCACTCTTGCTCAGCCGCACTGATCCTGCCAACGATCCGGGCGTAAGCATCTTTACGGTTAACGCAGACCTCGCTACGCTGCCCTACTTGAAGGATCATCGTGTCGGGGGAGCCATCGTTTTTCCCGCCTCGGCACATGTCGAAGCGGTGCTGGAGGCAGCACGCCTGCTGGGCCCCGGCAAGTCAATATCTTTGGATGAAGTGTCCTTTCTCCAGGCGTTGTACCTGTCGGAGAGCGAGCCCCTTGAGCTCCAGCTGGTAATTAGCAAAGTATCCGGCCGGCCGGACAACTCTACCTTTTCTCTCATGGCCCGGCCAGTGCCGGCGCACGGCTCAGGGGAACAATCCGCGGAAGGTGGATGGACCGAGCATTCCAGTGGAACAATTCATTTTGGAGAGCTGCCGCTGACTCTTGATGCGGCAGCTGCTCTGCTGGAGCTGGGGGAAAAGCGGGTCGACCCATCGATGCTGCGAGCCAATGTGCATCGCGGTACGCGGGAAGAGCTTTACCGCATGGCCAGCCGCAGTGGGCTCGAATATGGACCGGCCTTCCAATTGGTAGAGAGCTTCGAGGTGAGTCACGTTTCGAGTCTGCGCATAGCCCAGACTCGAATTCGCGTCGACGACGATGTCCGCGAGCCCGGATATCTCATCCACCCTGCGCTTCTGGATAGTTGTTTGCAAGCCATGCACTTGCGGCCACGAGGCCATGATGTTTATCTGCCCTTGCAACTTCGTAACCTCTCCATCTTCGGGCTTCCTTTGCATCTCGTGGCTGGAGAGACCATCCAGCTAATCACTGAAGCGGTGTTCCTCGGGATGGATAGTTCTCGAGGGACGTTCGAAATGCAGTTAAAGCTCAAGACCGAGGCAGGACAGGTTTTGGCGGTCATCGAGGCAATGACCGTAAAACGGGTTGAGATCAGGGTTGACAAAGCCGCCACGGAAAATCTCTTCGTGATGGGCTGGAAGCCGCTGCATGTTCTTCCTGAACCTATGCCGGGCGGCTCCGCCGGGCGGCACTGGCTCATTTTCGCCGACGATGGTGGTGATCTGGGAACTGCAGGAGCGTCCTGTGCCGCGGCTTTGGCACGTCGCCATACCATTCTTGCCGGCCGATGCACTCTTGTCTGGCGCGGCGACGAATTCCGGCGGCTCGAAGCGGGCGAACGGCGTATCAATCAGCTGGGCGCCGACGAGTATGAGATTCCAATGGGTGACAGCGCTGCGCTCGATCAACTGCTTGGTCTTGTTACCGCGGAGGCGGGACGGATCAGCGATGTTTTTGACCTGTGGGCGCTGGATTTGGAGTCGACTCTCCCCAATGCGAATGACCCTCTGCGAGGCATAATGCACGCCCAACTCACCGGTGCGAAGTTCATTCCGCCGTTGGTTCAGGCGATTACGCGCGCCGGATGGTCTAATCCTCCCCACTTGTGGATGTTGACGCAAGGGACGCAAAATCTTCCCGATACCCCGCCCTCCGCGGCGCTAGCCGGCTCAACCGTCTGGGGTATGGGGCGAGCTGTTGCACGCGAGCACCCCGAACTGCAACCGTCGCTGATCGACCTCAGCCCGCGGTGCACTGGTCCGCAAGCAGATGAGATCGAATCCCTGGTCCGCCTGGTTCTGGACGAGCACGCCAAAGAAGATTGCCTCGCGTTCCGCGGCAAACTTGGCTTCGCCGCCCGCCTCTTACCATCTCCCCCGCCGGCAAGCGGCGATCAATCGCGCTTGCTCGCCGGCGGCGAACAGTTCCGTGTCGAGGCTGCCCTGCCCAGGGGCCTAAACCAGTTACAGTTGCGAGTCATGCAAGAGGCGGCGCCTCAGGCAGGCGAAGTTGCTATCGAGATTGCCCATGCCGGGCTCAATTTTATCGATGTCACCAAGGCGCTCGGCATCTTTCCAGGATTGGACCCAACAGCCCCGGTGCCGCTGGGCGGCGAATGCAGTGGCCGCATCGTTGCTCTTGGCGCCGGCGTTGAACACCTGAAGATCGGGGACGAAGTTCTGGCCCTCACTCCTTCCTTTACCCGCGTCGGGCTAGTGGCTTCCCGCGCGAATGTGCCGGCGGCGCTCGTGCTGCCGAAGCCGCCCATGCTTACCCTGGCTCAGGCCGCTTCCTTGCCGATTGCGTATCTGACCGCCTACTACTCGCTTCTTGAGCTTGCCCGCCTGCGCGAGGGCGAATGGGTCCTCATTCCCTCTGGTGCTGGTGGCGTGGGCCTCGCCGCGGCCCAGATCGCGCTCGCCCAGGGTGCACATGTGATCGCCACCGCCAGCTCGCCTGAGAAACGGGCATTCCTGTACGAATGGGGAGTCGAGCACGTCTTACCGTCCCGTTCGCTGGACTTTGCTCAGGGTGTTCTGGAGATTACCGGCGGCAAGGGCGTCGATGTCGTGCTTAACTCACTGTCCGGAGACTATATCGCAAAGAGCCTCGATGTGCTGGCTCCATACGGTCGCTTCATCGAGTTGGGAAAGCGGGATATTTACGAAGATCGCCGCGTCGGCCTCAAGGCCTTCCGTCAAAACATCTCCTATTTTGCCGTCGACCTTGCGGCGTTGATCGAAGAGAAGCCTCAGTTCGCCGCTGCCATGTTTGCCACGGTCATGCGGGCTATCGAGATGGGCCGCTGGGCAACTCTTCCTGTTCGTCCTTTTCCGGCGACCGACCCCGCCGAGGCTTTCCAGTTCATGGCCCAGGGACGACACACAGGAAAGATCACGCTCCAGTTTGAAAACATCGAACAGGTGCGAGTCCTGCCCCGATCGAATAGCCAGGATGCGCTTTTCCATCGCGACGCTACCTACCTGCTGACGGGCGGCCTGGGCGGCGTAGGCGCAGCGGTTGCGGAATGGATGGCGGAGAATGGCGCCGGCCATCTCGTGCTTGTTTCGCGCCGGCAAGCGGGTCCGGCCGAGAATGAGGTTCTTCGACGCGTCAGGGCGAAGGGTGCGATCGTCAAGCATCACCGCACCGACATTCTCGACCTTTCCCAGCTCACTCAGTTGGTGAGCGAGATTACCCGTAACATGCCGCCTTTGCGTGGCATTATGCATGCGGCTGCCGTCATCGACGATGCCCTGGTGATCAACCTGCCCCCAGACCGTTTCGACGCGGTCTTCGGACCCAAGATACAAGGTACCTGGCATCTGCATCAGTCAACGCTTGGATTGCCTCTCGACTTCTTCGTGATGTTCTCGTCGATTGCCAGCGTCTTCCCTCAACCGGGTCACGCAAGCTACTCAGCAGCCAATAGCTTCATGGATGCTTTTGCAGGATACCGGCGCGGGCTCGGGCTACCGGCCTCGGCCATCAACTGGGCGGGTTGGTTGGGTCTTGGCCTCGCGCGTGAAACGGGCACCGGTCGAACCATCGAGGCCTACGAGGGCGAAGGCTTCGGCAGCTTTGAACAAGACGAGGCTTTATATCTGTTAGAGCAGGCTCTGCGCTCCGATCCGGTACAGGCGCTGGCAGCTCGTATTGACCCCGACAAACTGATTTCTGCGCGTGAGGTTGTGCCGCCGCTGTTGCGCGAGGTGGCGAGCCTCGATCGCCGGAACACCTCTGCGCAGACCAGCTTCGCGACAGGCAAAAGCTTTCTCGATGAGCTGTCGACCGCCGCTACTTATGGCGAAAAACTGCTTAAGGTCGAAACTCTGCTGCGCACTGAGGTAAGCCGCGTCCTCAAGCTGGCGCCTGACAGAATCGGGGCAAATCAGCCATTCGGGCAGATGGGCATCGATTCGCTCATGGCATTGGAGTTCATTCGCCACGTCAATAGGGCCATGGCCCTTGCCCTTCCGGCGACCGCAGTTTTCAACTATCCCTCCATCAACGCTCTTGCCATTCAGATAGCCCGGCGGCTGGGTGTGTTGCCGGACGCAGCACCGGTCGCGGCTCCTAGTTTGTCCTCATCGGGCCGGCACGTTGATGGGTTCGGCATGGAAGCAGACTTTGAGCCGAATGTGCTGCAAGAGCTTTCTGAAAGTGACGCTCTGCGGGCGCTGATGGAGCCAGGAGACCTGACCAGTGGCGACTGATCGCATCCAACCGCCCCTGAGCGCAGCGCGTCTGGCTGTGGCCGCTAAGCGCGCGCGTGCCGAAGCCGGAGCGGCTACCCAGCTGCTCATGGCCGAGCCGATCGCGATCATCGGCATGGGTTGCCGCTTCCCCGGTGGAGCGGAAAACCCCGCCGCGTATTGGCGGCTTCTCGCCGAGGGACGGTCCGGGATTCGTCAAATCCCAGAAGGCCGCTGGCCGGGCGCCCTCGAAACATTGGAACCCCGTTTGCTTTTGGGGGGCTATCTCGACGCTATCGATTGCTTCGACCCGGAGTTCTTCGGCATCGCACCTCAAGAAGCCCATTCTCTCGACCCCCAACACCGGCTTCTGCTGGAGGTCTGCTGGGAAGCACTACTCGACGCCCGCATTCCCCCGAGCTCTCTCAGCGGCAGTGAAACCGGTGTCTTCACCGCCATCTACAACACGGACTACTCCCGCTTACAGATGCGCGAAGGAGCACCGTTTGACGCCTACACGGGCGTAGGAACGGCACATAGCGTTGCTGCCGGGCGGATTTCATTTCTCCTCAATCTTCGCGGGCCGTGCATGGCGGTTGACACCGCTTGCTCCTCTTCGCTGGTGGCTGTCCACCTGGCTTGCCAGTCTTTACGCCGGAGAGAGTGCGGCCTTGCCCTGGTAGGTGGCTCGAGTCTCAAATCGCTTCCAGACGAAGTGCGCGTTTTCGCTGGATGGGGCATGCTCTCCCACGATGGCCACGGCCGGACCTTCGACGCTGGTGCCAGTGGCTTCGTACCGGGCGAAGGTTGTGGGGTGGTCGTGCTCAAACGCTTCTCCGATGCCATAGTCGCGGGAGACCCCATTCAAGCCGTGATTCGCGGAACCGCCATCAATCACGACGGCCGCTCCAGTGTGCTCACTGCGCCGAACGGCCCGGCGCAGGAAGCAGTGATCCGGGATGCTCTTCGCGACGCGCAAATCCGGGCGTCCGATGTCTCCTTCATTGAGACCCATGGCACCGGCACCTCGCTGGGAGATCCGATTGAAGTAGAAGCCCTTGACGCCGTGTACGGGGCTTCGCCGGACGATGATAACTCCGCATGTGTGCTGGGCGCGGTGAAGACTAACTTAGGCCACCTGGAAGCCGCCGCCGGCATTGCGGGATTAATCAAGGTGGTGCTGTCCCTCGAGAACCAGGCTATTCCGCGAAATTTGAATTTCGAGCGGATCAATCCGCAGATCAATCTGGGCATCGGCAGTCGCCTGAAACTGGCAAACGAGCCGAGAGAGTGGCCCCGGAGCGCGCAATCGCGCTTTGCCGCCGTAAGTTCCTTCGGTATAAGTGGAACCAACGCTCACGTCGTGCTCGAAGAGGCGCCGATCCTGCCGCGGACGGCGGAGTTGGCTTCACCCGTTGGGGCAGCCCGCGAGTTTTGTCTGCCGGTTTCCGCGCACTCCTCAGAAGCCCTGAAGGCCCAGGTCCGAGCCTACGTTACGTTACTTCGCAAGCCTGGCGCCGATCTGGCGCAGATCGCGCAGGCTGCAGCACGCGCCCCCGACCACGCAGCGATTCGCGTGGCCGTGGTTGCCACAGGTGCGCTCGAAGCCGCTGAAAAGCTCGAAGCAAAGATGGCTGGATGGATCGCCCGCCCGTCGGATGCACTCCAGTCGCAATCAAAACTGGCCTTCGTCTTCTCCGGCCAGGGTTCAGTCTGGCCAGATATGTTGCAGGCGCTGGCCGTGGAGTTCCCCCAGGCTGAGACTGTCTTCTCC
Source organism: uncultured Acidobacteriaceae bacterium (assembly GCA_963834205.1). GTDB lineage: Bacteria > Acidobacteriota > Terriglobia > Terriglobales > Acidobacteriaceae > PALSA-350. The sequence continues at coordinate 103,610 of CAWIBI010000024.1, read as the reverse complement.
ACGTGCGAAGCGTTTGTGCGGGAGACGGCAGGGTGGGATTTGCGGGCGGCCGCGCAGAACGCCGCCATGCTCGAGGACACGGCAAAATCCCAGCCCCTCTTACTTGCCATGCAAGTGGCGCTGGTGCGGACTTTGGGGAGCTGGGGCATCGTGCCCAGTGTTGTTGCCGGCCACAGCGCAGGCGAGATTTCGGCTGCAGTCACCGCCGGCGTTCTGTCGCTTGAACAAGGCCTCCGGCTGATACTGAAGCGCGGGCAACGCATGGGCGAGACCAGCGCAGCCGGCCAGGAGCAGGGCCGCATGCTGGCCGCCGAGATGAGCGTCGCCGAAGCCAACTCTGCGCTCTCTGCATACGCGCTCTCGAATGATGGACCCGGGCCGGAAACCGCCGCCATCAATGCGCCACGCTCGGTCGTGTTCTCAGGGGCCGAATCGAAGATGCAGGTTCTTGCCGGCATCCTGGCTAGCCGCGAGGTGAACACGCGCTGGCTGGACGTGCGCTACGCCTTTCACAGCTTCGCGATGGATAAAGCCAGCAGAGCCCTGACGGCGGATCTGCGCGTAGAGTTCGCTTCTGCCCCGCCGCGCTCCCGGCCCTCCATAACTATTGTCTCAACGGTGACCGGCAAGCCCTGGGAAGAGCACGATGGTAATGCGGAGTACTGGGGCGAGGGTATCCGCAGGCCGGTTCTATTTCACCAAGCCGTCGATCAGATCTTCCGGCTCGGCTGTCGCACCGTCATCGAGATTGGTCCCCATCCCGCGCTCTTGCGCGCTGTGACCGACTGTGCCGGGGAGACGCGCGAGGGCAGCGGAGATGGCAACGCAATTTTGACCATTGCCTCCATGCGGCGGGGTCAGGGGGCGCGCGGGATGCTCATGAGCGCGGTTGCGTTGCTCTACGAGGCAGGAGCGGCACTTACCTGGCAGAACATTTATCCCGGCTCGATTGCTACTGTTGAACTCCCATCCTACGCATGGAACCGCAGGCGCTACTGGCTTGCTGAAGAGAGCGTTGCGCAACTGGGACGCGGCAACGCATTGCTGCAGCAAGATATTTCGACGCCCTTTGTGGAAGGCCGGCTTTGGCAATCTTGGTTGAGCACAAAGGCTCCGTCATGGCTGGCGGAACATCGCTGGAACGAACACGCTATTTTCCCATTCGCCGCCTGGCTGGAGGAGGCGCGCAGGGTTGCGACGGCAGCAGCCAACGGCGACCCCGTAACCGTGCGCGACTTTGCCGTGCATCAGCCTCTCATCCTGCATGCCGAGCCAACTCCTCTGCATACGCTCTCCACCCCGGCTCGCGAACTGAAGCTGGCTGCAAAAGTTGAAGAAAAGTGGCAGACCTTTGCCAGCGGATTTTGGCAGCCCGGCGAATCCATCGTCGGCGAAGCAAAACCTGTTTTCGACGTTGATGCTCTGAAAGACCAATCGACCGAAATCATCGTCGGGGAGCAGATCTACCGCGAGTTGAACGAAAACGGTCTGAGTTATGGTCCGGCCTTCCGTCTCCTGGAGCGCGTATATGTTGGCGCTGGCTTCGTACTTGGGGAGATTGCGGCGGTCATCGAAGACTCGACTGGCAGCGTGCAACGACAAGATAAAACTGCGTTGCATCCCACGCTGCTGGATGCCTGCCTGCAGGCCGTGCAGTTTGCGCAGCCTCATCAATTCCGCGGGAGAGCCGTGCTGCCCATGAGCGTCGCCAGCTATCGCGTGCTGCGGACCGCGGTGCAGGGTTTTGCGTTGGTCGGGATGACGTCGGCGTCGCCGGATGAAGCAGAAGCCGACGTTCTCATTGTTGACCCGCAAGGGATCTTAGTCGCCGAGATTAAAGCGCTTCGCGTGCGCCGGGTCGCTTCTTCGGCGAAGCGGTCCGCCATCTGGCAAACGGATTGGCGACCCGCGGCGGAAGCAACTTCGATGCCTTCCGATAAAGATGCCTCGACCTGGATCATATCCGCAGCCAGCGGATGTGACTTCGCTCTGACCCAATGGGGCGAGGAAATCGCTCGGGCGATGGAAGCACAAGGAGCATCCACCCGTAGTGTCGATCCGAAGACACTCTTCCGTACTTCGCCGCACCAGCCTGCCAGCATATTGCTCGGCGGAACTCTCGCTACTGTTACCTCACAGTTGTTACAAATAGCGCTTCAGGAACACGACTATCCAGGCTCGGTGAAGCAGGTCTGCCTGGTGACCCGGGGAGCCTTAGCCGTGCGTCCGGGCGAATCGACAGATCCGGAACAAGCCTCGCTTTGGGGACTCGCGAGAACCTTCCGCGCGGAATATCCTGCGATCGCCACTTATCTTATCGACCTCCCTCAGGCAAGTGCGGCTGCCATGGAACTGGCATTGACGCCAGTCTCTGCCGCGGGCAGTCGAGAAGCCATCGCGGCACAGGAAGCGAATCTGGTGTCCCGGTGGCTAGTTGCACAATCGGCTTCGCGGTCAGACACTGTTGCAAGTTCAGAAGAGGCCGCGCTGCGCAACGGCCGCTTCCTGAGGCCACAGATGAAAGCCGTGCAGGCAGAAGCGGTCGACGTAACCGAGCGCTCCCTGGTCATAGGAATCCCCGGTCTGCTCGAGACTCTTCATGAAGAGCCTTTTGTTAAAACCGACCCGGCATACGGCGAGGTACAAATCGCTTGCTATGCGCATGGTTTGAATTTTCGCGATGTGCTGACCGCGATGGGTTCCTATGTTGGCCAACCGGCACCGTTCGGTGGCGAGTGCGCCGGTGTGGTGATGAAGGCCGCGGATGGAGCGGGTTTTGCGCCCGGCACGCCCGTGGTCGCCTTCGCTCCTGGCAGCCTGCGCACGACCGTCAACGTGCCTGCAGCCTACGTGGCGGTCAAACCTGCTGCAATGAGCTTTGCTGAGGCAGCCGGGATCCCGGTTGCATTTCTCACCGCGTACTATGCCTTCTCGCGCCTTGCCCAGCTTCAGCAAGGCCAGACAGTGCTGGTGCATTCGGCGGCTGGTGGCCTTGGCCAGGCGGCGGTGCAAATCGCCCGCTGCTGCGGAGCGACAGTCATCGCAACCGCGGGGACTACTGAAAAGCGAGCCTTCCTTGAGGCCCAGGGCATCGCTCATGTGTTTGATTCGCGTAGTGAACAATTCGCCGAAGAAGTGATGCACGTCACCGGAGAGCGCGGCGTCGATGTAATCCTGAACGCACTTTCAGGAGAGAAAATAGCCGCTGGATTTCGCGCTCTCAACCAAGGGGGAGTCTTCCTCGAAGTAGGCAAGCGCGATATCTGGAGCCCGGAGCGAGCAGCGCAAACTCGTCCGGACGTGCGGTACACGGCTTTTGACCTGGGTGAAGTGGCGCAGCATGACCCGGCGGTAATTGCCGCCATGTTGCAGGAACTGCTGGCGGCGTTCGCTGCGGGCAAGCTGTTTCCACTGCCGCGCGAGGTCTATTCCATCGGCGAATCGGAAGATGCTTTCCGCCGTATGGCCGGCGGCAGACATGTCGGCAAGCTGGTGCTGATGCAGCCTCCGCGGCTGGTCGCAAAGGAGTCCTGGACCACAGCTTTATGCCAGGGGACAGTTTTGATCACCGGCGGCACCGGCGCCCTCGGCCTCGCGACTGCGCAATGGCTGATTGAGCAGGGCGCGAAATCGATCGTTCTTGTGAGCCGTCGAGCCGCGTCGGATGTGATGAAGCAATTCCAGAATGCGTCCTCTGCCCGGGGCGTTCGCGTGATCGTCGCATGCGCCGATGTCGCGGATCGGGACCAACTTGCTATCGCTTTGCAGACGGCGCGCAGCTTCCCCGAGGCGCCCTTGCGTATTGTGTTTCATGCAGCAGGCGAAGTAGACGATCGTCTTCTTGCAACCCATACTGCGGAGGCTTTTGCTCGCAGCATGCGGGCCAAGATAGAAGGCGCACGGCTGCTTGACGAGATGACGGCCGAAGACGCTCTGCTGAAGACCGTCTACTACAGCTCGGTTGCCGCCTCGCTTGGTTCGGCAGGGCAGGGAGCATATGCGGCGGCCAACGCGTACCTCGATGGGCTTGCCGAGCAACGCACCGCACGCGGTCTCTCAACCCTAAGCGTGAACTGGGGCGCCTGGGCAGAAGGCGGCATGATCGAGAAACTCTCGGCCGCGTCGAAATCGCGCATCGCACGCCAGGGCGTACAGTCTATGTCCTCTAAAACCGCACTGGAAGCGCTCGGAGCAGTTCTTCTGAGCGGTCGGTCGCGGGTCACGATCGCCGATGTGCAGTGGAAATCCTATCTCGAGCAGTTTCCGTCCGGATCCCCCCTCCATGCCTTCTTCCTCGGTTATCTGCCTTTCGGCGAGAGTGGCTCGAGTCGAATCGCTAACAGGGCGGAGCTGGGTGACGCTCGCCTCGCGCAAGGCCGCGCTGTCGAGGAATTTACTGCGATCCGCAATGCCGCCAGGGCTGAACGCGTCCCGCGGATGGAAGCGTTCGTCCGCGATTCAGCGCGCAAGGTGCTTGGCTTGTCCTCGGAATACCCCATGCCAGGGGAAACGCCACTGCAGCAGTTGGGTTTGGATTCCCTCATGGCCCTGGAATTGCGCAATCTGCTGGCGCAGGCTCTCGGCTCTCCATTGAAGGCAACGCTCCTGTTCGATTACCCGACGATTCGTGGTCTTGCCCAACACCTGCTTACCCTGGCGGTTCCAGAGACAAAGGAAACCGGGCGGCATGCTGACGGAGCCAGGGCCGGCCGGCAACCCGATCCGGCAGACGGTAAAGGTTCGACGGAGGATCTTGATTTCTCCGCGATCAGCGATGCGGAAGCCGAGGAACTCCTGGTTGCCGAGTTAGACCGGAAGGAGAAGTTGTGACTGAGATCTCCGGGCGAGACAAAATGGTTAAGCCTGCGGGCGCCGAGGATAACGCAGCGCTTTCTCCTGTTAAGCAGGCCCTGAAGGAGATTCGCGAACTTCGCTCCAAGCTCGCGGCCTCGGAAAACGCGGCCTCTGCGGCAAAACACGATCCAATCGCCATCGTCGGCGTAGGCATGCGCTTTCCCGGCGGAGTTGTGGATGCCCAATCTTTTTGGAATTTGCTTGCGGCGGGGAAGGACGCTATCACCGACATCCCCCAGGATCGCTGGGATTGGCGGCTTTATTACAACCGCAATGCTGAGGCGCCCGGAACCATGAACTCCGTCCGCGGTGGTTATCTTGACGGTATTGATGGTTTCGATGCAGATTTTTTTGGTTTGGCGTCGCGCGAGGCGATTATGCTCGACCCGCAGCAGCGCCTGCTGTACGAGGTGGCGTGGCATGCCCTGGAAGATGCCGCGATCCGGCCTGATCACCTTGCAGGCTCGCGTACCGGTATCTTCACTGGACTGAGCAATTTCGACTACTACCGCGCTGTCCTGCAGGACGACCTTCGCGTCGATGCATACGCGGGTTCGGGCAACTCACCCAGCATGGCCGCCGGCCGCCTGGCCTATATTCTCGGCGTGCATGGGCCCACCATGACGATTGACACCTCTTGCTCGTCTTCGTTGGTCGCGGTACATCTGGCATGTCAAAGTCTGCGCGTCCGCGAATGCAATCTTGCGTTGGCCGGCGGCGTCAACGTGATCCTCGCTCCGCAAATGCATATTGGCTTCTCTCGCGCGCATATGCTCGCGCCGGATGGCCGCTGCAAGACCTTCGATGAAGCCGCCGATGGTTACGTGCGTTCTGAGGGTTGTGCCGTTATCGTCCTCAAGCGCTTACAGGACGCGATCGAAGAAGGGGATCGCATTTTGGCGGTTCTGCGAGGAAGCGCGGTCAATCACGATGGCCGCAGTGCCGGCCTCACCGCGCCCAGCAGACAGGCGCAATCGGCGCTCCTGAGAGAAGCGTACAGAAACGCTGACGTGGCGTTCGAAGAAGTCGGCATGATCGAAGCCCATGGCACGGGCACATCGCTTGGCGATCCTATCGAGATGGAAGCCCTCGGCGAAGTCTTCACCAGCCGGTCTCCTCGCTTATCTCCGATTGCGGTGGGTTCTGTGAAGACCAATCTCGGTCACACGGAAGCTGCAAGTGGAGTGGCGGGCCTGCTCAAGGCCGCTCTCTCTCTGCATCATCGGCAGATTCCTCGTCATCTGAACCTTTACAAGAAAAGTGCATTCATTCCCTGGAAAGACTTGCCCTTCTATGTCCCGGTGAACCACGTGGACTGGAGGCTTGAAGTAGGCCAGCGGCGGCGTCTTGCCGGCGTCAGCTCCTTTGGCTTCAGCGGCAGCAATGCGCACGTGGTTATGGAGGAATTTGTTCCGGAACGGCAGGATAAAGGCGCCCTCATCGAGAAAGAGTCGCAAGTTGCGGTGATTTCCGCGGGGACTGAAGAGGCATTGGCAGCCGGCCAGGATGCTCTTGCGCAGTATTTGCAAGGCAACGGCCACCACTCTTTGCGCGACGTTTGCCATACGCTGAGCCGCGGCCGCATGCATCACTCGTGTCGGCGTGCCTACATTGTGAGCACGCGCGAAGAGCTGCTTCAGCACTTGCGCTCTCACTCAGTGTGCGCAAGCTCACCCAATCCCGTGCTCGCCTTCCTTTTTACGGGGCAGGGCAGCGAGCATACCGGGATGGGCTTTGAGCTTCTCGCACACAGCAGCATCTTCCGCTCGGCGGTTGATCGGATGGATCGTGCACTCGAGCACAGATTGAGCAAAAGCATTCGCGAAATCTGGGTCAATGAGCAAGAGGAGCAGAAACGCGGCTCCCTGGTGCAGCCTGCCCTATACGCATACGGATGGGCGCTCAGCGAATTGTGGCGCGGTTGGGGCGTGGAGCCGCGGCTGCTGCTGGGGCACAGCCTGGGCGAGTATGTAGCCGCAACGGTTGCAGGTGTGATGACGCCCGAAGAAGGCATTCGCCTGGTGGCTGCGCGCGGCCGCTTGACCGAGGAACTGGCTGAACCCGGAGCCATGATTGCCGTTGCTGCTTCGAAGCAGCAAGTCGACGCACTCCTCGTCACCATGCCCTTTGGCAATGCCTTGAGTATCGCGGCTATCAACGGTCCCCAGAGCGTGATAGTGAGCGGCCGGCACAACACCGTTGAGCAGTTCGAGCAGCGGCTCCTTTCGCTCCAGATGCGCTATAAGCGTCTGCGCACAACTCATGGATTTCACTCCTCCTCCATGGATGGCATGCTCGACGCCTTTCAAGCAGAGGCGGCGGCAATCGAGTTCAAGGTCCCTGAGGTGCCCTGGATCTCAAATCTGACCGGCAAGCTGGTCGAGCGCAATTCTCCCGTCGATGCAAAGTACTGGCGGCGACATCTGCGTGAAACCGTCGAGTTCTCACAAGGGCTGATGGCAGCCCAGGCAACGGACGCCTCCACTTTTCTTGAGATCGGTCCAAAGCCGCATCTCGTGGCGGTCGCGCAAGCCAATGGCCTTGCCGCTGATCGATGCGTCGCTTCTGCCGGCAAAGGAGCCGCGCTCGGCGAATGGCACGGCATGCTGACCGCTGCATCGCGCCTTTATGAAAAGGGCGTCGACTTCGATTGGCACGCAGTCACCGGCCATCAGCCTTATCTCAAGGTTCCATTGCCTGGCTACCCCTTCCAACGAAAACGGTTCTGGTTCAACGATGGAGTATCCCGCGACGAAGGACGGGCCGCTGCCATAGCGCAAGCCGCGGCCGATCAGGCCTCGTTTATCCCGATCGAGCTGCCAACGGCTCGAATCGCAGCGGGCCTGAGTGCGTTGAATCGCTGGGCTACGGCGCTCATCCTGACAACGCTTAAAGATCTTGGTTGCTTCCAAAACGAGGACAATACCGTCACTGCCGAGGCTCTCATCCGAGAGCACGGTGTTGTCCCGGCTCATCGAAGGCTGATGGAGCGCTGGCTTCGGCGCCTGAACAGCAACGGAATTCTGACATCGGCAGCGAACGGCGAGAATGCGGCGTACGCGCTTGCACCCGGTGTTTCCGTGACTAAGCCGGAAGTGATCTGGGCCCAGACGGAGCAATTGGGCGATGAGCCGCTCCGTAACTACCTGGCCAATTGTGCAGTTCGCCTGCTGCCCGTTTTGCGGGGAGATCTAAGTCCGCTGGAGACGCTCTTTCCCGGCGGCAGTGATGAGTTGGCAAAGGGACTCTACGACCGCTCGCCGGCGGCGGTTTACGTTAACCGCATCGCGGCTGCTGCCGTTGCGGCCAGAGCTCGCCTGGAGGTCAAAACCAGCCTCGGGTTCGCTCGGCGTCTGCGGATACTCGAAGTAGGTGGGGGTACGGGAGCTACGTCGGCGGCCGTTCTCGCGCATTTGAGTTCGGACCAGGTGCTCTACACCTTCAGCGATGTCTCGGAGGTTTTCCTGGCACGTGCCCGCCAGCGGTTCCGGGCACACGCAATGGAGTTCACACTCTTCGATCTGGATAGTGAAACAAGCGCCGAAGCTCACCAGGGACGTTACGATGTAGTGCTGGCTGCGAACGCGCTGCACGCCGCAAAAGATCTTCGCGCCAGCCTCGCTCGCTTGTTTGATGTATTGCAGCCGGGCGGGGCATTGGTTCTTGTCGAAACAACGGCAGAACATGCCTGGCACGACGTTTCCACCGGATTGGTTGAGGGCTGGCAACACTTCACCGACGACGCGCGCAGCGGCGGGTCACCTTTGCTTTCACTCGACCGATGGGTGGAAGAGCTTGCCCGGTCCGGGTTCGAGCACTATTCCTCCGCACCAGCCCCGGAACTGGTTACGCATCAGCTTGGGCTGCATGTACTGATCGCGCAAAAACCGGTTCACGCATCGCCTCTCCCCGCCTGCAGAGCAGACCGCTCGGGGCCGGCGCTCGAGAGCACCATGTCTTTCGCGATCCCGGAACAAGGCCTGGCATCGCTCGACGGTGCTGTTTCTCCTTGGCAGACAAGCGCAAGAGCCGCTACTGCAACCAATCGCCTCGATGAGATCGCTTCAGCGTCACCGAAGCAGCGGAAGAGCCTGGTACTGCAAGCAGTCACAAACATAGTCGCGCAGGTATTGGGGCGAACAGCGCTACCTATGATGGACGATCGCCTGATGGAACTGGGGCTCGATTCTCTGATGGCCATCGAGCTGCAAAGTCTTTTGCAGACGGCCTTTGGCATTGACCGGCTTCCATCCACGCTCATCTTCGACTACCCGACTTCTGAGGCTATCGCGAGTTTCCTCCTGGTGCAGTTGGGCTACCAGGGGGATGGAAGAGACGCCGATCCGAGTGGCCATCGGACAAACGCGTCTGGGGATGAAGTAACCGTGGCTGCACCCATCCACTCTGAAGAAGAACTGGATCGAATGTCCGAAGACGAAGTTGCTGAGTTGCTGCGCACGCGGCTGGAACAATAGGCGATGACAGAGAAAGCAAATCCCGGCAATTCCGGCGGCCACAGCGCTTTGCTCAAGCAAGCGCTGCGCGCAGTCGAGCAGATGAAGCAAAAGCTCGATGCAGCGGATACGCGCCAGCATCAGCCGATCGCCATCATCGGGATCGGGTGCCGGTTCCCTGGCGAGGTTTACGATGCAGCGTCATTCTGGGAGCTGCTGAAGCATGGCCGCGAAGCCTTACTGGGAGTGCCGCCCGATCGCTGGAACATCGATGAGTTCTACGATCCCGATCCCTCCAAGCCGGGCAAAATGGTTTCGCGGGTTGGCGGCTTCTTAACCGGAGTTGACCTTTTCGATGCAGATTTCTTCGGCATCGCTCCGCGCGAAGCCGGGGTGATGGATCCGCAGCAGCGCCTGGTCCTGGAAGTAGTGTGGGAAGCATTGGAGAACGCCGGTATAGCGCCGCGTTCGCTGACCGGCAGTCGTGTCGGGATGTACCTCGGGATAGCCAGCGGAGACTATGCGCAAATGCAACTCCAGGCTGGAGACGCCAGCATGCTGGATGTGCATTTCGCGTCAGGAAATGCGCACAGCATCGCCTCCGGAAGGCTGTCCTATCTGTTAGGCCTGAAGGGCCCAAGTTTATCCGTGGATACGGCGTGCTCCTCCTCGCTCGTCGCGGTGCATCTGGCCTGTCAGGCGCTACGTGCCCGCGAATGTAGCATGGCCATCGCCGGCGGCGTAAATGTCATCCTGGCTCCCGAGACGACTGTCGCGCTGTCGCAAGCCCAAATGATGTCCCCGGACGGAACATGTAGAGCATTCGACGAGCGTGCCAACGGCTTTGTGCGCGCGGAGGGTTGTGGAGTAGTCCTGCTGAAGCCACTGGACAGGGCGCAGGCCGACGGTGACACGATCCTCGCCGTGATTCGCGGAACCGCTCTCAACCAGGACGGCGCCAGCAGCAGTCTGACGTCGCCCAACGGGCCTTCGCAGGAAGCGCTGATGCGGCAAGCGCTCGAGCAAGCAGACCGGACCGCGCTGCAGGTGGGCTATGTGGAGGCGCACGGAACCGGAACTTCGTTGGGTGATCCTATCGAGCTGCGGGCATTGGGATCTGTTTACGGCGCATCGCGCAAGCCCGGCGAGCCGGTGCTGGTAGGTTCGCTCAAAACCAATTTTGGACACATGGAAGCGGCTGCGGGGGTGGGCGGTTTAATCAAGCTGGTGCTTGCGTTGCAGCATGGCGAGGTCCCCGCGCACCTGCATTTTGAGACGCCAACCAGTCACGTTCCGTGGGATGAGATCGGGTTGGCTGTGCCGCGCAGCACCATGCCGTGGCCCCCTTTGCGGACCGCTGCCGGTGAGTTGAAGCCGCGGGTGGGCGCCGTGAGCTCTTTCGGGTTCAGTGGTACGAATGCTCATCTGGTTGTGGAGCAGGCGCCGATGGCCCAGCAGCCCGCACCCGGCGCAACTGGGGAAGATCATGTTGCAGCCTCACAACTCCTTCCGCTTTCCGCAAAGAGCAGTGATGCGCTGCGCGCCGTAATCAAACGTTATGAGGGTTGGCTAAGCGGCCCTGGCGCAGCTGAATATGGCTGGGCGGAGATTGCTGCAACGGCGGCCAGCGGCCGAAATCATTTCAGGTATCGGGCTGCCCTCGTCGCCTCCAACAAAGAAGAGGCGGCCGCCGTTCTCCATACTCTGATGATTGCGCCAGACCCTGGCGCGGCCTCCATGCCTCCATCCGTTTGCTTACTGTTCACCGGTCAGGGCAGCGAGCACAGTGGCATGGGATTGGATCTACTGCATCACAGCGCGGTCTTTCGCGCCGCAGTAGAGCGCCTGGAGCGTGCGCTCGACGGCGGCCTTCCCAGCAGCATAGCGGCGATCTGGGCCAACCAGCATGGCGAACTGGAGCAGGCGAGCCTGGTGCAACCCGCGCTCTACGCCTACGGTTGGGCGCTCTCTGAGTTTTGGCGAAGCTGTGGAGTCGAACCGGAGGTTGTTTTAGGCCATAGCCTGGGAGAATACGTCGCCGCTACGGTGGCCGGAGTCATGACTCCGGAAGAGGGCATTCGTCTGGTGGCGGCCCGTGGCCGTCTCACCCAGGAATTGGGGGTAGCAGGCGGCATGATCGCCATGGTTGCGGGGGAGGAAGAAGTTCGCAATATATTGGCCACATCGGGCCTCGACAGCGATCTCAGCGTTGCAGCGGTCAATGGGCCGCTCAGCGTCGTGGTGAGCGGCGGTCGCGAGCCGATTCAGAGCTTTGAGCAGAGTCTGCGCGAAAGCGGCGTACGCCACAAGCGTCTGCACACCACGCACGGCTTTCACTCCGCCGCTTTAGATGCCATGCTTGACGCCTTTGAAGCCGAGGCTGCTACGGTTTCGTTCCGAGTTCCCGATATTCGTTGGATCTCGAACCTGACCGGCCACGCGGTCGACCGCAAACGCCCTATCGATGCCCGGTATTGGCGCCGGCATCTGCGCCAGACGGTCGAATTTCAAGGCGGGCTATCCGCAGCCAATCTCTCCGGTGCAGGTCTGTTCCTCGAAGTTGGCCCCGAGCCGCAATTGCTCGCGTTGGCAGAAGCCAATGGCATCGCCACGGATCGATGCGTCGCTTCCATAAGCAAGAGCGGTGCAGGCGGCGAATGGCCAAAGTTGCTGTCTGCCGTTGCGCAGATCTATCGGCAAGGTGTCGATATAGATTGGGAGGGCCTCACCAGTGGACTCCGCTTTCGCCGGGTTCCCCTGCCCACTTATCCTTTCCAGCGCCGGCGTTTCTGGTTCACACAGCACGGCCGGGAAGCCGCATCGGCGGGAGTCTCTGCGAGGCAGCCCGGTCACTTTCCTGCTAAGCATCCCCTGCTTGGATCGCGCCTGCGCACCCGCTCAGAGGCCTCAACTTTTCATGCGGAACTGACACCACTCTATCCCGCACATCTTGGCGATCACGTCGTCCTGGGGAGGCGTATCCTTCCCGGCGCAGCCTATCTTGAGATGGCGCTCGCTGCGGCGCGCCATGACACCGAAGAGCTCCAGTGGACAGCGATAGAAGTGGAATTCCGCGAGCCCTGTTTCTTTGACGAGCCGCGTCTGCTCGAAACCGTAATCTCTGCGGTGGATGCGGCGACTGGCAGACGGCAATTTGAAATCGCCAGCACCGTCCTGCAGGTTCAGGAGGGTCAACCTGGCAATTGGACGGTTCACGCAGCCGGGCTTCTGGAGCAGGCTTCCCCTTCCTCGCATGCGGGTTTTCCGGTGGATCTCGCGGCCATTCAGAGTCGAGCCAACAGTGTTTTAGATAAGCAGGCATTCTACGCGCGATTCCAAGCAGCCGGCCTCGACTTTGGCCCGGCTCTGCAGGGAGTGGGTCAAGCCTGGGGCAACAGAGACGAGGGTTTGGTCGCGCTTGAGCTTGCGCCAGAAGTGATTGCCGAGAGCGGGGCTTACGGAATTCATCCGATTGCGCTCGACGCGTGTCTTCAGGCCGCCGCTGCCGTATCGATTGACGCCGATGCTCCTGCCTCCCCGCTTTTGCCGGCTGCACTCAATAGTTTTCATTCTCTGGGCGATCCCCGCTTGCTTCGATTCGCGCACGTTACGGTTCGCAAACGCGAGGGGCGCAGCCTCTCTCTGGATATTGCAGGACTGGATGCAGACGGCAAGTGCTTGCTTTTAGCGGAAGGGCTCAGGCTGATGCCGTCTGCCCGACAGAATTACCGCGGTTGGCTGCACCAGGTGGAATGGGAGCCGATCGCCCCTACCCGCGACGAGCAATCCGAATCTTTGTCCCTGGCGCGGGTCTCTCTCGTTCCTGGCTTACTCGAGAAAGCGCTGAGAACCTTTGCGCAACAAACCGGCTTGGCCGAGTTTGAAGGTTGGATGCGAGACTTCGATTTGCTTTGCTCGGCATGGATTGCGGATAGCTTTGAGCAGGGCGGCTTCGACTTTACGCCGGGCCGAGAGTTCAGCTTGAACGATCTGCTAGGAGAGCTCTCGGTCGCCCCGCAACATCGTCGCCTGGCGCACCGGTTTCTCGGCATACTCTGCGAGTCGGGCTATCTCGAGAGCCTGGGTCCGGACCGTTTCCGTGTATTGAAGCGAACGCCTCTCGATGTCGCCTCCAGTGGCGCGCGCTTGCGTGCGGCCAATCATCCCGAGATGCAATGGACCGAGCAGACAGTGGCTCAACTGCTTCCGCTGCTGCGTGGCGAAGTCAGTCCTCTGGATGTGCTCTTTTCGGAGGCCGGCAAGCAGATTGCGAAGAGGCTTTACCGGGAATCTGTCGTGGCACGCACACTCAACCCGGTTCTCGCACGCGCAGCCGTGCAAGCCGCTGGCCAACTGGATCGCAAAGTTCGCGTGCTGGAAGTCGGCGGCGGCACGGCAGCCACCACCAGCTATCTACTCCCCGCCCTACACGGCCGGCTTCGCGAGTACGTCTGGACAGACCTCGGCGCGGCGTTTGTCAGTGCGGCTCGCCGGGAATTCGCCCACGTCGAAGGCATGCGCTTTCAAACGCTTGACCTTGAGCGCAATCCCGAGGAGCAGGGATTCGCCGGCGAACTGTTCGACATCGTGATCGCCTCAAACGTAATTCACGCAACCGCCGACCTGAGGCAAACACTCGGCCACGTTCGCTCGCTGCTGAGTCCATGCGGCGTCTTACTCATGGCGGAAACAACCAGTCAACAGCCTTGGATCGATCTCACCGTCGGATTTACCGAGGGTTGGTGGCGCTTCTCCGATCGGGACCTCCGTCCCGGCTATGCCTTGATCGGGAAGCAAGCCTGGGTCTCGCTACTAAGTGAATTTGGCTTCGGCGATGTGCTGCTCCTCCCCGACCAGCAGGACGGTGTGCTAAGCGGCCAATGCCTGATCGCCGCAGTCAATCTTTCGCCGACCGCAAAAGCTCGTCTTCTCATCATCACGGCTGGAAGCGTTGCAGAACCGGGGCCTCTCGCAAGTTCGGTTGCCCAAGAGGCGAAGAGAAACGGGGCCGCAGTCAGCCTGGTCTCCGCAACCGAAATCAACCAGGCTGCGATGGACGCGTGGTTTGTCGAGCCGAACAGTGGTGGGGCAGTCTCCACTTCCCCCAGGCACATCTTCTACTTGCCTGCCGCCGAGCTTACGACTCCCTCGTCTGAAAACACCGGGATGGATGCTTTGCATTGGCAGAAGCAGGTCCTCGGCGGGGCGCTCGCCTGCACGCAGGCACTGTTGTCTGGCGATCGCCTCACCGGCTGCCGGCTGTGGTTCGTGAGTCGCGGCGCATTTGGGCCAGCGATCTCCTCTCCGGATGGCGCCACCTTGGCGGCCTTCGCCCGCAGCCTGCGTGGCGAATATCCCGAGATTCGGGCCACAGCGGTCGACCTCTCCGCTAACCAAGACTCCGCCGAGCAGCTTTGGCGTTTGGCGCATGAGAATTCTCACACAGCTATGCAAGTAGCCGTTCGCGGTGACCGGGTCTGGGTGCCACGCCTGGCGCCGTACGCGCTGCCGCCTGAAAAGGCGGCCAGGGGCGCTGCTCTCGAACAATGGGAAACCCGCCGCCTGCGTTTTACACCCTCGGGGATGCTTGAGGATTTAGAGCCTGCGACGGACACCCGCCAACCCCCTGTAGGCGACGAGCTTGAAATCGCAATCAGCGCTACCGCCATCAATTTCCATGAAGTTTTGAGCGCGCTTGAGCCTGGCTCCGATCATGGCTTGGCGCCCGGCGCCGAATGCTCTGGTGTCGTCGTTCGCGTCGGTGACCGCGTTTCCGGCTTGCAAGCCGGCGATAGAGTCGTGGCCATCGGTTCCGGTCTTATGGCTGACTTCGCTACTCTGCCCGGCGATCGCGTGTGGAAGATGCCCGGCGGCATGACGGAAGAGGACGCAGCCACGCTGTTGGTCCCATTCCTTACTGCACGCTGGTGTCTTGATCGAGTGGCCAGGCTGCAGGCGGGGGAGCGTGTCCTCATCCACGCCGGCGCAGGCGGTGTCGGGTTGGCCGCGATCCAGGAGGCGAAGCGAGTGGGCGCCTTGGTCTACGCCACCGTAGGCAGCGATGCCAAGCGGGAATATCTGCTCAGCCTGGGTGTTGAAGGCGTCTTCGACTCTCGATCCACCAGCTTCGAATCCGGCGTGTTAGCGGAGACCGGCTTTCGTGGTGTCGATGTCGTGCTCAATTCGCTGAGCGGAGAAAAGATCGCAGCTGGAATGCGCAGCCTGGCCCCGCGCGGACGATTCATCGAAATCGGTGAACACAACGTGCTCGGCGACAGCGAGGCGCAGGCGCTCCGGCCGGATGTTAGCTATCATCGCGTCCATCTGCGCGCCGCTTTCCAGGCCGCAACCCCGGAAGTGCGGGACACGATCGCCTCCGTTCTCAGCGATGTGGCAGCGGGCAAGATCAGGCCGTTGCCGTGGAAGCGATTTGCGCTCAACGATGCCGCGGCTGCCTTCCGTTACATGGCCACCGGCCAACATACCGGACGCGTTCTGCTCACTCCGTCTGGCTCCGCTGCGCGTTTCACCATTCGGCGCGATGGGGCTTACGTAGTAACCGGCGGTTTCTCCGGCCTTGGCCGTCTCGCCGTGATGTGGCTTGCCCGGCACGGGGCTGGCTGCGTACTGGCCCTCGCTCGCAGTGAGCCGGACGCGGAGACACGCGAGCTTTTTGCGCAACTCCAGCAGAAGGGAACTGAGATCGTCGCCGTGCGTTGCGATGTGAGCGACGAAGCTGCGCTGACCATGGCGGTGGATTCGATCCCATCAGCATTTTCTTTGCGGGGTGTCTTTCATGCGGCCGGAGTGCTCGATGATGGCGGCCTGCCGCAGCAGACGCCGTTCCGCTTCTCGGCCGTGCTGGCACCCAAGGTCGCAGGAGCGTGGAATCTTCATCGGCTCAGCTGCTCCGCGAAGCTTGATTGCTTTGTACTCTTTTCCTCCGCTGCCGGAGTCTTAGGTCCTCGCGGACAATCCAATCACGCGGCCGCCAACGCCTATCTCGATGCACTTGCCCATTATCGCCGCGAGCGTCTTGGGTTGACTGCTTTGAGCGTAAACTGGGGCGCTTGGAGCGGGACCGGCGCCGCGGTGCGGCACGACGTCATTGGAAAGATAGAGCGTATAGGCGTTGACCCCATCCCGCCTGCGGACGGATTCAGAATCCTGGAGCGGCTGCTCGAAGAAAACTGTACCCAGGCTCTCGTTTCCAAGATGGATTGGGCCAGGTGGGCCGGGCACGAAAAAGCTGAAGCCGCGGTCAACGCTGATCTGCTGATGCGCGTCCTGCACGGGCCGAAACACAGCGACGCGCAGAAGAATGGCAGGCCAGCGGACTCAGATCAAGCCGCAAGCGTGATTGCAGCAGACGGGCAACGCTCATGGCGCAGAGCCCTGGAGGCTGCACCGCAAACCCAGCAGCTGTCGATGCTCGAGGCTCGTGTCGACGAACGCGTCCGCTCCGTGCTGTGCCTCCACGCCTCACAATCGATCGCTGCCACTCGCCCTTTGCAGGAATATGGCCTGGACTCGCTGCTTTCGATCGAGCTGCGCAACGCCCTCTCTTCGGACCTCGAAGTTAAACTCCCCGCTACCACGCTTTTTGACTATCCAACTCTTGCATCATTGATGAACTATCTCTTTCGAGATGTGCTGGAGATACGGACTGGCGAAGAGACCACACCGAGTGGAGAGGCTGCAAAGCAAGACGCGATCGGGACGGTTGCCTCGCTTTCCGACGATGAAGTGGAGAAGCTCTTTCAGGGAAAGATGGCGGGAATCTAACGGTGAGCGACTTTCTCAAGCGGATTGCGGAGTTTTCACCCAAGCGCCTTGCGCTGCTGGCAGCCGAGCTCGAAGAGCGTGTGCGTGCCCTTGAAGCGCGCAACCGCGCGCCCATCGCCATCATCGGCGTGGGTTGCCGTTTTCCCGGTGGGGTGCGCAACCCGGAGACGTACTGGGAGCTGCTCAGCCAGGGCCGCGATGCTATTACAGAAGTACCCTCGTCGCGATGGGATAGCAGTGCACTTTACGATCCCGACCCACATGCAAACGGCCGGGTAGCCACACGCTGGGGCGGATTTCTGGAAACTCCCGAACTATTCGACCCACCCTTCTTCGGCATTGCGCCGGTCGAAGCCCGCGGAATGGATCCGCAGCAACGCCTGCTATTGGAAGTGGGTTGGGAAGCTCTGGAAGACGCAGCCATTGTGCCGGCCAGTCTTGCCGGCAGTCGCACCGGCGTCTTTGTCGGCCTATGTAATTCGGATTATGCGCAGCGCACGCTCCAGCGCAATCCGGAGCGGATTGATGCCTACTTTGCCATAGGTGCTTCCCATGCCGTCGCTGCCGGACGTATCTCCTATTTTCTCGGCCTGCGCGGACCCAGCGTGGCCATCGATACCGCCTGCTCTTCCTCGCTGGTCGCGGTGCATCAGGCCTGCCAGTCTCTGCGGACCGGTGAGAGCGATCTTGTTCTGGCCGGCGGCGCGAACCTTCTCTTCATGCCGGAAGCCACCATGGCGCTTTCGCGCGCCCAGATGATGGCGCCGGACGGGCGATGCAAGGCATTCTCTGCCGCCGCCAACGGCTTTGTGCGCAGCGAGGGGTGTGGCATCGTCGTGTTAAAGCGGCTCGAAGACGCCCTCGAGGACTGCGATCGCGTGATGGCTGTTATTCGCGGTACGGCTGTCAACCAGGACGGCCGCAGCAGCGGCATCACCGCCCCCAATGGGCCCTCGCAGGAAGACGTAATCCGCGCTGCCCTTGCGGATGCAGGCCTTTCCGCTGAGGCCGTAAGCTACGTAGAAGCACACGGGACCGGTACTAGCCTTGGCGATCTCATTGAATTGCGGGCGCTCGAGGCCGCGCTGGGCAAGGGCCGTTCCGCCGACGCGAGGCTCCCTGTCGGTTCCGTGAAGACCAACTTCGGCCACACAGAATCTGCCGCAGGTGTTGCCGGGCTCATCAAACTTGCGCTCTCCCTTCAGCACCGCGCCATACCGGCAAGCCTTCATTGCGTCCATCCAAATCTAGAGATTGACTGGCAGAGCAATCATCTCCGTGTGCCCGCGGCCACCGAACCATGGCAGCCCGCGGCCGGCGAGACAATCTGCATCGGCGCGGTAAGTTCCTTCGGCTTCAGCGGCACCAACGCGCATCTGGTGGTTACCGAACCTCCCGCCGGCTCGACGGTAAGCATCTACGGGAATGACACCCCGGCCGGCTATGTACTCCCTCTTTCTGCCCGCAGCGAACGGGCGCTGCGGATCATGGCTGCTCAACTCGCTGACCGCTTGCGCGAGAATCCAACTCTGCCCCTGCAGGATGTTGCCGTCACGCTCTCGACAGGGCGGTCCCCTTTCGCTCATCGAGCCGCTATCCGGGTTGACTCGAAAGAACGTCTCATCGAGGAACTGTCGCTTTTGGCCCAGGGAGACAGCGATCAAGACAGCGCGTTCTTCCGTGGTGTCGTCGAGGCGCGCAAGCCGCGGGTTGCTTTCCTGTTTGCCGGACAAGGCGGTGAACGAACCGGAATGGGCTTATCTCTGCTCGCGCATAGCGAGGTATTCCGTGCCGCGGTTGCGGAAGTCGATGCCGCCTTGACGGGCGCGATTGCAACGCCCATCGAAGATATATTTCGCAACCAGCATGACGAACTTGCGCAATCAGCGTTGGTGCAGCCGGCTCTCTATGCCTTTCAATACGGGATGGCAAGAGTCTGGCAGAGTTGGGGAATCGAACCACACATCGTGGTTGGTCACAGCATGGGCGAAATCGTCGCTTGCACCCTCGCAGGAGTGATGAGTGTGGCCGACGCATCGCTGCTGGTCGCTGCGCGTGGCAGGCTTACTCAGGAGCTGGGCGATCCTGGTGGCATGGTTTCTTTGATCGCATCCGAAGAGCGGGCGCTGGCTGGCCTGGCGGGTTACGAAGCGCATGTGAGCATCGCTGCAGTGAACGGGCCGGCCAGCGTCGTCATCAGTGGCCGCAGCCAGCCTTTGGAACAGGCCACGCTTGAGTTCGAGCGAGCCGGTGTCCGCGTCAAGCGACTTAATATCACTTACGGCTCACACTCGCCGGCTATGCATCGTGTTCTGCCCGCCTTCTATCAAGAGGCGGCCAAGGTTCACTACCACGCTCCGCGCATGCCCATCCTGGCCGACCTCACTGGGGAAATGGCTACGGACACAACTTTCAACGCGCAATATTTCACCGGTCATCTCAGCCGCCCCGTGCAATTTCAACGTTGTCTGGACCGGCTGGCAAAGGAAGGTTGTGGGCTGTGTATCGAGATGGGCCCGCGAGCAGTCCTGAGCACATTCGGCGCAGCCCTGAGCACATTCGGCGAGCAGCGCGCCGAGCCCGCGACCCATTGGATTGCTTCCGCAACCGGCCGCGAAGATGATTACATGGCGCTGCAATCGGCCGTTGCCGAGGCCTTCACCGGCGGAGCCGCGCTAGATTGGAATTCAATCTTTGCTCATCGCCAGGGAAATAAAGTGTCGCTGCCCACCTATCCGTTTGAGCGCGAACGCTACTGGATTGCTGAAGAGGACTTCGACTCGCAAGGACTCAGGCCCAGAACAGTTCGGCGGCTTGAATCTGCGATACACGGTCCCTCAGGCTCGCCGCTTGATGCATCGGTTCCGATCTTTGAAAGGGAATTGGCATGGCCGCTTCCGTGGCATCTTGCTGACCATCGCGTCGGCGAGCACGTCGTGGCGCCGGCAAGTGTGTATCTATCGCTCGCGTGGGACGCGTTTCGCGCTCATTGCAAAACTTCGCTTCCCGCGAGAATCCTCGATCTGACGATCAGCCTTCCTCTGCAGCCGGACGATGAATCCTTGTATTTGCAAACCGTCTTGACACCATCGCAACAGAATGGCTCATTTAATTTTTACATCAGTTCGCGCCGCAGGAGGGACGAGCAGTGGACCCTGCATGCTACCGGGCGGCTCGAGAAAGGCGTTTCGGAATCGGCCGGGCCCATAACCGCAAGCTTCGATAGGGAAGCCGCAGGACTCCTGCGCGGCGAGGAGTTTTATCAACTACTTGATCAACGCGGAGTCCATCTCGGCACCGCTTTTCGCACGATCAAGGAACTCTGGTGCCTGCCGGGCGCAGCCCAGGGTCTTGTCGTCTCCGTCGACGAATTGCATGGGCAACCCGATGCCCCCGCCGAACCGCATCCCGCATTGCTCGATGGATGCTTCCAAGTCCTGGGCGCAGCGGCCGTGGACGGCGGAGATACGCAGCTGCGTCTCATGACAGGTATCGAAGAGATTGTTTTGCATGGAGAGCTCCGCGGTGAGATGTTGGTCGAGGCGCAGCTCAAAGCGCATGATGGCGGCATCTATGAAGGCGGCCTTCTGGTACTCGACAGGGAGGGCACAGTCCTGGCGCAAGTGCGCGGCATCCGGCTCTGTCCCATAACGGCGCAATGGAATACAGCCCATTCCAGCGAAGGCTGGTTATACGAGCAGGCCTGGCAGCCCGCGCCGCTGAGGGGGGAAAGCTCCTACGCCGGGAGCAGGCATTGGCTTATCATTGGTTCCCGGGTAGGCCTGGCGGGTACCGTCGTAGATCGCCTGTTGAGCACTGGCCACAGCGCCGCGGTCGTGAGCAGCCTGGACGAAGTTGATTCCGCGAAAGCAAATCGATTACAGCATGAAATCGTTGATCTGCGCGCCATCGAATCGCAAGAGGATGATCTATCCGGGCTCCCAGTCGACTCAGCAGAGCGGATCGGCGAAGGAGCGGTTTCGCTCACCGCACAAAGTCTCCGGTTATGGCAGGATCTCTTGCGCGATGAGGGCAAGCTGTGGCTTTTTACGCAAGGGGCTCTCCCTGTACGCGGCACATCGCAAATTGGCGGAGCAATGCAGTCGACGCTGTGGGGACTGGCGCGATGCGCAACCCTTGAGCATCCGCAACGATTACGGCGCGTTGTCGACCTGGACCCAGGCGCAACCTTCCAGCAGATCAGCTCGGTCGTGGTTCGCGAGCTGTTGTCAGAGGATGACGAAGAACAGGTTGCCTACACCGGTAACGCCCGCCTGGTCTTCCGTCTCAAGCCGTCCGAGTGCCGCAATCCTGCACCAGTCGACGCCCGCGAGATCTTTCATAAAGACGGCAGCTACCTGCTAACCGGCGGCGCAGGGGGACTTGGTTTGCGGGTAGCGGCATGGCTCGGGAAGCGGGGTGCAGGCAAGTTGGTTCTGCTAACGCGCTCTCACGCCTCGGTAGCCGCGCGGCAACAGGAGATCGAGGCTCTGCAGACCGCGGGAGTGGACCTCACTGTCGTGCAGGCGGACGTGGCAGATGCCGGTGCGATGGAGCAACTTCTTGCGCGTTTCGGTGCAAATGGCGATTTGCCTTCGCTGCGCGGCATCTTCCACATGGCAGCTGATATATGCGGTGCTCCCGTCGAAGCCATCGACTCTGAACAGATTCGCTCCACCTTCCGCGCCAAAGTTTCTGGCACCTGGATTCTGCACCAACTCACGCGGACGCTGCCTCTCGACTTCTTCGTCTGCTTTTCGTCGACCGCGGCCATCCTGGGGGCTGGCAATCTGGGCAGCTATGCCGCCGCCAACAGCTTTGTCGAAAGCATGACTGCTATCCGTGCCGCAGAGGGCCTTCCGTTCACTTCCATCAATTGGGGAACATGGCAGACGATGCGGCTCGCCAGCCCGGAAGCGCAAAGCCGGTACGCCTCCGGCGGTATGTTGCCAATGCCGGATGATTCAGCTCTGGAGTGGCTGGAATATCTGTTGCGCCGCAGCGACATGAGGCAACCAATGGTGGCCAACATAAACTGGACGATGCTCGCCTCGTTATATGAAGCCAAGCGCCAGCGCCACTGGATGCAATTTGTGCGGCCGCATACCCGGCTGCCCGAGCTTGGCACGAAGTCTGCGTGGAGCGCGCAGCCAGGAGAAACCCGTCTCAACTCCCTCGAGCGTGCGGTGCAGAAAGAAGCCGCGCGCGTCCTCGGCTTTCGTCGCGGCGAAGTCCCCGCGGTAGACGCCCGCCTGGCTGATCTGGGTCTCGACTCGCTTATGGCTGTGAGCCTGCGCAATCGCCTGCAGGAACTGTTAGGTCACGCCTTGTCAGCAACCTTCGCTTTTGAATACCCGACTCCAGCCCGGATGGCCATTGCCTTGGACACGATCTTGTGGGGCGCAGGCGCAGTGGATGAGGAGCATTCTGCCGGCGAACGTGACGAGATTCATATATGAGCAACGCAGCCGACCTTCTCACCCGCCTGCGCGCCATAGGTGTGCAGCTGAGTCTGGAAGACGAAACTATTCGTCTTAATGCTCCCAAGGGCGCACTGACTCCCGCGCTACAAGCGGAGCTGAAGGCAAGCAAGCCCGAACTGTTGGAACTGCTGCGCGCTGCGCAACAAAATGGCCGCAAGGGTGCGGCGGGGTTTATCCCCAGAGTTACCCGGCAGCAACTCATGCCGTTGTCGTACGCGCAACAGAGGCTATGGTTCCTGCAGCAGATGGATCCGGAGAGCACAGCTTACAATCTGCTTGCGACGCTACGGATGGAAGGCAACCTGCACCCCAATCTGCTGGAGCGCTCCCTCCATCGCATCATTCTCCGTCATGAGGATCTTCGGACATCGTTCGTTCAATACGACGGCTCGCCCTATACGCAAATCGTAGATGGCTCCGGCTGGAAAATGGATACGCTTGCGCTCGACCGCCATCCCAACGAATCTCTTGAGCAAGCCGTCACGCGATTCGCTGAAGAGAGGACGAACAAGCCTTTCGATCTCGAGCAAGGGCCACTTCTACGGGCCTATCTGCTTCGTTCGGGCGAGCAGGAATGGGTTCTTCTGCTCTCCCTGCATCACGTCATCTCCGACGGATGGTCGATGGGCGTCCTGGTCCGCGAGCTGGCGGAGAACTATCGAGCTTTCCGCGCCGAAGAATCCCCGCGTATTGCGGATCTTGCCGTTCAGTACCTCGACTATAGCGTGTGGCAGCGGGAATGGCTCGCGAGCGGCGTGCTCGAACGCCAAATGCAGCACTGGCGCAGATCTTTGGAGGGTGCGCCCCCCGTGGTTCTCTTTCCGCCGGACCGCGCGCGACCTGCTGTAGCGGATGCGCGCGGCAGACGCTCCAAACTCGTGCTTCCCGTAGACATGGTCGAACGATTGCAAGCGTTCGGGCGCGCCCACGATGCCACATTGTTCATGACCATGCTCTCTGCCTTCATGTTGTTGCTCTCGCGATACAGCGGGCTTGAAGACGTCGTCGTCGGCTCGGCTTCTGCCAATCGAAGCCGCGCTGAAGTGAGCGAGTTGATCGGGTTTTTCGTGAACAATCTCGTGTTGAGGGCCAAGGTCGAAGGCGACAGCACCTTTCTGGAGTTGCTCCAGCGTGTCCGTGAATCGACTCTCGGCGCTTACGAAAACCAGGACGTGCCCTTTGATCATCTGGTACGTGACCTGCAGACGGACCGCAATCCCGAGTACACGCCGCTTTTTCAGACCATGTTTATCCTGCAGAACTTTCCGCTCGAAGAACTGCAGCTGCCGGAACTTACCGTCTCGCCGCTGGAACTTGATGGATCGACGGCGCGCTTCGACCTGACGGCTGAAATTTATCCCTACCGCAAGGAGCTTTGGGTCTACTTCGACTATCGCATCGATCTCTACGACGATGTCACAATCGCGGAGTTGCAGCGCAGCTTCAAGCATGTGCTGGAGTTTGTGACAGCCGATCCGGGTGCGCCTCTGGAGTCTGTTCCGCTGTTGCCGGAATCGGGCAGAGACCCACTCCTCAACTTCGGCAATCCGTCGCCTGTCACCCTTCCGAGTGGCTCTTTGCTGCTCGATGCTTTCAGGAGAGTGGTGAGCCAGACACCGGCGAAAATTGCGGTCCGCGCGGGAATGCAGTCGCTCACCTACGCGGAACTCAACCATCGTGCCGACCAACTTTGCCGACGCTTGCAACGCGCAGGCGCATCTTCGGGTTCCTTGATTCCTGTCTGCCTGAATCGTTCGACAGAACTGTTGGTAGCGTTGCTCGCTGTTCTCAAATCTGGAGCAGCCTATGTGCCGCTGGACCCTGCTTCTCCAAAGCATCGCATCACGGCAATTTTAGATGACATTCAACCTCGCGTTCTAATCAGCGAGAATTCACTCCTCCCGCTGTTAGAGCGATATCAATCGCAATGCTTAGTGCTTGACGGCGATGTTCTCGAAGGCAGCGAAGCGGCTGCAGGGAACACTACTGCCAGCACCATCGAAACCCCCGCACCCGATAGCCTCGCATACGTGATCTTTACTTCCGGATCCACAGGTAAACCAAAGGGCGTCGAGATATCCCACGGCGCCTTGGCGAACTTTCTGGATAGCATGTGCCGAGAGCCAGGATTCACCAGCCAGGACCGCATTCTAGCCGTTACGACTGTTTCCTTCGATATCGCCGGGCTCGAACTGTTCCTTCCCATCTATGTGGGTGGTGAGACGATCGTCGCCCTTGCGCCTGGCGATCTTCCTACTCTGCTCGATGATCTGGTGCGCGAACGACCGACGGTCATGCAGGCCACCCCAGCACTATGGCAAATGCTCATCAGCGGCGGCTGGGAGGGCGATACAGACATGACCGCGCTTTGCGGCGGAGAAGCCCTGCCGCCGACCCTTGCCGTGGCTCTCCTGACTCGCGTCAAGCGTCTGTGGAATATGTATGGCCCAACAGAAACGACAATTTGGTCGTCTGTGTTGCGCGTCAACTCTGCGACGGGGACAAGCATTCCGATTGGCGGCCCCATTCAGAACACTCGGTTTTATGTGCTCGATTCTCGAAAAGAGCCCGTTCCTTTCGGCGTCGTGGGTGAGCTTTATATCGGTGGCGACGGCCTGGCACGCGGTTACTTCCAACGTCCTGAACTGACCGCTGAGCGCTTTAGTATCGCACCCTTCGGAAAAGGCGAGCGTCTCTACCGCACCGGTGATCTTGTCCGTCGCCGTCGCGATGGCACGATTGAGTTTCTTGGCCGCGGAGACTTCCAGGTCAAACTGCGCGGCTTCCGCATTGAACTCGGAGAGATTGAACACGCGTTGCGCCAACAACCTGAAATCGACGAGTGCGTGGTGCTGCTGCGTGAAGACGGAGAGCAGAAGGAACTCGCCGCCTACATCGTATTTCGCCCTGGGCAGTCAATTTCTACCGCACAGCTACGCAATCGTCTCCGCCAGCGCATTCCCGATTACATGATCCCGGGGAGCACGGTGGTACTGGATGCGCTCCCACGCCTTCCTAGCGGCAAGCTTAACCGTAGCAAGCTGCCGGCCCCTGACCGAATGAAAGAGTCGGCAGAGGGGCTCCTTCAGGAATCTACTCACCATCTTTCCGGCAATGCGACGGAGTCTGCCATCGCCAAAGTATTTCAGGAGCTTCTGCATACGGATCGCATAGGAGTCGATCAGCGCTTCTTTGATCTCGGCGCGCATTCGCTGCTCCTGGTAAAGGCACATGATAGACTTCGCCGTGAACTCGACCCGAATCTTCGGCTGGTGAGCTTCTTCCAGTACCCGAGCATCGCTGCGTTGGCCGCACACATCGACGGGTGCCGCGCACCCAAGGTAGAAATCGGATGACGATCCCGGCACCATGGCGTTACTACGCGAAGAAATATCGCGGCCAAGGCTGGCCGATCCTGGCGAGCGCAGCACTTGCCGCGCTTGGGTTTGTGTTCGTAATCCCCTCGGTCATGCTCGTTCGGGTTATTTTCGACCGCGCCATTCCGCACGCCGATTTTCGACTTCTCGCCTTGGCGAGCGTGGGAATTGTGGCCTTGAATCTGATTACGGGGGGACTGAGTCTGCTGGTGCGCAGGATTGCACTGAACTCTACCAAACGCCTCATCTGTCATATCCGCGCCGACCTGTTGATCAAGATGTACTCGATCTCCCGCCGGTACTTCTCCGAGACCGAATCGGGCCACATACACTCGCGCATCGTTTACGATTCCGATCGGCTCGACCGCATGACCAACTCCATTCTGTCGGACCTTCTGCCAGCAGCGGTGTGCTCCGTGGCAGTCTCCGTGATTTTGGTCGTGCTTAATTGGAAGCTCTCCTTGGCGATTTTCTGTGCCGGCCCTGTCCTCTTGGTCATCAATCGACAATTGGCACGCAGGGTGAAACTTCAGGTGCAGCGGTATCACCAGTCGTTCCATGACTTCAGCCACGGCATTCTGTTCATGCTCAGAACCATCGACTTGGTTCGCCTGCAAAACACCAAGGAATTCGAGGTGGAGCGCCAGACAAGACGTATGGAGGGGCTGCGGGAGGTTAGCGTTAAATTGGGCTGGCTCCAGGCCGTCTATGGCGTTTCACAGCAGAACATGACTGCCGCGCTGCTCGCCCTGATGCTGCTGATGGGGGGATGGGCCCTGGCCAGCCACGCCATGACCATAGGCAGCCTGATGTCATTCTATTTTTGTGTCAGTCTGCTCAGTTCCTATCTCCGCGACTTACTTTCTGCCGCTCCGTTGATCATGGAAGGGAGCGAATCCCTCTCAGAACTTCACGGATTGCTTGTGATCGCTGAGGTTGAGCCCTATCGCGGAACTCAGCGCATCTCGTTTCAGGGCAACATTTCCTTCGAACAGGTGCGATTTGGCTATCGCGCCGATGATTTCCTTGAGGGTGTCGATCTTGAACTACCCGCAGGCTCCCGGGTCGCACTTATCGGTCCGAATGGCTCCGGCAAGACCACTCTGTTGCATCTGCTTTGTGGCTTTTATCGGCCCCGTGCCGGGCGCCTGTTGGCCGACGCGCACCCGTATGACGATATCGATATTTCTGAGCTGCGCGAGTCGATCGGCGTGGTCATGCAGGACCCGATACTTTTCTCCGGCACCATCTTTGAGAATCTCGTCTATGGAAGTCCCACCGCAACGACTGAAGAAGTGGAGTGGGCGGCCCGAATGGCAACCGCCCATGAATTTATTATCAGTCTGCCCCACGGCTATGACACGATCATCGGCGAAGGCGGCGCGCTGCTCTCTGGGGGCCAACGCCAGCGCATTGCAATAGCACGAGCCATCCTGCGGCGGCCGCGCATTTTGCTTCTCGATGAACCGACCAACCACCTCGATGTAGCTTCGGTTGCGACGGTCACGGCGAATCTTCACCGTCTCCCCGACGCCCCCACCATCATCGTCGTCTCCCACGATATCCATGTGGTTAAGAACTTCGATGCCGTCTACGAAATCAACAACGGCCATTTGGTGCGAAAGTCGGACTCACGGGTTGAAACTCAACAGCTATCCTGATCGAACTTAACCTGTCCCCTCAAGTGGCCGGGAGACGCCGGGGCGGTCTGGAGCCTCCGCCATTTCCTGAAGAAGATCGTAGAACCGGCCGGCGAGGGCTGTGATCTCGGCCTCTTCGAAGATGTCGCTGCGGTACTCCAGAAACCCATACATTTTGCCATCCGCGGACTCGCTCAAAAGGAGGGAGAGGTCGTATCGCGCGGTACCGGGGTCACTATCGAACTGCCAGAAGCTGAGATCGTCCACCCGAGCCGGTTCGAACCCGAACATGACCTGGAAAATCGGGGACCGCGGCGACCTTCGGTTGAAACGCAGTGCGCGTACCAGCGTCTGAAAGGGAACGTCTCTCTGCTCGTAGGCTTCCAGCGCCGTCGACCGGACTTGCCGCACAATATCGCGAAACGAATGTTGCGGAGCAATCTGGACGCGAAAAGCGACCATATTCATGAAGAGACCGATCATCCGCTGTGTTTCGACATGAGTACGTTGAGTAACAGGGGAGCCGATGCAGAAGTCGTGCTGGCCGGAAAAGCGCGCTATTAACACAGCAAAACCTGCAAGAAAGGTCATGAAGGGAGTGGCGCCGCATTCTCGGCCGATCCGGGTGAGGGCCCGGCGTACAGCAGATGGAACGGCCAAGGCCACCTTGGCCCCCCCAAAGCTGCGCTGCTCAGGATACGTTCCACTTATGGGAAGCTCCAGTACTGGAGGGAGTCCAGCCAGCTTCTCCCTCCAGTACTGGACCTGGCTCTCCATTATCCCGTCGCTCAGTTGCTGATCCGCCCAGAGAGCGTAATCGGCAAACTGCAGAGACAGCTCAGGCAGGTCCGGCGCCGTCTTAGCCGAGAAAGCCTGGTAGCAAACCATCAGCTCTTCGCGCAGAATGAATAGCGCCTGAAGATCGGCGATGATGTGATGGACGTTCACCAGCAGGACATCACGGTCCGGCGTAATGCGGAAGAGATGAAACCGCGCCAATGGCGGTAATCGAAGATCGAAAGGCCGTTGCGCTTGTTCACGAATTAAGCTGCGGCACTTGGATGCGGCTTCTGCTTCGGAAAGCGATCGCAGATCCGTGAAGCCAACCTCCGTATGAGCTTCCGCCGCAATGGCCTGGTAGAGTTCGCCGTCCTCCTCGTGAAAGCTGGTGCGGAGGATTTCATGCCGCGCAATGAGCAGGTCAACCGAGCTTCGGAGAAGCTCAAGGTCCAATGAAAAGCTGAAGAGAAAGGCCTCAGGAATGTTGTAGGCGACGTTGCCAGGGTCGAAATGATCGATGAGCCACATTCCTTGCTGGGTTGGAGTCATGGGAATGCGGCCACCTCGTTTCACCGAAAGTAGGGGCGACTTCCGAGAAACTTCTTTCGCTGTCCCGAGCAGTATCAACAAATCGGCTTTGCGACGCCTGAGCTCGGCGCGGAGATGGTCGTCAAGCACGCCCGCGGGAGCGTTGACCACAAGGTGTTCGTCGCGTGCCTGGAGGTGGATATTCTTCCGCTCGAGCAGCGCCAGGAACTCGGCGGAGGTAAGTTCCCGGAGGTCGCGCGAAAGAAGCGGGTCGGGAGATGCACGCTCAGGGTTGACCTCAGACTCCAATCTGCTGGTGCTCCTTAATCTTGGGATCCATATGATAGGGCGTGGCCCGTCGTTTGACGCTCTGGTTGCTGCTGAAGACGAATGCGAGGATAGGGAGACTCACGTGCGGGAAGTTACTTCAGATTTCAATCTTAAAGCCTCACGGACAAACGCAGCCATTATGCTCGCAGCGGCCGGATGAAATATTTCGTTATGATTTCCGGGCAAGGAAGTGACATGAACCGGACGTCCCAATACCGCTCCCCATCCCATGTCATTACCCATAAAGGCGCCTGTCGGTCGCACTTCGCTGGTGAAGAGTAGTACGTTGGCCTTGACCGGCGAAGGCTTGTAATCACCGGCAGCCTGAGATGCAATTTGGTCTATGCGCACCGTCTCTGTTACGTAACCCTTCGGCCGTAATCGACGGGGCAGCATGAAAGCCACTGAAACGGCGAGAGTGCGCAGACGTCGCAGCCGGTCCTTATCCCTTTTGGCGAAGCTGACCCGCCCAAGCCGAACTACGAACCAAGCCAAGCGAGATACGCGCTGAGTTATCTTCATCAAAAGCTGACGTGATGGGGAGTATCTCTCCCAGAATCCCGGAGCCAAAGCGTCGACAATCACCAGTATCTCGACGACTTCCCCCTGCTCCTCCAGTAAACGCGCGACTTCATAGGCCATCCAACCCCAGAGACACCAGCCTCCAAGGCGATAGGGTCCGGACGGCTGCAAATTGCGAATCAGCTTGATATACAAGCGCGCGAGATCTTCCATGCTCGGCGAATCTATCCCCCCCGGCAGATCATCATCCTTCACCTGAATGGCGTAAACCGGCTGTTCGGTGCCCAATTCTTCTGCCAGCGCGCGAAAATACATCATCTGAGGAAGGATAAAGATGGGATTACCGGCGCCTAGTTTTTGCAATGGAAGGATACGCGGGTCCGAGGCCGGCATCTTCTCCGGGTCGCCGTCATCTGCCTGCCTCTGTTCCACCCAATTCGCGAGCTTCCCGACCGTAAAGTGATTGGTAATGTCGACCGCTTCGAGCCGAAGTCCGAACTTGCGGCTGATCATGGATTGCAATCGGACCAATAGAAGAGAATCTCCGCCAAGATCGAAGAAGTCCGAATCGGAGGTGATCGGTGCTCCCTGAAAGAGCTTCCGCCACATGTCCTTCATCTCCAGCTCGATCGGCGACACCGTTTCTCCTGCCGCAGCTACTGGAGAGTTCGTCGTCAACGGATAGCCGGCAAGACTGCGGCGGTCCGTCTTTCCATTGGGGGTGAGCGGGAACGCGTCTAGCCGCTGGAAGTTGCGAGGAACCATGTACCCCGGAAGCCGCTGAGCCAGCGATTCTCTCAAGAGCCAAGCCGGGACTTCTTTAGCGGCCGTATAGAAGCCAACCAGGAAAGCATCGCTGGAATTATCCTGCCGCAGGATCGCAACCGCAC
This sequence comes from uncultured Acidobacteriaceae bacterium, assembly GCA_963834205.1. GTDB lineage: Bacteria > Acidobacteriota > Terriglobia > Terriglobales > Acidobacteriaceae > PALSA-350. The sequence continues at coordinate 72,967 of CAWIBI010000024.1, read as the reverse complement.
CGCGGATACCCTTGCACGCCAGCATGGCCGTCTCGATCTCGCCTAGCTCGATTCGGTAGCCGCGAAGTTTAATCTGCTGGTCGAGCCGCCCGATGAACTCCAGTCGACCGTCGCCAAATTGGCGCACCGCATCGCCGGTCCGATACATTCGGCCGCCCGGAAGCTTAGGATCGGCAAGGAATTTTTCGGCAGTGAGAAACTCATGCTGGAAGTATCCCAAAGCCACTCCCGCGCCGCCAATCAGAAGCTCGCCCTGGGTACCCGCAGGGACTGGCTGCAGACGTTCATCCACCACATAAAAGCGTGTATTCGCGATCGGGGGGCCGATCACCACGCGAGGCTCTCCGCGCTTGATCTCGGTAATGGACGACCATACTGTGGTCTCCGTCGGCCCGTACATATTCCACAGCCGCGCTCCCGGCGCAAGCAGACTTTCTGCCATCGCCGTGGTCCAGGCTTCGCCTCCGCAGAGCATCTTGAACCCGGGCGTAGGCTGGAACCCACAGTCCAGCAGCATCCGAAATGTCACCGGAGTAGCTTGCAGCACGGTTGCTCGCGAGGCCGCAAGCTGGTCCATTAGCAGTTTGCTGTCGGCCGCCGCATCCTTCGATCCGATGATGACCGTGCCCCCCGAGACCAGGGGCAGCAGCAGCTCCAGCACCGAAATGTCGAAGGCCAGCGTCGTAATCGCAAACCAACGGTCCTGCGGCCCAATCTTGAGCAGTTCCCGGGCAGAATTGAGCAGGTTCACGACAGACCCATGGGACACTTCCACCCCTTTGGGAACGCCCGAGGAACCAGACGTGAAGATCACATAAGCCCGCATCTCGGAATGAATTTTGGGCAATGGCTGCAGGGGTAGAGTCTGCAACGCGCCGGCTTCGCCATCAACGCAGAAAATCCGCGCATCCGAAACGGCTAGATCCTTCCGGTGACGTGTGAGTGTCAGCAATACCGGGACATTGGTTTCATGCAGGATTTGTTCGATCCGCAGGCGAGGAAACGTAGGATCGAGGGGCACATACGCAGCCCCGGCCTTGAGAACTCCAAGGACACTAACCAGCATTTCGATCGAGCGCTCCATGTAGATGCCCACCAGGGCACCATGACCTGCGCCGTTCTCAATCAACCACCAAGCAAGCCGGTCGCTTCGGTCCGCGAGCTCAGAGCGAGACACGACAGCCCCAAGAAATTCGGCGGCAGGCCGCGAGGGCATCGTTGAGAAAGATGCGTCGAGCAACTCTGGGAAGCTGCGAGCAGACGCCCTACTGGTTTCGTCCCACGCTAGATTCTTGAGGAGAAACTGAGCCCGTTCCGGGAGAACTCGATTTAGGGAGATCGGCCTCCATCTGGAAGTCTTCATTTCACCCGATTTCGCGTCACAACTCGAGTCGGTATTTCTTCTCCGCGAAAAAAAGGTTACCACGTCGTCGTCTCTCAGAGCCTAACCAGAAAGTGGCAAGACCACATCAGTAATCAGTGAGCCTTGCTGATTGCTGCCCTCGGAGACTGAGAAGCGAAAAGCGCATGGTGAGGTTGTGCAGATGGTTCTTCCCGGAAGAAGAGAAGCGGGCTTAAAAGATGTTTCCGCTTAATGTGGGATCTGTGGGGATTTTAGGGGTGTTTCTAAGGCCCAGTCGATCTTAAGTCCTTTAGATCGTATTGGTTGCGGGGCCGTGATTGGAACCGGCGTCCTTTGGGTTATGAGCCCTTCAAGTTACGTAATATCAACAACTTACGCGCAGTGACTGCAAACGTATCGATAAGCAACGATGGGGAAGAACGAGAAAGATTCAGCGTGGGGTTCGTGTGGGGTTCATTCGTTGTAGGACACAACTTTGGGAAGCAGCAGACCGTCGGTTCTCAGACCTTCTGAAACGACCCGCAATGAGGCGATGGCCCCGAGTTATAACTTGTTCCAGAAATGTTCTTCAGGTGTCCCAATAGTGTTCATGGCTTGCACTCGATCAGCTCCAGGGCGGCGCGCAACGGAGCTGGCAGCGGGGTTGGCCGCCGCGTCGCACGATCGACAAACACGTGCACGAACCAGCCCTCCGCCGCCGGACCGGCTTCACCGCTGCGAAACAAAGCTATCCCGTAACGCACGCTGGTCCTCCCGATGTGCTCCACGCGTAAGCCCGCCTCTACCGTCTCTGGAAATGCCAGCTCCTGCAGAAACCGGCAGTGTGATTCCGCGCACAAGCCGATGACCGGGCCAGCGAGAAAATCCAACCCTCCCTCTTTGATCAGATACGTGTTGATGACCGTGTCGAAGTAGCCATAATACTCAATGTTGTTGACGTGACCGTAGACATCATTGTCATGCCAGCGTGAAGCGATTGGCTGAAAGTACTTGTAGCGGGCGCGCGAATCAGGCATCTGGAAGCTTTTCTTCTGTGGGCTTCGGCTGTTCCTCTTTGGCCGCGGCAGCCTTGGGTGTCCAGGCCTTTCGTTTGACTGGCTGTGGTTCCGTAGGTGTGGAAGCTGTTGCGGAGGGTGTGGATTCCGCTGCGGCAGCCTTGGGCTGCCATTTCTTGCGTTCCACTTGAGGAGACGCCGGTTCAGCGATTGTCGTCGTGGTTGTTGCAAGGGTGACGGCTTCTGGGGGTTTTTCCGCCACCGCTACTGTTGCTGGAGGTTGCGGCACAGGCAGATTGACGGGCGCTACCGCCGCAACCTTTCCCAGCTTCTTTTCCACGCCTTCAAGCAGCAGTTCCGCCACATCTTTCACCGCGATGGCGTCTTGCTGACCCCGGGCGGCGGTGCTGTCCAGCATGCTCTTGCAGAAGGGACAGCCAACGGCGAGAACTTTGTTTTCCCCGCCCGCGAGTGCCTGCTGCGCCTCGCGATAGCGATTGTCTGAAATTTTCTGCGTACCTGTCTCTTCTTCTTTCCAGAACTGCGCGCCGCCGGCTCCGCAGCAGAATGAGTTTTCCCGATTGCGGCCAAGTTCGACCTGCTCACTGCTGAGTATGTTGAGCAAGTTACGCGGGGCATCATAGACTCCATGGTGACGGCCAAGGTAGCACGGGTCATGATAGGCAACCGTGGCCGGCGCCGCGTCGGCACGAAGCTTGCCTTGGGCGACCAGCGTCTCCAGGTACTCGGTGTGGTGCATCACCTTGAAGTTGCCGCCTAGCTGACGATATTCCTTGCCTACGGCGTTCATGCAGTGCGGACAGGTGGCAACGATCAGTGCCGGTTTCACCTGGTTCAGGGTCGCGACATTCTGACCGGCGAGCTGCTGATATAAAAGCTCATTTCCGGCTCGCCGCGCACTATCACCGGTACAGCATTCTTTCTTGCCGAGAACGGCAAAATTCACTCCTGCATGATCGAGCAATTGGACGAAGGCACGTGCCGTCTTCTGCGATTGGGGATCGTAGCTGGCAGCGCATCCCACCCAATAAAGAACATCAGGTCGCGGATTCTCATCGATCGTCTTGACGTTGAGTCCCTCAGCCCAATCCATGCGCTTGTCGTGATTGATGCCCCATGGATTGCTGGTCCGCTCCATGCCGCGGAATGCGGTCTGCAACTGAGCAGGGAAGTCGCCCTGGATCATCACCTGGTGACGGCGAATGTCGATAATGTCGAGCATGGGCTCGTCCTGCACCGGGCAGACCTCCATGCAAGCGCCGCAGGTGGTGCAAGCCCAGGCGGCTTCAGGCGACAGTGCGAAGCTAAGCAGCGGGCGCGGACTCGCGTCTCCGGTTCTGAGCGAGTTCAGCTCCATGCGTTTGTTGATCTCCAGGGCCGACGGGCTGAGCGCCTTGCCCGTGGCCGTCGCCGGACAGACATCCTGGCATCGATTGCACTGAATACAGGCGTACGCATCGAGCAGTCGAGGCCAGGCCAGATCCTCCAGGTTGTTTGCACCCGCCTTCAGATTTTCCGACTCGAGATCCAGCTCTTCCGTTGGCAACACACCGGAGGAAGGCCGGCGCGCAACCAGGTATTTGGCCGGCGCCGCGAAGATATGGAAGTGCTTGGAAAAAGGGAAATACATCAGGAATGCCAGCACGCTACCCAGCGCACCCCAATATCCAAAGATGCGCCAGGCTTCGGCATTGCCGGGAGTGAAGGCGTGCGCGAGCAGGGTCGCGAAGGGCTGGAAGCGGTCCGGTCCCTCCGCGGCAAGCCTGGCGCCTGCGCCCACCGCGCGGCTGCCCACGTGGAAGAGTATGAAGGCCGAGACAATGAGCGAGTCCGCACGAATGCGCGTCACGTCCGGGTGCAGCATGGTTCGCGGGTTGAAGGTGAAGTCGCGCCGGCTTGGTAGAAGAAAGCGGCGAATCACCAGGGCGGTCACGCCGATAAGAACCAGCGCGCTCAGCAAATCAGCCAACAGGTTGTAAACCAGGCCCGGCAAGCTCGTCGATCGAATGGTGAAGGGAACGAATCCCTCGATTCCATCCACTAGATTCACCAGGATATAGAAGACGAAGCCATAGAAGATGAAGGAATGAAAGAAGCTGATCAACGGGCGCCGTCGGAAGGTGCGGCTTTGCGTCAGCGTGGTGGCCAGCGCGTACCACAACCTCTGCGGAAAATGGTCGAAGCGCGGCTCTGGGTCCTCGCTGCCGGCGCGAATACGCCGGTACACACCATAGAAGCCGCGCAGCCCAATCGCCACCGTGATGGCAGCAAACAACAGGAAAGCGATTTTGTGCGCGAACGGCAGCATAGTTTAGCCAGCTACTTGCGCAGCTCGGCGATCATTGCCGGAATGATCTGATGTACGTCGCCGACGATGCCGTAATCCGCGATCTTGAAGATCGGCGCGTTGGCATCCTTATTAATGGCCACGATGAACTTGCTCTTGTTCATTCCGGAGAGATGTTGCACCGCCCCCGATATCCCGACAGCGATGTAGGCTTTGGGCTGCACCGTCTTGCCGGTCTGCCCAACTTGTTCCGAGTAGGGTCGCCATCCCGCATCCACAATGGCCCGCGTCGCCCCCACAGCTGCCCCCAGCTGGTCCGCCAGAGCTTCGACCAGTTGCTTGAAACCCTCCGGGCTCTCCACACCGCGGCCCCCGGAGACGACCAGGTCTGCATCGGCGAGCGAGATGCGTTCACTCTTCTCCGCGGTTTTGCCGGTAACCCGCAGGCGCGGCTGGGGCAGAACGAGCTCCGCATCGTATTGCTCTCCCGCGGCGCTTGCCGGCTGGGCAGCGGCAAACGCACCCGGCTTTACCGTGACCACGCACACCGGGCCTTCCGCTTCCACGGTTTCGGTTACACGAGAAAGGAAAGTGTAGTGCGCGGCAACAAGCGCGCCGCTGCGGCCGGTGAGGCTGATCGCATCTTCGACCAAAGGCGCGTTCAGCTTAACCGCGACGCGGGGGCTATATTCGCGTCCGCTGCGGCTGCCCCCAATCAGGACCGTATGAGCCTCGCCCTCTCTCGCGATCTGAGCCACCGCGCTAGCCCATACCTCCGGGTCGTACTGCGCCAACTCGGGCTTGTCTGCCACCAGAACCTGGTCGGCGAAGAGGGCTGCCTGCTCGGCCACGGACGCAACGCCGCTACCCAAAACCAGCAGAGTGATCGGTCCCTCACGCCCCATGCCCCGGGCCGCGGTCGTCATTTCCAGTGTGCTCTTGCTTACTTTGCCGTTGGAGTATTCGACGACTAGCAGAATCATCCAATCACTCCGGCATCATGGCGCAAAAGATCAACCAGTCTCGCCGCGGCGGCCCCTGCATCCTTGCCATCGATGATATTTCTGCGCCGCTCTTTCACCTGTACTTCGACTCCCACGATCCTGAGTTTAGCGCTTACACCGTAGTCTTTGAGGGGCACACGACGCAACTCCTTTTTCTTTGCCTTCATGATGTTGGGCAGAGTCGGGTAGCGCGGTTCATTCAGGCCTTGCTGGGTGGTCACAACTGCCGGTAACGGTAAGGCGAAAGATTCGCTGCCGCCATCGACGTCGTGCTTACCGGCGAGCATTCCGTCTTGAAGTGCGAGCGCACTGGTCCAGGTCGCCTGTGGCCATTCCAGCCGTTCTGCGGTCGCCGCGCCCAGGGCATGACTGTCCCAATCCGCTTGCTGTCCGCCGCAGAAGATCAAGTCGATCTGCTCGCTGCGAGCCACCTGCGCGACCACGCTGCTTACGGCAATCACATCCAGAGGCCCGGCGGTCTCCACCAGAATGGCACGATCCGCTCCCATCGCCAGTGCCGAGCGAAGAGCCTCCTCGCTGCGAGCCGGTCCAATCGCGAGGGCAAGCACTTCTGCTCCTGCCGCTGCCCCTTCGCGGAGGCGCAGAGCCTCTTCGACTCCGTACTCATCCATGGTGTCCATCACCAGCTTACGGCCGTCCAGGGCCACGCTCCCGTCCTGGATGCTTACGCTCTCTTCCGCATCCAGAACCTGGCGGACCACGGTCAAAATTCGCATCGCACCGCTCTCTTCGCTCAGTCGAATACAAAGCTGCAATTTCTAGACTATGAGTGGGTGGCCCAGGTCTCAAAAACGAGACCTGGGCCACCCACTCATGATTCGTCTGAACAATTCTATTGTGCCGGCAAGGGCTTCAACGAGAAATTGACCGTTTAAAACAGAATTGTCATCCCGACCGGAGCGTAGCGTAGTGGAGGGACCTGCGGTTTTTCAAAGCCTGTAGCGTCCCGCCTCCACCATGGCCGCCGAAATCTCGCGGCCTAATGCGATCGTGTTCACCGGCTCATGCTTAGATAACCGGCGGAAGATAGTCATCTGTGTCCGCAGCATGTCGCCCTCTGCAACCGCGGCCAGAACACGCTCTGCCGAGCCCTCAATCACCCGGAAGGAATGCGCGGCATAATACTTAGTCAGCTTCACCGCCATCGAATTGGGCTTGTTCATCTTTTCCGTGCGCAGGATACTCGATTCAAGCGCGAGCACTTCGCTGAGGATATCCGCCAGCGCGCCCATCACCTCTTGTTGTTCGCCCAGATCGTTACCAAACTTCTGCGAAGCCGCGCCGGAGCAGAACAGGGAAATTTTCTTGGCGCTTGCCAGCAGTCCACGCTCCTCTGCCAGCGGACCGTCATAGCTCACCTTTGCGGCCGGTCCGGCCATCACCTCGTCCATCACCTTTTTGATGGCGGGCAGCAGCGGGAGTGTGCCCTGCAACGCGCGTTTGATCATCCAGCCGGTAGTGATCAGCCGATTAATCTCGTTGGTGCCTTCGAAAATCCGGTTGATGCGCGAATCGCGGTACGCTCGCTCGGCCGGATACTCCTCCACGTAACCGTAGCCGCCATGTATCTGCAGCGTATTGTCAACCACTCGTTCCACCATCTCCGACCCGAAGAACTTGAGGATGGAGCATTCGACAGCAAACTCCTCGATCCGCTTCTGCACGTCGGCCGAGAACGTAGGGGAGTTCTTGTCGAGTTCGGCCAAAGCCGCATCGATGGCGCCGACCACTCGATACAGAACCGCCTCGGTTGCGTAAATGCCTGCCGCACCTTCGGCGATCTTCTCCTGCACCAAGCCGAAGGAGGTAATCGGCTTGCCAAAGGCAACCCGCTCCCGGGCATAGCGTATACCGTCGCGGAGCGAAACCTTCGCTCCACCCGCCGCGCTCGACGCTAGCTTGTACCGGCCCACATTGAGGATGTTGAAGGCGATGTGATGACCCTTACCCGCCTGCCCCAACAGATTTTCCACCGGCACCTTGCAATCGGCGAGTACCAGCGCGCAGGTAGAAGATCCGCGGATGCCCAGCTTATGTTCCTCCGCGCCCACGGTCAGCCCCGGAGTACCCGCCTCCACCAGGAAAGCGGAAAACTTCTCGCCGTCGATCTTGGCAAAGATGGTAAACAGGCTGGCCATGCCTGCATTCGAAATCCACATCTTTTCGCCATTGAGCACATAATGCTTGCCGTCGGGAGTAAGGGTGGCTCGCGTGCGAATATTCATTGCATCGGAGCCGGCGGAGGATTCTGACAAGGCATACGCCGCGATCCATTCGCCGCTCGCCAGCCGGGGAAGATATTTCTCCTTCTGCTCGGGTGTTCCATACCAGACAAGAGGTAAAGTCCCGATGGTCACATGGGCACTGAAGGTGACGGAGAAACTCCCCGAAGCACTGAGGTTCTGTGAGACCAGGGTGGAGGTGATCTTGTCCATATCAAGACCGCCGTACTGCTCGGGCACATCGATTCCGAGCAGCCCCAGAGCACCCAGGTCGCGCATCAGTTTGCGGCTCACATCCCAGTTTTTCGCCTCGATCTCATGCACCTGCCGGGATATTTTCTCTTCCGCGAATTTGGCCGCCACGTCGGCGATCTGCTTCTGTTCTGGAGAGAGGTCTTCCAGCGTGAAAATATCTTCCGGGGTCAAATCTTCGATCAGGAAGCTGCCTCCGGTCACTCGTTTTGCCGTTCTCGCTTGAGCTTCTACGACCATGGCATCCTCCACCGTGACTTGATGAGTGTTACTAATTCTGCAAATTTTCGAAAATGCCGGCAGCTCCCTGGCCGCCGCCCACGCACATGGTCACCAGTCCATACCTGGCGCCGCGCCGTTTCATCTCGCTGAGCAGGCTGGCCGTTAGTTTGGTGCCGGTGCAGCCCAGAGGATGCCCCAGTGCGATCGCACCGCCGTTCACGTTTACCTTGGCCGGATCGATGCCGAGCGTCTTGATCACTGCCAGCGACTGCGCGGCGAAGGCCTCGTTGAGCTCAATAAGATCAATCTGGTCGAGCGTGAGGCCGGCCATCTTCAGCGCTTTGGGAATCGCATAGACAGGACCCATGCCCATCTCTTCAGGCAGACAGCCGGCATACGCGAAGGAAACAAAACGCGCCAGCGGCTTGGCTCCGATCTCTTTGGCCCGAGCGTCGGACATTACGACCGCCGCCGCCGCCCCATCCGAAGTCTGAGAGCTGTTGCCCGCGGTCACCACACCGGCGGCATGGAAGACAGCACGCAATTTGGCCAGCGCCTCGATGGATGTGTCGGCCCGCGGTCCCTCGTCCACGGTGAAAGACTTCTCCTGCTTCTCCGGCTTTCCGGCCGTGCTCATCACCGTGGTGACCACAGGAACGGCGACGATCTCTTCGTCAAAGTGGCCTGCCTCAATCGCCGCCAGCGCCTTCTTATGGCTGCCAAGGGCAAACTGGTCGGACTCCTCGCGGGAGATGTTGTAATGTTTCGCCACCCGCTCGGCGGTAAGCCCCATCGACATATACGCGGCCGGGTGGTTATCCACCAGCCACGGATTGACGGCGATCTTGTTGCCTCCCATCGGAAGATACGACATGGACTCCGCACCACCGGCGACAATGACGTCAGCGCCGCCGCCGCGAATCCGTTCCGCCGCCAGAGCGATCGTCTGTAATCCTGAGGCGCAGTAGCGGTTCACCGTCATCGCCGCTGCTTCAATGGGAAGGCCTGCGCGCAGCGAGATCAGCCGCGCCATATTCATCCCTTGCTCGCCTTCCGGCATGGCGCAGCCGATGATCACGTCTTCAATTTCTTTAGGGTCGAGCGCCGGTACCCGATCCACGGCGCCTTTCACCGCAACCGCGCCAAGATCGTCCGGACGGGTATAACGGAGAGTACCCTTGGGCGCTTTCCCCACCGCTGTGCGCACTACGCTGACTACAACTGCTTCCTTCATAATCTGCCATCCCAGGGGCTGTTTAATTTCTTAGTGGCTTGCCCGTCTTAAGGGTGAAGCCGATGCGCTCGACCGTCTTCGCCTCTCCACAAAGAGAGAGAAATGCCTCGCGCTCCAGATCAAGCAACGTCTGTTCGGTGAGCAGTGTTCCAGGAGTAATATCACCGCCGGTAAGTATGCGTGCCACGTGGGTCGCGATCTTCGCATCGTGCTCGCTGATGTACGCGCCTTCGCGCATCAGGTAAATACCCAGTTTCAACGTTGCCTGAATCGTCTCCCCCGGCGCGGGAATGTTCGTTCTCATCACCGGCGCCGTGTAGCCGGATCTCGCAAGCCGCAGTGCCTGCGCCTTGCCGTCGCTTACCAGCCGGCTGCGATTCATTGAGATCGAATCGATGTCTTCGACAATGCGCAGTGACCGCGCATCGATGGCGGATGTTGAAACCTTGGCCATGGCGATGGTCTCGAAGACGTTCTTGACGGTTTCCACCACCTCGATCGACTCGCCCCGGACGTCGCTACGTACCGCATCCGCAGCAGCCAGCGCTCGCAACAGCATTTCCTTGCAACCGCCACCGCCAGGGATCAGGCCAACCCCGGTCTCGACCAGGCCCGTATACAGCTCAAGATGCGGCTGCCGTAGTGCCGCGTGCATGCAGACCTCGGTTCCCCCGCCCAGGCACAGGCCAAAAGGAGCGGCCACCACCGGGCGCTCGCAGAACTTGATCGCCTGGGTCATGCCCTGGAACTGCCGTACGCTCAGCTCGATCTCGTCCCACTCCTCGTCCTGGATAGCCAGCAGAAGCTGCATCAGGTTCGCGCCCACGGTGAAATTCTGGGCATCGTTGGTGATGATAAAACCGTCGAAGTTGCGCACCGCATCGCTCCCCGGCTGCAGCTTCTTCAATAGAAAGGAAACGATGTCGTCACCCAGCGAATTCATCTTCGAATGAAATTCGAAGCAGCCGATTCCGTCGCCCACATCCACCAGCGAGATACCGGAGTTCCCGGCAAAAACCCCATGGGAGCGCTTGTAGCTGGCCACCGACGCTAGTTCAGGATTCTGCTGAACGGGCCGGTATGCCCCCGTTTTCACGTCGAAGTACTCGGTGTCGCCCGCACGGTACCAGGAGTCACCACCCGAGGCCAGAAGCTTTTCCACCGCCGCAGGAATAGGCGTTCCCGCGGCGCGCATCTTCTCCACCGTATTCGGAACGCCGGCGGCGTCCCACAAGGCAAACGGTCCCAGCTCCCAATTGAATCCTGAGGTGATTGCCCGATCGATATCTACGATCGTCTCGGTGACCTCGCCGATGCGGTTAGCCGAATAGGCCCAAAGATCCGGAAGCGCCTGCCAATAGAACTTCGCCGCCCGATCCTTTGCCGGGTCAGCGGCCAGCAGCGCTTTCAGTCTGCCTGCCACCGAATCATTGCCTTTGGCCAGCTCAATGGTAGGGAAGGAGGGTTTAGAGGCGGGCTGGTACTCGAGCGTTTCCAGGTTCAGAACGGAGCGAATTTCCTTTCCATCCGCACCGCGTTCTTTCTTGTAGAAGCCTTGCTTCGTCTTATCCCCCAGCCACTTGCGCGTGATGAGCTGCTCGATGAAATCGGGCAGTTTCACGTCTGACCTTTCATCGGCTGCGGCTTTGGAGAAGTTTCGCGCCACGCTGGCTAAGACATCGATGCCCACCAGGTCCGCGAGACGGAAGGTACCGGTTTTTGGCCATCCGACCGCCGGTCCCGTCAGCACGTCGATTTCTTCGATGCTCAGCCCTTGCTCCTGCATGATCTTGAAAGTGTTCAGCATCAGGAACGTTCCCACCCGATTGGCAATAAAGTTCGCCACATCGTTGGCGGGCACGACTGTTTTGCCCAGCTGGCGGTCGCCAAACTCCGCGATCGCAGCTATGGCGGCCGGATCTGTATCCGGCGTCGCGATGACCTCCAGCAGGCGCATATAGCGCGGCGGATTGAAGAAGTGGGTTCCAAACCAGCGCCGCCGCAGCGGCTCGGGAAGTTGCGCGCCGATCTGAGCGACCGGCAGACCGCTGGTGTTCGTGGTAAGGATGGCTTCGGGATTCAGGTGCGCCGCGATCTTACTGAGCAGGTTGCGCTTGATCTCGAGATTTTCGGCAACCGCCTCGATCACCCAATCGCAATCGCGAAGCTTTTGCAGGTCGTCCTCAAAGTTGCCGATGGTGATGCGCTCTGCAATAGAGGGAACCGCAAACGCTGCCGGCTTTGCGCTCTTGAGGTTATTGAGCGCCGTTGCCGCTAGGCTATTGCGATCCCCTTTTTCCGGCACGATATCCAGCAGGAGAACCGGGAGCCCTGCGTTCGCAATATGAGCGGCAATGCGCGCGCCCATCGTGCCCGCGCCGAGCACGGCTGCCCGCCGGATGTTGAACTTACGATCGGGACGTTTTTCCTGCTCGGAAGCCGGTGTGTCCTGAGCCACAGAATCGGAAAGCGGCGGCATGCTCTATTCCTTTGTTACCACTCGAGAAATCACACGCATGGCTACTGAGAAGAATACTGAACGCTGGGTAAGAAAGTCAATCAGCGAAAGTAACAGCCCTCAGGGGCTAAAGCCCAAAATAGTTTCAAGCATTTACGGCCCGACTTTAGTCGGGCCATAAACGATTGAAAAGATGTCGGGCTTTAGAGTCTGCGTGAGAACCTGGTTTTGTATCAGGGCCCGACTTTAGTCGGGCCGTAAAGGATTGAAAATACGTTGGGCTTTAGCCCCTGGGCTACTTTACCCCTAACGTCCCGTTGGAATCGTTCCCAGGCCGCCTGTGAGAATCAGCGCGTATTCAGCAGCAATTTCGCGGGGGCTCAGATCGCCGTCGGGATGGTACCAGGTGCCTATCCAGTTGATCGCCCCGGCGATAGCAAATGAGACCAGCTTAGGATTGCATGGCCGGATGGAGCCATCGGCAATCCCCTCCTCAACATAGCCTCGAAGAGTCGAATCCAGGCGCCGCTTCATGGTTCGAACCTCGCGCCGGGTGGCGGGCGAAAGCTCTGACTCGTCCAGCATCGGGACGCAACGCCCAAAATCGTACGATACCAGCGCCTCCGCATAGGTCTCGACATACATGAAGAGCTTGCGCAGTCCCGTTCCCTCGTTGGCGTTTGTTTGCTTGAGGAGGTTCTCAATATAGGCAATCCCGTTCCGATAGCACTCGACGAGAAGCTCCTCTTTATTTGGGAAGTAGTAATAGAGCGCGGGCTTGGTGATCTTAAGCTGGGCGGCCAGCATGCTCATCGACGACTTCTGATATCCATGCTCGAGAAACAGGTGTGCCGCCGTCCGCAGCACGGCTTCCCGCTTGACGACCATACTCCTCTGTCTCGCCTGAAAGGCTTTCCATGGCTCGCGAGTGCGTTCTTTTACCGCCCTGGTCTCCGTGTTTTGCATCGAGCCACACCTTTCCCGTGCCAACGAACGAGGATTTTTCTCCGCAGGCCCTTGATTGTACAAGCGCCATTGCGCCTGGAACTGTCCCCCGAGGTGACCGGCCGCGAGCTTTTGGTAACCTCTTTTGCTGCGGTCGCATTCCACAGGTGACAAGGGCACGTCTCATTCGTTATCTTACCTCTCGGTAAATATTAATGAGCACAGAACTTCAATCGGAGCGCATGCTTGTGCCCCTCCTGGGGCAAACGGTTGAGGTGGCTCTGCACCAGCATCCTGCAGCTCTGGATACGATCCTTCTGCTGCATGAAGCCTTGGGTTCGGTTGCCTACTGGAAGGATTTCCCTGAAAAGCTCGCGCTGGCCACCGGGACCAACGTCTTGTTGTACTCCCGCGCGGGGCAGGGAAACTCGCAGGGACCGATCGCCCCCCGCAACCGCGACTCCTACCTGCGCGAGGTAAACGAAGTCATCCCGGCCCTCCTGCAACATTTCAGCGTGAATTTTCCCCTGCTCTACGGACACAGCGAAGGCGCCGGGTTGGGGATGCTCTACGCTGCCATTTCACAGCGAGTGAAGATGCTCATCCTTGAGAGCCCCTTTGTCATCGCCCAGGAGAGTTCGCGGCAGCATATCCGGAGCATGGCCTCCGCCTACAGCGGCAGCCACTTGCAGCAGCGCCTTGCCCAGTACCACCAGGATCCGGATACCGTTTTCTCCGCCTGGGTCTTCGGTGTCGGAGAATTCAGTGACGGGGAATCTCCCTTTGGAGATTTCATCGCCCGTATCTCCTGTCCGGTGCTTGTGCTTCAGGGCGCTAACGATGAATTCGGAACCAAACGGCACCTGGATGCAATCCTCGCCGTGCTGCCCCACGCGCAGCACACAAGCTTTGCCGATGCCGGCCATCTTCCTCACCGCCAGCAAACAGATGCTGTAATCGAAAGAGTGAGCCGCTTTCTGGCGAACGGCTCGAAGCTTGCAGATACAAAATGAACTGCACACACATCTTCGACCGGCGGTCACACGCTTATGAACATTCCACTCACACCTTTACGTTGTCTGCGCCATGCGGAGCGGCAGTATCCGGGCAGAACCGCCATCGTCTGCGGCCAGCACAGATTCAGTTACGAACAATTCGGTAAGCGAGTCGGCCATCTTGCCGGCGCTCTGCTTGAAGCCGGCATCCAATCGGGGGATCGCGTCGCTTACCTCGGCGTCAATAGTCACCGCCTGATGGAAGCCTATTACGGAGTGTTGGAGGCGGGCGCGATTCTGCTGCCGCTGAACATTCGGCTTGCTCCTGCTGAGCTGACCTACGTCTTGAACGATGCCGGGGCAACCGTCCTCTTTATCGAACAGCCGTTTATCCCCTTGGTCGACTCTTTTCGAGAGTCTCTGTCCACGGTAAAAATGTTTATCCAACTTGATGGAACCCCGGAAGCCGGTTGGATGGCCCAGGATAATTACGACACCATGCTCCGCAAAGCCAAGCCCCATCGCGCGGACATCAGCCTGGTCGACGAAGATGAAGTGGCGGAAATTTTTTACACCAGCGGCACCAGCGCCCGCCCCAAGGGGGTGATGCTGACCCACCGCAACATTTATCTTCACGCCCTGCAAGTGTGCATGGCCTTCCAGGTCGAGAATGGGTCGATAGAACTTCACACCATTCCTCTCTTCCACGCCAATGGCTGGGGGGTGGCCCATTTCCTCACCATGCTGGGCGGCAAGCACGTGATGGTTCACAGCTTTGACCCCAAGGAAATATTCCGCTTGATTGAGGTGGAACGAGTCAACCATTTCAGCGTAGTTCCGATCATGGCTACCGTGCTGGTGAATCACCCGGAGCGAAAAAATTACGATCTAAGCAGTCTGCGCCGTATCGTAATCGGCGGCGCCGCTGCTTCCCCTACCCTGATCCGCGAGGTGGAAGAGAAGCTCGGCTGCGAGTGCTTCTCAGGGTACGGCCTTACCGAGACTTCTCCGGCGTTGTCGCTGTCGCAAATGAAACCCGAGCTGCACTGGGAAGGCGAACAGCGCTACTTCGGCCAAGCCATGACAGGCTACGCCATGCCTGGGGTCGAAATGAGAATCGTCGATGCCCACGATCAGGATCTGCCGCAGAATGGGGTAGCTACCGGCGAGCTTGTCGTCCGGACAGATGGCGTGATGAAGGGCTACTGGAATCAACCCGACGCCACCGCCGAGGCCTTTCGCGGCGGATGGTTCCACACCGGGGACATGGCCACCATCAACCAGGACGGCTACGTGCTGATTGTCGATCGCAAGAAGGACATGATTCTAAGCGGCGGAGAAAACATTTCGTCGCTGGAAGTGGAACGAGTCATTCTGGCTCATCCTGCAATCCTCGAAGCCGCGGTGATCCCCGTCTCTGACCAGAAATGGGGCGAAGTGCCCAAAGCGCTGGTTGTTCTTAGGGACGGCGCCTCAGTTACAGAATTGCAGCTCATCCAGTTCTGCCGTTCGCAGCTCGCGCGCTACAAGTGCCCACACAGCGTGGAAGTTGTGGAGAACCTGCCCAAGACAGGGACCGGAAAAGTGCTCAAGAAGAACCTGCGTAGACAGTACGAACGCACGCCGTCGCCCGCCACGGTTAATCGAGAAAGAGGTCACTCCTGAGCGGGCTTCCGGGGCTAACGGCGTAACCGGAAAAATCGGTGGTGCCCGCCTTAGCCAGTACTTCTTCATCGATAAAGAAATTTCCGGTCACAGTGCGGCTGTCCTGCGCCAGGATATAGGCGGCCGCATCTGCGACAATCTCCGGTGTGCGTCCGAGTGGAGCTCCCGCGCCCGGGATCACTTGCAAGGCGGCTGTTGCAATGATGGTACGAGGCCAGAGGGCATTGACCGCAATTCCCAACGGACGAAATTCCTCCGCCATTCCCAGCACACACATGCTCATACCGTATTTTGCAATGGTGTAGGCTACGTGCGGAGCGAACCACTTGGCGCGCATGTCAAGCGGCGGAGACAGGGTCAGAATGTGGGGATTCTGCGCCTTCGCCAGGTAGGGCAAACAGGCCTGCGAACAAACGTAAGTGCCGCGCAAATTTACGTCCATCATCAAGTCGAATCGCTTCGGAGCAGTGTCTGGAGTCGACGTCAGGCTAATGGCGCTTGCGTTGTTTACCAGGATGTCGATCCCACCGAAGCGCTCCACGGTTTTCTGCACCGCATCGTGTACCTGATCCTCGAAACGGATATCCACGAGCAATGGAAGAGCCTTTCCTCCCGCTGCCTCGATAGCCGACGCGGCCGTGTACACAGTGCCCGGCAATTTCGGATGGGGTACCGCAGTCTTGGCGGCCACCACCACGTTGGCGCCCTCGCGAGCGGCGCGCAGTGCAATGCCAAGCCCGATTCCGCGGCTGGCTCCGGTGACGAAAATAGTTTTCTCTTTCAGGCTCATCCTGCTGTTGATCCCCTTAAAAAATCAAGGTGACAGACGTTGTCTTTTGCGCTTATCTTACCGTCGGTTAAAAAACTAAGGTTCGATATCGCCGTAAAGCTATGGCACCGGGCTGAAAAGCGATCGTTAAATAGTTGAAAAATAGGAATTTAACAGATAAACGGGCACTCCGGGAGGTTCATTCGTGGCAATTCAATCCATCGGTAGGTTAGCACCAGCTGGTTGGCTCATCTCCACTCTCACTGCAGCAGGGAAGAAGGCTTGCTTTTTGCTGGCGGTCTGGCTGCTTTGGCTACCTTTCACCTACGCGCAAGGCGTAGGCGCCTCCGGCGTAATTCGCGGGACAGTTACAGATCCGACGGGTGGGGTCATTCCCAACGCAAACGTAACCGTGGCCGACCCGCAAACCGGCCTGCAGCGTCCGGCAGTGACCGATTCCGGCGGTCAATACCAATTTTCCGGCCTGCCGCCTTCCACCTACAGTGTGACGGTGCGGATGAACGGGTTCGCGACCGAGGTCAGCAAAGGTGTGGTTGTCCCCCTCGGGGAGACCGTCCTCGCTGACTTTCGCCTAAGCGTTTCCACTGTGACTGCGGAGGTGGTGGTGAACGAAACGCCGCCGGTGATTGAGACCACCCGGGGCAGCCAGGCGGATAGCGTTGGGGAACGCGAGATTACCAATCTGCCCATCGATCGCCGTGATTATCTTTCCTTCTCCCTGCTGATGCCGGGCGTGAGCAACTCCAACATCATCGCCAGCAACGCCGACTACCGCGTGCAACAGACTCCGCAAAGTGGCCTGTCGCTTTATGGCAGCAACGGACGCGGCAATAGTGTGACCGTTGATGGTGGCGAGGCGAACGACGAGTCCGGTGGGGTGCGTCTGAATGTCAGCCAGGACGCGGTGCAGGAGTTCCAGATCAACCGCAGCAACTATTCCGTTCAATTGGGTGGGGCCAGCGGCGCTTCCATCAACATCGTCACCAAGTCAGGCACAAACACGCTGCATGGCGGTCTGTTTGCTTTCTTCCGCAACGATGCCATGGACGCGCGAAACCCATTTGCCTTCAGTCCAGCTTTAGTCGCCGGTGAAGCTTTCTCGCTCGACGCGCAAGGCCAGCCGATCAAAAATTCCCTCAGCCGGCAGCAGTTCGGGGGAACCATCGGGTTCCCCGTCAAAAAAGATCGGACGTTCCTGTTCTTCGCCCTCGAGGGTCTGCGTTCCGATGCGCAAGACTCGGTTCCTTTGCTGACGAGTAGCAGCATCTTCGCTCCCACTGCCGCGCAATCGCCGATTCTTCAAGGCCTGGCGGCGGAAGGGCAAACCCCGGTGCCCTGCCTGGGCGAAGCCCCGGCCATCACGTTGCTGCCTGCGGCCACCTGCGCATTCGGGTTGCAGAGCATCCTCACGGTTGATCCGACTGCCAGCGGGAACCCCTTCGTCACCCCGGCCCAGTTAGCCTCCAGGGCCTTCGTCGTGAACCAGTTCGAGCAGAATGGTGGACTGTTTCCCTTTCCCATCCGGGAATACGAAGGGTCCACACGTCTTGATCACCGATTTAGCCAGAAGGACTCCGGCTTTCTTCGCTACAGCGCGGCGCACCTTAGTGAATCCGACCCGTCCCTGCAGGCGCTGATTGGCTTCTCCCGGGGAACCTCGATCCTGAACTGGGATAGCACAATACAAGGCTCCTGGTTCCACTCATTCAACTCCGGCGCCATCAACGAGGCCCGGGTGCAGTGGAACACGTACCAATTCAACGTGAACTCAAACGATCCGGGTGGTCCGGGTCTCGATGTTCAGGGTTATGGCTTTTTTGGGCGCAACATCTTTCTCCCCAGCTACAACAAGATCCGCCGTTACGAGTTCGCAGATAACTTCACGTTCATACGCGGCCGTCACACCTTGCAAATGGGTTTCGAAGAACTGCTTCGCGACGATAACAGTTCCTCCGCGACCTTCCTGGGCGGACGCTTTGAATTCCTGCAGCTTCCCGGCGGCCTGGTCAGTCCGTGTCTGCAGGTTCCTGTTGCGTGCGGGCTCTCTGCCTCCACTGCGTCTGCTCCGATCAGCACGCTGCAATCCTGGAGCCTGGGGCTGCCCTCCTTTTATGAACAGGGTTTCGGAGAACCGGCCTATATCCTCAACCGGCCATTCACTTCTGTCTACTTCCAGGACTCGTTCCACCTTCGCCCCGGCCTGACACTCAATGGCGGCTTGCGCTACGAGGTGGATTCACAACCCAGCGTTTTGAATACCTATAAGCTGGATTTTGCTCCTCGCGTTTCCTTTGCCTGGGATCCGTTCCACGACGGTAAGACGGTCGTACGTGGCGCTTATGGAATCTTCTACGGGCAGGTCTATGCGCAGATTCCCGCCGTCGTGAAAACCTTGGGCAACCTGAATGGGAACCGGCAAATTGCCAACACCCTTGTATCGATCCTGGGGGTCCCTGGAGCACCTGCGCTGAACTCGGCTGTGATTTACCAAACCCTGGCCGCGGAAGGCAAAATATCCTGCGGCACGCCGCCGGCTGGACAGGCTGCCTGTATTGGCCCCGGGGATCTGGCCCAGTTCGGCCTCAATGTATCCAACTCTGGCCCCCTGCCCCCGGGAACCGTGCTCTTTTCCGGCTCGCCGCATTACCGGCCGCCGCAGGCGCAGCAGGCCTCCTTTGGAATTGAGCGGGAGATCGGAGCAACTACATCTATCTCTGCCAACTACATCTACGTTCATACCACCCACCTGCCCTGGGCGGTGGACACGAACCTGCTGGCAGGAGCCCCGATCGTGACCGGCACCGGCGCGGATGGGCTCCCTACGAACGGTTTGCCCTTCCAGGATTGGGGTTCGGCACAATGCGTCGCCGATCCTGCCCTCTGCTTCGCTGACCCAACCCACACCATACTGCAGAACAACCAGTATCAATCGATCGCCGAAGCGATATACAACGGCGGCATTCTGGAGGTGAAAAAGCGCTTCGGCCAAAGCCTCACTCTGCTGGGCAACTACACTTACAGCAAAGCCATTGACCAATCGACAGACTTCAATAGCGATTACTCGGCCTTCGACCAGGTAAACCTGCACGCTGAGCGCGCTGTATCGGACTTCGATCAACGCCAAAAAGTCGTCTTTGCCGCCATGCTGCAAAGCCCGTTCAACGGTTCGCGCTGGCTTTCAGGCTTTGAGCTTGCGCCGATCGTCAGCTACAACAGCGGCCACCCTTTCAATCTGCTTGCCGGGTCCGACATCAACGGCGACGGTCACTTCACCAACGATCGCCCGCCGTCGGCGCCGCGCAACTCCGGCCTGGGACCCAACTATGCTGATTTCGACATGCGTCTGAGCCGCGCATTCCGATTCCGCAACGAGTACAGCCTGAACTTCACCGCGGAGGGATTCAACCTCGCAAATCGCACCAACTACGCCAGCGTTAACAACATTGTCGGAGCGACCTTTGCTCCGTCATTCAATGTTCACGGCACCGCCGCCCTCTCTCCCAGCCAACCGTTGGGTTTTACCGCGGCCGATGCGAAGCGCGAAATACAGCTGGGGCTCAGGCTGGCGTTTTGAGGCTGGGAAAGGCAGCGGCTTAAGGAGCCTCCTCTTGCACCTCGACGGCATCCACGCTCGCATAATTGACGTCCGGGACGAAAGATAGAACCAGCTTGCCCTGCGCATTGGGCCGCAGGCCATGATAGGTTTTGATTAACGCGTGCGCGGGGCCTGCTTCTTTCGCGATATCGAGCCTGCGCGTCAACGCAGCGCCATTGCAAAGGACATCGAAGACGCGGCTACCCACGCCCCCTTTCTTCGAGGTGTCCGTTCCCCAGTACTTCTCTGAGAAATACAGAGTGACCTTATAGGTTCCCTCATCCACGGGAAGGGCGTAGGTGAAGTTGCCGTAGCGCTCTCCGCTATAGAGGCTAGGCTCCGCGGTGCCGCCAACGTTAACCGTACGTGAGGTTGGTGCTCTGGCCGACTTCGATGATATAGCCGTCAGGATCGCGGATGTAGCAGCGCGTCTCGCCGTACTTGGGGATCGGCTCCGTGATGAACTCCGCTCCTCGACTTTTCCATAATTCATAGCACGCTTGAATATCCGCAACGCGGAAATTCATAAAGCTGTTGATGTGATTAGGGTCGGGGACGCTGAGTGTTACCGTCGGCTTATCCGGGGTCGGGCCGCCCCCAACGTTCAGAATCATCCAGATATTCGCAAGCTGAAGGTACGCAGGCGCGTTGCCGTCACCCAGGCTCAGAATGCGAGCGCCGAAGACCTTTTCGTAGTAGCGAGCCGATCGCTCGATGTCGGCGACGGTAAGAAAATGCGCGATGCTGATCCCCTCTCGCGGGGGCATCTCATAGCTCTTCTGTTCGATTTGTACGCTGCTCATTGACGACTCCAATTCCGATAAACAGTGCTCATCCGCTGAACCGAACATCGCAGAAGCGCGACGACGAATCCATTGGACGAAGGTATCGATCAATACCAAAGTCTCGGTTGGACATTGCGGTCAGAGAGGAGCGCACGGCTTGACGGGCAGCTTCAACCTTGAGTGTTAGTAACGAACGCCTTGAGCGCGGCGAGGGACGGCCGCAAATCTTGTAAGGCATTGATAGTAACTAGGATAAATGTGGTGGAGGCGGCGGAGTATCGGCCGATACCTTCGTCCAATAGATACGAGCCGGTCCCGCTGGCATAATCAGTATGTTTGTGCTCCAGCCGCGACATACGTGGCTCAGTCATTGCGGAAGACGCGTTCAATGAAATCAACCGCATTCACACTCGACAGAGGCTCAATGACCTAGTGAATACCGGCGCCCCAGGTTTCATTCCACGAGTTAGATCAGCATGAAAGCCGGGCAGCAATTTGAGCTGTCCATAAAAGCCAATGCCGAAACTTCTGTCCGTCAATGTGGGCCTTCCATGTGAAATCGCGTGGCAAGGCAAAGTCGTCCGCACCGCGATCTGGAAACGCCCTGTCTCCGGGCGCGTGGTTGCTCGACGGCTCAATCTGGACGGCGATGGCCAGGCCGACCTCCAAGGCCACGGCGGGGAACATCGTGCCGTTATGGTTTATCAACTCGAAGCCTACCGGTATTGGGAGCGCGAACTCGGCCGAAATGACTTCGAGTACGGACAGTTTGGAGAGAATTTCACCGTGGAAGGTCTCCCCGACGATGAGGTTTGCATTGGGGACCGATACAGGATTGGCACTGCGGTCTTTGAAGTGACTCAACCCCGTGTCACCTGCTATCGTCTCGGAATTCGAATGGACAATCCTCAGATGGCGGCTCTGCTTGTTTCGCATCGCAGGCCAGGGTTCTATTGCCGTGTCATCACCGAGGGCGAAGTTGGTGCAGGAGACGAAATTCAGAAGATCGCGGAGGCACCCGACAAGATCTCGGTCGCTGAAATTGATTCTCTGCTCTATACGCCGAACCATGATCTCAACCGCATAGCGATCGCCGCCCGTATCCCTGCCCTGAGTCCGGGATGGAAGGGCTCATTCGATGGCTTTCTCCAGGCAGACAAGAATGGAATCCACAATGGCAATCCAGGGCTCACACCATCCATTTCGTCTCCGCCAGCATGGGAGGGGTTCCGGTGGGTGAGAGTCGTTGAAGTGCATCGCGAGACCCAGGAGGTCGCGTCCGTTGTTTTGGCAGATCTGGAAGGGTCACCACTCCCGCCCGCACTTCCCGGTCAATATCTGGTGCTGCGCTGTCTGCCCGATAAGAACTCACCGCCTGTAGTGCGCAGCTATTCCATTTCGGGGGCTTCTGATGCGGGCGTCTATCGTATCAGCGTGAAGCGCGGGACAGGTTCAGGTAGCCAACATCTTGTCGACGCAACGCAGGCCGGCGACAAGCTGGAGATCAGCGCGCCGCGCGGCGAATTCATTTTGCGGGCCGGTGGGCGGCCGGTTGTTCTATTGAGCGCCGGAATTGGCATCACCCCGGTTCTTTCGATGCTTCACGCAATCGCGTCCGGGAGCGCAGAATCTGCTCGGCAGGTGTGGTGGATCCATGCTGCGCGCAATGCGAGGGAGCACGTCTTTGCCCGGGAAGCCCGGCAACTACTGGCCGCTATTCCCGGAAGTCATTCGGCAATCGCCTACAGCGAACCAGATCCGGCTGACCGGCCTGGCGACGACTTCGATGTTCGAGGGCGTTGGGACCTCGCAAGTCTGCAGAAGCTCGCCATTCCCGTCGAAGCTGACTTTTACCTGTGTGGACCATCCGCCTTCTTGAGGGATATGAAGCGCGATCTCATCTCTTTGCGGGTGTCACAAGATGCGATACATCAAGAAGTGTTCGGACCCGCGGAAAGTATGGAGCCAGGTGTAACCAAGGCAGAAGGAAAGCCCCCGCATTCTCCCGTTCCTCTTGGAAGCGGCCCCATCGTGTCATTTACGCGAAGCGGTTTAGCGGTCCCATGGGACACGCGATTCAGGAGCATACTCGAACTGGCTGAGGCATGCGACGTCCCTGTCAGGTGGTCTTGTAGAACAGGCGTGTGTCACACCTGCGAGTGCGGCATTCTGGACGGCCGGGTCAGGTACGCGCCAGAGCCACTCGATCCACCGGCACTGGGCAAGGCTTTGATCTGTTGCTCGACACCAGAATCACCCGTCGATCTAGACCTATAGTCCCACAGTCAAAGGAGTCCACAAATGCGTTCTGACATCGTTCCGGGGAACACTTTCCCCGACTATCAGCTGCCCGATCACACCAGCACCCTGCGGAAGCTCAGCGAAATACAGGGGGATGACCCACTGATTCTCACGCTCGCCCGCGGCCATTACTGTCCGAAGGAGCATCAGCAACATCTGGAACTGGCCTCGTTCTATCCGAAAATCGCCGTGGGCTACACTCAGATTGCTACCATCTCCACCGACGACCATCACACACTCCAGGAGTTCCGCGCGTCGGTCGGTGCCCAGTGGCCGTTTCTGTCCGATCCTGAACGAACGGTGCAGAAGGACCTCGACATCCAGGAGTACACCGATCCCGAGAACAATCCCATGATTCCGCACACGCTAGTGCTTAAGCCAGGCCTCGTCATTCACCGCATCTACAACGGCTACTGGTTCTGGGGACGTCCCTCAATCGCCGATCTCTGGCACGACCTCCGCGCGGTCACAAGCGAGATCCGGCCTGACTGGGATCTGAGCGCCCCAGGACTCCGCGATGCGTGGAACGCGGGCGACCTATCGCCATTTCACGGGTGGAACAAAGGCGCGAAAACGACACGGGTTGGATCATGAAAGGCGATGATCGGGGAAGCGGTCTGAGGCCTATCCGGTTAAAGCTAAGCAGGTTGACCTCAGACACGACGGATTGGACTTCTGCAGTGCAAACAGTGAGCTCCCCGGCCCGTCCGAGCCGAGGAGCCGGCTTGTGAGGTATGAGTGGATGAGACGGATCCCAACTACCGTTATAGTGTTCTCAAACCATGTCCTCTAATCTTCAGGCACGTTCAATGGGCCTGCCTGACGTCATTTCGACCTCCCTGAGCGTAGTCTTCTGTGGAATCAATCCGGGAATGCGGTCGGCTGCAGTCGGTCTCCACTTCGCGAACCGAAGCAACCGCTTTTGGCGTGTGCTTCACCTCGCAGGCTTTACCGCCACGCAATTAGAACCGGAGCAGGCACGCCTCTTGCTCGATTATGGTTGTGGAATCACCTCTGCAGTTGCTCGGCCGACAGTCAGCGCAACAGACCTCAGTCGCGCCGACTACATCGCTGCCGGTCCTGTTTTCGAGCGCAAAATCGCGAAGTACAGGCCCAGATACCTGGCGTTTCTGGGGAAGCCAGCGTGTTCAGTGTTTCTGAACCAGCGCAGCCTTTCGTGGGGATTACAGCCAACTACACTCGGCGGATCTGCGGTCTGGGTATTGCCCAATCCGAGCGGCCTGAACTGCGCATTCACCATCGGCATGTTGACCGACGCTTATAGAGAGCTATTCGAAGCCGTGGCCCTCCGCGGTCGATAAGTGAAGGCGGTTGTAGGATGCGTTCCTCATCAGAGCGGTCCCTGCGACCTGTGCGGTGACAACGTGATTGGTGGAGGCGGCGGGAGTCGAACCCGCGTCCGAAATCCATGTCGGCAGAGAGACTAAATGCGTAGTCGAGTTCCGGAGAATTCGCACGGCGCGCTCAGAACCGATAAGATGCGCGTAACGCCCATAGGGGGGGATCAATGCAAGAGGAGATGTACTTTGAAGACTTCTATCCTGGCCAGAAGTTCAATTCCTTACGCACGTACCGCGTAACAGCAAGGGAGATCATAAGTTTTGGTAAGAGCTATGATCCTCAGCCGTTCCACATCGATGAGGGCGCGGGCGAGAACTCTTTCTTCAGCGGTCTTTGCGCTTCTGGATGGCTGACGGCCGCGATTGTCATGCGCCTTCGAGTGGAATCGATCAATGTGAAGGGTGGCATGATCGGCGCAGGGGTCGACGAAATTCGCTGGACTCATCCCGTGCGACCTGAGGATAAACTCCGCACCGAGTCGGAGGTGCTGGAAGTTCGCCGCTCAGTGAACCGCCCGGGATTCGGTATCGTTCGCTCCCGCACGACCGTGTTCAATCAGAGTAACGTGACGGTCATGAAGTCAATCGTGAATTGGTTAGCTCCTCTCAAGAATGCCTGACTTCCATTCTTGCCGCTGCCCAGCAACTGGAACGCTACGGCCGCCGCATAGGGCCGGGCGCGATTGGCCGCGAAAGCTTACCCTCCGCTACCTAAGCCGACCATTTTCGTCATTGACCGTCTCGTCCGTCCCCTTAACTCCGTCCCGCCCCTCTTAACTGCGTCCCCTTATCTCCCCAAATCCAGGTGGGCGGCTGACGCCGTCTGCTGGTTAGAGATCGAGGGTTATCTCAGCTCCAGTACCGGAGGAAGAGACCACGGCTGAATGTCGCCACCCTGATCAAGCAAGTGGCTCGGTGCGTCGCCGCCCAGGATCTGGAAGTCACGGACCATGTGCATCTGATCGAAATATCCAAACTCGTGAGCGACGCTTAGCCAGGTGCGCTGCGGAAAGAAACGTTTCGCATCGAATGCTCTCTGAAAGCGTCTCGTTCGTGCGAATGTCTTCGGAGGGAGACCCACCTCTTCCAGGAAGCGGCGTTCGTACTGTCTCACACTTAGTCTTGCGTGATCGGCAATCTCGCCGATTCGAATCGCGCCGTTGCGATCCAGCATGTGATGTGCGGTTCTTGCAATCAGAGTGCTCCCTCGAGAACGAGAAGCGGCGGGCATTAGATAACGCTCAGCTGCGAAGATGCGCTCCTGGAAAGTCCTGAACTCTGCCAGCTTCGACCAAAGGTTCAGAATCTCCGGTCCCAGGAGATCCTCAGCGTCATATTCCTTGTTCACAATGACACTTGAGGGTATGCGAAAGAGCGGCCACAACGACAGAGGCTTGAAAAAGACCGCGAAGGATTGAACATGACCGGAGAAACTTTGGCTTCCGCATGGGGGCGTCAATCCTCCGAAGATGTAGGCTTTTGGAGCTACCCTGCTCCTCCCATCCGGACGGTTGAGCGTGGTTTGTCCGTCGAAGTTAAAAGCTATTCCCTGTTCCAGGGCAGAGCTGTCCGGCTGCGAGAAAAGGGCGCCTGGGCATTCCATCTCCCGCTGTGCATATACCTGCACAAACTTGCTAAGTTCAAGTCGCGGTTTTGCTGTCTGAACCGTGCGCACGATGTGCCCCCTTCTTTGCGGGCCCGAGGTCGACGAACATCCTGACAAGTGCATGCATTTTAGTCCCGTTTGAAGGAGACAGCGCGAAATGTCGCATTTCTACTAGGCCGGCATCCGTGGAAAGGCCGATAGTGAGCTCACGCAATGCGTGTCGTTGGTTGAGACACGGGAGCTGCCATGAATAAGCAAGCAATGCTACGCCTCGTTGCAAAGATGACGCTTATCGGACTTGCGCTTTTGCCTCGCGTTGGAATGTTCGGCCAGTCTCCTCAACTGAAGGGAGGCGATGTTCCAAAGATGTGGGACGACGCGGCGATGAGAACGCTCGAAGTTCCGCTGGCGAACCCCATCGGATCGCCAAAGCATGCTCCAGCCGATTACTACTACCGGATTCCGGTGCGCAGCATCTACAAGCAATATCCCGTCTACGCTCCGGGCCGCGAGCCTGCCGGATACATGGAATGGCTGAAGAAACAGGAGCCTGTGATCGTATGGGATGACGCCTCCCACAAGCCAAAGCTGCAGACCGAAGCGGATTGGATCAAAGCAGGCGAGATCGCCTTCGATGCCCCGATTCTCTATTCAACCGAAAACAGGGGCGGTTTTCGGATGGAAGACGTGACCAGCAGCGCATGGTATGAAAAGAGCGGTATGCCGCTCAGTGTCGACGGAGTACTTCCGTTTATGCACTATGTCATTCGGGAGAAGGGAAAAATTGAACTTGGTTCCTTTTCCTGCGGCATGTGTCATACACGCGTGATGCCTGGAGACGTCGTCGTGAAGGGAGCACAGGGAAATTTCCCCTTCGGCCCAGCACTGGCTCAGGAACCGCCTTTTCCTTGGCTTGCATGGCAGTCACTCTTCGATGTGCCCTGGCTTCATCCGGATCCGTTAGACCGGCTCAAACCCTTGTCCGACGAGCAGGTTCGCATATTGCTCGCCTCAGTTCCTCGAGGAGTGGCCGCACGCCATCGCGGGAGCCTGTTCGAGCCGATCCAGATACCCGACCCGATCGGCGTTAGAGACCGTCATTATCTTGATCGAACCGGTCTGCAACGACAGCGCTCCATCGTCGATCTCATGCGTTATGCCGCTCTCAATCAGGGTGGGGACGCGCTCGCCAGCTACGACGGCTTTATCCCTGCTGACATACCCAAATTTAAGACCTTGCCGGAGCCCACCAACGCCGGACGCCGCTACAGCGACGAGCAGCTTTACGCGCTCTCGCTCTACGTCTATTCCCTCAAGCCGCCGCCAAACCCGAACCAATTCGACGTGTCGGCAGCGCGCGGCCAGAAGATCTTCGCGCGCCAAGGATGCGCCGCCTGTCACACGCCGCCTCTCTATACCAACAACAAACTCACTCCGGCTGAAGGCTTCACGGTCCCGGCCGACGCCCGCGCGAAGTATGAGATACTGCCCATCTCCGTTGGCGCCGACTCCGACCTCACTCTCAAGACCCGGCGAGGCACCGGTTACTACAAAGTGCCTTCCCTCAAGGGCGTCTGGTACCGCAGCATGTTCGGTCACAGTGGGTGGTGCGCTACTCTGGAAGATTGGTTCGACCCTAACCGCCTCAACGATGATTACATTCCAACCGGCTTCAAGCCGTATGGCCAAGCGACCTACGCCGTAAAAGGTCACCCCTTCGGCCTTGATCTCACTCCACAGGAAAAGAAAGACCTGATTGCATTCCTCAAAACGCTGTAGCGCGAGTTTATCCTTCGCTAAGAATATGGTTCACAGTTTTTCGGACACGATTAATGCATCGAAGATTCGCTCAAGAATGAGCGTGACCCGCGCCTCGGACAGAAGAACCGGTTCAAACTGGCTCTCCAACACCAGCCCCGAAAGGATCGGGCCGAGAGCCGCAACGGCGCCGTCGATTCCTATTTTGCCATCCACAACTTCAGCGCCAAACCGTCGGTGAAAGTTCTCCGCGAGGTCGGTCGGGCATGTCAGGGCGTACGCCTGGCGCAGTCTCCGCTTCGACTCAGGATGACGCATGGCAAACAGCTTGAACTCCAGGGTAAGGAGCGCCCATGCCCGGTCATCTGCTTGGCCGCTGAAAAACTCTCGAAAACTCCGCAAATTCTCGCTCTTTGTCTTCGAAGTCTTCAACCTCTTCGAGCATGCTGCGCACGCGTTGCGCTGCTCGTTCCTCGAATAATGCGAGAAAGAAATCTTCTTTGTTCTTGAAGTGAGCATAGACGGCCCCCTTGGTGCGGCCGGCTGCCGCGGCAATTTGAGCTACCTGCGCCTTCTCGAAACCGTCGCGAACAAATATCTTCTCGGCTGCCTCAAGCAGCAACCTCCTTGTTTCCTTCGTCCGGGCTTGTGTCCCTTTGCGAGCTGTCTTGGTCATCATGCGGAGTCCAAATTTTCCTCTTGCGAAATTATACCCGAGGGTATAGTTTCGTAATATACCCACGGGTATGGTTATATTGGATTCCTGGTTCGACGGAAAATGCTGCTTCTATCAGCCGTGAACACGTGTATCACTTTCGGGGCCTGACGTCCGGATTTATTGTGCGGAAGCGATTTCAGCGTGCTTCTGCAGAGATCAACTCCATAAACCCAGAAAGCTGGTGCATCATGCGTTCCCTCTTCTCAAAGAACTTTCTCGCAGTTCCTTTAGTGGCGATTGCCTGCCTACGGGCTTTAGCGCAACAATCCTCGGTCCCAGCAACTTCGCCTGGCGAGCCCATCCGCTTGGACCGCGTCGGTCTTGTCATCGGAATGCCTGGCCTTTCTCCTAATCTGCAAGGAACGCTCAACATTACATCGAAGACGCTCAGGTTCAATACTCCAAAGGCATCGGCCGAGATTGGACGGGACACTATTACAAATACCGCAGTGGGCGAAGAGGTCGTCGAAACGGGTGGGCCGATGGGCTTCATCGCTCGCAAAGCGCTTCCTTACAATAGTGGCGCTGCTCTCGGAGCTGTGACACATAAGAAGGTAGGGTTACTGAGTGTTGAATTTCGCGATTCGGAAAATAAGTACCATGGCGCCGTCTTCGTTCTTAAACAAAGAGATATTGCCGGCGTTCAGCACGAATTGAATGGTGGACTCATCGCGGAGGCTGCTCCGGCAGATGCTGGGCCCGCGGCGTGCCCAGCCGATGAAGTGAGAAAGGATACGGTTCGACTTGCGCCGATTCAGATGGACGACCCGTCTCTCCTGCCTGAGGAGTACAGGGTTCTCGTCTACGAGCAACTGATCAAACAGCTGCAAGGTGAAAAGAGTCTGGTGGCTGTATATCGGGATGGTGATCGGGACCCGGCAGCGCAGTGCGCGGAGTTTTCCTTGGCACTGCGGGTGAAGATCTTCAAGAAGGGAAATCAGGTCTTGCGAGCTTCAACAGGTCCACTCGGGGCTTTCTTGGGGACGACTTCTCTCAGCTATCACCTCACAGCCAGGACACTTGACGGAACCGTTGTCATAGACAAAGACATGAAGAGCTCCGAACGGAAGGACACTGACAGCCTCAACGTGGCGAAGATGATGAGTGGGTCGATTGTCAAGAACCTCAAGAAAGCGGAGAAACTCCGCAAGAGTCAGATGTCCTAAGGGAAGGACGGATGGCGCCCCCATGGATGGAAATAAAAAAACCGTAATCGAACTTTTGGCTACCGAACGCTCACATTCGTGGACAGGTCTAACTTGCCCGGAATGTGAAGAGCGATCTTATCTGAGGGTGCTTGTAGCTGAGTTGTTGTACAGAAACCAAGTCCTCCGCTTTGACCTCATTGAAGCACGAGATCGACTTGGACGAATAGAGCGTGTGGGATTCTGAAGGTGAGACCACAATGAAGAAGCCTGTATTGGGATGTTTGGTAGTTCTGTCAGTGGTGCCTGCTTTGGCGGCTGTTTCGGTGACAAGCTGTTTCGGTGACAGACCGGAAGTGGCACTTTGCCATGCCAAATTGCCTTGCGGACCGACACGTCTCGTCATGAGGCGACCGCAGGAGAGCTTAGATTGCTATGCTTTCGTTGCAGATTCGGGATGCCGCGACGAAAGGATCAGCGTGCCAAGTGCTCCGGTCAAGGCGCTCAGATGAAGAATGCATTTCAGTCCTGGTAGCAGTTCCAGACTCGGGCCAGATCCAGAACAAAGCCTTCCACTGGACCATAACCGGCAATGTGATTGCCGGTAACCACTTCGGTTGCATGATCCGTGTGGTAGATCAGAACCTGGCGCTGGTAGGGATCGATCAACCACCCTAATTGGGCGCCGTTGGCGATCCAGTCGTTCATCTTGTCTTTGAGGTCTTGAAGCGCGTCGGTCTCCGAACATAGTTCGATCACAAAGTCCGGGCATATATGGGGAAAACCCCGCAGCGCGCCTTTCGGAAGGCTGTGCAGGCGCTCCTCCGAAACGTATGAAGCCTCCG
Source organism: uncultured Acidobacteriaceae bacterium (assembly GCA_963834205.1). Taxonomy (GTDB): domain Bacteria; phylum Acidobacteriota; class Terriglobia; order Terriglobales; family Acidobacteriaceae; genus PALSA-350. The sequence goes on along the minus strand of CAWIBI010000024.1, from coordinate 42,379 downwards.
GGCTTAGCGTCGATCCGTCGGGAAGCCGAAAGCCGGTGCTTGAATCGAAAACGCGGCCCAGGCCTTTGGCGACGCTCCAGTTCCCCAACTGTCGCGCTATTTCCTGATTTCCGCTGCCGGTCCATCCACCAGTGGGCGGGTTCATGCGAACGGCTCCTTCCTTCGTGCGTTCCAGCCGGACATTGTCATTTTCCCGGCACAACGCCTCGAACTCCGCATCAGTAACGGGCGGATCGAGGACCAAGACGCGTGGCAATGTTTCGGTGTCGATCCGAAGGAGCGTGACCATATGTTAATTCTACCTCCGTTTGGGTTCCCGGTTAAAGAGAGCGACCACTCCCGCGGAACAGCTCTCACCATCAGGATCATGCGCTGCAGCTTTACTTTTCGCACGCAGGCTGTCTTTCGGCACCTTGTGCGCGGGTCTTCGTGGGAGGCTTCTTCGTTCTGTCGGGAGTTTCGTGGGGACTGGGTAATGCGGTGACAGCTTACTCATTGCATCAATTTCAACTGTTCGACTTCGGCCTTCCGATGGACCACCAGCGAGTGCCCCAATGAGATGCGCGAAACGGCAAATTCGCAGGGTATCCTTGAAGCAGATTTCTGCAGAGGAGAAGCGTGATGGAATGGGAACGCTTGATTCGATTTGGGCTGCTGGGCGATGCGAATCTGGAACCATGGGCGATTTTGTTGGTGCGGGTCGCGTTAGGAGTGTTTTTCGCCATCTCCGGAGGAAATAAGCTGTTTGTCGCTAGCCGGACGAAAGTCATGTATGAAACCTTGGCCGCGGCCAGGATCCCGTTTCCAAGGCCGATAACCTATTGTGTGTCGGCGGTAGAATTCGTCGGCGGTTGCTTGCTGGTTGTGGGACTTCTGTCAAGCTTGGCTTGTTTTGTGTTGCTGGTCAATATGCTGGTCGCCATCCTGACCACGAAGCTTTCTGGCGACATTAAAGCGCTTTCCCCCCTTAATTGGGTGGACGATTTCCTTTATTTTCCCGAAGTTCTTTACGTGTTGTTTTTTGTGTGGCTGATCTGCTCCGGTCCAGGAAAATTCAGTCTGGATCGCCTGATGGCGACTCGATTCGTTCCATGAGCCGGCTAGGACGCCCCGACAGTGGGGGAGGAGCGTCAAGACAGAACCTGGTTTTGCCGAATAGCCGACACGTCAACTTGGACTGAGAGCAAGTAGCCTCCGCTTCTCTGTGGTCAAATTGAATGTCGTGTTACATTTCGAGGAGATTCAGGGGAACGTGATTGCGCCTGGAGGTCTGGTTTAGTCATCGAGGACGATTGAGGACGCTGGCTCCTGTTTTCGATCGCGAGCGTTCGCGGACATTTTCCCTGATCGGCCAGGTGATGAGCGCATGCTGGAGAATCGCCATCTACGGTACTTCATCGAAGTAGCCAGGTCTTTGCACGTCAGAAGAGCAGCGGAGCGGCTTCACATCGCCCAGCCTGCACTCACTCAGAACATTCAGCAGCTCGAGAGCGAGTTGGGGGTCGAACTCTTTCATCGCGAGAGACGTCATCTCCGTCTGACGGAAGCCGGCCAGATCTTTCTGGCTGAGGCGGAGCAGAGTCTTCGTCAATTCGCCCATGCGCAGAAGACCGCCCAGCGGGCTGCACGCGGCGAGGTGGGGAAACTCGTTCTTGGGTTCCAAAGCACCGCAGGACTCACGGTTGTACCAAATCTTCTTCAGAACTTTGGTACAGAGTTTCCAGATGCCGAAGTAACTCTGATTGAATTAGGCAGCACAGCCCAGAAACTCGCATTAAGGAGCGGAGAGATCGATATTGGCCTGAGTTACGCACTGCCCGATGCGGGCTTCGCTTACCGTGAACTCGAGCCTGAATCTCTCTTGATCGCTTTGCCCGAGGACCATCCGCTTGCCTTAAAGGACTCTGTCGCCCTTGCAGAACTCACGCAAGAGGTCTTTATACTGCCATCGACTGCGGCAGCAGAGGTTTTGCACCACGCCATAATGACGGAATGCGCCGGCGCGGGCTTTCAGCCAAAGAAAGTCCAGGAAATCACCACAGCGCAAACCGCTCTCGGCCTGGTTTCTGCGCGATTCGGCGTTTCGATTCTTCCAGCCTCTGTTCAGGTTCTTGTACGGCGAGGTGTGACACTTCGGCCGATACGCGATAGCCGGATTCAGGTGGGCCTGACGTTCCTGTGGATGAAAGACAGTCGCTCTCCGGTCCTGGCGAACCTTGTGAAATGCATTTGAGAGCAATTGGGCCAGCAACGATTCTCATGGGGATTGTTGCTGGCCCTGTTTGCGTTCGACGGACAATACTACGCGATGCCCGGCGAATCTGTTCTGACCCACACCCAACGAATGGGGGCGTTCTAGTTGACCTCGAGCAGAGGGCAAGGGGTTTGGTCCGCCACGTCGTGCGCCGTAGAATTCAACGCTTCGAGCCCGTGATGTTTTGGGAGGCCGATTACCAGGAGATCTGCATGCTCGCGTTGGGCTGCTCGAATGATCCCGGACACCTCGCCTCCGTCGACCAGGATTGCTTCCGCTTTAACGCCAGCCGATGTCGCTCTCTTAATGGCGTTTTGTTGAAGAGTTCTGAGTCGGCTGCGCTTGTCTTCCAGCCCCTCGGAGAGCACGGATGGAGAGACGATCGCAGCGATATTGTAAAAGGAAGGCAGAGCCTCGACGATTGTGACGATTTTCAAATGAGCTCCAAGCGGGGCAGCAAGTTCGATGGCCGACGCCAGGGCATGAGCAGCTTCTCGTGATTCATCATAGGCAACCATAATCGTGTTAAACATAAGGAATCTCCTGACATAATTGCGCGATGGGCGCGGTTAGCTGTGGTGATGATGGTACGAATGAAAATGATCCTCGGCCACAATGACGAGGAAGATCACGGCACCAATCGCCGGCAGGAGATAAAGCAGAGCTAAAGACGTAACCATGGCGACCTTCTTCCTTCAAGACCCGAACTACGATCTTGCAATACACCCTAAAAGATGGTCTAAAAGACTACCCGGAGCGATATTGTTTAAAGTGGAATTTGATAACGCCCTGCTATCAGATAGGTTGTTGAATAGAGCCAAAGTCGGACTCAAAAGGTGCGGTCAGACCACCCTCAACAATCCGCAAGTCTCGCTCGACCGCATTGCGCATGGCCGCCCGCGCCTGGCGGTAGGCATCGGTATCATATGCTGCAGATTTCAGACGGAGATAATGGGACGCGGAGATAAGGGGACTGGTCCCCTTTTCCCCAATCAATTCGGCGACATGATACCAATTCACCGTCAACATAAAAGCGCGACGAGCCGCTTCCACGCCGGGAAGGGAAATAGCAATCAACTGGCCGGGGCAGGCCGCGATAGTCTGGCCACGAGCTTTGCTATGACGCTACGCGGAATCAGGCGCTCCGCGAAAGCGACGGACTTGTTGATCACGCCGGGTATGACAAGGCCGCCATGGCTGTCGAGGGCTTTCAATGCCTCTGTAACCACCTGTTCCCGGCTTTGCGCGACGCCCATGAGCGCGCGCCGCGGCTTTGCGCCATTGTCGATGGGGGAGTCAGGGCGGAGGCGCCCCGGGCAAACCGTCACCACGGTGACGCCATAGGGCCGCAATTCCTCGGCCAGCGCCAGCGAGAAGCTGGTCACGAAGGCCTTGCATGCGGCATAAGCGGCGACGTAAGGGATTGGCTGGAACGCCGCCGTGGAAGAAACATTGATGATCCCGCCGCGGCGCTCGGCAATCATGGAAGGCAGCAAGTGGAACATTAGCTCAACCAATCCCGCATGGTGCAAACGGAGCATTTCAAGCTGATGATCGAGGGAAAGCTTCCAAAACTCTCCTCGCAGACCAAAGCCTGCGTTGTTGACCAGCAGATCGATGGAAAGGTCACACTCGTGGAATAGATACTCCACAAGCGTCCAGACCGCAATCCCGAGCAAAAAGAAGAGGATTCCCAGCTTCGAGTGAGGCGAGCGGTAAACAAGAATCACCACTATGGCGGAATACAAGCCGTAGAAGAGCGTGATCGGGTAGAGGCGGCGGCGCGAAATCCGGGCTTGCTGCCTTTTGTAAATCGCGAAGGAGGATTGGTTCGCGCGATTGTGCATGATTTCACCACGGATTCGAGGTTATCCGCTTTCAACGATCGCCAATGAGCGTCATAACGGTAGATGACATTATGGCCATTTATGGCCGGTGCATGGCCGGTTCGTCAGGAACCTGGCTTTCGCACGGATAGTCGGTTCACGGTACAAAACTGCCACAGGAAAGCTTGATTAGTAGTCGAATGGATTTAACTGGGGATAGGTGGAGGCGGCGGCGAACCCGCCCACGTCCAAAAATCTAAAGAGTTGTAAAAAAACATGTGACAAGCAGGCGATGGCTAGAATCGAAACGGTCCGGGGGCGAAATTGTCGCCTCATTATTAGTGCAGATAAATAGTAAATTACTGATTTTAGTATAGCTAAGTATGGTGGAGGCGGCGGGAGTCGAACCCGCGTCCGAAATCCATGTCAGCAGAGAGACTCCATGCGTAGTCGAGTTCCGGAGAATTCGCACGACGCGCTCAGAACCGACAAGATGCGCGTAACGCTAGTCCGATGATCTCGTTCCTGCGACTCGGACCGGGCCTCAGGAACCAGCCTGCTGTGCGACGTTTCTTCCTCGCCCACAGGCGAAGCCAGGAGAAACGGCTACTTATTTAATTAAGCAGCAAGTGCTAGTTGATTGTTAGCAATTATTGTTTTTGCAAGCGATTACGGGTGCTCACACCCCGGCATGCCTCTCAACCTAATCGATCCCGTCGAAACCGTGACGCCCCCTTCTGTGAAAAAACCCTCAATCCATTATACGCCGCCAAAACCGTGGTCCAGCACCGCTCCAGACCAGCTACATGCCGATGGAATTCAGGTCGATGCTCTCGAAGTCGCGGTGCATGATGCCGTCGCGAATCTGCTTCACCGTCTTGCCCTTCAGCGACATCTTGTACGCGTAGTACCCCTCCCTGGCGCAGGTCAGGCACTCCGCCCCATGCAGACCCTCAAAACAACTGTGCAGGCTGGTATGCCCCATGGCCCGATCGCAGCGGCAGTAGCAGGGCAGTTGGTACAACACATTGGGAACCTTGGCCGCATCCTCATATACCGCCTTTTGCCAGGGGTACTGGAACATCGGCCCGGTGAGTTGGCTGCCGGCGAGCAAAGCAGGTAACTTCGTCCCCCGAACAGGAGCTGCCGCGTGGTACGCGGGAACGTCCTCGTCGGTTATCCACTGCGCTGACGCCGCGACCGTCAACATCCCAATCCCCAGGCACACTAGAATTCGCCGCATTCCCACCTCGAAATCCAGTGTAGCGCGGACAAAAAGGAATCGAATAATGTGATTCGGCGACTGGATTGCAATAGCTTCTAGGCAGTCGGATCAAGAGCGAGGGATCAGGGGCAGCAAAAAAAGGCGGCACGAACGGTAAATTGTCCGTGCCGGGAGGCCAGTGACGCAACTTGTGACTAAAACCTCGCCGCGAGAGCTACAGCTTCGATCGCGACTGAATCCATATTACCAGAACTTCTAATTGCAAACGGAACATTTCGTTAAAAAATGTATTTCTGAAATTTTTGTATCCCGATTCTTGTATCTTTCGGGCCCTCAGCTCCGGCCCTTTCACTAGAGTAAACGCAGGTTTCGCAAAAAAGTTTCCCTCAAAACCCCTCTCCCATACATTTTTTTATCAGGTCATCCATGCCCTTACGCAAATTGTCCCTGCCCATACCCTTCCGGTCCCCTATCCCCTTTAGATCGACGGAGCCATCCAGCGCTTCAGTGTCCCCGCCGCAGCGCCGCAATCTCTGGCGCACCAGCCTTTTGCTCGCCAGCTCGGCGGCTTTTGGCGGAATCGCGGTCGCCATCTGGAACCGCAGAACCCTGGCCAAGATGCGCCAACCCCGCCAGGAATAGCATCTCTGCGTGTCAATTTCCTGTGGATCAGGGCAGTCTGTTGAGCGCCAGCGCCATCTTCATATCGCGCTCGGTCAGGCCGCCTTTGTCATGGGATATCAACCCCAGCCTCACCTTGTTGTAGCGGATATCGATGTCAGGATGGTGCCCGGCCTTCTCTGCCTCCGCCGCCACCTGGTTGACAAAAACCATGGCTGCCGCGAAATCGGGGAACTCGTAATGCCGGGCAATCTCCTTGCCCTCCAGCTTCCAGCCGGGCATCGATCCCAACCGCTCTTGCACAATTTCTGGTGCTAGTACGCTCATCGTTACACCTTGCTTCCATCCGAAAACGGATTGCGCAGCCGGTCCTTGGGCTCCAGCTTCAACGGTGTGACTTTCTTTGTGGACCGGGTAATCTCGGCTCGCAAATCCTCCCATAGCTGGTCGGGCAAGCTAAGATAAACCTCCACCACCTTGGGGTCAAACTGCGTACCGGCGCAGCGCTTGATCTCCAGCCGTGCGGCCGCGAAACTGGTTCCCTTGCGGTAGGGCCGGTCGGAGGTAATTGCGTCCAGGGTGTCGGCTACCGCAAAGATCCTCGCCCCCAGCGGAATTTGCTCTGCCTTCAGCTTTCGCGGGTAGCCGCTGCCGTCGTAGTGTTCCTGGTGGCTGTACACGATCTCGGCCGCCTCCTGCAGAAACGGGATCTTGCGCAGCATCTGGTAGCCGCGCGCGCAGTGCTCCCGCATGATCTTCTGCTCTTCCGCCTGCAGTTTGCTGGGTTTCAGCAGGATCGCGTCAGGAATCGCCATTTTACCGATATCGTGCAGAAATGCCCCGCGGGCGATCACGGGAATCTGCTGCGCGGGGAGGCCCGCGCCGCGGGCCAGCGCGATGGTAAAGGCGGTCACCCTTTTTGAGTGGCCTTCGGTCTCGGCATCTTTCAGGTCAAGCGCGTCGCCCAGCGCCTCCAGAGTGATGTCGTACGACCGCTCCAGGTCCGCGATTGCCTGGTGCAGCATCCCGGTCCGGGCGTTGACCATCTCTTCCAGGTCTTGCCGGTACATGGCGTTCTGCTGCACCAGCCGCCGATACTCGACCGCCCGTCTTACGGTGGCTAGCAGTTGATCTTTTTCAAACGGCTTCAGCAGGTAATCGTAAGCGCCGCGGCGTACCGCCGCCATCGCTGCCCCCACATCCTGGCTGGGCGAGACCACGACCAGCGGAGTATCCGGTTGTCGACGCTGCATCAGCAGGCCGTCTGCGCCCGCCATTGCCAGGTCAGCCAATATCAGGTCGTACGGGGGGTCGTGATCGATGCGCGCAATCGCGTCCTGCACTCCGCTTGAAAGCACGGTTGCGTACTCCTCTTTTTCAAGCATGCCATCGATAGCCGCTCGAAAGTGTATTGGCTCATCAACCACCAGGATTCGTGCTGTCTCCATAGTCGCTGCGGTATCCGGGTATTCCCCGTACGTTCCCTTCTTTCTGGTTCATGCCGCTCCGTGGTTGACGCTACCCTTGAGCGCCCGGGGTTCCGGCTTCGACTTGCGGCTTCGAGTTGCGGCTTCGAGTCGCGGCTTGGCCCACCCCAGCATATAGCGCATCGACAGTTACTGAGACGCGACGAGAGGCGCCTCCGATTACCATTGGCCTTGCACCGCTGGTGACTGTTGATGTCGAGTTTATCTGCAACCGATACCGCCGGTGTGAATTCTTCGCCCTGAAGCCTCCTCGGGTGGCAAACTGTTATACTCCGTCTAATCTGTCGCTGGGTTTCCCCACGAGCTAGACTGTCTCCAAGGTGAACCTTGTTCAAATCTGAGCGCGAGTTTTCCGCTGAGCCCAATCTCGTTCTCTCTCAGGCTGCCAAGCAGTCCTGTGAACAGCAGCAGCGGGATATCTACGAAAGCCACCGTCATCGTACTTTCTCCCTGGCGTTTTACATGACGGGCAACGAGATCGAAGCCGAAGACATCCTTGCCACCACCTTTATCCGGGCCTTTCAACAAACTGAGCAGCCCGATGGCTTCGCCGTGGATTCGGCCCTGGTGGGCGAGTTGAGCCAGCGATTTCCCCTGAAGAAGGAAGAGGCGCCGGCGGTTGTGTCTCCGGGCCGCGCCATCAGTCACCGCAATGTCCGTCGCCCCGATCTTGAGGATGCGGTGCGCAAGCTGCCCGCCAACGAGCGCCTGCTGTTTCTGCTGCGCGACGTTGAAGGCTACGCGCCGGCCATGATTGCCCGCCTGCTCGATATCTCCGAGGCGCAGGTGCATCGCGCCTGCTTCTCCGCCCGCATTCGCCTCTGCCAGGTGCTTGCCGAGCAAGCCCGCACCGAAGCTGCCTGACCGGTCATTTCTTATTCCGCCTGCTGGTCCACCCTTCCTTGATCGTCTGCCGGGCCCGACCCAGCGCCAGCGCATCTTCGGGCACGTCCTCTGTAATGCACGATCCGGCCGCGATATAGCAGCCGTTGCCCAGGGTCAGCGGCGCAACCAGGGTAGAGTCGCTGCCCACAAACACGCCATCCCCGATCACCGTCTTGCGTTTGCTCACGCCGTCATAGTTGCAGGTAATCACCCCCGCTCCCACGTTCACCCCCGCCCCGATCTCCGCGTCGCCCAGGTAGGTCAAATGGTTGGCTTTGGAGCCTTTGCCCAGGCGAATCTTCTTGGTCTCGACAAAATTGCCCACATGCGCGCCCGCGCCAATCTCGCTCTCCGGGCGGATATGCGCATAGGGGCCAATCAATGCGCCATTCTCCACCCGGGACTGGGTGATGATGCTGCCTTGGCGGATCATCACATAGTCGCCCACCGTAGCGTGCTCCAACACCGAGTAAGAGCGGATGCGGCACTCTTTCCCCACCTTGGTCTCCCCCAGCAGCTGCACAAATGGTTCAATCACCGTGTCCGCCCCGACCGTTACGCCGGTATCGATCACCGTGGTCTCGGGCCGGAATATGGTCACCCCTTCGGCCATGAGCCTGCGCGCCGTGCTCAGCCGGAACTTCTCATCGATCGCCATCATCTCGGCGATGGTGTTGGCGCCCAACACTTCATCCGGATTCTCCGCTTCGAGCGCCAACACCCGTTCTCCGGCTGACCCCAGAATCGCAGCCATATCCGTCAGGTAAAACTCGCCGTGCGCGTTGTTGGTACCCAGGCTGCCGATGTGGGCAAACAGGGGCTTGCAGGCAAAAGCGTAGATACCTGAGTTGATCTCTCGCGCCCCGGCCGACTCAGGAGTTAAAGCATTAGCTTCGACGATCTGCTTTATTTCAGCAGAATTATTCGATTTGTGGACCACTCGCCCGTAACCTTGCAGGTCTTTGGGGGATGCGGTAAGCACGGTCATGGCCGCGCCCTGCTGCAGGTGGAAATCGCGTATCTTCCTGATCGTCTCCGGGCGGATCAGCGGCACATCGCCGGAAAGCACGATCAGGTCGGCATAGCCCTCCACCGACGGACCCGCCTGCTGGATGGCGTGGCCCGTGCCTCGCTGTTCCGTCTGCTCGACAAACTGAATGCCAAGGCCGCTGAGGGAGTCCTTTACCGATCCGGCCTCATGTCCAACCACCACGTAAATATCTTCCGGCGGTACGATCTGCCGCGCCGCGTCGACCACGTGCCGCAATAGCGTCTTGCCTCCCACTTCGTGCAGCACCTTCGGGCGCCTGCTCTTGAGGCGCGTGCCTTTGCCCGCAGCCATGATCACGATGGCGAATTGCATGAGTGATTTCCCCTTTACCTGCAAATATTTAAGCGAAAAACATGAGATCGAGGTTGAAGCTTCGCGCGGAACGCCCGCTGCTAAGCAAGGATATAGCAACACCAGCGGTCAGCCGTCGCCGTAGCTATGTACGAAGGGCACGCCCTCACAGGATGCAGAAAAACTCGGTTTCCCTCCAACTCACCACAAGATCGTCATCCTGAGAGGTTGTGACTTTTTTGATTTGTCGCGTTTTTGACGGACTCCAACCATAATGTTTTTCGATCCTCACAAGACCGTCATCCTGAGCGAAGCGCCTGGCAGATCTATTGCTTAACAGAGGGTTTATGGCGCGCAGTCGAAGGACCCCCGACGGTGCTTATCTCACCCATGCTGTTCGGAGCTTTTCGACCACCGAAGTCTGAGAACAGGATCGAACTCGCGATGGATCGTGCGAATGAGGTTGAGCTTCTTTTCGAACCGCCAGCCTCCCCGACATTGCAAGATGCCAGGAGCGGGCTTCGGAGGTTGAAAAGCTCCGAACAGCATGGGGTGAGATAAGCACCGTCGGGGTCCTTCGACTGCGCGCCATTCAGCTGTTTCACGCGGTAAATCTGCGAGGCGCTTCGCTCAGGATGACGATCTTGTGGGAGTTTTGACGAAAAACATCCCAAACAAATTAGCGCTTATGGGACTGCGTCCTGGGCTAAGGGAAGCCTGCCAAAGCCGCTAATTTATCCCCGGCATAAATAGCCGAGTGTTTCTTGCCCTTACTGTCGTTGTTGCAAACCATCCGCGCTGGGCGAACCGCTTATGGTCTTCGAGGTCGTTACACTAATCGGCGACTGCAGGTGAAAGGTGACCAGCGTCTCGGTGGGAATCTGCACCTGCTGTCCGCGGGTGACCCCGTTGACGCCGGCTCCCACGCCACCCCCGGCCACCGCGCCGATGGCCGCGCCTTTGCCGCCTCCGGCGAGCGCCCCGACAATCGCCCCAAGCGCGGCGCCGCCGCCTGTCTTAGCGGCCGTGTTCTTGCCCCGTCCATTACCTTGCTTGCTATAGGAGTCGGTCACCACGCTCACCGGCCCCTGGACCGTGTCGATCTTGGTCAACTCGATGGCTAATTCCGAGCTGCCGGAGAAGTGGGTTGCATCCTTGGCCGTCACCACGCGTCCCACAACATTTGCGCCGGAACGCGCGACGACCATGCCGTCGACGATCAAGTCCCCGCCCAGCGAAGCATGAAACGGCGTGTTGGGCTGGGTGGTCGCGCTATCCAACGTATCGGTCATGCGAATCGGAATCACAGTACCGGCAGGAAGCGTCACCGTCTTCGCCACCGGTGGCGGAGGAGGAGGAGGCGGTGGAGGTACGAATTGCATCGCCGGTTGCGGAGTAGGCACCGGAGCTGGAGGAGGAGGTGGCGGCGGAGCTACCTGGGCCACTTCCTTGTGTTTCCGGATCGGTGGTGGCGCCTTCGCCATCTTCGGCGGCGCGACCACCAGGTTGTTGACCACCGTCCTCACCCCGTCCACCGAAGCGCTGTCCGCGGCCGCCAGCGCGCGGGAGGCATCGTTGTCCACTTTGCCCGTCAGGGTTGCCACTCCGTTGGCCGTGTTCACCTGAATGTTCTGGCCGTTCAATGCCGACTCCGCACTGATCTTGGCTTGAATGTCGCTGGCTATCTGCTGGTCGTCGCGAGCGGGAGGAGGTGCCGGCTGTGCTGCGGGCGCCGGCGCGGCGGCCTGCTGTGCGGCAGGTGCGGGTTGGTCCTCGTGGACGAAGGGATTCTTGCAGCCTGCGCCCAGAACCAGCAAACCGGTCAATACTGCCGGCGGAATACTGCGTCGAATCACAGAACCAGTCTTCATGGGGGAAATCCTCGATTCGTATTTCCGATCAACCATCGCGTTGCAATGCCCGTTTACCCTTTTGACGTAGGAAAAATGAAACAGGCTGACAGCAAATTCGCGCGCAGGCGGTCACCTGGGCGTCTCTCTGTCTGCTCCCCACATGGCGGCGCCAAGGGGAAATCATGCATCCCATCATTGTTAACGAGGAATGGATAGCCTGGCAAAGTATCTTCTGCTGGTATCCGGGTTCTAAACCGGCGCAGCAGGCGAAAGCAGTATATTGAGACCAGTACAACAACGTAAGGGGAAAAATGATGACAGAAGAAACTGAAGAGAGCGGAAGCGGTAATGGATTTGGTTGGTTCCTGGTTGGTCTCGGAATTGGCGCGGCGATCGGTGTACTCTATGCCCCGAAGGCTGGGAGCGAGATGCGGGATAGCCTCTCTGAAACTGCCCGCGAACGAGCGGAATACCTGAAGCACAAATCCAAGGCTGCGGCGGCGCAGGTTAACAGCTACGTAGACGCCGGCAAGGAGCAATTCGGCGATTACGTGGAGCGGGGTAAGCAGGCAGTCGAGCGCGGCCGTGCCCAGGTTGAGACCTACGTCGACCGCGGGCGTAAGGTAGTAGCAAAGCATGCCGAAAAGGTGTCAGCTGCAGTGGATGCGGGCAAAAACGCATATGCGGCGACAACATCACCCGTCGACGAGCAAATCTAGAGGGTCAGGGCCCCGGGTTCCGGCGATCGGGTAAAAACAAAATGGATAAACAGACGCAGACTTTATTGATCGTCTTTGTTGCCGTGGCTGCGCTCAGTCTGCTGTTGCAGGCCGCCTCTATGCTTGCCGTGTTCGTCGGCGCCCGCAAAGCGCAGAAGAAGATGATGGCGCTCGCCGACGACGTGCGCCTGCACGCCCTGCCCGTGATCATGTCGTCCCGCGAAGTTCTCCAGGACATCGGACCCAGGCTGAAAACCATCACCGCCAACCTCGAGGTCACCAGTACCGTCTTGCGCAACAAGTCGGAGCAGGTGAGCGGCCTGGTAGGAGACGTGACCACCCGCGCCCAGGCTCAGGCTGCCAGAGTGGATGGTATGGTTAAGGGCACCCTCGACCAGGTCACCTTTGCTGTTCACGCGGTTGAAGCGGGAATTGCCGCGCCCGTCCGCCAGGTCAGCGGCATCCTTAACGGTATTCGCGCTGGGGTGGAGGTACTGCGGAAAAAGACCCCCGGCGAAAACCTCAATCCGGAAGACGATCTCTTCGTTTAGGCGATCGTTTAAACGATCCAGCCTCCGCCAATCACCTCATCGGCGGAGTAGAAGACAGCGGCCTGCCCCGGGGTCACCGCGCGCACTGGCGCGTCGAATCGCGCTTCCACCTCGTCGTCCCCGGTTTGCCTCAGTGTCGCCCAAGCGGGCTCGTGCCGGTGGCGGATCTTTACCTCGGCCCGGATCTCGCCTGTGAGCCCCGGGATCGAGATCCAATTCAGCCCCTGTGCCCGCAGCGAATCGCGCAGCAACTCCTGCTCCGTGCCTACGGTTACCTGCTTGCTGTCCCGGTCAATGGAGATGACGTACAGCGGAGAGGCAGAGGCTAAGCCGAGACCCTTGCGCTGTCCGACGGTAAAGTTGTGCACTCCGTCGTGCTTTCCCCGCAACTCCCCGCCCGCCGTGACCAGCTCCCCCGCAGTTTCGGGAGGGGCTTCGCCCTGTTCCTCGAGATAGGCATCGATGAAGCGCTTGTAGTCGCCCCCCGGAATGAAGCAAATCTCCTGAGAGTCAGGCTTGTTCGCCAGCGCGAGCCCGTATCCCCGCGCCAACTCGCGCACTTCCGGCTTGGTGAAACCCCCGAGCGGGAAGAGGGTATACGCCAGTTGCTCCTGGGTCAGACCGAACAGAAAATAGGTCTGGTCCTTGCTCGCATCCACCGGCCGCTTCAGGATCCAGCGCCCGCGCTCCGGATCGTATTCATTGCGGGCGTAGTGCCCGGTAGCGATCCGCTCCGCCCCGATTTGCCGGGCAGTCAGCAGCAGCTGGTCAAACTTCAAGTGGTTGTTGCACAGGCTGCAGGGTATGGGCGTGCGCCCCGCGAGATACTCGTCGACGAAAGGGCGAATCACATCCCGCTCAAAGCGCTCCTGGTGGTTCACCACGTAGTAGGGAATCGACAGCACCTCGGCCACGCGCCGCGCGTCGTAAACGTCGTCGATGGAGCAGCAGCGTCCCTGCACCTGCTCCGGCATGCCATCCTTGCCGGCCAGGCGGCGCTGGTTCCACAGCTGCATGGTCAGGCCGACGAGATCGTGTCCTTCCGCCTTGAGCATGGCCGCAACGGTGGACGAGTCCACTCCTCCCGACATGGCCACTGCGATTGTATTCGTCATAGGAATTACCGTACCGTCACTGCTGAAAGCTCACGCAGTCTTACTATTTGCGATGAGACCAGCTCGATCACCCGATCGATCTCCTCTTCTGTCGTCTGCCGGTGCAGGCTAAAGCGCAGGCTGCTGCGCGCCTGTTCTGTGGACAGACCCATTGCTTCCAATACGTGGGAAGGCTCACTGGCGCCGGAGGAACACGCGGCTCCGCTCGATACCGCCAGACCCTTCAGGTCCAGCGCGATCACCAGCGCTTCTCCATCCAAACCGTCGAAGCGGAGATTGGTCGTGTTCGCCACCCGGGTCGCCTGGCCCCCGTTGACCCCGGCAGCGTGCTGCACCAGGCCGGCCTCTAACCGGTCCCGTAGGACGCCCATCCGCTCCGGCGCTGCGTTCCCCAAGCCTTCCAGGGCGCACTCCGCCGCCTTGCCCAGGCCAACGATCCCGGCTACGTTCTCGGTGCCGGCCCGTCGCTGCCGTTCGTGGGCGCCGCCGGCAAAGAGCGGTTCCAATCGGGTGCCACGGCTCACGAAGAGTGCTCCTGTTCCCTGTGGGGCATGCATTTTGTGCCCGGAGATGGTCAGCAGATGGCATCCGATGGCATCTACCGCCAGCGACAGCTTGCCCGCGGCCTGCACCGCATCGACATGGAAACGAACCCCGGCCTCGGCGGCAATTTGGCCAATCTCCTTAACCGGCTGTAGGACCCCGGTCTCATTGTTGGCCATCATCACGCTAATCAGCGTGGTATTGGGCCGCAACGCCTTGCGTACGTCCGAAGGCGAGACGACACCCTGGCGATTGACCGGGAGAAACTCCACGTCAATTCCGCGGTCGACTAAGCGTTCCACCGCGTGGAGCACGGCATGGTGTTCGACGGAGGTGGAGATGACGTGGTCCCCGGATCTCACTGAGCCAAAAATGGCGAGATTGTCGCCCTCGGTACCACCGCTGGTGAAGACAACCTCCGACGGCCGGCAACTGAAGAGTCTGGCGACGCTGGCCCGGGCGCGCTCGACCGCCGATCGTGCGCGCTGTCCTTCCTGGTGGATCGAAGACGCGTTGCCGAAGTGTTCCAGCAAAAATGGGCGCATAGCTTCCAGCACCTCAGGCAGCAGAGGCGTAGTGGCATTCGCGTCCAGGTAGATTCTAGGCACCCCTCTATTCTACGGGAACGGGTGCTCAGGAAAGAGGAACTGCAGATCCCTCGGCTTCCCCGGATTTCCTGTTGAACTTGGTGGCGTTGGCGAACTTCATGCGCCTTTCCTTACTGAAAGGCGCACACGTGGCCCTGTCCTGCGCTGCGTGGCAGGAAATCCGGGTTCGCTCGGGATGACAAGGGGGAGGGCGGCGCTTCAATGGACACCGCCAAGGATTGGGGTGCCCCATTCAAGCCCTCTTTTGGCTTGAGTGGGGTTGTTGCGGATCAAGCCATCCCCTCCGTGTCATTAGGAGCAGATCCCGAGGGATCTGCAGTTCCGCGGACCATTCCTGGAAATGTTTTCTGCTAGGCTACTTTGTGCAAACCCCGCTTAGGAAAGGTCATTCATGAAAACCAGACTATGGCTCACCGCCTCCCTCGCACTCACCCTGTGTAGCGTCTCTCCGGCGCAAGTGCCGGCGCCCTCAAGCGCTCCCGTCCGCCTGGCCACCCCGCACCCGTCGCCGGCCCAGGTCTTTGGAAAGCTCTTCAGCAGTCAGGCGGAGGAGGTAGTGGCTGCCGCCGAAGCCATGCCCGCCGACAAATACGATTTCGCGCCCACCAACGGCGAGTTTAAGGGAGTACGCACCTTCGCCCAGCAAATCACGCACGTCGCCGAAGCGCAGTATTTCTTTTTCAAGGGATTCGGTATCAAGCCTGACGTTGATCCGGAAGCGATTACGAAATTGACCAGCAAGGACGACGCCGTCAAGGCCCTGAAAGATTCCTATGCCTTCGCCCAACAGGCCGTCGCCACCATCACGGAGGAAAATGCATTCCAGAAGATCGCCCCAGTAGACGGTACGGATACACGCGCCAGTATTGCCGCCTTCGCGTTGGCTCACACCAACGATCACTACGGGCAAATGGTGGTCTACCTGCGCCTGAACGGAATCGTGCCCCCAGCCAGTCGCAAGTAACGGTCTACCGGTTTCGCAATCGGTGTAGACCGAAGCGAAAAGGCTTTCCGTGGTTTTCTCTCAAGGAAAACCACTCCTCGCGAACTTCTTTGGAGCACAGTAATTGCGAAACCGGTCTACCGGTTTCGCAATCGGTGTAGACCGAAGCGAAAAGGCTTTCCGTGGTTTTCTCTCAAGGAAAACCACTCCTCGCGAACTTCTTTGGAGCACAGTAATTGCGAAACCGGTCTACCGGCTCTCTATCGAGGAGTACCTCGCCGGGTATTCCGGGCCAATGTACTCGGCGCGAGGCCGAATCAGGCGATTGTCGTCCAGTTGTTCGATCACGTGCGCCGCCCACCCGGAAATCCTGCTCACCGCAAAGATCGGGGTAAACAGATCCAGATCTATGCCCAGCATGGTGTAGGTCGAAGCCGAGTAAAAATCGACATTCGCGTTGAGCTTCTTTTCCGCAAGGATGTACTTCTCGATGGCGCGCGACATCTTGAACCACTTCGCGTTGCCCGAGGACTCGCCCAGCTCCTCCGACATCTTGCGCAAGTGGGTCGCTCGCGGGTCCTCCGTGTGGTAGACGCGATGGCCGAAGCCGGAGATCTTTTTCTTCTGCGCCAGCAGCCCGGCTACATATTCGACCGGGTCAGCGCCTTCTTTGTCGATAGCGAACAGCATGCGCATCACTGCTTCGTTGGCGCCTCCATGCAGCGGGCCTTTGAGTGCGCCAATGGCGCCGGTAATGGCGGAGTGAATATCGGAAAGGGTGGCCGCGATCACCCGCGCAGCAAAGGTGGAAGCATTCAGCTCGTGGTCGGCGTGCAGGATCAGCGCCAGGTCAAAGGTTTTTGTCGCAGTCTCGGATGGCTTTTCGCCGTTCAGCATCCACAAAAAGTTGGCCGCGTGGCTCAGCGATTTGTCCGCTTCCACCACCGGCTTGCCTTTGCGCAGCCGGTCGTAGGCCGCTACCAGCATGGCGATCTGCGAGGTCAGGCGAAAACTCTTGCTTACATTGGCGTCGTGCTCATTATCGTTCTCGTCCGGATCGTAAAAGCTCAAAGCGGAGACGGCGGTGCGCAGCACTTCCATCGAGTTGGCGCTCTTGGGGAAGAAGCGCAGTAATTCGATAATTTTGGGGTCCAGGTGGCGGCCATCCTTCAGCCGTTGGCTGAAGTGATCGAGTTCCGCCTTTGTCGGAAGCTGTCCAAACCACAACAGGTAGCTGGTTTCTTCGAAGGTGGATTTCTCCGCCAGCTCATGAATGTCGATCCCGCGGTATGCCAGCACGCCGGCATCGCCGTCGATCCAGCAGATGCCTGAGTTGGCTGCAACTACCCCTGCAAGTCCCTTGCCCGCCACAGCCGTAGACATACGCTCTCTCCTCCACCTTGTTTTATAGCGCAGCGCTCCGAACCTTGTCACTCACACGTCCCGGTACAAACGCATCGAGGTTGACCGCGGGCGGGCTGCCTTGGAGTAGTTGGCGAACCACCAGGCCGGTAGCCGGCGCCAGCAGAATCCCGTTACGAAAGTGTCCCGTTGCTACCCAGCAATGCGGCTGTCCGGCGCTCCCAATCAGCGGTAGCCCGTCGGCTGTCCCGGGCCGGAGCCCACTCCAGCTCTCGACCACCTGGGCGGAAGCAATGGGAGGCCACAGCTCTGCCGCCTGGGCATGGAGCCTCTCCACCACTCCAGGCTCGACCCGGCGATCGAATCCCACCCGCTCCACCGTGGCCCCAATCGCAATCTGGCCCGCGCCTCTCGGTACCATATAGACGTCGGGCCCGCGCAAAACGTACGCGAGGTCCATCGGCGGCGGCAATCGCACGGTGAACATCTGTCCTTTCCTGGGCTCCACTTCTGCCGCGACCGGCTGCACCTTCGCCGACCACGCTCCACAACAGTTCACGAAGGCGTCCGCGGTAACAGTTCCGTGTTGTGTTCTCACCTCCACTGCGCCGCTACGGCTGGTCACGGCGAGCACTTCTGTCTCCTGCTGCAGAGCGGCCCCCGCCGCAGTCACGGCCAGGGGAAGAGCCACGCACAGGTCCCGCGGGTCGAGGCTCGTCTCCTCCATCCACAAAAAGGAGAGGCCGTCCGCCGCCAGCCCCGGGACCCGCCGTTCGGCCTCATCCGCGCTGATGGCGTAGCAGGTGGGCGTGTCGTTGCGATGAAACTTACCGTGGCTGGCCATCGTCGCCAACAAGGTGGCGCGTGTGCGCAGGGGGACGCTATGCCCCGACAGCTGCTCAACCACGCTTAGAAATTCGGGGTAGAGCCGAATGCTCAACGCAGCTAGGTCGGTCAGCTCGGTGGGGTGGTCGGGGTCTTCGGCCGACAGCATGCCGGCCGCGGCCCACGAGGCCTCAGACATGGCCTGTCCCCGCTCCAGGACGCGCACACGGTATCCGCTTCGCGCCAATTCAAGCGCTATGCTGAGGCCAATAATGCCTGCGCCCGCGACGATGACATCCACAGTCTCCACTCGTCCATTGTAGGATGAGGAAATACCGCGGAACCGGTGTGCCAAAAGCAACCGGCGCCGTAGCCGAAAGAGGCCGATCGCATGAGCGACGACAACTACGAAACAGCCGAACGTACCCAATCCGGAGTTTTTATCGCCATTCTTGGCTTCGCCGCCTTGGCGTCCCTGGCCGGGCTGATCTGGAGCTTCACGCTGGAAAACCGCCTGGAGAAAGCGCAGGTAGCTCTGACCAACGCCCAGCAGCAGAATGACAAACTGGCCGAGAATCTCAACGAGACCAATGCCAAGCTCCGCGTAACTTCGGAGACCTTAGGTCAGAGCGTGGGTTTGACCCAGCGCCAATTGGAAGCACGTGCCAGCGAATTCCTCAAGCGGCAGCAGGCGGAAACCGCCCGTCTGGAGAAGGAGCAGCAAGCCGCGCAGGCTGAATCGCAGAAGCAGATCGGTGCGGTTTCAGGCGACCTCACCAATGTCAAGACCGACGTCGGCGGGGTAAAAACCGACGTCGCTGCGACGAAAACCGAGCTGGCAAATGCCGAGGGCCAGTTGAAGAGGGTTACCGGCGACCTGGGTGTCACCAGTGGGCTGGTCGCGACCAATTCCAAAGAGCTTGATATCTTAAAGCACAAAGGCGATCGTAACTATTACGATTTGAACCTGACCAAGGGAGCCAAGCCGTATCCCATCTCGGGCATCAGCCTGGAGCTGAAGAAGGCAGACACCAAGCATTCGAAGTACACTCTGGTCGTAGAATCGGACGACAAGAAGATTGAGAAGAAGGACAAGAACGTGGACGAGCCGGTCCAGTTCTACACCGGCAAAGACAAGCTCCTCTACGAGCTTGTGATTAACACCGTCAACAAAAATCAGGTGATCGGCTATTTGGCTACACCCAAGAACGCCCCTGTGCCCTTGCAGCCCTAGGGTAGGGCTTTGCTGCCGGTTGGGTGAACTGCAGATCCCTCGGCTGCGCTCGGGATGACAAAGGGTAGGGTTGCGCTTCCATTTAGCAGTTCCGGTTACTATCAACAAAGGCTGAGGGAAGCGCTACCCCACCCTTTGTCATCCGAGCGCAGCCGAGGGATCTGCAGTTCACTCAACCAGCAGCTCAAAGCAAACAATCAGCGAGAAAAATTCAGCTCCAGATTCTTCTGGTGCATGAATGACACCACCACCTTGGCCGACTGCAGCTTATCCCATTGTTCCTTGGTAATCGGATAGTTGAAGATGACCAGCCCCTCGGCAAATTGGCCCGGTGTGAGAGTGATGTCGCGACCGATCGTAGGCGAGCGCAGGTAGCTTAAGGATGGGTAGGCCTGGAAGACCCGGTTCATATCGTTGTCGCTGGCGGCGACATTTTCCTGCTCCGAACCGTCCGGCAGCTTGATCGCCGACCGAATATCCTGCAGGAAGAGGGGAATGTCCGTCTGGTTCCGTACCCTGATCTTCGACAGCACCAGCAGCTGATCGTAGGATTCAGCGGAGCCCGCCATTCCTTCTTGAGTTCCTCCTCCCCCATTACTGAGGACGGTGTGGATCGGATAGACGGTCGTCGTTAACACCTCACCCGAAGCGACCGGGGGTTTCTGCGCCAGGTAGACATACAGGCCCAGGGCAATCGTCACCACGATGGCGGCGATCACCAAGTTCTTCAAAATGCTCTTGAAGGGGTGCGGCGGATCGACCTGCTCCAGATGGGGCGTCGGTCCGACGACTTCCGAAATATCAGTCGATTCGCTCACTGTGGGGAATTCTAGTCCATCGTAATGGTGGGCATAAGTTACTAAAGAGACCCCCGCGCCTTGGGGCAATGATGTTTTTACGAAATGGCCAGCCGGTCCTCTAAACTAACCAGGGCGAGCATGCGAATTCTCATCACCGGAAAAAACGGGCAAGTCGGGGGTGAGTTCGCCCTCCTGTACCGCTCTCGTGGCGATGTGGTCTTGGTTGGCAGGGACGAATGTGATCTCGCCAGCGAGCAATCGGTCCGCGACCTGGTGCGCCGGGTGCAGCCCAATGTCATTATAAATCCGGCCGCCTACACCGCTGTCGATCAGGCAGAACGGGAACCCGATCTCTGCTTTGCCATCAACGCCGCAGCACCCCGGGTGCTGGCGGAGGAGGCGGCGCGCCTTGGCGCCCTGCTGGTGCACTACTCGACCGATTACGTCTTTGACGGGGAAAAACCAGAGCCTTACCTGGAAAGCGATGCGATCCATCCGGTGAGCGTGTACGGAGCGTCGAAGGCGGCAGGGGAGGCAGCGATCGCAGAGACTGCGGGCCGCTACCTGGTGCTCCGTACCAGTTGGGTCTACCGTGCCCAAGGGAAGAATTTCCTGCGCACCATGCTCCGGCTTGGCGCCGAGCGTCCTGTGCTGCGCGTAGTCGACGACCAGATCGGCGCCCCGACCTCGGCGGCTGCGATCGCCGCCGCGACCGCACAGCTGGTGCAGCAACACCCCGACCCCCCCTCGGGCATTTACCATATGACGGCGGCCGGCTCAACCTCGTGGTGCGGCTTTGCCCGCGAGATCTTCAGTTCCGGTTTCCTTCCCAACCCTCCGCTGG
This sequence comes from uncultured Acidobacteriaceae bacterium, assembly GCA_963834205.1. Lineage (GTDB taxonomy): Bacteria > Acidobacteriota > Terriglobia > Terriglobales > Acidobacteriaceae > PALSA-350. The sequence continues at coordinate 21,342 of CAWIBI010000024.1, read as the reverse complement.
TCCACGCAATCCCCACGTCTGATTATCCGACCCCAGCCAAAAGACCTGCCAATTCAGTACTTTCCAATGATAAGTTCGCGCATGTCTTTGGCTTTCATCTGCCCCACTGGAAGCAGCAATTAGAAGAAGTCCTAGCCGGGATGGACCTGGCAGAAATGAACGGAGTAAAGCGATGAAGGCAGTAGCGACCAGGATTGCTGAGGTGCAGATTCTTGAGCCCAGAGTCTTTGAAGATAGCCGTGGGCTCTTTTTCGAAAGCTACAACCAACGGGTGCTGGCGGGTTTTGGTATTCCCGGGCCCTTCGTTCAGGACAACCAGTCGTTGTCGCGGCGGGACGTAATCCGCGGTCTTCACTACCAGGTTCAGCAGCCCCAGGGAAAGCTGATTCGCTGCATCAGTGGCGAGATCTTCGACGTCGCGGTCGATCTGCGCCGGCAGTCGCCCACCTTCGGCCAGTGGGTAGGGGAAACGCTTAGCAGCAGCAATCGCCGTCTGCTGTGGATTCCCCCCGGCTTTGCGCACGGTTTCATGGTGTTGTCGGAAGCCGCCGAGGTGCTCTACAAGGCCACCGATTTCTATGCGCCCCAGCATGAGCGGACCATTCTATGGAACGATCCGGCCATTCACATTGATTGGCCGCACACCGGCAAGCCAATTCTCTCTGAGAAAGATCTGGCCGGCTTCACCCTGGAGCAGGCGCCGGTGTACGAGGAGTTGGGTCGCCCAGCGGCTTTAGAGTCTGCGTGAGAACCTGCCCAGGTTCTCACGCAGATTCTAAAGCCCGGTAGCTAAACCGATCGTCAAGGTTTCTGAAACTTCCTAGAAAAGGTCGTTCAGTGCCTGCGCCGTCCTTTTCATCTCGTAGCGCGCGCGAAAACACGCCTGCCCGTTGCTCACCATGCGCTGCCGCTCTGGGGGCCGCATGGCCAGCAGTGTCTCCATGGAGCGGTAGGTCCCCTCAACCGTGTCCGGGTTCACGATGCCGGCCTGATCGTGCAAAATGTCCGGCCAGATGTTGACCTTGTCGGAGATCAGCACCGGCACTCCACAAGCCAGTGCTTCCACCACGGCGACGCCGAAGTTTTCCTGGTGGGAGCCCAGCACAAACGCTTCGGCGGCGTGGAAAGCGCCCCATTTCAGGTCGCCCTCCAGCATCCCGGTCCAATGCACGCGGTGCTCGATGTGCAGCCGCCTTGCCAATGCCTCCAGATCCGGCCGTAGCCCTTCTTCGTCGGGCCCGGCCATCACCAGGTCCAGATCTGGATGCGCCGGCGCCAGCCGGCCAAGCGCCTCCAGCAACAGATCGCATCCTTTCTTGCGGTGGATACGCGAGAGAAAGAGAAAAAACCTGCGCTGGCGCAACCCCGGATACCGGGCGAGAAAGACCTCGCGCTGCCGCGCTCCATCCCCCGGAGGCGCTGAGGTGCCGAACGAAACCACCGCCGGGTTCCATCGCTGTGGCCAAAGCGTCTTCGCGGCGTCGTCGCGCTCGATCGGTGTGGTGAAGCAAACGGCTCTGGCATCGCGTAACACGCGATACTCCCGGGCCAGCCAATAAACCTGTTTCTTCAGATGTTTGAGGGGAAACCTCCGCTTGAACCAGGGATCCAGCATGCCGTGGGGGAACACGACATAAGGCTTGCGGCCACGAACCGCGCGGTAGCTGCCATAGCTGTGGTACTGCCACAAGCCATGAATCACCACCCCATCGAAGCGGGCAACATTCTGCCCCAGCCACTCGGGTAGCCGCGGTGTGTAGCCATAGTGGCCTCGCGCCGGACCTAATGCGTGCACCGGAAAGCTCTGCTCCCGCACAAAGGCTTCCGCCGGGTCATCCAGGCATACCACCGCGGACTCACCCGGGCCACTCTCGACAAGTTTGCGGATGCCCTCGGTTGTGCCTCCTGCCGCCGGTGCGAACGATGCAACCACGTGCAGCAGCCGCTTGGGGATCGAAAGGGATACGTGTGCAGCCATGGTCTCTGCCAAGGTATCAGCCGGCATCGCATAAAATGAAGACACCACCGTTTTGCCCAGAGGAGCACTCCTACTTGAAACGAGCTTTGATCACCGGCATCACCGGTCAGGATGGCGCCTATCTCGCAGAGTTCCTTCTCAAGAAGGGGTATGAAGTGCACGGCATCAAGCGCCGTACTTCTTTGCTGAACACCAATCGCATCGATCACCTGTACGAGGATCCCCACAACGAAAAGCGCCGCCTGGTGCTGCACTACGGCGATATGACGGATTCCAGCAGCCTGATCCACGTAGTGGAGAAAGTGCAGCCCGACGAGATCTACAATCTGGCCGCCCAGAGCCATGTCAAAGTCTCGTTTGAAGAGCCGGAGTACACCGCGAACTCCGATGCGTTGGGCACGCTTCGCCTGCTTGAGGCCATCCGCATCCTCTCGCTGACTGACAAGGCGCGTTTCTACCAGGCATCCACTTCGGAGATGTACGGCCTGGTGCAGCAGACGCCCCAGTCGGAAAAAACCCCTTTCTATCCCCGTTCGCCCTACGGCGTGGCCAAGCTGTACGCCTACTGGATCACGGTCAATTATCGCGAGTCCTATGGCATGTTTGCCTGCAATGGCATCATGTTCAACCACGAATCGCCCATGCGTGGCGAGACTTTTGTCACCCGCAAGATTACCCGCGCCATGGCGCGCATCAAGCTTGGCCTGCAGCAGAAACTGTATCTGGGCAACCTGGATTCACGGCGCGACTGGGGGCACGCCAAGGACTACATCGAGATGCAATGGCTGATGCTGCAGCAGCAGCGGGCTACCGATTACGTGATTGCCACCGGCGTGCAGTACAGCGTTCGTGATTTTGTCACCATGGCTGCTGCGTGCCTCGACATCCATCTTGAATGGAAGGGCAAGGGCGTCGAGGAGCAGGCCTACGATCAACACGGAACCGCCGTGGTTGCGGTCGACCCGCGTTACTTCCGGCCGGCAGAGGTTGAGACCCTTCTGGGCGATGCCAGCAAGGCTCGTAAAGAACTGGGCTGGTCGCCCAAGATCGACTTTCGCTCGCTGGTGGAAGAAATGGCTGTCGAGGACATGAAGGCCGCCGAACGTGATGCGTTGGTAACCCAGCACGGCTACGCCGCCTACAACTTTCACGAATCGTAAGGGAGCAGCCGCCGCCGTGGACAAGCAAAGCCTCATTTACGTTGCCGGGCACCGTGGCCTGGTTGGCTCGGCGATCTGCCGCAGCCTGCGCCGGCAGGGCTTTGAGCGGCTCTTGCTGCGCACCCACGCAGAGCTTGACCTGACTGACTCGGTAGCGGTGCGGCATTTCTTTGAGCAGGAGCATCCGGCTCATGTGTTTCTGGCGGCCGCGAAGGTGGGCGGCATTTTGGCCAACGATCTTTATCCCGCCGACTTTATTCGCGAAAACCTGATCATTCAAACCAACGTGATCGACGCCGGCTACCGGAGCGGCGTCGACCGGCTGTTATTCCTGGGATCTTCCTGTATTTATCCCAAGCTGAGCCCGCAGCCGATCAAGGAAGAATACCTGCTCACCGGGCCTTTGGAGCCCACCAACCGCCCCTATGCGCTGGCCAAGATCGCCGGAATCGAGATGTGTTGGTCTTACAACCGTCAATATCACACCCGTTATCTAGCGGCGATGCCCACGAATCTCTATGGTCCGGGCGACAACTTCGATCCGCTGAAGTCGCACGTGCTGCCGGCGCTGATCCGCAAGGTCGCTGAGGCGAAGGCTGCGGGGCGGAAGCAAATCGTGGTATGGGGAACGGGCACGCCGCGCCGCGAGCTTCTGTTCAGTGAAGATCTGGCCGATGCCTGTGTCTTTCTCATGAACCTGAACGAAGCCGATTATTCTTCCTTGTTGGAGGGCGTGCCGTTGATCAACATCGGCACCGGCACGGATGTGACGATACGCGAGCTGGCCGAGCAGGTATGTGCCGTGCTGGGTTTCGAGGGGGAGTTGGTCTTCGACACCTCCCGGCCCGATGGAACACCCCAGAAGCTGCTCGACGTGAGCCGCATCCTGAAGCTGGGCTGGAAGCCCAGGATCAGCCTCGCCGAAGGCATCGCGCTGACCTACGAGTCGGCGCGCCAGCAACTGGAAGCGGTTACGACGCGCTAGCATTTTGGGGATCTTTCCCTGCCACGAACCAGAGGGTGCCCCATATCTCGCTCGTTTTTCGCGAGATGTGGGAGACCGCGAACCTTAATGTTCTTTGCTGGTAGGTCAAAAGCTGGCAGGTGGAGCCCCGTAGTATCCCACATCTCGCGAAAAACAAGCGAGATATGGGCCACCCTCTGGTTCGTGGCACGAGGGGATCCCCAAAAAACAAGGAGTGCAGCCCTTGGTGCGGATTGTTCTATCCGCCCAAAGAGGTATCATCGGAAGCATGGCGATCATCCACGTCTCGGAATCTGAAGCCGGTGCTGAACCGCGTGGACGTCTTCTGTCAGCGTCCATCGCGCTTGCGGAAACCCATGCCAATGAAATGGGCTACGAGCCGGTGATGGATGCTGGATTTGCCGCTGATCTGGAAGAAATTATCCGTAACCGCAAGCCGCGCAACTTATCGGCGTTGAAATAATCCTCGACTCCTCCACACGGGGATCGACGTACCACGGACGGGTGCCCCACGTTCCCCGGATTTCCTGTCGAGATTGGTGGCGTTGCCGAGCTTCATGCGGCTTTCCGTGAAGAAAGCCGCACACGCGGTTGTGTCTGATGCCGCGTAACAGGAAATCCGGGTTCGCCTCAGCGTACGTGGGCCGAATAAGACGGGCGAAGCCCAGAATTGCTTTACTCTCCCGGGAAAAACAGAGCCACCTGCTCCGCACGTGGCGGCGGTGTCAACGCACTCACCGCCACTAAACAAAACAGCGCCGCGATCAGCGCCGGGAAAATAGCATCCCGTTGCGCCAGGATCGGCGGCAGGTGCTGCTTAACCACCTGCATATCCCAAAAAAACGTGACCAGCGTACCAGCGGCGATAGCGCTCACCGCGCCTTGTGCATTCACGCGACGGCTATAAAACGCCGCCAGGATCACCGGCGTGAGCGCGGCCGAGTAGATGGTATAGGCATAAAGCATCTTGGCCAGCACCGAACTGGTGTTGAGCGCCTGGTACAGAGCCCAGATACCCAGCACCACCACCACCAGCCGAGACACGATAAGCACCCGCTTGTTCGAAGCCTGAGGCGCCACATACCGCGTGAAGACGTCATTCACCAGGTTGGTCGCGGGCGAAAAGAGATAATTGTTTGCCGTGGAGATAATCTTGGCGAACACCGCTCCCATCAGCAGCGCGCCCAGCCAAGGCGGCAATCCATGCAACGCGGTATAGGCAATAATTTCCCGTGGCCGCTGGTGAACCTCCCCCGAAGGAAACAGTACCGAAGCAAACACCGCAATAGCCACAATGACAGTTTCGAGAATAATCGTGCCGATAATCCATCCAACCACCGCATTGCGCGCATCTTTCTCCGATTTCGCCGAGAAGAACTTCTGGTACATGGATTGATTGCCCAGCATGAGCAGGATCGTGGGCAGAAACAGCTCCAGTGCCTGAAGCAAGCTCAAGTCGCCCAGCACCTCGAAATGGGTGGCCGGCAAAGCATGGGTGACGCCGCTCCAACCCCCGGCGGCGTGCAGCACGAAGGGCAGCGAAAGCAGCAGGGTGACGCTCGCAAGCAGGCCGATCACCACATCCATGTAGGCCACCGATGCCATGCCGGCGATGGCCGTGAACACAATGACGAACGCCGCGATCAGGTATTTGCCCAGCTCCGCGGTGATGAGGTCGGGGAAAATAAGGTGCAGGATGTCACCGCCGCCGGTCAACTGGTAGCTGGTGATCGCCGTATAGGCGAAGAGGATGGAGATGACCCCGAGCACTCGGGCCGTCTGGTTGTATCGAGCCTCGAGCAGGTCGGGAATGGTGAACTGGGCAAACTTGCGTGCGCGCGGCGCGACGAAATAAATGACCAACAGCCCAGCCCATCCCCCACCCGCCCCCCAGAGCGCAGCGAAGCCATGATTGTAGGCATTCTCTCCCCCGGCGAGCAGCGATCCGGAGCCGATCCACGACGACAGCAGCGTGAAGACCAGAACGAAGGTCGGCAGCGAACGCCCGGCCAGCAGGTAATCCGCTTTGGTTTTGGTCTTGTTGAGCCGCGAAAGAGAAACGGTGAGCAGGGAGAGAACGATAACGCCGAGCACCCCGGCATACAAAGCATGACTGGACATGATTTCCTTTAGGTGTACACCGAACGCGCCCTGTATCGTAAAGTGTTTGCTCAGCGGCCAACCATGACTACCGCTACGGCTTTGCAGGCCACGGAGGAACCTCTGTTTTGTATCAGGGCACGACTTTAGTCGGGCCGTTGAGACCCAACAAAAATCTGGGCTTTAAGAGTCTGCGTGAGAACCTCTGTTTTGTATCAGGGCACGACTTTAGTCGGGCCATAAACGATTGAAAATACGTCGGGCTTTAGCCCCTGAGGGCTGCTTTTTCGATCTTTAGCCCCTGAGGTAAGCCTTTCTTGCCCGATCGCCCGTTTTCCGTAGCCTGTTTAGCCGGACATCACTTGGGGTAATTCCGCGCTCCGAACAGCGCAGTGCCGATGCGCACCTGGGTCGCCCCCTCGGCGATGGCGACAGGGAAGTCATGGGACATGCCCATGGAAAGCTCGGCAAACGAGAGCCTGGGATGCGCCGCCGCCAGTTGATCCCGCAGCACCCGCAGCTGCTTGAAGTAAGGCCGAACCGCGGACATATCCTCGAGAAACGGCGGTACCGTCATCAGCCCGCGGAACTCCAGCGCGGCCAGGTCAGGCAAGCGATCGAGCAGCAAGCCCAACTCGGCAGACGCCGGCTCAAGGCCCGCCTTCGACTCTTCGGGGCTCAGCTTGATCTCGATCAAAACCCCCAGCCGCCGTCCCACTCTGGTCGCGGCCTGATCCAGGCGTTCAGCCAGCGCGACAGAATCCACCGTGTCCACCGAAGAAAACAGCTCGGCGGCGCGGGCCGCCTTATTCGACTGCAGGTGGCCAATCATGTGGAACTCAGCCCCCGGCAGCGCGAGCTGAGCGCTCTTCTCCTGAAACTCCTGTACCTTGTTTTCCCCGAAGAGCCTGACGCCCAGCGCCTCGGCCGCAACAATCGCCGAGACAGGATGCATCTTCGACACCGCCATCAGGGCAACCTCGTTGCGCGGCCGCACAGCTTCGCGGCAGGCCGCTGTAATCCCCGCCTCGACGCGGGCCAGGTTCTCCGCCAGCAAGCCGGTCACAGGCTCCGGCTCAATGGCCGTGTGCTTCAAGGTATTTCTCCACTTCCAGCGCGGCCATGCATCCGGAGCCGGCAGCGGTAATCGCCTGGCGGTACCGCCGATCCTGCACATCACCACAGGCAAAGACCCCGGGAACCCGGGTAAAGACCTGGTCCGTGGTGCGGATGTACCCGTCCTCATCCAGATCGAGCAGGCCCTTAAACATCCTGGCATTGGGATCGTGGCCAATGCCCAGAAACATGGCGCTCACCGGCAGGATCGACTCTGCCTTGGTGACCGTATTCCGCAGGCGTAGGCCGTTCACTTCCTTTTGCTCCACCCCCAGCACCTCTTCCACCGCCGTGTTGGTCATGAACTTGATCTTCTCGTGCCCCATGGCCCGGTCGAGCATGATGCGCGACGACCGAAACTGCTCGCGGCGATGAATCAGCGTGACCTTGGTAGCGAAGCGCGTCAGAAAAAGCGCCTCCTCCATAGCCGAGTCGCCCCCGCCGATCACCGCGATCTCCTTGCCCGAGAAGAAGAAGCCGTCGCAGGTGGCGCAGGAGCTCACGCCGTGCCCGATCAGGGCATGTTCGCTGGGCAGCCCGAGCCAGCGTGCGGAGGCGCCGCTGGCGATGATCAGGGTGCGGGTGTGCACCGTTTCCTTGCCCAGATTGAGGCTAAAGGGCCGCTTGGAAAAATCCACCTCGACCAGGTGGCCCATCAGCAAATCGGCGCCAAAACGGGTCGCCTGCAGCTTCATCTTCTCGATCAGCTCCGGGCCCTGGATGCCTTCCGGCCAACCAGGAAAGTTTTCCACCAGGGTGGTAATGGAGAGCTGGCCGCCCGGCTCATGCCCTTCCAGCACCAGCGGCTTAAGGTTGGCGCGGGCGGCGTAGATGGCGGCGGTGAGACCGGCGCAGCCGGTGCCTAGGATGACGGTATCGCGGATGTGATCTGACATAGACGTGGACCATTAGATTCTACGCGGCCCGTAACGATGCGACCGAGTTGCCGGGCAAGATGGCCGCGTAAGATGACCTTATGGCAAACCTGACACTGATCTACGGCATGAGGCTGCTTCCCTCTGAGGAGGCGGTCGAGGTGGGCGACGCCACGGTGACGCTCAAGAATGGGAAGCAAGCACACGTGACCATGCACGTCTTGGAGGGGAGCCGGGAGCAGATTGAAAATCAGTTGCGGCAGAGCATCGAAGCCTTTTTCGACTTCTACCCGGAAATCTAGCCGTCGCGGAAACTTTTCCCTGCGCCCCGTATCTTACAAAGGGAGCATCTAAAACACTGGAGCGTGTCTAAATGGCTGAGATCCCTGTAACCCCGCCCTCGGTCAAGAATCTGCCTCCGCGGCCGCGGGTGGTCGTGGTTGGCGGTGGTTTCGCCGGCCTGAGCGCTGCGCAGGCCCTTGCCGATATGGCCGTGGACGTGACCCTGATCGATCGCCGCAACCACCATACCTTTCAACCTTTGCTCTACCAGGTAGCCCTGGCGGTGCTCTCCCCGGCAGACATTGCCCAGCCTATTCGTTCCATCCTGTCGAAAAAGAAGAATATAGAAGTGTTGATGGACGAAGTGGAGGCCATCGAACCCGATCACCGTCGCCTGCACTTGCGTAGCGGCGCCGAGATCGAGTACGACTACCTGATCCTGGGCACCGGATCTACTCATTCTTACTTTGGCAAAGATGATTGGGCGCAGTGGGCGCCCGGCCTCAAGACCATTGAAGATGCAACCGAGATTCGGCGCCGGGTGCTCCTTGCCTTTGAACTGGCGGAGCGGGAGATGGTTGAGACCGGCGCCCATCCCATGCTGAACTTCGTCATCATCGGCGGCGGTCCCACCGGCGTGGAGCTGGCCGGCGCCATCAGCGACATCTCCAAGCTCTATATGAAACAGGATTTCCGCCACATCGATACTTCGAAGGCGCGGGTCATCCTGATCGAGGGTTCGCCTCGCATCCTGGCGGCCTATCCCGAGGATCTGTCGAAGAAGGCAGTGGAGCAGCTCAATCAGCTGGGCGTGGAAGTGCGCACCGGGCAAAGCGTGATGGATGTCAAGCCAGGCTATGTCATGGTCGGCGGAAAACGCCTCGACGCGGTGGTAACCTTGTGGGCGGCCGGGGTGCAGGCCTCGCCTCTGGGCAAGATGTTGGGTGTACCCACGGATAAACGCGGCTGCACCATCGTCGACATCTACCTCAATCCGCCGGGGTATCCTGAAATCTTTGTGTGCGGCGATCTGGCGCACGTGGAAGAGGATAGGCGACAGGTTCCTGGAGTGGCCCAGCCGGCCATGCAGATGGGCCGCCACGCGGCCCAGATGATCGGCCAGGATATGGCCGGCAAGCCTCGCACCAAGTTCCACTATTGGGACAAAGGGGACATGGCCACCATCGGCCGCCATGCAGCGGTCGCCAACGTGCGCTGGCCGTTAAAGGCGCACTGGTCGGGAACCCTGGCGTGGCTCTCCTGGGTGTCGGTCCATCTTTTCTTCCTGGTGGGCTTTCGTAACCGGCTCGCCGTTTTCTTTTCCTGGGCCTGGACCTATCTCACCTTCAACCGTGGCGCCCGCCTGATCACCGGCAGCCCGCTGCTTCCTGGCTGGGGCTCGCAGCAAGGCATTCGTCCGCAAATGATGACCCCGCCCATGGATTCCACCTCACCGTTTGTTGGTGCGTTGCCGGTAGAAGAACCCAAGGCCGCGGCCCAGAGGTAGCCCTAAGCAGGCACAGGCTGGTTGGCGTTTACGTTGACGTGGGTCAGCCAGCCGAAGCGATCCGGCCGCAGACCATGGGCGATGCCCAGGTATTCCTCTGCGATCTGCTTGCTGATCGGTCCAATGTTGCCGTCGCCGATGGGGATGCGATCCACCGAGCGAATGGCGTGCACTTCGGCCGCGGTGCCGGTGAAGAACGCTTCGTCGGCAATGTACAACAGCTCGCGCGGCATAGCCTGCTCCACCACCAGCATGCCAAGGTGGCGGGCAATGGTAAGCACGGAATCGCGGGTGATCCCGGAGAGCACCGAGTTGGCCAGAGGCGTGGTGTAGATCACGCCATTCCGCACTACGAAGAGGTTCTCCCCCGAGCCTTCCGACAGGTTGCCGAAAACATCGAGCGCGATGCCTTCCGAGTAGCCGTTGGCATCGGCCTCCATGCGGATGAGCTGGGAGTTCAGGTAATTGCCGCCGGCCTTGGCCAATGCGGGCAGGGTATTGGGAGCCATGCGGTTCCAGGAGGAGATGCACACGTCCGCGCCGTCGTCACCGGCGACATACTTGCCCCAGGAATAATTAGCGATGAACACTTCGATGGGAGTGCCCTTGGGGCTTACGCCCATCTCTCCGTATCCGCGCAGTGCGATGGGCCGGATGTAGCAGGGGGCGACGCCGTTGCTTTCCACCAGACCGACCACTGCGCTGGTCAGTTGGTCCAGCGAGTAGGGCAGTGGCATGCGGTAGATCTTGGCGGAGTCCAGCAGTCGCTGCATGTGTTCCGTGAGGCGAAAAATGGCTGCGCCTTGAGGTTGCGCATAGCAGCGAATCCCCTCAAAAACCGACGAGCCGTAGTGCACCACGTGGCTCATCACATGGATCTGGGCTTTCTCCCAGGGGACTAGATTTCCGTTGTGCCAGATCTTGGCGGTGGGCTGAATTGGCATCGACAACCGCTCCCTTCAATTGAAGCTTCGATTATATCTACGCTACCGCAAACCTGCCGTGAATGCGCGATCCATCAATCCGTTCACATCTCCTTTGTCATCCCGAGCAATTAACTTGCTTGCGGTACGTTGAGAGAAAATGACACAGCAAAAACTGCTACGGATACGAGGCCCGGAGGGCCGGCTGCCAAACGTCAGCCCAGCCCGGAAGGGCTGGGAAATCGATCCAGGACGATCCGAGCGCCGGAGGCGCGGCACTAAACCCCTAAACAAATGCTGGCGTAGACTTTTCCACCTCAGAACCACTGCGCTGGTTTAAGTTGAGTGGATGTATGGACCGGCGAGTATGGCGTTGAACACCCTGCACTCGAACTATGTTCGCTTCTCGGTGTTGGCGGTCAGCTCCATCTTTTTTCTCGTCGACCCTTTTGCTGCGATACCGGCCTTCCTCGCCATCACCGCAGGTGCCGATCGAAAACGCCAACAGCGGATGGCCCGTCGCGGCGCGTTGACCTGTCTGATCGTCTTGCTCACCTTCGCGCTTGCCGGCAAGCTGATCTTCCGCATGTTTGGCATCACGCTGCCGGCCTTTGAAATAGCCGGCGGCGTAATCCTGCTGCTGATCGGGATCGACATGATTGAAGCCCGTCGCTCCCCTACGCAGGAATCGAGCGATGAGACGGCCGAGGCAGCCTCGAAGGACGATGCCGGCATCGTGCCTTTGGGCATTCCGATGCTGGCTGGCCCGGGTGCGATCTCCAGCGTGATGATCCTGGTCGGCCAGGCATTGAAGCCCTGGGAGCAGGATGGTGGTGATCGGCGCCATCGTGTTGACCGCGGGCCTCAGCTACCTGGTTCTGACCGGCGCCAACCGGGTGCGCGGCTTCATGGGAGAAACAGGGATCCGCATCCTGGTGCGCATCATGGGCCTGCTGCTGGTAGCCCTGGCCGTGCAATTCTTCATCAACGGCCTGACCGACCTGGGCCTGATCGCCAAAGTCGAGTGAACATTTCTTATACGAAGGGCACTGCTTACAGGCTGCGAAAAAACTCTGCTTTGTATCAGGGCACGACTTCAGTCGTGCCGTAAACGACCGAAAATATATCGGCCTTTAGGCCCTGAGGTACGCTTTTGAAATATTTCGGATGCAACACGACCCGCCTTTTCAACAGCAATACCCCCTTTTCAACACGTTGCGGTCTGTTGAGCAAGTTGGTACTCTCACTCAGGTCGTTGAAATATGAGCGTGATTCGGCGAGCTGCTTCGATTTGCTACTTTCGATGAACCTTGCTAAAGTTAAAAACGTTGCAAGAGTAAGCAGTGGTACGGAGCTTCGCGGTAGGGAATAAACACCCGGCCAGCAGTACTGAGCGAAGCGGCAGTTGTTCGACGGGCGATCAGCCCATGCCGCTCACCTGAAAGCGCCAATATCAATCCGGCTGAGTCATCGCCGGGCGCGGAACGCGCAGAGAGCCGGTAGAGAAGGAAATACCTTCCAGAGCGAACAATCCATTGCACGGCGAGGAAAATTTCTCCTCTTGGGCAAAATTGCCCACCATGACCCATGCGCCCCTGGAAACGGGTAAAGCGCGATGTGGTTTTGGACCGATCTTTCAAATTTGGTGCTGCAAGCGCGTCGAGCCAGTGGAAAAGAATTCCATTGACGGAGTCCTAAAAACTCTATAATCTCGATAAATGCGCGTAAAACTCAGCGACTCCACGCTCTGTGTGGAAATCGGCTGCAGGCAGCGCAACAAGTTCGAGGACGCATAGCTTTCTAAGCTGTGTATTCCTTGATCCAAAGCGGCCCGCTCAGGCGGTCACCGGCGCGGATCTTTGACAATCAGGTTGAACATGCCAGTCGTGAGAAAACGATGAAGTTTTGGTTTGATCATTCTCACAATGTAATGTCTCGCAGGGTTTTCGAGCTCTGTGAGACTTGGTCTCTCTTCCCGGACCTCCGTCCTGGGATAGAGAGCCATCAGGTTTCAAACGAGAGTTTGATCCTGGCTCAGAATCAACGCTGGCGGCGTGCCTAACACATGCAAGTCGAACGAGAAAGTGGAGCAATCCATGAGTAAAGTGGCGCACGGGTGAGTAACACGTGACTAACCTACCCTTGAGTGGGGGATAACCTAGGGAAACCTGGGCTAATACCGCATAATACCGACGGGTCAAAGGAGCAATTCGCTTAAGGAGGGGGTCGCGGCCGATTAGTTAGTTGGCGGGGTAATGGCCCACCAAGACGATGATCGGTATCCGGCCTGAGAGGGCGCACGGACACACTGGAACTGAAACACGGTCCAGACTCCTACGGGAGGCAGCAGTGGGGAATTTTGCGCAATGGGGGAAACCCTGACGCAGCAACGCCGCGTGGAGGATGAAGTCCCTTGGGACGTAAACTCCTTTCGATCGGGACGATTATGACGGTACCGGAAGAAGAAGCCCCGGCTAACTTCGTGCCAGCAGCCGCGGTAATACGAGGGGGGCGAGCGTTGTTCGGAATTATTGGGCGTAAAGGGTGCGTAGGCGGTTTGGTAAGTCTTGTGTGAAATCTTCGGGCTCAACTCGAAGTCTGCATGAGAAACTGCCGGGCTTGAGTATGGGAGAGGTGAGTGGAATTCCCGGTGTAGCGGTGAAATGCGTAGATATCGGGAGGAACACCTGTGGCGAAAGCGGCTCACTGGACCATAACTGACGCTGAGGCACGAAAGCTAGGGGAGCAAACAGGATTAGATACCCTGGTAGTCCTAGCCCTAAACGATGATCGCTTGGTGTGACGGGTACCCAATCCCGCCGTGCCGAAGCTAACGCGTTAAGCGATCCGCCTGGGGAGTACGGTCGCAAGGCTGAAACTCAAAGGAATTGACGGGGGCCCGCACAAGCGGTGGAGCATGTGGTTTAATTCGACGCAACGCGAAGAACCTTACCTGGGCTCGAAATGGAGTGGACCGGAGTGGAAACATTCCTTCCCCGCAAGGGGCTGCTCTATAGGTGCTGCATGGCTGTCGTCAGCTCGTGTCGTGAGATGTTGGGTTAAGTCCCGCAACGAGCGCAACCCTTATTACCAGTTGCCATCATTAAGTTGGGCACTCAGGTGAGACCGCCTCGGATAACGGGGAGGAAGGCGGGGATGACGTCAAGTCCTCATGGCCTTTATGTCCAGGGCTACACACGTGCTACAATGGCCGGTACAAACCGTCGCAAACCCGTGAGGGGGAGCTAATCGGAAAAAGCCGGCCTCAGTTCGGATTGTAGTCTGCAACTCGACTACATGAAGCTGGAATCGCTAGTAATCGCGGATCAGAACGCCGCGGTGAATACGTTCCCGGGCCTTGTACACACCGCCCGTCACATCACGAAAGTGGGTTGTACTAGAAGTCGGTGCGCCAACCGCAAGGGGGCAGCCGCCCAAGGTGTAATTCATGATTGGGGTGAAGTCGTAACAAGGTAGCCGTAGGAGAACCTGCGGCTGGATCACCTCCTTTCTAAGAGAGAACGTCATGGCACTCATCCGCTTCTATATTGGTGGATGGGATGTTGCCATGTACTCCTGAGCGAAAGCTCAGGAACCGGTCAAGCCTTCTCTGCTTCTTGTTTAAATTCCATGATGGTCAAGGGCGGCGTAGCCGTTCTGCATGTTCACCTGGTCCTCGAAAACTTTTCGAGTTATGAGACTCTGGCAAAACCAGCGGGCCTGTAGCTCAGTTGGTTAGAGCGCACCCCTGATAAGGGTGAGGTCGGTAGTTCGAATCTACCCAGGCCCACCACTCAAATTACGGGGCTGTAGCTCAGCTGGGAGAGCACCTGCTTTGCAAGCAGGGGGTCACCGGTTCGATCCCGGTCAGCTCCACCAATTCCTCCTCCCGGCGTATGACCTTCTAAGATGAATTGTCATCCCAGCCGGAGCGCAAATTTGTAGTACAAGCAAATTTGTCATCGGAGCTGACATTGCTTGGGCGGAACTTGTCCGTCACGCAAATTTGTCATCCCGACAGGAGCGAAGCGTAGTGGAGGGACCTGCGGTTCGGTCTCCCCATCTCAAAACTCGAACTGTTCAAAGATGAAAACCTCAACAGGCTTTGATCTTTGAGCAGCGCCGCAAGGCAAGCTGTTCGAACCCACCCCAGGGTGGGCACCGGATTAACCTCCGGTGCAACTGGATGTTTGACAACGAAATCGATTGGGTAATAAAAATTACAAGGCTGAGCAGGCCTTTTCCTGTGTAAGCGCGAAGAGCAGTATCGCAAGTTCGTGTGCAGGGAGGGCGTGTTTAGTTGAGTGTCTTTAGGATAATTAGCGAATGGAGACTAACCCGAAAGGGAAGTATCCAAACGCAGGCGAATCAGAGACTAATTCTAATTGGCTCTCAGTTCGGTATCGCAGGTTGCAAGTTAATCTGACTGCTGCGCGAGAGTTAATTTTATGGTCAAGCTACTAAGGGCGCACGGTGGATGCCTTGGCAGAAACAGGCGATGAAGGACGTGGCAAGCTGCGATAAGCTTCGGGGAGCCGCACACAGGCGTTTGATCCGGAGATTTCCGAATGGGGAAACCCACTACGGCAAAACCGTAGTACATCCCGCTGAATACATAGGCGGGAATGAGCGAACTCAGGGAAGTGAACCATCTCAGTACCTGAAGGAAAAGAAAGAAACCTCGATTCCGAGAGTAGTGGCGAGCGAAATCGGAATAGCCCAAACCCGTTGCATTTCGGTGCCGCGGGGGTTGTAGGGTCCGCAACAGTAGAGTTACCAATCTGGTGGTTAGTCGAATCCTCTGGAAAGTGGATCCATAGAGCGTGACAGGCGCGTAGACGAAAACCATCCAGACTCGAAGCGGATACCTGAGTAAGGCGGGGCACGTGAAACCCTGCTTGAATCTACGGGGACCATCCCGTAAGGCTAAATACTCGTTTCTGACCGATAGTGAACCAGTACCGTGAGGGAAAGGCGAAAAGAACCCCTGCGAGGGGAGTGAAAAGTACCTGAAACCGTGTGCCTACAAGCAGTGGGAGGGCTATGCTCGCAAGAGAATGCCTGACCGCGTGCCTATTGCATAATGAGCCGGCTAGTTATTCTTGTCAGCAAGGTTAAGCGAAAGCGAGCCGTAGCGAAAGCGAGTCTGAATAGGGCGAATCAGTTGGCAGGAATAGACGCGAAGCGGGATGATCTACCCTTGGCCAGGTTGAAGGTGGGGTAACACCCACTGGAGGACCGAACCGGTGTTTGTTGAAAAAAGCTCGGATGAGCTGAGGGTAGGGGTGAAAGGCTAATCAAATTCCGTGATAGCTCGTTCTCTCCGAAATAGCTTTAGGGCTAGCCTCGGATGATTTGCATTGGTGGTAGAGAACTGGATGGACTAGGGGGCTTTCCGGCTTACTGAATCCAATCAAACTTCGAATGCCAATGACAACCAGTCCGGGAGTCAGACGATGGGGGCTAAGCTTCATCGTCGAGAGGGAAACAGCCCAGACCGCCTGCTAAGGTCCCAAAGTTACAGTTAAGTGGGAAAGGAAGTCGGAACGCTCAGACAGCCAGGAGGTTGGCTTAGAAGCAGCCATCCTTTAAAGAAAGCGTAATAGCTCACTGGTCAAGCGGTCCGGTGCCGACAATATAACGGGGCTAAAACTGTACACCGAAGCAGCGGATGCACACCTATGGTGTGCGTGGTAGGAGAGCATTCTCAACCGCGGCGAAGTCTGACTGAGAAGACAGATGGAGCGTTGAGAAGAGACCCTGCCGGCATAAGTAGCGATAACGGACGTGAGAACCGTCCGCGCCGAAAGTCTAAGGTTTCCTGAGGAAGGTTAATCCGCTCAGGGTTAGGCGGTCCCTAAGGTGAGGCCGAAAGGCGTAGCTGATGGACATCCGGTTAATATTCCGGACCTCCCAAAACCTCGTTTGACGATGGGGAGACGCAGAAGGATAAGCAGGGCCTCCTATGGCTATGGGGCTTGATGCGCGTAAGCTGGTTCACCCAGGCAAATCCAGGTGGACTTAACAGTGAGGCGCAAAACAGTAGGGCGTATGCCCGAAAGCTGCCGATTTCACGCTGCCAAGAAAATCCTCTAAGGAGAGGGGTTGGGAACCGTACCACAAACCGACACAGGTAGACGAGGAGAATATCCAAAGGCGCTCGAGTGAAAGCTTGTTAAGGAACTCGGCAAATTAGCTCCGTAACTTCGGGAGAAGGAGCGCCCCGGTAGAGTGCAAGCTCGAGGGGGCCGCAGTGAAACGCGTACGGCGACTGTTTAACAAAAACACAGGTCTCTGCTAAGTCGAAAACGACGTATAGGGGCTGACGCCTGCCCGGTGCCGGAAGGTTAAAGGGAGAGGTTAGCTGCAAGGCGAAGCTTTGAACTGAAGCCCCGGTGAACGGCGGCCGTAACTATAACGGTCCTAAGGTAGCGAAATTCCTTGTCGGGTAAGTTCCGACCTGCACGAATGGCGTAACGATCGTACGACTGTCTTAACGAGTTGCTCGGCGAACTTGTAGTACCGGTGAAGATGCCGGTTACCCGCAGCTAGACGGAAAGACCCCGTGCACCTTTACTACACTTTTACTATGAGTTATGGCTCTTGCTGCGCAGGATAGGTGGGAGGCTTTGATGCCAGGTTCTCGGACTTGGTGGAGCCAACGGTGAGATACCACCCTGCGAGTGCTGTGATTCTAACCTCCTCCCGTGATCCGGGAGAGGGACATAGTAAGACGGGTAGTTTGACTGGGGCGGTCGCCTCCTAAATTGTAACGGAGGCGCGCGAAGCTACACTCAGGCTGTTTGGAAATCAGCCGTCGAGTGCAAAGGCATAAGTGTGGTTAACTGTAAGACCTACAAGTCGAGCAGATGCGAAAGCAGGCCTTAGTGATCCGGTGGTTCTGTATGGAAGGGCCATCGCTCAACGGATAAAAGGTACGCCGGGGATAACAGGCTGATCGGAGCCAAGAGTTCATATCGACGCTCCGGTTTGGCACCTCGATGTCGGCTCATCGCATCCTGGAGCTGTAGAAGGTTCCAAGGGTTAGGCTGTTCGCCTATTAAAGCGGTACGTGAGCTGGGTTCAGAACGTCGCGAGACAGTTCGGTCCCTATCTGCTGTGGGCGTAGGAGATTTGCGGGGGGCTGTCCTTAGTACGAGAGGACCGGGATGGACGAACCTCTTGTGTTCCAGTTGTCCTGCCAAGGGCACGGCTGGGTAGCGAAGTTCGGTTGTGATAACCGCTGAATGCATATAAGCGGGAAGCACGCCCCAAGATGAGATCTCCCAACCCAAAAGGGTCAAGAAGGGTCCAGGAAGACCACCTGGTTGATAGGCTGGAGGTGGAAGCGCAGTAATGCGTGGAGCTTACCAGTACTAATCGCCCGTTCGGCTTGTCCATAGAATTAACTCTGCGCAGTATCAGAGAGACATTCAACAAGCCTTGAAATTGATCTAGAGAATCGGATCACCTCGAATGCTTCTGAAGGTACAGGCATGAAGGGGACGGCCTTCAGGCCGTCCGTCATCAACTTCAGATGCATGCGGCTTTAGCCGCTGAGGGATCGGACCTCGAAAGCAATTAATGATCTAGCCCAATCGGTTTCGTTGTGAAAAATCAGGTTGCATGGCGCCAGTTTGCCGCGCGAGAACTTCAGGAAAACTAGCCTGAACTCGCCGCGACTGCGGGGGAGACCCTCCGCCAAGCGCCCCAAAAGCTCACAGGTGTGTTTTTACAGCTCGGTTAAGGTTGTTGAGAGCACACGCGGGGAAGAACAAGGTCCCTGCAGCACACCTCGATTTGCCGGTGAATATACCGCGAGGGTCACACCCGTTCCCATCCCGAACACGGAAGTTAAGCCTCGCTGGGCCGATGGTACTGCACGCGTAAGTGTGTGGGAGCGTAGGTGATTGCCGGCATTAACTAGAAGGCCGCCAGCAAACTGGCGGCCTTTTTATTTGCGCAAAAGGCAGCCAGGTCAGACATCGCTGCACATTTCCGAGCCTTCGCTCCTTCGACGCAGGACAAGGTTTCTTGCAACGTAAGCGTCAGAGCAAACCAGTTGAGGCCTTGAGGTTCTGAGCTATTTTCCAGGCGGCTGGTGTAATTGAATCCAGTTGGGTAGTTGGTAAGTCAGCGAGTTGAGGCAGCACATCAGCGAGATAGTCTCTGGCCGGGATGTGTAGCCGTTTGCATGTTTCCATGACGGAAAGGATAGCAGCTATCTTGGGGCCGGCTTGCTCACTACCGAGGTGGATCCAGTTCTTGCGGCCGAGAGCGATGGGCCGCATCGAGTTTTCCGCAAGATTGTTAGACAACTCCAGCTGGGGGTACTCAAGGAAGCGAGTGAGCTTTTGCCAGAGAGCCAAGGTATAGTTGCAGGCCTTGCTGAGTGCGCTCGCCGGCAGGGCACCGTGAAGAGCGGTCTTGATCTGCTCTCGCAGTTTCTCCAGCAAGGGTGTAGCTTCCTCTTGTCGCAGCAGATGACGAGCTGCATGATCGAGTTGCTGCGCCCTGGCGCGAGCATCGATAGCGAAGAGTTCGTTGATCTGGGCCACGATGCCGGTGGCCACCACATCGGCAGGATGCAGTTGGGCGGCTTCATAAAATTTCCGCCGTGCATGCGACCAACAAGCCGCGTGGATCATTGCCGGACCGCCGACGCGTTCGTAAGCGGCGTAGCCGTCGGTCTGCAAAATCCCTTCGTAGCGGCCAAGAAACTTCTGCGGACCGTCCCGCCCGCGCCCCATGCGAAAATCAAAGACCGTGCTGGCTTGCGGTCGTCCATACTGCCAGAGATAGGCCTGATGGTTGGCCCCTTGGCCAGGATGCAGCTGTACCTCCACCGGAGTTTCATCGGCCTGCAGATAGGTTCCGGCGAGCAGTTCCCGTTTCATCGCCACTGCCAGCAACAGCAGTAGTTCGCCAACCCTCATCACCCAGCCATCCATCGTCGAGCGGTTGATCTGAACACCCGCATCCCGTTCGAGCATCGCGCTCTGCCGATAAAGAGGAAGGTGGTCGCTGTACTTGCGAATCAGCGTCTCGATCACGATCTGGTCGCTCACCAGGCCCTTCTCCACGATCCTGGGCGCCAGCGGAGCGGCCACCACGCCGGCCTCGCCACAATGGCTGCAAGCCCGCTTCTCGCGCAGCGTCACCACCACGTAATACTTCGCCGGTTCCACCTCAAGGTGCTCACTCTTGTCATAGCCAATCGTTGTCGTCTGCTTCTGGCAGTGACTGCATATGCACTGCTCGGCTGTGCAGCCGATCACCCGCTCGACCCGCGGCAGAGACTCAGGCAGGGTCTGCCGGCCGGGATGGGAGCGCTTGGCGCGGGAGCCGGAGCTTGCTGCCGGCTTGTCTCGCTTACCCTCAGCCTGGACCTCTGCCTGGCTGACACCGGGTTCCTGATCGAGAAGCTCCAACTGCAGATTCGATAGCCTCTCGCTGCCCGGACCGTACTTCTGCAGCCGCTGCAAACGAAGCCGCTCTTCCAGCAACTGGACCTTCTGTTCGGCATATTCCAGCTGACGAAGCTTGGAGCTGACTTGATCGAGTAACGCCGCTGGAAGATCATGGCCTGCTAACTCAGCCAGTAGCTCGTCCTTGCTGGATGCGGGGCTCATGCTGACTTAGCAATAACAGAGCGCGATCCCACTTACTAGTAACTCACACGGCTACCTTACGATACCAGCGCCGACGGCTTACCTGCTCCAGGTCCAGACCGTTCAACAACAAACCCAGCTCCTCCTGGCTCAACGATACCGACTGCTGATCGGCGCTCGCGCTCGGCCAGCGGAAGCGGCCCTTCTCCAAACGCTTCGCGCATACCCATAAACCGCTGCCGTCCCACACCAGCACCTTCAACCGCGTGCGTCGCCCGTTGGCAAACAAGAACAAGTGTCCACTCAGCGCATCCAGTCCCAGCCGCTGCTGCACTAAGCCATACAAACCCTCGAACCCCTTACGCATGTCTGTCGGTCCTAAGGCAACATACACCTTGGTCGCCACACCGAGGCCAAACATCAACCCTGCCCGAGCAACCCGAGTAAGCGCTTCAGCGTGGCCTCATCAAATCCCTCGGCCACTTCCAAGCGCAGCCCTTCGCTCAGTACAATCTGCAATCCACTTCCGCTCCGCGGCTCCGCCGATACCTTCACCCGCACCAAACTTGCCTTCGGCTCCACTCCGCTCTCAGCCAAACGGCGACGCTTCCGATACAGGTCCAGCGTGCCTAGCGACAAGCCACGCTGCTCGCAAAATTGTTTTCGTCGCAAACCGCTGGCTTCAAACTCCTTCACTAACTCTTCCGCCGCCTCGCGACTTCGCCACTTCATGCCCAGAGACTTCTCTTCGCTCATTCACTCATCTTCCGCAAACAACAAATCGCCCGCAAGATGGTTTGCTCTG
>CAWIBI010000023.1:0-17609 GCA_963834205.1 uncultured Acidobacteriaceae bacterium | reverse complement strand
ACTATCCAGGCTCGGCAGAAGGCATTGGACGAGAGGAATGCTGCCAAGAATCTCGTGTGGTTTATGAGCAGAGTTGCTCGATCTGTCGCCGTAAGATGGCAGGCTAAGGCCGTTTCAGTTTAAGGGCGTATTCCAGCATCTGCCCGAACTCTGAGCCCTATCCCAAGGAGCTGGGAGCCACTCCGGGCCTCCCGCCGCGGCCAATAGGACCTCCAGTTGCCGCGAGCGCGCGCCTCTGCCCCGACTCCCCGCGCAGGCCCGCGCCTGTCCTGCGCTGCGATCGATCCTGGCCAAACCTAGCTTCGTGGCGCTTACTTGGAAAGCTGAGTTGGCACCGGATCAGTACCCCACATGGATTCGACCCGGACGCCTTCTGGCCAGGCCCACACTACAAGCAACGCGAGGAAGACCATCACGACTATCAACAATCGGAAGTCGGCGCGACGCAGCATGCCCACATTATGCGCGCTGCAGGCATAAAAAAGCCCCGATCCGATGACCGGGGCCAGGTCCTAAAAAAGCGTTCTGGATTTGCTAATCACCATACGCCAAGCGGCGGATGTTTGTCAGGCCCGGGTCCTAAGGTTTTTCAAAAGAGCGTCCCTCTGGATCGGGTTCAGGTGACAAGAGGTGCGGCGGATCGGTCGATCAACCAGCTTGGTATCGCCTCCCTCTGCATAAATGTAATTGCAGATCTATCAGATTGGCTTGGTGGTCAACAGGATTGTTGGCGGTTTAAGTGCCTGGCTGGCGCGGCTGTCGCGCTGCACTGAAATCCCGCGTCCTGTTTACCGATGAGTAACAGACGGGTAGGCCACAGACGGGTAGGCCACAAAACACCCGGAACACGAACCAATGGCTCCTCGATGAGCGCATGCTCTGTTACGCAACAGTTGAAATGTTGTCTAGCCAAAAGAAAAGCTGGATCGCAAGGGTCAAAGGCGGAACAGTTATCGTGGTATGAACGTAAAAGTGTTTAGGGGGAGGACATAGAACATGGGCAAACATGTTCAAGGCAGGGATTTAGCACTCTTCGGCCAATCACGAGCGATCCCCATATTCCTACTCATAACACTTCTGATCAGTTCAGTGTTTTATTTTCTTATCATCAAATCAGGCCACATGGGGGGTGGCTGGGGCGCGTATGTGGCCGGATTGATGTGGTCTCCCGGCCTTGCTGCCTTGCTCACCTGTAAGCTTCTCCGCCGCGATTTGGATAGTATCGGCTGGGGATGGGGGAAGACGCGGTATGAGGTGATTGGCTACCTCATACCGCTTGGATACAGCATAGTTATCTATACATTTGTGTGGCTAACCGGACTAGGCGGCGTTTACAACAAGAGCTTCGTTGATCAGATTACGAACTCGTTTGGTCTCGGGCCGATTCCGGCATGGGCGAGCATCACGCTTTACTTCATTTTCACAGCGACTTTCACCGTCATACGAGATTTTGCCACC
Organism: uncultured Acidobacteriaceae bacterium; assembly: GCA_963834205.1. GTDB lineage: Bacteria > Acidobacteriota > Terriglobia > Terriglobales > Acidobacteriaceae > PALSA-350. The sequence continues at coordinate 16,151 of CAWIBI010000023.1, read as the reverse complement.
GTGATAGGTGAGGAAATTGGCTGGCGCGGATTCCTAGTCCCGGAATTAGCGAAGAAGCACGGCTTCCCCGCGACTGCCATGATCACAGGATTTATCTGGGCGATCTGGCATTATCCAGTCATCTTGTTTGCCGACTATCATGGGGCCTCACCGGTGTAGCTTTCGACTTTAAATGGCGCCGAGGTTCGGAATTATTTGGCGTAGCGTTTCGGGACTATTTGGCGTACAACTGTACAACTCGTCAGTTTGTCCCGATCACCAGACTGTCCCGTGCTGCTTCGACGACCTCGACAGAAACATTGTGAAGATTATTCACGCTGAGAACTCGTTCGATCTGGGTTAGAAGTCGGGTCAGCAGCCTGAAGTTTCCTCCAGTCATGCGTATGAGGCTTGCGACAACTTCGGGGGAGAGCGGCCCTTCAGGGAGCTTGATACCCGCTGGCGCCCAGCGCTGCGCAAGGAGTTCCTGGACTTGGTTTGCATTCAGAGGCCGAAATTCGTGAACGAATCCGATGCGGGAAATAGAACTGAGGAAAGCGGGCGATACGCTTTTCGATGCCCGGCATGCCGATCAGCACCATACCGGCGGTACCTTGATCGAAGATCGATCGCATCTGTTCGAGACTATTCATGTGGAGGCGATCAGCCTCATCCACGAGAATCAGAGTTGTCGGGTCTGAGACCGCTCGCTGTTTGGCTTGATAGTGCTTGTATGTCTCGAAGTAGGTAGGATCGACCGCCGGAGGATACTCCGGAGAGCAACCCGGTTTGTCCATGATGTCCCTTCGTCTCTTCTCGTCTTTGAGTCTGATTTCGTCGAGAACGATCCTCGCTTCTTGCTGGATAGGGTCCAGAAGGATGTTTCTGACTCTTTCTTTTGCGAGCGAGATGTCGGTATCGACCCTGGATGGGGTATTGACCACAGAGGTCGTGTAGAGCACTGTGTCGATTGGACGATTGTCTTTCACTTCAGTTGTCCACGCATCCCTTGTTCGGATTTGATCCGCGCGGCTGTAGCGAACGGCAGAGAGTGTTTTGCCAATTCCTGGAAGCCCGTAGCATAAACCGATGTAGCGGAAATTGCGGCATGCATCGCAAAACTCGACAAATCTGCGGTGTTCAATCGTCTCGACAAATGCGCCGTCACTCGTTGCGGTATCTTTTGATACGGACTTTGGATGGGGGTGCGGCGGCTGCTTTTGCATGAATCTCCTCAGAACTGGTCCCTTTTTTTAATTGCAGAAGCGAATCGACGACCCGTTGCCGATCGTGGAGAATCGTGCGGAGTTCGCGACGGCGTTGGTCGCGCGCTCTAGTGATGTCTCGGAGGGAAATGGTCTCTCCTGCCAGCTCCGCGGATACCGCAGAACAAAGAAAGCGATCCTTGTAGAAGACACGGATCTCTCCCATGTCACGGGGATCGTACCGAATGGTCACATCTTCACCCACGTACGCCGCCAGCACCAGGGAAAGATACCGCAGACCATGAAAGTGAATACCATCGCGGCGCACCTTCCGCGCGCCTACCGCTTGCATGAGCAGCAAATCAAGTTGCTCAAGCGACTCGGGCATGCGAGGCAGAAATCCTCCCTCCTCCCAGCGCGCCGAGGGAGCCGTCCTTGCGGGGGTGCTGGGTTGTCGATGGTAGGTCTCAAAAAGGAATGTCCGAAAGAGTTCCTCAAACTGCTCAATGGAAAGGTTTGGTTTACGTCGCCTTTTCTTGCCGAACCCATCAAGCTCGCAAAGAAACATTTCGTTGACCGTTCTGAAAAAGCGCTCGATGCGGCCACGCCCTTGCGGCTTCCCTGGTGTCGAGAACACGAGCTGGATTTTGAGATCGATAGCGACCTGTTCGATGTGCTTTGACTTAAAATCTGATCCATTGTCGGTATAAAGCACATCGGGGATACCGCACATCTGCCAATGTGGATGGCTCTTTCGCCAGATCGCTTGCCGAAGAGCAAGGGCGGTTCGTGTCGAGGAGGGGGGATCAAAGCCGAGAAAGTATCCGGCAACAGCCCGACTGTAGTCATCGATGACGATGGTCAACCAGGGCTTGGCGACCTGACCATCCTCTCTTACCAGGCGGATGCCCAATTGTGCATGATCGGCTTGCCAGATTGCGTTCGATCGCGGGGCTTCCCGTCGGTGGACCAGGTCGAATTTTTCGCTGTACGTCTTTCCGCCACGGTGGGCGAGGGTAAGCAGTCCAACTGGGATTTCACGCACGAGATCGTAAACGAGCCCGTAGCGTGGTGGGGTCTCACCGATTGTCTCCGCATGCTGCCGAATCTGTCGCCAGATTGATCGGACCGGTAGAGGAGGGCTCTCCAAGGCGAGCGCTTCTATGGTTTCCTTAAGCTTCGGCGAGATCACTCTGCGGGCACCGCGATCAGCCCGTGATTTGCGTGCAAGAGCTATCAAGCCGAATTTACGGTACTGGCTCACCCACCGCTGTGCGGTTCGGAACGGGACCTTCCCGTCAGCTGCTACGGTTTGCAGGGGCTGATTCTTCTCGAGATGTGGCTGGATCAACCGAAACCGGGACATCGCGAGCTCCCGAGCTTCCTCAGGCACTTCGCCCAGTTCTCGCATGTCAAAGACCTTACGCCATATAATTCCGAAACACTACGCCAAATAATTCCGAAGGCTACACTAAAGAGTCGCGACAAAGCCGGCGTGATTGCCTTGGCGGAGCAGGGCCAGACCGTCAACCAGCCGATAGATGTAATCAAACAGCCCTACGTGCTCGACTTCCTGAGCCTCCCGGATCAGACGCAACTCCATGAATCTGATCTGGAATCGGCGATCATCGAAAACCTGCAGCCATTTCTGCTCGAACTGGGCAAGGGCTTTGCTTTCGTGGGACGCCAGTACCGCGTGTCAACCGAATCGCAGCATTTTTTTATCGATTTGGTGTTCTACAACTTCCTGCTCAAATGCTTCGTCTTAATCGACCTCAAAATTGGTCGGCTGGAACATCAGGATGTGGGTCAGATGGATATGTACCTGCGCATGTTTGACGACCTCAGACGAGGTGAAGACGACAATCCCACTGTCGGCCTGATCCTCTGTGCCGAGAAAGATGAAATTATTGCGCGCTATTCTATCCTGCATGGAAGCCAACAGATGTTTGCCGCAAAATACATGTTGTACCTTCCGACGGAGGAAGAGTTGCGGAACGAGCTTGCACGTGGGCGTGATCAGATTCAGGCGAGGCGAAACAATCAAAGCTCTTGACTTGAGAATCTTTCCTCGTGGGGCCACTCAAGAAACGGAATAGTGTGTACGTTACTCGTTAAGGTAGCTTTACGCGTAAGACCAACCTCTGTCGCGCGTGTACTTAAATCTGAAAATTTCGGAAATGGCGTTGGTTTACTGCACTTAAGTGCAGCGCGACAGCAAGTCCCTACACCGAAGACCGGGTCCGCCACGCCAGCCCGCACCACAGCGCGTTTTCGAACATAGCCAGGTCCCTCGCAAGATTGATCCGAAACTTAGGGCTCGGCTAGCAAGCCTAACAGGAGACGCGCCCGAGCAAAAAAGCGGGACACAGAAGTTGGACCCGAAGGCAACGGCCAGAAGGGACCCAGGAGCAGAATTCGCGAGCAAGGTCCGCGGAACCTCGGCCTGTCCACTCATCGTGTGGGGCAGTTCGATTTTGTCTGTGCCCTGACGAAGCCAGTGAACGAGCCTGTGTTCATTTTTCCCGGGAACGTCTCGTAGTTCTACTAGTTGCCGCGGCCATCGCCCTCTCATAGGATTCTCTCGTTGGCAGGTTGCAAACCGATCAGCGCGACACAGCTTTAAGCAGCGAGTCGGGCTTTGTGAAAGCTAACCCCGACAGCTTGGTGGACGCTTACTTTCGACCGAAGGCTCCGGTGGGTAAAGATAGCAACCGGATCCAGACGGTGCGTACCACGCCAGCGAGTAAGAGTACTGTGCCAGTGAAGTGCCGTGAAGTGAGGCGAGTCAATTGCCCAAACGCAACGCCAAGGGTAAGGAGCGCTCAAGTGTCTTTAACGCCCACATTTTCCCGCTGGTAAGGTCCAGTTTCTGAATGGTGGGGGCCTGGTAATCGCTCGTAGGTCGATATCGATCGTGCGGTCAAATAATGAATCGAATTGAGGAGAGAGAAGAACATGTATTTCACCGATGACTCATTGCTACCCGAAAATCAAGCCCCACTGATGATCACCGCCTCGCCCTATGGGCCGGTGTGGATGCCGGTGGATTGCACGCCTGAACAGAAACTCCCTGTCACCTGGGACGAACAGGTCCAGGCCGCGGTGGACTGTTATAACGCCGGCGCAACGGTGTTGCACATCCATGTGCGCGATCCCAAAACCGGCCACATCTCCAAAAACTTTAAGCGAGTACAACGACCAGATAGGGCGTCTGCGCAAAGCAGTGCCGAAAATGATCCTGCAGCTCGGCGGGTCGATCTCTTTTGCGCCCGAGCCAGGCGAAGAAGCGAAGTTCCAGAGCTACGACTCTCGCCATAAGCTGGCCGAAATCAATCCCAAGCCGGACCAGGTCACGGTCACCTGTGGCACCACCCTCTACGATCTGACGGCCCTCCATCCCGTCGACGACGCCTTTGAGGGAACGCGCTTCACCAACCCGGCGATGCTTCACGCCATGGCCAACCTTGTGGCTGACTCGACGCCCGACTTCTATCTCGAAAATATCAAGCGCCTGGTTCAGCACGGCATCCAGCCGTATTTCGCGCTCGCCCACGTGCACAGCCTTGAGCTCGTGGAGCGCTTAATCCGCAAGGGCTACTACATGGGGCCGATGAACGGCTTCTTCAGCATCGGCGGCGGGGGCATATGCGGCGCAAATCCGTTCGACCTGATGGAACTGATCCGCCGCACGCCGCATGGCTCCTTCTTCACCTACCAGACCACGTTTCGTCTGACCCATCCGGTCTCGGCTATCTGCATCGCGCTCGGGCAACACACTCGCGCCGGCATCGAGGACAATCTTTGGAACACCACCAAGGGCGTGCGCATGTCGACGATCGAAATGATCGAGCGCCATGTTCGCATGGCCAAGGAACTAGGAAGGGCGATCGCTACACCCGAACAGGCGCGCGAGATGCTGAAGATCGGAGTCACTTACGCATCTACAGCGGAAACCCTCGCCAACCTTGGCCTGCCGCCGAACCGCCGCCCGGGCAACATGGGGTTCATGGTGCATGAAACAGACGGAATGTTTCATCCGGCGGCCCAGGGCGGGTGCGGGCACATCCACGCCGGCGAATGGGAGGAAAAATTGGATATTCCGGTCGCGGTGGGAGCACACAGCTAAGACGGGCATTGCAGTCCAAAGCATAATAAGGTCCCTTTCTGCATATAGGGAGGGACCTTCACTTCGGACGATACTGTGCGATCTCGCGATCACCACTCTGATTCTGCAGGCGACAACGATGGCGGACTTTATCGAAGTAACGGCTCTTGAGCAGATCCGGCCCGGAGCCGGATCACGGTTCTTCATCGCAGACAGGAGATGGCCATATTCAAGGTGGATGGGAAAATCTGCGCAATCTCCGATACCTGTCCTCACGCCGGCGGCTCTCTCGGAATGGGAAAGCTCGACGGCAAGATCGTAATCTGCCCGGTGCCTGGGATGAAGTTCGACGTCACCACCGGATGCTTTGCGGGCACTTCGTACTTTGGGGTCGCCTCCTTTCCGGCGAAAGCCGTTGACGGAGAGATCTTGGTCGCGGTGCTTTCGAACGAGAAAGCACGCTGAATCATGAGGGGCACAGCGAATTGATTGCTCCTCCTCTAAGGCGAAGCGAGGTCTTTGCTGGGTACCGTCGCGATGAAAGGGGGAGTCGTGCAGTGGTCTAGCTACGTCGCTTACTTCTTCGGGGGCGTTTTTCTCGTGAACTCCATTCCGCACTTGACGAGCGGAGTATCCGGGCATCGGCTCCCGACACCTTTCGCTTCCCCGCTCGGCAAGGGACAGTCTTCGCCAACGGTCAACGTGCTTTATGGTTCCGTGAATCTCGCGGTAGGGTATTTGCTTGTGTGCCAGGTCGGAGATTTCCACGTCCGGCGCATTTCCGATGTGCTCGCTTTGGGAGTCGGCGGTCTGCTGATGGGGGTCATGCTGTCCCAATTGTTTGTGTATCTACAACGGTCGATGGGCGGTCGCGACGGGTTGGTCGCGGCTCAGGCCCCCTTAGGTGGAGTAGCGGCCAAAGACTCTGGTTCGGCGTAATCGTGATTTGTACTGTCCATGGGATGAAGTTCGACGTCACCAACGGATGCTTTGCGGGCACTTCGCACTTTGGAGTTGCCTCTTTTCCAGCGAAGGTTGTGGACGGGAAAATCTTGGTGTCGACTTCTTGAATTGTTTGCGGTTTTTCTGCCGGGCCAGATTGAGATTAGATCGATAGGCTTAAACATACCGATGGCGCGTCATGCCCGACCTAGCAGCAGTTGTTGAGAGAGAAAAAGGAGGAAAAATGGCAACCGAAACTGTAGCAACGAAAGCATCGTCGACGGCGGAACCCGCAGACCCTTGGGGTTCGTCTTTGGACAAACTCAGAGAATGGGATCCCAAAGGAGCGGAAGTGCTGCTGCGGGTTGGAACGAACCCGTGGACCAGCGGCGTTCTGCCGCGCAAGGAGGTGGAGCTGATCTACCTCGCGCTGAATTGCTCCTGCACGAACCTCGATGAAGAAGGCACACGCCGCCAGATCCGCGCCGCGCTCGAAGCAGGAGCGACACGCGATGAGATCCTCCTGGTTCTCAAGTGTGGTGTGGGGTTGGCGGTCCATTCCTGCAGCTTGGGCGCCCCCATCCTGCTTGAGGAAATGAAGGTGGCAGGCGTGAAGCCGGCGGGAGGTCCTAAGCCAGAAACTCCAGCCTGTGACGCGATGCGCGCGATCGGTCAATGGAACACGGCGTGGGATCCGTTCTACGAGCTTTCTCCCACCTGGACCGATGAATTCTTCGCCTTTGGAGCGAGCGTATACAAGAGCGGTCTTTTCACACCGAGGTTCATGGAGCTGATCAGCATCGCCTTTGATGCCTCCATCACGCACATGTATGCACCAGGCACACGCCGGCACATCCAGGGAGCGCTCAAGGCTGGTGCAACTCCCGAAGAGATCATGGCCGTGCTGCAGATTTGCGTTTCGATGGGCGTTCAAGCTTGTGCCAAGGGGGTGCCGATCCTTGCCGAAGAATTGGAACGCCACTCAGCGAGCCAGAAATCAAGTTGACGACTTACTGGCACGACCCTGGACAGATGGGCAGCGTGCTCCAAAAGGAGAAGGATCGTGAAAGCAATCACAGTAGAGCCTAAGAAGGCGGCCAGCGTGCTGCTGGAAGAGGTTGCAGAGCCGGACGAGCGCGAGGGCTCTGTCCTCGTGGAGGGGATCGCGGTCGGGGTTTGTGGAACAGATGTCGAAATCGTGGAGGGGAACTATGGATGGGCGCCGCCTGGCGGTACTCGCCTGGTGCTCGGTCACGAATCCCTTGGCCGCGTCCTGGATCCCGGCCCGAAAGGAGGATTAAAGAAGGGTGATCTCGTTGTCGGAATCGTTCGTCGCCCCGATCCACTCCCGTGCCCGAACTGCGCGGTCGGAGAGTGGGACATGTGCCGCAATGGCCAATACACGGAACGGGGTATCAAACAAATTCACGGGTTCATGTCGGAGCGGTGGCGGATCGAGCCAGAGTACGTTGTCAAGGTGGACCGTTCTCTCGGTCTGCTCGGTGTGCTGATCGAGCCGACGACCGTTGTCGCCAAGGCGTGGGAGCAAATCACATCCATCGGTCAGCGTGCGTTCTGGGAACCCGCGGACCGTATTGGTGACGGGAGCAGGCCCGATCGGCCTACTCGCCGCGATGCTCGGCAAGCAAAAGGGGTTCGACGTCCACGTCCTCGACCGCGCGGATTTCCGGACCCAAGCCGGAGCTAGTGCGCGCTCTCGGCGCGACCTACCATTCGGGAACCGTCGCCGATATCGGCTTCGAGCCGGACATCATCGTCGAATGCACCGGCGTGGGATCGGTCATCACTGAGTCGATTCGTGGGATTGGGGCTGGCGGCGTTATCTGTCTGACCGGCGTTGGCCACGGGGGTGGCGCGTCCGAGTCAGCCACGGCGGACTCGGCGGCTGCCGCCGTGCTCAAAAACAACGTGATCGTCGGAAGCGTCAACGCCAATAAACGACATTGGTACAAGGCTAGTGAAGCCCTTTCCAGGGCCGATCCTGCGTGGTTGGCAAAGCTAGTGACACGACGTGAGCAGCCCGCTAACTTTAAAAATGCATTGCAACGAAAACCCGATGACATCAAAGTGATCATCCAGTTCGCCGCGGCTTGATCAGCACAGCCAGCCAGATCCGGCCAGACCGAGACCCGTTCTCACCGAGGGCTGAGAGGGTTTGCTCTCTAGAGTTCCGGGCTGGTTCGGAAGGGGAGCTTGGATCCGCTCGAACGTTTCTGCATGCCGGATGCAAATCACGCAGGCGACGGCGAGCGGCGTTATCGCTGATCAAGGTTCAAGATAGACCCGCTGATGACCTGAGTAGACGAAAAGTGATCAGGCGCGCGGAGATAGGTCGCCAATGACTGAAGTTGCGGGAAAGACCGTTTATATCACCGGGGCGGGCAGCGGCATGGGCCTGCTCGCAGGCAAGATGCTGGCCGGCCTCGGCGCCCACATCGTGACTCTTGATCGCACCCCGAACGACGCCGCGCTGCACGAGATCGAGTCAGCGCGCCGCTCGCCGGAGCAGCGTGTGGCGCGTTACAAAGTCGACGTAGCCGATCGCGAAATGGTGATCGGCACAGTCGGAACGGCAATTGCTGAAGCTGGCGCACCGGACATTCTCATTAACATGGCCGGTATCGGCGGCGCGGCGCACCTCGTTGACATGAAGTTCGAAACTTTCGACCGAATGATTAAGATTAACCTCTACGGCACCCGGAATATTGTCGAAGCGGTGCTGCCCGCCATGCTTGCACGTGGCAACGGCAAGATCGTTCTGGTTGGCTCGATGGGTGGGATCATCCCAGTCTACGGTTACACGGCCTACGGCAGCTCCAAGTTTGCCGTCGTGGGGCTCGCACAGTGCCTGCGTTACGAACTGAAACCGCGCGGCATCAGTGTCGCCTGTTTTTGTCCCGGCGAAGTGGAGACTCCAGGTGTCGCGCTGTACTTAAATCTGAAAATTTCGAATATGCGGTTCGTTTACTGTACTTAATTCGTATACGCGCGCAAGCTCCATGTACTTAAATCTGATACCAGAATCGTGATCTGGTCCCCAGGGTGAGTATGGCCAACGCTTTCGCGTCCGATGAAGCATGGCTGAAGCAAAACGTCGACGGAGCGCTTTTGGCCATCGGGAGCTCAAGTCCTCGAGCGTTACTCCGCCGAACCGTGCGGGGATCACCTGAAACAGGGCTGTCCATAAGGCTACGCTACGACTCTCACGCTTGCGTCGAAGGCGGAGATCTGAGGTTGGCGCAGCGTTCCTGATGAGCAGAGCGATGATGTGAAGGATATCGTGTCTTGAAAAAGATACGGGAACAACTCTCCTGCAATCTGCAAGAAGGTTCAATTTGTGCCTAAGCACCTGGTGCAGATCTTCGATGAAGGCGCGGAATTGTTGCGCAGTTGATTTGCCCAGGATCTCGGGGCCGGGATCGACTCCAAGGAGCGAAGCCCTGTACGTGCCGTCGACGGCCTGTCTTGTTTCACCTGCGAGCTCATTCCGAGGCCAATCACAGGCCAGATCCTTGTAACAGGATCTACAGATGACATCAGGCGGGAGATCAACGCCCGAGAAGCTCAGTGGGTCAGTCTCGCCGCATGCAGGGCATTCGTCCAGCAGAGGGGTTTGATGAACGTCGCAAAGAGTGATGCAGGCAACGCTCCAGTCCCATCGCGTATGGATCACCCGCTGCTTCACGAGGCAGAGCGGGCAAAAGGTGTAGCGCACACGCCGATGTCTGAGACACGAGCAGCGAGACAGTGGACCGTCTTCATATCGCATGAGCTGGACGGCGTCGAGTTGGGGAGCCCGCCGCCGGATGTCCATGTCCCGAACAGCTTGCCGAGAGATCCGACAAAATTTCGACAACGCGGTCACGGCCTTTTCGGGAATAGAGTAGTCGAGCAAATCCGAGGCAAGGACCTGGCCGTGATGAGTTTCCAGAGCCTCGAGAAGATCTACAAGCTGGACCAGGTTCGCTGCCGCGACCCGCATTAGCCAGGAGGATAGAACCTCGCCACGGATGGGCCTCGGAGCAAACGGTAGCTGACCTGGCGCGATCATGATCCCGAGAAACGCCGGTTTCGCCGATCTTTGATCGATACCAGAGATTCGGTCACCAGCTCGTCATTCAGCAGAGCCAGCGCGATACGTTCCTCTCCGGAACGAATCGCTTCGATGGCGGCGGTTTCGATCAATTTGCAGATGCGGCCCAACACGCCCTCGGTCAGACTGAGGATTCGCTGATGTATTTTCGGGTCGCGGAGTTCGGAAGGCAGGCGTAGCGGCAGAATCGACTCAAAGCTCAGCAGCAACTGCTCGAAAGAGGCGTCATTCTCCCAGGCGGGCAGCTCTGCGGCCGCGAAGCGGTCCGCCAGCTGTTGGTCGGTCATGAGGGCCTGGTTGGCCTCCTCCGTTCCGAGGCAGACCAGGGGAATGCGCAGATCGTTCGCCAGGAAGCGAATCGCATTGAGAATGACTCGCTGCTCCCGAAAGGTACCGGCGAGAAGGGAATGGATCTCGTCGATGATCAGCATGCGCACTTCCAGCTGCCGGGCCAGAGTTCGGATGCGATGACGCAGGATCGTCACACTGGTGCCATGAGAGAAGACACCTCCCATCCCGGACAGGATTTCTTCGTAAAGGTCACGCTCACTGGGGGTCGGCGGCATCTGGATCGAGACGACCGGCGTGCGCGTCCTGCCGAGCCGCCGATCGAAGTGAGCACGGTTGTCACGGAGAAACTTTTGGACGACTCGCGTCTTTCCCATTCCCGTGGATCCGAAGATGACCAGACAAGGCATACGATCTCGCGGAGGATAGTCGACGAGGTCTGCCAATTGCTCGAGGATGCGCTGGGCGCGAGGATATTGAATCCATCTATCCTGTCGAATCCAGGCGATCCGCTCTTGTGCGCTCAATTCCGCCAGTACGCGAGAGGGCGCCTGCAAGTGATCGAGATTCGAGATCATTCACGGTCCCAGATCTCGACCGGAAAAGGCTTCAGGTCGCGTGGTTCTGTGGACTTTCCAGTCACATTGACGGGGGACGGGGATATCGACTGCTGCGGCGTCCTTTCTCGGCGCCGCCTCTGCTGCGAACTCTTCGCGGCTTCTTTGACGAGTCGGCGTTGCTCCTTGATGGCGGCGAAAATGCTGGGTTCAGTGCGATCGGACTTCCCACTTTCTCGCAGGTGCTTCCTGGCCGCTTCCAGCTCCCAGAGGGCAATGGGAGGCTGCCGCAGGTCCGCGTAAGGAATCGGCCAGTGCCGGCCGCCCGGATCGCGCACGTAAATGCGCGCCAGATTTCGAGGGTCGTACTTGACCCATAAGGGGTCTTTGAGTCGCCCTGCCCAAGGGCTCAAGACGCTGTTCCAGTAGTGGATGTTGTGAAAGTGAATGCCGTCTCTTTGCACCTTGCGCGGGACCGCGGGCAGAAAGTCCAGGAAGAACTCCTCCGCGTCTGTTGGAAAGCGAAGAGCCTGCTTTCTTTTCGCAAGACCTTCATGCCATGCCGCCAAAGGCGTCTTGCCCAAAGCCGAGTGGACGGTCAGATGGTAGACTCCGGCAATCTGCAGCGCCAGCCAACGCTCCAACTCCGACAGGGTCAGGACCGCACGTCCTTCGGAGTCGTAAGTTCCTTTCTCCGCAACGCTTGAGAAAGTAGTACCGGGAAGCAAATGGACTGCTCCCATCATGGTTCCGATCATGCGCTCGATGTGCCCCCCATAGTGAGGCAAACCCGGTACGCGATATTCAATCGCAATGCCATATTCCTGACAACCACGCGCCAGCGCCTCGGAATGGAACTCCTTCGCGTTGTCCACGTGGATCGATGCCGGTAGCCCACCCATGGGCCAATCGAGTGTGTGAAGCTCGCGATCAGCGAGCCAGCCGATCTTAGGCAACACTGCATGCGAGAGCGCCAGCGAAACTGAAAGGGAAGAAGGGCTCTCCAGCGAAACACTAAAGCCCGCTATCGACCGGCTTGCAACGTCGATTGCCAGAGTCAGCCACGGTCGGCCGATCGGCAGCCTTTGCTCCTGGTCCACGACGATTACGTCGACGGGCGTATGGTCGATCTGTAGTACTTCCATGGGACGCTGCGGACGCAGGTTGGAAGCTCCTATCGGGCCGAACTTATCTCGCGCCGCTTTTGCGCCCTCTCGCTTCGTCGCGGCGAGGCGCGCATCCACGGCGGCCACACGTCGCATTACCGTGCGGTAGTTTGGTGCTGGCAGCTGATGCTCGGCGAAACGACGTCTGACCTCCTGGAACAGTGCAGCCAGCGAAGGCCGCTCCCTCACGAGAAAGAACTCGCGGATAGAAGAGGAGATCAGATTCTCCCGCTCCTTGTTCAGGTGCCGGCTATTGAGGGGGCGCCCCCGCGTCCAGGGCAGCAGTGACGAGGTTTGCGGTCGCTGTCGATATCGACGCAGAAGGCGGTAGAGTGCTATTCGGCTGAGTCGGAGTCGTTGGGCAGCGCTTTCGATGATCGCCTGACTGAGCCGGAGCTGTTCGGCGAGAGGGCGAATGACAGCCTCCCGCTCCAAAGCGATGCTCCAATCTTCCGGAGAGGCCGTCTCCCACGATCGCCATTTTGTACTTAAATCCGACACGAAATTCACCCGCCATTTCGTATGCGATTTAAGTACATGATTATCGCTTTTAAGTGCAGTTACGGATGTATTAAAAAGCGACAAATTGCTGAAAACAAAACGCCCAAATTTTCAGATTAAAGCGCAGCGCGACAGCAGCCTGACGGCAGAGCGCCGGTTCCTGTGAGTTTAGGGGTTGCCCGAGGATGTATTGTCCGCTCGCCGCATTGTTCCCAATATCGAGCCAGTAGGTTGTCGCGTGCATTGGCCACGTTACAGCCTGGTCGATGACCTTGCGCGCGGCGCGAGTGTCGACGCATCCGATAAGCAAATCTGGAACCTCATCATGCGATCGGCGCAGAGTAGTTTCGTTGAGAAATGATGATTCCGCCGACCACTTCGTACCCCAGAACATGTTGATTCGGTTGATGAGCACCGTTGCTTTGTTCTGACCAATGTCCGAGGCGGAGAATGGCTGACGGACACAGTTGGTCTCAGACACCGTGTCCCCATCCATCATGCATACTTGGAGCCCGTATGGATGCCCCCACACCCGCATCGCCTGATCGAGATAGGGGAGGCCCATGAGGATGGCGCTTCCGGTTCCGCCTGCACCCACGACCAATACACGAATGGGACGACGGCCGAGGAAACCTGGAGGCAGCGAGTGCTCGATGCGCATCTCAATTCCTTTCTTCGCGGACGAATTGGGCCAGGGTATCGGGAAGGAGGATCAGGCTCTCCAAAGGGAACAATCTCCGCCTGCCTGTCAGACCGCTCCAAAGCCCCTCGAATCCGCCTTTGTAGCGCGTAAGGCGACCGACATTGGCATGGGTAAAGGCACTCTCGTAGAAGCCTCGCTCCCAGGCGGAAATGGCCGCGACGGATGCGTTCTCTGGCCGCCGCATCGATCCTGTGCAGACGGTGCCACTGTCCGAGAGATTCCAGTAGGGCGCGACAGCGAGTTTCGTTTTTGCCTCGGGACGTTTGTTCTGAGTCAGAGCGCGGATTTTCAATTGCCCGTCGCAGACCCGCCAAACTAATGGAGGCTGAGGAAAAAGGCGGCCACTCAAATTGGACGCCTTTCCCTCGGAGTTCTGATAGAACATCTGACGGCGTTGTACCGGTGTCCACCAGGCAATCAAGCGATCACTTTTGGCGAGGATGTTCTCTGGGAACACCTCGGCAGCAGCTCCGCCCCCGAGAGAGCGAACGAGCGACTCCACGAATGCTACGGTGAGCGGTTGCGCTGGTCCGAGAGTAGGTGCTGCGTTCTGCTGGGTCGTAACCTCGTGCTTCGTAATGAAGGTTGTCTGGTTCCCGTAGTAAACCAACAACGCCTCATGCAGCTCGAAGCGATGGTTCTCCCCGATTGCTATCTGAACTTGCATTTTCCTTCTCCCATCCCTGCAGTTCCTCAACCAGGTTAAAGAGTTCTGCGTTGAATGCAACGAAACGCTCGATCACACGAACAGCGTGCTTCACTTCGTCTGCCTTCTTTGGAGAAAAGACGACACGGACTGTCGGCTCTGACGAGCCTTCCAACATGTGCTGACCTTCCTCATCGAAGCAGGCGGTGATAGCGTCTCTTTCCTTGAAGGCAACGAGTAACGATGGGAGCGGAGGACCATCGTAGTAGCGGTCTTCGAGAGGCTCCCGCCATTGTTCAAGACGTAGACGGGAGAGTCGTTGCATCTTTCTCAGACGATCAATCCAGGACCGGTAGGGCCCTTTGCCGTGGGCGCGCAGCAGGCGGCGATCTACCAGTCCCCACTTCTCTTTGAGTGTTTTCTGGATACACGTCGGGAGTGCTTTCTCCACCTCTGGGAACTCATACTGGCTGCGATTCTCCTCGTCGTCCTCGTTCGCGTACTCAATTAACCTTTCCTCGTACATCAACGCGTCGTCGTGATCGTAGATCCGCATCACACGATACAGTGCCTGGATAAGGGTCCAATAGAATGCTTCCCCAAGCCCCTCCGCTTGATCCTCGAGGGCGTCCAGTGCTGGCCCGATCTTCAGATACCCCGAACCGCCACATTCGATCGTCACAGCCAGCTGTCCATTGCTAAGTGTCAAACCGTAGCCATCCCGTTCAAGTACATCGCTCACCTGGAGATGGAATTCGACGTTGCGCTGCAGCAGATCACCGCGCTGTGTGCCAATCCCGCCCATGATGCTGTGTTGCGCGAAGACAACTGCATTTTCCCCGCTTCGTTGCCACGTTTCAGGCGAGCCCAAACCCGCCTTCACCAGAGCAGCGCCCAGATCGTAAAGCAGTTCCGCGTTGACTTCGTGGTTGTATTCCGTTGGAACCGTGTCGAGGGTGGGAAGAGCCTGACCGAACGCAGGCGCGAGGGTTGTTATCCGAGGGGCGGAAGGAGGTCGGATGGAGGGGCGAGCGGCACGCTGTCTGTCCCCGCGAACCGGTCCATCGCCTGCCGGACGTCGCCGGCGAGACGTATCGATTCTTTGCATTGGAGATGCCTCACGAGCAATCTGTTCGCTTCCGGAGTCGGTGCGGTCGCCTTCATTGCGAATATCTCCACCAACTCCTCCCGTGTCATCTCAGACCGGTGCATGGCTTTAACCTTTCGAACCGATGGCTCTGGAGAAGGAGTAACGCAAGCTCGTTCCTGTGTCCTCCGGCCCAGTCATCGTCGCAGTCGCAATTTCGGGGTAAGAAGGCGTAAGCAGGTCGCGAACCTGGTCAATGCTCATCTGTGGATCCGGGTCCGGAATACGTGACCCGTTGAAGACAAACTCCCGGGGCAAGCTGCTGGTCTTCAGAGTAGTGGTAGCCATTTTCATTTCTCCAAAATACTGATTCGGGACGAATTGTCGGCCATTCGGAAGTAACGAAAAGGATCGGCTTCGCGCATCCTTTATGTACTCGCGATTACAAGATGATTTGGTGGCATAGTAGCAACAGCCGAAAGCTGCCCCGCTCCGCTATCAAGAGCAGCCACTCGTACTACCGCAATTTGCGCATTTGTGGCAGCTGCCGTTGCGGACCATTAGTTACCCACAGGTGACACAGAGCGGCGCATCACCAACCTCATAGCTGTCGTGAAGGTATTGCGAAACGCTGGCGGGAGCATGGTTTGCCTCTGCGCTGCCTTGTCGTTCCGCAACTGCTATCTGTTGTGGAAACAGTGAAAGCTGCTTGCCCGAAAGAAATCGCAATTCCATCCAGCGGAAGAGGTAGTCCATGATCGACTTCGCATATCCAAGTTCCTCATTGCCGGTCCATCCCGAGGGCTCAAACCGAGTATGCGAGAGCTTGTCGCAGAGCACCTTGAGCGGCACTCC
>CAWIBI010000022.1:0-134231 GCA_963834205.1 uncultured Acidobacteriaceae bacterium | reverse complement strand
TGCTTCTTGGGCGGCGTCTGGGCGCCGGCCACCGCACCCAGCAAGACAGCAGCGGCCAACCAGACGAAGCGGTTCATCTATAACAGGGTAGCACAACATAATAATCAACTATTACTAAGTCGCGGCCCCAGCCTCACCCAGGCTTACAATTCATTCATGGAACCACTGGTAATTGCGGGTAAGGCTTTTCAGTCCCGGCTGATCGTGGGCACCGGGAAGTACAAGGACGGCCCAGAGACCCAGGCGGCCATTGAAGCTTCAGGCGCGGAGATGGTCACGGTCGCGGTGCGGCGGATCAACCTGGACCGCAGCCGGGAGTCGCTGCTGGACTACATTGACCCGGAGCGCTACTTCCTGCTGCCCAATACCGCCGGATGCTATACCGCCGACGAGGCCATTCGAGCCGCCAGGCTGGGGCGTGAAGTCGGGCTCTCCGACTGGGTAAAGATCGAAGTGATCGGAGACCGGGCGACCCTCTACCCGGACGTGCAGGCAACCCTGGAAGCGACCCGGGTTCTGGTGAAAGAAGGCTTCACGGTTCTACCCTATACGTCGGACGACGTTGTGTTTGCGCGCCGGCTGATCGATGCGGGAGCGGCGGCCGTCATGCCCCTGGGGGCGCCCATCGGGAGCGGGATGGGGATACAGAATCTGGCTACTTTGCGCATCCTGCGGGAGATGATCACCGAGGTCCCGCTGATTGTCGATGCCGGGGTCGGGATGGCTTCCGATGTGTGCCTGGCGATGGACCTGGGCGCGGACGCAGTGCTGGTCAACTCCGCCATTGCTCACGCTGCCAAGCCCGTGCTGATGGCCGAGGCGATGATGCATGCGGTGCTCTCGGGGCGGCAGTCCTTCCTCTCCGGAAGAATGCCGAGGAAGCTCTACGCGACCGCCAGCTCTCCGCTCGAAGGCCTGTCGAAGTAGGGGAACGGCTGCATCCACATCACTATTACAGTCATGCCCTCGCCTGGGATAGACTCGGTCACATGCGTGTCTTCGGCATTGACTGCGGATCCAACTGCACCGGTTATGGAGTGGTGGATGTGCAGTACGGGCCGCGCGAAACACGCCTCACAGCGGTGGCTGCCGGCGGCCTCAGGCTGGCCAAAGATCAGCCATTGCCCATGCGCCTGGCCTATATTTACGCTGAGCTTTCAGCCCTGCTCGAGCTGCACCGCCCGGAGGTGGTGGCGGTGGAAGAGGTCTTCTATTCCGTGAATGCCAAGTCTGCCCTCAAATTGGGGCATGTGCGGGGAGTTGCCCTGCTGGCCGCCGCCAACCGCGGGTTGCCGGTGGCGGAGTATGCCCCTCTTACTATCAAATCCGCGGTCGTCGGCTACGGTCTGGCGCAAAAGGAGCAGGTGCAGTTCATGGTGGCACGCCTGCTGAACCTGGACTGCGCGCCGGAACCTGCCGATGCTGCCGACGCCCTGGCCATCGCGATATGCCATGTGCATACCGCGCAGACGCTTTCGTTGCAGGCGGCATCCCGCGCTTGAGGTTTCGTTGAGTCTGCTGCGAAACATGGTATGGGCAGTCCTGCCCCTGGTCATTGCGCCGGGCACACACTCGGCAGTGGGGCTGGGCCGAGACGGCTCGGCCGTTGCTCAGATCCGCTTTACCTATGAGAACCCCAAACTGCAGCCCCCGAAGTATGCCGTGACGGTGGGGGAGGATGGCAACGGGCATTTCCGCTCGGAAGCGGGCGGCCCTCCGCCGGATGACGGCGAAAGTATGCCGGCAGAAGCCCAGGATCGGCCGATCCATATCTCCAAAGCAGTTCGCGAAAGCATGTTTGCGACCGCGCGCAAAAGCAAGCTGTTCGCCATCGCCTGCGACGATGGGGCGAAGAATATTGCTTTCCAGGGAACCAAGACGTTGGCGTACGAGGGACCCGAAGGCCAGGGAAGTTGCACCTACAACTGGAGCAAACTGTCCCAAATTGATAAGCTTACAGACCAATTTGAAGCTATCGCGGCAACTCTTGACGAAGGCAGCAAGTTGCAGCGTCAGTATGAGCATGGGCGTCTAAGCTTGGATACGGAACTGGAGATCCTGGACCAGATGGTGCGCGATGGGCGGGCGATCGAACTGGAGAATATCGCCCCTCTTTTGCGGACGATAGCTGGGGATGACGCAGTTTTACAGCGGGTGCAGAGGCGTGCGCGGGCTTTGCTGCAAGAGCGGCAAAAGAAGATTGACGGGGCCGAGCATGCCCAACGGCGCCCAACTTCCGTCAAATGAACAGATAGCCGCTGAAACCAGGCCGGGAAACTTCTTGCCTGAAATACGGTTGAAGTCATTAGGGGGTTCCGTTCGGGACCCCATCAGGAAATGGAGGTGCTCATGATGAAGCACCCGGGAATCAAGAAGTTCGTTGCGACCTTAGTACTATGCCTTTTGTGCTTTGGGTTGGGAACCGGCCAGGCGCCGGCCCAGAATGCGGGGCCGGACGCGGGGTCGAATGTTGCACGCGTGAGCTTCGTGCAAGGCTCGGTCCAGCTGCTTGCCGGGCAGGGAGCGGATTTCGCAGCAGGCCGTGATCAATATGCCGGTGTTGGATGGCTCGCGTCTGCAGACCGGCGCAGACGGGCAGGTAGAGGTAGAGTTCGGCGACGGCAGCGTGGCCCGCCTGACCCCCAACAGCTCGCTGCAGTTCGGTCACCTGGGACAGGATCAAGTGCAGATCCAGCAGTTGTCTGGCCTGGGTTATTACGAGTTCAATGTGGGCGAAGGGCATCCGCCCTTTAACCTCCAGTTCGCCAATGTCGACCTGGCGCCGACGGCAAACTCGATCCTGCGCGTGGGTCTGGATGCGGGATGGGAAGTCGCGGTGATCAGCGGTTCCGCTCACGTGCAGGGCAACGGCATTGCTCCGGTGGACGTGGCCGAGAACCAGAGCATCCGCGCTGTGGAAAACAACGGGGCCCCGTACACCGTTGCCCAGGGAATCAATGGAGACTCCTGGGATAACTGGAATCAAGACCGGGATCAGGCCATCGCCCAGGAGGCTGCCCAGCAGACTCCGGTGCGGGATGACTCGGCGAATCCGCAGAACGAAAACTGGAATGATCTGGACGCCAACGGCAACTGGTACCCGGTTGAGGGCGCGGGCAATGTGTGGGTTCCCGCCGGCGTAGGCCCGGGTTGGGATCCTTATGGAGCCGGTTATTGGGCTTACTACCCGACCTTCGGCTACACCTGGGTTTCAAGCTATCCCTGGGGCTGGCTGCCTTATCATTGCGGGGCCTGGGGTTACTACGGGTTCGGTTGGGGCTGGGCTCCTGGCGGTTGCGGACGGCTGGCTCCGGTGATCGTGGTGCAAGCTTATCCGCCGGGCTGGAGGATGCCGGTGCACCCGGTCTATGCCGGTGGCGGTCTCCATCCGCTTCCCGCGCAAAGGCTGGTGGCGGTCGATCGTGGGCCGGTTGCCAAAGGTCCGTGGGCTAGCGGGGCGGGGCCGAGGCCGGACCATCAGCAGGCGTTGAATTTCAACGGCCGCACGATTGCGCCGGTGGGTCGAGTCGACGTTCGGTCGCAGTCATTTACTGCTGCGAAGGGCACAGCGCCAGGGACGCGCGCTGTATTGAGTGGCGCTCCTGCCGCGGTGGAGCAGCGTTCGAGTTTCCACAGCACCTATGTTGGGGGTGCGAATGCGCCACGGGGGCCCGCTTATCCTCAGGGCGGGGCGCCGAGGCCGAATGTGGGTTACTCGCCGCCGCCCTCGTCCTACAACCAGCGTTCGACTTATGTGGCTAGGCCGGAGCCGAGTCCGCACTATTCGGCTCCGCCGCAGCCGCATTATTCGGCGCCCCCGCCCGAGTCGCATCCGTCTGCCGGGCCGCGCCGCTAGCTGATCCAGGAATGGTCCGCGGAACTGCAGATCCCTCGGCTGCGCTCGGGATGACAATTCTTTTTAGGGAATTCGCCTTTCCCTCAGAAAAAAATTGTCATCCCGACTGAAGCGCAGCCACCTGCTGTTAAACCCGGGCGGTTGGCTGGTGCTCTCCCCACGAGGTATTTTTAGGGAATTCGCCTTGTCCCTCAAAAAAAATTGTCATCCCGACCGGAGCGCAGCGCAGTGGAGGGACCTGCGGTTAAACCTGGGCGTTCAGCTGGCGCTCTCCCCATGAGGTAAGCGCGCGGAACAAACACGCCATGTTCTCTAACGACAGCGCCTCGGCCCGGATTTGCGGCTCCACACTACACTGCCTGAACGCCCGATCCACAGCGGCAGGGTCATATCTGTGAGGCGCGCAGATTGTTGGCCAGCGTCTTGCGCTTCAGCGCGAAGACCTGACGCAAGAAGCGAAGAAACCCCGCCGGTGCGACCCCTAACTCCTCGAATCGAGGCTGCATGGTAAGGCGAATGACGGTGGAGTAGACCTCGGGACGCGGAGCAAAAGCCTCCGGCGGCAAGGTGAACAGGTTTTCTACCGTGGCGTACATCTGTGTGGTGGCCGACAGCAAACCGTAAGCCCGCGTGCCCGGGGCCGCCGCGATGCGCTCTGCAACTTCACGCTGCGCCATCAGCACGGCGCGGTCGATCACCGCGCTATGGGCGAACAGATGCATCAGGATGGGCGAAGAGATGTAATACGGCAGGTTGCCGACGACCTGCAGGCGCACTCCCCGCTCCGCCGCCAGTCGTGTCAGGTCGACTGTCAGGATGTCCCGGCAAATAATTTCGACCTGCTGCTGCGACTCCGGCCATTTCCGCTGCAGCGTGGCAGCCAGGCGGTGGTCGAGTTCGACGGCGATCAGACGTTGAGCGCGCGCCGCCAGCAGCGTTGTAAGGACCCCTTTCCCAGCGCCAATCTCGAGCACCGTAGCTTGCGCCAGATCGCCCAAAGCCTCGACGATCGCGCGTGGCGCGGTCGGGCTTACCAGAAAATTCTGACCCAGCTTCGGCTTATTGCGGGTTGGGGCATGCTGCGGCATCTAGTCAGGGATGGGAAAATAGGGCTGCGATGGCGTGGGCCTGAGTCTCACAGGTAGACTACGCAATTGGCGATTCCTCCTCTGCATCATACGGAAGCGGGTCTTCAAGAAAAAATAGGGTGTCGGTGATGCATATCGTTTTTGCCGCGTCTGAGTGTGTCCCTTTCGTCAAGACGGGCGGAGTTGCGGAAGTCGTAGGCGCGCTACCCAAGGAATTGGTGCGTCAAGGCCACCAGGTGACGGTCTATTTGCCGCTGTACCGGCAAGTACAAAAACATCTCAAGGACCGCCGGATCGCCATTCGCAGCCTCACCATTCCTTTTTCGTATTACAACCGTTTCGTCACGGTGGTGAACGGCGGCGCCCACGACGGGGTGCAGTTTTATTTCATCGACTGCCCCGAGCTCTTCGATCGCGAGTTTCTCTATGAGACGGCATCCGGCGATTATGCCGACAATGCGGAGCGGTTTGGATTGTTTTGCCGTGCGGTCCTCGACAGCACCAAGCAGTTGGGCGTGCCCGATGCTTTTCACATCCACGGCTGGCCGGCCGGGGTGCTGGCCATTCTGCTCAGGACGGTCTACTACTTCGATCCGGTGCTCAAGAATGTGGCATGTCTATTGACCATTCACAACTCCGATCGCCAGGGATGGTTTCCTCGCGAAACCGTCGAAAAGCTGCTGCTGCCATGGGACGTGTATACAGCGGAGCGGGCGGAGTTTTACGGCACCTTTGATTTTCTCAAGGGGGGCATCGTCTATTCCGACGCCATCACCACGGTCAGCCGCAAGTACGCCGAAGAGATCCAGACGCCGGAGTATGGAAATGGGCTGGAAGGCATCTTGCGCGCCCGGGCCCAGGATCTTCGCGGCATTCTGAACGGGGTCGATTACTCGGTATGGGATCCAGCGACCGACAGCAAGATCGCCGCCCATTACACTCCCGAGCGGCTGGAAGGCAAGCTGGCCTGCCGCAAAGATCTGCTGCACGCTTTCGGGGTGTCGAACATCGCCGAGAATACCCCGGTGGTCGGCATGGTGTCGCGCCTGGCGACGCAGAAAGGTTATGACCTTTTAGCCCAGGCCTTCGATCAGTTGGTGCAGGAGAATATGCTTCTGGTGATTCTGGGCACCGGCGAACCGTACTACGAGAACCTGCTGCGCAGCTGGCAGGAACGTCTTCCCAATAAGGTCGCAGTCAAGATTGCGTATGACGAAATGCTGGCGCACAAGGTCGAAGCCGGATCGGACATCGTTCTGATGCCTTCCCGCTCTGAGCCCTGCGGATTGAACCAAATCTACGGCATGAAGTACGGCACTGTTCCGGTGGTGCGGGCCACCGGTGGTCTTGACGACACGGTGCAGGAATGGTCGGCGGAGGCGGAGACCGGAACGGGCTTTCGTTTCCTCGAATACCGGCCGGAGGATCTGCTGAGAGCACTTCGCTCGGCCTACGCTGCGTTTGCCGATAAGCAGCAGTGGCGCAAGCTGATGCGTAACGGCATGGCGCGCGACTATTCCTGGACCAAGCCGGCCAAGGAATACGTCCAGATCTACGAAGAGATTGTGCGCCGCAGGTCTTAGCACACGTGGAGAGAACCGCAGGTCAGTTTCAGGGCAGGCCGGCGAATTAGCGCGCAGCAGTTGTTGGAGCATTATCCGCCGGTTACATTGGAACGTCTTGGCAAATCATTGGGGCTCATCTATTTTGGACCCACTGAAAACGAGAGCATTAACCGCAGGTCCCTCCACTTCGCTTCGCTCCGGTCGGGATGACAATTTTGTTGTAAAATGGGCGGTTGTCGTGAGAAATCGTCGATTTCAAAACAAATTTGTCATCCCGACCGGAGCGAAGCGAAGTGGAGGGACCTGCGGTTAATGCGATTTGTGCGCCGGAGTCAGGAGTTAATCCCGATTTGTCCCTTGGTTCCAAACCCCAATTTGGACAGGTCTGAAGTTCAGGTCGCCGCTTCCCCAGATTTCCTGTGGGAGTCGGTGGCTCTGGCAAACTTCGTGCGCCTTTCCTTACTGAAAGGCGTACACGCGGCCTCGTCCAGCGTTGCGTGGCAGGAAGTCCGGGTTCGGGGCTGGATTGGCAAGGTATGTTTTTGCATTCTTTTGTCGCAAAAGCGATTGATGGCGTCCGAAAAAGCTTACCTCAGGGCCTAAAGAGTCTGCGTGAGAACCTGGTTTTGTATCAGGGCACGACTTTAGTCGGGCCGTAAAGGATTGAAAACACGACGGGCTTTAGCCCCTGAGGGCTGCTTTTTCGAGTTCTCACGGAGATTCTAAAGGCCCCGTGACTTTGGAATTTTTGTGGGGTCGTATAAGCGGCTTCTCTCACTTTCACGCTGAAGAGTCTGCGTGAGAGCTAGCTGTCAGGGTAGGCCGGGGATTGAGGAGACATGCAGGCCAAATGCTATACTCCCGCAGTCTCTTTGGGACTGACGCATGATCTGGTCGCGCAGTCGTTTTGCCTGTTTCACACTGCTGGCGGCAACTTTGCTCTGCACGTTCCAGCTGCCTGCGCAGGAAGCGCGCTGGTTAGAGCTCAACTCCCGGGCGACCGAACTCTATCAACAGGGCAAGTACGCCGAGTGTCTTCCGGTTGTAACCGAAGGGCTCAAGATAGCCGAAGCCACTTTTGGCCCCGATGATGCGAGGATTGGCACTGCTCTCTACAACCTCGCTCGCACCTATGACAGCCTGGGCAGATACGGCGAGGCGGAACCTCTCTACCAGCGTGCCCTGCGCATCCAGGAAAAGGCGCTCGGCCCCGACCACGCTGATGTTGCCACCACGCTTAACAATCTAGCCCGGCTCTACGACGATATGGGAAAGTACGCCGAGGTTGAGCCGCTGTATCAGCGTGCCCTGCGCATCCGGGAAAAGGCGCTTGGCCCGGACCACCCGGAGGTTGCCAACACTCTCAACGGTCTCGCTATGCTCTACGACCAGCAAAGCAAGTATGCCGAGGCCGAACCCCTCTTCCAACGCGCGCTGCGCATCGACGAAAAGCTCCTCGGGCCTGAAGACCCCGAGGTCGCCACCTCGCTCATCAATCTTGCTACGCTCTCCCAGGACCAAGGCAAGTATGCGGAAGCAGAGGCGCTCTACCAGCGTGGCCTGCACATCGACGAAAAGGCTCTTGGCCCCGACCATCCCGGTCTCGCGACCGATCTCGACGATCTGGCTGAGCTGTATGACGACATTGGAAGGTCCGACGAAGCTGTGCAGCTGTACCAGCGCGCCCTGCGCATCGACGAAAAGGCTCTTGGGCCTGAGCATCCACATTTCGCCGTCGATCTCAACAACCTCGGTTTGCTCTATGACCGCCAGGGCAACTATGGCAAAGCGCAGCCGCTCTACGAGCGCGCCTTACGTATCAATGAAAAGGTGCCGCCCGACAGCCCCGCTGTCGCCACCGATCTTAACAATCTAGCCTTGCTCCATGTCGAACAGGACGAGTACGCACAAGCGGAGCCACTGTACCAGCGCTCTGTGAGGTCCGGCATTTGTGGAGTAGAAGCCCCGGACTTCAGTCCGGGAAGGAGCGCTTCAGCGCTCCGTGAGGTCTTTCCGTTCCAATTATGCGCTTTAGCGCTGGTGGCGGAGCCGCTCTACCAGCGTGCCTTGCGCATCCACGAAACGGCGCTCGGGCCCCCACACCCCGACGTGGCGATTGACCTCAGCAATCTAGCTGGGCTCTATGTCGACCAGGGCAAGTACGCCGAAGCTGAGCCCCTCTTCCGCCGTGCCCTCGATAACCTCTTCCAGCAGTTCCAATACAACTTCACTTACATGACAGAGCAGGAGAGGCTCGGATTTCTGCACACTGTTTTCGACTACTTCCCCGTCTACTTCAGCTTCGTCCATCTCTACCACGAGAAGGACCCGCAGCTTACCGGCTCCATGTATAACCTGCTGCTTTGGGACAAGAGCTTGATTGTTGGCAGCGTCGCCGATATGCGGCGGCAGGTCGAGGCCTCCGGCGACATGGAGGCTCTCAAGCTGCTCGGCCAGCTCAGTGCCGAGCGAACGCAGATTGCCGCTTTGCAGAATGCCCAGCCGCCGGACCGCGGCCTTTGGCGCAAACAGATGGAAGCCCCGGACGTTCAGAGGCTGCGGAAAAACTCTGGTTCTTGAAGGGTACGGGCTTCAGCCCGTACGTATCTGATTGAAAACAGGTCCGGCTTTAGCCGCTGAGGGCCGCTTTTCATTCGCAATAGTGACTTTTTCCGCAAGCTCTTTTCAGTCCGTGAGGTCTTTCCGTTCCGATAATGCGCTTTAGCTCTGGTGGCCACTAACATTTGATTCGAGGCTAGCGTATCCCTGCCTCTTTAAATTGCAAAGTGTCAGTTCCGTCTGGTCAACTAGCCGGTCAACTACCCAATGATGAAGCAGAATTTCGCCGCAATGATCCTCGGTGGTACCGGGCAAGTCGGTGGTGCAGCTGTCGCCGCGCTGCTGGCAATTCCGGAATGCCGGGAAGTGGTAATGGTCACCAGAAAGCCCATTGCGCCGCGATCACGGGTACGCAGCGTCATTCTTGATACCGGCGCGCGGATCTGCCTTGCAACAGGACGCGGAGCTACCCGGTGCACATGCCTACGAACTTATCTGGAAGCCACTGGAGGAGGCGCTCGCGGGAAAGACCCGCGTCTATCTCTCTCCGGACGGCATCCTCAACCAGCTTCCCCTCGGCATCATCCCGGCGCCCGGCAACCGGTTGCTGATGGAAAAGTACGATCTGCGCTTGCTCTCGAGCACCCGGGACATCCTGCGCCCTGCGCCTGCGCACGCGGCCGCCGCCACTGCACTGCTGGTGGGCGACCCCGTCTTTGACCTGAGTGAAGAGCAACAGCGTGCAGCGATGCAAAGACTGGCGCTGCTACAAGAGCAAGACCCTGTTCTGATGGCAGCATTGTCGCCGGCTGACCGTTCGCGCGACCTGGGCAGTGGTTCCGTGTTGCCGCGGCTCCCCGGCACCGGCGCGGAAGTGAACGCAATTGCGGAGCTGATGCAGCAGCGCCAGTGGAAGACAAGGGTCTACACCAACGATGTTGCCCTCAAGCGCGTGGTCGAGCAGGCGGGCAGCCCGCGCGTCGTTCATCTGGCTACGCACGGGTTCTTCCTCCCTGACCAATCGCCCGACCACCCGATCAAGGCCGGCGCCGTCGGCCTGGGCGAGCAGTCTTCGAGACTGGAAGATCCCATGCTCCGCTCCGGGCTTTATTTTGCCGGAGCTGATCGCACACTTGCCGGAAAGCCCACCGTGCCGGGCCTGGACAACGGTGTGCTGACCGCCATGGAAGCAAGCAGTCTGAACCTGCTGAGCACGGAGCTGGTGGTGTTGAGCGCATGCAATACCGGGCAAGGTGACGTGAGGAATGGCGAGGGCGTCTTCGGACTGCGGCGCGCGTTGCAGGAGGCTGGGGCACAGTCCGTCATGATGTCGCTGTGGTCTGTCCCTGATGAAGAGACGCTGGATCTGATGAAGCGCTTCTACACCAAGTGGCTTGCCGGGATGGAGATTCACCAGGCGTTGAAAGAGGCGCAGCTCGAACTCCGTGAGCAGGTGAGAGAGAGTCACGGCGGCACGGATCTGCCGTATTACTGGGGCGCCTTCGTTCTGATAGGACGATAACTCACTCTGCCCGCAACGTCCGCGTAAGGTCGCCGGTGGCATAAAGTTCGCCATCGCCATCAAGCTCAACAGGAAATCCGGGGAGCCGAGGGATCTGCAGTTCGATCTTCGGACCTCGACGAATTTGTCATCCCGAGAGCCTGTGACTTTGTCGATTTTTTCGTGTCTTCTACACACGTAACCGGATGTTTCAACCCCGCAAAAAAATCGTCATCCTGAGCGAAGCGCCTCGCAGATCCGCGCATAAAGAAGGGTTTACGGCGCGGAGTCGAAGGACCCCGACGATGCTTGTTGGCAGATGCTCTTCCAGGCTTTCCGGCCACCAAAACCATAAAGGAAATCAAAAAGTCACAGCCTCCGACCGGAGCGTACCCGGATTTCCTGCCACGCAGCACTAGAGAGGGCCGCGTGTGCGCCTTTCAGTAAGGAAAGGCGCATGAAGCTTGCCGAAGCCACCAAGTTCAACAGGAAATCCGGGGTAGCGCAGCGGAGGGACCTGCTGTTATCCCATCCAGCAACAAATCCACACCAAAAGCGCAACCCTTCCCTAATTAGCGTCCCTTTGCGAGACGTCCAGGAAAGCCTTTAGGAACGCATCAAAGGTTGAGCCGCAGCAGTCTTGCATTCATCCTGTGCTCAGCCATACGGCGGGCGCGCGCCCTCTCCTGCGCTGCTCTCCCTCTCTCTCCTGACAGAAATAGCGGGAGAAAACATAGGAAAATGGCCAAGAACGTGCCTGCAAAAATGGCGACGGCGATGGCGGTCGTGTGCATGTGCAGTCTCCTGCGAACACTATAAACCTCGTCCCGACGCTGCGCACGGCTCAGGCGTCGTCCTGGCGGGAAAGCAGACGTCCTGGGCCAAGCTGCGGGTGCAACGGCGGGTGCTCGCGACCGCCTAAAGGAAGTTACCGATAATCCGACTTTGCAGGCTGACCGACTGCGGATGGCCATCGCCGCATTGCGTCGGGTGATTCCATTGGCTGAAACTCCAGGTTGGTAAAGTCGGCTATCTGCTTGGCCGCCTCTATCTGCGGCAAGGTATTGTCGCGAAGTTCGAGGCGAAACAGGCACCCAGACTGGCTGAACAGCAGGTCGCCAGTAGGCGACCAATCGGCCCACTCGCTTCTTCCAATCGATTCAACCTTGCCGTCCTTGCGCACAATCGAATATTCAATCAAATACCAAGCCCCGTTTCGCTCGTGCATACCGACGATGGACATGCGGAGAGTCAACTCGTAAACCCAAAACGGGTGTTTCTTTTGCCATGTAATTGGAGGATCGAACTCCCAAGTTACTTTCGCGGCGAAATCGGGAGTCAACCCGCTAGGCTGCGACTCTAAACTCCATCCATCCCGCCTGAGACGTTTTGCCCAGACTGGATCGTCCTCGCCCCAACCTGGACGGTCACCGAACTGGCCAACATGTAGCCACTTCGGAAGAGAGAAACCGTCAGCAAGTGCCATTTCGTTGCTGCGGTGGTTGAGCTGGATATCATCTCTCGCGGAGAACTGCCCACCACCGCCCCAACCGTCACCTCTTCGGCCATAACGCCAGCGCTGTGAGATATGGTGGGCGACTTACAGCAGACCACGACTGGAAGGGTTTGCGCCAATTGGCTGCGAAGTAGAGCAGCAGATCACCTTCGGGAGACAGATCGCATCGTCGTTCATAGATTCGACCCCGCAACCACTGGCCGAACTCGAACGTGTCCCGCTCTAGGTCCCATCTGATGAGGAGCACTCGATTGCTAGGCCCCCGCCGAAAAATCAACCCGACTGGAGCTTGCCGAGCGAGAATCACGTAGGCGCGAGTTGCTGATTTCACGATTTACATTATGCCTATTTCAGAACGCTCGCTCAAAGTTCCAGAAAAACGGGGTTTTCGGTAAATTGCTCGTGTCTGGCCCTCCCGCTGGGGAAGTTACCGAGTTTGGTGATCAGACGAGTTTGGTGATCAGACGCGGGAGATAGAGGGACAGCTTACCTATTGCAGGAATTTTGGGGGGATACGTATCGTGTCCCCTTATCTCCCCAGGAGTCTTGCATTCATCCTGTGCCCAGCCATACGGCGCGCGCGCGCCCTCTCCTGCGCTGCTCTCCCTCTCTCTGCTGACAGAAATAGCGGGAGAAAACTTAGGAAAATGGCCAAGAACGTGCCTGCAAAAATGGCGACGGCGATGGCGATCGTGTGCACGTGCAGTCTCCTGCGAACACTATAAACCTCGTCCCGACGCTGCGGACGGCTCAGGCGTCGTCCTGGCGGGAAGGCAGACGTCCTGGGGCAAGCTGCGGGTGGAACGGCGGGTGCTCGCGACCGCCTAAAGGAAGTTACCGATAACGCGACTTTGCAGGAGTTCTCTTTCGCAATCGTTTATCTTGAGCTATAGCGATGACGAAGAACAATGAGCAATACGCGTACCTGACCGTTGTTGGAGAATTCAGCCCCGAGACGATCACGACCCAACTTGGGCTAATGCCGAGTGACGCCTGGATGAAGGGGGATTTGAACGAGAAGACGCAGCTCGAAAGAAAGTTCAGTCGGTGGTCGTTACACTCCCGCTTGGAACGCTCAGCATCACTGGAAAATCATGTGGGGGATGTTCTGGAACAGGTATTGCCGAAAGCTGAACAGATTCGTCGAATTGGGACTGAATACCAGGTAGGTGTACAGCTCGTGGGCTACTTCTACAACGATTTTCCAGGGTTTTGTATGGATCGAGATTTGATCTCCGGCCTTGCTCACCTAAACGTCGGCATCGATTGCGACTTCTACTACCTCTATTCTGATTCCCGCGAAGATTCATGATTTCTGCAAAACGGGATTTTCGGTAACTTGACCTGTTTACCAGACGGTCACAGGGAACATACCGATAACCAGACAACCAGACTTTTCAGGATAATGGGAACGGACGTTGTATCGCCCCGGTCGAAGATTCTCCAGGATGGCGATCTCAGGGGCAAGCGTTGATCTAGGGGGCTTATTGGGATTTTGGTCGGGTGGCGGTGTCCACGAACGGATCAATCAAGAAGAATTCGAGATTGAGGTAACCAATCATTCGGTGAAAGTCCGCTTGAACGCATCGAAGAAGTCTCCACGAGGGAGATTCTATTGGTGCATTTTCTTTGTGGCGGTCTGGATAGCAGTACTTTCCCTGGCCGTTTTTGCTAAAGGTAAGCTCGGGCAGTCGAGCGCGTGGCATGACCTTGCGACCAATCCGGTAAATTCTCAAGGGTTCATCATTCCGCTGGTCATATTTCTTGGCGCAACCGTTCTGATAGTGCTCATTACCTGGCGTTACGTCGTGATGGCTTATCCTTCCGACGAAACCTTCTACTGTGACCGATCAACATTGACTATCTCGAAGGTGCGCTGGCTGGACGTTCATAACACCGACTGGAGAACTCGCTCATATCCGCTCACCGCGATTACTGACATCAAGTATAAGGCTGTTGCGAGCACAAAGGGACGCTCCGTCTATGGCCTTCGCTTCAAAGCGGCTGGACGATCCGAACGCGTGCTTCCTGGTCTCGGAACCCATGATGCTCGCGAGATTCTTAGAGCTATCAAAGTATTTGGAGCAAATGTGGACGGATAACACCACGGGTTCAAGAAGAATGTGTTGAACCGGCCAGTTCGAGACTAAAAGGGTGACGACTAAAAGGGTGACACTATTCACCCTAACGTTTAGCCAGGGTTCCAGGGGGTTCTAGGGTTCCAGGACAAGGGTTCCAGGACAGGGTTCCAGGACAGGAAGCTGTGAAGATTTCATTGTTTCGACGATTTCGACGAAACTGTGGCTGGCCCTAGCGAGATGGCCTGATCAGCCTTAAGGTAAGTGGAGGGAGCGGAATTGACTACACAGCGCGATATAGAGCTCCCCTCCGCCTGTTCTGGGCTCATAGGCGTAGTGGCCGCCTGGTAGTGAGTGTTGCGTGGTGGAAGGTGACGACCACTCCGAAGCGTACACAACAATTGTGTGGGTAAGCTATGGAGCCGCGAAAGATACTATGCCGCTGAGGCCGAGGCCGTTGACAGAGCCGAAGGCAACATGTGTGGACCCGTTATGCGAGGGTCTATCGCTCAGCCGTGGTCGAAGACCTTATCACGCACAAAGGGAACCAAGTCGGAACTTGGGAGATCTCGCGTTTGGCCGGGCGGAGATACGCCGCACCGGTCCGCATAGGGAAGGTGATGAGCCGAAGCTTATGATGAACGGACGCGAGAAGTCAGTCCCCGCCGTAGTAGCTGTGAAGTCCACGAACGAAGCTGGGCAGCCAGGGGAGGAGTGGATGGAGCCAAGGGCGGGGGCCAAGGGAAATGTGGGCCGGTAAATCACGCTCCGAACTCAGTGTCGGGCAGGCGTGTCACATGCGCTGGGCCACATACGGCATGCCGTGCAATTTTGGCTAAGCCGTCAACTACCCAAGGTGGGAGCCGTATGCGGGAAAGCCGCACGTACCGGCTCTGTGCGGGGGGCGCACATTGCTGTACGCCCCCTGCACAAAGCCGTACACGCAGCTTTCCCGCATGGAGTTCCGTGCGCCCGACATCGAAAGCCCATTTAATTGAACAGCAAGCTATTACAGTTTAATGGCGTATGCTTTAATAGTAAGAGAGCCTATTCAAGCATGCCCAAGTCTCCCAAAGGCAGCGCCCACATTCGTTACGTCACCTCCCTTGTCTCCGGCGAGCGAGTTCGATCCTTCGTGCCCGCGCCCCTTCCTCCCGATCCCCGAACGCTGGATTTGGCCTCTCTGCAAAACATCCTCGCCGAGGCAAATCAGGCCATCGGCCGCCTCGATGGAATGACGTCGGCCTTCCCCGACCTGAATCTGTTCCTGTACTCCTACGTGCGCAAGGAGGCGGTCCTCTCCTCCCAGATTGAGGGAACCCAGTCTTCGCTCTCGGACCTATTGCTATACGAAAACGCGGAGACACCCGGCGTCCCGTTGGAAGACGTACGCGAGGTTTCCAATTATGTCGCCGCTCTCAATCATGGCCTCAAGCGGCTACGCGGCGGCTTTCCGCTGTCACTGCGTTTGATCCGCGAGATCCACGAGGTCTTGTTGGCGAAAGGGCGCGGAAGTCATGCCCAGCCCGGACAGTTCCGCAGGAGCCAGAATTGGATCGGTGGCACACGGCCGGGAAATGCAGTCTACATACCGCCACCACCGGAGTACGTGATGGATTGCCTGGGGGATTTGGAAATGTTCCTCCATAACGCAGAGCGTTCCCTCCCTCTGCTGATTCGCGCCGGCCTCGTCCACGCCCAATTTGAGACGATACACCCGTTTCTCGACGGCAATGGACGCGTCGGGAGACTGCTGATCACCTGCATGCTTACCGAAAAGCAGATGCTCCATGAGCCCGTCCTCTACCTCAGCCTGTTTTTCAAAAAGCATCGTCGCCTGTACTACGACCGGCTCAACGGGACACGAAGCGGAAACGGTTGGAACCAATGGCTCGACTTTTTCCTACAGGGAGTCCGTGACACCGCCAATCAAGCCGTACAGACTGCGATAGAGATCGACAAGCTCTTCCGCGCGGATAAAGAGATGATCGAGCAGTTCGGACGCAGCGCCCGGTCAGCTCTGGCCATCTATCGACTTGCCCAGGCTACTCCGATGTTCTCGATCAAACACGCCGCCGGCAAGTCGATACTCAGCTTTCCTACGGCGTCGGCAGCTGTCGAGCGGTTAGCCAAAGCCGGAATCCTGCAGGAATCGAGTGGGAAGCGCCGCGACCGCTTGTTCGTCTACGCGAAGTATCTACAGGTTCTGAACCGCGACCTCTAACCTTCGAATTGCAGGTAGTTCGCGACCAGGCGGGAACGACACTTTGAAAATACGCTCGGCAGCCCATCCAGGGGCAAAGATAATGTTCAAGTTCCTTGCCCTTTTCCTGGCGCCAAACCGCTTTCTCCAGTGAAGGCGGTCATCAAGGCCGCATCCAAGAGGAGAACGATAAAAGGACAGACGGAATAACCCCTAATCCACGGTATGGTGGTTACTCCGTCTGTCCCCTTATCTCTCCTGCGAACAAAGCGAACGGGTAGACGACTATTATGTGATTTCGGGGTTCCAGGACAGACGAAATGGGGTTCCAGGACAGGGGTTCCAGGACAGACGAAATGGGGTTCCAGGACAGGGGTTCCAGGACAGACGAAATAACTCCCAACAACAGCGGGGATCAGGAGCTGCACCGATCGCCAGGATAGCAGCACAATGGTCCGCAATTTGAAATGCACCCCAGCGCAACGGTGATTGTTACAATTCGTCGCCGAAAAGACCGTCCCCGAAAAGGCCCAAGGCGAATTCGGCAAGGCGTATAATCCAACCAATTTCATGCCCGATGCGAGAGCACTCGACGCCCACTACAAGACCCTTACCGACGATGAGCTTTTGAAGCTTAGGGCGGACGGCGGCCTCACACTGGAAGCGGAGCAGCTGCTCGATAAGGAACTCGCACGGCGCAACTTCACTTCGGATGAGGCAAAACGATACTCTGTCCCAGAATGGCTTGATAAAGCAGACGTGGGCACAGTCGGTGTCCTTGTCCTTGAGGACGGCGAGCGGATTAGTGCAGAAGTTGGCGGCCTAAACGAAGCGGGAGATCGACTTTCTGTGAAAGTGATATCTCGGGATAGCCCTCTTCGGAACGGCGGTCGGAATCGTCGCGCCATTCCGCTCCATCGGATCCTTTCATTCGAGCCGCAACCGCATTTAATGGAGCGGTGGCCATACTCTGATCCATGTCGGGGCAGAATGTTTTCGCTTCCACGCTTCGCTCTGATGACAACGATCTTTCTATGCTCGATCGCGGGCAGCATTCCTCTTTTCCTGCTGCTGGTGAGTAGGCCCTACGGTCTGCAGGTGGCGTCGATCATCACCTACACTCTTTTCGAGGTTTTCTTTACGTTTGCGAGAACGGGCGGTGGACCCTCCGGCCCGGACCTTCCACCTTTCAAATTCACCTGCCCTGCCGTCAAACCGGAAATACCGCGCCTTCTTTGGCGCCACATCGGTTTTCTCGCAACGCTTTTCGCCATTCAAACCGCAATGCTGGCGGCCCGAACTCACTTGCCTGATTGGTGGAATATGCGGGACAGGAAAGGGGCCACACCGTTCGATGCCGCCGTATTTTTCCTCTGCTTCGGTCTCGCATGGGCTCAAGTCCGCAGCAATCGATTCCTTCTTGAGCGTGCACATCGGGACTTCACTGCGTAATCCTGTAAGTTGACCGGCATTGGAGAGATTGGCCGGCCCAATCTTGGGGGTGGATCCGGTGACGGGTGGATCCGGTGACATGATACCTATTCACCATCAGAAATGTCATTGCTTATTGGCTGCAATGCGTCTGCTGTCGGCGAATTACTGCCCAGCAAGCCAACTTCTGGATATTAGTTCAAGCCCCTGGGGAATCGGCATTTCGGACGGCTAGTTCTGCCTCTTGATTTGGGGCCCAGCCCCGCAACCAGGAGGGAGTGGAAGCATGAGGGCGATATACGGCGACGTGATACACACCCAAAGACAGTTTCGGTGACCGGTGACCAGTTTTGTGAACAGTTCCCACAGTTCCGGTAGTTCCGATGACACGGTAGTCTCTCTTTTGGGGTGCATTACAGTCTAGTATGGCCCCGAGTTCTCCACGCCGAGAATGCTGTAGAATCGATTGTCTCTAGTCAGCGAGATCGAGTACCGGAGAAGAGGATATGATTGTGAGTGATTTAGCCCCGCGGGTAATCGCCACATAAAGTTCTTTTCTCGAAAGGGAGTCCGCTTCGAGGACGATCGCGTGATCAAACTCAAGGCCCTTCACAAGAAGCGTTGTCCCGATAAGCCTTCTGCGGCCACTGGGGCGCCCTTTGTAGCGGAATTCGGAGTGATACTTTTCTGCGGCCTGTACCAGCGTAAACTGCGGGTGCAGCACGTGCTTCTGTAGGATAGCTGTCACTCTGCCGAAGAGATCGGCGCGAGTGATCTTGATTCCGTTGATAGCCCTGAGCGCCGACAGAAAATCAACAGTGGTACTGCTGCATGGGTCCGCGAGGTAAGCGTTCGCAGCCTTTGCCGCCAACGGACTGCGCGTGTTGGCCTGGATGTTCGCGGGCTCACCACGCACGGTCGCAGCAGGCAGACTCGCGGTGACTGCCGTCATACAATCCTGCGCAAAGCTGACGATCTCTTTCAGCCGATGCTGATTTGTCCCAGCCTTTTCATATTTTCGTACGAACGAAAAAACTGCCTTTCCCTCAATCTCTTCTATGGAGGAAAATCTGCCGCCCACGGTTTTCGCCAGAGAGTGGCATCTCGACTTGTATTCCTGACTTCCTTTGTGAATGGCGATCACGGTTTCGTCAGTATCGCAGGTGCAATAACGGCATGTGTTGGCCTGAATCCGTGAGAGCTGTCCTGCCGCCACGGGCTTGCGCGTGACACCCCGCGGGACGCCTCGGGTGAGGTCAACCGGCTGTCGACCTTCGAGAAGACCGCGGACTCTTACCAGCCAGGCACCCATCTCTGGTGTGCCGGCACGGTTCCAGCGGTGAGGTACGTGCATTTGTCCCAGACAGGCGAAAACCCCGGAGATATCTCGCTCCCATTCGACGGGCTGGTCATTGAAATCAAATATTCCTTGCAGGGGATCGCCGAGCAACCGACAGGGAAGATCTCGCGTCAGTCTCAGAACGAGCTCATGCTGTATAGCCGAGCAGTCCTGATACTCGTCCACATAAAGCCCGGAATAGGATGCTCGCAAAATCCTCCGAATGAAGCTGCTGTCAAGGAGAAGCGAACATGCTTTATAGAGATCAGTCCATTGCGGGCCGACGGGGTGTTCGCTTGTCCATCCGGAAGTCCCAGAATATGACAGACAGAGCCGCAGTGCAAAACTGGCGATCGTGTCAACCCGAAACAATTGTTGGCTCACCTTCAGCTCACGTATCTTGCGGCGCAGTACATTTACACCAGCATATGTGTGGGTCAGAACAAGCTGTCTGCTGGCTGCGTGAGAAACTGCTTCCGCAATCAAGTGTGTTTTTCCGAAGCCCGCAGGTGCGAGGAGATAGCCAGTGTCTCGGAAGGACGCAAGGGCTTCGGCGAGGTTAGGCACGGTCGACCCATTCACGGATCGAACAAATTTTGCGACTTAGGTCGGTGCCCTGAATGGATGTGTCATTAAGGTGGGATGAGATTGCGCCGACCCATTGCTCTGCCCAGCTTTGGCGTTTGTACCACTCACTTGCGTCTGCCGCTTTTCCTAGGGCCTCCCGAAGAACCGGGCCATCCGTCCATTCAGCAGGATTGCGGTCAAATGTTTGACCATATTGCGACTGAATCTGACTAAGGATCTTTTCCCGGTCTCCATGGATGAGACAAGCCACTTCAAATGAGGCCATAACAGAAGGCCATGGCAAGTCTGCAAGAACACGGCGCTCTATACTCACGCCTTCGCCCCACACTGTGACGGTCACGCCCTTAGTCCGGAGCTCATTCGCATGAGCGCCGGAAAATTGATTGGGACTGTCTGAATCTGCAAGAACGCTGACGTTGTAGCAGAGGTCCTTGAGGCCCGCAGCAATCTCCGTGATCTTGCTTGCGCCGTTGGCGTCGAAGAGTCCAACGCCCTGATATGCGAACGAGCTCTTCCCCTCCGATACCCAGTGATTGTCTAGCCCACGGAGAAACCCGACCTCGGTGGCGCCTTCACAAACGATGATCTTAGGCGCAAGAAATGCCTCCGCGCCTAGCCGAATTTTTCCCTGGATCGAGTCGGCGATTGCCGGTTTGTTCGCCGCGACGATCTCTGTTTTCCCAGCACTGCAATGAACAATATAAAGGTCATCCACGGTAAGTTCGCGCAGAACGACAGGCGAATGCGTAGTCAACAAATACTGGCCGTTCTTATCCGCCTTAAGGTGATGGACCAAACGGGCAATCCGATGAGGTTCGAGTCCGATTTCGACTTCGTCGAACAGTGTGATGTGAGGGACGCGAAGGCTGTATTTCTGAAGGCCGGTGGTGAGCATGCGCTTCGACCCAAGACCAAGCTGACGGAGTGGCATATCGCCGTCATGTATCGCAAGGCCGGCGATTCTGACATTTATTGCATCGGAATCGAGCTGAGCTTTATAGGACGATGCAACATTCACGCCCAGTGTTCTAGCCGTCGTTTCAACAGTTTTCGCGACTTGGTCGAATTTTGTTAGGCTCTCATTTCGATGAGCTTCCATAGCTGCTTTAGCGGCCCTGGCGGCTTCGGCAAGCGAAGAAGAAATGTTCTCTGTTTCAGTTAGTTGGTTGAGAAGCGAACCGCGGGACCAGGTGAGATGACGATCCGACGCCGCTCCGATTAGACTGACTGCGGCTTTGGCGCGGTCGCTTGTTTTGAAGCGCACACCTTCATCTTCGTCAGTCTTGATGACTCGCCATGTGGGCTCCAAGTCCGCTCCAACAGCGAGGCGGATGCGAAGAGCATCTTCGAGTCCCTCAGCCGGATCGTCATGGCGCCGGAGATTTGCCTGGTCCCAGCCACAGAGGCAATGCCCGTAATTCTCAAGATCGCGAAATTCCTCAGGAATGCAGCCGACGACGGCCTCAAGGCGGATCGTGTTCTCTGGCTTGCACTGGTAGAAGTCAGCATCGTCGAAGACAAGATTCCATTGCGGATAAAAAATGCGACGCAACGCTTCAAGGATGGTCGATTTGGTGGAGTCGCCGCGTCCGATCAAACAGAAAAGGGCTATATCGGGTAGAGCCCACCCCATTTCGCGGATTCCCCGGAAATTGCTAATGGACAGATGGCGTATACGCATGATTCAACGTTATGTTTAGCAAGAGGACTAGCTAGACTGTACCTCACTTTGTAAAGGGACGATCCAGAAGTTTCGTCGATTTGGATAGCAATACTGCGGGGGGAAACCCGTGGACGGAAACAGACGGAATTTCCCCTAGCGCCAACGAACCCCCGCGACAGATTTTCGGGTTGCTACATAATCCTCTCGGCTGCTGAGGCTGGATCGGTGGTGCCGGATACATAGCCGACGCTCCAAAGAAACCTGTCGATACTCTTGAAATTGAAGGATTGAAGCCCGAAGCGATCTCGAAACTCGCCGACGACCCTTCGGAGAACCGTATAGTCACTCTTGAGCTCGAAGCGCTTGTGGGAGATTCGGGACAGGGAGATTCGGGGAGATTCGGGGAGATTCGGGACAGACGAAGTAACTCTTTCGATCGGGCACGCTCGGCGAATCAAGCCGCAGCTGTCGATTGCGCTGCTATCCTGGCGATCCGTGCAACCGGAAACGTCGGCTAGTATTCTTTACGGAGCCCACGCCACGTTTACCAGTTTCCCCGTGCAATCAGCCGCCCCGTTCTTACCTTGGTGGGGTGGGATAATCATTTCCACTCCACACTTACAAGTGACTCGATACTGACCGCTCCGCGTCGGCGTCATCTCCATCCGCTCCTCGTCATGTTCGGGTCGCTCCCTCTTCATCTTCTCCTGGTCCATACATCCCCCCTTGTTTGCCCTGTCGAACAAAGTGGCCTTTTAGTATCCGCAACTCTTGACTTTTAGATTACGCTGACGAGTCCCACAAATCTGTTGACCACTTAGGTGCAATTCTCTTTTGCATCAAAGTGGTCCGACGGGATTAAGGGGACAGGGCCCCGAAAGGGTTTGCAATTCTTGACCAGACGGAACTGACCCTTTCGCTGGGAACCGCTCATCTTTCCCTCGCTAATCTGTAGTGTCAGTGCCGTCCTGTCACGATTACCTATTTCAGACGGCTACACACACTTTCCGAGGTTCGCTCACTCAGTCAGAATATCCTGGCGACCGAGGAACTGGGCTATCGTATAACCAGCGGCGGCGAGGGCGATACCGGAATGCGCGATGATCGCCGAACGTGACCGTTGAAGCTCCTCACCCCCAAGAAACTGAGCGGCCATGGCTCTAGCTCCCCCATGAGTAAGGCTGTCGAGAATTCCTCGAAGCCTTCCGCTAAGCGCGAACTCTGAGCGTTTATTGAGGCGACTGATTAGTTTTCCGAGAAGGGGAATTGCGCTCTCGCGTCCCTTCGCGATTGCTCTGATTTCTTGATCGGTTGCATCCTCCACCATCCAGACGGTACGGAGCCCGGCTTCGAGAAGCGGCCGAGCCAACGCATTCGCGCTCGTGGATTTGTTGTGATGGAAAAGCAGATGAATAGCGCTGTGGTGCTCTTGAGCCAACCGAAACGAAGCCATTGCAAACGCGATACGATCATTCGGCTCCCAAGCTCCACGTAGCGGGATCGTCGCACAGATTTCGCCTATCCGTAAGCTAAAGGCCTCTGCCTTGGGCCATTCCAAGATCCAATCGGTGCTGGTAAACATAGTCCAAGTGTAGTTAAATGCGGAACGGCATATCTATTCGCCGGTGAGGCTCTTCGTTGCTGCAATTGGTATGCTGTCGGTGCGCCAAGCAAGGTGGCGTGTTCCAGCCGGTGCAAGTCCGGCCCAGGTAAGGCGTAGCGGCCGCCTGGTAGTGAGTGTTGCGTGGTGGAAGGTGACGACTACTGCGAAGCGTACACAACGATTGTGTGGGGTAAGCTATTGAGCCGCGAAAGATACTATGCCGCTGAGGCCGAGGCCGTTGACAGAGCCGAAGGCAACATGTGTGGACCCGTTATGCGAGGGTCTATCGCTCAGCCGTGGTCGAAGACCTTATCACGCACAAAGGGAACAAGTCGGAACTTGGGAAAGTTTCGGGGACATGGGGAAGCTTCGGGGACAGGCGAAATAACCACCATTGGAAGCGGCGCCCACCGGCAAACTATGCGAAGGGCTCGACCGAGGAAGAACGATTGACTAGGCGCCAAAGGAAAATGTCTCCTGGCTCTCGCTTGTGTCGGTCTTCTTCTTGGGTCCGCGATTTTGGGGCGCCAGGGTAAATCCGGGTCCAGGATACATATTTACCTGAATTCGTGATCGTCTTGCCTGCATCACGCGCTTGGCCCGCATGGTTATCTCTGGTCCCCCTCACCATGTGAGCCAGCGTGGTGATCGTCGGGAGGCCATTTTCTTCGAGAATGGGGATCACGAGATTTATCGCGATACGCTTGCGGAGCAGCTACGCACCAGTCAAGCGTCGAGGCGTGGGCCTACTGCCCAACCACCCGCATTGGATTTTGAACCCGCAGCAGTCGAACTTCAAGGGCCGGCCCTTGGGAGAAGCGCATCGCCGATATACCAACTTCATCAATGCGCGTGGCCGGTGGACCGGGTCATTTGTTTCAGAGCCGGTTCACCCCAGTTGACATGGACGAGTCACACTTGAGGGTCGCGGTCTCGTATCTCAGCTTGAACCCGGTTCGGCCTCGGCTTGTGTCTCGTGCAGAAGAACGGGCGTGGTCAAGTGTGCGGGCCCACCGTGCCGGCGACCAGAGTTTAATGGGCACGACGTCCGCAAGGTAGCAGCTATTCCGAAGCCGGAAGTAAGGAGTATACTTGTGAAGTAAGGATCTTTATGGCGATGACTGCAAAGATAACCAGTAAAGGGCAGATCACAGTGCCCTATCAGGTTCGTCGTGCTCTTGGCGTTGGCGCAGGCGACCGGCTCGTGTTCGAGGAGCGTGCGAGTGGCGAGATGCGAGTGATGCCGGTGCGCGCAGAAAGCCCGTTCACGCGCTATCGTGGAATTGGCAATCCAGGAATCGGTTCTGGCAAGCAGGCAATTATAAAGCGGTTGCGCGAGTTGCGCGGCGAGTGACGACCGCCATCGACACGAATGTGCTGGTTGCACTATGGGACACAGACCCGCAACTGAACACAGCTGCGCAGAAGGCTCTGGACGCGGCACAGGAGCGTGGTGGGCTTGTGATCTGCGGGGCCATCTACGCGGAGTTGTTGGCGCTTCCTAAGCGTGCGGAAAACATGCTGGATGAATTTTTCAATCACACTGCTATCCGTGTCGATTGGGAATCGAGTGAGCAGGTGTGGCGCGCGGCGGGTCGAGCATTTCAAAGCTATGTCAACCGCCGCAACCGGAAGAAAGAGGAGCTGCCGCGCCGAATTCTCGCCGATTTTTTTATTGGCGCTCACGCTTCTGTGCATCGCTGTCGTCTGATGACCCTTGATCAGCGTCTCTATCGCACAGCCTTCCCTGAATTAGTAATCGTCACCTTTTAAGCCGGGTTTTCGCTAGCAAGGCGAGCAGTTGAAATTGATGCCATGTGCGCTGAGCAGCGCGTTGTTCGCGTAATGGGCGTAATGGGGTGACATGATATGTATTCACCCTAACGTTTAGCCGGTTGCTGCAATACCTATGCCGTCACCGCATTAGGTTTCCTCCGTCAGAAGTAAAATCTTTCGTCCGCCCAGTGGAAGGGCGCTGAAGGACGTCGTCCTCGAAGCAGATAAACGTTCTTATGCTCGAAAGGCATTGCCCATGGATCGTTTAAACGGCCGACTATCTCGACAGACCGATACTTCTGCGCGATCGCTTCAGGGGAATCGCCGATCACCGCGATGCTGATTTCGGGATCACAGCCATGGGTGCCCCACAGCCAATAGTTGTTGTGTCCGCTCAGGGCCGCCGGCAAATGTGTGTGATGGTCCTGAAGGCTAGCTAGAAAATCAACCGCACCGGCTTCGCCGTAGTTACTGCCGAAGATGCAGACGCGTTGTTGATCCTGGGGCGAGAGGGATCGATAGGCGTTGAGCACAAGACTCACCTCCTGCTGCCAACCGAAGCGATCGGCGTAAAACTGCGGAAGGGGGCCCGTGGCCATGGTCTCCTGTTTGTTGTCGTGCAGGTGCAGCGCCGTGGTGTAGCGTACCCATGCGGCCGGCGGCAATACCGGGGAACTCATCGGCAGGATAATAAGGCTGGTGACGAGCAGGACGCTCGCGAAGACCGGAAACGCCATAATCCGGTTTTGCTGTACGCCGGGAGATCGAGCGAGGCGGCGCTCCCAGGCTATGCCGCCTGCGGCGAAGTAAGCCGGATAGATCGCTGTCAGGTAATAGTCTTTTGCATGGAGAGCCATCATCATGACAAAGAAGACTAGAAAGGTAACCCCCAGCCAGCGCCCGTCACGTATGGATCTTGCGCGCAGCAGTGCCACAATACCCGGAATCCAGAGCAGCGCGTTCACTGGTTGCATATTCCCGAACTGAGCGAGGGAGAACTGAATCGGGTTCAGGACGATGTTCTTGTGCCCGCTCTGACCATTGCGAAGGAACTCGAGTGTGGGCCAATGATTGTGGACCTGCCAAAGCAAATTGGACAGGGCGATCAGGATCATCAGCCCGACGCCCGCGACGGCCCATCGCGTCCAGAGCACCCGCCGCTGCTGCGTCAGCAACAGCCCTACGCCTACCGCTACCAGGAAGAAGGTCATGGATGGCTTGTTCAGCAGGCCTATCCCCGCGGATATGCCAAAAACCAGCCACCAGAGACGCCGGGAGTAGCCACCAAGCATCAGTACCAGGGCGAGTACGCATGTCATCCAGAATACCGGCTCGAACGAGTTCATCGAAAGATAACCATCATTAGCGATGTACTGGGGGCACACGATCAGGCCAAGCATGGCCAGCGCCTGTGCCGGGCGCCTTCCGCCGAACGCCCACGCGAGAACGCCGGTAAGAAACACCGCGGCCGCCCCCGCAACCGCGGAAAGGATGCGAATGGAAAACACCGAATCGCCGAACAGCAACTCACCGAGCCGCGCCTGCAAAGCAACGATGGGCCCGTGGTCGACGTAGCCCCAGGCCAAATGGCGGCCGCAGGCGATGTAGTAAAACTCATCGCGGAAGTAGCCGTAACCCAAGTGCTGAGTCCACAACGTGAGCGCAAATTGAATCGCCAGCTTGACGCCTGCGAAGCCCAGGGCGACCAGCAAAGCGTCGCGTAACGTCGAGACGGCAGTATCAGCAGAGGTGGATGTCATAGGTCGTGATCGAGGCTTTTGTCTTATTTTCGATAACTGTCGTAATCGAAAATAGCAGCTTGCGCTATT
The DNA here is from genome assembly GCA_963834205.1 of uncultured Acidobacteriaceae bacterium. GTDB lineage: Bacteria > Acidobacteriota > Terriglobia > Terriglobales > Acidobacteriaceae > PALSA-350. The sequence continues at coordinate 107,636 of CAWIBI010000022.1, read as the reverse complement.
AGCGAGGTAAAAAGCGGGAAGGCTAAGAGAAATGGGCCGGTCCCCGCGGCCCAGCCCTGCTCCGCTTGGCTGACAGGGAGGAGGAGCCAATCCCATTTCACCAAGCCCTAAACTTTCTCTCGCAAATCGCATCTGTATAGGCAAGGTCGCTTATGCCGAAGAATCCCCGCAGCAGGCGAATTAGTTCGCTTAGTTCGCACTTTTTAGCCATTTCCCGGACCCGGATTCCCCTGCAACGAGGACTTACCGTGCTTACCGTGCACATTTTAGCCATTTCCCGAGAAGCCAGCTTCCCTAAGGCCTCGGCGAAGCGTAGGGACCTGCGGTTCACTCAACTACCTTTAGCTGGCCCTTCGGTCGAGGGCGCGAATGACGAAATAGAGAGGCAATCCGGCGAGAATGATGGCCGTTCCCACCAGGGAGCTGCGCACATTGCTGGCGAAGGAGTAGTAAAGCAAGATAGCCGCGGCCACAATGAAAAGAGCCGGCAGGACGGGATAGCCCCAGCTACGGAAGGGCCGCTCCGAGGCCGGAATGCGACGCCGGTAAACAAAGATGGTGGTTGTGGTGAGCATATAGAAGAGCCACTCGGCAAAGATAGCGAGTTCAAAGAGCTGTTGGAAGCGCCCCACCAGCAGCAGCAGCAAGGTACTCAACAAAGCCTGCGCCACCAGCGAGGTGGAAGGGCTTTGGAAGCGGGGATGAATATGCGCCATGCGGGCAGGGAAGAGCCGGTCGCGCGCGGCGGCAAAGGGCACGCGGGCTCCCGACATGGTTGTTCCGTTCAGCGTAACCAGTATGCTCAACGCCATCGCTGCCGATACCAGCGCTGCGCCCCAATGGCCCGAGACCAACGACATGGCGGCCACCGCGGGGCGTGGAGATACAGCGATCTGCGCCGCAGGCAGAATGTATTGGATGGCCGCGTTGGTCGCCATATAAAGGATGCCCACCACCCCCACTCCTGCGATCAGCGCAATCGGAAGGCTCCGCTCCGGGCGTTTTACTTCTCCGGCCACCATGGTGAGGTCATTCCAGCCGTCGTAGGCCCAGAGCGACGCGATCAGCGCAACCATGAACCCAGCGATACCGCCTTCCGCGCCGGGAAAGCTGGTATGGAAGTTCGCCACGCTGCCGTGGGCACTTGCGAAGCAGAACCCGGTAATCACCACAACCAATATCACCTTCAGCCAGGTGAAGAAGAGTTGGAAGTCACCGGCTTTCTTGATGCCCAGGTAATTGAGCCCGGTGATCAGCCAGGCGATGGCGATGGCGAAGAGTTGTGCCCAGGTGATGAGCAGAGGAGCCCGCAGCACCACTCCATCGAGCCACGCAAACGCCGGAAAAACGCCCAGGGTGCGGGCCAATCCAGTAGTGACAGTCGCAATGGATGCGGGCTTGGCGACCGCGAACCATGTCCACATGTAGAGAAACGCCGGTATGTCACCGTATGCGTTGCGAAGAAAAACATATTCTCCGCCGGCGTGCGGCATCATCGCGCCCAGCTCCGCGTAGGTCATGGCGCCGGCGAGCGTGAGCACCCCACCGGCGATCCAGGCCAGATAAACGATCCGGGCGGAGCCGCCGGCACCCATCATTTCCTGGGGAACAAGGAAGATGCCGCTCCCGATAATGGTGCCGACCACGATAGCAGTGGCATGCCAGACCCCAAGCACGCGCGGCAGGTCCGGCGCTAAGGAGGAGCTGGGGATGGCGTGGGCCGCATCGCGCAAGATGACAAATCTTACCGCAAGCGACTCACACAGATTGGCCGGGAGGAGACGCGACCGTGTCCGCTGGATGGAAATAGTCGTAGATGGCTGCCGCCAGGTGGGGAGCAACCACCGAGGCCAGCGCCTCCTGGCTGGCGCCCTGTATGCCGCGCAGGCTGCCGAAGTGGGCCACCAGCCGATTGCGGGTTTGCGGCCCCACCCCGGGAATGGTCAGCAGATTCGACTCGCGGTCACGGATTTCACGCCGCTTACGGTGATAGGTCACGGCGAAGCGGTGCGACTCATCGCGGATCCTCTGCACCAGGTGCAACACCGGTGAGCGGCGGTCCAGCACGATGGGCTCATCTTCCTGCCCGTAGAGGTAGATAATCTCCTCTCGCTTGGCGATCGAAGCCAGGGGCTGGGTGGTGATGCCAAGCAACTCCAGGGCCTCGGCGGCAGCGTGCAACTGGCCCAGTCCTCCATCGATCAGGATCAGACTCGGCATAGCCAGCTGTTCCTCTTGCACGCGGCGATAGCGCCTGCCCACGACTTCGCGCATGGAGGCAAAATCATCCACCCCTTCCACGGTCTTGATCTGATATTTGCGATAGTCAGATTTCTTCATCGCGCCGTCCTCCCAAACCACCATGGAGGCGACTGTTTCCGCGCCCTGGATGTGGGAGATATCAAAGCACTCGATGCGCCGCGGAGGATCGGGCAGCGTCAACAAATCCTGCAGCGCTTCCTCGATCACCTTGCGCGAAGGCTGCAGCACGCGGAAGCGCTGATCGAAACTCTGCTTGGCATTCTGGCCTGCCAGGTCGACCAGGGAGCGTTTTTCTCCGCGGCGGGGCACGCATATCTCAACTTTGTGCTGGGCGCGCTCGCTCAATAGCGCCGCCAGCGTAGCGCGGTCGGCAAAATCAACAGGGATGTAGACCGTGCGCGGCACGTACTGCTGGTCGATGTACAACTGTTTGAGCAAGGCAGAGAAGAAGAAGGAGGGATCAAACGAAGCCCCGTACGACGGCTGTTCCGGCGTATTCTCCTGCTCCTGGTTTTCCTGTTCCCGGCTCTCTTCGACCGGCCGCTCCGAAGCGTTGAGTTCAGCCGGGTACTCGGGCAGATCTTCCCAGAAGAATTCCCGGCGGTCGACGATCTTGCCCCCCCGCATGTGGAAGAGGTTGACGGCCAGCATGCCGTTCTCATGGTGGTAGCCGTAGACGTCCGCATCATCGCCCTCGGTGGTTGCCATGCGCTGTCTTTCCTGCACCTGGTTCAGGGTGATGAGCAGATCGCGGTACCTGGCGGCGACCTCGAACTGTTCTGAGCTGGCGGCCTGCTCCATGCGCTCCTCCAGCGAGCGGCTCAGTTCCGTCTGCCGGCCTTCAAGAAACAGCTGCGCGTCGCGCACCGCTTGCCGGTAGTCGGGTGGCGTGGTCAGCCCTTCGACGCAGGGTCCCAGGCAGCGCTTGATGTAGTACTGCAGGCAAGGCCGGGGATGGTAACGGGAGAGATCCACCTTGCAGCTCGGGAGCAGAAAGCTGCGGTGGATCAGGTCGACGACCCGATGCGCCAGGTTCCCGGGAAAAAAGGGGCCGTAGTAGGCGCTTCCGTCCTTGCGCAGACGGCGGGTGACAAAGACTTTGGGGTACCGGTCGGCCAGGGTCAGCTTGACGTAGGGGTAGGTCTTGTCGTCGCGCAGCAGGATGTTGAAACGAGGCTTGCGCTGCTTGATGAGGTTGTTTTCAAGGGCCAGGGCCTCCTGCTCGTTTTCCACCAGGATGTAATCCACGTCCACGGCTTCCCGCATGAGGGAGCCTGTTTTGGCGTTGGCCTGGGCTCCCTCGAGCAGGTACGAACGTACCCTGGAGCGGAGGTTTTTGGCTTTGCCGACGTAGATTACGTCGCCCTGTATGTTGCGGTACAGATACACCCCTGGCCGGTTGGGCAGGGTGCGTATCTTTTCGTGCAGATCCATGGAGAGTCCCTGACTAAAGTTTAGTCGGTTACTCTTTAGAAGAGACAGATTGCGCGGAAGCAGGTAAAACTTTCCTTGCGGGCACAGCCGAGCCGCACCAAGGTTTACACTTTGCCTCGCAAGTAATTGCAAGGAAACTGTTAAGTGCACTTGCAACCTTTGGCAACGCTCGTGCTACATACGTACAGATGGGCAGAATGGTGCCCCCCTTTGTTTTTGAGTGATTTTTTGAGAATCTAGCAATACGGGAGCAGAGCCTTTTATGATTCGAATCGATAAGACCTCGCAGCAAGCAGCGCTCCTGTTGGGAGCCGTGTCATTGTTAATGACGGCGGGCTGCTCCTCCAAGAACTACGTGCGCAGTCAAACCGCGCCGCTGGTGACAAAGACAAACGAGCTCGACGATGCGGTTGCGACGAACAACCGCTCCATCCAGAGCACCAATGATCGCGCCCAGGCGGGCATCCAGCAGGCACAGCAGTCGGCCAACACTGCCACGCAAAACGCCACCGCCGCAACCCAGGCTGCCACCCAGGCGCAAGGGACTGCGCAGGAGGCCGTCAATCGTGCGGACTCGCTGGCCAGCGTGGTCGCCGGCCTCGACAACTACAAGCAGATCGGCGATGTTTCCGTGACGTTCGGCTTTGACAAGAGCATCCTCACCAATGACGACAAGGCCCAATTGGACGCGCTCGGGCCGCAGCTGACCGCGACCAAGAGCTACATCCTCGAAGTCACGGGTGGTACAGACTCGATCGGCGACGCGAATTATAACTATCAGCTGAGCCAGCGCCGCGCCGAAGCGGTGGTGCAGTATATCGCCGCCAAGTTCAACGTACCTCCGCACAAGTTTTACCTGATCGGGATTGGCAAAGATCAGGAAGTAGCTTCCAACAAGACGGCCGCTGGCCGGGCGCAGAATCGCCGGGTTAAGGTGCAGATCCTCTCCAACGCAGCACCGCCGGCGGCCGCCAGCACTTCATAATCGCGGTAAGCAAGCTTCCGCCGAAAGGCTACAGCCTTCAAACCCTCTCCTGATTCCTGGTCAGGAGAGGGTTTTTAATTGCCATCAAGAAAAATCCGCCCCAAGTGGACCATTTTCTCGCTTTCCTGGCTGTAGCGGCGGGCTTCGGCACGACTGGTGGCGGCGCCGTAAGCGTCCAGGCGGCCATGGCTCAAGGCAGGATAACGGTTCGTCCACAGCTCTCGCGCGGCTTCGGTGCGGCGGAAGAGGATTTCAGTTTGGCTTTGCGCCCAGTTGAGGGTGCGGCGGAGTTCGCGGGCCAGAGCGGAGAGCTGGTCCGGGAGCAGGCTGCCGCCCTCGGGCAGGGATTGACCGCGGCGCACGCTGGTCCAGAGACAGCGGTTGGCGAAGCCGTTGTGCGATTCGGTGCGAATGAGGTGTTGGGCGAGCTCGCTTTCGGTGATGTGGGCGACGATGCTGAGGTGCGCGCTGGTGGCGTGGAGGAGCTGAGACCCATTGGTAGCGGAAAGGTCACCGCCATCCCAGGCGCAGCGGAGCAGAGGGGAGAGCTGGCCGGTGGGTTGGCCGAGCATATGGAGAACGGAGGCGGTGAAGAGGCTGGCGATCTGACGCCAGCTGGTGCCTTTGCGGGCCTTGCTGGATTCACCGACCAAGACGACGAAGAGGTTGAGGCCGTGACGGGTGGCGCCGACGGTGCAGTGAAGCGCGGGGCCGAGGAGGTTGCCGAAGGCAGCGAGGAATTGCAGGAGGATGGCCAGCCCGTAGAGAGCCGGTTCCGCGAGGGCGGGAGGCTCGGGCGCGGTAAGAGATGGGCCGGGGGCTTCCGCTTCCTGGAGATCTTCGAGCGCCTGGAGGGACTCGAGGTGTTCGGCGAGACGGTTGACTTCCTCCAGGACGGGGTCTTCATCGGCGGCCGGATCACCTAACGGCTCCGCGGGCGATTTGGTGGACGGCGCCCGGTGGGCTGCTTGCCAACCAAGCAGCTCCCGGCGGCGGCGTTCGATGTCGGCGAGTGAGGGGATGGAAGGGCGGAGAGTGTTGTTTGCAGGTGCCATACTTCGACACTAGTACGGTTTTTATTGTTGCGTTAGGGTTTAGCGCATGTAAATGGATCCTGGTGGGACGAGGGAATTGAGATCTTTCATTTGGCCATCCCGGGTCCAACCACATAGCCTCGATCGAGTCTCCTGTTCGCTACTACTTCCGTGCTATCGCAACAAAGATGTTGCTCTCGGCATTCATATCTGTGTGTTAGACTTCTCCCGCACTAACAGCAAATGGGCTGCGAAACGGCGGAGAACGAACGTCCGCAAGGGATCACGTCTCTAGTCAAAGGGACCAAACAGCGATGGAGCTCGCGGTTGACGGAGTCGTTCTCCTGTATGAATACGGCCTCACTCGGATCTCTATGCACGCGGGCGTTGCGTTACCTTGCGCTCGCGGCCGCGTTCGGTATAGCCGGTCAGACTGTTTATGCCGCCGCGCCCACGCCGACCACAACCACAATGACAGTTACTTCTGGCGGGGGCGCGGCGACGACGGTGCCCGTCGGCAGCGTGGTCACGTTGACCGCTACCGTGAACGCGGGGGCAACCGCGCTGGCGCTAGGCCAGGTAAACTTCTGCGACGCGTCGGCGAGTAACTGCACCGACATCCATTTGTTGGGTACGGCACAACTCACAGGTGCCGGAACCGCCCTGCTCCGGTTCCGGCCTGGAATCGGCAATCGTAGTTACAAAGCGGTCTTTGCCGGAACCAACACGTATGCCGGGAGTTCTTCCAGTGCGTCGGGCCTGTCGGTTACGGGCACAATCGGCACGCTCGCGACCACGACCACCCTCGCCGAGACTGGGAGCTGGGGCAACTACGGGTTGACCGCGACGGTGACGGAATCAGGCGGGACTCTATCGCCGACAGGGACCGTCTCCTTCGTGGATACCTCCAACGGAAATGCGGTTCTCGCAAACCCGACGTTGGGGCCAGCGGCGCCGGGAGTCGATTGGCCAAATCCGCAGACGCTGGTCGCACCGAGGCAGGCTCGGACTGAGGCACTCGGCGACTTCAACGGTGATGGGATTCCCGACGTGGCCGCAATTGCCGGGCCTCCGCAACAGCCGGTGGTCATTTTCCTGGGCAATGCCAACGGCTCGTACACCATGGCTCCTTCGCTCAGCTTCGACGCCTATGCCCTCAATTCCATGGTGGTGGCGGACTTCAACAGTGACGGTATTGAAGACCTGGCCGTAGTGAATGGTGACTCCAACACCGTGACCGTCTTCCTGGGCAACGGAGACGGAACTTTCAATCTCGTCGCTTCGAGTTCCGCGGTCGCTGTGGGTTCCACACAAGAGGCGGTCGGAGATTTTAATAGGGATGGAATCCCTGATCTGGTAGTGACCAGCAATCAATCCAGCTCAGTGAATATTCTTTTGGGCAATGGGGACGGTACTTTTACCGCCGCGCCCAATAGCCCGGTGGCGGGCGCCAGCCCTTATGGAATCGCATTGGGAGATTTCAACCAGGACGGCAAGATCGATCTGGCGATCTCGGACAGCTACGACGATTCTGTCTCGATCCTGCTAGGCAATGGAGACGGGACCTTTGCCGCGGCCACCAGCGTGCATTCCGGAAGCCAGGGCTCTCCCATCGCGTCCGCTGATTTCAACGGAGACGGCAAACCGGACCTTGCCGTGGGAGTCAGCGGCGCCGGCGGGATAGGCGACTCGGTGACGATCCTGAGCGGCAATGGGGATGGCACGTTTACGTCCGCGCCGGCAGGACCAGTTGTGGTTTCCAGTTCCATTGCTTCCATCAAGGTGGGTGACTTCAACGCGGATGGCCTTGCCGACCTCGCATTGACCGACAATACTTCCGGTACCCTGACTGCTTTCCTCTCGAACGGGAGCGGCTCATGGACCGCGTTCTCGAAAATTCTACCTTCCGACGCTTACTTCGCCTTCTCCTGCGCGGTGGGAGACATCGACGGCGATGGCAGATCTGACCTGGTGATTGGCGACGACGACGGTGGGCCACTCGTGGTCTACATCACGGAGCCAACGGAAACCGCCACGGCATCGGCCAATCTTAGCTTGATGGGCGTCGGCCAGCACGTGGTGGACGCGAGTTACGGCGGTGACAGTAACTACACCGCCAGCGTTTCGAGCACGCTTCCCTTTTGGGGTGTGTTGCCGGCGACGGCCACGACATTGACCGTAAGTTCAGGCGGCAATCCGGTAACAAACGTCGTCCCGGGTACTGTAGTGGCACTCACCGCGACGGTAGCAGCAGGCGCTTCGCCCGTAAGTAGAGGCCAGGTGAATTTCTGCGACGCATCCGCAAGCGAGTGTACGGATATACATTTGCTCGGTACGGTAACTCTGACAAACAGCGGCACAGCGACCTTTCTGTTCGTGCCTGGAGCTGGTACCCATAGCTATCAGGCAGTCTTCGTTGAAGACGGCTACGGCATGAGCAGCGCCTCCGCAGCATCGACGCTGACCGTGGGTCCAGCCCCAAAACCTGTGTATACCGATACGGCTACGATTACCGATAGTGGACCCGCGGGATACGACACCCTCACGGCTACTGTCATTGGATACGGAGGAACCGCCGCGCCCACCGGGACCGTCTCGTTCCTGGATACGAGCTTTGGGAATACCTCGTTGGCAAGCGCGCCGCTCGGTCCGGCCACTGCCGGGCTGGGCTGGCTCATTTCCCAAACCCCCGCAATCAGCAGCAGCCCGGCATCTCAAGTGACCGGCGACTTCAACGGGGATGGTATACCGGATCTTGCGTTGCTTTCCGCTACCAATAGCGTGGGTGCCGCCATCACCATCCTGTTCGGTAAGGGCGATGGAACCTTCACCGCGGGGCCAACCACACAATCGACCGTGATGAGTGACATTAACTATCCCCTGGTCGCCGCCGATTTCAATGGGGATGGCAAGATCGACCTCGCTTTCCTAAGTTGGTCCGGCGTCCCGAACGAAACCCTCACGATTCTCCTCGGCAACGGGGATGGAACCTTTTCCGCCCCGGCGACCGTGCCCATCAATCAGGCCTCGGAAGGGGGCGATGGCGTCACCGGCTGGTTGATTGCAGCCGACTTCAATGGAGACGGCAAGATAGATTTGGCCGCGGCCGGCGATTACATCGAACAGGGCGGCGTGACTGTCTTGCTTGGGAACGGCGATGGAACCTTCAACGGGCCGGGAACGATCCTTCAGCCCGGATTGGATTTTAACCTGGTCGCAACCGGAGATTTTAACGGCGACGGAATCCCGGACCTGGTAGCAACCCAGTACTTCGACCCAGGCGGCGCCTACGTCTTCCTTGGCAAAGGAGATGGAACGTTCGCCAACGTCGCCACAACGCTCGCCACAGAGCGCTTTGCCACTTCCATCGTGGTCGGCGATTTCAACCAGGACGGCAAGCTCGATCTCGCGTTTGGCTACTCATCGGGAGTGGGCGTCTATCTCGGTAACGGTGACGGAACTTTCACCCAAGCGACAGGAAGTCCCCTTACCGGCGCGGGTATTAGCCTGGTCGCGGGAGACTTCAACCATGACGGCAAGCTGGATCTGGCCGGCATCGATAACTACAACGACCTGATCGACCTCTACCTCGGGGTTGGGGACGGCACATTTACGGCAGTGTCGACCACGCCCGCAGCCAGCCAGGTCTTCATTGGCCCCTTCTCGATCGTTGCCGCCGACTTTAACGAAGACGGTGTCCCCGATCTGGCGATGCTTACGGACAACCAGGCCACGGCGTCGATCCTGTTGACCGAACCCACCCAAACCGCCAGCGCAACCGTCAACGGCATCACACCCGTAGGCGCTGGAACGCACAATATCGTTGCCAGTTACCCGGGCGATACGAACTATAGTTCGACCGTTTCGCTCCCGATTACCCTGAATGCGACTCTGGCGCCGGTGAAGGTCTCGCCGAACGCAGGAACTTACTCCTCCGCGCAAACCGTCACGCTGAGCGAAACCGTGCCGGGGGCATCGATTTTCTACTCGCTCTCCGGAACCGTTAGCTCCATCGGCTTGGTGCCGTACACCGGCCCCATCCAGCTAGCCGAGGGCGGAGTGGAAACACTCAATACCTATGCCACCGAAACCGGCTACCAGCAAAGCTCGGCCACTTACGCGACTTACTACCTGGACCTGTCTACCCTGCCCGCTCCGGTTCTCTCGCCCGCTGCCGGCAGCTATCCGGGTGCACAAACAGTGACGATTACTGATTCCGTCGCCGGCGCCACGATCTACTACACAACGGATGGCTCGGTGCCGACCGCTTCCTCGGCAAAATATGCCGGCGCGATTACCGTGAGCTCTTCTGAAACGGTGGCTGCAATCGCGCTTGCCAACGGGTACGACGGCAGCGCTCCGGCGAGCGCGCAATACCTGATCGGCTCTAGCCACGCATCGTTCATCTATACGATTGCCGGTAATGGCAGCGAAGGTTACAGCGGGGATGGCGGCCTGGCAACCGAGGCGCAAGTGAACCAACCCTATGCCAGCGTTGTGGACGCCTCCGGCAATCTCTACTTTACCGATACGGCGAACAACGTTGTCCGCAAAGTAACGGCCGCCACAGGAGTGATCACTACCTTTGCCGGGAACGGCACCCACGGTTACAGCGGGGACAACGGCCCCGCCACCGGCGCGCAGCTTTCTTTCCCGCTTGGTTTGGCGTTTGACAACGAGGGAAACCTTTACATCGGCGACTATGGAAACAACGTGGTTCGCAAAGTGGTGATGGCCACCGGCATCATGACCACGATCGCCGGCAACGGAACGGCGGGCTTCAGCGGAGATGGGGGACCGGCGACCGCCGCAGAACTTTCGTACCCGAGAGGATTAGCCACCGACACCGCGGGCAATCTCTACATTGCCGACGGATCGGACAGTATCCGGAAAGTTACCGCGCAGACCGGTGTCATTATGACTGTGGCGGGTAGTAACCAATTTGGTTACAGTGGCGATGGCGGACCGGCAACAGCAGCGGCGCTTGCGTTCCCTTCCGCGGTGGCGACGGACAGCGCCGGCAACTTATACATCGCCGACACCGACAACAACGTCATCCGCAAGGTCATCGCAAACACTGGAATCATTACCACAGTCGCAGGGAACGGCTTCGGCGCAGGAACTTTTGGGAACGGTGGTTACACCGGCGATGGCGGCCCGGCAACCAGTGCTGAGTTGTCTTCACCGGTGGGCGCGGCACTCGACAGCGCCGGCAACCTCTACATTGCTGACGGAAATAATCGCGTCATCCGGATGGTCACCGCAACCAGCGGCATTATCTCGACCGTGGCGGGAAACGGCTCCGGATGCAACTCGCTCGGCGGAGACGGCGGCCCCGCAACCAGCACCGGATTCTGCTACCCCGAAGGCGTGACCGTCGATGCCGCCGGGGATTTGTACATCGTTGACGCGGAAGCCAGCCGGGTACGCGAGGTTCGGGTTTCGAGCCTGCCTCCCTCGGCACAGACCGCTACACCGGTGTTCAGCGTTCCATCAGGAGACTATAACGGCCCGCAAACAGTGACTGTTTCTGACAGCACGCCGGGAGCCGCCATCTATGTCACGTTGGACGGATCTACACCGAGCACAGCCGGTCAGGGATACCTTGGCCCCATCAGCGTATCCGGAGGAGTTACCGTCAAGGCCATCGCCGTTGCACCGGGATACACCGCCAGCCAGTTTGTCACCGCTGCGTACACCATCGCGACGGAGCCAACAGCGATCATCGCAACTGCGGTTGGGGACGGCGTGTCAGGCTTCTATAGCGGTGGGGGCAGCCCGGGCAGCGCCCAGTTTGGCTCGCTTACCGGCATCGCATTCGATCGCTCCGGAAATCTATTCTTCGCGGATGCCGGCAATAACGTGGTGTGGGAGGTAACAGCGAAGAGTGGCCAGGTCTCCGTAGTGGCAGGAGTCGGCCTGCCAGGCACAGGCAACAACAACGGACTGCAGGCCAACGCTCAACTCAATGCTCCGGCCGGGTTGGCAGTGGACGGCAGCGGCAACCTTTACATCGCAGATACCAACAACAATGTCGTACGCAAAGTGGCGGCTGGAACCGGCTTGATCACGATTTATGCCGGCGGCGTCCAGAATGGCAGTACCCAGGATGTTGGTGACGGTGGCCCGGCGACCTCCGCGCAACTCAACTTCCCTAACGGCCTGGCGGTTGATAGCGCCGGCAATTTGTATATCGCCGACAACGGCGACAACCGAGTTCGCTTCGTTGCCGCCAGCAGTGGTGTGATCACCACCGTGGCCGGGAATGGGAACACCGGGTCCACCGGCGATGGAGGCCCGGCGACCAGCGCGAGTGTGGGCCAACCGCAGGCGCTTGCACTCGACAGCAGCGGGAACCTCTACATTGCCGTACCCGCCTTAGGACTGGTCCGCAAAGTAACGATGAGTACCGGGCTCATCAGCACAGTCGCTGGTTACGGCAATCCTGGCAGCAGCGGGGATGGCGGATCGGCCCTGAAGGCCGAGATCAACCCACAGGGCCTGGCCGTTGATGCGACGGGCAACCTGTATATCTCAGATCCCGCCGCGATCCGCGAAGTCTCGGCCGGCACCGGGGTGATTTCGAGAGTCGCCGGCAACGGCTACTTCGGCTACAGCGGCGATGGAGACTCCGCCACGGTCGCTGAAATTAACTTTCCGCAAGGTATTGCCTTCGATGCTTCGGAGAATCTCTACCTTGCTGACCGGAACAACTATCGTGTTCGCAAAGTGTTCAGCCCGGCCCATGCATTTGTTGCGCCGACAATCACCGTCACTCCCTCGGCAACCAGCATTACGACGGCCCAGACATTGTCTGTGATCGTGGCTGTGAATGGAGGAGCTGGAAATCCCACACCGACCGGATCAGTGACGTTGGCCAGTGGCAACTACAGCGCCCAACAGAACCTCGCCAATGGAACGATTACCTTCAGCCTCGCCGCGGGCTCGCTCCCGGTTGGAGCAAACACGCTCACTGTGATCTATGCGCCTGATAATGCGAGCTCCGGCACGTACGCTGTGGCCAGCCAAGCGGCAACGGTGACGGTGACGACTCCAATCGGGGCCGCGGTTGCGACCGTAACGCTCACTCCGTCGGCCACCACTATCACGAACCAGCAGGCCATCACCGTCGCCGCTTCGGTCACTGGAGGCGGCGGCCAAGTGACGCCGACGGGTTCGGTGACGGTCGCCAGCGGCTCTTATAGCAGCCAACAACCACTCGCCAGTGGCGGAGCGAGTTTCACTGTCCCGGCTGGAGCTTTAACTGCCGCGACGAACACGTTGACGGCAAACTACTCGGGTGACAGCAACTACGCCGCGACGAGTGGGACCACGACCATCACCGTAGTCCCGCTCTTGGTCACACTGCCAACACCGCCGCCGGTCGCGCCGGGAAGCTCTGCCACCGTGACCGCCATGTTCTCGGCTGGCAGCACGTACTCCGGAACGCTGCATGTGAGCTGCGCGCTGACTTCTTCTCCGGCTGGGGCGCAGAGTGTCCCTACGTGCAATGTCAACCCGGCCAGCGTCACGATCACTGCCAACGGCAACGTCACGACGATCGTGACGGTGAACACCACCAAGGCTTCCAGCGGCAGCGCTCTCAATCAGTTGGGAGGCGGAGGCATTCTCGCGTTCGCGCTCTTATTCGTGGTGCCTTCCCTGCGGCGGCGAAAGACAGCCCTGCTGCTCGCGGTCTGCGGAATCGCGATCATCGGCTGCGGCGGTGGTGGAAGTCCGAGTTCGGGCACTCCGCCAAGCGGCACTCCGGCAACCACGCCAGGTAGCTACACTTTCCGTGTGACCGCAACCGATGCATCGAACGCAAACGTGACGACGTCTGCGAATCTGACCATCACCGTGCAGTAACCAGCAACTGCGGCCACCGGCTCATCGATTTCCAGTGTGTTTGGCCGCGTTCTAAATTTTGGAGATAGCAGCGCCGCTAGGCTTCGGTGGTTGAAAGCTCCGAGCGGCATGGGCAGGATAAGCACCGTCGGGGTTCCTTCGGCTACGCTCAGGACAGGCTCTTCGACTCCGCGCCATTAAGCGCTGTGTCGAGGCGATCAATCTTTGAAGCGCTCCGCTCAGGATGACGGTTTTGTGGTGAGTTGGAGATTGCAAACCCCCCCCCAGCGTCTTCTCGGATTTCTTTCTTCTGCCGAACAAGTTCGCGCCATCGCCAGGCCTACAAGGCGAAGTGGCTCACGTGTTCCGCGCGTATATCGTTGGCGCTGAAGAGGCGATAGAACGGCGCGCCTTGCGCGGCGGCTTCGACCGCAGGCCGGCCTTTTGCATCTTCCCGTTCCACCAGGCATATTACCCCGGTAACCCGCATCCCGGCCTCCCGCGCAGCTTCAATCGCGGTCACGGTGGAGGCGCCGGTGGTGCAGACATCGTCGACGATGATCACCGGCGCATCGGCCAGCTGAAAGCCCTCAATGCGTCGTCCCGTCCCGTGCGACTTCTCTGCCTTGCGCACCAGGAAACCGTCGAGGACCGGTGAGCCTGGAACTTCCAGCGCATGCCAGGCGCTGGCCGCAGCAACGTTGCAGACGATAGGATCAGCACCCAGGGTCAGACCGCCCACGGCGCGCGCCCGCAGCTCGTGCTGGCGAATGAGATCGAGCACAGCCAGGCCGGTAAGGCGCCCGCCCTCGCCGGTAAGCGTCGTGGTCCGGCAATCGATGTAGTAATCGCTGGAGGCCCCGGAAGACAGCTTGAACTCGCCCAGGCGGAAAGAGATGCGGGCCAGCATCTTGAGCAGCGCGTCGCGATGAGCAAGGGTCATCAGGTGATTTTATCCAGATGGCGAAAACCGCCGGTGCCAATGAACAGGATGGTGAAGATGGTTGCGTTATAAGTGGCGTGAATTAATGTGCTGGCGGCAAGAGACTGGGTCCCCAGGCGGACCCCACAGAGCACCAGGCTGACACAGAACAATACAGCCAAAGGCGCCCAGGCTTGGGCCAGCTGATCGGCGTGGACCAGGGCAAAGCCGATGCTGGTAAGTGTGCAGGAAACAAACAGGGCAACCACGCTCCAGCGCGGATCTCGATCCGCACCGGTGGTAACGGGACTTACGTAACTGTCATCGATTGAAATGGGGATTGGTATGGGGATAGGAGGAGTTGGCCGGGGTCTCTGGCCGCGCAGCCAGTCCCAGGCGGAGGCTAACGAAGGCAAGAGGAAGCCGCGGAAGGCCAGCTCTTCAAAAAGCGGGGCAAGAAAGGTGCCGAAGAGCGCCACCAGCCACACATCCCCCGGCGTGCGGAAAAAGTCGTCGATCGGCAGGCTCTTGGGCACGGGAAGAAAATTCGACAGCAACTGCACCACCAGGCTCAAGGCAACTCCGCCGATCAGCAGGCGAACCCAGCGGCGCCGCACCACCGAGAAGTTCCAGTGCAGGCCCTGGCTGAAGGGTCGCCGCCACAGGAAAGTAAAGACGGCCCAGAGAATGGCTCCGGCAATGAGGTAGCCGGCAGCCATGCTGGGAATCAGCAACCGCGGCTCGCGCAGTAGTTGCTCCGGGGTTTCCGTGCCCATCAGATGAAAGCCCATGGCGATGGCGAGGGTGGAAACGCTGACCAGCAGCAACACCACGATGGCCACCGTGAAAAACAGAATGGTGTGCCCAATGTTGGGGATCCGGCGCGGGGCCGCGGCAGGTATTTCCCCAGCGCCGGGCGGAGGCACGGGTGGTACAGGCAAAAGCTCCGGATCATTCCACATGGTTTAAAGCTGATTTCCTTTTGCGGACAGCGCTCTTGTTCGTCTCACCTGCACTCTTCACCCCGCGCTTCCGCGCTGCTTCACCGTGGTTCCCGTTGCCTTCAGGGGAAGACGCCGGGATGGGCTTCAACTCCGCCACCGGGAAATAACGCCGGAGAAATTCGCCGGTATGCGAGCCGAGTGTAGCAGCTACCTCGGCCGGAGTGCCTTTGGCGACCAGCCGGCCGCCTTCTTCGCCGCCCTCGGGGCCCAGGTCGAGGATCCAGTCCGCACTGCGGATCACGTCCAGGTTGTGTTCGATAATGATCACCGTGTTGCCCAAATCGGTGAGGCGGTGCAACACCTCCAATAACCGGCGCACGTCGTCGAAGTGCAGGCCGGTGGTCGGTTCATCGAGCAGGTAGAGAGTCTTGCCGGTTTGCCGCTTCGATAGCTCCCGCGCCAGCTTCATCCGCTGAGCCTCGCCGCCGGAGAGCGTGGTCGCGGCCTGGCCCAGATGAATGTAGCCTAAACCCACATCCACCAGGGTCTCCAGCTTCTGCCGAACCTGGGGAATATCGATCAGCACCGGCAGCGCATCTTCGATGGCCAGCTCCAGCAGGTCGGCGATGGAGTAGCCGTTGAACTTGACCGACAGGGTTTCCTGGTTGTAGCGGCGGCCGTTGCAGACCTCGCACAGCACGTACACATCGGGCAGAAAGTTCATCTCGATGCGGCGCTGTCCCTCGCCCTGGCAAGCCTCGCAGCGGCCGCCGGAGACGTTAAAGGAGAAGCGTCCCGGCTTATATCCCCGTTCCCGCGACTCCGGCAGCCGGGCGAACAGGTCGCGAATGGCAGTGAAGACGCCGGTGTAGGTGGCGGGGTTGGAGCGCGGCGTTCGGCCGATGGGGGACTGGTCGATGCGCACCGCTTTGTCGATGTTCTTGAAGCCCTGGATGGTCTTGTAAGCACCGGGAGTTTCGCGCGAGCCGTAGAGCTCCTGGGCCAGGGCGCGATAGAGCGTGTCGTTGACCAGGGTGCTCTTGCCCGATCCGGAGACACCGGTGACCACCGTCATTACGTTTAAAGGAAAGCGCGCGCTCAGTTGCTTGAGATTGTGGCTGCTGGCGCCTTCGACGGTAATCCAGTTGCCTTGGAGCGCCCGCGGTGCGTCGCGGCTGATGGTCTGCAGCTCGCCGGAGAGATAGCGTCCGGTCAGCGATATGTCCGTCTCCATGATCTCCTGCGGGGTTCCCGCGGCGACCACGTGGCCGCCGAGCTTGCCGGCGCCGGGGCCGAGGTCGACCACATAGTCGGCATGGCGGATGGTGTCTTCATCGTGCTCCACCACCAGCACGGTATTACCGAGGTCACGCAGCGATTTGAGCGCCTCGATCAGCCGCTGGTTGTCGCGCTGGTGCAGCCCGATCGAAGGTTCATCGAGCACATAGAGCACTCCCCGCAGGCGTGAGCCGATCTGCGTGGCCAGGCGAATGCGCTGCCCCTCGCCCCCCGAGAGCGTGGCGGCATTGCGGTCCAGCGACAGATAGCTCAGCCCGACAGAGTTGAGAAACTCAAGCCTTTCCACCACTTCCCGGCGCAGACGCTCGGCGATCAGCCGCTCGCGAGCAGAAAACTCGATCGTGCGTGCCGCCTCCAGGGCCTTGCGCAGGGGCAGCGCCGTGAAGTCGGCGATGGACAAACCACCCACCTTGACTGCCAGCGACTCCGGCCGCAGACGCCTGCCCTGGCAGGCGGGGCAGATGGTGGCCGACATGTAGTTCAGCAGCCAATCGCGATAGCTCTCCGACTTCGACTCGTCCAGCGAGTCGCGCAAGTAGGTCAGGATGCCGTGGAAGCCGGTGCGCGGCGCTTCCTCACGGCCCGGGCCATGGAGCAGCAGCTTCTGGTGGCGTTCACTGAGCTCCTCGAAGGGCTTGCTCAGGTCGATCTTGTAGCGTTGTGCGGCCAGTTGCAGCAGCCGGGTAAGATACTGCGATCCTCCGCCTGGGCCAAGGGCGCCATCGGTCAAAGGCTTTGACCAATCGGTAATCACTTTCGCCGCATCGAAGTCATAGATGCTGCCGAGTCCATGGCATTCCGTGCATGCGCCATAAGTGCTATTGAATGAAAAGCTACGAGGCTCCAACTTAGGAATGTCAAGTCCGCAGTCTGGACACGCCATAGAAGAGGAATAAAGCTGCTCTTCTTCACCCACAACCGCGGTGAGGACGAGGCCGTTAGCCATCTGCAAAGCTTTGGCTACCGACGTTTCCAGCCGCTTCTCTACGCCGGGTTTCAGAACCACGCGGTCGATGATGGCTTCAATTGTGTGTTTCTTGTGCCGTTCAAGATGGATGGAATCGGTGAGGTCGCGAACCTCGCCGTCGATGCGGGCGCGAAAGCCTTGCTGATCCAACTCATCGAGCAGGTCCTTAAACTCACCTTTGCGGCCGCGCACGATTGGCGCGTAGATGATGACGCGTTCCCCCGGCGCAAGCGAAAGGATCCGCTCTACGATTTGCTCGGCTGTTTGCCGCGAAATAGGTTTGCCGCAATTGGGGCAGTGAGGCACACCGATCGATGCGTACAGCAGGCGCAAGTAGTCGTAGATCTCGGTGATCGTGCCGACTGTGGATCGGGGACTGCGGCTGGTGGTTTTTTGTTCGATAGAGATGGCAGGGCTGAGCCCTTCGATGGAATCGACATCGGGGCGCTCGATCTGGTCAAGGAACTGGCGGGCGTAGGCGGAGAGAGTTTCCACGTAGCGCCGCTGTCCCTCGGCATAGATGGTGTCAAAGGCCAGCGAAGACTTGCCCGACCCGGAGAGGCCGGTGACGACGGTAAGCGTATTTCGGGGAATTCGAATGTTGATGTCGCGCAGATTATGCTGACGCGCTCCGCGCACGGTGATATGAGTAATCGGCATGAGGGTTCAGCAAGTAAGTATGAGGTTGGGCCATGCGCTACCGCAACAAGGAGCAAATGGCGCGAGTAACTACTAGATGTATCTTATTCGGCAACAGAAACGAGGGTCAACGTTGGCTCTCGTCTGTAACAATGACACACTGACGCTTGCGGGCGAATGAAACAGTAAAAGTGCGCGAACGACGCACGACGGGTGAGCTAAAACTCTGAATTGAAGGGCCGTTATGGAAAATGAAGTAAACATGTTGATGGTGTTTTGCGCGGCGATTGCCGCCCTCGCTCTTGGCGTCCTGCTGGGCTACGTGTGCTGCAAGAGCTTGTTCGATGTCTTGCGCTTTACTGCTCGCCTGTCGGCGGAAGACGGCGGAGAAGCCGAGACCCAGGTAGCGCGCATTTGAAGAACGTCTGCAGCGATCCCTTACTCCGGTAAGTGCTGGTTGCACCTGCAATCGATCCCATCTGCCCTGAGAGGCTGCTGAAACTCATGAACTCGGCTGTTGGCTGCTGAGGGATAGTTCTCCTTGGGCGAGCTGTTCAGCGGTGCCTCACAGAACCGAACTGGTTCCGCTCTTCAATCCTAACGCCCCCAAAGGTAGTCACCGCGATAATGCTTTGTATCGCGGCTCCCGCGGGTAGCAACGTCTGTCTATCCCTCGGTATCCGCGTATCAGGGCACGACTTTAGTCGGGCCGTTGAGGCCCAGAAGGAATTGGGCTTTAGCCCCTGGTTTTTTTCCTTCCCGGTGAAGGTAGCAGGGGCTAAAGCCCGACGTATTTTCAATCGTTTATGGCCCGACTAAAGTCGTGCCCTGATACAAAGCCAAAACACCGCATCCAAAGGATCTTCTCTGCTTGAAATATCATTGCGGTGGAGTGAGCGGCGAGTCCTGCTGCGTAGGCTGTGAATTCTGCTGGCCCTGGCGCATGCGCTGCAGCTGCTCGAACAATTGCTGAGGAGTCCTGACTCCATTTCCTGGCGCTGCTCCCGGGGGAGGTGGCGTCGGCGGCGGCGCCTCCGGAGGCGCATCCGCGGTCTCCTGGTCGTTGCTCACTGCCTCATCGGGATTGATTTCCGCGGCCGCAGGCGGTGCGGCTCCTCCACCCGCGTTGTGGGGGTGAGGATAAGCTCTCGAGGAGCGCCGTTGCTCAGGTCTCCCAGCAGGACCAGGTTGTAGGCGGTTCCGTTGAGCAGGTCGGCGAGTACATCGCGTGGTGACCCCGGCCCGAAGGTGCCAAAGACGCGCTCGTCGCTGCCCAGCCCTTCCACCTGCATGCCGCTCTTGGCGGCAAACCCGCGCAAAATGGCCGCCAGGCTGGAATTATCTGCGTGAATCGAAAGCGTGTCCCCTGCAAAGACAATCTGCGCCTCTTTGGCAGGTTGCTGCAGCAGGGAAGGCGCCACTGCGGGCGCGGCCTGCGGCTGCGGGAGCGCGGCCGCGGCTGGTTGGGCTGGCTGAGGGGACGCGACAGGCGGCGTTGGCGCTGCCTGCTGTTCCGCGCCACCGCGCAGTCGAGGGGGAAGGGCCTGCGCGTAAAGCTGGGGGACCGCTAGCAGCAGGATGAACATTCCGCAGATGGCCGGGGCGAACTGTCGAGTTAACAATGTCATGCGCACCCCCTGAACATTCCCGTTAATGGCCGGCTGCGCGTGACGGATTAGATGCCATGCGCTGAGAAGATTGCCGCCTCTGTGTACTAGACTAGCAGTGGTCGACCCGCAGAGCGAGCCGCCGTCGCGGTACGCTTGGGTGCTTCCCCGAAAGGGCCTAACCTTCATGTCCCTGCATGCCTGTTCGCGCCGGCACTTTGCGCTCGCGATCACTTTGGTTACGCTGCTGGCGCCTGGCCGGATCTTTGCCGTGTCCTGCAAGACACAGGCGCAGATGACCGAAACCGACCGCGCCGCCCTGGTCCAGGTGGCGACCGCGCTCGCGTCCGACATCCAGAGCGGAAACCCGGCAGCCGTCAAAGCTTCAACTATACCCAACGTCGCGGCACAATTTGATGGCATTGCCAACACCATCGTGCAGACGGCTCCGCTCCTAACCGGCGCCACCCTTACGATAGACGCACTGTATAGCCTGGACGCTTCTGATTTGAAGCCGGCTGGGGAGGACACGCAATTCTTCTGCGGGGGAGCCGGATCGCCCCTGCATATCGAGATCTCCATTCCCCAACTGCCCCAGGGTCAATGGGCGCTGACATTGGTGCATGCTACCGGGGTGAAACAGCCGCAGCAAATGGCGTTTCTGTTGCAGAAGAATGGCACCTGGCAGTTGGCCGGCTTCTTCGTGAAGCCCCTTACCGTGGCTGGGCACGACAGCCTGTGGTATTGGACGCAGGCTCGCGCGTACACCCAGAAAAGCCAGAAATGGAACGCATACCTCTATTACGAAACCGCGCTCTATCTGGCTACTCCGGTCGACTTACTGACCAGCCCAAACCTGGAGAAACTGAGTCAGGAGGCGAACGCGGTCAAGCCCGACGGCCTGCCCGGGGAAAAGCCTATGGTCCTCACTGCCGGTGGTAAGACCTATTCCATCAGCGACATACATACAGACGGTTCGTTGGGCGGACTGGATCTGGTCATGCGCTATGCCGTCACCGATACCAGCGATCCGGTGGCCGCACGAGCACAGAATGTGGAGTTGATGAATGCTATGCTGACCGCGCACCCGGAGCTGCGCGACGCATTTCATGGTTTGTGGGTTTTTGCGGAGGCCCCGGGTCAAAGGCCCTATGGCAACGAGTTGGCGATGGGTGACATTCACTAGCACCGCTCCCGAGGATAGATTGCTGTATGGCTAACAAGATCGAGAAGTCGCTCTCGCGCGCGATTGCCGAGAGAAGAGCGTCGCCCAGTTTTGACGGGAGCCCGATTCCGGATGCCGACTTGCAGAGGATTCTGCAGGCCGGACTGCATTCGCCCAGCGGCTACAACCTTCAACCTTGGCGTTTTATCGTCGTCCGCAGTCCCGAGCAGAAGAAGAAATTGCGCGCCGCCAGCTACAACCAGGCCAAAGTGGAAGAGGCCTCGGTCATGATCGTGGCTTGCGGCGATGCAGACGGTTGGCGCAGCGGAGATTTGGACGAGATGATCCGCCTCGGCCGGCTGGGCGGCATGCCCGAAAACTACGCCGAGCAGGCCAAAGCCAACATCCCCAACTACCTGTCCAATCACCCCAACATGCCCCTGTGGCTCAATCGTCAGGTGATGCTGGCCTTCACCCATATGTTGCTGATGGCGGAGGTGTTGGGCTACGACACGGCGCCCATGGAGGGCTTCGAAGAGGACAAGGTCCACGAGGCGCTCAGGCTTCCCCTCAGCTACTCCGTGGTGGCGCTGCTGGGCATTGGGCACTTGAAGGGGCCTGACAAATTCTTTGGCGAGCGCTTCAATATGGCGCGCACCGTTTTTGCTGAAGAATATGGCAGGCCTCTCAAATTTTCAGAGTAATATTAATCAGGCTGTAACCAGCCACTCTCCCCGTTCAAACGAAGGACGAGTTTTCCGGGGCCCAAAGCCCCTTGCAGGAGCACCCGTGCGTCGTGAGTATCCCGAGGCGCCAATTGTTGGCGTGGGCGCCGTGGTGATCGATGGCGCCAGGGTGTTGCTCGTGCGCCGTGGAAAGGAACCGCTCAAGGGTGAATGGTCCTTGCCCGGAGGCGTATTGGAGCTGGGGGAGACTTTGCAGCAGGGCGTGGTTCGCGAGGTGCTGGAGGAGACGGGATTGGAAGTCGTCCCTTGCAGCATCGTCGAAGTCTTCGACCGGATCACGCTGGAGGAATCAACCGGGCGGGTTCGTTACCACTACGTGCTGGTCGATTTCGTATGCCGGGTTGCCGGTGGAAGATTGCTCGGCGCCAGCGACGCGGAAGAAGCGCGCTGGGTGGAGCGGGACGAACTTGAAGGGCCGGGCGAGTATCGAGTTGCGCCCTTTACGGTGCAGGTGATTGAAAAAGCCTTCCGGGTACTTTCCGACGGTACTAGGCGTGAAGCATAACCTGTCGGATGATATGAGCGTTGAGATGAGTGCAGGGATGAGTGTTGAGCGTAAGGGGATGAGGCCGCGCAGGGCTGCTGCCCTGTTTGTTCTGCTGCTGACGGCGTTGAGTTTTGGCATCCTGGCCTGGCGGTATCCGCTGTGGCTGGTCGACCGGCAGATCGAAGCCCGGCTGCGGCTGCACGGCGTGCGCAGCGAGTTTGTGTCGGTGAACGGATACAAGATGCACTACCTGGTAGGAGGCTCGGGCCGCCCCCTGCTGCTGGTGCACGGTCTGGGTAGCCGGGGTGCGGACTGGGCCAACCTGATCCCGCAGCTCATGGATGGCGGCCACCGCGTCTACGCGCTCGATCTGCTGGGGTACGGACTGTCTTCGCAGCCCAGGGACGCGCGGTATTCCATTGCCGACCAGGCGCGGATCGTGGAAGCTTTTCTCGACAGCCAGCACCTGCCGCAAGTGGACATGGCGGGTTGGTCTATGGGTGGATGGATCGCGATGCGCGTGGCGCTGCAGCAGCCGGAGCGTATTCGCCGGCTGGTGCTGTTGGATAGCGCCGGCCTACGCTTCAAGTTGGGCTTCGATCCATCGATCTTTCAGCCGGCATCGCCCACCGACTTAGCCCAGTTGGAGGAGTTGCTGGTGCCGCACCCGCAGCCTCTTCCTGGTTTTCTGGCCATGGCTATGCTGCGCCGGGGCGACCGCATCGGCTGGGTGGTCCATCGCAGCGTGCAATCGATGTTGACGGGACAGGACCTGGTCGACGGCCAACTGGGAGCGTTGACCATGCCGGTGCTGATCGGCTGGGGCGAGCAGGACCGGCTGATCCCGCTTTCCGTTGGCTATAGCCTCCATCAGCAGATACTGCAATCGGTGCTCGATGTGTACTCCGACTGCGGGCACCTTGCACCCGCGCGTTGCAGCGACCAGGTGGGACCCAGTGTGGTGAGCTTTCTGAACGCGCAGCCGGCGCCAATGGCCATGGTCCGGAAAATCCCTGGCGCGTCTACTGACGGCCATGAACCTGAGTCAGGTCAGTGATTCGGACCTTTCCAGACATAGGCATCTGGTTGCGGTAAGCCGATGTGCGCCAGCACCCGGCAGACGAACTGCTCCGCCATCTCCGTTGCATCCATCGGCCGATTGTAAAAAGCTGGGATGACGGGAAAGATGACCGCGCCGGCGTCCGCGGCAAAGGTCATGTTACGTAAGTGGATCTTGTTGAACGGCGTCTCGCGAACGCACAGAATCAGCGGGCGGCGCTCCTTGAGGGTCACGTCGGCAGCGCGTTCGATCAGGTTCGAAGCCAGCCCGTTGGCGATCCCCGCCAGTGTCCCCATACTGCAGGGAAGAATGATCATGCCGCTGGAGGGATAGCTGCCGCTGGCCGGCCCGGCGCCAATGTCGTTCTCCGCCAGTTGCTGGATCTTGGCGGAAGACTTACCTAAAAGCTTCGCTGCCAGCTCGCTGCGGCCACTGAGCTGCAGCTCCTCGGCGATCACCCGCAGCGAGTTCTCCGAGGCAATAAAGTTGACGTGGGTTACCCGCTCGTCGCGATCCAACGCCCACAGCAAGCGCTGCCCGAAGACGGATCCGCTGGCCCCGGTGAGTGCGACGGTCAGATTCACGCCAATACCCGCCCAAAGATCGCGTCGACGTTCGCCAGCTGCCGCTCCAGTTGAAAGCTCTTTTGCAGTTGCCCAGCAGGCAAGCGGCCGGTGATCGCCGGATCCTGCTCCACCAGCTCACGAAAAACCAAATCTTCTTTCCACGCCTTCATGGCGTGTGCCTGGACCAGGCGGTAGGCCTCTTCGCGCGACATCCCGGCCTCGGTCAGATCGAGCAGAAGCTGGCCGGAGAAGATGAGACCGCCGGTGCTCTCCAGGTTCTTGAGCATGCGGCGAGGATAGACCAGCAGTTTTTCAAGGAGCGACGTTGTCTTGGCCAGCAGGTAGTCGATGAGAATGGTGGAGTCGGGAAAGATCATGCGCTCGACCGACGAGTGGGAGATGTCGCGCTCATGCCACAAGGCCACGTTTTCCAGCGCCGCCTGGGCATTGGCGCGCACCACGCGCGCCAGCCCGCTGATCTGCTCTGAGGTGATGGGATTGCGCTTGTGCGGCATGGCGGAGGAGCCCTTCTGCTTCTCCGAGAAGAACTCCTCCGCCTCGCGCACTTCGGTGCGTTGCAGGTGGCGAATCTCGACCGCAATCTTATCCAGGGTGGAGGCCAGCACCGCCAGCGTGGCGATGTAGGCGGCGTGCCGGTCGCGTTGGATCACCTGGGTGGCGATTGGGTCGGCGCGCAGTCCCAGCTTGGCGCAGATGCTCGTCCTCGTGTTCCGGCTTGAGATGCCCGAAGGTGCCGACGGCGCCGGAAAGCTTGCCCACGCGCATATCCTCCGCGCTGGCGTCGAAGCGGACCAGGTCGCGCCTGATCTCGGCATACCAGTTGAGCAGCTTGAGGCCGAAGGTGGTGGGCTCGGCGTGGATGCCGTGGGTGCGCCCGATGGTCGGCGTGTGCTTGAACTCGAGCGCGCGCTGTCGCAGAATCGCGGCGAGCGCCAGAATGCCCTGGCGAATGAGCCCCGAAGCCTCTTTGATCTGCAGCGCCTGGGCGGTGTCGACCACGTCGTTGGAAGTGAGGCCGTAGTGCAGCCAGCGGGATTCCGGGCCGATCTTTTCCGCCACCGCCGTGGTAAAGGCGATGACGTCGTGCTTCACCTCAGCCTCGATCTCCTGAATGCGCGCGACGTCGACATCTCCGTAGGCGCGGATGGCCTGGGCGGCCGATGGGGGCACGATGCCGGCTTCGGCCAGCGTCTCGGAGGCGGTGGCTTCCACTTCCAGCCACATGCGGTACTTGTTTTCCTCACTCCAGATCCGGCCCATGGCCGGGCGGGTGTAACGACGTGATCAACCAAAGCCTCCAGGAGCAACGTACTATTCTATCGTTGCTGCATCTCACGAGTAGGGAGAAGATAATTTATGGATGAAGAACCAGAACTGATCACTATTGAGCTCTATCGCGACGCTTTGGAAGCAGACCTGGCCAAGGGCCGCCTGGATTCGGCAGGGATTACCAGCTTTCTGGTAGGGGAGAACACCGCCATGCTTTACGGCACCGGCCTGGGAGGACTGCAACTACAGGTGAGCCCTGAGGACGAAGAGGACGCGCGGAGCATCCTGAATGATCCTGGACCGCCGGACGGCGATTGATCGGTCTCGTGGACCAGCGGGGGTGCGTCGAGCTTGTGGGGTGCGCCCCCCACCCCGAACAGCTCGCTCATCTCTTCGTGCAGGAAGCCTCGGCCAGGACGGTAAGGCTGGACCCATTTGCCGTCGATTACGAATTGCGGGATCGCTCTCTTGCCTACGTGCCGGATTAGTTCATCCGCGGCGTCCGGGGTGCTTTCGATATCGATCTCGGTATAGGAAATCTGGTGCTTTTCGAGGAATCGCTTGGCTTCGCGGCAATCGCGGCACCATGGAGCGGAATAGACCAACACATGCATTTCTTTATCATACCGGGAACTCCCAGGGTAGAACGTAACGTTACTGCAGGGTCAGGCGGGATGAGGAATCCAAAATGTGAGGAACGAGCAAGTTTTCCGGCCCTTACCGCGGTAATGCTTTGTATCGCGGCTCCCGCGGGTAGCAAGGTCTGTTTATCCCTCGGTATCCGCGTATCAGGGCACGACTTTAGTCGGGCCGTTGAGGCCCAACAAAGATTTGGGCTTTAGCCCCTGGATCTCCGCCTTGCCGGCAAGAGTAGGCAGCGGACTGAAGCCCAATTCTCTTTCACCCCCTTTCGGCCCGACAAAGTCGTGCCCTGATACAAAGCCAAAACACGGCATCCAAAGTCCTTCGGGACTGGATAGCAAACGGAGTCCCCCGGTAACGTTACGTTCGGCGCTGGCGGAAAAATGCGCGCAGCAACTCTCCGCTCTCTTCCGCCAGTTCGCCGCTCGTTACCAGCATCTGATGGTTGAGCCGGGGATGATTCAGGACCTCCAGAACGGAGCCGACCGCGCCTGCCTTGGGATCGGCGGCGGCATAGATCAGCCGGCCAAGCCGGGCGTGGATCATGGCCCCGGCGCACATGGCGCAGGGCTCCAGGGTGACAAAAATCTCGCAGCCCCCCAGGCGATAGTTCCCGACAGCTCCGTGCGGCCTCTCGCAGGGCGACGATCTCTGCGTGCGCCGTCGGGTCGAGGTCGCGCAAAACCCGATTCTGTCCGCGGCCGACGACCACCCCGTTTTCCACGACAATCGCGCCCACCGGCACCTCGCCGGCCGCCGCTGCCGCACGAGCTTCGTCCAGGGCCAGCGTAAGCGCTTCGCGCGTCTGTCATCTGTCATGACCCCGCCGGCTGCTGCTGGGTCATGCAGTGCAGCGTCCCCAAACCCCACACCAGATCGCCGCAGTGGATGCCGACAACCTGGCGGCCGGGAAAGACCTCAGCCAGCAGGTTGAGCGCTTTGCGGTCGTTCGCATCATTGAAGGTGGGCACCAGCACCAGCCCATTCGCGATATAGAAATTGGCGTAGCTAGCGGGCAGTCGCTGGCCCTGAAAGACGATCGGAGAGGGCATCGGCAACTCGACGATCGTGAATGGCCTGCCTTCCCGGTCGCGAGCCTGCGCGCAGCCGCTCCAGGTTCTCCTCCAGGGGCAGATGGTTGTCGTCGGCGGAATTTGGCTCCGTGACGGTGACGATGGTAACGGGACTAACGAAACGAGTGATGTCATCCACGTGGCCGTGAGTATCGTCCCCGGCGATGCCGCGATTCATCCACAGCACCTGGTCTACGCCGAGATAGTCGTGCAAGACCCGCTCCAGATCCTCCCGGCTGAGCCCTGGGTTGCGCTGCTGCACCGTGCTCAGCAGGCACTCTTCGGTGGTGATGAGAGTGCCCTGGCCGTTGACGTCGATGCTCCCGCCTTCCAGCACCACGCGATGGCCGCCGGGAAACTCCGGTGTCCAGCTGGGCAGATGCAGCAGCTCCGCCGCCTTCAGGGGAAGCTGGTCGTCAAGCTGCCAGTTGTTGTACTTTGCCCAGGCATTAAACCGCCAGTTGGTGATGGCGACTGGACTCTGAACCTTCCCGGGCAACAAAGATAGGGCCGGAATCGCGCATCCACACCCGGTTGGTGGGCCACTGATGGAAGTGCACGCGGTCCAGTTGCGCGCCAGTCCGCCGCAACATGCCGCGCGCGCGCTGCTCGGCAGCATCGTTCTGGACCAGAAGATGCACGTCTTCCACCCGCGAGAGGTGGCGGATGATGTCGCAGTAGACCCAGGGAATGGGATGAAAGCGCCCCGGCCAGTCAGCCGCGTTGTGCGGCCACGCCAGCCAGGTTGCGGCATGCGGCTCCCACTCCGCCGGCATGCGATAGCCCAGGCTGCGCAGGGGTTGCGGATTCAGCTGCCATTGCCGGCGCTCGGCCGGCTCGTCCAGAAAGCGAGCCGAGATCGGCGGATAGAAATCGATCCGCCGGTCACGCAGAAAAGGCCAATTGCGGCGCGTATCTTCCAGGTGCTTCAAGTCGACTTCCTCGATGAGGATGGCTTCGCTGTCATGGGGCGCCTGGGCCAGGATGCGGCCAAAGGGATCGGCGATAAACGATCCGCCCCAGAACTCCAGCCCCACCCCAGGGGCACGGTTGCCGCGAATGTCTCCATATTCGTGGCCTACGCGGTTGACGGAAGCGACGTAAACCCCGTTGGCGATGGCGTGGGCGCGTTGGATGGTCTGCCACGCGTCATACTGCGCCAGCGCCGAATGGCTCTTTTTCCGCCGGATGCCAGCCGATGGCCGTGGGATAAAAAAGCAGATTGGCCCCGCGCAGGGCGGTGATGCGCGCTGCTTCCGGGTACCACTGATCCCAACAGATCAGGGCGCCGACCTGGCCGACCGAGGTATCGAAAGCTCTTGAAACCCAGATCCCCGGGCGCGAAATAAAATTTCTCGTAGTACAGCGGGTCGTCCGGGATGTGCATCTTGCGGTAGATTCCGCCCAGCGAACCATCACTCTGCAGCATCGCAACCGTATTGTGATAAAGCCCGGCCGCCCGGCGCTCGAAGAGGGAAGCGACCACCACTACCTTCTCCTCTTTAGCGACAGCAGCAAGCCGCTCTGTGGAAGGACCGGGGATCGGCTTCCGCCAGATCGAAGAGCTCCGCATCTTCGCGCTGGCAGAAATACTGAGCGCGGAACAACTCCGGCAGGCAGATGATGTTTGCCCCGCCGCGCGCCGCTTCACGAACCCGGTCGGCAGCCTTATCCAGATTGGCGTCGGGATCGGGCGAGCAGGACATCTGCACCAGTCCGACGCGGTAATTTCCTTTACTAGCCATTCTCACTCTCACTCAAAAATCAAGATCGCAGCGGCGATGACCGTCGTCCACAGCCCTCGCTTATCGCCGATGGCGGACTGGGTAATATTCGCCGTGCGGACAATCTTATTGGAGATGCGATACATCTCCTTCTTCTCGTCCCAGCTTTTATCCGGATCGAACTCCACGTTCAGGGTAGTGGCGAGCATCTCTGCCGCCAGTTCTTCGGCATACTCGCCGGCCTGTTCTTCCGCCTCGCCGAAGCTGTGATGTTCGCTCAAGTAACCGTAAGTGTTGCGATCTGTGGGAATGGCGACGCCGATGCTGGAGACCACCAGGCGATGCGGTTCGCGGGTTGAGTTTTCCGCCACCACGGCAAAAACGACCTCGCCCGGCGAGAGATACTTCAGACCTTCTTTGCGGGTGATCAGCTTGCATTGTGGCGGGAAGATGGAAGAAACCCGAACCAGGTTCTGGGCCGCGATGCCGGCGTCTCGCAAAGCCAATTCGAAAGAAGTCAGCCGTTCTTTGTGCTTCCCGACGCCCTTGGTCAAAAACAGACGCTTCGGGACCATGCTTTTTCCCAATCCGTAACCTCCCTTTGATGTTTCCCTCGACTAAAACGAACCTAACACAAACATATGAATGGATGCGGATCGAATCCAATCGACTCTGCTTTGAGGCACAATAGCAGTGAGATGGCTTATGCAATCCCAGTGGAGTATGCGGAGAGCCGCAATATGCGCGAGCGCAACACCCGGCGATACCGGTTGGCGCACTGGCCGATCTGGATCTGGGTGTTTTTTCTTGCGCCCGGGCCGCTGACTTTCGATCTTTTCGCGCACGGCGGCAGCCGGAGAAATCTGCTTTGGTTGTTGCTGGTGATGGTGGCAACCGCCATCGCCGGCTACTTTGGCCAACTCCCCGGCGTGGAGCCGCGGCCCTACATTCTTCGCTTTACCGAAGACAAGCCCAATCCTCTCTACCGCAAGATCTGCTACACCTTCGCTTGGAACGCGGTCATCACCTTTATCCTGTTGAACCTGGCGGGGCTGGTCATCGCGGCCGCCATCGGAAAGTGGGTGATGAAGCAGATCTATCTGCAGGCCTATTTTCCCCTTTGCGCCATCGTGCTGCTGTTGGGGCTGTTGGGCCTGCTGCCCAGGGTCGGGCGCTCGACCAAGGGCGAGGGCATCGAGCGGCGATACTTTTACGGGGCGGTGTGGGCGGCGGTGATTTCGCAGACCGTGCTGCTGCTGCTGTGGAAGACGTTGCCCCGGTCGCCGGCGACCAACCAGGTCAAGCTGGCAGCTTTTGTGCTGAGCTTGTGCGTAGTGGGCGTGGCGGCCGCGCTGGGCCTGCTGCCCCGCACCCGGCCCATCGTCCCCGGCCAATTGATGGTGGCCGACTAGAGCATTTTGGACCAAGCATTAACCGCAGGTCCCTCCACTACGCTCCCCCGGATTTCCTGTGGAGGTTGGTGGCTTCGGCGAACTTCATGCGCCTTTCTTTGCGGAAAGGCGCACACGTTGCGTCTTCTAGTGCTGCGTGGCAGGAAATCCGGGTACGCTCCGGTCGGGATGACAATTTTGTTGCAAAATCGGATCTATCGCGAGAAATCATCGATTTCAAAATGAATTGTCATCCCGACCGGAGCGTAGCGTAGTGGAGGGAGCCGCGGTTCATGCGATTTGTGCGCCTGAGTCCGGAGTAATCCCGATTCGTCTGCCTGAACTTAGCAACTACGCGTGCGTGACCGTTGTCTTTGGCTTGCGGGAGAGGGCATAGAGCAGCGCCACCAGCATAAACAGCGAGCCCATGGCAGCCAGCCCCATCACCCGCAGAATGGACACCGTGTACTTCCCGGCACTGGGGCTGTAGTTGCAGCAATAGAGCAAAATCAGGTCGCTGACTGAGCCGATGTGGTGATTGCTGGCCTCAATCACAGCCAACCGCAGATCGCGCGGCTGGTAGTCGATACCGAATAGATACTTCGACATGCGGCCGTCAGGCGTGGCGATCATGATCACGCTGGAGTGGGCGAACTGGTCCATCTTGCCGTCAGGCCCGGCCATCCGGACGTAGTTGAAGCCAGTGGCCCGGGCGAGGTCGGTAATCGAGGCCTGGGGCCCGGTGAGGAAGTGCACACTGGAAGCTGCATCCGGCCTGCCCAGCGACTCCAGGAACCGTGCTTTCTCAGCCGCGCCGTCGGCGGGTGTGTCCGCCGGATCGATGCTGGTGATGACAATGTCGTAATCCATGCCCGGCATGAACCCGACCTGGCGCAGCGTCTTTGCCATGCCGCTGAGCACCTGCGGGCAAAGCATGCGGCATTTGTAGTAAACCAGCGCCATAACCACAGGACGCTGTTGAAAGTAGGCGCCCAAAGGCACATCGGTACCGCTGGAGTCGACAAAATGGTCGTTCAGCGGGAGGTGCTGGCTCAGGTTCTGGTCGATGCCGGCGTTCTTGAGGAAGGCCGGTGTCGATTGCGCCGCCAGCCCTACCGGTTTATCGGCGGAATACTGCTGCGCGCCGGCGGACGGCAGGAAGGCGACCAAAAGAGCTGCGGTAATCCAACAACGCATGTCTATAGACTACTCCGCATTGCCACTGCAATTCGCATGGTGTTAGCCTAACTATTCGTTCCTGCTCCACTTATCCGTGTTCGGAGAGATGTCCATCCATGCAAAAAAGCTATAACGGTCTTTCCTTGCCCAGCGGCGGCGAGACGATTCAATATGCCGACGGCAAATACCACATTCCTGACCATCCGATCATCCCGTTCATTGAGGGCGACGGGACGGGGCGCGACATCTGGCGCGCATCCCAGCGGGTTTTCGACGCTGCGGTTGAAAAGGCCTACGGCGGCAAGCGATCGGTGAAGTGGTTTGAGATCTTTGCCGGGGAGAAGGCATACCAGCAGTTCTCCACCTGGCTTCCGGACGACTCCGTGAGCGCGGCGCGCGACCTGCGAATCTCGATCAAAGGACCCCTGACCACCCCGGTCGGCGGCGGAATCCGGTCGCTGAACGTTGCCTTGCGGCAAATCCTCGATCTCTATTCCTGTGTGCGGCCGGTGAAGTACTACCAGGGCGTGCCCAGCCCGGTGAAGCACCCGGAGAAGCTCAACGTGGTGATCTTCCGCGAGAATACCGAGGATGTGTACGCGGGAATTGAATTCAAAGAAGGCACGGCGGATGCCAAGAGGCTGATCGACTTTCTCAACAACGACATGCTCAAGGGCGGCAAGAAGCGGGTTCGCGAAGACTCCGGTGTCGGGATCAAGCCGATTTCCATTACCGGGACCAAGCGGCTGGTGCGCTACGCGATCAAGTATGCGCTCGAGAACGGACGCAAGTCGGTCACCCTGGTGCACAAAGGAAACATCCAGAAGTTTACCGAGGGTGCTTTCCGGGAGTGGGGTTACGAGGTCGCAACCCAGGAGTTTCGCCACCAGACTGTGACCGAAACCGAGAGTTGGATCCTGGGCAACCTGGAAGCCAACCCGAAACTTACCGTGGAAGAAAATGCCGCGCTGATCGAGCCGGGTCTGGCCTTTGGCTCCGACGATTTTCGCGCCGAGTTGTACCGCGGCGTGAAGGCCGTCATCGATTCCATCGGCGAAACACATGGCAACGGGAAATGGAAAAAGAAGCTGCTGATCAACGATCGGATCGCCGACTCCATCTTTCAGCAGGTGATCATCCGGCCCGAGGAGTACAGCGTGCTGGCAACTCCCAATCTGAACGGCGACTATATCTCGGACGCCGCCGCGGCGCAGGTGGGCGGCCTGGGCATTGCACCGGGGGCGAATATCGGCGATGGCTACGCGGTGTTTGAGGCTACCCACGGCACGGCGCCCAAGTACGCGGACAAAGACGTTATTAATCCCGGATCGGTGATGCTTTCGGGCGTGATGATGTTCGAATTCCTGGGTTGGAACGAGGCTGCCAAGCTGATCGAGAACTCGCTCGAAAAAACGATCCAACAAAAATATGTGACGTACGACTTTGAGCGGCAGATGCCGGGGTCCACGAAGGCGAAGACCAGCGAGTTCGCGACCCGGATGATCGAAAATATGGCGGGCTAGGAGAGATATGCGAAAGAAAGTAACCATCGTAGGGGCAGGAAACGTGGGGGCGACCTCGGCGCACTGGATTGCGGCTAAGGAACTGGCCGACATTGTGCTGATCGATGTAGTGGAAGGCGTGCCCCAGGGCAAGGGCCTCGATCTGCTGGAAGCGCTGCCCATTGAAAAGCGCGATGTTCATGTGACTGGAACCAATGACTATGCGGCTACGGCAAACTCCGACATTGTGGTGATCACGGCCGGCATTCCCCGCAAGCCGGGCATGAGCCGTGACGACCTGCTGCACACCAATTACAAGATCATGTCGGACGTGGTGGGCAAGGTGGTGGCTGTATCGCCTAACGCGATCCTGATCGTTGTTTCCAACCCCCTCGATGCCATGGCTCAGGCGGCATTCAAGCTTTCCAAATTCAACCGCGAGCGGGTTATCGGCATGGCGGGGATCCTCGACTCTGCTCGCTTCCGCACCTTCATAGCAGAGGAGCTGAAGGTTTCGGTGGAGAATGTAACCGCGTTTGTGCTTGGCGGCCACGGAGACACCATGGTGCCGTTGCCCCGCTATTCCACTGTCGCCGGCATCCCCATCACCGAGTTGATGGATGCGGCTACGGTCGCTCGCCTGGTGCAAAGAACCCGCGACGGCGGCGCGGAGATCGTCAAGCATCTCAAGACGGGCAGCGCCTATTATGCTCCATCGGCGGCTGCGGTGGAGATGGTTGAGGCCATCCTCAAAGACAAGAAGAAGATTGTGCCCTGTGCGGCTTATCTCGAGGGAGAGTACGGGATCCGCGGCCTCTACGTTGGGGTTCCCTGCAAGCTGGGCGAGCGCGGTCTTGAGCAGATTCTTGAGATCAAACTCACTAAGGAAGAAAGCGCTGCGCTGCAGAAGAGTGCCGACGCGGTGAAGGAGTTGTGCGCGGTCATTGGGGTTTAGACAGTGAAGGGACGAGCCCGCCAGGTAGTAAGCGCGAACATTGCCGATGCCCAGGCAGTGTTGCAGCAGTTGGGCGGTCTCGAGCCGCAAATAGAAGCAGCCTCCGATCTTATTGCGGAGGCGTTGCTTTCGGGGCACAAGCTGCTGGCCTGCGGTAACGGGGGCAGTGCGGCCGATGCCTCGCATCTGACCACGGAGTTTGTGGTGCGTTACCACCGCGAGCGCCGTCCTTATCCTGCAATTTCGTTAGCTGCCAACGGCGGTGATTTAACCGCGATCGGCAACGACTATTCCTTTGCCGATCTCTTCGCGCGCCAGGTAAGAGCGTATGGAGGGCCGGGCGATGTGCTGGCGGCGTTTACCACCAGCGGAGCGAGCGAGAACATCCTGCGCGCGTTGACGGCCGCGAAAGAGTTAAACCTGAAGACGATTGCTTTCTTAGGCAGAGACGGCGGCCGCTGTGCGGGGCTCGCCGACGTAGAGTTGCTGGTGAGCGGCTCTCTGACAGCGCGCATTCAGGAAGGCCACAAATTCCTGCTGCACACCATCTGCGAGCTGGTGGAAGAGCAGTTAGCAGCTCGCTAAGCCGTCGAAAAACATTTTCCAGGAATGGTCCGAGGGATCTGCAGTTTCAATCTTTCGGATGTAACGAATTTGTCATCCCGACCGGAGCGTAGCGCAGTGGAGGGACCTGCTGTTCCCTCCACCACGCAATCAATCCAAACAAAAACGCCACTACACCCGCTCGATGACCACCGTCTCAATCGTCACCGGTTTCTGCGGCTTGTCCTGCGAGTTCCGCGGCACCTTGGAGATTTTCTCTACCACGTCGTACCCTTCCACCACTTCGCCGAAAACCGTGTGCTTGCCGGTCAGCCACCCCGTGGGCGCAACTGTAATAAAGAATTGAGATCCGTTCGTATTAGGCCCGGCATTGGCCATAGCCAGCTTCCCCTTGGCGTTCAGGCTATGCGGAGAACCCTTAGTCTCATCTGCAAATTTATAACCAGGACCCCCAAAGCCGGTTCCCGCCGGATCGCCGCCCTGAATCATGAAATCAGGAATCACACGGTGAAAGATGGTGCCGTCATAAAGCTTGCTGGAGCTTTTCTTACCCCCGACAGGGTGGGTCCACTCCCGTTTTCCCTCGGCGAGCTCCACGAAGTTCTCTACAGTTTTCGGTGCGTCTTTTTCAAAGAGGCGGCACACGATCGTACCTTCACTGGTATTGAATACGGCATACGTTCCAGATTCACGAGACATAAAAACTCCTGGTGTTGGTTTTAGTTTTGATTGGGAACTGGTGGTGCCGCGGGAGCAGGGGCGGCAGGAAGAGGGGGCATCGGCTGACCCTCGCGCACGATCGTGACCTTCTTGAGAACGACCGGCTCGAGCGGCTTGTCGTCCGCATTGCGCTGCACGCGGGCGATGGCCGAGACAACCGAGATGCTGGCCTGGTCGCACTGTCCGAAGATAGTGTGTTTCTGATCGAGATGGTGGGTAGCCACCTCAGTGATAAAAAACTGAGAGCCGTTGGTAGCAGGACCGGAGTTCGCCATGGCCATGCGTCCGGGCACATCGAAGTTGAGGTTGGGATCGAACTCATCCGGGAACATATATCCCGGATCGCCAGTGCCGGTGCCGGTTGGATCACCGCCCTGAATCATAAAGTCAGGGATAACCCGATGAAAGGTCGTGCCGTCATAAAACGGCTTGTGCGTCATCTTCTGTTTGCTTACAGGATCCGTCCATGCCTTGGTGCCCTCGGCCAAAGCAATAAAATTAGCCACCGTCACGGGAGCCTGCTTGTCAAAGAACCGGCAGGTGATGCGTCCCATGCTGGTATCCAAAACCGCGGTAGGACCAGTGGGCTCCACAACCGCTGGGGCCTGGCTCACCGGCGAATCCGGTAGCTCGGCGGAAGGCGTTTGAGCCGGGGGAGTCTGCGTCGGGGTAGACTGCTGAGCGATGGCAAAAAGAGCCGAGAAGAAAAACAAAACTGCGAAGCGATATAGGAATTTCATGCGTGGTTCCATCCAACAGACTAATACACCGGCAGGAGAAATGCTTGGCCGGCTATTTCTTGTCGAAGGGCTGCTTCTCCTTGATCTGCGGGCGGGTCTCTGACTGAAGCTGCTTTGAGACCTCCTGCACCTTGGCAAACACACGCAGGAAATTACCCCCGAGAATCTTGCGCATATCCTCTGCGCTGTAGCCGCGTGCCATTAATGCCTGGGTAATCTTAGGCAGATCGGCAGCCGAATCCATGCCCTCCGGGCTCGAAGGAATTCCATCAAAGTCCGAGCCGATGCCCACATGGTCGATACCGGCAATCTTGGCAATGTGGTCAATGTGATCGATCAGAACGCTGAACGGCGGACGCGGAATCTTCGCCGTATAGCTCTTGGCAATCTGCTCCGCCAGCTCGTTGGGAACCGGCTTGCCCTCGGCCTTGAGCTTGGCAGTGGCTTCCGCAACCGCCTGGTCAATGGCCGGCTGCTGGGCCTTCACCGCCTGGCGATAATCCTCGCTCAGGAAGCTCGAATAGAAGTTCACCATCACCACGCCGCCGTATTGTCCCACCGCGCGCAGCATGTCGTCGCTCATGTTGCGTGGCGCGTTGCACAAAGCACGAGCCGAGGAGTGGGAGGCAATCACCGGAGCCCGGCTGATGATCAGTGTGCGGTAGAAGGTCTTGTCGGAGACGTGCGAAACATCCACCATCATCCCCAGGCGGTTCATCTCGTACACCACATCTTTGCCGAAATCGCTCAGGCCGTCCTTGGTGTGGGGAACCGCAGGGTCGTCAATGTCGCCCGAGGAATCGGCCCAGCCATTGGAGTTCATCCAGGTGAGCGTCATGTAGCGCACGCCGAGACGATAATAATCCCGCAGCAGGCCCAGGCTGTTCTCGATGGAGTGGCCGCCTTCAATCCCCATCAGCGCCGCCAGCTTGTGCTCGCGATGGGCGGCAATAATATCTTCCGGAGAAAAGGCCATGCGCATCTGTTGCGGGTGTTTCGCCGCCTGCTGGTAGACCGCGTCGATCAACTCCAGCGTGCGCCGCGCCTCGTGGCCTTTGAACGGGATGGGGTCTACCCAGATGGAAAAGAATTCAGCTCCCAGGTTGCCTGCGCGTGCCGACTCAAAATTGACGTAGCCGCCTTTCAGCGGATCGGCCAGGTCGTAGCCTTCGTCGAGCAGGCGCTGGGTGGTGTCGGCGTGGGTGTCGATGACGATCGCGGATTGGTGTACGGCAAGCGGGTCTGTCTTTTTTGTCACGGAAGGTGTCTTCGAAGTGGTCTGCGCAGCCAGGGGAAGAATAGCGGCGAACAAAATAAAAGCGCGCGATATTGTAATCATGGGCATTACTCTTGCGCGCCGGTCGAGCTGAACTTCGCTCCCGTGCTCCACTCGGTGAAGGGGCTGATCGTGGTCACCAGGTCATCCCGCCGTTTCACGCTGGCACGCAGATAGTCGCGGTTCATCACCGCAATCACTTCCAGTTTGATCTCTTTGGGGCACACGCCGGTGCACTCGCCAATATTGGTGCAGCTGCCGAAGGCCTCGGTGTTCATCTGTGCCACCATGCCCAGGGCCCGCCGGTCGCGCTCGGGTTTGCCCTGCGGCAGGATGCCGAGATGCGCAATTTTCGCCCCGGTAAACAGCGCAGACGAGGCATTCGGGCAGGCAGCGACGCAGGCTCCGCAGCCGATACAAGCCGCGGCGTCCATCGCCCGGTCCGCCGTCTCTTTGCCGATGAGATGAGTATTGCCGTCGGGTGCATTCCCCGTGGAAACGGAGATGTAGCCCCCGGCAGCGATGATGCGGTCAAAGGAACGGCGATCGACAATCAGATCTTTGATCATCGGGAACGCGGCCGCACGCCACGGCTCGATCACCAGCTCTTCGCCGTCTTTGAAGTGCCGCATGGTCAACTGGCAGACGGTGGTGGCGGGCATAGGACCGTGGGCGATGCCGTTGATCATAAATCCGCAAGATCCGCAGATGCCCTCGCGGCAATCGTGTTCGAAGGCCACCGGCTCCTCGCCCTTTTCGACCAGGCTCTCGTTCAGCACGTCAAGGCACTCCAGCATCGACATCTCTGTGCTCTCGACGTCCACTGGGTAGCTGACGAACTTGCCCGGATCCTTGCGATCTTTCTGTCGCCAGATCTTCAGCGTTACTTTCATTTACTTGTAGCTCCTCTGGCTCGGATGGACGTAGTGGAACTCCAACGGCTCCTTGGTCAAGGTGGGCGGGTTGCCGGGGCCGCGATAATCCCACGCAGCCACATAGGAGTAGTGCTCGTCGTCACGCTGCGCCTCGCCTTCGGGTGTCTGATACTCCTCCCGGAAGTGACCGCCGCAGGACTCATTGCGGTCCAGCGCGTCGATGCACATAAGCTCCGCCAGCTCGAAGAAGTCAGCCACCCGGCCGGCCTTCTCCAGGCTCTGGTTCAGGTCTTCGCCGCTACCCGGCACGTTGACGTTCTTCCAGTACTCCTCCTGCAGTGCCCGGATCTGGCCAATGGCGGATTCAAGACCCGCGGCGGTGCGCGACATGCCGCAGTAGTCCCAGACAATCTTGCCCAGCTCGCGGTGAAAGGAGTCGACCGTGCGCTTGCCCTTGATGGAGAGCAGCAGCTCGATGGTCTGGCGGACGCAGGCCACCGCTTGCTTCACCTCCGGCTGGGTATCGAGCACCGCTGGAAATTTATTGGTCGCGAGGTAGTTGCCGACGGTGTAGGGAACGATGAAGTATCCGTCGGAGAGTCCCTGCATCAGCGCGCTGGCGCCCAGCCGGTTGGCGCCGTGATCGGAGAAGTTGGCTTCGCCAATCACAAACAGGCCGGGGATGGTGCTTTGCAGGTTGTAGTCCACCCAGAGGCCGCCCATGGTGTAGTGGATGGCGGGGTAAATGCGCATCGGGACTTTGTACGGATCTTCGTCGGTGATGCGCTGGTACATCTCGAACAGGTTGTCGTAGCGATCGCGGATGGTGTGTTCGCCCAGGCGCCGGATGGCGTCGGTAAAGTCGAGGTAGACACCCAACCCGGTCGAGCCGACGCCCCGGCCTTCATCGCACACCGCCTTGGCGTTGCGTGAAGCCACGTCGCGCGGCACCAGGTTGCCGAAGCTGGGATAGCGGCGTTCCAGGTAGTAATCGCGCTCGGCCTCGGGGATCTGGTCCGGCGAACGCTTGTCCCCCACCTTCAGCGGCACCCAGATACGCCCGTCATTACGCAGCGATTCGCTCATCAGCGTGAGCTTGGATTGATAGTCGCCGGAGACCGGAATGCATGTGGGGTGAATCTGCGTATAGCAGGGGTTGGCAAACAGCGCTCCCCGCTTGTGGGCGCGCCAGATGGCCGTCACATTGGAGCCCTTGGCATTGGTGGAGAGATAGTAGACGTTGCCGTAGCCCCCGGTGCCCAGGATGACAGCGTCGGCAAAGTGCGTCGTGATGGTGCCCGTTACCAGGTGGCGGGCGACGATGCCGCGTGCCTTGCCGTCGATGACGATCAGGTCAAGCATCTCCGTGCGCGGGTGCATGGTGACGGTGCCGGCGTGGATCTGCCGTTCCAGCGCCTGGTAGGCGCCCAGCAGCAGTTGCTGGCCGGTCTGCCCGCGGGCGTAGAAGGTGCGTGAGACCTGGGCGCCGCCAAAGGAACGGTTGGTGAGAGCGCCGCCGTATTCGCGGGCGAAGGGAACACCCTGGGCTACGCACTGATCGATGATGTGCACGCTGATCTGCGCCAGGCGATAGACGTTGGCCTCGCGGGCGCGGAAGTCTCCGCCTTTGACCGTGTCGTAGAAGAGGCGGTAGATGCTGTCGCCGTCGTTCTGGTAGTTCTTGGCCGCGTTGATGCCGCCCTGCGCCGCGATCGAGTGCGCGCGCCGCGGCGAATCCTGAAAGCAGAAACAATGCACCCGGTAGCCAAGCTCGCCCAGGGTCGCCGAAGCAGAAGCTCCCGCCAAACCCGATCCGACCACGATGATGGAGTGTTTGCGCTTATTCGCCGGGTTCACCAGCTTGAGGTCGAAACGCGCCTGATCCCATGCCTGCTCGATCGGCCCAGTGGGTGCTTTGGAGTCGAGTTTCATCTATTTCACCAGCCCCAGGAAAACGCTTATCGGAATCGAGATGTAGCCAAGGACAATCAGCACAGCGATAACCCACGCTGCCTTCTTGAGCGTTGCCGTGTGGTTCGGTTGGTGGATGCCGACGCTTTGAAACATGCTCCACAGGCCGTGGCGCAGGTGCAGTCCCAAAAGGATAATGGCGACAATGTACGAGAGCGAGACCCACCACACCTGGAAACCGGAAACCACATTGTGGTAAACATCGCCCTCAATGTAGGCCGCGCCAGGATGGATGTAGCCCGCAGTGAGGTGCAGCAGGTGAAAGATGATGAAGGCGAGCACGATGGGGCCTGACCAGTACATGGTCCTGGAGGCATAGGAAGAGGCGATGGCCTGCTTGCGCGAATATCCTATGGGGCGCGCTCGCTTTTTCAGCAGGGCCAGTTGCACCGTCGCGATGATGTGCAGTGCGACGGCAATTAGCAGGATGATGCGCGCGGGCCAGAGAATCTCCCCAATGCTGTGAAGAAATGCGCCATAGGCATTCAGTTTCGCCGAGCCTTCGTAGACCTGAAGATTACCCAGCAAATGCGCGATCACGAATCCGAACAGGATGGCGCCGGTTACCGCCATCACGATCTTCTTGCCAACGGTAGAGGCCCAGAAGCTCGGTGCCCGGTTGTGCCGTGGGGCGGCTGCGAGTGTGCTCATTATGATTTCGTCCAGTCTTTAAGACGGTTGCGGTTGGAAGAACAATGAAAATGACCCAACCTCTTATTATTGGTGCGCGAGAGAAGCATCGTCAAGGTTGGCGCGATATCGGTAGCGGGTCATTTTGAATCCACAAATTTAGAGGGTAGCCTAAAGGACGTTCTGGGTGGTATTTTCGCGGACTGATTCACGCATGCAGAGGACATTTTCATGCGTGAAAACTAGGTTCGCTCGACTTCCGAGCGACGGGCTTCTGCTCCAGGATAATTTCCGTGTAGCCGGTGATACAGGCTGGAGGGTCAAATCTTGCAGTGTACTTTCTGGTGTATCAAGCGGAACGGTTCGAGCACTTCACCTCCCTGATGCGTCTTGCTAGTGTTCCTCCCAACACCGGAATCTGTCATGGAGGATGTATGTTCAAGCCAACAGCCTTGCTTCTCGCAATAGCCTCGTGCGCCTGCGCGCAGACGCCACAGGAGCTTCTTCGGTTAGCTCAAGACACTTACAAGAATCCCGATGGATACGAGACCAAAGGCAAGGGCTCCGTGCAGCCTGCTGGCTCCTCCTGGCGAGTCAGCTTCGATGTCATCGCTGCTGCGGCTCCTACGCCTTTCGACACTCCCCGACCTGCCGCCCATCCCGCCGGTAGCGTTGGTGGCCACATGCAGTTCGTGAATGTGCTGGGCGGTTCGGATGAAAAGCCAGCATCGATATCAATTCCATTTGCGGTAGCGGGATTCTGGGACCGAATCGCGGAGAATGTCGAGTCGGTCAGCGAGACCGGGACGGAAACGCTACCCTTGAACGGGCAGCCATCCGCTTGCCGCGTGCTTCAGGTCCAATACAAGCCTCCCCCAGATGCTCCGAAGGCCGCCCCGGTTACCTATTCGATCTGCTCGGATAGGCACTTGGTACTCAAAAAGGTTATATTTTACCCTGCGGGAAGTCACACAACGGGTCTCCCGGTGTCATGGACGATCACCTTCGACACGGCGCAATTCAATCGTCCCGCCCCCCAATGGCTTCTTGATATGAAGGACCTGCCGGCTGTGACAATCCGGAAAGAGTGGATCGGCCAATCTGCTCCCGATTTCAAGCTGACAGACCTGAGCGCCAATAGCGTTGCGCTCAGCTCCATGCGCGGAAAGGTCGTCTTACTCGATTTCTGGTCTATCTCCTGCGGCCCCTGCATCCGCGAAATGCCAACGATTGAGGGCATGGGCGAAGGACACAAGGCCGATCTCATCGTATGGGGAGTCTCCTTCGACCAGCCGGACAGGGACAAGAAGTGGCTTCTTCAGCATCAACGGGCACTGCCCACGCTTTCTGATGCGGACTTCGCTGTCTCGGACCTGTACAAGGTGCATGGTATTCCAGCCCTTGTCCTGATTGGCACGGACGGCAAAATCAAGAACTACTGGGAAGGTGAAGTTTCAAAGCCCGATCTTGAGGCGGCCATTCAGCGGGCTTCCCAGCACTAAAACCTCATTCAAATCATTCTCGCGCACAGCTGCGGCTGGATTGTCGCCAAACAGGAAGGACTCGGTGGGCTTTCTATCTGCCCTTTGGTTTCATAACCCAAAGAGCTGGATGGGCAGCCTTTTGAAGGTTGCGGATTGAAACTGATCGACTACGGCGATATCGCGACCATCAGGGCACGAAAGGCCTGGCCGCGGTGGCTCACTGTCCATCGCGTCTGGTCGTCGATCTCCGCCATGGTGCGATCAAGCGCAGGCAGATAAAACAAAGGATCGTATCCGAAACCGCCGCTGCCCCGCATCGCGGTAAGGATGCGGCCCTCGACGCTGCCATCCGCGGTGAGCGTGCCGGCCCCATCCTGGGCAATGGACAACGCGCAGCGGTAGCGGGCGCGGCGATCATCGTCGCCCACTCCAGCGAGTTGTTGCAGCAGGAAGAGGTTGTTGTTGGCGTCGGTAGTGGCGGCGGCGCGGAAGCCTGCATCCGCCGCGTAGCGGGCAGAGCGCACGCCCGGGGCGCCCGCAAGGAAGTCCACTTCGAGACCGGAGTCGTCGGCCAGCACCATCTCCCGTGGAAGAAACTGGCTGTAGTAGATCGCCTTTTCACGGGCGTTGTCGGC
Organism: uncultured Acidobacteriaceae bacterium; assembly: GCA_963834205.1. GTDB lineage: Bacteria > Acidobacteriota > Terriglobia > Terriglobales > Acidobacteriaceae > PALSA-350. Next base: position 65,020 of record CAWIBI010000022.1, on the reverse strand, counting down.
AAAGGTGGGGGCATCCTCCGCTGGGGGCTCGATGGCGTCGAGGCCGGGCAAGGGAAGAATCACCAGCCCGTGGAGCGCAGCGGCTCCAGAAAAGTCGCGCAACTTGCCCGGGTTGGTGGTGGCGACGTAAAGGGTGCTAGCACGCATTTCTCACCGTCCAGCCGTTGCTTGGTCGCAACCTCTCCATACGTAATGGAACCCTGGGTGCCCCACATCTGCCCGACTTTGGCAGATGTGGGATACCGCGGCGCTCGACCCGCCCAATCCATTCCGGCAGCCAACAGCTTAGGGCCGGCATTCGTGGAATCCCACATCTGCCAAAATCGGGCAGATGCCCGTATTTCCTGTACGCGGCCCCAAAGAGTGCCACGTGTGCGGCTTTCATTAAGGAAAGCCGCATGGAGTTCCTGGAAGCCAACCAGCTTCACAGGAAATACGGGCTTTGGGGCACCCCGGGTTCCTCTACGCGTAGGAAGCTTCGACCGAAGGCCATCAGTGAAAAGGAGCTAAGGGACAGCCTTGACAGCGGGCCTGGGGGCCGCAGTGGTTTTTGCCCACGGCGACGACCAGGGCGTGGAACTCGTTCAACAGATGGGCTTGAAATTCCGGCGGGTCCGGTTCAAAGGCGGCGTGAACCAGTTGTTGCACTTCAATATATTTCCGCTCGCGCGGCGCCAGACCATGGCGGTCGGCAATACGGCGCAGATACTCATCGACCACCGCCACGGGATGGAGCAGGGCATAGAGCAGAATGGCGTCGGCGGTCTCCTCTCCCACGCCGGGCAGCGCCAGCAATTGCCGGCGCACCACGCTTGTCGGTTGTGCGCCGAGCCGAGCCAGTGAGGAGCCGTGCTCCCGATCGAGAAACCCGACAAAAGCCTTGATGGCTGCAGCCTTGCGCACCATGTATCCCGAGGGACGAATCAGGCTGCGCAGCTCTTCCTCCGGAATTGCCCGCAGCCCATCGAGGTTCATCACGCCGTGCTCGACCAGGTTCGCAATCGAGCGCTCCACGCTGCGCCAGGAGGTGTTCTGCGTGAGATACGCGCCGGCGATCACCTCTAACGGAGTTTGCGCCGGCCACCATTGCTGGGGGCCATATGCGGCCATGAGCTGGTCGTGGAAATTACGCAGAACGCGCGGCGCCGCGTTGCTCATGGCTGTGGCTTCGGTTGCCGCAACTGTTGCTTCCAGCCCAGCAGCTTGGCTTTGAGTGCCTCGGCCTCCGCTTCGCCGATCATGCCTTTGTGTTGATACAGGATGGAGAGGCTGGTATGGGCCAGAACCTCTTCGGGATCCAGTTCCAGCAGCCGTTGCGCCACCGCGATGGCTGCGTCGTACTCAGCCGTCCCCTGCAGCGCGCGGATGAGCCCGTGCATGGCATCCAGCATCCCGGGATCCACTTCCAGGCAGCGGCGAAGCTCCAGTACGGCTCCGGCCGGATCGCCTTCTGCGAGCCGATCGAGCCCCTGGTGATAAAGCTCTTCGGCGGTGGAAAAGTGAGAGGCCATGGGTCTTCTTCGATGATAACTCCGGTTACGATGAACCCATGAGTTTCCTCCTCGCCGATGGCTGGCTAATCACCATGAACGAGCGCCGCGAGATCCTGGAGCGCGGCAGCGTTTGCGTACAGAACGACCGTATCGCCGCGATAGGCACGCGCCAACAGCTGCAGCAGCAATATCCTGGGGCGGAAGTTGTGGACTGTAGCGGCCGCATCGTGATGCCGGGCATGGTGAACACCCATACCCATTTATTTCAGACCCTGCTCAAGGGTCTGGGCGACGATATGGTCCTGAAGAAGTGGTTTACCTGCATGACTGGGCCGAGCGCGGTGCACCTTACTGCCCCGGACGCCCATGCCGCCGCCCTTCATGGCTGTGTGGAGTCGATCCGCTCCGGGGTCACCACCGTGGTTGACTTCATGTATGTTCATCCGCAACCCGGATTGATCACCTCCGTCGTCGATGCGTTCACCGCGACTGGCATGCGCGGGTTTGTTTGCCGCGGCTTCATCTCCACCGGTGTGCAGTACGACATTCCGGCGGCATTGATCGAAAAGCCGACAGAGGCATTAGGCGACGCAAAAAAACAGATACGGCGCTACAACCAGCCCGGCGGACGCGTGCAGGTAGGGCTTGCCCCCAACATGATCTGGGCGGTCGAAGAGGAAGGGTATCGCTTGACCAGGAAACTGGCGGATGAGGAGCATGTGCTCATCACCACCCATGTGGCGGAGACAAACTTCGAGCTGGAGACCGCGGCCGCCTGCTACGGGATGAACGACACGGAGTTTCTTAGTGATATAGGCTTTCTGGGCCCGGATGTGCTTGCCGTGCATTGCGTGCATTGCGATTCGGGAGACATAAAAATTATGCGCGAGCACGGGACCGCGGTGTCGCACAACCCGTGCAGCAATATGTATCTGGCCTCGGGCTGCGCGCCGATTCCCGAGATGCTGGCGGCTGGTGTCACGGTAGGCTTGGCTTCCGACGGTCCGGCAAGCAGCAACAATCACAGTCTCTTTCAGGCGATGAAGTTTGCCGCCTTGCAACAGAAGGGCGTACATCAGGACGCAACCATCATGACGGCGGAAAAGGTGCTGGAGATGGCGACGATTGATGGTGCGCGTGCAGTTGGCCTCGAAGCCGAGATTGGCTCGATCGAGCTGGGCAAGAAGGCAGACATTGTCGTCATTGATTACAACAATGCCTTTATGACACCGATTCATCATCCCGTCTCGGCCATAGTGTATTCGGCGCTGGGCCATGAAGTGACCAGCGTCATGATCGATGGCCGCTTTGTGATGCGCGACGGAATTGTAGCAACGGTGGATGAGACGGCGGTCAGGCGCCAGGCGCAGGAGAGCGCCGACGCCCTCACCAAGCGTGCCGGAACCGATTCCGCCAAGCGGCGTCCCTGGCCTGGACGGTAGAAACAGCAGGTCCATACGCTTCGCTCCGGTCGGGATGACAAATTTGTTGATAATCGAAGATTTCTTTAGGACAACGCTCGTTTCAGAACAAATTTGTCATCCCGACCGGAGCGAAGCGTAGGGACCTGCGGTTACGGTATTCCCGTCAATCCTTCGCATAAGGCACCATCAGCGCCGCCGGTTGGACGGCTTTGCCGCCAAACAACCCTGAAATCGCCAGGACCGTGACCACGTAAGGGAGCGCCGCCAAGACCTGCGGTGGAATATTCGCCCCTGTCAACTGCAGTCCAAGCTGCAGCGCATCGCAAGCGCCAAACACCAGCGCTGCCAGCGCCGCCTTCCACGGACTCCATCGTCCAAAGATCACGATGCCAAGTGCGATAAATCCCTGTCCTGAAACAATCGATTCCCGAAACAGCCCGATCTGCGCCAGCACCAGGTAGGCGCCGGCCATGCCCGCCGCAGCGCCGCCGATCAGCGTTCCAATGTAGCGCATGCGGCTCACGGAGACGCCGGCCGCGTCGGCTGCGCTGGGATTTTCTCCCGCGGCCCGAAGCGCCAATCCAAAGCTGGTGTGAAACAAGACAAAGTGCGCCAGCAGGACCAACCCCAGCGTCAGGTAAAGCAGAATCGTCTGCCCAAACAACACCGGCCCAAGCAAGGGAAGATCGCTCAACCCCGGAATATGAAGAGCCGGGAACATGGCCACACTCTGCGGGCCCGAGGACTCGCCCAGCGCCCGGCGATAAACAGTGGCGGCGATGCCCAGGGCCAGCACATTAAAAACCAGGCCGACCACCACCTGGCTAGCGCGAACGGTGACATACATCCAGGCCAGAAACAGATTGAAGACGATGCCCGTCAGCATCGCTGCCAGCAGGCTTATCCAAACCATGCCGGTTGCATAAGCGGTGAGGAAGCCGGCCAGTGCGCCCAACAAAATCGTGCCTTCAATCCCAACATTCAAAACCCCGGAGCGCTCAGCGAAGGTCTCGCCCAGCGCAGCCAGCAGCACCGGCCCGGAGAGCCGGAGGCTGGCAGCAAGCCAGGTCACGAAAAACGCCGAAGTCATCAACCGATGAAAGTTCACTTCAGGTTCACCCGGTAACGCCGGAAGAGATCGCTGGCCAGCACCATCAGCACGATGAGACTTTGCAGAATAAACGTGATGGAGGAGGGAATACCCGCTCTTCGCTGCATGGCATTTGCGCCCACCGTCATGCCGCCGTACAGCACCGCCGCCGGGATAACCGCCAGCGGGTTAAGCTTCGCCAGCAGGGCGACGATGATGCCGGTGAACCCGACACCGCCGCTGACGCCATCCATCAAGCGATGTTGTTCGCCCAGCACTTCCACTGTGCCGGCCAAAGCACCCAGGCCGCCCGCCAGGAATGCAGCCAACACCAACCGGGCGCCTACGTTGATTCCCCCGAAGCGCGCAGCCAGCGGGCTCAGCCCGCTGACAATCAATTCGTAGCCCAAGGACGTCTTGCGCAGCAGCATCCACACCAGCAGGGTCGCCAATATCGCCAGCAGGATGCCCGCGTGCGCGCGCGTCCCCGGCAGGATAAACGGCAGCCAGGTAGAGCGCGGCAGGATCGCGGTTTCGGGCACTCCACCAGGGGCACGCATTGGGCCCGAAACAAGATACTGCACCATCAGAATGGCGACGTAATTCGTCATGAGTGAGATGAGCACTTCGTTGCCCCCAAGCTGCGCGCGTATCAGCGCAACCACGCCAGCCCAGGCAGCTCCGGCAATAAAACTCAGCAGCAGCGCCCAAGGCAAAAACCAGGAGATCGTGGTGAACAAGCCCAGCCAGGTGGTGACTGCGGCCCCAACCAGGAAGCACCCTTCGAATCCCAGATAGCCGAAGCCCGATCGCCAACTGACGATCGTGCCCAAGGCAATCAGGGTTAAGGGCGCCGTCCGCACCAGGGTGTAGCCAAAGCCGCGGAGACTGGCGAATGGCTCATGGAAGAGCGCGAAGTACGCCCGAAGTGGATTCGCTCCATAGAGCACAAAGAGCAGGGAACTAACCAGCATCGCCGCCAGCACTGCGATGGTCATGGCAGTGCCGAGAGCGAGCGGCGAGTCAGCTGGAGTAACCCGGCGTTCGATCAGCTTCATGCTTCTCCGCTCAGGGCAATGCCGGAGATCATGAGGCCCAGCTTTTCCTGGGTGGCGTTGGCCGCGTCGAGAATACCGACGATGCGCCCTTCGAACATGACGGCGATCCTGTCGGCCAGATTCATCAGCTCTTCGAGTTCCGCGGAGATTAACAGAATTGCCTTACCGCGCTCGCGTTCCTTCAGCAGTTCGAGCCAGACCGACTCCACTGCGCCCACGTCCAGCCCTCGCGTTGGTTGTTCCACCACCATCGCGGCCGCATCCAGCAAAACCTCCCGTCCCAGGATCAGCTTTTGCAGGTTGCCGCCGGAAAGCTTGCCTGCTCTGGCGTTGATATTTGCCGGACGCACGGCGAATCGGGTTATCAATTTTTCTGCATGCTCGCGGATTTTGCCTTTATCGAGGAACCCCCACCTGGTGCGCTTCCGTTGCGATCCAAGAATCGCATTATCAGCCAGCGACATCTCGGGGATCGAGCCCACGTGCCGGCGATCGGCAGGAATGTAAGACAGGCCGAGAGCGCGATGCTGCGCGACCGTCATCCGGGTGACTTCGCGATCGTCCAGAAATACTTTTCCCTGGTGGGCCGGGCGCGCATGCATAATTGCCTCCGCCAATTGCGACTGCCCATTGCCGTCGACTCCGGCGATGCCGACAATCTCTCCCGCATGGACCTCGAGGCTTACACCGCGAACCTTTTCCTGTCCCACATCGTCGCGCACGTGCAGCCCGTTGATGCGCAGCACGGCTCGTCCGCGTGCGATCGGAGCCCGATGGGCGCGGAGGTTCACATCGCGCCCCACCATGAGGTGGGCCAACTGCTGCTCGGTAGTTTGTTGCGTAGAGACGGCGGCCACGACGCGGCCATCGCGCATCACTGTCACCCGGTCGGCGAGCTCCAGGATCTCCTGAAGTTTGTGGGTGACGATGACGATCGAGCGGCCCTGATCGCGCAATCCGCGCAGCACCCTGAAGAGCTGGTCTTTCTCCTGGGTGGTGAGGACGGCCGTCGGTTCGTCCAGGATCAGCAGCCTGGCATCCCGGTAGAGCAGCTTGAGAATCTCGACGCGTTGCTGCACGCCGATGGGAAGGTGCTCTACCTGTGCATTGGGATCGATGGCCAGATGGTGCTGGTCGCTCAGGCTGCGCAGCCGGTGTGCGGCCTGGCGCAGGTCGAAGGCCTTCAGGCCGAGCACGGTATTCTCGACCACGGAGAAACGCCGCACCAGCATGAACTCCTGGTGCACCATGCCGATTCCGAGCGCGATGGCATCCCTGGGGCTGGCAATTTCCACCGGCTCCCCGTCGACCAGGATTTGTCCGGAGTCCATGGAGTGAAATCCGTACAAAATCTGCATCAGTGTACTTTTGCCCGCGCCGTTCTCTCCCAGCAGAGCATGGATCTCGCCTGCCTCGATGGTAAGGTCCACGTCGCAGTTGGCGACAACCCCGGGAAATCGCTTGACGATCTTTCTCATCGCAAAGGTGGGCAATTCTGACTCCTCAGGAAGAAAGATAACCGCAGGTCCCTCCACTACGCTACGCTTCGGTCGGGATGACAATTTTATTGCTGAGCGAGCGGGTCGCTTCTTGAGAATACCGTCGATAACACAAAAGAATTGTCATCCCGACCGGAGCGAACCCGGATTTCCTGCCCCGCTGCACTGGAGAGAACCGCGTGTGCGCCTTTCCGTGAAGAAAGGCGCATGAAGTTTGCCGAAGCCACCAAGTTCCACAGGAAATCCGGGGGAGCGTAGTGGAGGGACCTGCGGTTCTTATTTAATCAAAGCCAACACGTCGATCCGGTGCGACGAAAGATCGCTCCACACCTTTTGAAACGCGGCCCACTCCGCGGGAGAAACCAGCTGTGGATTGTAATCCCGGTTGGCGCCCGCCTTTAACAGCCACATCCAATCCACGATCGGTCTCCATTCCGTGCCGCCCGCGAAGGTGCGGTTCGCCACGGAGTGGGCGGCGCTCTGCACCATCCCTTCGAGATTCATCAGGAAACTAGTCGCCATATTGTTCGGAGCAAGATTGGTCTGGTCGGAATAGCACCCCAGCACCTTTGCCTTACCCGCGACCGCACCCTGGATTGCGCCCAGGCCGGTCACATCCGCTGCATGCCAGATCACATCCGCTCCATTGCCAATCAGCGTCGCCGCAGCCTCTCGTCCTTTGGCGGCGTTGTCGTAATCTCCGGTGATAATCCCCAACGCTTGAATTCCGGGGACCGTATTGCGAGCGCCCGCGATAAATGCCTTCTGCATCCGTTGTTGTTCGGGATCGTCTTCGCCTCCGACAAACCCAACCGCCTTTTTCTTTTCGGAGATCAACGCCGCCAGAGCCCCGGCGCCGTAGGCGGCACCGTAATACCCCATATTGATATACATGATGTTCCGCGGCACTTTTGGCTGAGGCAGAGCGCTGCTCACGAAGTAGTACTGGGCCGGGTAGTCCGGCGCAATGTCGAGCAGCGCGCTGCTGAACTCAAAGCCATGACCGAGGATCAGGTCGAAGCCATCGTCGGAGTAGCCACGCGCGACCTCCTGCATCTCCGCCAGGCCGATATTTTCCGCGTAGGCAGTCTTGAATCCCGGGCCCAGCGCTTTCAGGCCGTTAAAGGCAAGTTGGCTCCAGCCACCGTCTGTGATCACGCCGGTCAGCAGAAGAACCACGCGCGTCTCTCTAGCCTGAGCCCAGTTCCTCGAACCATGCGCAGCTAAGACTAGGGCGGACGCACATCCGCGATGGAAGGCGCGCCGCGAGAACTTCATTTGCCTTTCGACTCCGCGCTGAGCGCCCGCAAGTGCGCGGGCAGAAAGGGGCGAACCAAATACTGATAAGCCGCCCCGCCCACGCAGCCGCCGAGCAGGGGACCGGCAATCGGGACCCACCAATAGTTTTCCGGCGATGGAAACGCAGCCGGTCCCCACCCCGCGAGAAAGCAGAAGATCCGCGGGCCTAGATCACGCGCGGGATTGATCGCCCAGGCCTCAAGATAGCCCATCGAGGCGCCAATCAACGCGACCAGAAGCCCGATCATCAGAGCGCCTGAATTTGCCTGGGGAGCCATCTCGTTATATTGCTCGGTGATGGCGAAGATACCGAAGATCAGAAAAGCCGTCAGAATAATCTCGTCGCCGAAGGCATGCATTGGCGTAATGGCCATGCCGGGATGGGTAAAGAACACGCCGGCAGCGCCACCAGCCGCGCGCGTGAGCTGCGCGGCATTGTTGAAGTGGTCGATCACCGGCACGTACAAGATGTAGACCAGCGCCGCGCCCAGCAAGCCGCCAACCACTTGCGCCACGAAGTAGGGAATCACCTTGCGCCAGGAGAATTTTCGATACAGCGCCAGTGCCAGCGTCACTGCCGGATTCGCATGCGTGCCGGAGATGGAACCCGTGGCATAGATGGCCATGGTCACTGCCATGCCCCACGCAATGCACACTCCCCAATAAGAGTTGAGGTAGGGGCTGGGCGTGTAAAGGCTGTACATTGCGGCAACCGAGTCACCGAACGCAATAATGATGAAGACCGCCACGGCCTCCGCAAGCAACTCGCCAAAATCCTGTCTCTTCATCGAAGTGCTCTTTACGGTAGCAGGTATTTTCCCGCCTCGTCGTTGAATTGCTGCAACTGCTGCTCGATCCAATCCTGTCCGGCGCCCAATTCCTGGGCCATCAGTCTGGCCACGGCAGGCGCCATCTCCATCGCTGCCCGGGCATTCAGGAACAAAGCCCGCGTGCGGCGAGACAGCACATCATCCAGCGTGCGCGCCATCTCCTCCCTCACTGCCCACACCACCTCGGCGGCAATATACGGCAATGCGGGATGGAACTGCTGCCCGAGGCGCTCATCGGCGGCAGCCAGCGCCAGGATGGCCTCGCCATCAGAACCGTAAATCCCCAGAGCGGTGAGCGACTCGACGCCCTGCTTGTAACCGTGGATCCTCAGATCGTGCGTCTTGCTGGGTACATCGGGAAGTTCGCCCAGGGTAACCGCGTGGTCCACGCAGTCCTCGGCCATGTGTCGATAGGTAGTCCATTTTCCCCCCACGATGGTCAGCAGCCCCGAGTTGTCGACGCGTATCGTGTGGTCGCGGGAGAGCGACGAGGTCTTGCTCGAGTCGCCGTTGGCTTTCACCAGTGGACGAATGCCGACATACACGCTCAGCACATCGCTCCGCTGCGGAGGGCGGCTGAGATACTGAGCCGCGGTCTCCAGAACGAACTCTACTTCTTCTTCGAAGGGCAGCGGATTGTAAGACGGCTCCTGAATGGGAGTATCGGTTGTACCCACCAGCGTGTGCTCATGCCACGGGATGGCGAACAACACCCGGCCGTCGCTGGTGTGGGGCACCATGATGGCGGTATCACCCCGCAGAAACTCCCGCGCAAACACCAGGTGGATCCCCTGGCTGGGCGCGATCATGTCTTGCACCTCAGGCTCCGCCAGCCGCCGCACCTCGTCGGCAAAGATGCCCGCCGCATTCACCACCACGTGGGCCGGGATTTTCATGCGCTGTCCAGATTCGCTGTCGACCGCAATCACTCCATCGGCAAAGCCATCCGCGCCGCGGGTGATCTCGACTACAGGTGCGTAGTTGAGCAGGACCGCGCCCTCATCCGCCGCCGTAGCCGCCAGGTGGATCAGCAGGCGCGTGTCGTCAAACTGGCCATCGTAGTAAATAACACCGCCGCGGAGTCCATTGGTCTGGATCGTGGGCAGCCGTTCCAGCGTTTCCTCCAGTGAGAGCAAGCGCGATTTGCCAAAGCCGTATTTGCCGGCGAGCAGGTCATAGACCTTCATGCCGATCCCGTAGAAGGGAGCCTCCCACCACGAATAGTTGGGCACCACAAAGCCCAGGTCATGGACCAGGTGAGGAGCGTTCTGGCGCAGCAGCCCGCGTTCCTTCAGGGCTTCCATCACCAGCGATATGTTGCCTTGCTCCAGATAGCGGACCCCGCCATGAACCAGCTTGGTGCTGCGGCTCGAAGTAGCCGAGCCAAAATCCATCCTCTCCAGCAGCAGCACGGCAAAACCGCGGCTCGCCGCATCGACGGCAACCCCAACCCCTGTGGCTCCTCCTCCGATCACAACGATGTCCCACGGAGTGGAACGAGCATTAACCTTGGCGAGCATTGCCTCGCGATTCATCTATTCATCTCCTTCGTGCCAGTGCCTGGAGCGCTCCACCGCCCTCTTCCAGCGCGCCCGCCCCACCTCGATTTTCTCTTGCCCCGCCTTCGGCTCGAATCGGGTATCGGCTGCCCGCAGCTGGCGAATCTCGTCCGGGCTGTTCCAGAAGCCTACCGCCAGCCCGGCGAGATACGCTGCTCCCAGGGCCGTGGTCTCACTTACCGCGGGGCGAATCACGGGCACGCCCAGCAGGTCGGCCTGGAACTGCATGAGCAGATCATCCACGGCCGCGCCCCCATCCACGCGCAATTCTTTGAAGGGGCACCGGGTGTCGGCGTCCATGGCCTCGATCACGTCGGCCACCTGGAAGGCGATGCTCTCCTCGGCAGCGCGGGCGATGTGGCCAGGCTTGGTTCCGCGGCGCAGCCCAATCAAAAGGCCGGTCGCGTACGGGTCCCAGTACGGCGCGCCCAGGCCGACAAATGCAGGCACCAGGACCACTCCACCGGAATCTTCGACGGTAGCTGCCAGCGCATTAACCTCCGATGAATTTCGAATCAGTTGCAGGCTGTCCCGAAGCCACTGCACCACCGCGCCACCAATGAAGATGCTGCCTTCCAGCGCGTACTCCAATTTCTTATCCAGACTGCAAATCAGCGTGGTGATCAGCCTCTTTTCCGACAGAACAAACTGCTCGCCGATATTCTGCAGCAGAAAGCACCCGGTGCCGTAGGTGTTCTTTGCGTCCCCGGGCCGGATGCAAAGCTGCCCAAACAGCGCGGATTGCTGATCGCCCGCGATGCCCGCGATCTCGGTTGCCTCCAGGCCCAGGGTAGTGGACACCGGGCCGATCTTCTCGCTCGACCACACCACCTCGGGCATCATGTTCTCGGGGATTCCGAATAGCTTCAGCAGATCCGCATCCCATCTGCCTTCGACGATGTTGTAGAGCATGGTCCGCGAAGCATTGGTCCGGTCCGTAATGTGTTTTTTCCCGCTGGTCAGGTTCCAGATCAGCCAGCTGTCGACGGTGCCAAAGGCCAGTTCGCCGGCCTCCGCTTTTTGCCGGGCGCCGTCGACGTTCTCCAGGATCCATGCAATCTTTGAGCTGGAAAAATAGGGGTCGATCAACAGTCCTGTCTTTTGCCGAACCGTCTCCTCCTTGCCGTCGTTCTTCATCTGCTGGCATCGTTCGGCGGTTCGCCGGTCCTGCCACACGATCGCGTTATAGACCGGCTTACCGGTTGCCCGCTCCCATACAATCGTCGTCTCCCGCTGGTTGGTGATGCCTACCGCCGCCAGGTCGCGAGGACGAATGCTTGCCTTGCCAAGAACCTCGGCCACCGAGCCCATCTGCGAGCTCAGGATGTCGAAGGGATCATGCTCCACCCAGCCGCCCTGGGGGTAGATCTGTTGGAACTCACGTTGCCCCTGGGCGACGATGTTGCCGTCCTTGCCAAAGAGAATAGAACGAGAGCTGGTGGTTCCCTGGTCGAGCGCAAGAATGTACGCCATGTCCCTCCTTAGGATTCGACGCCCCGAGATTTATAGAGTACCGGCAATCATCTCGTCAAAGCGCCGTGCTAGACTTACCGCGAATTTATGAGTCCCTTATTCAATCGACGCACCTTTCTGTTTCTTGGTGCAGGCACGGTGGCCTCCGCCAGGCTATGGGGCGCGATGCCCATGCCGGCCGCCAATGATTCGGTCGAATCCAAGCTGGATGCATTCACCGCCGCCTACATGCAAGCCATGAATGCCCCGGGGATGACCCAGGCGCTCACCACCGAGACGGCGACTATCCGCACCGCGTGTTATGGCTTTTCCAATGTCGATCTCAAGGCTCCGGTGGCTCCGGAGCAGCTTTTTCAGATCGGGTCTATTACCAAGTCCTTCACCGCGCTGATCGTGCTGCAGTTGTTGGATGAGGGCAAAGTGGACCTTCACCGCCCGGTGATCGAATACCTGCCCTGGCTTCCGCTGACCATGGCCTATGGACCGATCACCGCGCATCATCTGTTGACGCATACCTCCGGGTTGCCCGATGCCTCCGCAATCTTTCAAAGCGATCCAACGTTTCGCCATGTGCAGGGCTATGCGCCTGGGGATCATTTCCACTACTGCAATCTCGGCTTCGAGATTCTCGGCCAAATCGTCGAGAAACTTGACGGAAGACCCTGGTACCAATGCCTGCAGGCGCGGATTCTTACGCCCTTGGGAATGACGCAGACTGCCCCGGTGATCACCATAAGCTCCAGTGCCCGCAGCGCCACTGGATATCAGCCGTTCTTCGATGACCAGGTGTACCCTCGCCAGGGCCGCTTGGTTCCAAGACCGCCGGAGGTTTTCGACAGCCCGGCGGGCAGTATTGCAGCGCCGCCCGGAGACATGGCGATCTATCTGCGAGCGCTCCTCAACGGAGGCCGGGTGCCGGCTCGGCGCATTATCACCGCGGAGAGTTTCAAGTTGATGACCACGCCATACATCAAGTCTCCGGAGTTAAGCCCCACGGCGTCCTATGGTTACGGCATTGCCGTCGATGTCCTGGACGGTCATAAAATTCTTCGGCATACGGGAGGCATGAACTGCTTTGCCTCCTCCATCCACGTGGATCTGGACAGTGGCGGCGCCGCCTTTGCCTCGATCAATGCCATGCAAGGTTACCGGCCAACGCCTGTTACGCAGTATGCGGTCCAGCTTTTGCGGGCACAGCGCGAAGGGAATCTGTTGCCTACGGCAGAACCGCTCAACGATCCAACCGTAGTAGACAATCCCCACGACTATGTGGGCGTATATCGTAACAGCGACGGTAAAGAGCTGGTTTTTAAGCCGGATGGCAACAGGCTCTTGCTAGCCAGTGAGCGCCAGGCGATAGTTCTGCAGCACACCCAGGGTGATACCTTTGTCTCGACTGTGCAGGGTACATTTTCGGACTACAGTGTGGTCTTTGGCAGAGACCAGCCGAGTGCCCCCGTCCCTACCTCGCCCGTGGTCGAGGTAGCGTATGGAGCCGACTGGTACGTCAACGCGGCGTACCGCGGCGAGCGCGAGTTCAAGACGCCAACGGAATACGCTGCGCTTGTCGGCCGCTACCGAAGCGATAGCGGCGATGAAGTCGACGTTTTTGTGCGTAAGGGCGGGCTCTGGGCTGGAGACACGCGGCTCACTGAGATTGGCCCCAACGTTTTCCGCATGGGAGAGGATGCCTGGTCTCCTGACACCGCGCATTTCCTGGCCGTTGTGGAAGGCCAAGCCAGGCTGCTGCGACTAATCGACGAGGACTGCTGGCGCATCGAAGTCGACTCCTGAAACGGGAATTGCGTGCCACAAGGTTACACGAATCGCATTAACCGCAGGTCCCTCCACTACGCTACGCTCCGGTCGGGATGACAATTCATATTGAAATCGAATGATTTCTCGAGATAGCGCCGATTTTGCAACAAAATTGTCATCCCGACCGGAGCGTACCCGGATTTCCTGCCACGCAGCACTAGAAGACGCAACGTGTGCGCCTTTCCGCAAAGAAAGGCGCATGAAGTTCGCCGAAGCCACCAACCTCCACAGGAAATCCGGGGGAGCGTAGTGGAGGGACCTGCGGTTAATGCCTAACTTTCAGGCAGCCTGATTTGATATTGGTAATCAGACCGTCAGCAGTTCCTCATAGAAACCACCGATCTCTCGTTCTCTGTCGACGAAGTGAATCTCCAGAATCCAGTGCCGCTGCTGTCCCTTTTCATCGACCGAGCGCATCGGTAGGTGGCTTTCAGGATGAACATAGAGCGATACCTTATCCCCGGAGATTCTCTCGTGAGGAAACTGTCCAATTAAATGTCCCGCGATCGGCCCGCCAAACTCCCATCCGAATTTCTCTGCCAGCGACTTGGCGTAGCCAAAAAGTTCGCTGCTGGTGATGTTTGGAGTCTTGTGGAAATACCGCTTTCCCTGGGCAAACGCGTGGCCAACATCCTGCTGCATTTTGTGCTTCAGCGGATCGGAGCCAAGAACAAACGTGCGTCCAAAATCGGCTTCCCACTTTTCAAATACCGGCCCGAGATCGAGGAATAAGATGTCATCGGTCCCGATCGTCAGATCCGGAGGATTTTCCGCGTAGGGGAGCAAAGTGTTTCTGCCCGCGCGAACGATGCGTTTGTGCCAGTACGTAGAAATCCCAAACATCTGCTCAGCCAGAGCATAGATATCGGCGTTGAGCGTGCTTTCGGTGCTCCGCGGCTCGGGTCTCTTCCTGCTTAGTCATCATGCGGTGTAACTTCGCCCCAGACCAAGAGCAGCCAGGCCCTTGCGGTAGGTGATCGAGCTGCGGTCGGCGGGAAAGTGGGCTTCAGCATGCAGATCGAGTGGAAGATCTTCCGGCCACTGTTGTTCGACAATCGCGATATCTTCCGCAAACACCCGGTAATTGAAATCGAGTGTTTCTTCGAGCGCTGCATCCTTGTCAAAGTTTCGGCATATTGGAACGAACAGGCGCGTCTTCCGGGCGGACACAGGGGAGGCTGCGTTCATGATGTGCAGCAGACCACCGCCGGGGAAAGTAACCGTCAACTTTGCCGTGAAGGGGAGGAACACCTCAAATCGCCTGTGCCACTGGAAACCTGGCGGATTCAGATGCTTGTAAGCGCGCGAGTAATTGCTTACCGTGCTGATATAGTCGGCAACAAACCCGCGGTCGGTCTTGGTCACCTTATAGTCCCGCACCACGGGATTATCCGTCTCGCCAAAAGTTTCCGGGGTGGACAAACGCGAAGTGGCTCACATCGAGAAACCCCTCGATCTGCCGGCCCGCTGCAGCTTCGATGGCAACGCTGTCGGGCAGTACCTGCAGGTATTCCGGCTCGTACCACTCCTTCATCTCGGGCAGAGCAAGCGGGCCGTTGTCCACCAGCCGCACCCACACCAGGCCATACCGTTCCTGGGCCTGAAACATCTGCAGTCGCAGCCGGGGAGAGATTAGCCCTTTGGGATGGGCGATAGACTACAACCCGTTCGTCGAGCAGCCGGGCTGCGCAGGGCTTGTCAGTGACCGCGTGGGCGAAGGCGACCGGATACCAGAACGGGGCGAGCGCGCGCCAGTCGCTCTCGGTGAACGTACATCCGCGCGGCAGAACAGAAGCGCTGGCCGCTTCGGCGGCGAGCAGCTCAGACGCTGGAACAAACGATGTAGGGGTCGCCATGCATCATTATGAGCGTAGGCGACCCCTCGAATCAATCGGCAACAGAGCTATGCGAGTTTGACGAAGTGCATCGCCGCCGAGTTCATGCAATAGCGCAGGCCCGTCGGCTGAGGCCCGTCCGTAAAAACGTGTCCTAGATGGGCGTCACACACTTTGCAGGAAACCGCGGTCCGCTCCATGCCCAGGCTTCGATCCGTGGTTTCAACAATATTTTCGCGCGCGATCGGCGCCCAGAAGCTGGGCCACCCTGTACCCGACTCAAATTTCGTCTCCGAGTTAAAGGCCGCGGTGTTACAGCAGACGCAACGAAAGAGACCGCGATCGTGCAGGTTCCAGGTGTCACCGGAATAAGCCCGCTCGGTGCCGGCCTGGCGAGTCACTTCATAAGAAATTGCGGATAGCTGGCTCCGCCATTCGGCATCCGATTTGACTACCTTCGGAACCACCACTTTGCCGGTCTTCTTGCCGTTCGCCGCAAATTCGACGATGGTCACCATGCCCGGAGCGGTCGACCCAAACGCCGCGCCGGGTATTTGCAGAGACCAGAGTGCGACCGCACCGCAGGCGCCCGCCGAGTTGATAAGGAAAGTGCGGCGCCCTGTCTTTTCCTGATGTTTCTCTGAGTTTGTCATACAAGCCCCTCTTTCTTGGACGGTTCAACTAACCGAAGGTGAATGAATAGGCTCGTACCCCCGGGACCAGGAACTCGATCCGGAAAGTACGGTCCATGATACCGCCTTGCTGGCGAACTAATTGATACAACCGGTTGCCGGTTACGACACCATATCCATCCGCGTCCGTGTCGACGCCGTGGTTCGCTCCCGGCGCCTGGCCGTCGATGGTAACCCGGAAACGGACCGGGGTGCCGTCGCTATCCGGCCCTAAGACCAGGTGCAAGTCGCGAGCGTGGAACCTGAACGAGATACTGCCCCCCGGAGTAAGCGAGGTTGCAAACTGGTCCTGGTCTTTCCATTTGCCGGCGAGCGCCCATTGGTTGAGCTTCAGCCCAGCAGGCGTTTGATAGAGCTGAGCATCATCCTGGTTCAATCCTCCAGGAGAGGCGAAGTTCTCCGCTCGGTCATATCCTATGTAAGTCTCAGGGGATCGAATGTCGTTGGTATCCGGAGCAGCTTCCACGCTGCTGGCGGCTATTTTGGTTTCGTTCACAGGAAGAGGCGCATGGTTCGCTTCCTCCAGCAAAGACCGAATCCATCCTTCCGATTCCTCGTAGCCGCCCTCACCAAAGTGGTGAAAACGGATCTTCCCCGTCGCATCGATAAAGTAGTCAGCCGGCCAATACTCATTGTTGAAGCTGCGCCAGATTTTGTAGTCGTTATCCATCGCGACCGGGTAGACGACGCCGAGCTCCTTGACCGCTTTGCGTACGTTCCCCTCGTCCTTTTCGAAGGGAAACTCGGGCGTATGCACGCCAACGATCACCAGCCCGCTGTCCTTGTATTTCTCATTCCAGGCCTTGATATAAGGCAGTGTGCGCAGGCAGTTGATGCAGGAATATGTCCAGAAATCCACCAGAACCACTTTCCCGCGCAGCGATTCCAGCGTAAGCGGGGGTGAGTTGATCCACGCGGTGGCGCCGGAAAGATCGGGACGAACCGCCGGTTCGGCTCCGGAGACGTCGATCGTTTGATTGAGCACAATCTTCTTGGCGGGGTGGAACCGGTCGACCAGGCGCTGCTCCAGGCCGCCCGTACTAGCCAGAGAGAGACGGGTGAGCACGCCGCGGTCCAGGCCGAAGGCCACCGCGGCGACCGCGGCCAGCACGGCTACGCCGAGAGCGCGGCGAATCCACTCCTCGACACCCAGGGAACGCTTCATGGCCGCAAAGATACGGCCGCCGGCGAGCAAGGCAATTGCCAGTGAAGTTGCTGCTCCTGCCGCGTAGCCGAGCAGCAGGATGACGGTGTGCGTGCTGGCCCCTTGCAACGCGGCTCCAGT
Organism: uncultured Acidobacteriaceae bacterium; assembly: GCA_963834205.1. Lineage (GTDB taxonomy): Bacteria > Acidobacteriota > Terriglobia > Terriglobales > Acidobacteriaceae > PALSA-350. Next base: position 47,665 of record CAWIBI010000022.1, on the reverse strand, counting down.
CAGAATGAGACCCAGAATCGGCCCCGCACAGGGCGCCCAGAGCAATCCAGTACCGATACCCAGCAGAAAGGAATTGAGGATGCTCGGTCCTGAATCGGAACCTCGCGACAGCCGATTGCCCAACTGGACCAGTGGACGCGACAGGCGGTCGGCCAGCGAAGAGAAGAGCAAGGTAAGGCCAAAGAGCGCAAAAAGAATCAGCGCGGCAATGCGGCCGAATTGGTTGGCTCGTACTGCCCACCCTCCGCCCACCGTCGCCAGGCTTGCCACCAGGGCAAAGGTGATCGACATGCCGGCAAGCAGGGGCAAACCGCTCTTGCGGAAGGGCTGATCGGAACGGGCAAACACGAAGGGCAGCACAGGCAGGATGCAAGGGCTGAGAATGGTGAGGATGCCACCGAAATACGCCAAAAATAGAAGGAACATTTGCTCACCACGTTCTTTGAGTGCAGGAAGGCCAAAGAAGTTACGTGTATTCTTCAGCTTTGGTTTTCGGCTGGAATATGATGGAACCTCTGTAGGGCGCCGCCAGTCCGCCCTCAGGCGCCTCAGCCGTCCAAATTATATGGCCCTTCGTCGCTACCTGCTTGTCCCTCTCTTAGCCTTCGCCATCCTCTTCGCCCCCAACATTCAGGCGCAGGCGCCCGCCGCGCACCCCACCAGCACCCCCTACGCCGGGGACCTTGGCATCTTCGAGGATCCAGGCCGCGAGCAGCGTCTCCAGATTAACCATGTGATGGACCTGCTGCACATCAAGCCCGGCAGCACGGTGGCCGACATTGGCGCCGGTGGCGGCTGGTTCAGCGTCCGCGCCGCGCGCCGTGTCGGCCCGAATGGCCGGGTCATCGCCGAGGACATTAACCCGAAGTACATCGCCTCCATCGCGGATCGCGCCAAGCGAGAGCACCTGGCGAACATAGAGCCCCTGCTGGGCACACCTGACGATCCCAAACTGGCGCCCGGCTCGCTTGACGCCGCTCTGATGCTGAAGGTCTACCACGAGATTGCGCACCCCCAGTTTGTTCTCGCCAGCTTGCGCGCGGCGCTTAAGTCGGGTGCCCGCTTCGGCATTATTGACCGCAATGGAAACGGCGCGGACCATGGCCTGAATGAGGCCGTGGTCCGCGCCGAGGTTGAGAGCGCAGGCTACAAGCAGATCGCGCGATACGATTTCACCAAGGCCGACGGCCAGGATTACTTTCTCATCTTCGAAAAGCGGTAATTGGATACACACGCTCTCTCAAATATTTCGTTCTATGCGGCTTTAGCGGATGCCCGCAAATGACCAGAACGTATCCACGATTGTCTTCGTAGCCTCATCGCGATTTCGCTTGGTCAAAAGTTCGTGCCCTGCGGCAGTGAGCGGAAGCAGTTGGGTGGTTACTGGTATGAGCTGCAGGGCAGCTTCCATTTCCTCGACGGAGCCGAAGCCGTCGCGGGTACCATGAACGAACAGCGCCGGCACCCGCAGACGCGGGAAGTGTGTGGTCCGTAGCTCACCCGGCCGTCGCGGCGGCTGCAGCGGGTATGAGAGCAGCAGCAAACTGCTCACCAGCCCGGGGTCATCCGCCGCCAGCATCGATGCTTGTCTTCCTCCGTAGGAGTGGCCGCCGAGAAACACACGCCCAGTCGTCAGCCGTTGCACAGAGGCAATCGCCGATCGCAGACCCTGTTGGTCACGCTCTGCACTGCCGGGGGCGGGCGGGCCGTGCGGCCGCAATTGACGAAATGGCAGGTCGCACCGCAGCACGTTCAGCCCCGAGAGGCAGAATGCGTTCGCCAGCGTCACCAGCAGCGGAGCCTCGCAATTCGATCCCGCGCCGTGCGTTAGTACGAGCCAATCATCGCCTGGGCCGGTGGGGCGGTGCAGGAGCCCCCGAACCGGGACCTCACCGGGCGGCGCGTCTCGAAACTCCTGGTAGTTGTTCATGCCAGAGTCCTGAAGGGGACGGCCTTCAGGCCGTCCATAACTGCTTTTGCAATGACCTCGGCTTTAGCCGCTGAGGGATCGTTTCCTCTCACGCGGCACTTTTTCCGGGGCCGGCTATATCCACAGATCCGCCGGGGCCGTTCGCTCACCCCCGTGGCTTCCAGTGTTTGGTGTCCCGCGCGGCTCGACCAGGAGCACCCGGGTCTCTACAACGGCAAACGGCTTGTGCTCAACCCCTTTGGGCACGACGAACATCTCTCCCGTTTTCAGTTCCACTGCGCCGTCGCGAAAGTCGATCCTCAGATGACCGGCGAAAACAATGAACGTCTCATCCGTATCCGGGTGATGGTGCCAGACGAAGTCGCCTTCCACCCGAACGACCTTAAATTGGTAGTCGTTCATCTCCGCAATCACGCGCGGCGACCATTGCTCGGAGAGACGTTCAAACTTGTTCTCGAAATTAATCGGGCTGTAGGGGCTCATCTGGGAATACCTGTCCTATGAGATTCAACTTTTAGCGCGCGACCGCCAGCTCTTCTTCCAGCAGCTGCTTTTGAAACAGATCCGCGTAGTAGCCGTTCTTCTCGAGCAATTCGTCATGCGCGCCCAGCTCGACGATGCGGCCGCCCACCAGCACGGCGATCTGGTCGGCGTGGCGAACCGTGGAGATGCGATGTGAGATGAACAACGTCGTGCGGCCCTGCATCACACGCTGCAGTTCGCGCAGGATCTGTTCTTCGGTGTAGGTGTCGACGCTGGACAACGCATCGTCCAGGATAAGGATCCGAGGGTTGCGGATGACCGCCCGGGCAATCGCCGTGCGCTGCTTTTGCCCGCCAGAGAGGGTGATTCCGCGCTCGCCGACCATGGTCGCCAGGCCGGCGGGGAATTCTTCGAATTCGCGCCGGATATGTGCCGCCTCCGCCGCCTCAAGCACCTCGCTATCCGTGGCGTGGGGAGTCCCAAAGGCGATATTTCCCCGAATCGTCTGGCTGAACAAAAAAGTTTCCTGGGGAACGAAGCCAATATTGGCGCGCAACAACGCCAGCGGGTAGTCGCGGATGGGGCGGCCGTCGATAAGAACCGTTCCCGGCGCGGCGTCATACAGCCGCGGTATCAAACTGACCAGTGTCGACTTGCCCGAACCGGTCGGGCCCACGATGGCCAGACTGCTTCCAGCCGGAATCCTGATGGAGAGCGAGTGCAAAACCTCGGCGCGGCCGGAATCGGCGCCGGAATACGAGAAGTCCAAATTACGGAACTCGATCTCGCCCCGCAGCATTACATCCGCGGGTATGTCTGGGTCGGCCTGGGCATCGTCGATGGTGGGCTTGTCCGACAACAACTCGTTGATGCGCACAATCGAAGCAGTGCCGCGCTGCCACAGGTTCACCACCCAGCCAAGAGCAATCACCGGCCAGGTAAGCATCACCATATAGGTGTTGAAGGCGACAAAATCGCCGATGCTGATGCGGTGCGAAAGCACCTCGTGTCCGCCCACCAGTAACGTGACCGCCAGGGCGAGACCGAGAACGAACTCCAGCGTCGGCCAGAGCATGCCCATGAGCTGCACCAGCCGGAGCCCTCGGCGGATGTTCTCCTTATTGGACTTTTCAAAGGCGGCAATCTGGGCTTCTTCCTGGGCAAAGGCGCGCACCAGCCTGGCGCCGGAAAAATTCTCCTGCGCCTGTGCCGAGATCTCCGAATACATGGCCTGAATGCGCTCGAAGCGCTCATGGATCCTGGTCCCCAGCGCCTGCACCAGAATGCTGGCCAGGGGTAACGGTACCAAAGCCACCAGGGTAAGCCATGGGCTGATGCGCAGCAGAAAATACAAGGCGCCAACCGAGAACAGAACAGTATTGGCGCTGTACATAATGGCCGGGCCCAGCAGCATCCGCACGGCGTTCAGGTCGTTGGTCATCCGGGCCATGATGTCGCCGGTACGATGCTGCTGAAAGTAGGCGGCCGGCTGCCGCTCCAGGTGGCGGAAGAGATCGTTGCGCAAGTCGAACTCGATCTCCCGGGAAATGCCGATGATGATCCAGCGGGTCAGAAACAGGAAAACGCCCTTCGCGGCCGAGATCAATACCAGCAGCCCGCCATAGAGAAAGATCTTCTGCCGGGTGACGCCATGGTTCAGGTCGTCGATGGCGACGCGGATGACCTGGGGGAAGAGGATCCAGATAGCATTCGCGATTACCGCGGACGCTCCGCCCCAGACAAAGTTGCGGGAATAGCGGCGCAGGTAAGGAAACAGAGGCCGGAGTGTAGCAAGCATGCTGTCCCTATTCTAATCTCGCGTTTCTATCCCAATCTCAGGTAGGGGTTCGTAACAGCAGATAGGTTCCGGCGAGGCCGAAGAGCAGGTCCGGCGCCCAGGCTGCCAGCAGCGTGGGCAGCAGGTTCACGTCGCCCAGTTGCTGAAATGTGTTCTGGATTACCGTATACGCGATTGCCACCCCAATGGCGGCGGCGATACCGGTCAGGGATCCGCGCTTGCCCATGGATAAGGCAAAGGGAATTGCCAGCACCGCCATAACCAGAGTCACAATGGGATACGCGACTTTGAGATTCAACTGAACGCTGAGTTGCTTGGTGTCAAAGCCGCTTTGCCCCAGATCCCGGATGTAGCGCTCCAGTTCGCCGAATGTCATCTCTTGCGATTGCAGGGCTTCCTTCTTGAAATACTGCGGCCACTCGATAATCTCCGGATAGCTTTCGACGCTGAACTGGCTAAAACTGCTTAACTTCTCGCCGTCGAACCGCCGCTCCCATCCATGCTCAAAGACCCACTGCTGCAATTGCGGCTCCCAGTGGACGCTGGAGGCGAAGATGCGGCGGGAGAGAGAAAAGTCCTCCGGGTTGAATTCGAACACGGTTAGATTGGCGAAGCGATCCTGGGTTGGATCGAAGAACTGGTAATAGAAGATGCGGCCCGGTTTGCCCGGCTCCTGCCGCCCGAAGATCCACTTTCGGTCGGGACGCAGGAAGGTTTGCGCCGGTCTGCCCTTGATCACGCTGCGCAGCGCCTCCTGCCGGCGGTTGGCGGTAGGCAGGTAGGACTCATCGAACAGGAAAAGGGCAACGGCGAGCAGGGCCGACACCACCAGGACGGGCACCATCACCCGGTACAGGCTGATGCCGGTTGCCTTCATGGCGGTGAGCTCATTGGTGCGGGTGAGCACGCCAAAGGTGACCAGCACCGCAACCAGCACGCCCAAAGGCGTGATGAGATAGAGCATGCTGGGCGTCAGGTCGATGAGGTATTCGCCTACCGTGACCAGCGGGGTGCGGTTGCGGATGATGTCGCCCAGCAGCTCAAAGAAGGTAAACACCAGCCCCAGCAAAACAAAGCTGGCCAGCACCATAGCGAAGGTGGTAAGAAACTCGCGCAACACATAGTCATCGAGAATCAGCGGAAAGCGTCCACGCTCGTGCGGGCTGCTTTCTCTCTTGCTGCGCTCATGGCTCAGCTTGAGCAGGCGCGTGGTCTTGAATTTGCTGATCAGGGCCGCCAATTGCGCGCCGCCTGATCCTCCGGTCGCCATCTGGCGCAGCAGAAACAGGCCGCATAAAGCAAACAGGATGTTTGCCGCCCACACCCCGGCAAAGACCGGGACCCTGCCTTCGCGAGCCAGCATGCTGCCGGTCAAGGAAAAGAAATAGTAGATGAAGACCAGCGCGATGGTCACCACAAAGCCGGCGCTCTTGCCCCCGCGTCGCGATGAGATGCCGATGGGAATACCGATCAGCATCAGGACCAGGCAGGCTGCCGGATAGGAGAAACGCTTTTCCAGCTCGATCTCATAGATTCTGCCGTTAGGCCCCTTGGTGTGCTGGTAGAGCACCCGGTTGGTCATGGCGAGAATCGGGGTGTCACTGTGGCCGATGTGGGCATCCTCCTGGGTGCCGATGCTCAGGGGAAGTTCCGATTCGAGGAAGGTGGAAACCTGGTATTCCGGGCCGTTGGAGGTGCTGACCAGTTCATGCTCGGTGCCGTTACGCAGACGCATGAGCAGGGTGTTGTTTCCGCCCTCGGCAACCACCGCCTCCGCTGCCGTGGTGACCTTGGGCGCGACCGGATCGCTCAGGTCGGCGAGAAAGATCCTTTGCCAACGCGACACTCCTGTGCCGGCGCGGATGTCCTGGACATAGAGCACATAGTTCTTGAAGTCTTCGTAGAAGACGCGCGGCTCAACCTGAAACGAGGCCTGTTGATTCGTGAGCGAACTCTCCAGATTTAAGAGTGCTGCGGTCGCCTTGGGCGCTACGTAGAGTGAAACGGACAGCGATACCACCCAACCGACAACTGCGATTACCGACACGACTCGGACAAAAAACCAGACGCCGATGCCCACCGCCCGCATAGCGGTGATCTCACTATCGGCAGCCAGGCGGCTGAGGCCCAGCAGTACCCCCACCAGCACCGCCATAGGGATGGTGAAGCTGAGCACATTGGGCAGCATCAACAGAAAGATCTTGGCTACGCTGCCCAGCGACGCGCTGTTGCGCGCGGCTATCTCCAGCAGCTGGCCCATGTACTTCATGTAGAGGATAAAGGTGAAAAGCGCGCCCCCGAGAAGAGCGTGCGAGAGCACTTCTTTCCATATATAGCGGGTGAAAATGCGCACAGTTCAGTTTAGAGCATTTTCTTATGAGGGAGAGAGAAGGGGTGCGCTTTGAAAAGGCCGCCGCGCGTAACATCCGCACGATATCTTGCGACGTGGAAAGATGTATCGACCTTTCCGGCGCACCCAAAGGAGGGAGAGCATGCTGCTATTGGTTGAAGTCTGGCCTTCGGGGTTCACCACTGGCAATGGCGCAAAGGTGTTAGTCGCGCTCCTGCACAGAGTCGTAAGGCTTTAGAGCCTGGGTGAGAACTCGGATAATCCAGCCCCGAACCCGGATTTCCTGCCACGCAGCGTTGGACGAGGCCGCGCGTGCGCCTTTCACTAAGGAAAGGCGCATGAAGTTTGCCAAAGCCACCAAGTTCCACAGGAAATCCGGGGAAGGAGCGTCCTGAACTTCAGACCTGTCCAAATTGGGGTTTGGAACCAAGGGACAAATCGGGATTAACTCCTGACTCCGGCGCGCAAATCGCATTAACCGCAGGTCCCTCCACTTCGCTTCGCTCCGGTCGGGATGACAATTTTGTTGCAAAATGGGCATTGTCGTGAGAAATCATCGATTTCAAAACAAATTTGTCATCCCGACCGGAGCGAAGCGAACTCTTTCGCCCTCTTCCTACATCTAGGCAATCCTCTCCGCCACCGGCCATGGTTACTGAGTAGAGTCGTCGTCGGTACCCCGCCGGGGAAGAAAACGATAGCCGACCCCGCGTACTGTCTCCAGAAAGACAGGGTCGGCGGGATTGTCTTCGATATAACGGCGCAGGCGGACCATAAAGTTGTCGATGGCGCGGGTGTCGGTGTCCTCATGCACCCGCCAGACCTGCTCCAGCAGCTCCTTGCGCGAGACAATCCGGCCCTGGTTCTGGACAAGGTAACGGAGCAGGTCGCACTCCATAAGGGTGAGGCGTACGGTTTTATCCGGAGTGGTGAGCTGCAGCGCAGCAAAGTCGATCGCGCGCCCGGCAAAGCTGAAGCTGGAGGGCGAGCCGCTCGGTCGCGCTGGTTGGGCCGGAGAAGCGGCAAGCTGAGGACGCAGCCATGCCATCCGGCGCAGCAGCCCGTTCAGACGCGCCAGCAGAATGGAAAGATCAAAAGGCTTGGAAAGATAGTCGTCGGCCCCCGCGCTGAAACCGTTGAGTACATCCTCCGGACGGCTGCGGGCCGTGAGCATCAAGATGGGGACGAAGTTCTGTTGCGCCCGAACTTCCGCAGCGACGGAGAAACCATCTCGACCGGGAAGCATTACGTCCAGGATGATGGCATCGATGGAGTCGGCGGCGATCATGTCCAGCGCCGTTTCGCCATCCACTGCGAGTTGCACGGTGTAGCCCTCGGCGCGAAGATTGAACAGCAGGCCCTGCGCCAGGTGGGCCTCGTCTTCCACCACCAGGATGTTTCCCGGATGGCTCAACGCACAGCCTCTTTGCGAGCGGGGAGAGGGCACGCGGTAGCTGCATCCGGATGGTGGCGCCGCGGCCTTCTCCCTCCGATTCCGCGACCACGTCACCACCGTGCTGGCGTGCAATGGAGCGGACCAGGAAAAGGCCCAGCCCAGTCCCTTTGATGCGGAAAACATTGCGCGCCGGCACCCGGTAGAAGCGCTTGAAAATCCGCTTCAGGTGCGGCGGCGCAATGCCCAGGCCTTGATCGGAAACGGTCAGCATCATCCATGCCTCGCCCTCGACTGCAAGATCTACCTTGATCTGCGGTCCCTTGGGCGAATACTTGACCGCGTTGTCCAGGATGTTGAGGACGGCCGTTTGCACATCCTCCGGGTTCCCCACGACAGTGCTTTCCTCCGCGCCCGGGTCCACGGTGAGCTGGATGGTCGACTCCTGCAGGTGATAGCGCTGCAGTATGGTGCGTATGCACTCGCGGACCACCTCGTCGAATACCAGGGGAAGGCGAACCTGGTTGCGCGCCCGCTGTCCCACTTCGCCCGCCTTGAGCACTTGTTCCACGGTGGCCAGTAGCCGCTCGCTATCCGACAGCATGATGTCGTAGAACTCCTGTCGTTGCGACTCCGGCAGTTCGCGGCGCTGCAGGGTCTTCGAGGTAAAGGCGGATGGAGGTAATGGGGGTCTTCAGTTCATGCGTGACGGCATTCAGAAAGCTGTCGTGGCGCTCGTTGCGCCGCACTTCGCGGACCAGAAAAATGGTATTCAGGATCAGCCCGGCGATCAGCAGCAGGAAAGAGACAATGCCCACCACCAGCAGGGCGATGCTGCGCCAGTTGATGATGACCCAGGGGACGCTGAGGGCGATCGCCAGCGCGACCAGACAAGCGCCGAGGGTAATAGAGAGCACAATCGCATTTCGCCGTCTGGTAATCCGCATACCTGGCAGGCCCTGCTCAAAGTATAGCGGCGCGCCTCTTATGATTCAGCCGCACGAAGCGCTTTAACCTGCGGTTAAATCTTACTTTGGAGTGGGTCCAAAATAGGCAACCTGGTTTGTTTTGTAGCCCTTGAGGATCGCAAATATGTCCAGCTAGGAGACGCCGGCCGGCCGTGGATCATGGGGGTCGAACTGAGCTATTTTCACGTTCTTGGCTAGCCCCAGTTTTTCCAGCAGCCAAATGCCGTAATAATTCACATCAAATTCCCACCAGGTAAGGCCGTGCCTCACCGAGACGGGATGCGCATGGTGGTTGTTATGCCAGCCTTCGCCGCCGGTGATCAGCGCCACCCACCAGTTGTTGCGGGATTCATCGCGCGTCGAAAAGCGGCGCGACCCCCACATATGCGTGGCGGAGTTCACCAGCCATGTGGCGTGCAAACCCAGCGTCACCCGCAGGAAGATGCCCCACATCACGCAGGACCATCCGCCGAAAGCCAGCAGCAGCAGGCCGACCGTGACCAGCGGCACATAGTGATATTTGCTCAGCCAGACATGAAAGCGATCTTTAGCCAGGTCGGGCGCGTAGCGGGCCATCAGAGCGGTCTCGTGGTGCAGGGCGTCGCCGGACAGGATCCAGCCGGCGTGCGACCACCACCCGCCGTCATGGGGCGTATGCGGGTCACCCTCGCGATCGGTCAGTTGATGATGCACGCGGTGCGTGGCTACCCAGAAGATGGGTCCCCCTTCGAGCGAGAGCGTTCCGCAAACCGCAAGAAAATACTCCAGCCACTTGGGCGTCCGGTAGCCACGATGGGTAAGCAACCGGTGGTAGCCCATTCCGATACCCATATTGATCGATAGCACCCAAAGCCCGATGAAACAAAACAGAGCCTTCCACGTGAACATGAACAGCGCGACCACGGCAAGCAGGTGAAAAGCCACCATAAAGCCGGTGGTCACCCAGTTGGTTCGGTTTGCCTGGGTATCGCGGCCCAGCACCGGCACATCGCCGTGCATGCGCGGGCGCGGTGTTGCAGCAGCCTGGATCTCACAAATTTCAGCCGGCGAAACAAGCGGTATGGTTGAGGTGGGAACTACGATTTCGGTTGCCATGATCTGGTGGAGAGTCCCTTTCGAGGCCCGGGTTTATCGACTGGAAATTATCCCGTTAACTTGAACCTAACAGGGGCCGGAGCGCCCGTTCGTAAGAGTTTTGTAATGACAATTAGCCATACTGGTGACCGCGGTACCGGCAGTGCTCAAGCGCATCGCAAACCAGCTCAGGGGTGTTGATCGTGGCAAATTTCCTACGACTTTCGTTAGCCCGGGCGATCTTGTTAACCATGGCGCCGGCCGCTCTTCAGGCACAGACCATCAACCTGCCCACCAGCAAGCAACTGGACGAGCCGGTGCCGGGTGAGCCGCAAAGGCTGAATAGCCTGCCGATGACCGCGGCAATCTCCCCCGACGGCCGTTATCTGGTGGTGGTTAACGCTGGCTACGGTACCTACCAGTCGCTCTATCAGCAATCGATTGCAGTGCTGGATCTCAAAACCCGCAAGGTCGTAGACTTTCCCGAGCCGAGAACCGCCTCCGGTCTGCCCCAGACGCTGTACTCGGGCCTGGCATTCGGCAAGGACGGCACCCACCTATACGCGGTCTTCGATTCGCTGACCGCGCCCCGGGGCAACAATAAAGACCAGACCGGCAATGCGGTTGCCGTTTACAGCTTCAGCGAGGGCAAGGTGACGGCCGAGAAGCTGCTTCCGGTTCCCCTGCAGCAACTGGCGCCCGGCAAGCTGCAGAACAAGCTGGGCATGGCGTTGCCCGCGGGCATGGCGATCCCGTCACCGGCGGGAATCGCGGTGCGCCAGGGGCCGGCAGGGACCGATCAATTGCTGGTGGCGGACAACCTCTCCGACGATGTTCTGCTGATGGACGCAGTCACGGGTAATGTGCTCCGGCGTTTCGACCTGTCGCAGGGCAGCGTAGTGCCCTCCACCTATCCGGTGGCCATTACCGTCAACCACGCGGGCAGCCGGGCATTTGTAGCGCTGTGGAACGGCTCGGCGGTGGTTGAGCTGGATTTGAACAAGGGCAAGGTAGGCAAAAAGCTGATGCTCCTTGCGCCGCCTCAAGCCACTTCGCCCAGCTCTCATCCTGCCGCCTTTGCCTGGAGCCCGGACCAGACCATGCTGTACGTTGCGTTGGCAAATCATGACGCGGTTGCCGCGTTGCGCGTCGCCCGGCGTGGGCTTGTGATGAAAGCTCTCTACGATACGCGCCTGCCCGGGCAAAGCTATTTCGGCGCCATGCCGGATGCGGTTGCGGTATCGGAGGATGGCAAGCGGCTCTTTGCCGCAAACACCGGCTCTGACGCCGTCGCTGTCTTTGACCTCCGTAGAACCCATGCCGCCGGGCCGCCCATCACCGCCGTTGCCTGGGTGCCCACCGAATGGTATCCAACTACGCTGGCGGTTAAGGGCAATATGCTTTACGTCACCACCGCCAAGGGTGCGGGCACCGGGCCTAACAATATGCCGTCGCCGCGGGTCCCCGGCTCGGCCCGTGGCGGCAGCTCCACTTACATCGCTACCCTGCTGCATGGGTCGCTCGCCGCCATCGACTTATCGCAAATCGACAGTCAACGCGAGCAGCTGACGCGCACTGTCATAGAGACGAATCTGCTCCAGGCCGCGCAAGCGAAGATCGCCTTCCACAGTGGGACCAACCCGATCCGCCATGTGATTTACATCATCAAAGAGAACCGGACCTACGACCAGATCTTCGGTGATTTGGGGGTGGGTAACGGAATGCCCGGCCTCACCATGTACGGCGAAGAGATTACGCCCAATGAGCACAAGCTGGCGCGGCAGTTCGGCGTGCTCGACAACTTTTACGATTCCGGTGAGGTATCGGGCGACGGCCATGTGTGGTCGAATGCGGCCATCTCCAGTGACTACACCGAGAAGACCTGGCAGCAGAGCTATCGCGGCAAGGAGCGGGTCTACGACTACGAGGGCGTGGTGGAGAACGGCTACCCGCTGGGCGAAGGCATTCCCGATGTCAACGAACCGGGCAGCAGCTATATCTGGACCGACTTAGCGCGCAACGGCAAAAGCCTGTACCACTTCGGTGAATTCATTTCGACCACATTCTGCGCCGGCAGCGGCGCCGCGAGCTTGGCGTCACCCACCGAGGGAACGCCCGAACCCGAGCCGGAGCAATGCAAAGCGCAGCCCGTGATTCGCCATGGCGACGCCATTCCCCAGAACTATGGTGGCGGCACCAGCCCGTATCCATGGGCGATCCCCCTGATCAAGAAAAACGTGCCCACCAAGCCTGAGCTGGTAGGCCATTTCGATCCCTTGTATCCCGACTTCCAGCTCGCCTTTCCCGACCAGTTGCGGGTGGAAGAATTCCTCACCCACTTTCGCCAGTGGGTCGAGGATCGCCGGCAGGGCAGCGATACGATGCCGCAGTTTGTGCAACTTCGCCTGCCTAACGATCACACCGCCGGCACCAGTCCGGGTATGCCGACGCCCAAGGCTTCCGTGGCCGATAATGACCTGGCGGTTGGGCGAGCGGTCGAGGCCATCGCCCACAGCCCCTATTGGGACGACACCGCTTTCTTTATTCTGGAAGACGATGCTCAGGCTGGCGCGGATCACGTCGACGCCCATCGCAGCATTGCGTTGGTAGTGAGCAAGTACGCACCGCGCGGCGATCAGCCAAAGGTGGACAGCACGTTTTATACGACGGTCAGCGTGCTGCGTACCATGGAGGAGCTTTTAGGCCTCCCGCCCATGAACAACAACGATGCCTTTGCTCCGCCGATCGCGTCGCTGTTCACTGGCGCCGGCGACCAGCCACCGTACGAAGCCGACTATCGCAACCGCGACAACGGCTTGTTGTACCAGGCGAATGGACCCAGGGCGCCGGGTGCGCACGCGTCGAGCCGCATGGATTTTGAGCACGAGGACCGAGCCGATCCCCGGGTATTGAACGTCATCTTGTGGCGGGACGCGATGGGTAACAAACCGTTGCCTTTGCAACTCGCGCATCCGCAACCTCGCGACGATGACGACGACCGCTGAGAGGGTTCCCTATTTTGGACCCACTGAAAACGAAACATTAACCGCAGGTCCCTCCACTGCGCTACGCTCCGGTCGACGGGATGACAATTCATTTTGAAATCGATGATTTCTCGCGATAGCTCCCGTTTTGCAACAAAATTGTCATCCCGACCGGAGCGTAGCGCAGTGGAGGGACCTGCGGTTAATGCGATTTGTGTGCCCGAGTCAGGAGTAATCCCGATTCGTCCGATTCGGTCAAAGCTCTAATTTGGACAAGCCTGAACTTCAGGTCCCCCCTTGAGATTTTGTGCTGGTCCAGCTCACCCCACAAAGTCGACGCGTACCGGAGTCGTGATCAGGCCGCGCTCATACCCCGTGGTGAGCAGCCTGCGGATGGCCTCTTTCCCGTCTTCCCCGTAGTGCAGTGTGCGCTCGTTCACGTACATGCTCACGAAGCGGTTGGCCAACGCCGGGTCGAGGTCGCGGGCAAATTGCATGGAGTAGTCGAGAGCGGCTTCGCGGTGATCGAGCGCGTGCTGGATGCTCTCGCGCAGCGCCTGGGTCACGGTGAGCATCACATCCTCTCCCAGGCTGCGGCGAATCGCGTTGCCCCCCAGCGGCAAAGGCAGCCCGGTCTCTTTCCGCCACCACTGGCCAAGATCAATGACCTTATGCAAGCCGCTGGCAGCGTAGGTCAGCTGTCCTTCGTGGATAATCAGGCCGGCGGCGAAATTGCCTGCCACGACCTCTGGAATGATCCTGTCAAAGGGAACAGTGACGGTCTCAATCTCCGGCGCGAACAGCTTCAACGTCAGGTAGGCCGTGGTCAGCGTTCCGGGAACGGCAATCCGCGTGCCGCCGATCTGGTTGACCGGGATCCGGTCCCGGGCCACAATCATCGGCCCATAATTTTCTCCCACGCTGCCCCCGCAAGCCATCAGAGCATAGTCTTTTTGCACGTAGGGATAGGCGTGAAACGAGATTGCCGTCACGTCGTAAAAGGCCTCGTCCATGGCCTTGTGATTCAGCGTCTCGATATCGCAAAGAGTATGGGTGAACTTGTAGCCGGGAACGCGAATCTTGCCGGTTGCCAGGCCATAGAACATAAAAGCGTCATCGGAATCCGGGCTGTGTGCGATGGTAATTTCTTTGACTGCTCCGGGCGCCGTCCTGAGACCTTTGGCTGGGGCATCTGGCTGAAGCGAAATAGGAGTCGTGGTCACATAATCCTTTCTGGAGAACATCGGCAGTGAAATTGGATCTAACGTATCCGGCATACGACCCGCCGGATCTCTTCCCAGGAATACCAGGGCAACTTCAAAGGGCCCGATTGCGTGAAGCGTCGCCGAACGATCCAAGCATGCTGGCGCACGCCGCCGCTGCCAGTACCTTCAGGACATCGCCGGCCAGGAATGGCGCGATCGACTGGGCAAAGACGACGGGAAACTTTGCCTGGCTAAGCACCCCGAGCCACGCCCCGCCGGCGGCAAGGATGAGCAGGCTGGCGAGTCCCGCGGCCGCGATCGCGGACCCGAACCGCCGATTGCCGCGGCGATAGAGAAGGCTGGTCAGCGCGGCGGCGAACGGGTAAGACAGCAGGTAGCCACCGCTGGGGCCCAGTAGCTGGGCCACGCCGCCGGGACCGTGCGGGCTGAACACCGGCATGCCCAGGGCGCCTTCCATCAGGTAAAGCGCCAGGCAGGCAAACGCCGGCCCGGGGCTAAACAGCAACCCCAGCAGGAGCACGGCGAAGGTCTGCATGGTGACCGGAACGGGGGTGAAGCCGAGGGGCACCGCGATGTGCGCGCAAATCGCCACCAGCGCGGTAGCCGCCACCACGGCTGGTAGGGTTCTCAAGCCAACGCGGGGTGCCTGCCATGCGCCAAGACTGTCCTGCTTAACGCCGATCTCTTCCATATTTCACTCTCCAGGAAGCTTTGCACTGTCGCCCGAGGTATCCCTGCCGCCCGGCTCTCCGGGGTGGTGCTGCAGGATATGCCGGGCAACCGAAAAAGCTACCCACAGTAACGCGCAAAAGCTAATCGCGAAGGCCACGAACAAAAGCCGCATAGAGGACGACCGGGCTCAGGAACACTTTGAAGCATAACAAAAAACCCTCCGGTCTAGCGCAGGCTCGCTTCCAGCCATCCCAGATAGGACTCCGACCCGCCCGAGACGGGAAGTACCAGGAACTCGGGAACTTCGTAGGTGTGCAGGCTGGCGATGGTCGATTGCACCTCATTTCTATGGCGCGCGCTGGTTTTGATCAGGATAAGGGATTCCGCGGCGGACTCGACCGCGCCCTGCCATCGGTAAATCGACTGCACGCCGGGAAATATATTGACGCAGGCGGCGAGATGCAGTTCGACAAGGCGATGGGCAATGCGTTCGGCCTGTTCGCGGTCGGCGCAGGTGCACAGAATGATCTCAAAATCCGTCATAGGTTCAACCATATAGACGTGCCAATGTTTATCAAGTATGGTTCCTTCGATCCAAAGCAGGAAAACTTCCCCTTGAGGGAAAGGGAAAGGCGAGTTTCACTGAGAACAGGAATCAGTGAGGCGATCATGAGGACAGACGAGAAAACCGAACAGCAGGGTTTGCGGGAGCGGGCTTCATCCTATCTCTCTCGTTCCGGTCGCCGGGTGGCCACGGTGGTGGCCATTGTCATCGCCGTTTCTCTTGGCTATCACGCCACCTTCGGGGCGAACGGCTTAACGGATTTTCAGCAGAAGCGCAATCAACACCACCTGCTGCAGCAGGAGATTTTGCAACTGCAGCAGGAAAATAGCCGCCTGCAGCAGCAGGTACAGCATCTCCAGTCAGATCCGGATGCCATCGAACATGAGGCCAGGGTCATTCTGCGCTATGCCAAGCCCGGTGAAGTCATCTACGCCCTGAACGACAAGCCCCAGGCAAAGCAACCCCCCAAGTAAATCGGCTGGATTTGCGAATCCGAGTTCTCACATAGAATCTAAAGGCCCTAGGATTGGACTCGATTTGTTCCGGGGATAATGCTCGCTGCGGCGAGGTATCCCCGGCGTACCCGGGATCGCTGGTTTCTCCGCAGCCTGTTCAGCCCCTGTCATGGCGCAATCCTGCTGGGGGAAAAAAGGCGCATGCGCTATTAAAAGCCCAGACCTTTGTCGGGGAGCGTAGCGGAGGGACCTGCGTTTATTTCACGATAGACATTTCGGGGAACTCAATGCCGGGATGGCCATCTCGGGGTTCCACCATCCCGTTTATCTTGTCCCAGTACTTCTGAATCTGCGCAGGAACGTGTTCTGGTGCATCGTGGTCTTTCCAACTGAACACCTCCACAATCTTTGGCCCAGCGGGCTCCTTTCCTTGCAACACGAGGTGCGGGTCAGCGAGTACAAGATCCTGCGCGCGAAGTGCTGCCCAGTACTCGGGCATGAGTTTAAGGAACGCGGAGAGCTGATCAGGCTTAACCCGAAACGTGACGAGAACCGTTTCCGGCGTCGATTGTCCCGGCTGCGCCACCGATGGTGACGAGGACAGCAGGGAGGCGCCGAGGGTCAGGACGATTTGGCAGACTGCCTTATTGAGGTACATTTGCACTCTCCTTTTCCCTGGTTCGGGCTATCTCACTCATGAGCCCAAGCGTGTTTCCAGCGGGGTCCTTAACAAACGCCATCCAGAGGTCGTGACTCTTCATCCTCGCCACTAAATGTGGCTGTTGTAAAAAGCTGGTCCCACGCGATTCCAACAAGTGAGCCGTGGCTTCCAGGTCGGCAACGCGGAAATAGACGATGGTCCCCTCTGATATGGAGGGCTTTTCAGCTTCACCAATCATCAGCCGTACAGACCCACATTGAAAGAAAGCCATGTTCCCCGCTTCGAATAAGAACTTCAGTTCGAGCACATCCCGGTAGAAGATCTTAGCCTCCGCCAAGTTCTGAACAGTAAAGGTAATTTGCGCGACGCCTTGCAGGTGAACTTCGTTCTGTGGTTCTGAAGCCATTTCATCTCTCTAATTAGTTAGCTATGCTAATGAATTATGATGATGACACCAGAACATGTCAATAGCGACTCATCGCGATCCTGAGACTCTCGCTGAGCTACTGCACTCGACGGCAATTCGTTTGCTCCGAACCGTCCGGCGAATGGACGAATCGAGCGGCTTGACGGCGCCTCGTCTGTCAGCCCTTTCCGTGATTGTTTTCAACGGCCCAATCACATTGGGCAAGCTGGCCGAAGCCGAACAGGTGCGGCCTCCAACGATGACCCGGATAGTAAACGCTTTGGAGAAGCAGGCACTCGTCGTAAAAGCGCAAGACCCTGGCGATGGTAGAGTCATTCGGATCGCTGCGACTACTCAGGGCAAGAGAGTGCTTATCCGAGGTCGCGCTCGCCGGGTTCAATTCCTGACCGAGCAGATACGGCATTTGGAGAAGGTTGAACAGGAGAACCTCTCCGCTGCCTTGGTCACGATTCAAGAGCTAATCGATCGAATCAGTTAGCTGCATTTCATGTTCCCGAAGGAGGGGCCGGCGGAGCGACGGGGCGCCTTCCCCTATTTCTCCTCCGGCACAGCCGTGAGGATAGACAGCGGGGTGCTGTTGCGCTCCACCGGAAACAGGAACCTCAGCGGGGAGCGAACGATCTGGCGCAGCAGGTAGCGGAGCAACAGCAGTTGGTCGCGGCGGCTCACGTCGTAGGCGCGCAGGGCAACAAACGATGCAATGGAAAAACTGACGCCGAGATTAAGCACAAAGGTCACGCCGATGCCGGCAATGGCATAGTAGAACCAGCCCTTGCCAAAGGAGCTGGTGCCGAAGCGGGCGGCGGCCAGCGCCAGCGTGCCGGTGGACAGGGTTACGTGGCGCACATCGAACGGTATGCCGAAAAAGCGCGCAATCACCGGCACAAATCCCAGCAGATAGCCCAGCGCGATGCTGGTGCTCCAGCCGGCCAGGTTGTACTCAATCCAGCTGGCCGCGCGCGCCATCCTGTGGTGCCCGATGCGATGACCATACGGGTGCTGGGCGACGGCTTCGGTCAGACGGTGAAAGACTGCGAAATTTTCACACCAGCCTCCAATCAGCGCCGCCAGCCATAGAATCACTCCCGTGCCCGCCGCATAAATAATGGTCCCGGAGGCAAAAGGATGAAGCGCCTCATAAACGTGACGGGCGCTTTCCGCCGGCAGGTAATGCTCGGCGAACATCACCCGCCACAGGCGCTCCAGGGCCACGGCGCCGATGCAGACCGCGATCACATTGCCAATCGCCGCCGCCAGCTGGGTGCGGCTGATGCGCGCGGTGAAGTCGGAGATCTTGCTCCAGCTGGCGTTGCCGGGATTGTTGCGCACAATGCCGGCGAAGGTGGCGGCTGTGGCCGAAGGCTGCTTGGTGGCCAGCACGAAGCCAAAGACCTGCAGCAAGATGAAGCTGATGGCATAGTTCGTGCCGGTCAAAAAGCCCTCCACAAAGAGCGGAAAGCTCTGCTCCACGATGCGCATCTTGATGGCGGCCGTCAGCACCGTCAGCAGTCCTCCGCCGATGGCGGCCAGCCACATTTGCCAATATTCCTTGCGGCTGTGGGCGATGTAGTGTTCGCCGCTGTGGCCCGTGCGTTCCACCGTCTTGCGCGCCAGCAGGTTCAGATTCTGCTTGAGCAGGGCAGAAACCCGTTTGTCTTCCAGGCGCCCCTCGATGAGCTGGTTCAGCAGGCTGCGGGCGGCCGTGGCAGTATCTTGAGAAACCGGTACCGGCCCAACTGCGGAGGCCGTTCCGAAGGTAAGAACCCTGGCCAGCCCATGCATACGCATGAGAGCCAGTTCGATACTTCTCAGGTCGAGCACCAGGTCCGCGCTGACCCCGGTGGTCTCCATGCCCAGCCGAACCTGCCCAAGCTCCTTGCGGCAACTGCTTACCGCTACGTTCCAGGCCATAAAGCAAGTGGCGGCGGAGCGGGCATCCGGGGCGGACACCAACTGTTGGGTGGCGAAGATCAACTGGTAAAAGGGTGAGGTTTGCACCTCCCACTCACCGCCCCGCTCGCGCATGGCTGCGGTGACCCCGCGCCCCGCGGTGCGGGTAGCGATCAGGCATAGCGCCTGGCGCATATCGTTTTGCAGGCGCGGTGAGGAGCGGGGACCGCCCCCGCTCGGAGGCGGCGCAAGTAGGATGCTGAGGCGCTCGAAAAGTGGCTGGGGCAGATGCACGAAGCGCTCGACATCGCGGGAGTGGGCGAAAACCGAGACCATGAGCCGCGAGCTGTCTGAGACCGCCATCGCCGAAGGCAAGAAGCGATTGAACAGGCGCCGCAGCCCCTCGGAGAAAACCGCATGGTGCCGGGGCAAGCCCGCTTCCGCCAGCAATGCCACGGAATCGAGCTGGGAGATCATGGCCTGGAATGTCTCCTGGAAATCCAGGCGCAGCAAATCATCGTGCTCCAGCATGCGTGTCCAGCACAGCAGGCGCACATTGAAGGCGCGCTCGCTGGAGCCGGTCCAGATGGAGTGGAAGAGACGGATGAAACTGTTGGTTTGCGTATCCAGAGTATTCGAAGCGGAGAACGCTTTGGTGCGGGCGCGAAGCTCGTCCTTGGCGCGCGCGAAGGCTGGCCGCTGCCGCGAATGCCGGCGCAGACAAAAATACTTTCGCATCGATCGGCTCAGTTTCATGCGGTGCTCATTTGATGGTAGAGCATTTTCTCAGCCTTCGGCGAGGGCTTCAGAGTCTGCGTGAGAACTCGCCGGTCGAAAGATCTCATGGTGTCACGAACCAAGGGGTGCCCCACATCTCGCTCGTTTTTCGCGAGATGTGGGATACCGCGGAGCTTGCTTGGCAGCCCCTGGAGATTCGAGAATGTAAGATCGGCAGCCGTGGTATCCCACATCTCGCGAAAAACGAGCGAGATATGGGGCACCCAAGGCTGGTGGTCGGGACAGAATTTCCATGCGTGCAGAGTTTCGTCGAAACTCAGGCGCGATCAAGTCGCGTGCGCAGGGCGCAGCTCCTCCACCGCCAACGAGAGGGCCGAGTGCAGTTGCTGTTGCATAGCCTGGTCGAGTTTAGCCCCGCCGATGGTGAGATAGAAAACATCGATGGCGATCTCCCCTTCGGTATCGATCAGTGCCACCTCGATATTGCAATTGTGGGCCGCCAGCGTAGTGGCGATCTGGCGCAGCAATCCGGGACCGTCCTGCGCCACCACCTGCAGCAGCGTGCTGTGGGTGGAGGCAGTGTTATCGAAATCCAGGCGGGTCGCTACCTTCACCATGATGGGCGCACGGACCGCCTGCCGCCGGCGCAGCAGCACTTCAACCGGTGTCTTGAGCGAGATAACCTCCAAAATGCCGTCGCGGAAGCGATCCACTTCAGAAGGATTGAGCTCCAGCGTGCGAAACGGATCGGAGAACTGAAAGGTGTCCACAATAATGCCGGCATCGTCGGAGAACGCCTCAGCCTTCACAATATTCATGCCCCAGGATGAAAGCGTCCCGGCCATGTCGGCAAAAAGCAGGGGCCGATCGCGCGTAATGACCGTAAGCTCCCATATCTGGCGCAGGTTGCGCAGGTTGATCTGGGCCGCCGATCGGGAAAGCTGCAAAGCCATCTGGAAGTGATCGCGTATCTGCTCCGGCATGCGCGTCTGCAGATACCGCTGGGGAAAGCCTTCCAGAAAGCTGCGCAGTTCCTGCGCGCGCTCCGGGGCCAGGGTCAGAATCCGTTTCAGCAAGGCCGGGTCGGCATCGGCGCGATAGCGCTCCTGGTCGACACTCCGGTCCATGAAGTTGGAAGTGGCAATGTAGAGCTGCCACAGGCTATCCGCCTTCCAGGGCGTCAGCGCATCGGGGTTCACCGCCTTGATATCGGCGAACGTCATCAGGCACAGCATCTTCAGGTGGGTTTGCGAAGCGGCCTTCTCGGCAAAGGCGCGTATGGTTTCGCTGTCGAAGATGTCGCGCCGCAAGGTCATCGACATCTCCAGGTGATTGCGGATCAGGCGCCGCACCAGGTCGCGTTCCTCGGCGTCGAGCTCCAATCGCGCCAGCAGGCTATCGGCCAACTCCACACTTTGCACCGTGTGATCGCCGCTGCGCCGGGCCTTCCCCGTGTCGTGCATGAGCACCGCCAGAAAGAAGAGGTCGAGCCGGTCGATCTCCCCGAGCAGGGTCGCAAAACGCCGTTCCCAGGCAAGGTGGGGCTGGCGCAGGGCATGAACATTGTCGATCACCAGAAAGGTGTGCTCGTCGACCGTATAGCGATGGTAGGAATCGCGGATCACCAGCGCATCGATCCCGTGGAACTCGGGAATCAGCAACTCCAGGATACCCAGCGCATGCATGGTACGCAGCGCGTGCGCGGCGTGGGGGCCGAGCAGGATCTCCCGCAAGCCATTCCATAGAAACGGCCCTTCCGGAATGTGCACGTCGAGCACGGGCAGGGCGTCGGCCAGGCGGTCTTCCGCATTTTGCGTCAGCCGGTAGCCATGCGCCGCCACCAGGGCAAAAACGCGAAGGATACCCTCCGGGCCGGTAAGCAGCGCAGAGTCGGAGACATCCACCCGGCCGTCCTGCACCACGAAGTCCGTGCCGGCAATGGGAGTGCGCTTGCGCCGTTGGGGTCGATAGAAAGACTGCCGCGCCGGCGGCAGGGCTTCCATGGCCAAAATCGCGCGCCGATAGACCGCGCGTGCATGCCGGTAATAGGTCCGCATCCAGTAGGCGGGGTCGGAGGTTCCCTTGGTCTCCAAACCGATACTCTGCGCCGCGGCTTCATCCTGCGCATGCCAGTCCAGGCTGTTGTCGTCGCGGCCGCTGCGGAAGTGGAGAAAGCAGCGCGTCGCGCTGAGAAATTCGAACGCCGATGCCGCGTCGTTGTGCGCCGGGTAAAGCGAGTTGCCAAAGCTCGAAGGCCACGCCTTTTGTTCCCGGATATGGTTCAGCAGGTTGAGCCAATGAGCCAACTGGTGATCGCGCAGGCCTCCCGGACACTCTTTGATATTGGGCTCGAGATGGAAGATGGTGTTGCCGTATTTCTGATGACGCGCGCGGGCCAGGTCGGCGAGCTTTTGGACGATGCCACTCCACTCCCGCAGCGCTACCTCTGGCAGCGTCTCCGTTTGCAGCTCCTGGTACAGACCGTGGTCGCCGGCGATGAAGCGCCGGTCGAGCAGCGAGAGGGTAAATTCCACGTTGTTGGGGTCGTAGCGGTCGCACTCCTTGAGGCAGCGGATCATGGGACTGGCCCGCAGCCCGAGATCCCACATCGCCTGGTTACAGCCGCGGATGGTCTCGCGAAGATCCTGCTCCAGCTGTTCATTGGCACAAAGGTAGAGCAGGTCGACGTCGGAGCAGGGGAACAGCTCTTTGCGGCCAAACCCTCCCACCGCCACCAGCGCCAGCCCGGCCGGCAGCGCCCTGTCGCTCTCGAACCGCCACAGCGGCTCCAGCAGGCTGTCCACGGCCAGCGCGCGCCGGCGGATGCACAGCAGCCCGTTGCCGGTGCGCTCGAAGGACTGCCGCATCGCCGCCATTTCGGCCTGATAGTGCTCGCGTAACTGCTGCTGAGACGTGAACGCAGGTTTCATGTCGACCGCGAAAGAGGATTGAGCCCACTTGCCAGGAACAAGGCCCGGAGGGCCCTCGAGTTTCTACATTTCAGAGAACGTGGATCGATCCAAAATCTGACGAACGCGTGAGTTTCCGGCCTTCACCGCGGTAATGCTCTGTATCAGGGCACGACTTTAGTCGGGCCGTTGAGGTCAACCAATATCTGGGCTTTAGCCCCTGGTGTTTTTTTCTTTGCCAGGTACGGGTAGCAGGGGCTGAAGCCCAATTCTTTTTCACTTCTTTACGGCCCGACTAAAGTCGTGCCCTGATACAAAGCCAAAAACACAGCGTCCCATGATCCGAGCGCCGTAGGCGCGGCACCAAACTTGCACCCACTTCGCTTCACGAAACTGCTACAACGCCGCCACCCCGCGGTCCCCGTTGCGGATGCGGATGGCTTCATCGATTGCGGTGACGAAGATCTTGCCGTCCCCGATCTTGCCTGTCCTGGTTGCTGTGATGATGGCCTGCACCGCCTTGTCCAATAGTTCGTCCGGAACCACGGTCTCGATCTTGATCTTGGGCAAGAGATCAACCGTATATTCACGTCCGCGATAGAACTCGGTATGGCCCTTTTGGCGGCCGTGGCCGCGTGCTTCCAGGATAGTCATGCCCTCGACCCCGATGGCCAGCAGGCCATCCTTCACGGCGTCGAGCTTTGACGGCTGAATGACAGCTTCTATTTTTTGCATAATCTGCTTTCCAGAGTAGCAAGAGTATAGCTGCCGATGCAGCGCTGCGGTCGCATAATTCCCTGAATCCCAACCCCAATGCCTTATAGTGTTAGTCATGAGCGAACCCAGCAGCGACCGGTATTTATTTGGGAACCTTGAATCCATCGGCAAGAATCACGACAAGGTCCGCGAAGTAAATTTCGGTTACGAGCAGCCCGAGGGAGTCATCCTGACCTCTCTGGATTTTGCCGTGAACTGGATCCGCAAGAGCTCGGTCTGGCCCATGACCTTCGGTCTGGCCTGCTGCGCGATCGAGATGATGTCCATGGGTGGAGCTCGCTTCGACATTGCCCGTTTTGGAGCAGAGGTATTCCGCCCCTCACCCCGGCAATCTGACCTGATGGTGATCGCTGGCCGTGTTTCGCAGAAAATGGCGCCCGTGATCCGCCGCCTTTACGAGCAGATGCCTGAGCCCAAATGGGTCATCTCCATGGGCGCCTGCGCCACTTCCGGCGGGGTCTTCAATAACTACGCAATTGTGCAGGGAGTCAACCAGGTCATCCCGGTGGATGTGTACGTGCCGGGCTGCCCGCCGCGGCCGGAACAGTTAATGTACGCAATCACCCTTCTCCAGGAAAAGATCTTGCGCGAACGGGGAAGCCTGAAACGCGCATTAAACTTCCAATAATTGTGCATTTGTAATAAGTTGGGTGGACGTTGGTTTTTTTTGGTGAACCCCAATGCGCGTTGTCAGGAGGGGTAACTAGACGCTTACTCCCTGCCCGCGGCTGCCGTTAAGATGTTGATTATAGGGTAGTCGTGAAAAGAAATATGCTGTAGATTACCGGATGTGGATGTTTTGCATCCAACGTTATTGGATTTGCGTGACACGAAATTGTTTGTGACTCGAGCCGCCTCTTGGCTCGACGGCTTGGTTGAAGACTTTCAGCAATTTGTTTGACTTTCCAGTGGTTGCGGAGGATAGACGCATGCACTCTCGCCCGTTGAGTTCACTGGGCCGAATTCTGCTTGTAGCAAGTGCAGTGGGATTCGGTTCTGCGAGTCTCTTAGCTCAGGATTCGTCCAGTACAGCCCCCAAGCCGATAGCTCCTGCAGAGCCGCCGGCTTCCCGAATCGACATTTTTGCAGGTTACTCGTATTTCGCGCCGCACGGCCAGCTTACGGTTCCGGATGGCCCCAGCATCGGGGTCGAGGGACCGGTTAGCTATTCGTCCATCAATTACGGCGCAATCGGAAGCGTCACCTACTATTTCAATCGATACGTGGGTGGACAGTTCGAATACGCCAACCATCCCAGCGGCAACAATGACGGAGCCTCCAGCGGACAGCTAGGTATGGTCTTCCGCTATCCGACTACGGAGATCACTCCGTTCGTCCATGCGGACGCTGGCTTTAACCGGTTGGGCGGCCCCGTTCACGAGCCGTACACCTTTGGCCCAGCCCTCACCGTCGGCGGCGGCTTGGACTACTCCTTGCCGTTCCTGGGTGGCAAGCTTGGGCTGCGCTTGTTCCAGGCAGACTACGAGTACTTCCACACCAACTTCGGTCCGCAACCGCCTTATCCCACCGGCGGCCGCGCAAACCTGAAGATCGCGCGCCTCAGCACGGGCCTTATCTATCACATGGGCAGTATCCTTCCGCCGCCTCCTGTGACCTATACCTGCACCGCCGCGCCGTCTCCAGCGTTCCCCGGGGATCCCATCACGGTCACCGGCACCGCGGCCAACCTCAACCCCAAGAAGACAGCTACCTATAGCTGGACGGGCAACGAGGGGGTTAAGGTTACCGGCGACAATACGACGGGCAACGTAGATACCACAGGCCTGGCCCCTGGCAACTACACCGTGACCGGCCACGTCTCCGAGGGCCAGAAGATTGGCTTGTTCGCCGATTGCACGGCGAACTTCACCATCAAGCAGTTCGATCCGCCGACCCTTAGCTGCTCGGCGAATCCGACCACGCTTCAGCCTGGCGGCACCGCGACCATCACGGCGCAAGGTGTAAGCCCGCAAAACCGCCCGCTTACCTATACGTTCAGTGCCTCAGCCGGACAGATCAGCGGATCCGGAAACACTGCCACGTTGAGCACCACCGGCGCGCCCACGGGTTCCATTACCATCACGTGCAGCGTGCAGGATGACAAGGGTCAGACGGCCACTTCAACGACTTCGGTCAATGTCGAAGCGCCGCCACCGCCACCGCCGGCTCCCAAGACCAAGACGCTCTGCTCGATCAACTTCGATCGTGACAAGCGTCGTCCGGCTCGCGTCGACAACGAGGCGAAGGCTTGCCTCGATGACGTCGCGCTTAACCTCCAACAGCAAACCGATGCCTCCGCGGTGCTGGTTGGCGAGGCGGCTTCCGATGAGAAGAAGGCCGACACGCTGGCTGCGCAACGCGCCGTCAACACGAAGGATTACCTGGTGAAGGAGAAGGGCATTGATGCTTCCCGGATCTCGGTACGCACCGGAACCCAGGGCAACAAGGAAGTCGAGAACTACCTTGTCCCTGCCGGCGCGACCTTCGACAGCGACGTTCCCGGCACCACTGCGGTCGACGAGAGCACTGTGAAGGTTCAAGCCAGAACAGCGCCGCCCGTCCACCACAAGAAGAAAGCAGCCGCCCCACCAGCGCAGTAACGGTTGAGGCAGTTCAAACCGGAAAGGGTGACCAATTCGTAATGGTCACCCTTTTCATTTTGCTTGACCCTGTCCCTCTCCCAGGAGCAGTGTGGAGTCCGGATCAACTTCGCAGAGCTCTTCCGCGACACTCTAAAATAGAAACGATATGACATCATTGATTGGGCGTACTCTCTCCTCCGTCTCCCTCCTGCTCGTTCTACTTCCCATTCAAGCAGGCCTGGCTCAGCAGCCGTCCCAGCAGGAATCTTGGACCCCGGTCGGACCCGATGGAGGCGACGCCCGCAGCTTCGCTTCCGATCCGTCCAATGACCGGCACCTCTACCTCGGCACCACCAATAGCTGGGTTTACCAGTCCGAAGATGGTGGCGCGAGCTGGCAGAGGCTGGCCAAGCTGGCCAAGAGCGACGATCTGATACTCGACAACGTGGTGGTGGACGAATCCGATCCCAAAACCCTGCTGGTGGGGGCCTGGGTCATCGACCATCCGGATGGCGGCCTCTTTATCAGCCACGACGCAGGCAAGACCTGGACCACGGTCGAAGCCATGAAAGGCCAATCGATCCGTGCCATCACCCAGGCGCCGTCCGATCCCAAGACCTGGATCGTGGGCACGCTGAAGGGCGTTTTTCGCAGCGAAGATGGCGGTGTGCAGTGGAACCAGATCACCCCGCCCGGCAGCATGGATCTGCATGAAGTGGAGTCCATCGCAATCGACCCCAAGGATCCGCGCACTGTTTATGCCGGCACCTGGCACTTGCCCTGGAAGACCACAGACGGTGGCGCCAACTGGCACAACATCAAGCAGGGCCTGATTGAGGACTCGGACGTGTTCTCCATCATCATCGATCCCACAGCTCCCAGCGTGGTCTATACCAGCGCATGCTCCGGGATCTACCGCAGCGACACCGGCGGCGAGCTCTATAAGAAGATCCAGGGCATCCCCATGACGGCGCGCAGAACCCGCGTCCTGATGCTCGATCCCACCAATCACAACACGGTTTACGCGGGTACCACCGAAGGCTTGTACAAGACGCTCGACGGGGGCAAGACCTTTACTCGCATGACCGGCCCGGACGTGATCGTCAACGACGTCTACGTGGATCCCAAGAATCCGCAGCATGTGCTCCTGGCGACCGACCGCAGCGGGGTCCTGGAGAGTGACGATGCAGCCGCAACCTTTAAAGCAGCCAACGCCGGCTTCTCCCAGCGCCAGGTGGCCAGCCTGCTGGTGGATGCGAAAACTCCGCAAACTATTCTGGCCGGCGTGGTGAACGACAAAAGTTACGGCGGTGTATTCATCTCCCATGACGGCGGCGCCAGCTGGAGCCAGCAGAGCAATGGGCTCCAGGGCCGGGATGTGTTTAGCCTGTCTCAGTCTGCCGAGGGCGTCATCCTGGCCGGCACCAACTCCGGTGTCTTTCGTTGGGACGGCGCCAGTTGGCAGCCGGACGGAAAAATCGTAAAGAGCGAGACCAAGACCTCCTATGTAGTCAAAAAGGGCAAGCGCGCCAAGGTGGAAAAAACCGTCATCGTGCCTGGCGGGCAGATCGATGTGCGGGTCAGCGAGGTCGATGCTTCGGGAAGCACTTGGTACGCCGCAACCGCGCATGGAATTTACGCGAGCGCGGATCAGGGTGCTACCTGGGAAGGTGGACCGGTGCTGGGCAAGGAGGCGTTTCGTGCGGTAGCCGCGGCTGGACCGATGGTGGTGGCAGCCGAGCGAACCGCGCTCTCGATATCGCAGGACGCCGGCAAGACCTGGCAGCCGCTGGCCATGCCGCATAAGCTCACCTGGCTGCAGTCCATCGCCACGGCAGCGAATGGCAGCCTGTGGCTCGGCGGCCGTGAAGGCGTGTTCTACAGCGAGGACCAGGGGCAGAACTGGACGGAAATGTCGACGCTCCCCATCTCCGACATCAGCGGATTGACCTACGACCCGGAATTGAAACGCGTCGTCGTCACTTCCTGGGCCTCCACCTGGGTGCTGGGCATTAACCCCACAGACCGTACCTGGAAGTTCTGGGATGCAGGCTGGAGGGTACGGCACGCGCGCTCAACGGACGGCCGTTTGCTGGCCGCAACCATGTACAACGGTGTCGTCATAGAACCGCAGAAGACTTCGGCCAAGGTGGCCGTTGCCCGGACTCCGTAAGACCCTTGAGGCATGACCCGGCTACGCGGCTTTCAAAGGCGGGATCTGGCCGCGTTGCACCAGCTGGACGGAGTCTGTTTTCCACCGCCGATCGCGTACTCCCGGGCCGAATTGCAGTATTTTCTGACCCGTCCCAATTGCTCCTGTTGGATCGCCGAGCAGCCTGAGAACAAGCTGGGCGGCTTTGTGATCGTTGAGCGCACCAGCCGCGGCGGGCGTCTGTCCGGCCACATCGTCACCCTGGACGTTGACCCGGGCGAACGCCGCCGTGGTTTGGGTACGCTCCTGCTCAACACCGTCGAAGAGCAGATGAAGCAGGAAGGCGTTGCCCTGATGAGCCTGGAAGTGGCGGAGAATAATGAGCCGGCGCGTCACTTCTATCGCAGCCTCGGCTTTGTCGCTAGCGGCCGTATCGCAAAATACTATGGGGGGAGGGTCGATGCAGAGGTTATGGAGAAAGTGATTTCGTCGCGTGCTTTTTAGTGCAGAAGTCTCCAGCATAGGGCGACGCCGATCGCCAACACTG
Source organism: uncultured Acidobacteriaceae bacterium (assembly GCA_963834205.1). GTDB lineage: Bacteria > Acidobacteriota > Terriglobia > Terriglobales > Acidobacteriaceae > PALSA-350. The sequence goes on along the minus strand of CAWIBI010000022.1, from coordinate 19,084 downwards.
CCTGAAAGGCGAAGGCAAAAATAACGCCGCGCACGCAGCCCAGTCTCTCGGCCTGCACAGTTAACTGATCAAGCTCAGTGGCATGCAGGGAAACGATCGCCTTGCGTACAATGTGCAGCTCCTTCCTCATCGACTGATCAGCTAACATCGGAAAAGCCTGGATACCCATAGGTGGTTTCCCCTTTCAGCTACTGAGTGTAGTGGCAAGATAGCTTCATTGATCAGCAGTTATCTACAACTTTGGTCGGGTAACATGCGGCATCGTTCCTAAACGGTACTATGGTAGTTCCACATTGGTAGCATCGAAGGCCGGTATCGACGCACTTCCTGGCGTCTCCTTCCGCAATTTCATTACTACGGTAAGCATCGGATAGCAGGGCAGAGTAGACGATAGATTGCCGCAGGCGCACAAATCGCGTTAACCGCAGGTCCCTCCACTTCGCTTCGCTCCGGTCGGGATGACAACTTTGTTGCAAAACGGCAACTGCACGAGAAATCGTCGAGTTCAAAATGAATTGCCATCCCGACCGGAGCGTACCCGGATTTCCTGCCACGCAGCACTAGAAGACGCAACGTGTGCGCCTTTCCGCAAAGAAAGGCGCATGAAGTTCGCCGAAGCCACCAACCTCCACAGGAAATCCGGGGAGAGTGGAGGGTACCTGCGGTTAATGCGGTCTGCAACCACAAGTCATCCTTGCGCAAGCGTGATAACGGTAATCTCAGGAGGGCAGCGGAAGCGGAATGGCAGGAGCACTGCGCCGATGCCTCGATTGACGCTGAGCTGTAATCCGTCATTGAACCTGAAGAGCCCGTGTATGTATCTTTTTCCCAGTTCAGGGAGAAGAAGCGGCGGCAGAAAAGGGACACAAATCTGCCCCCCGTGGGTATGTCCGGAGAGAACCAGGCCGATCTTGTGCCCTAACGCATAGTCTGCGAAATCAGGTTCGTGGGCCAGTAGGATAACGGGTTCGTTACCCCTGCCTGCGGGGAGCGCGGCGGCTAAATTGGGCCGCTGCTCCAGGGCATCCTCGATTCCCGTAAACCATAGGCGTCGGCCGCCGCGCTCCAGGGCCACCGAGCTATTGGCCAATACCGGGATGCCGTGCGTCACCAGCGCATCGGTCACCGCCCGTGCGCTGACCGCGGCGTCGTGGTTGCCGAGAATGGCGTAGCGGACCGGGCATTGAATCTCACTGAGCAGCTCAGCGCACTGGTAACTTGTCCTGATGGCAAAATGCCGTCCCAATGGCCCCTTGCTGACGAAATCTCCAGTAAGCACCACCACGTCGGGGGTTAGCGCATTCACCCTGCGCACAATTTCCTTCAGGAAAAATGCTTCGGTGTATTCCTCGAAATGAAAATCGCTGATCTGTACGATTCTCATGCCGGCGAACGCGTCCGGTAATCCTGAGAGCGTGATCGAGCGCTGGATGGTTTCAATTTCATGGCGCGCGATCTCGCCGGCGTAGAGAGCCAGGCCGACGGCAGAGCCGGCGGCCAACCGCAGAAAGTTTCTACGTGTGAGTAGTGTCTTCTGCTCGGCGGGGGTGACGACCAGGGTAGATTCCATCAGGGCAGGTTGGGGGCTACACTTCAAGTGTAAGTGGTGGCCGCGGAGCTTTCAACCGGAGATCACTGCGCCGGGAAGATGCTGCGTAACGCGGGATAAATGCGGCGGTAGCGGAGGTAGCTCTCCTGCATCACGCGCGTCGCCTCCTGGTCCGTAGGAGTGCGCTTGTCCACTCGCACCACGGCATCGCAGGCGGCATCCACAGAAGGCCAGACCCCCGTGCCCACTCCGGCCAGCAGCGCCGCGCCGTAGGCAGCGCCTTCTTCCGCCCGCACGGTCTCGACTGCCTGGCCGTAAGCATCCGCCTGAATCTGGCGCCACAGGGGTGAGCGTGCACCGCCCCCGCCGGCGCGAATCGCCCGCACCGGTATGCCGAGTTCTTTAAAGATGGTCAGCGTGTCTTTGAGGCTGAACGCGACCCCCTCGAGAATGGCCCGGATGACGTGTCCGCGCGTATGGTCCGCAGCCACCCCCACCAGGGCGGCCCGTACGTCCGGGTCCGGGTAAGGAGTGCGTTCTCCCATAAGATAAGGAGCCCACAGCACTCCTCCGGCGCCTGCTGGTACCTTGGCTGCTTCGGCGCTCAGCTGGTCATAAGGCTCGCCATCGCCCGAGCTCCCAAAGTTGTCGCGAAACCAGCGCAGCGACAGGCCGGCGGCCTGGGTAACCCCCATCACATGCCAACGCCCGGGAATGGCGTGGCAGAAAGTATGCAGCCGTCCCAAGGGGTCGGTGACCGGCGCGTCGGAGGCCGCGAACACTACCCCGGAAGTGCCGATGGTCGCGCTCACATCGCCCGGGCGGACGATGCCCATCCCGGTTGCGCCTGCAGCCTGATCGCCCGCGCCCGCCACCACCGGCGTGCCCGCCATCAGGCCCGTGCTGGCGGCGGCAGCCGCAGTTATCTGGCCTACGATCTGCTGCGATTCGTAGAGCGCCGGAAGGCAGTCCGGGCTGAGACCTACTGCGTCCAGCATGGCCTCGGACCAACGCCGGTGGGTCACGTCCAGCAGCAGCGTGCCCGATGCGTCGGCCACATCGATCGCCCGCACCCCGGTGAGGCAGAGGCGCACGTAATCCTTGGGCAGCAGAAAGCTATGAAACCGTTTCCAGGTATCCGGTTCATGGGTCCGCACCCATAGCAGCTTGGTCAGCGTGAAGTTGGTAAGCGCGGGGTTGGCGGTCAACTCCACCAGCCGTTGCGGGCCGATGATCTCGTTAAGGTAGCGGCACTCCGCCGCGGTACGTTGATCGCACCATATGAGCGCTGGCCGCAGAACCTGGTTGTTGCTGTCCAGGAGCACAGCGCCGTGCATTTGCCCGCTGAGGCCGATGCACCCAATCTCCGCCGCAGGGATCGAGGATTCTCGCAGCAGTTTGCGCACAGCGCCCTGACAGGCCTTCCACCAGTCCTGCGGCTCCTGTTCCGCCCAACCGCTCCGCGGCGAAGCAAACGGCACATGTTCGTGGATCGCGGAGGCAATCACTGCGCCCGATTCGTCGATAAGCAGCGCCCGCGTCCCCCCTGTGCCCACATCGATGCCTAGCAGCTTAATGGTTCTCTCCTCCGGTCCCGCACCAGTGTAGCGCGCAGAACACCAAAATCGATTTCCAGATATGCTGGTTGCGGTGTCATCGGGCCCCTATCCCTTCATCGCAAAGGAGCCGCGACCATGCCTACATCGTTGCCGGATAGTGCTTTAGGAAATGCCGCTACCTTCCCCATGGGATGGGCGATTTTTCTCATCATCGTTGGATTCTTTGCCTTGGCTTTGCCCTTCGAGGCAGGGATTGCAATCGCCATTGTCGTCGCGATATTGGTCATTCTGGCCGGCATCGCTCATCTTGCAGGTACCTTTGCTGCGCGCACTACGGGCGGCTTCTTCTGGCGTCTGCTGGTAGGCTGCGCCTATCTGATTGCAGGCGTCTATCTGCTGGTCAATCCAAAGTTGAGCCTGGTCTCGCTCACCCTGGCTTTGGCGGTCCTTTTCTTCGTGGAGGGCATCTTTCATCTGGTAGCGTATTTTCAGATTCGCTCCGCACCCGGTTCTGGTTGGATTCTCTTTGACGGTATCGTTACCCTTATATTGGCGGTCATGATCTGGCGAAGCTGGCCCGCCAGTGCGGTCTGGGCGCTGGGCACAATTGTCGGCATTAATCTTTTGATGAGCGGCTTCACCCGCCTGATGTACTCTCGCGCGGTGCGGGCCAACCCCTAGCAACCTAACCTCCGGACCGATCATGACCCTAACAGATACTGAGAAAGCCGCTGCCGCGCGCAAGAGCCTGGAGTACGTCAAGGATGGGATGGTAGTCGGGCTCGGCACCGGCTCGACCGCAACCTTTGCCATCGAGTTCCTGGGCCAGCAGGTCCGCGACGGCTTGAAGATTCGCGGGATTCCCACCTCCCGCGCCAGCGGCGAGCTGGCTCGCTCGCTGAGCATCCCCTTGACCAGCTTTGATGAAGTGGACTACACCGATGTGACTATCGACGGAGCCGACGAGGTTGCGCCTGGTCTGGCATTGATCAAGGGCGGCGGGGGTGCGCTGTTGCACGAGAAGATCGTCGCCTCTTCGTCGCGCGTTCTGGTCATCGTTGCCGATGAACACAAGCTGGTTGAGCGGCTCGGCCGTTTTCCGCTTCCCGTTGAGGTGATCCCATTTGCCGCTTCGCCCATCAAGCGGCAACTGGAGAAGCTAGGTGCCAACCCGGTTCTGCGTTCCGGTCACGACGGTTCGCCCTTTATCACCGACGAGGGCAACTTCATCTTCGACTGCCATTACGGCGAGATCATGGATCCGGCCGCTTTGGCCCACACCCTCAAGAGCATAACCGGTGTAGTCGAGCACGGAATATTCCTCGGCCTGGCCTCGGTAGCGGTCGTCGCCGGCCCAGGAGGCGCACGCATCATCAAACCCTAGTCCTGCATCTCCAGGAATGGTCCGCGGAACTGCAGATCCCTCGGCTACCCCGGATTTCCTGTCAAGGTTGGTGGCGTCGCGAACTCCATGCGGTTTTCCTTACAGAAAACCGCACACGCTGCGCTCTCTAGTGCCGCGAGCAGGAAATCCGGGTACGCTCGGGATGACAAAGGGGAGGGCGGCGCTTCCATAGAAAGCGGTTGGTGGACAGAAGGCGTTTTTCATCACCTTGGGTGGGTCGCAGGCCCATGACAAAGTCGTCCGGTAACTGCCCTTCATGGAAGCGTCGCCCTCCCCTTTGTCATCCCGAGCGCAGCCGAGGGATCTGCAGTTCCTTAAACCAGTATGCGACCCAGATGAAAGCGTCGCTATAAGGCCCGTAGGGCCGGCCGCTAAACGTCAGCCCAGCCCGGGAGGGCTGGGAAACTAATCCCAAGATGATCCGAGCGCCGTAGGCGCGGCACCAAACCTCTATCCTTCATAAGAACTACGGCTGTGTCGAAATCTGGGTCGTATCGTGGAAGCGCTTCATGTCGATGCCGGCCATTTTGCCTCCGGGATCATACACAAAAATATCGGCAAACTTCGCGTCCCATATAACTTCATTCGCACGGTAAGAAGACCGCGCGTTCACCACCTGGGAAAAAGTCTCATCCATCCCGGTCAGCAGAATCAGGAACTCCGCGCCGCTCGCGCACAACTTTTCTTCTGTTACCCCGAACAGCGGACTATCTTTATCGATCGTGTGCACGATCGTCCAGGAGAGGGGAAAGAAGACGACGCTTTCGCGTTCCAGGCTGAGAGGGTAGTAGCGTCGCACCATGGTTCCGCTTGCATTCGTCTCAAACCGCGAAACCAGAAGCCGGGCATGCAGGTCGATGATCTGGTTATTGCGCGAATTGATAATGCGGAACTGGAAGGAGCGAAGATTGCCCATCCACGACATCACCGCATTCTGGCTAAAAAGAATGTCGGCGACTGGCCGGGAAAAACGCGCGAAGACCAGCCCGGTAACCACTGCCAGGCCCAGCAGGCTCACTACCGACTCGAGCGCAACCAAAATATTGGTTGCCAACCCAACCGGCACAACACTTCCGTAGCCGATGGTGGCCGATGTGTGAATGCTGAAGAAGAAGGCTTTCAGGAAACGGGAATAAATCCCGATATCAAGGGTGTTAACCAGGCCGCCCGGCCCGCACGCGTCATAGGCCACAGCGAAAAACCCATTGAGCGCCAGGTATACCACCGCGACGAAGAGAAAAAATCGACTCCAGGTTGTGCTCACCAGGTTGGAGTAGGCCAGGAACGCGTGCAGCCCCCGGCCTCGTTTCTGCACGTTGAAGCTGCCGTCCCGATTGAGCAACCGTAGCTCGCGCTGCGACGAGACGACCCTGCCGAATCCCAGGTCGCTCGATGGGTCGTCCGGGCCCTTGGGGTGAGTTTCCTTCAGCTCTTGCTCGGCCACGAGACTATTCTACGAGGACAACTTCCGATGCAGCAGGGCCAGCGCCATATTCAGGCAGAGTGCGGCGAGCTCCGGGTCATAGCGGTAGCCCTCGTCGCGCATGAATGCGTGCGCGCCGTTCACCTCCAGCCATTGAAAATTTGCCCCTACCTCGTCTAGCCGCGCCTTGATCAGGTTGCGCCCGGCGAGCGGAACGTGCGGATCCTGACGTCCCCAGATGTGCAGCAGTTCGCCCTTGATTTCGCCTGCCCGTTCGAGCGAGTCATCCTGCTTGCCCAGGCCCAGGCTATGGCTGTGAATGTCGGTCGCGTAGAAACACACCGTGGCCAGCACGCTGGGGTTCATGGCCGCGCGAAAGGCCAGGTGCCCACCCATGCAGATACCAATAGCGCCGAGCTTTCCCGTGCAATCCTCCCGTCCCTGCAGATACTTCAGCAGCGCCCGCGCATCGCTGTCATACGATGAGACGGGCTTGGCATACTTGTCGGCGTTGCCTTGGTCCGAGCCGGCCTGGTCGTAGTGCAGTACGGTCCCTGCCGGTTCAAGCTCGTGATACACCTCAGGCACAGCCACCAGGTAGCCGTGCCCGGCGATGAATGCCGCGAATCGACGGATAGGGCCAGTGGCCTGGAAGATCTCGGAGAACAGCACCACCCCGGGGTATTTGCCCGGGGCGGCCGGCCGAAACACATAGGTACGCATGGGACCGGTGGGGGTGGCGAGATCGACGAATGATTCTTCTTGCAGGATCATGGAAACTCCCGATAGCACTAGGATTGTATCGTTTGTGCATCTGAATATTGGCGCCTGAGGAGAAATGGTAATTGGCTGGGTACATCGCGATCAGCAAGGCGCCTCAGCCTGGGCCCGGGTAGAAGCAGCGCAGCGGGACGTGCGCTTGCCCTGCCTTCTTGTGCCTCAGCCTGCGCATGCCGTGCTCGCCGGAGAGCTGGCCACTGCTCTGCTCCCCACAGTCTTCGGAGAGCTGCCGCCTGAGATCCAACGCGCTATCCAGATGCACGACACCGGTTGGGCGGCGAGCGATGCGCAGCAGATCCAACGCTTGCGTTCCGGGAGTGGGTCCACGGCGGCTCCTGTTTCCTTTATCGCCATCTCGCCCCGGGAAGCCGCCGAGGCGTGGACTGCATCGATCGATGCCGTCGAAGCCTTCTCTAGGCCGGGAGCCGTCATCGTCAGCCGCCACTTCAGCCTGCTCGCCCAACACGATCAGCCGCACCACCAGCGTTTTCTTGAGGCCGAGAAGTCACGCCAGCGAAAGCTCGAAGGAAGTGCGCCGAAGGGCGCCGGCACGCCGAAAGGCGCCGATTTAGACCGCTGGACAGCAGCGCTCGGCTTCTGTGACCTGGTGTCGCTCTACCTGTTGAGCGGGCTGAGCAGGGAAGTGGAGTTTCCCCTCGCCCATCCCGCCTCAGCAGAAGCCCAGAAGGCGCCCTGCGTGAGCATGCAGCTCGATCAGCATCATCTTCGATTTACCCCCGCGGTTCTACGCAGCGGCTGCGCGCTGACCATCCAGGCACTCAAGCATCCAGTGACCGCACCAGGAGCGCGCTTCGAGACACTCACCTGGGAGGTAGTGTGATGAGCGCGGTAATCGTTATCGGTGCGGGCATTGCCGGGCTGGCCGCCGCCCGAACGCTGGCGGAAGCCGGCAACCCGGTGACCTTGATCGAAGCCCGCGATCGCGTGGAGGACGCATCCACACCCTCCCGGCGGTCGATGGCGGCCTGCCCGTCGAGCTGGGTGCGGAGTTCATCCACGGTCTGCCTCCCGAGCTGATCGGCCTGGTCGACGAGGCGGGGCTTACGCGCTTTGAGCTGGAAGGTGATTACCACTGTTACCGTCAAGGCCGAGGCATAGGGCCGTGCGCCGGTCACCACCAAGTCGACCAGGTGTTTGACCAACTTAGCCACTTGCAGCTACCAGACGATTCGCCCGACCTCAGTTTCCACGAGTTCGCGGTCCTGCGCGGTTTTCAGCCGCGAGGCCACAGCCTGGGCCAGCAACTATGTCGAAGGCTTCAACGCCGCGGATGCAGACCGCATCAGTGTTCTCTCGCTGGCCAAGCAACAGGCGGCGGAGGACGCAATCTCCGGTGACCGTGTCTTCCGCGTGGTGGAAGGCTATGCTCAGCTCCCGGCCTTTCTCGAGCGCCGGTTTCTCCAAGCAGGTGGCGAGTTGCTGCTCTCAGCTCCCGTGCGATCCCTGGACTGGCAGCCGGGGCGAGTCGAAGTCGCGACTTCAAATGGTCGCATCTTCCAGGCAAGCAAAGCCATCCTCACCCTGCCGCTGGGTGTCCTGCACGCAAAGAGCGTCTCCTTCACCCCCGAGCCGGGGATTCTCGAAGCCTCCGGCCGGCTTACCATGGGACCGGTCGCGCGCATAGTCTATGAGTTTGACCGCGGTTTTTGGTCAAAGTTCCGCAGCCTCGATGGACTGAGCTTTCTCTTCGCTCCGCAAGCCACTCCTCCTACCTGGTGGACGACCAACCCCAGGCCAAGCTCGCTGTTGACCGGCTGGATGGCCGGCCGCAGAGTCCGCAATGTGCAAATGAACGAGCTGCCGGAGACCGGGCTTGCGACCCTGGCCACGTTTCTCAACCGCCCGCATTCAGACCTGCGCCGGCATCTGCTGCGCTGTCATCTGCATGACTGGCAGCGGGACCCCCACAGCCTGGGTGCCTACACTTACGTTCCCAAAGGAGCCATCCATGCTTCTGATGAACTTTCAGTTCCCGTGGAAAGGACCCTCTTCTTCGCCGGTGAGCATACCGACACCAGCGGCCACTGGGGTACCGTTCATGGAGCGCTGCGCTCCGGCTATCGCGCGGCGCGGCAGGTGTTGGAGGTAACAGGGTAAGAGAGCGGAGCGGGGATTATGCGGTTAGACCAGGTCCCCTACTTTGTCGGCAATGTTGCTGGCTGCGGAGCTGACGTTGCTGGCGACCGTACTAACCCGCGAAGCTACGTCTCCCGCCACATCCTTGGTGGTTTTGTAGACGCGTGTGGCGTGCTTGCCGATATCTTCGCTGGCGTCCTTAAGGTAATCCCCTGCATCCTGCAGGTTGCGTTTAAGCTGCTTGCGGGTCTTTTCCCCGGTCTGCGGAGCATAGATAAGAGCCGCAGCTGCACCCGCTGCTACCCCAAGGGAGAAAACTGCCCAGTAACGAGCTGCACTCATGACCATCCACCTTTCACCAACACAAGTAACGTCATCGACTTGGAGTCTACTAACATCCAATAGGTTGCAGAGTGAACCAGATAGCTCGAATTTGCTATTGATTTTTGGAGAAAAAATCCTTAAAATAAGAGCTTTGGCATGTCCCCGCGGGGCTGTTCTTTAGCTTTTCAAGCCGCAGGGCAGTGTTTGTTGCTCATTTCCCTAGAGGATAACGAATCAATGGCAAAACGTCGCGGTAATCCCAACTGGGGCAAGCCGGAGCCCATCGGCCCGGTTGTCCCTACTGTCACTTCTTTCGAACAGGTTGTCAAAGAGTTCAAACTGACTCCCGATCAGTATGTGCGTTCCACCCGGTTGCGCGAGTGGGCGCGGCGCAACAAGAATTCGAAGTATATCCCGGAAGCGCTCCTCGAGGCCTGGGGTTTTGAGATCGAATCTACCTTGTAAACGGGAAGCACGAAAAAAAGAGAACGCCGCCTCGGGCGGCGTTTTTTGCGTCTCCGATCCATCTGGCGGACAATACAGTCATGCAGGCAAAGTTGCCCTTTACCGACGTGCCGGGTGCTCTGGCGGAGTTCAAGGCCGGGCGCATGATCGTCGTCGTCGATGACGAGGATCGTGAGAACGAGGGCGACCTGACGCTGGCCGCCGAGTTTGTCACCCCGGAAGCCATCAACTTCATGTCCAAGTACGGGCGTGGGTTGATCTGCCTGAGCTTGACCGAAGAGCGGGCTGACTACCTTCGTCTGGGCCCCATGACGCAACAGAATTCCTCGCGTTTCGGTACGGCCTTTACCGAGAGCATTGAGGCCCGGGAGGGCGTGACCACGGGCATATCGGCCTATGACCGTTCGCACACCATCCAGGTGGCGATTGACCCGCGGATGACGGCGGCCGATCTGGCCCGGCCGGGGCACGTTTTTCCTTTGCGCGCCCGGCGTGGCGGCGTGTTGGTGCGCGCCGGACAAACCGAGGCCTCCGTTGATCTAGCCCGTATGGCCGGCCTCATTCCGGCTGGCGTGATCTGCGAGATCATGAACGATGACGGCACCATGGCCCGGGTACCCGATCTGGTGGGGTTCTGTAACCAGCACGGCTTGAAGATGCTCACCGTGGCGGAGTTGATCCGCTTCCGCCTGCAGAACGAGCGTTACATCTTCCGCGTCGCGGAATCCGTCATGCCGACTCGCTTCGGAGACTTTCGCATGATTGCCTATGAGAGCGAAGTCGATGGGGGAGAGAGCCATCTGGCTTTTGTGCGGGGCGATGTAAACTCCGACGTCAACCCGGAGCCGGTCTTGGTGCGGGTACACTCTCACTGCCTGGCGGGTGATGTCTTCGGCACCACGCTATGCGATTGCCACCAGGTGGTGCAGCGCTCGCTGGAGATGATTGCCCAGGCAGACCGGGGTGCCTTGGTCTACCTGCACAACACCAGCAAAGGGTTCGACATCGACCGCAGCGTAAACCCGCACCGCCTCTTCTTGCACCGCGAGGAGCGTGTTGGTGAGCATGCGGAGGACCGGCACCAGCGGATCCTCCGCCAGGTCGGTCTGGGCGGGCAGATCCTTTCCGATCTGAACATCCGCAAGATTCGCCTGCTCTCCAACACCCCGACGCATGTGCCGGCCCTGCAAGGCTTCAACCTGGAGATCGTAGACCGCGTAGGCCTAACCCTCCCCGCAAAGCCCGGCCTCCGGTAACAGCAAATTGCTTAAGGACGCTAGCAAAATTGTCATCCCGACCGAAGCGTAGCGAAGTGGAGGGACCTGCTGTTTCTCTTCGTCCGGCAACAAATCCAAATGGAAGGACCCCTCTCCCCTTTGTCATCCCGAGCAGTTGACGTGCCTGCGGCAAGTTGAGGGAGAAATGACGCGGCAAAAAACGCCGGCAAAAACGCCATGGATGCAAGGCCCGGAGGGCCGGCCGCCAAACGTCAGCCCAGCCCGGAAGGGCTGGGAAATCGATCCAGAAGATGATCCGAGCGCCGCAGGCGCGGCACTAAACCTTCGTCCCCACACCAACCCCTACTGAATCGGCTCCAGAGCAGGCAAGGGAAATCCGCGCCGGCTCAGATCCTCCTGCAGCTGTTCGACATTCTGAAAAAGGGCGGCGTGCAGACCAACGGCCTCCGCGCCGCTGATGTTTTTCTCCAGGTTGTCGATAAACAATGCCTGGTCCGGGGCGACGCCCAACTTCTTCACGGTATGCAGGTAAATAGCAGGATCAGGTTTTACAATCCCCAGGTCACAGGAAAAAGTGAGGTAGTCGAACTGGGCCAGCCAGGGAAAGCGTGGCCGCATGTAGTCAAGCACCCCAAATCCCATATTTGACAGGATGCCCAGGCGGAAGCCCGCCTCCTTGATCCGGGGAATCCATGCGATCATCGCCGGGTTGAGGTTCATCCACATGATGGCGTCCTGTTCCAGCAGTTGCCCCATCTGCTTGACCGTGAAGTTCACTCCCGTATCGCGGGCGACTGTCTCCCAATAGGTCTGGCCGTCCAGAATATCGGCGTCGTAATCCAGGCGGTGGGCCCAGTACGCCTTTTCGAAAGCCTCCTCCGGCACCCCGGCGATGGCCACCAGATTGCGATGCGCCTGAGGGTCCGGCGGTCCGCTGAGAACCTCACCATAGTCGAAGATTACGGCTTGCAGATCCATGCGTGCGAGCTCCTCCACGGGGCAAAGATGAGATGATGCTTAACGCTATTACATCATGCGGCCAACCGGCACAAGACGATTCCCGTGGTCGGCGCGAACCCAGTGGGACCTGGTGGAAACCCCTTGGGCGCGGCACCTTGCCCGATTGCGCGCCGAGGGTGTGCAGCTATGGGACCTGACCGCCTCCAACCCCACCCATTGCGGTTTTGATTACCATGCCGCGTCGCTGCTCGCTCCCCTCAACAACCCGGCCGCCTTACACTATGATCCGAATCCAAAAGGCCTGCGAGGCGCGCGCGAGGCCGTAAGCCTCTATTATCGCGACCACGGAGCCGCCGTAGATCCGGAACAGATCCTTCTCACCACCAGCACCAGCGAGGCCTACAGCTTCCTCTTCCGGCTGCTGTGCGATCCCGGCGACGAGGTGCTGATTGGCCAGCCAGGCTATCCCCTCTTCGATTTCCTGGCTCGGCTCGACGACGTGCGGCTGGTTCCCTATGAGCTTTTCTACGATCATGGTTGGCATCTTGACCTGGAGGCGCTGCGCCGTAGCATCGCCCCGCGCAGCCGGGCGGTTGTCGTCGTCCACCCCAATAATCCCACCGCGCACTTTACCCCGCAGGCGGACCGGGCCGCGCTCGAAGCCTTGTGCCGGGAGCATGGCCTGGCCCTGATAGTCGACGAGGTGTTTCTCGACTACGCTCTCCCTGGGCACGCGGGCCAGAGCTTTGCCACCGGCAGCCACCCCGTGCCGGTTTTCGTGCTCAGCGGCCTCAGCAAAGTGGCCGCCTTACCCCAGATGAAAGCCGCATGGATCGCCTGCTTTGCCCAGGCGGAGGCCCTGCAGCGCCTGGAGGTGATCTCCGATACCTTTCTCTCCATGAGCGCTCCCATCCAATGCGCGCTCCCGGCGTGGCTGGCCGGCCGCGCAGCGCCGCAACAGCAAATCAGGCAGCGGCTCCAGGCAAACCTGGCCACGCTCGACGCCATATTGGGGCGCCAGACCCTGTTAACCCGGCTGGAGGTGGAAGCGGGTTGGTACGCCGTGCTACGAGTTCCCGGCTTGCAGCCCGAGGAGGAGACAACACTCGACCTTTTGCTCGACCGGGGAGTCGTGGTTCACCCCGGTGGCTTCTATGGATTTCCCGCTCAGGGGTGGCTGGTAGTAAGTCTGTTACCCCCTGAGCTGGACTTTCGAGAGGGTGTGGAGGCGACCGTGCAGCATTTTAAGGGCCATTAAATGTGCAAGAATGGGACCGCAAGGACTCAAGCTAGTTACTAACACTTTCGCGTCATTCATTTCTTACTTCGCAAATGTCCGCTAAGTGATTCTAAATATGTATCTTGATGGGCAACATAAAAAATCGATAGACAGTGAAAGTGCTCCATGAATGGTGCGATTGTCGTATAAACTGCGATAGTTCATGTGTCACATGCGGAATCCGGGCTGAAGAAATGGATTTGACTGTCTTTCCTCGCCAATTGTTGTCTCAGCGCCGTGCCCGGGCACTACTCGCGTAGCGTCGGGCAGAACCAGGAGGCGGTCGCGCAGGGAACGCAGGATCTGCCGTCCATCGCCTCCGGGAAGATCGGTTCGACCGATCGAACCCGCAAACAGTGTGTCGCCCGCGAGCAGCAGATGTTGCTTGGGGAAGAAGAGACAGATACTGCCTGGCGTGTGCCCTGGAGTGTGCAACACCTCCGCCGGCAGGCTGGAGAGTCCGATGTCCGCGCCATCGTCGGCGCTGGCATCGGGAGGTGCGACCTCCGGTGTGGGAACACCCAGCCAGCCCGCCTGTATCTCCATGATGTTCAACAGACCGAGGTCCTTCTGGTTGAGAAACACCGGCGCCCCGGTTGCCTTCTTCAGCTGGGCTGCTCCCCCGATGTGGTCGATATGGGCGTGAGTGATGACGATCTGGCGCAGGGTCAGGCCATGCTTCTCCAGCCGGGAAAGAATCTCCGGGATGTTGTCTCCAGGGTCGACGACGATGGCTTCGTGTGTGAGCTCATCGCCCAGAATGGTGCAGTTGCAGTGCAGGGGACCCACGGGGAAGCTTTCCAGGATCATGGCTTTAATTCTAGGCGATTAACTTTGTCCTCTGTTGTGGCTGGTTACAATGCGGCATGCGGATGTACGCGATTACCGGGGCTTTGCTCGCCTGGTTTGCGCTGGTGCTGCAGCTTTACCTGGTTATTGTCCAATCGCCGCCTGGTTTAGCCATGCTCGGCGGGGTGATCGCCTACTTCAGCTTCTTCACCATTCTGACCAACCTGCTGGTGGCGTTGGTTTTCACTGCCGTTGCCATGAGCGCCGCGGCCGGGTGGGTCCAGTTTTTTTTGAGTCCGCTGGTACAGGGTGGCACGGCGGTATACATCGCGATAGTCGGTATCGTCTACCAGCTGTTGCTGCGCCAGCTGTGGAATCCGCAGGGTGCGCAGCTGCTGGCCGACATGCTTTTGCACGCCGTTATTCCGCTGGGTTACGTGGTGTATTGGCTGATCTTTGCCCCTCGCACCGGCCTACGCTGGATGGATGCAGTGGTCTGGCTGGTCTATCCGGGTGTGTACCTGGTTTACGTCCTGGCGCGGGGAGTGGTGAGCGGCCTTTATCCCTATCCTTTTGTCGACGTCAATGTGCTGGGATACGCCGGAGTTTTGGCCCGCGCCGCGGTATTGATGGCCGTCTTTCTGGGTATGGGCTTATTGCTCGTCGCGGTGAGCCGCTGGATGCGAGTTTCAAAGGGATGGATTCAGCCGTCCCTGCGGGAGTGATGTTTAGACCCGAGTCTCAAAAGGGGATATCGCTGAGTTTCGCCATAGCACGGCTCTCTTTGACCGAGATCGTCCTTGCCGTGTCGAAGACGGCAACTCACCACATCTCCAACTCACCACATCTCCAACTCACCACATCTCCAACTCACCACATCTCCAACTCACCACATCTCCAACTCACCACATCTCCAACTCACCACAAAACCGTCATCCTGAGCGGAGCGCTTCAGAGATTTATCGCGTGACGCAGCGCTTGGTGGCGCGCAGTCGAAGGACCCCGACGGCACTTATCTTTACCCATGCCGCTTGGAGCTTTTCAACCAACGTGGCCTGCTCCTGGGGGGCCGAGGGCACAGACCTGGGACGGAAGATAACAGCACGGGCAATGTCTCTTTATTATTTGCCTGGAGGTGCGGGTTTGGCCGGAGTTGTATGCGTGGCCTTGATCCCGGAGAGCACTGAACGCGGCCCGCTGCTGCGCTGGATCAGAACCGTAAGTCCAATGGAAGTAAACATGAAGAGGATTGCCGACCAGGTCGTCACTTTGGTCAGCAGGTTGGCTGCTCCGCGGGGACCGAACGCGGTCTGTGACCCCTGGCCGCCAAATGCGCCGGCGAGATCGGCGCTCTTGCCCTGTTGGAGAAGAACAACACCAATCAGGATGATGCAAACAATCACGTGAATCGTACCGACAAACCAGATCATGTCGAACCCCAATCGAATGGTGCGGAAGGGGGGACTTGAACCCCCATGCCTCTCGGCGCCACCCCCTCAAGATGGTGTGTCTGCCAATTTCACCACTTCCGCTCTTAAAAACTGCTTTATTGTCAGCTACTTGCCCGTGCAGCTCGTGAGGGGTAGTTGCAGCTGCACCGGATTTTGCACCGACTCTACACTTCCGACCCATTCCGCAGAGGCAATTGCTTGCCAGGCAGTTCCGCGAGCTTGAGAAAGAGCTCCTGAACCGCATTGGCCTGCGGGTGAACATAGCGCATGGTCGTCTTAATGCTATCGTGACCGGCTACGTACTGCAACGTGAACGGGTCGGTGCAGCCGCCTGCTTCGGTGAGAAAAGTGTGTCTCAGTCCGTGCAGACCAGCGTCCGGGTGGGTCTGGATCATGGTCCGCAGCGACCCCATCTGGGTCTCCAGCACCCAGGCTCCCAGAGGTTCCTCGGGACTTCCCGGGTGGCTAAACACATGATCGCATTTTGATGCCGTCAGGAGTTCCTCCAGGACCTTCTTCATTTCGAGGTCGATCTCCAGGGTTCGCTTGCGAGCCCGCCGCTTCAGACCACGCTTGATCACCAGCGAGCCATAGAGGCGTCCAGCGATCGGCGCGGAGTAGAGACGTACGCAGTCCTTCATCAAGTGGAGCATCTCGCCACGGCAGATGCCCGATCGTCGGGCCAGGATCGAGGCGGAGCGCAGGGGTTCGGGCGCGTTGCCGATCCACTCGAGGTACGCTTCCTCGCTAAAGACATAGTCGGTCTCACGCTCCGCTCCCTCGTCCTTCGTGTATTGCTCGATGATGACCGGTACCTTCTCAATCAGCTTCAGCTTACGCTGGGCATACCGGAGAGATTTGCGCAGCGTCGCGAGATAACGGTTGACGGTAGTCTTGGTGACCGGGGTTCGTTTGCCGCTCCTCGTTCTTCCGCCACGTTTCAGGGCCCAGATTTTGAAGGCTTCAATCTGCCGCTCGTCGATCGCATCCAGCCGACAGTCGGCCCGAGGACCAAAATCCAGGAGTTTCCGATAGTTCTCCTGATAGAACTTCACTGTTCCCTGTTGTTCGTCCTTGGCCGTAGCCACCCAGGCATTAAAAGCGGATTGGAATTGGCGAAGAGTTGGCACACTCTTTGGCTCCTCACTAGGCTTCTGAGGCTCTGCCTCCTCCAAACCAGCCAGCTGACGAATGATGCTGCGGCGGGCTGCGGCGGCGATGTCTTCGGCGTCGCGACGGTTCGCCTTTCCTGTAGAGCGGTAATACTCTTTGCCCCTGTGCTGGAACTTGTAGGTGAAGAAGCGGCTTCCAGGGCGCTTGAAGACTTTCATCCGGCCTCCGCGCGTCGTGTGTTCGTTGCCACGTAATTACGAATTGACGACCTCAGATCAAATGGCTTCGAGGCGGCGGCAAAGTGACGGTTGGGACGCTTCCGGATTCTGGACCGCCATGCGAACGGTGGCAATGTCTCAGGTGTGCATGATGAAACAGGCTGCACCCGCAATGATTGCGCAAATCAGGACCGCGGCGAGCTGGTGTGTATCTTAACTCATAACCCAAAGGTCGCTGGTTCAAATCCAGCCCCCGCAACCATCACAGGACCCCAAGCTCCAAGCGCCTGGCTGCCGTCACCCGCAAGCAAATCCCATTTCCCTTCAGCGACATAGGAGCCATCCGGCTGCGGCAGCATTCGAATCTTATCGATATGCTGGGCCAACTTCGTCTTGGCCAGCTCTGGAGCCATGCTCAGTAGTTTTGGAATTTCCCGGAGACTGTCTCGCACAGAGGACGAAATTTGCCCGGGAGTCAATTGCTTGGAGTTCTCCGTTGCAGCAGCCAATTTACGAAGCTCAACTTCGTTCGATTTGAGGGTGGCGAGGAGCGCATCAGAGTGCCCGGTCGCGGCGATGGCCGCAACGATTCGAGCGATCCCATTTTTGAGTTCTTGGATTCGCTTTTCATGGTCCGACTTTGAGGTCTTTTTGTGCTGGGCCCGCATGACGCCGTCGACGATGTATTCGATCGCGTCGGGTGTAAGGACGAAGGCCGGGAGCTGACCGAAGAAGGCAACCTCAAGCTCAGTCTGGCGGATTGTGATCTTGTTCGGGCAGGCATGGCGGTTCCAATGTTGGGGGCAACCATACCGGGCCGAATGCCCCTTGCCGCCGGAGGTGATAATCAGGTTTGCGCCACACTCCCCGCAGGTGAGAAAGCCAGATAAAAGGTACGCCGAACTTGCTCCCCGGTTCACTGGTTTTCTACCACTATCCGCATAGACTTCTTTCAGGCGATCCTGCCGTGCCTGAACCCTGGTCCACAAATCATCGTTGATAATCCTGAGTTCGGGCGCGTTCCGTGTCTGCCATTCCCTTCGGGGGCGTGGCCGCGCTACCCTCTTGTTGGTCCCCGGGGTCTTTACAAACTTAGTCCGGTTCCAGATTCGCGTCCCGACATAAACCTCATTGCGCAGCATTGCACGGACCGCCGTCGGGCACCAGGTAGCATGCGGACGGTCAGACCGCTTCTGAGGAGGAGGGGTTTGGCGATCATTGAGCATCCGGGCGACCGGCGCCGCGCTCCATCATCGCCAGGACCTCGGCCGCAGCGCGTGTTACTTCATCGTCGCTGCGTATGCCGCGGTGAACTTCGACGACGTGCTGCTGCAACGCGTAGGCCTCGTCTTGATCCCCTTGTTGCCATAGGACAGCGGCGAGGTTGGCCATTGCCGTGAGGCTGTCGGCATGCTCTTCGCCGAACTCGCGGCACGTCGTTGCAAGAACCGATTTGAGGAGTTCGCGTGCGGTCTCGAAGTCACCCTGGGCCGAGACGGTCCCGGCCAAATTATTGATCGACCGGAGCGTCTCCAGACCGCAGTCGCCATAGAGGGAGCGCATCCCGTTCACCACACGCTCCTGAAGCTCACGCGCCGCGGCCAGCTCGCCTTGCGCGGCCATCGTGACCGCCAGCTTTCCGGTGGCCTTCAGCGTGTCGAAGTGGTCTTCGCCCAATAGTCGACGACGACCCGCGACCACTTGTTCCTCGAGCTTGCGCGCCGCGAGAAGGCGACCTTGCGCCCACAAGCAGTCGGCGAGGTCGAGCATCGCCGTCAGCGTGTCCGGATGCTCCTCGCCGAGCACGCGGCGCCTTTCTTCCAGCAGCCGCTCTTGTCGCGCGCATCTCTCGGCTGCGGTCTCGTCCATTCTTGCCCCGGGCACACCGGATGTGTCTATTCAACCAAGCGATCTGAAGCAATTCGACCCAAGCGTGCCAACGCCGCATCGCAGGTGCACGTTTGTCAGAAGCACATCAGAGTGAAACTAATGAGACGGACGGGCAAAAAAGAGCCCGCTCCCCAGTCTTCCACGGGGAGACAAGGGAGCGGGCGCCTTTTGTCAACGTCGCGGGCACTAATTGCCCGCGACGTTGTCCGGGAGATCTCTACAGGTTCGCCTGGAAATCGCTGTAATTGCGAACCTTCTTGTAGACCTGCAACCGGTTGCGCTGATGCTCGGCAACGATGACGTTGTCGGTTTCCGGATCGAACTCGACGGCCGTCGGGAAGCAGAACCGCCATTGCGGCTTGAGGCTCTTGACGCGGCGCCGGGCTTTCATCATGTCCGGGTTGGCGTCAATGCTCATCTGGCCCCACTTCGACAAAACCTGCGCGTCGCCGACCAAGGTCGTGATCGGGCCGCCTTCGGAGTTAGAGATGCAGATCCTATGGTTCCTCCAATCAGGACATAGATGTCGCCGTCGCTGTCGACC
>CAWIBI010000021.1:0-20900 GCA_963834205.1 uncultured Acidobacteriaceae bacterium | reverse complement strand
GGCGCGTTGTTTGTGGGAGACTGCACAGAAGGGAAGTTCACGCCGGGCGAAGTTCGATGCTCGAATTGCAACGGACTGCTTGAAGAAGAAATCGCAAAAGCCGGTGAGGCTTATTTGGTTTGCAACTCGATGCTAAAAGTCTGTGCCAATCCAGTGAAGGTTTTCATAGGGGCCCCTGAAATGCACCGATGGCGCGATAGAAGTTGGGAAGTCATCGCTAGAATTTGCAAATCGCGGGGTTGACAGCTGATTGGTTTGTTCGCGATGATGATCACGATCTTAATTATTGTCTCAGCCGCCCGCTCTTGCGCAGGCGCTTCCATTCGGCAAGCCCCTCGGAGCTATCCAGGAGAGAAAAGCTAATCGCTGTGCCTAACAGCGGACACCACATCCAATTGGGCGCTCCCAACGCGGTGATAGGCGCTGTCGAGACGGCGGTCAGTGCGAGCCACAATTGAGAAAGGGAAAATCCTTCTGCTGTTGGCTTCGATTGGCTACATCTTGCCTGTCCCCTTAACTTGCTACAGGGAGTCTTATCGTCTACCTCGGGAGGGTGCGGATCGTTCTGGCTTAAATGATTGCCACTCGCGGATTTGTTCGGATACCTCATTTTTCTCACGCTCGTCTGTCGCATTTTCCCAGCGACGCCGAAGCTCTTCGAGTCGGGCATCCACGAATCCAGCTCGTCCAGAATTGCGTTCTGGTTTGTCGCGGTTACCGTATTCCATGTTCAGATTGCTCCTCTTTTGATTTGAGAATACCTCTACTGATCCTACAGACGTCGTAACTGGTGTTCGCCCGCTCGATTGTACTCGGTTGCGCCCCTTAGATCGCAGTAGAACCAAAGTCTCTCTCTTTCGTGCCCCTACCCGAATGCCTGCTTTGCCAGTACAGTGTCCTGAGGACCTACGTTGCATGGGCTGGCGCGAGTACCATGAGTTTACGAAGCATAGTGTCGAATCGCTGCGGCGAACTCAGCACTATCTTGATTGGGCCAATATGCCCGATCCATTTCGGCATTATGAGGGCGTCCCCGTCCTGGATTTGCCGGCCGATCCGCCAGCTCCACAGATTTCAGCTCTTGAAGTGCTCGAGGGCAAAACAGGAAATACTCTGGCCCGGGATGGTGCGGAATTTCTTTCGCAGTTGATGTTCTATTCCGCCTCAATTAGCGCGTCCAAGCGAGTCCCGTCCACTGGAGCAATCTACGCTCTGCGCGTCAATCCCTCTTCCGGCAATCTCCATCCGACCGAATTTCACTTCTGCTCGCAAGGATTGGCCGGCTGGCCCGATGGCCTCTATCATTACCGTCCCTCATCCCACACTGCAGAACAACGCGCCATCGGAGATCTTAACAGGAAACTTGTCGACACCTCCGCCCCGCTCATTTTCGTTCTGACCAGCATTGCCTGGCGCGAAGCCTGGAAATACCGGGACCGTGCCTATCGGTATTGCTTGCACGACGTCGGACATGCCTGGCAGGCGCTCACCCTTGCTGCTCGATCAATCGGATGCCAAAGCTTTGCGTTTGGCCATTTCTCAGATGACCGAGTCGCGGATCGGTGTCTCCTGCATGAGGATGAGTGGCCTATGCTAATCGTCGGACTTCGCGGCCCATCCATTCCTGTGAGGATGCTGGATCCCGTCGAGACGATTTTGTTTAGAGGTCAGCCCAACCGGTTGTCAGAGAAGCAAGAACCTTATCCACTGATTGAACGAATCCACGTTGCTACGAAGCTCAGCACCCAAGCCACCATCCCCTTTCTTTGTCAGTCACAGACACTCGGGCGACGGGGAATCAATCTGCCGCCTCGTGTTTCCACAAGCCATAGTTTCGGCGGCGTCGTTCGTGCCCGGCGTTCCGCTCTTGACTTCAGGGGTGGGGGCGAGTCGATCTCCTTCTCGCAGCTTGCGACTGTTCTCTTCACCGCACAAGAGCGCCTCTTCGCTGATTTCGCCACAGCTCGTTTCGTCCACCTCTATCTTTACGTCCACCGCGTCGAAGGCTTGACGCCGGGTGTTTACCGCTACTGGCCGGAGCAGGCAGAGTTGGAGAAAATCAAGGAAGGGGACCAACGCCTAGTAGCGGCAGCTCTCAGTTTGGGACAAGACCTGGCGGGTAACGCTTGTGTGGCATTCTCCATGATCGGCGATTTTGAGAGTGCTGCCCGCATTTACGGCGATCGTGGATATCGATACGTGCATTTCGAGGCGGGTGCTATTGGTCAACGAATGTATCTTGCTTCCGAGGCGCTTGGCCTGCGAGCGACGGGCATCGGAGCGTTTTTTGATGAGAAAGTGAACCGATATCTGGACCTGTCTCCTGAGCTAGGACAAGTCGTCTACCATTTCGCAATTGGTTACCCCGTTCCTGATCCGCGCCTGGAGGCTTGAAAACTCATGGTCGGCATCCTGGTCCACGGAAACAACCATTTCATTCTGTCCGGGCCGGCACCTGACGAAGCCACTGCATTGGCGTTGGTGTGGCACTGGTCCGTCATCCAAATCGGTGAGGCAAAATCCTCGTCTTTCGGCCAGTGGCAGATTAGGTTAAAAGAGTTTCGAGAGAACCTGGAATGGGCGGTAATCGTCCCGGGCGACCGTGAAGCTTCTCCTGAAGTGGCGCAATTGCTTGGAGAGCTTTCTGCTCGCGGCGTGACCATCCGGAGATTGCGTACTGCCTGCTGGTGACGCGTAGAGGGACGGATGACGACATCACACGGGTCGAGGGTTATGCGGCCGAGGTAAGGGAAACCTTCGGGCGTGAGGGAGAGAGGCATTTTGCTCACCGACGTAGAGGCATGGTGGATATAAGCCGACTCTGAAGCCGGTTCGTTTATATTTAGCTCATGCATCGCCGTTCTTTTCTTTGTGTCCTCGAGCGTTTCGCCATGATCGCGGCAATGGCCCGTTGGTTCGACGTCTCATCGCTTCGAGTCCTTGCTGCGCAAGCTGAGTCAGGAACAGTACATCGAGGGACGAGCGGCCATCCTCAGGTCGCGATCACGATGGACGATCCGAGGGTTGCGCTGAATCCCTTCATAAATTGGAAGGAAGCGAATCAGCGAATACTGGGAGCGCTAGACAGCCGCAAGCTGAAAGCGGCGCTTTTCGTCTGTGGCAAACGCGTGGATCGACCCGAGGGGAAATCTCTGCTAGGCGCATGGGACGATGCCAACCATCTGATCTGTAACCATTCTTATTCGCATCTGATGTATCTGCGCGAAACAAGCTACGACGATTTCGTTGCGGATTTCTTACGCGACGAGCCGATCATCGCGCCCTATCGCAACCGGACTCCGTTGTTTCGCTATCCGTTTCTTAAGGAAGGAGACACGGCAGAGAAACGCGATCGCTTTCGTGAGATGCTCAAAGAACGCGGCTACCGCGTCGGCGATGTCACAATCGATGGGTCGGACTGGTACGTGGACGATCGCATGCAGCAACGCCTCCAGCAAGATCCCAAGGCAAAGCTCGAGCCATACCGCGACTACTTGATCGCGCACTTGCTCGATCGGGCTTCGTTCTATCGGCAGCTTGCGCTCGATGTTCTGGGCCACGAAGTTCGCCACACGCTGCTCCTGCATTACACGATGATCAACGCACTATTCCTTCGAGACGTGATGGCTGCCTTCGAAAAGTCCGGGTGGGAGTGGACCGATGCCGACCGTGCGTACGAGGATCACGTGTTCCTGAGAGAACCGCAGACATTGCCAGCGGGCGAGAGCCTCATCTGGGCGCTGGCCGCGGAGACTGGGAAGTTCAAAGACCGCCTACGCTATCCGGGCGAAGACGACACGTATGAAAAGCCAAAGATGGATGCGCTGGGACTGTAGCAGCGATGATCCCTCAATAGGGTTTCTGTCTGTGGCGAGTCTTATAGCCGTGAGTGCATCCCCGCAAGCGTCGGAGCTCACGTTTCTGAGCTGCTTATTGGTCTTTCTTCTTCAGATAATTCAGCAGTTGCCGGAGCACGAACATCCAGAAAGTACGGATATGGGAGTTCATGGGGTCTCCTTGTGTCAGATTGGGTCCAAAGTTGGGTCCATCCAGAGGGTTATTCGGAGCTAAATCGGAGGGCTAAGCGAAGTCTGATCAATGAGTTACTACTATCCTACACGCCCACATGCAACCACATGATTGTAATGGATTTCTTGTGGGAACGAGCGCCTGCTTTTTGGGTAGGCGCTCTTCTTCAACTAAGTCCAACGCCGACTTGTGCTTGGGTCCACCCGGACCGACGATGAATCGCCAAACCTCAGGACTCGAAGCCGGTTTCCTGCCTGAACCTTAAATAGGGAACATCCTCAAATGACGACTTTGTCGCGTCCGAAACGCGATAGCGCGCCTGCCTAGTGAGCACGGGCTCTGCCGGCGTCCGCTGGTTCAAATCAAGCCTCTGCAACCAGAAACTATTCTGCCGCAATAGG
The DNA here is from genome assembly GCA_963834205.1 of uncultured Acidobacteriaceae bacterium. Taxonomy (GTDB): domain Bacteria; phylum Acidobacteriota; class Terriglobia; order Terriglobales; family Acidobacteriaceae; genus PALSA-350. The sequence continues at coordinate 16,470 of CAWIBI010000021.1, read as the reverse complement.
TTCCGAACACCCTGCAACCATCCGAATTGACAGTCGCCCGCCGCAACATCTCGATGTCGCGAGCCTAGACGCAGTCCGATGCAATCGATGACTTCTTACAAGCCGACATTCCGGTATTAATTTGCCGTCGGTGAGTGCCTTGGCGATCCTGCACTCACCGAGATCCGCCGATTCAGATTGCTGAGGTGCCGCCATCAACAAACAACTCCACCCCATTTACGTAACTGGAGTCGTCTGAAGCAAGAAACAGCGCGACCGTCGCAATTTCCTCAGGACGACCCATCTTTCCCTGCGGGATCAGGAGAACTCTCCCGGCCACCAGAAGGGCTACGGCCTTGGAAAAGTGGTTGAGTTCTGGTACTCCACGGGCATACCTCCAACGACTCCCAAGTAGTCAGAAGCTGCTAGTGCTTTGAGGCACTGGATCGGCCGGATCGCTTGGAGACTGCGCTCTTCGGCAGTCGCGGAATAGCCTGAACGCCCGCCCAAAGCGTGGCGATCGTTTGCTCGACCACGAGAGTCTGGTCAGGCAAATCAGGCACAACCCCTTGGATGACCATGAGTGTGGCAAGGCCAAAGATCGTGTACCACCAGGTGTGGGCTACCACCATGTCACCCTTACTCGGCAATCCTTCATCCTTGGCAACGTCGAAAAAGAGCTGTACGAAACGTTGGAACAAAGGCGTGCCAATGTCGTTGATATATTGTCCAGCGCGGATGCCGTTGCGGTTCTCCGGCCCGAAGAAGACGTTGCGGAACTGCTGCGGATGGGCAGTGCAGAACTGAATCAAGCCACGTGAAGTCGCAAAAAGACGCTCTTTCGGTGCAGGATGTTCAGCGGCAATCGCGTCGAAGTTCTGAATCAGCAGCCCGATCGTCTCCCTGCTCAATTCGGCAAGAATATGCCATTTGTCAGGAAAATGCTGGTAGATCACAGCGTGCGTGTAGCCGATCTCTTTAGCGATCTCGCGAAGCGTCACGGCTTCGTAGCCGCGATCGGCAAACATTTTGCTGGCAGCCGCAAGGATTTCGCCCCGCAACCTCTCCTTACGCTCTACCCGGCGACTTGGTGATGTGGATGTCACTTCAATAGCTTAGTCTATTTTGACGGCTATTGCGACCGATTGTTGATTTACAACCAGTGGTTGTATAACCGCTGCTTATTTTGCAACCAATGGTTTTATTCGGCATCCAATGATCAGGTCGCTCATTTGGACGGGCGGCCAAATACGAGGCAAAAGGAGCATGCAATGAAGGAGAAAACGACCATGTATTTAGTCATGGGCATTACTGGAAACGTCGGGGGCGCCACCGCGCGGCATCTGCTGAAGCAAGGCAAACAGGTGCGAGCACTTGTGCGCAATCGCGCGAAAGCGGCGAAGTGGGCAGACCAACGCGTGGAATTACTGGACGGAGACTGGAACGATGCGACAGCCATAGCGGCGGCGCTCAAAGGTGTGGAGGGCGCGTTTGTTATGTTGCCGACTGTATGGGCACCCTCGCCCGATTACAAAGAAGCAAAGGACGTGATCGCGAACTATGTCGAGGCTCTGACCGAGGTAGTGCCGCCGCGCGTGGTAGCGCTTTCCTCGATGGGCGCGAATAGAACAAGCGGGATGGGGATGGTCACGGCCTTATCGCTTTTGGAGCAAGGTTTTCGCAGCCTGCCATCGCCGGTCGCATTTGTGCGCGCAGGCGCCTTTCTCGAAAACCTTCTTTTCGGCTTACAGGCCGCCCAAGGCGGGACGCTACCGGTCTTTTACAATCCCACAAACCGGAAATCAACAATGGTCGCGACAAACGACATCGGCGCAGAGGTAGCAAAGCTTCTGACCGGGCCGGCGTGGTCAGGGCATCGCGTTATCGAGCTCGGTTCGATGGTAAGCGCGGATGAAGTGGCGGAACAATTGGGTGAAGTCCTAAAACGCGAGGTAAAAGCCTTTGCCGTCCCGCGTGCGGGGTGGGCGGAAGCGTTCGAGCAGTTCGGCGTCCCGAAGGGCCACACTGGACCTGCCGAAGAAATGTTTGAGAGCGTCAACGCGGGATGGATGGACCTCGGAGTCGAGGGTACGGAGCACGTAGCGGGTACGACGTCCGCAAGCGATGTGTTTGTGGCTGCTCAGAAGGCCGTCACGGCGTAAGTCCCTAACATCAAAGAAAGATCGAGGTTCAAAAATGAAGATTCTTGTTTTGGGTGCAACGGGCGGAACCGGACGGCTGATCGTCCGCGACGCCTTGGTGAAAGGCCATTCCGTCGTGGCTCTGGTTCGCTCGAAGGCGAGCGCCGATCTGCGGGAGTAGACATGATCGAGGGGGATGCTCGCGACGAGGGCACCCTCACGCGCGCCTTGGACGGCTGCAATGCCGTCATCAGCGCCTTGGGCACTGGCATGGGCTTCCGCAAGGTCGATCTGCTGGCCGTCGCGACACGCGCCCTAGTCACGGCGATGACGCGCAACGGCGTGCGCCGTCTCGTGTGCATCTCCGCCCTGGGGGTCGGGGACAGCCATGGCCACGGCGGCTTCGTTTTCGACAGGTTGTTCCAGCCTTCGCTGCTCCGCCATGCTTACGAGGACAAGGACCGCCAGGAATCCGCGATCTGCGCCAGCTCACTCGATTGGGTTGTTGTCCGGCCCGCCAGGCTAACCGATGACCCAGCTCGTGGGAGCGTCAGGGCCGTCACCGACCTCGCAGCCGTCAAAGGCGGCAAGATTGCACGCGCCGATGTCGCTCGGTTCGTGGTAGAGCAACTGACGACCGACACTTGGTTGAGGCGAACACCCGTTCTCTTGTGGTGAAGGGTGCAGATATGAAACACATAATAGATAGACCCGCAGCAGGTCGAGCAACTCAAATAGCCGCGATGTTAATTACTGGCCTTGTCGCCTTCGTCTGGGTGTACTTCGGCAGGTTATATCTAATTCACGATCCCGACGAATGGAGGATCGCCACTCAGCAGCTCGGATACCCGCTCTACATCTTCCCTCTGATTGGCGTGACCCACATCCTCGGTGGCGTGGGCCTTCTGATTCCCAATATGCCTCGATTGACTGAGTGGATTTATGCTGGTCTCGCGATCAATCTCTTACTCGCGTTCTATTCACAACTGAATGGCGGTGGCAGTACTTGGGATAAATTCGATCCGCTTCTCGTCATTGCGTTCGTCTTTGCTTCGTATGTATTAAGACGCTGCATGCGCGCAAACAGGTGGTCGATATGAAGAACACGCTCGGCGGGCGGTTTTACTTTTTCGAGGCACGTCGCGGAGGCCCAACGAAGGTCCGGCCCACCACTCATCCAAACACAGGTGCGAAGTCGTCCCGATAAGTCACATTGTGTTTACTAACTTCTAGGCAGCGAAATCACTCATCGAGAATGGAGTCCGGGCCGATTGGAATATAAGTGCCCCTGAAACGCGCTTGTACCGACTGGCCTGGCCAAGTTCGGACTGGTCGGCTGCACGGAATCGCCCGCTTATGACCGTTGACCTTCGCGGTGCGCCTACGCTGCGAGCCGTATCAGTTCCACGCTAAAAGGCAGTACTAAACAATTCGGATGGTTGCAGGCCAGGCCTCGCAACCAGAAACTGTTCTGCCACAATAGGTTCCGAAGACCCTGCAACCATCCGAATTGACAGTCGTCCGGCGCAACATCTCGATGTCGCGAGTCGAAGACGCAGTCCGATGCAAGCGATGACTTCCTACAAGCCGACTTCTCGTTACTAATCCGCTCAACTTCCTCGACCCCGTTTGTGGATAACTTCCTGTTTGCCGACCATCCGCCCGGATTCATTGTGAATCTACAGGTCGAACACAAACAATCCATTGGAAATGGGCACCTCATCGGCTCACCGCATTTTCTAAGAGTGCCACAGGAAAGACCGATGTATCATTCGACATCTAGCCCCGCCCGTCACGTTCACCGTGCGAGGAATTATCGGGACCGAGGCGCGTACCTTCCGAGATTGGGTCACCCAGAGATACACGAAATCCCATGGCAGATTGGCAAATGCGAGAAAAGCGGCCGCTCCGAGGACCTCGGCCAGAGCCAGCGGGGCCGACGGTCAAGAACTACATCACGCCCGCCGGATTGCAGCGGCTGAAAGACGAGCATGTGTTCCTACTGAGTCGCGAGCGGCCAGCGGTGGTGGAGGTCGTAGCGTGGGCTGCCAGTAACGGCGACCGCAGTGAAAACGCCGACTACCTCTACAGCAAGCGACGGTTAGGCCAGATCGATTCGCGGATTCGCTTTCTCACGAAACGCATTGACGCGGCCGTGGTCGTCGATCCCGCCGCTCCGCGGCAGGGATCAGCCGCTACGCGCATCTTCTTTGGCGCAACCGTGACCTACAAGGACGCCGCCGGCCTCGAACACGTCGTCTCGATCGTCGGCATCGACGAGGTGGACCTCGACCGCGGCTACATCAGCTGGCGCTCGCCTCTCGCCAATGCGCTGATGAAGGCGAGCCCCGGCGACCGCGTGGAACTGCGCGCGCCAGCGAAGACGGAGCATCTCGAGATCATCGAGGTCGAGTACGCGCCGATTCCGATGGATCCTTTCCGCGAACCGCTAGGAGCTCAGTCGACGCCCAAGGTCGAACGCTCCTAGACCAAGCCGCCCAACTCTGAGCGTTCCCCGATCTTTGTCGTTTTTGCACATTGTGCCGTCAGGAGCTGGACAGCGAAACGTTTACAATAACTGCTCGGCGATTCAAAATTAGCGTATGTCCGGCGATTCTGAGCGAATCACGGGCAAGCCGGAAGTTACGGTTCGCGGTCGGATTAGTCCCGATAAACGCGCATCTCGTCAGTGTTTGATTTCCTGACGAGATGCCGACTTATCGATACTGATCCGCTCGGTGCCCACCTGGATTACTTTGGGTTTGCCGACGATACGGGAATTGGCGGTTTGATAGGCCGTAGCACTGAAGTCAACTCCGGTTGGCCTACGAAGCGTGCATTGAATGACCTAAGGTTTTTAGAGCGAAGGATCTGAAGTTGTCGACGACTGGCGTGCGAAGTCGTTTACTGACAGCGATACCAATTTCAACCATCGGTATCCGGTCTAAAATCCCACAAGCGACTACCGAAGCGGCACTATGTTTGACGGTCGATGCAGGCAGGATGGTGATACCCATGCCTGAAGCGACGAGTGAGATCAGCATTGGGATCTCTACTGCGGTTTGAGTGACATTGGGAACAATCCCGGCATCGCGAAATATCCCGTCGACCAAATCGTGGAATCCAGGAGCGTAAGTCCGCTCATACCTCACGAAGTCCTGACCCGCCACTTCGCGCAGGCGCACCTTTTTCCTTTTTGCTAGTTTATGGGACGAGGGTACGACGAGCACGAAGGGTTCGCGATGCACTGTGACAACATCGAGGGCCGAGTGCCCACCAATTGGTACACGAAGAAATCCAATGTCGAGCGCCCCGGTCTCCAGCATCTGTACCTGCTGCGCCGTGAGAATATTGCGCAAAGAGAACTCTACGTCGGGATTTGATTTTGTAAACTGACGAACGATATCGGGCACAATCTCAATTCCCGCAGTTGAGACGAAGCCAATCCGCAATAGTCCCCGTTTCCCACTGGCAGCCAGCCTCGCGCTGCGAATCGCTTGCTCCAATTGCGACAGCGCCGCAGCGGCGTCATCACGAAAAGCGAGGCCAGCCGCGGTGAGCGTTGTTTTGCGCCGGTTCCGCTCAAAGAGTCGCACGCCGACCTCCTCCTCCAGAGCTCGTATCTGAAGGCTTAAAGCTGGTTGGCTGAGATGAATCAATTCCGCAGAACGCCCGAAATGCAGAGTCTCGGCGATAGACAGAAACGACCGGATTTGGCGAAGCTCCATCTTGCCACCTTATTTGCGCACCCTATCACAAACGACAAAACAAACAATAACTCTAATCAGAAGTGGGAGTATCTAACCGGGTGTGGCAAATGAATCGTTCGATGCCACCGAACGAAAGGAGTAAAGAAAATGAAATTCAATTTCTTGCAGAAGCAAACCTCACGCCGCGACATCTTGCGAGGTTCAGTCACGCTAGCCGGCAGCGCGTTTCTGGCGCACCTCTTTCCTGCGAGGTTGCTCCGCGCCTCCGCAGCGGCCCACGCACAAGCGCCTTCGCCGGCCGACCTGCTCGCGTATATGCGCGCCTGGTTCAACACCTTTCCCATGGAAACGCAAAAGCTTGCTGACAATGTCACTATGTTCGACGGCCCCGGCGGAGCCGTGGTAGTCCTCAACGGCCCCGACGGCAAATTCGTGGTGGATAGTTTCGTTGCGCCCGCCTGGCCCAGGCTCAAAGAGGCTCTCGATGGCCTTGGCAACGCTCCAGTGAAATACGTCATTGACACCCACTGGCACTTCGACCACACCGATAACAACGCGCATCTTCACGCCGCAGGAGCCACGGTCCTTGCGCACGAAAACACTAAGAAGCGCATGTCTGAGCCGCATGATCTGCCGGTCTTGTATAGAGGACCAGACGGCGCGCTCGCCGGCTTGCATTTCGACCCCTCGCCCGCGGAGGCCTTGCCGCAGCAGACCTTCCCCGATAGTTACAAGTTACAAGCCAATGGGGAAACCCTCACGCTGCAACACGTTCCTGCCGCGCATACGGACACGGACATCTACGTTCATTTTCAAAAGGCCAATGTGATTCAGATGGCCGACCTGTTTTTCAACGGGATGTATCCCTACATCGACCCCGGTACGGGCGGGAAAATCAGCGGCATGATTGCCGCCGCCGACAAAATTCTCTCGCTCGCCGACAATGACACCAAGATTGTTGCGGGGCACGGCCCGCTCGGCAACAAAGCGGACCTCACGAAATACCGAGACATGCTTGTCACTACACGTGATCGCGTTGAGAAATTGAAGTCCGCGGGAAAATCCGCCCAGGAGGCTGTCGCGGAAAAGCCCTTCGCCGATCTCGACGCCATCTGGGGTAAAGGCATCATCAACGGCGACCAGTATGTGCAAATCGTCTATCTGACGCTCTGAGTGCTGCGGCTGAGGATTAGTTGCAGGTCACAGCGCCCTATTTTCGCTACTCGCTGCGGCGAGCTCGCTTGAGCTCGTTACTCAGCTTAATTAGCAGGAGAGGAACATGGGTATTTCACGAGTATTTCCCACAGTTTCCGGCATTGCTCTTGGCCTAGCCACTTGCATCGGGATGTCGGGCCAAACGGCAGCAACAACAAAAGGAGAGGCAACGCATATGAGCATTCAAGAAGTTCACGTCCAACGAGTCAATCTCGTTACCACCGAACCCTTTGACACGGTGGTTGCCCGAATCGACGCACAGATCGGTCATCCTGACATGGCTGCATTCCGCAAGAGCCTTTCAGCGGCGCAAAACGAAGCCGAAATGGAGAAAGTAGTGAATCCGGTGACTCAACCGAACGGGATTATGGAGTTTACGCGGTTCGACCACGGTGAGGTTCTCCAGAAAGAGAATGGGACCGCCAAGCCAAGAATTCTCCGCATCGTTGCGGGCAATCCGTTGATCATGAAGGAAATGGTGAAGCATGTTGTTGATGCTGCCTCATATGCGCCGGTAACCATCCTCATTGAGGAGCGCCCAGATAGCGTGCGTATCTCGTATGACAGGATGGCCTCCTATCTTGCTCCCTATGGGAACAACGATGCTCTCAAAGTAGCGCGGGAACTTGACGCAAAGGTCGAAAAGATTCTGACTGCAGCCGCGAAATAACGTTGCGCTCTTTGGGCTTCAGGAAATGCCTACTTAAAGAGGACTTGGAGATTCGATATGAAACTAATCGTACTTTGCTTGCTAGCCACACTGGTTGCCAACGCTCAGACGGCGAAGCCAACATATCCCGTGCAGGATGAAATCCGTGCCGTGTTCGTGCGTTTCGTCGCCGCGCAAAATGCCCATGATGTAGACACCGTCGAATCGATGATCTGGGATTCCCCCGACTTCCTTTGGGTTTCGCGGGGTAATCCGGTCAGAGGATCGCAGCAAGCAATAGGTATCTTTCGTTCCTACTACAAAGGAACGTGGCATCTCGAACCAGACATGACTAGATTTAGCGTCACTCAGATTGCAGACGGGGTAGTGCAGCTGCTGGTCCCTGTGGTGTTCTCACGTGGTCTTCCAGGTCAGCCGCCTCAAAACGCCGAATATCTGATTAGTCAGACGCTAGTGCACAATGGTGAGGGATGGCGTATCACCACGATCCTCCCCGTTGCTAATACACAGCTGAAGTAAGGAGATTTTATGATCGCGAACTACGTGAAGGCAGGGCTCATATGCCTGTGCGCCCTTGGAATGGCAAACAACTCTGTCGCCCAAACATCGGACACGCCGATAAAGAACATCGTGCTGGTACACGGAGCCTGGGCAGATGGTTCCGGATGGAAAGGTGTTTACGACATTCTTGTCAAGGATGGCTACAACGTCAGCATCGTCCAAGAGCCGGAGACGTCCTTTAAAGATGACGTGGCTGCCACGAAGCGCACGCTAGCCCTGCAGGATGGACCATGCATTCTTGTCGCGCATAGCTATGGAGGAGCCGTAATTACGGAAGCGGGTACGGATCCATCGGTTGTCGGCTTGGTGTATGTCGCGGCCCACATGCCGGATTCCGGCGAGAAAGAGTCAGAGGACGGAAAGCGCTTTCCGAGCGACCTCGCCAAATCGGGCGCCATAAAGAAAACGCCCGACGGTTTCACATATATCGACCCGGCGCAATTTCATGAATTGTTCGCAGCTGACCTTCCCGACGACCGGGCCGCATTCATGGCGCGCTCGCAGGTGTTCAACTTTGCGGACAATTTCTCAGCGACGATCACCACGGCTGCCTGGAGAACCAAACCGAGCTGGATGGTGGTGGCGGGAAGCGATCGAACCATCAGCCCGGAGTTGGAACGTTGGTATGCCAAGCGGGCAAAGAGCCACACGGTCGAAGTCGCAGGCGCCAGCCACTCAGTCTACGTCTCACATCCCAAGGAAGTCGCAGATGTAATTGAGAGTGCAGCACGTGCGGTCTCGAAGTAGCTCGGACTCCGCAAGGAGTCCCCACAGCCGGAGGACCAAGTGAAACTTCTCGAAATTCAGTCGTCACCAAGAGGCGAATCTTCCGATTCGATCACCCTCACCAAATCGTTCGTCGAGGCGTGCAAGTCCGACAACCCCTCGATCGTTGTGGATACGTTGAACGTTTGGCATGAACGGCTGCCGGAGTTCGACGAGGAGGCAATTGGAGCGAAGTACAAAGCGGTGAAGCACGAAACGATGACTGAGGCAGAGTCCAACGTATGGGAGCGTATTCAATCGTTGATCCGACGCTTTCAGAACGCCGATCGAATCGTCTTAGGAACTCCAATGTGGAACTTTGGCCTGCCTTACAAGCTCAAACAATTAATTGATCTCGTAGCGCAGCGAAACTATCTGTTTACCTACGACGGCAAACAGTACGGCCCTCTCTTGAACGTGGAAAAGGCAATCGTCGTCTATACGCGCGGTTCACGTTACCTGGAGGGTACTCCTATACCGCCCTCGCGATTTGACTACCAAGCAACTTATTTGGACTTTTGGTTGCAGCTTGTAGGTGTTCGGGATCTTCGGAGCGTGATTGTTGACAACGCATGGAATCGAGATCGTCGGGAATCAGAAGTGAGCCTGGCGAACGGCAAAGCGACTCTGGAACGACTCGTTGAGTGGTTTCTTAACTAGTAGCAGAGCTGCAGCAACGTGCCATGACCCTGATTTGAGGATCGGGGGAGGGATTGCAGCAAATTCGCGAACAACGTCTCATGCAGCTGCGGGAGGATAACGTGCAATACGCAAATTATTCCGGGACAGAAGTCTGCTTGTACGAAGTTTCACCAGATACGTAACGATAAACGCGCTTGTGGTGACCGGAGGGATTGCTCACTATAAGCCGACTTATCAGGACTTAGCTTCGTTCCTCGCGCCGTGTGACTCTTATCGTTGGAATGTCCGGGCAACACTCGGACTCGCGAACCCGGGGTACTTTCGGCGTAAACTTCAATAGCCGTGCCCGTGTCCGTCTTTTTCAACGGTGACTTTGCCGGCGAAGAAGCGGTAGACAAAAATGAAGTAGCCGGCGGCGAGCATCATGCCGACGACCCACCAGATCAGGCCGACCTTGAGGCCGTAGTCGGAGGCTTTCGCACCGTTGACCGTCAGCGAGTAGATGGGATTGCGCGCGGGAAGAACCATTGGGAACACGCCAAAGACGACGCTGGTAAGTATGCCGGTGATGTAGAGGCATGATGCGAAAAACGCTTTGCGTTCGTCGCGCTTGATCAATTCGAACTGGACGCCGGCGAGTCCGACGACAGCGAGCAAAGGCAAGATCAAGCCCAGCGGCAATGTGGTCAGATTTTCTTTCAACTGCGGCTGCACCTTGAACGTAACCGCAGTGACGATGACGGTCAGCGCGAGCACAGCAAACCACACTCTGTGTGCCAGCGCCGCCGCACGCTCGCTTACAGGTCCGCTGGTTTTCATGCGGACCCACAGAGCGCCGTGCATCACAAGAACGACCATGGCGAACACGCCGACCAGAATGGTGTACCAGTCGAGAATGCCGACTTCATCGCCGAGCTGAAAGTTCGTCCAGAGCGGCTCGAAGAAATAGCCGCTGGCGTCGAGAGGGACTCCGCGGACAACGTTAGCGAGGGCCGCGCCTAAGAAAACTGCCAACAACAGGCTCGAAGCGCAAAACATAAAATCCCACAACGGATCCCACACTTTGCTCTTGATGTGATTGCGAAATTCGATCGAAGAGCCGCGCAAGATCAGTAGCCACAGCACGATCATAAGTGGCAGATAGAATCCGCTGAAGGCACTAGCGTACAGCACGGGAAATGCAAAATAGAGAGTGCCACCTGCGGCGATCAGCCAAACTTCGTTGCCATCCCAAACCGGGCCGATGCTGGCGAGCACCTGGCGACGCTCTTCATCGGTTTTCGCGACGAGCAGATGGATGGCGCCGGCGCCAAGATCGAAGCCGTCGAGCAGGACGTACACAGTAAGCATTATGGCCACCAGCCAGAACCAGGTTATTCCCATGCTTCCTCCTGCGTCTCAATCCGCGGCAATGATAACGGCGGTTTCCGTATCCAAGCTAGCCCCGGGTTCGGGTCCGAGCTCAATCTCGCGATAGACGAGGAAGAGCCAGAGGATCGCCAGCAAAGTGTACATGCCCATAAAGCCGATCAATGTGAACCATGCATTGCCCGCGCCGACTTTTGGCGAGATGCCCTGCGCGGTACGCATGAGACCGTAGATCAACCAAGGTTGGCGGCCAAGCTCGGCGGTCATCCAGCCGGCGGTGTTCGCGATATATGGGAGCGGCACGGCGAGCATCAGAATCCAGAGCATCCAGCGCGCACTGTAAAGTCTTTCGCGCCAAAGCAGAAACGCGGACAAGACCATCACAGCGATGAAGATCGTTCCGAGGCCGACCATGACGTGATAGCTGTAATAGAGAAGCGGAATCGTATCGGGCCATTGATTTTCAGGGAACGCATCGAGTCCACGAACGTCGGCGCTCCATTTGCGGTAGGTAAGAAAGCTCAGCATGCTGGGGACTTCCAGGGGATTATCGAGCTTACGGTGCGCAACGTCGGGCTGGCCAAGAATTGCGAGCGGCGCGCCGCTCTGCGTTTGGAAAAGTCCTTCCATGGCTGCGAGTGTTACAGGTTGATGCTCGGTGATTAGTCTCCCTTGCATGTCCCCAGTAGGAGTGAGTTGCAATAGCGCGGCAACCGCGCCGACGAGCACGCCAGCTCTCACGAAGGTGCGGCCGTAGATTTCATCGCGGTGGGTTAGCAAATAAAACGCGCCGACGCCCGCCATCACGAAGCAACCGGTTTGAACGGCGCCGAGCATCGTGTGCGCATATTGCCACAATGCCCATTTGTTGACTACGACGCTCCAGAAGCTGGAGAGTTCGATTTCGCCGTGCGGGCCGAGAACGTAGCCGGTGGGATGTTGCATCCATGCGTCGGTGGCGACGATGAGGTAGCCGGAGAGCCACGAGCCGACGAATACGAGTAAGGCGGACAGCCAATGTCCGATGCGGCCGAGTTTTTTCTCGCCGAATAAAAATAGACCGAGGAAACTGGATTCGAGGAAAAAAGAAAAAACGCCTTCCATCGCCAGCGTTTGCCCAATGACGCCGCCGGCAGCTCTCGAAAACGCCGCCCAGTTGGTGCCAAACTGAAATTCCATCGGGATTCCAGTGACGACACCGATGGCAAAATTAATTGCGAAGATGCGGGCCCAGAATCGAGCGGAGCGATTGTAGTGTTCGTCACCGGTGCGAAGGAATTTGGTCTTAAGATAAACCAAGAGCAAGGCGAGGCCCATGGTCAATTGCGGGAAAATGTAGTGAAAAGTTATGGTGAATGCGAAATGGAGCCGATGCACCGTTAGCGCTTGTTCCATTCCTCACCCTCCCGTTCGCAGAGAATGAGCCGACCGATCTGACTGAACAGAACTTCCAGCTAAATACCTTCGTGATTGTGTGCCACGTGCTTCTTGTTCCGGCAGTGGAGATTCTACCCAATTAAGAGAACCATTCCCAGCGTAAGTCCTGATAAACGCGTTTGTATTGACTGGCGTGGCCAAGTTCGAACTGGTTGCACGGAGTCGCCCGCTGATGACCGTTGACCTTCGCGGTGCCGCCTACGCAGCGAGCCGGATCAGTTCCACACTAAAAGGCAGTACTAAACAATTCGGATGGTTGCAGGCCCCCGCAACCATCCGAATTGACAACGGGGCCGGATCGGTATGCGGCCCTGTTTCCTTTTCGACGAGATCCCACGATCCTTCGGCCACGTAATGCGGCCTCTAGTTGCCGGGCTGGGGGTTCATCCGAATCTCCGATACGTGCTTTCCGGTGACGGAACCTACAGCTTCCAGGCCGCCGAAAAGGATGGGCCGTCGGGCCGTGTTTATGTGACCGAAATTGACCAGGAAAAACTGAAGATTCTTAGAGCAGAAGTCGCGAAACGCAAGCTCTATAACATCATTATCGTGGATAGTGCGGCGAATGATACAAAGCTTCCGTCGAGTTGCTGCGATGCGATTTTTCTGCGACATGTATATCACCACCTTACCCAGCCGAAAGACTTTGACAGAAACCTCGTGCGCTCGCTAAAGCCGGGAGGTCAACTCGCGGTCATCGATTTTCCACCGAGTCCGAATTCAGAGCTGGTGGAGGGAGTGCCGAAGAATTGGGGTGGGCATGGCATTCCAGAAAAGGTGATGGTCGAAGAGCTGACCTCCGTAGGACTGCAGGTAGAGAAGGTTATTAACGATTGGTCGCAGCGCAACTATTGCGTCATCTTCATGAAGCGCCAGGACTCTGGGATAAGGTGTTTGCTGTAGCTTGAATGGGTTTCCCCTTGAGTTATCCTGGTTCCGGTACGACACAAGCCGACCACTAACGCCCGAATATGGACATGCTGACGTGTCTCGTCGGCTTTTCATAGCGTTCGTGCGGAACTTCGGCTGGCTGGTTTTCTGGTGACAAGGATAAACGCTCAAGTGTGTCCGCTATACGCCGGAGTTGGTGGGCGATTTCCCGCCCGGTTTCTGGTTGTGTGTTGTCTTCTTGGCGTTGGCGACGGTCACGCACCACAAGGAGAACCGCAAAGAGCACCACGATAGCCGCAATACTCATCCATAACGACAGCTGTGGAATAGGCAATGGCATTGGGAAAACCTCCCGGGCGGACAAATTCCAACGTAGCACTCACACCTAGCGTTCCGCAACTTCTTGTGCATGCACCGAAATGAGTCGTGAACGGTAGTTCGACGGCGCGAAAAATCATGCACGGAACGACCGGCATCCTCGACTAAAGGGATTTTTTCTTCGCTGCCCACCTACGCTTTTGCGCTATCGAGATTCGTTTGCGGCCTGCCGGCGATATCCTCCCGCGACCCATTCGTTTGGCACCACGCTTTGCGCCTTTCTCGAACGCATCAATCAGATGTTCTATTTTCGCCAGCTCAGTCATTAGCGAGTGATGCCTTTGGCGAAGTGCCTTTTCAAATTTAGTTACGAAGTCCACATTCTCTCCTTCGCTTGGTGTCGACCTAGCCGAGATGCTAACCTGACCGACACGGACAAAGCAAAAATACTTCATGCAGCCAAGACTCCGGATGCAAGAATTTCGCCGCGATTCCCGCAATGTGATGTTAGTTCCGACTCCGGTAGAGGAGAAGAAAATGGGAGCCACAGAGAACAAGCGGCTGATGGAGCGAATTTTTGCGGAGCTGTCGAAGGGCAACTCCGAGCCCTTCGTCGCAAGCATGGCGGACGATTTCCGGTGGACCGTTACTGGCACGACGAAATGGTCAAGGACATATGAGGGGAAGCAGTCCGTCCTAGTGGAATTGTTCGGTCCACTGCGCGCCAGAATCAACGGCAGAATTAGAACGACGGCGCATCGGTTGATTGCAGAAGGAGACTACGTCGTGGTGGAAGCGCGGGGAAGCAACACGACAAAGAGCGGAGTACCGTACAATAACAACTATTGTTTTGTTTTCCGTCTTTCCGACAACCAGCTGAAGGAAGTCACCGAGTACTTCGACACGGAACTGGTCACCGCAGCGCTGGGTCAGGCGGAAGCGTGACGTCGAGTTCGCATCAGCGTCGAGCCGGACGCAGCCTGCCGATTCGACGCCGCAGGATGGCCGCAGCCAGAGCTAAAATTGGCGCAGGAATGAACAAATATTGAGCAGATAAGCGCAAGCAAAAAGCAAACAGCGGCGCAAAAACGAAGACCCCGTTGCTCTCAAGAGCGGCGGGCTCGTTGTTATTTGCTGCGCTCCCCCCGAGAACGATTGCATCCCATTGTACCTGCGATCAGTGACGAGTAGCGGATTGCTAAAAGTCGTGGTATACCGCCCGGATGAAACCAACCTTGATAGCAATAGCGATTCTACTTAGCTGGGCACTTCCCGCAGGTGCCGGCGCGCAAACGACCGCGGGTGCTGACATCATCAGCAAGTGCAAGCTGGCAGTTCGCGACGTGGATAACGACACGTCTGCGGACAAACCTCTGATAAAAAGCTTCGATGTCGGTTTCTGTTTCGGGTTTATAGACGGTGCTAACTCGGCTCAGCAGGTATGGGCGGCGTCAGACAAAACTAACCACCGGAATCATGCGATGAGCTATTGTTTTCCTGATTCAGTCACTAACGGCCAGATGCTACGGGTGTTCGTGAAGTACCTGGACGACCACCCGCAAGATTTGCACGAGCCCGCCGCACTTTTGTATATCGAAGCAATGCGTAAGGCGTTTCCTTGCGGAAAATAAAGCGCAGGGCCCCCCCCGGGTTGCCAAGGTATCCAAGTTCAAGAGGCCCGCTTTCTCCTCTTTCCCGCGCACTCGTCGCAGCGCGTTTGCTTCTCCGTGCCATAGTAATCGCTGCCACAATTCGAGCACTCCTTCAGGAACAAATGCTGTCCATCAAGGATGACCGACTTGGCGCGCTGGACTTTCGTGAAGATCAGGGATTTCATATAGTGACGTTATCCTACGCTTTTGCTCGGAGCGAGATGAGCGATTTCCAGACCGATCTTTGTGGAAAATGCGGAGCCGAGATCGACCCCACCCGAAGAGTCGATTTCACGCTCAAAGACGGAACTCGCGTGTGCGATGCCTGCTTCGTCAAAGAGACTCCGCGGGCAACGCGATCCAGGAGCGATTGGTCGAATTGAACTGCGGGCAGGCTAAACAGAAGTGATTCTGCGCAGAGTTTCGACATTTGCGCGAATATTGCGCGCCCGCTTCCGGCGTATCTTTGCGCTGGCGAGAAAAGGCTGCCTGACCGCGCTGAACTTGCTTGCGCATTCTTCGAGGAACTGGGCGTCATGTTCTTCTTCGTCGCCGTGCCACTCCAAATAATCAAGCATGGCTTCTAATCTCGGTGTTTTCATTGGTTCGCACCTCGCCTTAGGCCATCGACTGTCCCGCTCAATTGTTACGTCGGATTTAAGGAAGAATGAAAAGCGGATGCCGGCGGCGCGCCATTCCTGGCGGCGCAGTTCGTATCGGACTCTAGTGGCTTCCACGTTGACACCATGGATCACTAGGTCTAGCATCCAGCTAATCGAGACATGAGGTGGCTGATTCCATTTCTGTCGCTTTTCTTTGTAACCCCAGCGTCCGCTCAAAATCTAACCTCTGTGCAGACGGAATGCACGCACGTTAAAAGCGATTCCGCCCGTCCAGTGCCTTCAAAACTGAATCAAACCAAGATAGGCAAAGATATGGTGTGCGGCCCAACGCGTCAGAACTCGACAGCGATCAAGCCGCTCCTCAAGCTAGGTGATCAGCCTGCTGATCACTCCGCGGTACCGAAGATTGATTCACCCCCTCCGGTACCGGTCAAGACAGCCTTTATCAATCGTGGGGGTTGACAGGTGCTCTCGTTGGATACTTTTTCTGGATTCTAT
>CAWIBI010000020.1:0-59578 GCA_963834205.1 uncultured Acidobacteriaceae bacterium | reverse complement strand
GTATGCTGATGGTGTTTCCCGATGGGTTTGAAGACTGATGGTTGGAATCCAGTTCTCCATTGCTGATCACGCCGTTTCCATCCGCGGTGAGGCTGGCAACGGTCGCGGTCTGGTAAGCCAGAACGCCGGCAGCCACATCGTCATAGCCCTGGAAAAGGAAGGCATAGGGACCGATCAATTCAGAATCAGTAGCCGTGGTTGGATACACGCCAAGCAGGACCAGGGGCAGGTTCGCTGTCTGGGGCGTCGGCTCTGCGTCGGTAACCGTAACTGTAAAGCTGGATGCGCCCACCGCTGTCGGAGTGCCGCTGATCGTTCCGTTGGAGGACAGGCTCAATCCTGGCGGCAGGGCGCCGGCGGTGAGAGCGTACGTGTAAGGCTCAAGCCCACCCGTCGCGACCATGGTTTGGGCATAGGGCACGCCCTGTGTTGCGTTTGGCAGGGATCCGATAAGGATGAGGGAGGAAATGGGGAAACAGTGATGCTGACCGGCCCGGTGACCGAATCAGGGGTTGGTGTTGCGGAGTCCGTCGCATGGATCGTTACCGTCGAGGTTCCGGCAACGGTTGCCGTGCCGCTGATCACGCAGCCGGCGCCCAACGAGAGGCCGGCCGGCAAAGTGCCGGAGACAAGGGTGCAACTATAAGGCGCCGTTCCCCCGGCTACTCCGATCGTGCCCGTGTAAGGGACGCTCACCGTGGGGTTCGGCGGGGAGCTTAAGGTCAGCGTTGCGGTGGCCGGCAACACTGTGACGGTCACTGGCCCGGTGGTGCTTGCTGCGGGGCTGTTGGAGTCGGTTGCTTCGACAGTTATGGTTTTCGATCCGGCTGTAGTTGGTGTTCCGCTAATCACGCAGCTCAGAGACAAGGTGAGACCTGCGGGCAACGTACCCGCGGTCAGGGTGCAGGTATACGGTGCCTTCCCGCCCGTGACGCCAATCGAGCCGGAATAGGGTACGTTTACCGTCGCATTCGGCGGTGAAGTGAGGGTCAAAGTGGGGGGTGCGGCCAGAACCATCAGTCCGACCGGTCCGGTGGTGGCTTCGACAGGGCTGCTGGAGTCTGTTGCTTTGACGCTGAGTGCAACCGTCTCTGCGACGGTTGGTGTACCACCTACCACGCAACCCCCTCCTATGGTCAGCCCCGCGGGCAGCGTCCCGGCGACAATCGAGCAGCTGTAGGGAGGTGTTCCTCCGGTCACTCCGATGGTGGCCGTATAGGGCGTGCCCACAGTCGCATTGGGAAGGGTGGACAGGGTCAGGGTAAGCGGAGTCGGCAAAACCGTAATGCTTTCCGGGCTGGTCACGGTTTCGACAGGACTACTCGAGTCGGTGGCCTTGACCTGAACGGTGGAGCTCCCGACGATAGTGGGTGTACCACTCACCACGCAGGCGGCAGACAAGGCAAGTCCGGCGGGCAGTGTGCCTCCCGCCTGGGCGCAGGCGTAGGGTGCTGTCCCACCAGACACGCCAATGGTGGCGCTATAAGGTACCCCAACCGTCGCGCCGGGCAGGGTCGCCACGGTCAGGGAGAGGGGCGCAAGCGATACCGTAATGCTTTCCGGGCCGGTCACGGTTTCGACAGGATTACTGGAGTCGGTCACCTTGATCTGCAGGGTGAACGTGCCGGCGGCGGTGGGCGTGCCGCTCACTATGCAAGTTGCAGACAGGACAAGTCCCGCTGGGAGCGTGCCGCCTGCCTGGGTGCAGGCGTAGGGTGCTGTTCCGCCAGACACGCCAATGGTGACGCTATAGGCTATACCCACCGTCACGCCGGGTAGGGTCGGTAAGGTCAAGGAGAGAGGAGCGGGCGAGACCATAATGCTTTCCGGGCCGGTGATGGTTTCGACAGGACTACTGGAGTCGGTCGCCTTGACCTGCAGGGTGAAGGTGCCGGCGGCGGTAGGTGTGCCACTCACCACGCAGCTTGCAGACAAGGTAAGTCCGGCGGGCAGTGCACCCCCTGCCTGGGTACAGGCGTAGGGTGCTGTTCCGCCAGACACTCCAATGGTTGCGCTATAGGGTGCCCCCACCGTTGCGCCGGGTAGGCTCGCTAAGGTCAAGGAAAGAGGAGCGGGCGAGACTGTAATGCTTTCCGGACCGGTGATGGTTTCGACAGGACCACTGGAGTCTGTCGCCTTTACCTGCAGGGTAAAGGTGCCGGCGGGGGTGGGCGTGCCGCTCACCACGCAGCTTGCAGACAAGGTCAGTCCGGCAGGCAGCGTGCCTCCCACCTGGTTGCAGGCGTAGGGTACTGTTCCCCCGGAGACTCCAATGGTCGCGCTGTACGGTACCCCGACCGTCGCGCCGGGCAGCGTGGCTAAGGTCAGGGAAAGAGGAGCGGGCGAGACCGCAATGCTTTCCGGACCGGTGATGGTTTCGACAGGATTACCGGAGTCGGTTGCCTTGACCTGCAGGGTGAAGGTGCCGGCGGCGGTGGGCGTGCCACTCACCACGCAGCTTGCAGACAAGTTAAGCCCGGCGGGCAGTACACCTCCTGCCTGGGTGCAGGCGTAGGGTGGCGTTCCGCCAGACACGCCAATGACGGCGCTATAGGGTACCCCGACCGTTGCGCCAGGTAGGGTCGCCAGAGTCAGGGAAAGCGGAGCCGGCATGACTGTCAAGCGTAACCGGCCCCGTCGTGGTCTTGATGGGGTTGCTGGTGTCCGTCGCTTTTACGGTTATGGTTGATGTTCCGGCGGTGGTCGGGGTTCCCGTGAGCAAGCAAGCGGCGCCCAGTGTGAGCCCAGCCGGCAGTGCCCCGGCGGTGATCACGCAGGTATAGGGCGCGGTTCCTCCCAGATACGCCAATGGTGCCGCTGTACGGTGTGCCCACCGTTCCGCTCGGTGGTGAGGTAAGGGTGAGCGAGCCGGCGGGCGCAACGGTGATGCTTTCCGGCCCGGCAACCGTTTCGGCCGGGCTACTGGAGTCGGTTGCCTTCACTTGTAGGGTCTAGGTACCCGCCGTGGTGGGCGTTCCACTGACCAGGCAACTCCGCAGACAACGTAAGCCCTGCCGGCAACGTGCCTCCGGTCTGCAGGCACGTATAGGGCGCGGTTCCACCGGAAACGCCGATGGTGGCGGAATACGGAACGCCGACCGCCGCACCGGGCAGCGTAGATAACGTAAGCGTCAACGCACTGGGAAGAATCGTAAGGCTGACCGGTCCCGTGATTGTCCTAATGGGGCTGCTGAAGTCTGTCGCTGTCACGGTAAGGTTCGATGTTCCCGCCGTGGCCGGCGTCCCAGTGATGAGGCAAGCCGTTCCCAGCGTCAACCCGGCGGGCAACGCCCCGCCTACAATCACGCAGTTGTATGCAGCAGTCCCACCCCCTACCCCAATGATGCCGCTGTAGGGTGTGCCCACCGTTCCATTCGGTGGCGAGGTCAGGACAAGAGGACCCGCCGCCGAGACGGTAATGCTCTCCGGTCCCGTGCCCACTACGGCCGGACTGCTGGAATCGGTCGCCTTGAGGGTGAAGACCGATGTGCCGGCAACGGTGGGCGTGCCGCTGACGACGCAGCCTGCCGACAGGGTGAGCCCGCCAGGCAGAGTACCTCCGGTTTGCAGGCAAGTATAAGGCGCTTCTCCACCCGTCACGCCAATGGTGGCGCTGTAGGGTACTCCGACGACCGCGCCAGGCAGAAGCGAAAACGCCAGCACCTGGCCGGTGCCGGCTGAATTGATGGTGATGCTGAAGCTTGCAGAAGCCTTGGTGCCGGAAGCATCCTCCACCTGGGCGCTGAAGATCGATGTTCCGGGCGCCGTGGGCGTTCCTGCAATCACACCGGTGGCCGCCGTAAGCGTGAGGCCTGCCGGCAAGGAACCAGAAGTTACGCTGAAGGAATACGGGCTGGTTCCACCCGAAGCACTCAGCAAAGTCGAGTAGGCGATATCCGCCGTTCCAACGGGAGGATTGCCCGAGATGATTTCCAGGGGGGCGACCGGGGTTGAGATGGCGATCGTCTCCCCCGCCTTCGCTGTGTAAGGCACATCACTGGAGTCCAGCGATTGCGCCAAAAAACTGAATGAGCCCGCAGCGGTGGGGGTTCCGGAAATGGCTCCAGTTTTTGCGTTGAAGGTAAGGCCATCGGGAAGCGATCCAACCATGCTCCACGTCAACGGAGCGGTCCCACCGGACGCGTTCAGGATCGTGCTATACGCGGCCCCGACCGCTCCGCGCGGCGGAGCTCCCGAGATCACCGGATCCGGGTTGACCGTGATGCTGTCAATGCTGGAGCTAGCGGTCCCGCTCAACGTCGCCGTCAAAGTCACTTTCATCTGGCTCGCAATGCCGGCAGGGGCCGTATAGGTAACCGAAGAGCCGGTCGTGCTCGAAAGAGAGCCGCAAGCAGCCGCAGAGCATGAGCCACCTGCCATCGTCCACGACACCGGCGCATCTCCGGAGAGCGCTGCGGTTATCTGAAAGGATTGCCCGGCATCAATAACGACGGTAGAGGAAGAAAGGCTGATGATACCGTTGCCCGCATATCCGCCAGAACCACATCCCGTCAACGCGATACATGCGGCTACAACCATCAATTGTGCTGCATGGCCGACGCCGGGCCCGGATCGCCTGGCTTGCAGGCCGGATTTCCGCCCGTCTTCGTAACCCGCAGGCCAGGCGGCTGCTGCCGGGGAGCGGAGCAAGCGCGTTTTCGGCCAAGAGCAACAAGCAGTCCAGCTCGTCTGATCGGCGAATGACTGAGCGATATCACGCGGCATATCGGCCTCGACCTCCAGGCAGTCCAAGAACCACCTCGCTTTGGGCGAGCGCCAGTCGTCCCGGTTCAGACCTGCGTAGCTGAGTCATCTAAACACCGAAGTGGGCGAACTTTAGAGTTATTGGCGAAATTTTGCCTGGTTTTGATATCCGCGGTGATATCACGCGTTTGATAAGCCGGTGTGGATGTTGCTATCTAACAGAGCACAATGGGAGTTCCGTATTGATGCGACGTTGCGTCATCTGCAAACCACGAAGTCGCACGGGTCTAGCACATTCGTATCCTGCGTCCATCTACCACTTTTGGGTGATGTTTAACGCCACTACGAGAGTTACACTTTGCATCACGTTGTTACCAAAGTTTATAGTTCAAACAAAAGGCCAATAATGATGATTGACGAAAAACGCCGTATGATCTTCCCCCTTCGCCTGGCTGTATCGCTGAAAGATATGGCATGTATTCTGGCACACAAGGATGGGGTCTCACTTAATCACTTCATCAGTCTCGCCGTGGCGGAAAAAATCAGCCGTCTTGAGAGCGAGACGTTGAACGAGCGTAACGTTCTGGGCAGGCGGCACAAGCTCGCTGCTGCCGCTGAGGTCATTAACAAGTCCCTTTATAGCTGAGCTTCGACTTTTCGCAAGGTGTGGCTGATCTAATCCGCAGTGACAGCCCCACGTTTCTTCTCTAACCGCTAAGTACCTCGTTCCGCCACCCCCCGATTGATAATCTATCCCCTTGGTGAGCTACCACTCCCCGGCTCGGCAATTCCTGTGTGCTCTATTCTTGTTGTCGGTCCGCAGCGGCATCCTTATCCTTATTTGTACGCACGCGACGAAAAGCAGTGCGTCCGCCCGGCAAACAGGGGTCGCGGTGAGGTCCGCGGTTGACTATTTAACCATCAGTGGGTTAAAAATTCAACCCTTTCGCGGGCTGCGGCGGAGGGCGAGTTCGGGCGTGTTTGCAAAGATGGCTTCCCTGATCTTTGTTTTCAATAGTTAAGGTTATTGAGCCAGCAACTGTGAGTTTGGCCATCCGGTTGCATTAGGGTATTGCGTAGAACAGCCGCTCAAAAAAGAGTGATGTTGTACCGGGCCCCCAATCTGCTTTGTAAAGGCGACGACGGCTCGGATTCCGTTGGTGCTTTTTTGTTCCCCGACGATCTTTTCGCCGGTTGTAGTTCAAAAGGTTTAGCGATACTGTGCGTCCCCGCGGATTCCCCCTCCGCCTTGTTTACCTCACCGTAAGACCTTGGGCCCAAGCAATGATGGCAAACACTACTTCCAATCCGGATTTCGACATTGAGTTTTCGATGAGTAAGGAATCGATCCTGAGTGAGCAGCTGTCCCATGGAACGGCAGTCTCAGGCACAGATGACATTAGTTTGCTACAGCGTATTCGGCAAGGCGATCAAGCCGCGATGGCGGAACTCTTTGACCGCCACGGCAGGGCGGTGTTCTCCGTGGCGGTGCATATTTTGAAGGATGACGGACACGCGGAAGACGTGATGCAGGAGATCTTCTTCCAGATCTGGCAGAATTCCGATTCGTTCGTGCAAACGCTCGGCTCACTGCGCACCTGGCTGGTGGCCATTGCCAGAAATCGGTCGATCGATGTTCTGCGGCGCAGAAAGCCCACTGACCCGGTCGAAAAGGTAATTCTGGCTTCGCGATGCAACCTGGCCTCGGAGGCGGAACACAACACCATGATCGAGAAGGTGCTTAAAGCAATGAAGGAGTTGCCGGAAGCGCAGCAAGAGGCCATGAACCTGGCATTCTTCGAAGACTTGAGCCACGCCGAGGTGGCCCAGCAAACAGGGGAGCCTCTGGGAACGATCAAGACCCGTATCCGGTTGGCCTTGATTGCGTTAAGGAAGGCATTGGTGGCGTGATAAGCAAATCACACAATACGCTGAAAGAGTTGGCTCTCTATGCGATGCAGGGCCTTCGGCGTGCCGTACAGATCCTGCCCAGGTCGGCGTCGATCTGGCGCTGTTGGGTTTAGTCGGCCAGCAGAGGGCGTTACCCCTCGGCGCACGTGAGCGCTTTGTGGAAAGAGTCGATGGCTCTGCATGAGTGAAGCCGCGAGACACGCCGGCCAAGACCACTACCATCCCCGTAAACAGCACAGCGAAAAGAAATCCCTGTTAAGCATGAAAGCAGCGGGCCTCAATGGCAACCAGGAACAAGCCCAACGCCAAGTCGGAGATTACGACCGCTATGCCTGCGCTGAGCAGGGTCGTGGCTGCCAGGATCGTGAATATTCTCTAGAACGCAATACGACCCCATTAAGGTTTTCGAGTGCACCCTAAGTTTGGCGCGGATTACTGGACGGTCAACGCTATGCTGACTGCGTGTTGGGGCCCGCCCGCGCTATCGGCAGCGGTCACCGATATGGTGTAGGAGCCTGCAGGAGTATCGGGGTTAGACGGTGTACTGTTGCTGCCACCTCCGCCCCCACATCCCACCATCGATAGGGACACAGAAGCCAACAGTAATCCCCAGCTGAGCAGACGCAATTGGTCCCTCCAGCGCCTCATCCTGATCGGAGCAAAAGCGAGACCGATTACTCCCGCGAGGCCAAGTCCGCCAACCGGGATCCACGGCTTCGACGGGCCAAAAGGCCGATCCGGGTTGAGCATAGCTGTCGCCGCAGCCGTGGAGAGCGTTAATGTGGTGGAGACTTGGGTGCCGCCTGACGGTGTAATGCTGGCGGGCGAAAACGAGCAGGCAGCCATGCCGGGCAGCGTGCCGCAGGAGAACTTCACCGTGCCCGCATAGCCGGCTGTAGGAGTAACCGTAAAGGTAAACGTGGCGGTTTGACCCGGAGTGACGGAGCTTGATGTGGGCGAGGCAGCAACCGTGAAGTCAGGTGCGGCAATCACCACGGTTACCGGGCTGGACTTGCTGCCTAAGTTATTCGCGTCTCCCTGGTAGGTCGCTGTGATCGTGTAGCTGCCGGCCGCGGCAAACGACGTTTGCAGCGTCGCGACTCCGCCGGCAAGGGCAGCTTTGCCCAGGCTTGACGTACCCGCGGCGAAGGAAACAGTTCCGCCAGGAACAGATCCAGTCACAGTTGCCGTTAAGGTGACCTGTCCATTGACATCTCCGGCGCTGGGCGAAGCCTGCAAGGCAGTGGTGGTGGCCGCTTGCCCTATCGTGACGCTGACCGCGCTGGAAGCACTTGCGCTGTTGTTGCTGTCTCCCGGATATGTTGCCGCCACTGTGTAGCTGCCGGCGTTCCCCAACAAGATCTGGAGCGTTGCAGTTCCGTCGGTAATGGCTGCTGTTCCCACGGTATTTCCATTAGCTGTAAAGGTGACCGAACCTGTTGGGTCAGTCCCGAAGATAAATGCGGTCAAAGTAATGGCCGCCCCGGGGGTTCCTGTCGCCGGTGAAGCTTGCAGTGAGGTTGTGCTGGTGATGGGTGCCGGCTTAGGCGGAGCGGGATTGGCCTGGTTTAACAAGGAGACGGTATACGGGCTGGAATTCGGGTTGCTGCTGGTAAGAGCAATTAAGAGATCCAGCTTGCTGTCGCCAGCGGGAGGAGGAGCCTGGCTGTTGAGCCGGCTGGGCACCGTAGCATTTGTGCCAAAGTTGGACTGCGACGTGCTGACGTAGTAGGTATTCGTATCTTGGGTAAAGTTGCCCTTTCCGTCTCCCAGGTAAACCCCGAGATAGGGAGGGGCATTTGAAGTTTGCACGAGGAGTAGATCCGGGTTGCCGTCTCCGTTCACATCCGCCGCGGCGAAGGAACTCGTGTAGGTACCTTGTGGCAACGGCACGGTATAGAAGGGAGTGGTCTGGAAGGTGCCATCCCCGTTCCCGGCGTAGATAGCCGTACCGGGACTGGACACCGCGTCGAGAATACCGTCCCCGTTAAGATCGGCAATGGCGACCGCAGCGGTGGGGCCCGCCGGACTGGCAGGGATCGTAAGAGGAATCTGTTTGAAGGTTCCGTCGCCGTTTCCCAGAAGTATAGTGTCGCCCCAAACCAAATCAAGCTTCTTATCGTTATTCAGGTCGCCGGCCAAGAGGCCCGGGTGCTGATTGTCCTGGGTCGCATTGATGAGGACAGGAGTGCCGAACGTCCCGTCTCCATTTCCGGGCACGAATACAAGTCCCGGGTGGCACGAGCCGTAGGGAAGAATGACGTCGAGGTTTCCGTCGGAGTTGAAATCACCGGTTACCCCTGCAGCCGCGTCTTTGACTCCCAGGGCAACAGCTGTTCCGGCGGGTTGAAATCGACCGTCGCCACTTCCCAGGTACGAGAGCAGTTGGGCATTCGGCGGATCCCCGCAGGGGACCTGACTCGTGCTACCAAGTTGAATCGCGAGCGCGTCGATCTTTCCATCGCCATTGAAGTCTCCGGCCATCAAAAGGTATTGGGTTGCCGTCGTGGGAAGTGGAGTCAATTGGTCCAGTGCCGAGAAGGCGCCGTCTCCTCTGCCCAGGGCCGTGCCAAAGTAACTACCGCCCTGGGGCGGGGTAAATAAAATATCGGAAAGGCCATCATTGTTTACGTCCGCGAAAACACCATAAACCGGTGTTCCAGGCACGGCCTGAAAGCTGCCGTCCCCATTGCCGGCAAAGTAGAAGGTTCCGGAGACGTTTCCAAGAATCAATCCCAGGTTTCCCTGGCCGGTCAGATCCGCAAACAACAGCGGACTCCCTGCTACACCGTAGCTGCCCGAAGGGGTGAAGCCTCCCTTGCCATCCCCGAGAAACACACACAGGACATTGGTAGTGACGATGAGATCAAGATCGCCACTACTGGTAAGAGCAATTGCCGCCATCGGCTGAGAGTTGGCAGATGCGGGGACTGCTTGCGCCGCAACCCCCAACGATGCGCCCGGGCTGAAGGTTCCGCTGGTGCTGCCAAGAAGAATCTGAACTGACGTAAAGAGGCTGGTGTTGCTCGGAGGTAGCAGCAGCAGAGCAAGGTCTGTGACTCCATCGCCGTTGAAGTCGCCGATGGTAAAACTGGAAAAACTGCTTGTGGATTGCGTCGCAGGAGCTTTGAGTGTGCCGTCCCCATTTCCGTAGAGAATGGAAACGGCGGCATAAGTGGGATAACCTGTACCTGCATTGATCGTCGTGACGATGTCTTGTTTGCCATCACCGTTAAAGTCGCCGGCCAGCAGGCCGCTCGCTCCACTCGGCACCGCATACAGCTTTGGAGATTGAAATATTCCAGGGCTCGTGCCGCCCTGGTTCAAAAGAACTGCAACTTGAGGGGCAGTGCTGCTGGGAATCAAAGCCGCGATATCGAGGAATCCGTCACCATTCAAGTCAACCAGGACTGGCATCTGCGCGTTCACCGCGAAAGAGGCGGGAGTTTGAAACGTGCCGTCCCCATTGCCCAACTGGATGGTGATATATCCATTGCACGAAAAAACCAGATCCAGTTTCTTGTCATTATTCAGGTCGGCAAAGTTCACTTGCGCCTGGCCCGCAGCAGACGGACAAAGAGACGGCGTGGTCAACGTAGTAGGTGTATTGCTGCCGACACTCAGCACGATCTCTAAATTATTGCTTTTCGTGATATAGGCAAGATCGGGGACTCCATCGCCATTGAAGTCCCCGGCAAACACCGGAAAGGCGGTGCCGGAAAGAGGTAATTGCGTTGCGATTGAAAACAGAGGTTGTGGAGTTTGCGCTTTCGCTGTGCCGTTAACGATACCGAGTGTTACGACAGTGGTAAGGATCAAGGCAGTCCAAACAGAATTCTTCAGCAAGGTAAAGCAATTCATAAGAGGGTCCCCGGGTTCGGCCGAATTTGCTATATTGTCGCGTAACTGTGCAAGAGCGCTAAGTTAAAGGAAGAGCGTTGAGTAGGCCGACCAGATGGATATCCCGGCCCAAACGAAAAGTGCTGCAACGGCTTCAATCACCAGGGCAATGATCACGCCACGAAAGAAGCGCTGCCCTACCGGATCGCCGACCGGCGGTGCTTGAACCAGAAAGGGTCTACGTCCCGGCCTTGGTGGGGCAAGATGTTCTCTCGGAACTGGCTTATGCTTTCGATTCATGGCTTTATTCCCCTACCTCCGTGATCTGCTGTTCAGCGCACTCGAAACCATCCTGTTATCGCAGTAAGTAGCTCACCAGCTTGCAGAGAAGAATGATGAGCAGAACATCGACCACGGCGAGCAAAGGCAGGACAATGCGCCAGAAGATCGCACGCGCCCGGCGATCAGGATCGACCGGTTCCACTTCTCTAGTGATGCCGGCAGCTCCCAGGAACTCCAGATCGTAATTCATTGCAGTACCTCCGTCGGTCTTACGTAGTTAACCGCCATCGCATAAAGAGCCTCGGTCTTGTCTAACATCGACCGCCATTCGAAGTGGTGGCTGAAGCGATGACGGGAACGCGATCCCATACTTCGCCTCAAGCCGGAGGAAGTAATAAGAAGAGCCAATCTCTCCGCCAACTTTGCTGAATCCTGCGGACGGACAAGGAAGCCGTTCACCTCGTTTTCCACTGCCTCACGCACTCCGCCTGTATCGGTCGCAATCACGGGAAGTCCCGCACGCATCGCTTCAAGAATGCTGATGGGAAATGCTTCCCAATTGCTAATCAGCGCGAAGATGTCGCTTTGCGCAAGCAGCAGCGGTGTATCCGAACACTGGTGCAGAAACGAGATACGCGACGAAAGACCGAGCGCTTCCGCCATCTTCATGGCCGAGGACAGCAGCGGCCCGGAGCCGCCAAGGCAGAGCTCCCATTCGAGATGAAGCAGACCGGCAAGTGCGCGGAACAGGGTCGCGTGGTCCTTCTGCACGTCGAACCTGGCAATCATGGTGATGATCACCCGCTCCTGTCTGCGCTCACGCGATAACTGCAGATCCGGCAGGCAGTTGTGGATGGTCGCGATGTCGCTTTCTTTGATCTTCAGGTGATCGATGGCTAACTTACGTTCCGCCTCACAGACGGTAATCATCCTGCTCCCCAGGCTGAGAGCTAATCGCTCTATGATCAGACGGAAGCGTATGAGCTTGCTGTTCTGCCGGTTCACGAAAGACAAGCCGTGAGGAGTGAAAGAACTTGGAATTCCCATCAATTTCGCGGCAACCCGGCCAATGAGCCCGGCCTTGGAAGTGTGCGTAGCGATGATGTCCGGCTGCAGCTGCCGCACCGCGATCATCACCTGAAGCACGCTGATCAAGTCCCAGAACGGGTGAATGGGTTTCTTCAAAGCCGGGATACTTACCAGGGGCACGCCGTTGGCCCGCAATTGATCCGCGAGCAGGCCGGCGCCCGGACCCATCACAATGCAGTCGTGCCCACGCGCTCGCAGTCCGATCGCCAGGTCTCGTACGTGTGCCTCGGCTCCCCCGAAGGACGCGCTGCCAGTGATGAGTTGAACGATTTTCATCTGGGTGAGGTGCTCAGAGACATGGCCTCGAAGCGGCCGCTCTTGGTTTCAGAAGACAGGTCGATAACCGTCGCCTTGGTATGATCCGGCGGCACACCGAATTGATCGAAAACCACCATCGGCGGGATGCCTGCCATGGTCTGATAGGAATGT
Source organism: uncultured Acidobacteriaceae bacterium (assembly GCA_963834205.1). Lineage (GTDB taxonomy): Bacteria > Acidobacteriota > Terriglobia > Terriglobales > Acidobacteriaceae > PALSA-350. The sequence continues at coordinate 47,323 of CAWIBI010000020.1, read as the reverse complement.
CCCTTGAAGTAAGGGCTTAGGGTTGCGTTCCAGGTGTCTCCTTCACGCGGAATCGTGCCGTGCGACAGCTCCTCAAGCGTCTTGAACCAGCATTCGTCAAGCCTGTGGTAAGGGTTGGCGACCCACGATCCGTAAGGGTGATCTGGAATGAACGTTGAGTAGCTCTGCCCCCAATAACCATCGGGAAACCGTTTCACGTAGTAGCTGACCGGTGCGGTCCGCCAATTTCCTCGGGATTGGGCCGCGCGCCAATGTTGGAACTCGATGACTTTCTTACCATATTCGGTAAGCGCGTAGTTCCCGTCCATCAACGCCTTGACCTGCTCGATGTACACGTAATCGAACCCGGCCGAATAGGCGAACTGCAGCGTGTCCAGCAGCTCTGGAGGGGTGTGATAGCCCCGATCATACTTTCCGGCGAACGGAAACTTATCCAGGAACCATAAGTCGACACAAGCCCAGAGTTCTTTGGAGTGATACTCCATGGATGCGCCGCGGTAAACCGCGTACATAAGATCGTTGAAGTTCTCTTTCAGCAGTTTCGGCGCAAGCAGTGCTCCGCCCCGCGCAAAAGCAAATGGAGAATCCGGGAAGGTCATTTCAAAGATCAGGCGCTTGCCGTACGCATCGTACCCGCGCTTCAATTCAGTTACTTTGTCCGCGACCGCCATGTATGCCTGGGCAGCGGAAAGGTTTCTAGTGTCCGCCAGCGCGGGCTCGATCGTCTTGCCTGCCTGATCGGGCATGCCGAGGAAGGCCTGCATGAGGTCGGTTTCGTCATAGATGACCCCAAGAAACAACGGATCATCTTTCAACGCAACTAATGTCTGTTGTGCCAGGTCGTACCGGTAAGTGCCATCGGCATGCTTGAACCGGGCGTCTCCTCGCCGGTAATTCGCCACCTCCGTGTTGAACAGGTAATGCCAGTGATTCTTGCGGCAGAACTTGACAATAGCCTGGATACGTTCCGGGCTCGCTTCCTCTTCGGGGAGGATATGCCAGGAGATAAAGTCGATCTTCATCGACCTGATACTTGCTTCGAACGCGGCACTTTGTGTTTGGCCGCTCCAATTATCCGCGTCGACCCCAAGCTGCATCGGATGCAGCGCAGCCGTTTGCGCCTCCGCGCGCAGCACCTGGGTAAGAAGCAATATAAGCAGGAGTCGGCTCAACATATGGTCACCTCGCGAAGCGAGCCGGTCAGTATCGCCGCGTAACGCTGCCACCCGGCATCGACCGAGTAGTACTCGCGCACCAGCGTGCGGCCCTGCCTGCCCATCCGCCGGCGTAACTGCGGGTCGTCGATGAGCGTCCGCAACACGGAGTGCCAATCCTCTTGTGTCTCCGCCAGGTAGCCATTACGGCCTTGCTCCACAACGTCGCAGTTCGCGCCCACCGGAGAAGCAACCACGGGCAGACCGGCGGCCATGTACTGCACCAACTTGAAAGCGCATTTGCCGCGCGCGAACCGCGAGTCTTTGAGCGGCATGATCCCGATATCGAAGTGTGCAAAGTAATCGAACTCTTCCGCCAGGTTCCACTTAATGTGGCGGATGCCGGGTAGATCCCAGTTCAGCGGCTCATTCAGGCCGACCACCACCAGTTCGAAGCGCCGTTCTTGCGCCAGCGCGGAGAAAGCGGGGTACAGAGAGTCGAGATGATGGCGGTTGAGCGGCGTCCCAATCCAGCCGATGCGAACGGTCTCGGAGCGGACAGGAGACACCTGCATGTAGCGGCCGGCATCGACGACTGTAGGGATGATCTGGACCTGAGCCGAATGCTGGCCGTAAAACTCCGCCAGGTAAGTGTTACCGCATACTACCGTCGCATAGCGGGCGGCCATTCGGCCGAATTTGCCCCGATCGCGCAGGAGCCTCGGAAGCAGGCGCGAGCTTTCCTTATCCGCGATATGCAGCGCATCATCAACATCGAGAATCACCCGCTTGCATCGCCAGACGAGCAGCTTCTCCAGCAGCGGCGGACCCAGGGGCGCCATCTCTCTGCATATCCAGACGGCGTCGAATCGCGGCGCCAGGATCAGCACTTGCCACAGCCGCAGCAGCAGCAATACGGGATAGAGCATCAACCGCGACAGCAGCTGCACATTCTTCATCTGCCATTGGAAGTATCGTGATCCCATCAGGCTGCGATGCTCAATGCTGATGCCGTCCCGCTCTGCCACTGCACAATACTGCAGGATGCGGTAGCGGGTATCCGCCGACTCTCGAGGTTTTACGGTAAATGCTAGGACACGAAACATTGTTGTGCTCCTCAAACTCGTGGTGCTACACCGGTGGCAACGGCCCAAAAACCTTGGGCCTTATCTCGGTACGTGCGCTTGCGCCGCACCATCCACAGCGCCATCAAAACGGTTGATTTCTGGATTGCTTCGATCCGGTTGAGAGCTTCCAGCGCCAAGCCGCCAAGAACGCCGAAGTGTTTTGTGAAGTATTTCTTCCGACTTTCCCGCAGCACAAAGATCATGCGTGTGCGCACCGAGTCCGTCTCGCACGAGTGCCCCGCAAGATGTTGCACATGTGCGTCAGGCCAAAACCAGATCTCGCCTCCCGCTTGTTGAATACGCTTACAGAGATCCACTTCTTCGAAGTAGATAAAGAACTGTTCGTCCATCCCGCCGAACGGCTCATAGTCCCTGCGCCGCATCACCATGGCTGCGCCGATAATCTGGTCAACCTGCTTTGCCTGGTCGTGGGCGAAGCGGGTCATTTTGTAAGCACCGCACCAGCGATCCAGCCCGGTGGCATCCAGCGCCACGTGTCCCAGATGAGGTAGCCTTCTGCAGGTTCGGGTAACGGTTCCTTCGCTGTCGAAGATCGCGGGGCCCGCGGCCAGGGCGCCCGGGTGCTCGTTAAGACATTGCACCAGCGATGCGGCCGCATCATTCATCAACTGCGTATCGGGATTCAGGAAGAAGAGATACTTCCCTGAACTGTGCTGTGCGCCCAGGTTGCAGCCCCGGCCAAAGCCCACATTCTCTGCAGGCCAAAGCAGGTGGAGACGGACCTCCGGGTGCGCCGCCGCAAACCTGTGCACCGCCTGCACTGTCTCATCGGTCGGCGAATTGTCCACCACCGCGACCTCATAGGACTGCGCGGTGTGCGCTGCGATCGAGGCCAGGCAAAGCTCGATGGTGTCCGCGCTGTTGTAAGTGACGATGACGAACGAAAAGGTAGGAAGGCTCATTGGATTGGCCGCTTCCTTGTGTCGGTGGTCTCTCGCTTGAATTGGAGAAATCCGCGGCAGAACGCCTCACGGTGACGCAAGCGCATACGCAATGGGTGCCCGGCAACGTACTTGAGGAACGGCTGCGAATTGATCATGGAAAGCAGATGGACCTGCGGTTCTACCAGGAGATCCTTTCGATCCAGTCCTAGCAATCGTGCGATGGCCGGATGTTTCTTTTGCAGCCGTCCAATGCAGTACCCCACCTTGTACTCCCGGCTGAAGTAAGCGTCTTCCTGCATGTCATGCAGGTGGTCGGCAACAGCATCTCGATTGAGAGCCAACTTGGCGCCGTTCCGCTGCAGAGAAAATCCCAGGATCGTATCTTCAAATGCGCTGAACTTGAGTTCCTTATTGAAGAAGCTTTCGTCAAACCCTCCCGCGTTGAGCACGGCGCTCCGTTGCACGGCAACATTGCCCGTATACACATAAGCGAAGTCGAGGCTATCGGCGTCCTTGACCTGGTCAAAGGCGAACTGGGATCCGCGGCTATCGATGTATCGGATCAGAGGCGTCATGGATATCTCGTGGTGCCATAGCAGCAGGCCTTGCGAACCCGTATATCCTGCATCCAGCAGTTGACGGTGGCTCTGCAGCATTCCCTGGCGGGGAAATACATCATCGTCAACGAAGAGAATGCGTTCGTTTTGAGCCGCTCTCACTCCGAAGTTCCTTGCCCGTCCCGGGCCGCCGTTGTCGAGCGTGATCACACGCATGATCGCCGGGGCCATTTGCCGGAACTGCTCCAACAAGGCTCCGGTTTCATCGGTTGAGCCATCATTCACCACGATGATTTCGCATTCTGAGATCTCGTCCAGCTTGAGCAGATGGGCGAGCGTCCTTCTCAGCATCGCGGCGCGGTTATGGGTGGGAATTACCAGAGTAAACATAGATTTGTTATGCCTTGATAGCCCAACGGAAGTATTCATAATGGAGCCTGTCCTTACTTAGGAGATAACGCAGAAGGTAGAGCGCGGCGATCATGTGCCGCCACAGGAACGCGATGCGAGGTCCATAGTGCTTCCTGAAAGTAGTAGTGCTGGCTGTACATGTTCTGCAGAACGATGCGTCCTACGGAACCGAAGAGCTGAATGGTGCTTTGCCGCTCTTTGTGCAGCAGGCGGGCGGTATGTACATACCAGATCTGCAATCCATCGAGTCGGAAGCGATGGCATAGGTCCAACTCCTCGCTGTAGAGAAAGAACGCTTCATCAAAACCACCAATTCTGCGAAATGCGTCGGACCGCACCAGCATGCAGGCCCCCAGGACCGTCTCTACCTCGCGGGTGGACTTGTGGTCCCAGCAAGAGAGATATGGCTGGGACGTCCAGGGGCCCTTCGGAAACCTGAACGCCAGCGTGCTGTGCTGGAGGAACTCGTTAAAGAGAGTAGGCAGAGACCGGCCCGCTTCAAACGACAGCTTGCCGGCTCCGTCTTCAACCAAAGGGCCGGCTATGGCTGCGCACGGTTGTCCGTCGAGAAACTGTACTAACTCCGCGAGTACGTCGTTCAGAAAGCGAGTGTCCGGATTTAGAAATAAGAGATAGCGTCCTGCGGCGTAACGCGCTCCGAGGTTGCAACCAGCACCGAATCCTCCATTCATATTGTTTCGAACGAGCCTCACGTCAGGGTCCAGCCTTAACCTGGTGGATCCTTGCGGCGAGGCGTTATCGGCCACGATTACCTCGTACTCGATTGTCTGGCTCTGTTCGCGAACGGAAGCAATTGAAGCCAGAATCTCCTCTTCGCAGTTCCAGTTGACGTAGATGATCGAGACTTCCATATTTCCTCCCAAAAGAGGTGAAGGGTGCTCTTGCGAGAACCTTGATCAGTTTTAGGGGGATGGCATGGCACGACAGCAACAACTACGACGGAGTTTCTCCCAACAGCCCAGGGCACATTGCCCACTTAACGTCATTTCCCGTGACGACATAACGAGCACCGGCGCCAAGTCCGAGTCCAACCAGGATGAACATGTATTTCGTCGCTTTGGTAAACAGGTCCAGGTCAGCGAAGCAGCCGGTCGCGGCGTAGATAGCAAGGGCCTGAAGAGCGCACTGGGCGAGGGCCGCCTCTGCCGGCCTGCCCAACGCCAGCAGCCTGGTCCTGAAACTTTTGAGCAGCAGCGCGGCCGCAATAAACACCCCGATCAACGTTGCCAGGCCCAGGGCACCGTGCTCTACGGTCGTGGTCAGGTACATGTTGTCGGCCACAGATACCTTGGCGATGTCGAAGTGCGCTACGTTGCTCAGGTCCTGAACGTAATCGAGGTAAACTTTCCCGAATTGCATGTGGCCTACGCCCAGGATGGGGTGGGCGACGAACATCTTCAATGCCAGCGACCAATACACGAACCGGCTGTACAGGTTGTTGGGGTCAGTCAGCCTTTGCATAAAAGGCGTAGCTTCGAATGCAAGATAAGCAATCGTGCCCCCAACCGCCGCTATGGGTGTGATCGCAGCCAGTACCAGCCAAGCGTTCTGCACCAGTAGCAAGGTGGCGATGGCAACGCCAAACCAAACGCCGCGTGTCGCGTTCACAAAGAGCCCGACTGCGATCGTAGCCAGCCCCAAGAGCGAGATCCAGCTTCTCCGCTGCATCCACCGGCGGACTGCAAAGGGAACTCCCAACGCCATGAAGGTGCCCGCCTCCGATGGATGGAAGAAACTAACGTAAGGGCGATAGACACCCTCTGTGATGCGCGCCAGTTCCGGCGAGAGATAGAGCATGTCGGTGGAATGTTCCATCACCGGGTTACGTTGTACGATGCGCTCCACGACGCTCAACGCCGCAATGGCTACCGTTAACCAGACAACCGAGTTTGCGATCGTCTCTGATTTGCTGTTGGCAGCCTCCTGCAGCACCAGAACCAGCAGTACCGCCCCCAGCGCGTAGGTTTCCAAAAAGTTTCGCGAGGCAACCAGGTCTCTCCCTACCGTAAAACCCAGTGCCTGGGCGCAGACGAATGCGGCAAGTACGATGTACAGCGTGCCGAATCCCTTCTGCCATACCCGGCCTGTCATGAGGTAGAGCAGCGGGAACGCCAGCAGATACAGCAGGAATACGCTTTCATCGCCAAATATTTTCGGCAGGACGCCCGTCTGGATGCCCCACTCAAAGGGAAAAAGACCAAGGAACCAGATGGCCACTCCTAATGCCGGCGCAGGATATTTTGCGGCGACGGTGGTAAACAAGGCGAGCAACGCCATCGCGGTCGCCACGTAGATTCCGGCGACGCCGCTGAGCGCGAAGAAGCAGCCGGCCACCACCGCGAGCGCAGTCAACGCTAAAAACAATAGCAGTGAATCCGGACGCGACCGCTGCAATGTGTTGTCGTGGCTCATTGTTGCCCCCGGGGCACCGATATCACCTTCAGGATGAACGGGCATAAAACCACCGCGCTCATCAATTCGCAGGCGAACGTTGAAAACGCAGCGCCGTTGAACGACCATCTCGGGATCAGCAGCAGGTTGAGCCCGACATTGCTGACGATCAACAAGCCTGCGAGCAGAATCAGGATTTTGATCCGTCCCGCGGCAATTGCCATGTTGGCCATGTTCGACGTGATAAAGACCAGGGGAACTGTCAGCATCAACCACACCAGCGAGGTTGAGCCGCCAACATACTCTGGACGGAAGGCGCCCAGAATAAGGTGCCGGCCGAGGATGATGATGACCACCGGTATCAGCAGCAAACCAGTGCCCACCGCGAGCGTCATCTTCAGAGACTTGGAGCTCTTATCGCGGACCATTCTGGGGAACACTGCCTGCAGAAAGCCGGCAAAGAGAGAAAGGCAGAAATCAAAAATCTTGTAAGCAATTTGATAGATGCCGGCGGCGCCCAGGCCACCCATCTTCGCCACAAAGAATACATCGGAGCGGAAGTATACGAGGGCGAGTATTTCTACTGAGAACAATTCCACCCCTTGCCGGAGCAGCCTCCGCATGTTCGCCCGCGCCGGCGTGATATGCCGAACCCACATTCTGATTACAAAGGCGGCAACCACCAGTAGGCGGACCGACGCTGCCAGGGGCGCGAAACAGAGCAGGCCCCCAAAGCTCAAAGACCCCGACACCAGCAGCAGAACCGCGCCGAAGATGACGACCCTCTCGCATAGCTGTGAAGCGGCGATCGGCATCATGCGTTCATGAGCCGTAAGGAAGGCCTCGCAATTGCGCGTGACGACCACGGAAAAATGGTGGACAAGAACAGAGCACAACTCAGCGGCGATGCGAGCAACTGTCCTTTGAACAGGGCGATGAGCAAGCCCCACGCGACCACGGCGGAGACAGTGGCCATAACAAAGCGAATGGGCAGCGCTGCCCGAAAATATCCTTGTCCCACGTTTGCCGATCCGCCGGTGATCTCGCGGACCAGGATCTTATCCAGACCCAGATTTGAGACCAACTCGATCAGCATGCTGGCGGTAATCAGAATGGCATAAGCTCCCAGATATCGAGCCTCCAGGCGACGCGCCATCATTACGATGTAGGCGTAGCCAAGACCACGCCCGGCGACATTCGCCGCCGCCATGGCGACGCTGTTGGAGAAGAGGCGGCTTACGGGCGCCTTTGCCTCCACCTGCAGCGTCACCATCGGCGCTCCGTCCGCTGCTGCGCTCAATTCAACCAACTGTCACCTCATCCGCCTGCATTTGCAGGCTTTCTTTTTTGTTGGCCTCCGGATCATAAAAGCGCGTCACGCGCGCCGGATTGCCCATAGCCATACAGTAAGAAGGCACATCTCGCACCACGACCGCGTTGGCAGCGACCACGGCGTGCTCGCCAATCTGAACACCAGGAGCAATCAGGCAATGCACGCCCAGAAAGGATCCTTTCCCAATGCGGACCGGGCGAGGTTTGGTTATAGGCGCGTCATAGATGGGCGTGCCGATGTACCGATGATCGTGGTTGTGATCTACGATCACAGCCCCAGCGGCAACCGCCACATCGTCTTCGAGGATCACCGACTTCGCCGAGGAGATCTGCACCCCGTAGCCGAGTTTGACTCGATTCCCAAGGCGGATCTCGCCTGCATAGTCTCCAGCGGCCCATGCAGCCACGGGATTAAGCCACACGCGAGAATAGAGAATTACATCGTCTCCCATGCTGATGGAGCCGGGTTGTTCCAGGCGCGCTGGATAAGCGATCGATACATTTCGCCCACAGCTCTTTAGGCTGCTGCGCCACAGCCAGGTGTAAAGCCGGCGGAAACGCGGGTCGACTATCTTGCAAACCTTCAGGAAACTCTTTCTCATACAAACCTCACAAGCCATTCAGGCAGATAGAAGATCCGTTTATTAAGAATCAGACGAACATCTTGAAACCCATACTGCTGCAGCACGTCGATGCTATGGCGGGCGGCGGCGCGCCGCGTCTTCGCCGCCTCTACAATCAAGAAGGTTGCATAGGCGGCGCTGCTTAGCGCTAAGAGCTCGGTTGCTTCTTTCACTGCGCCGGCGGCGATCACTATGTAGGCGAACTCTTGTCGTAGTTGCGAAACCACCGCAAGCGCAGCGCTTTCGGCATCCGTTTTGTCATCGCCGGGCCACAGGCGTAGGGTCAGGTCGCTTACCACCCCGTCGGTCACACTCAGGGGCTCGGCGATCGCATTTTCGGTACAGTCGATGAATGCGGCTTTCTCCCCGGCATTGTGGCTCAGGAACCGGGCCAGACCATACCCGAGCAGGCTGGCACCCTCTCCGGAACTGGATTCGGTAAGCAGAATGACTTTACCGCCCACTCCGCCAGGTCGTACCGTTTGATAGATCCTGGCAAACTGGTGGCGATGGTCTCGGGTGAACAGCACCGGACACTCAGATGCGCTCTCGCCTCTCCGTCCCATCGGGAAGTTCGCGATCACCGGCCTTCCCAGCTGGACCTCAGCGGTTTTGCCGTCGGCCATCGTGGTGTCTAATCCGATACAGGCGAGAAGAACGGCAAGGCCTCCCATCAGCAGCATGCCGGCGGTCGCCGCAATAACGATCTGCTTCTTAGGGCTCGCCGGACGATGCTCCGAGGTCGGGGCGTCGATGACCGAGATATCGGTAATTGCGTTTTGCGAGGTTAGGGTCTTCAGGCGGCTATCTACATACGCCTGGGACATCTGTTCTGATTCCTGCTTGGCAAATGCAAGGTCGAGTTTTAGCGCGTTGAAACCTTTTAGGTCCCGCGCATATTCATTGATCTTCGCATCGATATCCGTTCGATCCTGGTGCAGTCGCTCGATCCGCGCCTGATCTCCGCGTTGAACCTCGGTCACATCGATGATCTGCGACTCTACTAGTTCAGACGCCTTGCTCCTTCGTTGCTCTGTCTGGTCCACAATCTGATCGGGTTCATGGTCCAGCAGATGACGCAGCGTCTCCAGCTTCGACTGCTCTTCCTGGTAAAGCCGGCTGCCCACCGGGTGCCGATTGAGAAGGGCCTGCTCCTCCACAATTTCTCGTTCAGTTTCGACTGCAATGCCTCACGTTGCTTGTTGCGTACCTCGGTCGTGCTGTAGCGTTCGAATTGTGCCAGCGAAGCGCCGATAGACTTGAGCGATGCCAGCCGGGCCGCGGCCGAATCGCTATCTGCAAGCGCCTCATTTAACGCCTGGTCGAGTTTCTCCCTTTGCTCAACCAGCGAATTTGCCTGGGCATCGTCGTTATAAACCCGGTGCGTGGTCATATACGACGAGAACTCCCCGAGCCGGTCATGATATTGGTTCACCGACCGATCGAGCTGCGTTTTCAGCAGGTCCGACTCCGCCGCACTTTGAAACACGGCGATGTGGTGGTCTAGATAGGCGGCGATTACGAGCGACAGTACTGTCTGCGCTACGCGCGGATCTCTGTAGCGGAAGTTCACATCTAAAGCATCTGAATCGAAAATGGCATTGACTGTGAGCTGCTTCGACAACTCCCGGACCATGTCATCCAATTGGTCTGCATGGGTTCTCGGCGTCCCGAAAAACTTATCGAAGGTTTGCATCAAGGTTCTGGTGGTGCGCAGCAGGAGGGTCGGTTCAGGCTCCCCACCCGTTAGAAAGCGCTTTGCCTCATCGATCCTCCATGCCGGCACTGGTGATGTGGCACGGGGGGCGGCGTCGCCGACGATCCACTTCGCCGTGGTCAACAGCACATCATGGCTCTCCAGAATCTGCTGCTCGTCGTGAATCTGTTGTTCACGCTGCAACAGTTGAAGATTCTTTCCGTTCAGATATTCAGCCCTGCCTTGAGCCTCAGACCCCAAAGAAATCATGATTTTTGCAGACGAGTCGTACAGCTTGCTCGTCTGCGAATAGAAGATCATTACGGCGCCCACCACGACCGCGCAGAATAAAGCCAATGCGCGTGAATACCTGAACACCGTGCTTAACAGGTCCCGAACTGTGAATTGCATAGTTTTCCTCGGAAACACGAATCAAAAGGCCAAACATCTTATCGCCAAGCCGGGTCAACGATCGACACCGGTCAGTGCGCGGCCGTCGAACCTGCGACTAAATTAGGATTTCCTGGTGTAAACAGAACGGTTGCGCTTGTGCTCGGTGTAGCTGGTAAAAGTTCCCGCACGTATTGCTCCATGAAGTCATCCGCTTTCACGATGGCCTTCCTTGGAACAAAGAGGATGTCACCCGGCACCACGTCAATGTCGCGTGCGCTCCCGCTGGGCAGCGACGCGTCCAACTTATAAACTTTGTACTTTCCGTCTTGACTCCCGCGGACAAGGAACACCGACTTGGTGCCCCCGGTCTTCTGGCTTACCTGGCTCATGGCCAGAACCATGGCGACGGTCACCTTGCCATGTACCTCTTTCGGGCCCGGCAGAAGAACCTCCCCGGTGACATAGACCGAGCTGTTCGCGGTGGATTCCAGATCAACCGTTACTTCCGGTTTGGTAAATTCCTGCGAATATAACGCCACCAGCTTCTTCTGCAGCTCTTCCGGCGTCTGTCCCGCTGCCTGGATTCCCTGGAAGAGCGAGAGCGAGATCTTTCCGTCTTCGCGTACCTTGACCGTCTTGTTGAGATCGGGGTCGTAGTAAAACCTCACGTTCAACACATCCCCCGGGGCAATCACGCTCGCGTGGCTGTTCTGGTGCGACTGGAAGAACTCCGGCGGCGGAGTCAGATATTTATGTTCCGCCACGGCGCTCATCCAGCTCACGCAGAGCGCGCATACCATGACACCGTAGTAGATCCCTGGGTTCCGCTTGCACATATCTCGAATAACCTCCCCTTTGTTCGGATAATTGCTTGATACTGCCGCCGGCTGATTCATACCGCACCCTTCCTGAGCAACACCGCACCGAAAGTGCGGAGGATGATCGTCAGGTCGAGCCAAATACTCCAGTTCTGCACATAAAAGCTGTCGAGCATCACCCGCTCGTTATAGGTGGTCGAACTTCTGCCGGAGACCTGCCACATGCCGGTCACGCCGCCTTGCGCCTGCGAGAAGACCTCGTAGTCTTCCCCGTAGCGATGGACCTCGTCCTGAACAATCGGCCGTGGCCCAACCAGGCTCATGTCTCCACGCACCACATTCCACAATTGCGGCAGCTCATCCATGCTGGTGACCCGCAGGAATCGTCCGACTCTGGTTACCCGCGGATCATGTTGCAACTTTCCGCTTATGGCCCATTCCTCTCTTGCCGAAGGATGCGCGGTAAACCACGCATCGAGGATCGCGTCGCCATCGGTGTGCATGGTGCGGAATTTCCAGGCCTGGAACGATCGGGCGTTCCTACCCAGCCGCTGGTGACCGAACAGCACCGGCCCCTCGGAATCGAGCTTGATGCAGAGTGCAATCAGGCCCATGAACGGAAGTGAGCACAGCAAGGCCGCTGCCGATAAGCCAAGATCAAGGGTCCGTTTCGCCACGCGGTAGGTAAGGCCATCCATCCGCGACCTCTGAGTCAAGCCCAGCGTATGGCGGCGGCTCATCGGCACCGCCCACATGCTCGACATCGCCGAAGGATTCGAGACCAGGACAATGCGTGAGAATATGACCGACTCAGGAGAATGCAAGAGTCTGACTATCTCAGCGGAAGACGCAGCCGCCACGGTCAACAATCCGTAGGCCGGCCTAGACCGGTCGAGGAAGCCGGCAGCGGCCTCGATCGACGCGGTGATGGGCAAGCCGCAAAGCACGGGTTCGGCTTGCGGCATGGGATCAACCACAGCCACGGGCCTGATGCCAGCTTCTCGCTCGCTCTGGCTTCTTTCAATCAGGGCGCGTGCCTCGGTCCCGGCTCCGAAGATGATCGCCTGGTCGCCCCAGCCGGGAAGCTTTGAGAAGAGATGCCTCGTCAGTTCCCGGAAGAGTGGCATGAGGACCGCGTTGGCCACAATGGCGGTGGCCAGAGTGGCAGTAACCCAATGCGCCCCGCCTCTCATGGTCAATGTGAAGGCCGAGAGGCTGAAAAATATGCAAAATGAACACGCCGTCCCACGTTCCAGCTCCTCTGGATGACTCAGAGCGGGACGGGCGTACAAGCCGCTCATCCAGTACGACGCGAGAAACACAAACGTAAAAGGCCACAACTTGAGGTAGGGCGCAGGTGCTACACCGCCGCTGTTGTAGCCCTTCACCAGCAACGCGAAAGCCAGGGCAAATGCCAGGGCCGAAGTGTCAGAGATAAGCAAAACGAGCGGCCGCAATATGGTGAGCGGCAAGAGTGACCCAGGTTGCTCTGCCGCTGTGCCGTTGATCTGTAAGAGTTTGCGTTGCATAGCTTCGCCCTGTGAGCCACATCGTTTGGTTCTTGAAAAATCGCAGCGGTAATCCGCTCGATTCACTCCGGGGGAAGCTGTGGTTTTCGGGAGTCCAAGGAACTCCCGGATAAGTTGCAGTGGGACTGAAATCGAAGGTAGCGGCAACCCGCTTTACAGGCAATAGAACCGATACCTCGCCAGGTAAACTTTCTACCTAAGCTGGTCGACTAAACGAAGGTGCTCAGATGTGTTACATACTTGGTTAATAGAGCTGTCTGCGGCAGCTCTACGGTATCTCGTGACTATCTATGAAACCAGCGTGCTACACCTGTCGTTACAGTATGAATCCAACGTATGTCATCGCTTCGTAGCGCCAATCCAACTACAAGAATCCGTGCCGCGGATCCGTCGTTTAGGAGAGCGTCCGCTAACCACTTAGATAGGTAGCAAAAGGAGCACGGATACCCGGTGTCATTGCTATCTCTGGGTGGATTCATAAGCTATAAACCCCTCCAGTCCGTGGTGTAGAAGTCACGTAACCCGGGTGTGCACCAGCGTACCGTTGAGCAACCGGCGCCGGAGTTTTCTTTAAGCGGTCTAAGCGGCCATTTCGGCTACAGTAAGGGAATGCTCCGCGACATCTACTCTCGTTGGATGTACCGTTGGGAAGCGGCGCTAACTACCCGGGACACGACCTCCACAGTGGTGCCCGTGGAATGGGGTTTCGAGTGGCTTCAGGATTTCACGCAGCGATATGGATTCAGCATTCCCCATCACTCGCCGATTGACTACGCGGCTGGGGAGCGGACAATGTTGCGCTTGAACGACTTCATTCTCCGGCATCGCACTGAGTTTTTCGCTTACCAGACGCCGCAGGACTTTATGCTCGAACGGCGCCACCCTCAATTATTCCCCACGAATACTCGACCCGAGACCTTGCATCGGGACGCGCGGCTTCGCCATCGCGCCGCCTCCGGCAAACTACTCACGGCTCAGTTTCTGCGCTTTACCTCGCCGGTGCGCAGCCCCTATCCCGAGAACAACCGGGTCAATGCCAGGTGGTTTCCGGCGGCGGCGGAGAGGAGGGAAGGCAAGCCAAAACAGGCAATCATCGTATTACCGCAGTGGAATGCAGACGCCTTAAGCCACAATGCACTGTGCTCCGTGTTCAACCGTCTTGGTATTTCCGTCCTCCGCTTAAGCAACCCTTACCATGACATACGGCGTCCGGCGGAGCTCGAGCGGGCGGATTATGCAGTCAGCGCCAATGTTGGACGCACCATCGCCGCCTGCCGTCAGGCGGTCATCGATATCCGGTGCTGCATTGACTGGCTCCAGCGGCAGGGATATGACCAGTTCGGAATTCTAGGCACCAGCCTGGGCTCATGCTATGCGTTTCTAGCAGCGTCGATAGACAGCCGTGTGCGCGTCAGCGCGTTCAATCACGCTTCCATATCCTTTGGCGATGTCGTTTGGACGGGGCAAACCACGCGGCATATCCGGGCCGCTTTTGAATCCGCGGGCATGACCCAGCAGCGTTTGCGCGAGATCTGGGCAGCCGTCAGTCCTTCGAATTACATGGACCAGTTCGCCGCTACGCCCAAAAAGGTGCTCCTGATCCACGCGACCTACGACCTGACCTTTCTTCGAGGAGTACTCACTCCAGATCATCGATCATTTCCGCCGTCGCGGCGTCGATTTGGTCTCCAGGGTGCTGCCTTGCGGGCACTACTCAACCGGCGAAGCCCCCTACAAATTTATGGATGGCTGGTATCTCGGATCCTTCGTCTACTCGACGTTCAAGCAGCTGGCGAACATTTCGTGAAGCCGGCCGTCCCAAACGCCTGTCAGGCGCTTTCCGCCTCGGCATTCTCACTGATGCGAAGCGTCAGCTCCACTCTGTTCGATATCCCCAGCTTTTCATAGATGTGGCAGAGGGCGTTCTTGACTGTGCTTTCAGTGATGTGCAGCGTGTGCGATACTTCGCGATTGCTCATCCCCTCGGCTACCAGCCGTGATATCTCTTCCTCGCGAGAACTGAGTAGGGTTCTCCCCGATACGTCGGTCTTCCGCCCACCCGGCTTTGCCAGCCTCTCGAAAATCATTCCCAGGTTAACGTGTTTCAGCCAGACCTGGCCTTGGGAAACGCGGTCGATACAGGCGGCAAGCTGAGACAGGTTATCGCTGCCATACACGATGCCGCTCGCCCCTAACCGTAGTGCATCGATCACTCGCTCGGTACTGCCTTCCGGCAGCAAAAACACAAGGGGCACGTCAATCGACCGCGTTTGCAGGCTCTTGACCAGTAAAGCGTTTGTGGCCCCTCCCGAGTCCGAGACAATGACCACCCAGTCCGGGTCGGCCGTGAGCAACGAAATCATCGACTCGCAATCGCAGATACACTTGACCTCCAGCTCGGGCCGCAGACGCTCCAGGCTGGCAGCCAGGAGCTCGCATTGCAGATTGCTGGTGTCGTAGATCAGTACTTTGTTGGCGGCCTGCGGCATATGGGAATCAACCTCAGATAGATGGGCGAGGCCCAGGATCTTTAAAGTCCGCTGAGTGCGTTCATTATGCGTGACTCAATTAGCACAGTCAATGTCACTATTCGTCGGTTGACATCACTCCTTCGTTACCCCAGGTGCTCCGGTAACCCGGTAGCACTGCGTAGCGCCATCGGTTGGGCGAATGGTGTCAATCATTTGCCTGTTACACAAAAGGTTAACCCCTGCGGGCAATAGGAGAAGTTGGAGTAGCTTGAGTCGCGCTCCAGGGTTATCAGAGCGTCCCCATAGGGGCGCGGAGTATTGGGTCAGCTGACGAATTGCGGGACGATTTCGGTTCTGACAGGCGAAGTCTTGAAGGACAAGAGCTTTGTCAACGGCCGTTCAACCATGTAATGCGTGAGTGAGGCGAGAGCGACTGTCACCGTCGCAGCCAGTACGATCACTAGGCCATCAGGAAGCCGCGGGAGAATGGGGAAGTGCTTCAGCGCCGTATGGTAGCCCAGCGCAAAGAACACATGCGTCAGATAAATCGAATAAGAGGCGTCGCCTAAGTAGACCAAAAACCTCGGCGCTGACGCCTCCCCAAGTATGCCTGCCCCAAGGACCAGGAACGATGCTGGAATGCCGTAGAACGCAAAACGCATGGCAAGCGGATCTCGTAATGCGATGGTGCACAGCAGGGCGGCCGGGCCGGTGCTCATGAGAAGGATGGCTATGTTTCGCCGCGTACGATGGTTAGAGATTTTGGATAGCCTAAACAGGATCTCAGCCGACAGTCCGCCGAACAGGAACTCAAGAATGATGGTTTGTCTCAGGAGTTGCCTGGTCACGCCGGCCGGACTCAATACACCGCTAAGAAGGGCTAGAACCGCAAAGACAATGGAAGCGAACATTATTTTGCCCGATCTCAGCCCTGCCAGGATGGCAAGGCAAAAGACGAGGTAGAAGAGCATCTCAAATGTCAGGGTCCATCCCTGGGGAAGCAGGGGCTGATAGTCGACGCCATTGAAAGAGGGAATGAGCAGGTAGGAGTTCAGGATGTAGGAAGCGGAGTAGTGATGAGTCCGTTGGGCTATTCCAGCTATCCGCATCAGCAGGATCATCGACGTCCAGATCCAATACAAGGGATAGATTCGCAGAGCCCTTCGGCTTATAAAGATCAGCGCGTCCTTTACTCCTCCCTTTTTTCTGGTGGTGTACACCATGATGAATCCGGAAATTACGAAGAAGATATCGACTCCGCACGCCCCCAGATTGCCCAAGCCTCCGCTATAAGCCCCGGGCTGACTTGTGCTTCCCTGTTTGAAAAGCCCGGCGAAATGAAAGAAGACGACCAGGGATGCGGCAACTCCTCTGAGGACCTGTAGGGTGGGCAGCCTGCGGTCGCGCACGTCCTCTACCATTGCGTCTCGGTTCTCGGTCTGGCCACTGACGCTTCTCGCGCCACGGTCGAATTCACATACCGTGCCAGTTCCACTCGATTGGAGATTCCCAGTTTGTCGAAGACGTGAAAGAGAGAGTTCTTGACCGTGCTCTCGCTGATATGTAACGCCTTGGAAACGTCGCGATTGCTCATACCCTCGGCCACCAGCCGTGATATCTCTTCCTCGCGAGGGCTGAGCAGTGCCCTTCCCGATACGTCAGTCATGCGCCCACCCGATTTTGATAGCCCCTCGAAGATCATCCCCAGATCGGCGTGACGCACCCATAGTTCGCCTTCGGAAACGGATTCGATGCACCTTGCCAGCTGAGCCAGGCTCTCGTTGCTGTGAACGATCCCTCTCGCGCCCAGCCGGAAGGCTTCGATCACCTGGTCGCGCCGCCCTTCCTTCAGCAGAAAGACGAGCGGCACCGCAGGAAATCGCGTGTGCAAGTGGTTCGCAAAGGAGGCGGTTATGTAATTCAGGGAATTATCCGAGACGATCACCACGCATTTCGCGTCGGTGGTGAGCAATGCGATCATCGACTCAAAATCGCGGACGCACTTGACCTCGAGGCCTTTGTGCAGACTTTCCAAGCCTGTTGACAGCAACTCACATTGCAGGTTGCTGCTGTCATAGACAAGTACTCTGATGATATCGGAAGGCATGTAGAAGACCTCAGATCCTCAGCTAAGCTCATGAATCGTTTTGGGGGAGGAAGGATGCGGTCTGCCGTCAACCGGGTTGGGCTGAACACAGTTGCAGTTTTCGCTAAATTTAAGCTTGTTAGTTTTTGGCCTTCTCTACAAAATCGCGGGCCGTTTTATGGTCCAGCTAAACTGGGGTATTGCTGCATATATACGCCGCTCACCCCAACCACGGATTGGTATCACTGTGCGAATTGAATTTGGAACCGGGTGCGTATCAACGTCATAGCTCTCTTGTAGCCGTCCGTCTTCCGAAGGATACTCAGCCGTTGCGACGTCAGTGACCTCTTCTACCCATAGAGTAGGCCTACACATCCAATCCGGCGCATGATCTGCATCAATAAAGGAAAAGCCATAAACGGGAACGAGGGTGCGCCCTCCGCCAGGTTTCCCTGGCCTTGGAGACACCCTCTGACTTGCTCCAGAACTGCTTTCAGTCTTGGGGCGAGCCGTTGTGATCCCGGTTTCTTCAACGCGGGTCGAACTTTATGGAATATCCGCACTATGCAATTGCGCTTCAACAACACCTATCGTGAGGTCAGCTCCAATTGGTATGTTGAGAATATTCCCGGCATTAATGATGAGCTCCACTGGCGCGACCCGGATTTTGTCCGCATATCGCGTGACCCTATTGAGGTAAAGGACACCGAGATTTGCGATCTTGATTGCCGTGTTGGGCGCAACGCCGGCCGTGAGTTCGGGATGCCCCGCAACCGACAAGCCAACAAAAGTGCTCCCTCCATTGAAATCGAAATTCGATCCGTCAGTTGTTGTGGCACTTGCTTGGCCCTTGATGACGGTGGCGCTTAGCAACCCTGAGAGCAGATTCAGCCCGGCTACAGAACTAGTTCCTTCGCTTGAGGCCTCCCCAGCGTTGATGTTTCCCGTACCGGTGACCGTGACCACACCGGTGTTGACAATGCCGGGGATACTGACAGCTGCGACCGAGTCCGTCTCGACTGCGCCGCCAGTGCCGAAACAACCAATTTGTTCCGAGACGAGTGGCCTAATGGTAATAGGTCCGGCCACCAGCTTAGGAGCATAGGCAAAGCCCCCGACTGCTGCAGGTCCCGTTACAGTTCTGATCTCGCTCGCTGCACTCCCTACAATGATTTCAGTGCCTGGGATGAAGCCGAGCAAGCCGAGCGTAATCCTGACATGGATCATATTGACCGATAGTTTTGCTTCGGAAGAGTTTACGAAAGGAACTTGCTCGTTTAGAGTTACGCTGCCGATCAACGGCAGATCGATCACTGTATTGGGAGCTACATTTTCCGCAATCCGTATGCCGAGAATGTTCAAGTTGCCAAACGTCGAGCCGGTCGTAGCGAAATGGAAAACTCCCTTGCTATCGACGCTGCTCGTGCTGACGGCCTTGAGTTGTGTAGTGGAAATAATCCCACCCAGTAGATTCACGCCAACGATTTCATTGGATCCGGTGGAACTGGTTTCGGTGCTGGAGGCAACAGATTCAACCAGACCGGTATTTATCAAGCCGGTGTCTATAGATGCGACGCTTGCCGTAACACTTCCAACGGCCTGGGTCGCACAGGATGGCAATCCTGCTCCTGCGATCTGTCCGACTTTAACTACGCTACCTACGTTCACTTCGGCCCCATATGCTGAGGCCACATGAACGGTTGTTTTCGCATAACTGAGAGTGGCAGGTAATGCGAGTGCCGATCCAGCTAGAAACGCTGTGATCACGCTTGCTTTGATGACGGGGGGAGTCCGCCTACTGATATGTTGGTTCATTTCTCCTCCAAAAGGGTTCTACACACTTGCTCCCCTTGAGGGCCAACAATAGCAAGCGGCACCTAAGTAACACTTGATCTCGATCAACTTCTGGGGACCTCCAAGGATTATTTCTCCCTGTTTCGCAGGGCTTAACGAAATGCCTATGCTCCATTAGACGAAATACCCATGCTTGATTGAACGAAATGCCCACGGTATCGATCGAGAGAGGCGGATGAGTTGCCACGGAACAGCTGGTACGCGTGGCCCGAGAAGGCGCGATACGGGCCTCCGCATGTTGCGGGTGCTGATCGGTTGCGTGAGGGGCGCCCCGGGTTAAATGGTTCCTCAACTTTTTCGATGCACGCAGGAGAGTGAGTAGCTGGAAGGAGGAATGCAACGAGCAACGGCCACGCAGCTTGGGGTACAGAACGCCAGCCGGATTCGCCAGGGGCAGTTACGGTGGAGAGCTAATTCAACGCACTCCCTTGTACTCTTCATGCATGCGCAGCTTGCGCAAGCGGCTCAGATGTTCAGGAGAGACAGAGAGTAACTGTGCCAACTCCCTCTGCTTTAATAGCGGAAGTGGATCCACTGTTTTCCAATTCGGGTCTGTGGTGATTCGTTCTTGCATTAAGTGTTCAAGGCGCTCTGCTGCGCTACTCGAATTGATTTCGGTGTGAAGTTTCGCGAGCAAGATTGAATCCAGACAAATATTTTTCATGAACTGCTGTAGCTTCTTGACGTTTCTGGTCACCCAGGCGAATAGCTGGTCCGCCGGTATTTGTGTGACCTTGCAATCGCTCACGGTGTGCACAGAATAAGGATTGGCAATCCCCAGCAGAACTGACCCGGCACCGGCGTACCACCCTGTAGAACGAAGACCCAGGCTAACCTCGGAACCCTGGTCACTGGTGTAGAGCAGCTTCACCAGACCCTCGCGGACCAGATAAACATGGTCACACTTCTTCCACTGGTCCATTAGCTTCTCCCCCGCTTTTATCGCGAGGAATGTGGATGCGTGTGTTTTCGTGTCCGAATTGCGTTCTGCGACCGGCGCGAACGCCGGTATGTTCTGATCCCCACAACCATCTGAAAGTGAGGTCCCTTGCGAGTTTTTTTCAGTCATGGGTCGGTTAAACATTCCGTTTAAGTATATCCGGAGAATTGAGCGGCAAGGCAGTGCCTACGTGCTTACTTTCGTAGGATGGCTATAGAACTAACTGGTGACGACCTATGGCTCTTCTGGTCGCTTGGTCAGATCACCAGTGGTCAGATGGAAGGATCGCATACTAAAGCCGGATGGACGTTTGGGGAGGACGCTGCTCAACGCCCGCGACCGGTCTGCAATTACTTCAAACGCTCTCGAGAGTCGCATTTTTCCCACCCTCCAGCCGGCATTCGATGCGATCAACATGAAGAACGTCATGGCAATCGCGTACCACCGCCTCGGAATCGAAGTTCTAAGGTCTGCTTGTGGTCCTTTCGCTACTTAGGCGTGCCCCGCCATTTTATTGTATCCATTCACTTTCCGCCCTTGCTAGAGTGCGGCCGCCGTGCTTCCAACTTCCTTGGCTCGTGGCACCAGCCGCTGACCGCGACCCGGCACTCCAGCCAATTTCGGGAGAGGCTGACGGCTGATCAGTACTTTCGGCCCATTCTGACGCCAGGCTTAACGTTCTACAATCCACGTGTCGGGGGTGAGCACACATGATGATGATCAAAGAGGACCCAAGACCTGCTGCTAATAAACGTTCCAACTCCACGCGCAGTTCTGCTTCCGGAGTTGGTTATCCATTACCTGGTTCTCTGACTGCAGACTGCCCCCCCGATGATCGATTACATGAATGTACGTCTGGGTCTTCAGGTTATTCCAAGAGCGGGCGACATCGGCCTGCTGCCAATGGGTTGGGCGCTCAGAGGGTTAGACAAGGTCTAAAGGGAGTCATTTGTTTTGTGATGCTACTGGGGCTCACGGCATCTGCTCAGAATCCACCCCCACAGGCGAGCGGTTACACCCTGGTAGCTTCAACAGAGTTCAATCCGCTGAGCCTCAGCCCTAACAACGAGGGCGATTACATTTGGTATAACCCAGGCGGTGCATCGTTCATGAGTAGTATTCCCGCGCCTGGGGCAAACATATCGGTGCGTAATTCTGGGCTGACTTTGGAATGGACCCAAGGACAGACTAACCCCTGGACTTCTATTTCCACGGCAGCAGAGGATGCTTCCTATTATCGGGCATGGAGATACGGCTACTTTGAAGTCAACATGGCGTGGGATCCGGTTGTAGGATCATGGCCCGCTATCTGGATGCGTCCGATCCAATACACCGAGAACCCTGGCATAGAAGCTGGAGAGCTGGACATATACGAAGGCCAAGGAGCTACACCAAACAGTTTTTATGGCACGATTCACGATTGGTCGGCGAGTGGGATGGATACCAACAACGGAAGCGACAATTCTTACAATCTTCCGAGTCATACCAATCTTATGGGCTACCACACCTATGGGTTACTGTGGGTTCCCGGACAAGTGACATGGTATTTCGACAATAATGCAGTATTGACAGCCGCAACCTATCCAATCTTCGATGAGCAGGATTACTTTCTTATTCTTGGAATGCAGGAGGGCGTCGATGGGAACTACGGCAACATGCAGGGAGTAACTGCCAACATGATGTCGATGAATGTCCGATGGATTCACATTTTCCAACAGCAATAGATTGCCTACCAGACTACTATTCATTGCCGGCATTCAAGAAGTGATCGAAATAGACGGAAGGGTTCCGGTCGGAGCAGTATATCACCCACGGTAAGGATTCGTGTTGGATTGTCACACTCAGTCGCCGGAGATTGCGAAATCAGCGTCAATCATTCATAACGCAGCGCTTTCATTGAATCGATTCGTGTAGCCCGAAGAGCTGGGAACAAAGTCGCGCTTAAAATGACAGCGAGGAGCGCCAGAGCAGAAAGCACCAATGATACGGGTTCCTGCACTGGTATTCCGAAGAAAGAGCCTCGCAAGGAAGCGTGCCGTTCCGGCTGCCGCCGTCAGACCGAGTGCAATACCAATCACACTCATCAGGGCAGCTCGCATGAGGAAGCTACGAAGTACGTCTTTTCTTTGTGCTCCCAGCGCCATCCGGACTCCTATTTCGCGCGTTCTTTGTGCAACGTTGTAGGCGACCACCCCAAATACTCCGATTGAGGTGAGCATAAGGGCCAATATGCCAAATGCTGAAACCAGGGCTGTGATGTGCAACGGTTCTGCAAGCGAGCCACGAACAAATTCTGTTAGGGGCTGAACGTTGTACAAACGTAAGTCACTATCCAGCGCACGAATTTCTGCTCGAATCGCAGGTACGAGTGGTAGCGGGTCACCCTTCGTCCGGATAACCACGTAAAGCGTATCGCTCGAAGGAATCTGCTCGAGCGGCCAATAGACTGTCGGCCTCGCTTCGCCCCCAATTCCTTGCAGCTTAACGTTTCCAACAACTCCAATGACCGTTCTCGGCTTTGTAGTACTTCCGGCCCCATTCCACATCACAGGTTCGATTTGCTCGCCGACGGGATTTTGTGATCCGAAGTATTTCCTTGCAGCGGCATCGTTGATTACCACCACAGGCTGTGAGGTGGCCCTATCAGCGGAGGTGAAAAAGCGGCCGGCTCGAATCTTCATTCCGAGGGCTTGAAAGTAATTGCCACTGGTGGCAGCAAAGGTAATGCCGGTCCATTCCTGCTTTGGAATTGCACGCCCTGAAACGTTGTCCAGGACTGTATTTGAAATATCGCTTTGAAGTGGCAACTGGGCGCGCCTGCACCAACTGACCGTACACCAGGCAGCACGCTCAGTCTACCCCCTCGAGCTCTTGAAAGACAGATGCTAGCCGGCTTTGATTATATTTGGGCTCTGCAAGGCTTACTGGAAATGAAAGCGTATGCTCGGGCTCAAATCCGAGGTCGACCTTCTGTAGGCGAATCAGGCCGAGGGTGAACAGGCTCGACGCGCTGAGTAACACGGCTGCAAATGAAATTTGCGCGATCGTAAGGCCGACTTGAAACCGCCGTTGACCTCCACTTTCGCTGGTGGTCAACGCAGAGCCTCTTTGAGTCCGCGAACAGGGTCAACTTTGAAGACGTGGGTCGCTGGAGCAACGCTAAGAACGATTGCGGCAAGGACAGCCCCAAAGCCGAAAACCGCAAAATCGAGTCCGGGGCCTGGCTGACCAGGGAGATCGAGCAACAGCTGAAGATATTTGTGGGCCATGGTGGCGAACCACAGCCCAAGACCTAGCCCGATCGAGCAAACCACCAGACTCTCCACAAAAAGTTGGCGCACGATACGCCATCGCCCAGCACCAATCGCTGCACGAATATTAATTTCTCGATTCCGCCGTGTAATGCGCGCTGACATCAAACCAGCAATATTGGCGCAGGTAATCGCGAAAACGGTACCCGCGGCACCGAACAGAAGCAAAAGAATCGGGCGGATATCGCCCGTGGTTGATTCTCGAAGATCCCGGATTATCACACCTTCTTTAGGTGATTCGTTTGGATAAGTGCGCATGAGCATGGCCGCTACACGGTCCATGTCTGCTTGAGCCTGCGTGATGGAAACGCCTGGCTTTAGACGGCCGACCACATTGAGGAACGAGATGCCGCGCTCCTCGCTCACCGGTTTCACTGAGCCTGGCCGAGGCTCTGCCAGGACGGCCGTGGTGATCCAGAAGTCGGCGTGATCGTTACCAGTGTAAGAGTTAAATGCTGGAATGACCCCAACGGGCCACCTCACGAAACGGAAATTTATGTACGTTAAGGCGCGCCGAAGCCGTTTCTAGGTATTCGGAGGGGTCGGAACCCACCTTTAGCCACCCTTTTATTTGAGTGCCAAGTGTAATCGCCGGTGAGGTTGACGTGTTCCCATCCGAGCGGAGAGACGTGCCCAAGCAAGGCCGGATCAAACACACTTGATCTCGCCAGCAGTTCTGCAGCCCTTTCGAGGTAGACCGTGTTCCATAGCGTGATCGCAGCAACCAGCAGGTTCAACCCGCTGGCTCTGTGGCGCTGGTTTTCGAAAGAACGGTCGCGGATTTCGCCAAGTCTGTTGAAACAGACCGCCCGAGCCAAGGCATTGTGGGCTTCGCCCTTATTGAGGCCGGCGGTCACCCTCCGCCTTAAGGCTGGGTCTCTAAGCCACTCCAACATAAACAGAGTCCGCTCGATTTTGCCAACCTCGCGGAGAGCAAGGGCCAGACCGTTTTGGCGGGGATAGGAGCCAAGCTTGCGAAGGATCAGAGACGCTGTCACCGTTCCCTGCTGGATCGAGGCGGCTAGGCGAATGACATCTCCAAACTGCCGTTCGATGAGTTTGGTGTTGATGGAGCCACCCATTAACGGGTCGAGTGTGGGCCATCGATCGGACTTGCCGGGAGCGTACAGCCGTTTGTCGGCCAATCGCGGATGCGCGGAGCGAAGCGGAAACCGAGCAGATGGCACAGAGCGAAGACATGGTCAGTGAATCCGGCCGTGTCGGTGTAGTGCTCTTCAATCCGCAGATCGGATTCATGATAGAGCAGCCCATCGAGAACATGCGTTGCATCCCGCACCGCGGCATTGATGACTTTGGTATGGAAGGGGGCATACTGATCGGACACATGGGTATAAAACGTCACGCCTGGATCATTGCCGTATTTGAGATTCACCTGTCCAGTGGCTTCGCCACGTCCTCCGGCGCGATAGCGCTGTCCATCGGACGATGAAGTGGTTCCTTCACCCCAATGAGCGGCGAAAGGAACCTGATGGTGATAGTTGACGATTTCGGCCAGCGCTTTCGAGTAGGTTTCGTCCCGAATATGCCAGGCTACGAGCCAGGACAGTTTAGCGAGACTTGTGCCCGGACATGCTTCGGCCATTTTGCCCAGACCCAGGTTGGTCGCATCGGCAAGAATGGCAGTCAGCAACAATATCGGATCCTTTGCTGGGCCGATGGTTTTGAGATGAACGAAATGGCGGGTGAAGCCTGTCCAGCGGTCCACTTCCATCAACAGGTCTGTGATTTTTACATCCGGGAGCATCCCATAGAGCGCCTCTTTCAGAGCATCCACTTCCTTCGGGACATTGTTCTCAATCGGACTGATCTTAAGTCCGGCACTGCTCAGTTCCACATCGGGTAATTGGCCTGTGCGGGCGAGTTCATCCGTCTGATCAAGTGCTTCCTGTAACAGCGATATTCTTTCCTCCAGATAGGCGGCAGGCGAGGCTGGAACTGCAATTTGAAGACCGCCCCCGGCCAACTTCTGCTCAAACTCTCGCTGCGGCATCAGGTAATCCTCGAAATCCTGGAACTGACGTGAGCCTCGAACGGAGACATCTCCTGAGCGCAAGGCATTCTTCAACTCGGCCATGACACAAAGTTCATAGAACCGGCGGTCTATACCTTCAGCGCTAAACACGTAGTTTCCCCATTTCCTGCGAACGAAGCCCACAGGCGCATTCTCTGGCACTTTGCGGGCGCCCTCCCGATTCATCGTTCGCAGTACATCGACAGCATCGATGAGTTCACGGGCGACTGGCGCAGGCCGGAACTCAAAAGTTTCGAGCAGAACTGGGGCAAACCTTCGGAGTTGAGGATAATGCTCGGTGACAAGGGAAAGGGGGTCGAAGTCCTCATCCCGAGCCAGTTGTTCGGCTTCGGTCACACTTCGAGAGAAGGCATCCCAAGAAACG
This sequence comes from uncultured Acidobacteriaceae bacterium, assembly GCA_963834205.1. Lineage (GTDB taxonomy): Bacteria > Acidobacteriota > Terriglobia > Terriglobales > Acidobacteriaceae > PALSA-350. Next base: position 21,287 of record CAWIBI010000020.1, on the reverse strand, counting down.
ATTGCCTCGATCGCTACGTACGGATCGCGCCCCTGCTCACGTGCGGAGACCAGAGCAGCGCCGACTTTCGCATAAAGTCGAACCTTGTCGTTGATCGCCTTGCCCTGCTCCGCAAAAGCACGCTCGTACTTGTTCTTTGCCTTCGCGAAGAAGCTTCCGATCAACCGATCATTCAGATCGAGAATTTCATCCGTCACGGTGGCCGCGGTCTCAATCATCAGAGCAACCAGCGTTCCGTAGCGCCTATCCGGCTCGTAGTCCTTGAAGTGATAAACGGCTGTCTGGGCAGCTTCACGGGCAAGCTGCAGGAGCCGGTTCTGATGCACCCGTCGGCTAGCTTCGGGCGAAATCTGTAATTCGCGTATGGCGCGTAAGCGTTCGATATGTGCCAGGATTGCTCTGGCAGTCGGCGCACCCGGCGGCAGCCGCAACCATGCGAGGGTGCTGTACGGACTGCCTTCGCGCATCTCAAGCAAGCCGTCAAGCTGCAACTTCTGTTCAGGACTCAGGTCCTCCGTCAAAATTGTTAAGATTTTCCGCTGGGCTCGCGTTGCCGCTTCAGCACAGAGGCGTTCGATGACTGCCACTGGCGGCAGAACGATGAGCCGCTTTCGTAGTTCTTCCACGACTACCTGTGCGAGGACCATTCCTCGTGTGGTCTGCAATGCTGTTGGTTCCAGCCACTCCGATAAAGCCCTGTAATGCCTGGTTGAGAACTGCTTGATGTCCAGCAGAGAAAGCAATTCGGCCAGATGCTCACGTCGGGTTTCATCGCGATCTGCGTATAGTTCCCACGCGGCGGTGGGAATCTGAAGCTGTTCTGCGATCAGGTTCAGAACCGGATCATGGGGCTTCTCATCCTTGGCCAGGATTCGCCCAGGATACCGGAGGTAGGTCATTAGAACGGCAATGCCGAACCGATTGTGATCCCCACGGTGTTGCCGCACGAAGGCGATATCGAGCTTGCTCAGCGTGAGTACGCGAATCAGCTCTCCTGTGTCTTCGGGGAAGGCCAGCAACTGAAGGCGTTCTGTAGGGGTGAGCAGCTCGCGGCGGGGCATGGTTCAGGAGTGTAGCGAAAACGAGGGTTTTCAGGACAGTTTCGAATTGCCCCTAATTGGCTCTCTTGCGCTGCACAGAAGTGTCTCATAAGCCGTCCGGAAAACTATGTCCGAAATACCTCCCGCTTGTTAAAATTTGGGACATGCGCATCGGCTACGCACGTGTCTCGACCGAAGACCAGACCCTCGATCTGCAACGGGACGCTCTGAAGCGGGCCAAGTGCCGGCAGGTTTACGAAGAACAGGCCACCGGTAAAAACACCGGGAGACCGCAATTGGAGGCCTGTCTCAAAGGTCTGCGCGAGGGTGACACCCTCGTCGTGTGGAGGCTTGACCGGTTGGGGCGAAACCTGGCCGATCTCGTCGGCCTCATCGCGCAGTTCGAACAGCGAAAGATCAATTTCGAATCGCTCACAGAGAAGATCGAAACGATCTCCCCCGCCGGCCGGCTGATCTTTCACGTTTTCGCTGCCCTCGCGGAGTTCGAGCGCAACCTGATCCGTGAACGAACGGTAGCCGGCCTCAAGGCGGCGCGCGCCCGCGGTCGCAATGGAGGTCGCCCGGCTAAACTCTCCGCCAAAGAGATAAAGACCATCCGCGTCCTGCTCAAAACGGCAGATATCCCCGTTTCCGAGATCGCCACCCGATTTGGAGTGGCTCGCTCCACTCTCTACCGAACCATTAAACCTCCCGCCTGACCTACCAGCTACGGGAGTTTGTCTGTATAGTGGTCACCCGCCCGGAACTCGGGAACTCAGTGACTCTTCTACCTGCAGTGCTCCGCGAGTGCGATGAAGCGCTCATTGAGAAACCCTAGACCGATCGCCGAAGTAAAGCCCGTTTATGTTTACTCATGCGAGAGCATACGTGGCGCTTTGCGGAGCAACAGTGTTTTGAGCGTCGCTGTGAGCCATCTTTCATACCTTTCTGGTGGCCAGCCGCGTTCGGTGACGAACAAACGGTAGTTGTCGGGGCCCATCAATGACCAGAGGATATCCAGAGCGTCCCGTTCGGACAGGATTTGCGTAACGCTCCGGCTGCTGCCCAGGAGTGGACGATTGGGGCCACCCCGCGGAGCCGGCGCTTTTCGCCTTCGGCCCAAAGTGCTGCCAAATCCGGTTCCATACTGCCGGCGCTGCGCGCCACCTCGATGAGGTCCGCGGATTGTTGATATAAGCGGCGGTTGAAAGACACCATCAGCGATAGCTGGCGCCCGGGAGTAGCTGCCGCGTCGCGAAGAGAATCCTGAAGAGCAATGACGTCCGCCTGTGCGTCCGCCGCATCGAGCAGGGCAAAGAGCAACGCGCGCTTCGATCCATAGATCGCATAAAAGGTTGGGACCGCTACGCCGGCGTGGTTGGCAATTGCCTCGATCGACGTCGCTCCGTAGCCCAACTGCGCAAATAAGGCGCGACCGCTTTGGGCAATCCGCAGACGAGTCTGCTCGGCAGACTCACGGCGTTTGGCCGAATCATAGGCGCGCTTTGGCGAAGGAATTCGGCTCATCAGTCAAATTTAGATCATCGGTCCAATTTAGATATGGTATAACTATATCGAAATTTCGGGAGGGCACATGCGATCGATTTTGACATCACTCACATTCTGGGTTTTTCTTGTCTGGTCCTGCGTCGTTCTCGGGGGCAGCCTATACGAGGCGGTCGCAGTCTGGCCACTGGTTGCAGCCGATCCGCCCCGCTCCCTGGCGGCAACTAATCAGGTGCTGGCTGTGGCGGGCCGCGCGGGAATGTTCTTTTGGTCCTGGGCCACACCTGGATTGGGCCTGGTTGGGCTGGCTGCCTTGTTGACGAGCTTTGGCACTCCGCGGCCGCACATGACATGGCGTATCGCCAGTACCATGCTGATGTTGGTCGCTGTCGCGGCGACACTCCTATATTTCAGGCCGACCATCATCAGCCTTGTGGTTGGTCACGGCGGAGGTCAGCCGGACGATGAGATCGCTGCCCAAATGCGCCGGTGGGTGATGCTCAATTGGGTGCGCATTACCGCTCTGGCCGTTTCCATTGGCATGGGGATGCGCGCGCTCCTCCTTCCCAGATCGTGATTCCATAAGATCAGTCTACGAAAGCCTAGAACCTCCGTGAAGCGAAGACCGAAGTCTCTCTTCGACGGATGGTCAGAGTTTGGCGATATGGCTTCTAAGATCAGTACCGCGAAATCATCAGTGCGGTAATCCCGTTCTCCTCAGGATCTCAACTGGCGAGAACAATGCACTCATGCAGCTGAACTGGCGCCGATTTGCCGAGTTCCGGACGGGTTTTGGGCATTCAGGAAACAACGGCCAAGAGGGTTGACTGCGGCGGTGAAATGCGGCTTTGACGTCTACCGAGCCTGGCGACCGCAGAAAGGCTGCTGCTGGCCTTGGCGTACATAAATTTCCGTTTCGTGAGGTGTCCCCTATGTGGATGTGACCTTGACCGATCTACAGCGGGAGTTTCAACTGGCTCGCTCGCAGCCTCGACATTTGGCCCCACAGCCCAAAACCTTACCCGCTCCTCTGCGCACAGTCACGACGGGCTCATCGACTCTTTGCTCGTCGCGCAGAATCTCATGTTGGTTTTACGCCGCTCGCTCCCCAACGGCCAGGCCCGCTCGCGACTCGACCGGCTCGCAAACCGGCTCACCAAGATCCTCGCCGAAATACGCACCTCCAAATCAACCCAATGAAAATGAGCAGCGATTGGCCGGTTAACAGGGCAATGCGCTCGTTGAGCCGTGAAGTAGGGAGTTTTTCCGAGTTCCGGTCGGATTATCGCAGGCACTGACAGTCCGTTAGTGGGCTTCCCCGACACGGCTTCAGCATACGTTTTTGTGATTCACTCGTAGTCTTGGGTTGCACGTTGAGCAGGTGAGCTTGTGAGCGCTCAAGCGTTCTTTGGCCGCATCCCTCTCCTGAAACGCTTTCCTCTTGACCTCAGCAGTCTGGCGGGCTAGTGCACCTACAAGTTTCGCATCGGGAGCGAGCAGGACATGCCCCCAGTGGCGGATTGCTGCCTCATAATGCTGTCGCAGGCGGTTGTACTCTGGACAAACCATGACTCCTAGTGCGAACGGTTCATTATATTTGACGCAGCGAGCATAGAGGTTGGCCATATTGTGCCATGGGGAGGGGGAGCGGGGAAGGTTGGTACTTTTGATGGTCGGCAGACTTCGAGCTTGTTATCGTGTTATCGAGCAGGGGCGGGAGGAGTATCTCTGAGGCTGACGCCTGAACAAGTACTCCAAACTCGGAGGGCCCTGACAGTGCCAGAACCATTTAGTTTTGCCCCAGGCAGGCCTCTTTCCTGCACCACCACTACTGCCCGCTCTCCAATAAGAAAATTCTCGCGTAGACCTGCTCGTAAGCTTCAACCATCGTCGCGATAGAAAACCTTTCTTGTACTCTCCCTCTACAGGCTCTGTCGTCAATCGCAGGCACCTCTTCGAGCGCTCTCACCGCCCCGGCCACATCGGTTACCAGAAACCCAGTCACACCTTGCTCGATGACCTCTCCGCAGGAGCCAAGATCCATTGCGATCACCGGAACTCCCGCCGCGTTCGCCTCCGCCAGTACCAGCCCAAAACGTTCCGGGATGGTATTCAGATGAAGCAGGGCGAAGGCTTGTGCGAAAAGGGCATTCTTCTCCTCCACCCCCACCGGCCCCACGTAGCTGATTCGCTTATCGTCGAGGTTCGGCTGAATTTCATCCTGGAAGTAGGTCTTGTCCTGCACAATGCCGGCGATCAGCAGTCGCCGCCCACTCCGGCGAGCAGTCTCGATCGCCAAGTGGACACCCTTGTCCGGATGTATCCGGCCGATAAAGATGAGATCTTCTCCCCTGGTCTTGCGCTGTGGGTAGAGTGCGAGGTCAATTCCGTTGTAGACAGTTGCCAGGTAATTCAACCCCGGGACGCGATCCGAATCGCTGATGGAAACAAAATATCCGTCCCGGTATTTCTCGTAGACCGGCATGATGCGCGGCGAGGAGAAGCCGTGGATGGTGGTCAACACCGGCGTCTTCACTAGCCGCGTATAGGCCAATGCCATAAAGTCATAGTGGCTGTGAATCAGGTCGAACTCCGCGGCGTGCTCGAAGAGTTCCGCGATATGGAGGTATTCGGCTACCTTGGGATCGATCGAAGGATCCTCTTCGTAGCCCCTTTCTACGACTGCATGCAGATGGGCGCGGGTGAGCGAGTCGCCGGTGGCGAAGAGGGTAACATCCCATCCCCGTTCCACCAAGCCTTCGGCGATATTGCCCGCCACCGTCTCCCAGGCGCCATATTGGCGCGGCGGCGTCCGCCAGGCGACCGGCGATAGTATGGCCACTCTTCTCTGCGAGACCATTCCTTTAATACATGGCCGCTAGCACATCATCCAGGGCAACCGTGGCAAACCCGGTGGCCAGATCGGCCAATCCATAGGGAATGATGAGTTCGCCCTGGTGCAACAAGGCGCCACAGGAATAAACCACATTAGGGACATAGCCTTCACGCTCGCTCGGCTCTGGCGTCATCATCGGTTCGCGCAGCCGGCCGATCACCCTGGAGGGCTGCTTCAGGTCGAGCAGGAAGGCGCCAATGCAGTATTGGCGCATCGGCCCCACCCCGTGGCTCAGCACCAGCCACCCCGCCTCAGTCTCAATTGGTGATCCGCAGTTCCCAATCTGCACCAGCTCCCATGGGAACGCAGGCTTTAACAGTAAGTGGCGTTCATTCCAGAAGTGCACATTGTCCGAACACATCAGGAAAATGTTCTCGTTGTCTTGCCGCGAAATCATGGCATAGGAGCCGTTCACCTTTCTCGGAAACAACGCCATGCCCTTGTTCTCCGCTTCCGGGCCGTTCAGGGAAATAAACCGAAAGCGAAGGAAGTCAGAGGTCTCGAGCAGCTCGGGCATAATGACCCTGCCGTCGTAGGCCGTAAAAGTGGCAAAGTACACCTGCTCACCATCGTCCTTGCGGAAGCGCACAAACCGCGCATCCTCGATGCCGTTGCGTTGCGAGGGAGTGGAAGGGAAGATGATCCGCTCAGAAAGATCCTGCTCCGGGTCAAACTGCACCTCGTAGTTGGAGCGTGCCAGCATCCAGATGCTCTGCGCTCTCAGCTCATCTTCCCCTACTTCTCCTTGGGCGTGCCCGGAGGCTTGCAACTGGGCGGCGAGAGCATCTCGCAGCGTCTCTAGGCCAAACGACCTCCCCAGCCGTTGAAGTACCCGGCGGGTAAAGTCACTCTCTAAGCCCAGCTCCCAGAGTTTTCGCTGGAACAGCGGGCCTTCATATACTGTGTTGGCGATTTGGCGTGGCTCGGTGAGCAAGCTGCCCGCCGGATCCATTTCAATGCGAAGATCGCTGTGCACGATTCCGCTGCGAAAGGTGATCGAGGATATGTGTCCTTCTCCGGTTGCGCGCAGGCTGAGAATGAAGCGCACTGCACCCAGTGGCAAGTCTGTCTGGTCCGGGTGAGGCACCATCGATGGACTGAACAGGGCAGCCGATTCCAACGAGTATTCCGACAGAAAGTAGGAGCCGATCAGCAGCCGCCGTTGCTGGGTCATTACGGCATCTTTCGGCAGCAGTTCCTCAAGATCTTCAAAGCGGTCCAAAAACCGTTGCGGCAGGTTTAAGTGTCTTTGCGAAAAATCCTCCGAGACTTGCTTCAGCAACGCTCCGACCTGCGCCTCCGGCACGGCCAAAATTCTTTCTATGATCCCGCTCATGCGTTGCGCATTCCCGGGATCAAACTGTCGCAGAAGGACGCGTGACGGATCTGGCCTCAGCACAGTCTTAGAACGCTTCAGAGGAATTGCCAGTGCAGTCCCATTGCCCATTCGGGTCCCATTTCTTGTCGCGCGTATACAACAGCAGCTATCAGTGGATCACAGGCTTCGGAGCGTTTCTTCTGTTTAGCCGTTTCTTTATAGAACAAGCCGCGTAAACGTGCTCTCCCGGTACACAGCCTGTTTAGCGCACGGAGATGGGCAAGGGCGGGTAATCCTCCGCGGTGATCGGCTGCTTAAAGCTGGTCAGCATGTTCTGCGCCTGGCGCATCTCCACCAGAGAGAGCAGAAAGGCCAGCGTAGACTCGGCTCCCTGGTTTCCGTTCACTCGGTCTACATGCAATCCATCGCGGCAGCCGCCGGTCTCGGGCACGTAGAGCTCAAGGCCGAGATCGTTGCCTCCGATGAACCAGTCGAAGGCGTGTTCCGCCTGCTCATACCAGCCTAGATCCGCCGTTGCCCGATAGGCTTCAAGACAGGCGGCGACGGTGGCCTGGGCCTCAATTGGCTGCTGGTCGAAGTTGGCGCGTGCACCGCCACGGTGATAGAACCCGTTGCTGCCGATCGGCCGCAAGTATCCCTTTTCCGTGGTCTGCTGCTCCGTTAGCCAGCGCAGGGTCTGCAGGCCGCGGTTCAAAACGGCCTCTTGACCCGTGGCCCGTCCACTCACAATCAACGCATGGGAGAGCCTTGCATTGTCGTACGAAAGCTCTTCCTCAAACCAGTGCCAATCGTCATGCGCATGCCGGCCGTAGAGCCCCATCAATCGCGCCGTCAATGTCTCGCGTGCCTGGTTCACCTGGCTGTCACCGCCTAACCGCCGCAGGTACTCGTGGATGCCCAGGAGGCCGAAGGCCCAAGCTCGTGGCGAGCTAAACTCGGTCAATGCTGGTAAAGCTCGCACGAAGAGCTGTCCGGCCATCATCTGAAAATTGCTCAGCTGCGACCGTCCGACACCCACCCCAAGTGCCCACAACGCCCGGCCGTGGCTGTCCTCCGATCCCTGTTCGTCCAGCCATTGGCGCTCGAAACTCATGTGATTGTGAAACCTCCCGGCGGCCGGATCGAACGCATGATGCAGGAAGGCGGCGCTGGTGCTGGCCAGGTTCCGCTCAAGTTCCGCGTCGTCGGCGAGTTCCGCAATCAGCACCGCAAGAATAAAGGCACGGGCATTGTCGTCGGTGCAGTAGCCCTCACTGAAATTGGGCACACTGAAGATCGCATGCTGAAACACGCCCGTGGAATCCGTCATCCGGGAAAGGTGCGTCAGCTTCAGCTCTGGCAGCTCTCGATGTTTCTGGTCGAGCGTTTTGATCGCGAGAGATTTGCGCGACAAAGGTGCAGCTTCGAGGCGAGCTAGTTCGAAGCTGTGCATATAGAGCTGGGCTACATTGGACCAGATCATTTCTCGCCCTAGCCGGTAAGCATTCCTGCGCATGGCGTTGCGTCGTGTATCGTCCCGCAGCAAGCCAAGAATCTGCTCTGCCATAGCGTGCGAATCGGCGAACGGTACCAGCGCGCCTCGGCCCTCGGCCAGCAGATCTGCCGCGTGCCAGTACGGTGTCGAAACCACCGCCTTGCCTGAACCGAAGGCAAACGAGAGCGTACCAGATGTGATCTGCGCCGCATTCAGGTACGGCGTAATATACAGATCCGCGGCGCCCATGAACTCAGTCAGGTTCTCCGGATCCACGAACTGGTTGCAGAAGATAACGTGCTTTTCCAGCTTGTTCTTGGTGGCCAGGATCTCCAGGCCCAGCCGGTAGGCTTCCCCATACCTGCGCAATTCATTGGGGTGTGTGGCGCCCAGCACGATGTACATCACGTCGGGGAACTCCGCCAGAACCTCGGGTAACGCATTGAGCACATATTCGATGCCCTTATTCGGTGAGAGCAAGCCGAAGGTAAGCAGCACGGTGCGGCCCTCCACCTGGAACTGGTCTTTGAAATGAGCCGGATCCGCGAAGGCGACATCGAGAATGCCATGCGGGATCAGATCTATTTTGCTCAATGGCGCGTGGTAAATCTCGTCCAGCATCTGCCGCCCGCGATCTGCCATCACCACCAGCCGCGTGGACAGGGCAATCAGCTCTTTGATGACGCGTCGCTGGTCTGGCTTGGGTTCGCGCAGGATGGTATGCAGGGTGGTGACAACCGGCATTTTCAACTCGCGCAGCATCGCCAGAATGTGACCGCCGACCGGGCCGCCGAATATGCCGAACTCATGCTGCAGGCATACGATGTCCACATCGCTGATGTTCAGAAAATCCGCGGCTCGCAGGTAAGACGGCAAATCCTGCTCTTCTATTTCGAAGCGAACTACCTCCGGATAGTCGTACCCATCTTCTATATCGTTGACAGAAACGCATAGGCACTGGCTTTGCGGATATTGATTTTGCACGGCTGACAGCAGATCGGTGGTGAACGTGGCGATACCACACTTACGCGGAAGGTGGTCGCCCACAAAAGCAATTTTGCGGATCTTTGCTGTCTCTTTTAAGTGGAATCCGTTGGCCACCATGCTCTGGACCTCTTCCATCGTTCGATTGTGGTAAATGCGCTTAGATGCGGGGAGGGAGGAAGGGGCACTGCTCTCCCATCGAGGGTCAGACCAGAGCTACTCTGGGGCAAGTCCAGATGAGGCCTTTATCTATCTTACCAGCCCATGCTATTGCGCGTTAGAGTTGCGTCGGTGGGGGGAGTAGAATGAAAGCAGTAACCTCTTAGTGTTTAACAGCTCACTAGCGTCACTCGAAACGCCTTCGTAGGCTGCCCACCTGCTAGCGCTTTTGTTCTTCACGGAATACGTAAGCGGAAGAGGACCTATGTGTCTCCTGTCGCAGCCCCAAGGATTTTCGTTGTGGACGATGAACCTGTCATCGCATCCGCTCTTGCCACCATATTGCAGATGAACGGGTTCTCCGCGAAGTTCTTCACCAGACCACTCGAGGCGTTAGCCGCCGCCCGGTCGAAAGCGCCCGACTTACTCATTTCGGACATCACCATGCCAGGCATCTCCGGGGTTGATCTTGCGATTCAAATGAAGGCGCAGTACCCGCGGTGCAAGGTCCTGCTCTTTTCTGGACAACTAGCGACCCTGGATTTACTGGAAGATGCCCGCGCTCAGGGTCACGACTTTCAATATCTTCAAAAGGCTGTGCTTGCGACTGAGTTTCTACTGGAGATAGGGAAAATAGTGGACGGGACGGTCGCAGTCCGCCCCGTTTAAAGATGCACGATCAGAGCCGTAGAAATGACCGAGGCGACCCCAGCGTCAAGGGTTTACTCTTTTTGCGCCGAAACAGTAATACCTTCGCCAGCAGTTGACGCAACGAACTGGCTTCAGTGCAAAACAGCGAAGCAAACCGTCGATAAGACCTAACTCGGCTCGGCTGAATTCGATCGAGCGGCAGAGAGGGCACGGGGGTGTTTAGATTGGCGGGTGTCAGGTAGTGGGTTTTCTTTAAGGGGTGCGCAAGATGCTTCTTCACATCAGACTTCTGAGAGAAGGTCATGGAAACTCCGAATCGTCCTGTTGCTTACTTTTTTCAGGGGCTCGTCTGGAGCGAAGCTATGAGAAAGCTGGAGGCGAGGGAAGAAGATCCTTAGCTGTGTTAAGCATACGCTCAAACCCCTCGCTGTGCCGACGCGGGTGACGGGTGCGCTGAGATGAAGGCTAGCCGTAGCAGCTCAGGTCCTCGAATCGCGATAGAGTGCAGAAATGTCTCGCTTGGACAAATCCACAACGGTTTTGAATTGGACCTGTCCACCACGGTGGACGCCACACGGTTGCGCTGCTTCTTCCGGGGTTTTCGCTCGTTCGTAGGTTCGGAAACTGTGGTTAGCAAATTCTCAGCCGCGCTACCCTGCAAGTGATAGGCTCCCTGTTTCAATCTTGGAGGGTTTTCCGTGAACGGTGATGCTGATCGTGGTCCAGTTGTTGCAGTGGTTCCATGTCCGACCTGTGGGGCTTTTTTCCCGATCGATAAGCAAGCCGAAGATCCTGAAAGGGATGACATTCGTCTTTCGGTTGAATTGTCCAACATGAATTCGAAAGTTCGGACGTGGGGATGATGGGCGTAGGCAAAATGGAAGATCGGGACTAAAACAGAACCGCGGATCCACAGACTCACGATTGATGGAAAACGACGTCGGATTCGACGGGCATCAGAGTGCACATGTTGCGCTCAGAATATTTGCGGCTTCGCCAGCATTATGAGGCGGCTCTTCGACACACCAGCGCGTCTGGCTGCGGAGGTTAAGAAGGGTGTACCGCAAACCTTACGACGCCCGAGGAACTGTTGGCGAAGGGGACAAAGTGCGCTCTTTCCAGCAAACCCGCTTGTCTTGGGAACACGGAGGCTCATTGCGTTGGAAATCGCGGTATGCTGATCTCGTCAACTGGACCGAGGAACGGCGCTTTCTGAATCTGTCGGGCATGGATCGCGACCCTAGCAACGTGGAAGCCCGGGTATTTCGAGACATTGACAAATCCAGTTCAGCGGCGTTGAACCTAGGCTTCACTTGATTCAGGGCACTAGTTGTCGCCTTACCAATCGCTGACGTTGCTCCCCGGCCGACGCCTAAGCGGGAATACGAACTGTGTAACCACATGAACCGCCAACCCGCGTTTCGGATCTTCGTGTCCAGAGCTGCAGCCATCGTATCTTCGACACACATCCACTCTTTGCAACAATGCTCTTGCGCCAAATCGAGTCCATCAGGCAGGATACATCCGACACGCAGGAACATCGCATGGGGCGTCACGTCTGTGGCTTTCTGACTGTCGATGTGTCTACTGGACCGTCAGAATTCATCAAGACTCTGATCGGAGTGATGGATGCCGTTCCAGAGGAACGGGCTTGGCCAGACTGTCGGTGAGCATTTGACATTCCCGCTTGGCGAGATTCGTCCCCTGGACAGCCGGCGGCCTCTACCTTGCTCGCGGGCGCGAATGGAAACACGATCTGTCTTCGCCGCGCAGAAAGATGATCTCTCACAGCAGCGTTTTTGGTGAGACTCATGCCAGCTCCAGTCTTACCTGTTACTTGCTTGAAAGGTGTTCGTCTGGCGCGAATCTTGTTTAGCTGAAGGCGAGAAGAGAATATCCAGAGTAACTTCTAAAGCATACGCTGTAAGCGGCTAACGTGCCACGCGTTCTACGAGTTTTGAGGAGTCCTCGACTGGCGGGCACTAGCTTAAAGAATTTGGAATCGTCGGTGCAGATAGGCCACGTATAGCGTCTTTTATCGCAAATCGCAGATACCAGAAGATACCGCCACTCATCTTGTTGCTCTTGAGTTAAACGCCGCGCTTTCTCTGGCGCCACAGGATCGCCGCGACTCAAAAGCCACTTTGACACGGACGATTCCCGGCCGAAGTTTCAGCAACGCCGAAAGAACACCCCGCCCTTAATACCTAAAGCCCCCCTTAATCATTAGATCGCGAATGGCGCCGTCGTCGCACTCTGTCTAAGTATGGAACACAAAGGTGACACTACATCCCTAGAGACACAAGGCTCGCCTTGGCCTATCAATCAAGCACCAGGGAGACCCCCGTTGTTTTTGATTACTGGCACAGTCACAGGTATAAGGGGTGCTCCCACACCGCTCACTGGCACACAAAGGCCATCCACCGGGATGGCCTTCGCTCTCTTCCAGGGGCTGGACGCTCTTAGTACATATCGCCCATTCCGTTGCCGTGTCCTCCGCCCGAAGCAGCCTGCCTGGGTTCGGGGATCTCCGAAACCATGGCTTCGGTCGTCAGCATAAGGCCGGCAATCGAGGCAGCATTTTGCAGTGCCGTGCGGGTGACCTTGGTGGGGTCGATTACACCCGCCTCGACCAAGTCCTCATACTTGTTGGTGCTTGCGTTGTACCCGTAGTGCGGGTTCTTGTTCTCCATGATCTTGCCCACGACCACGGCACCCTCTTCCCCGGCATTGCCGACGATCAGGCGCAGCGGTTCCTCTAGGGCGCGGCGAACGATTTGAGCGCCTGTCTTCTCATCGCCTTCTAGGGTCTTGAGTAGGTCCTCGACGTCCCGACCGGACCGAATCAGGGCCACACCGCCGCCAGGAACGATGCCTTCCTCAACCGCGGCGCGGGTAGCATGCATGGCATCCTCAACGCGAGCCTTCTTCTCCTTCATCTCGATCTCGGTGGCCGCACCCACCTTGATCACGGCCACGCCCCCGACCAGCTTGGCGAGACGTTCCTGCAGCTTCTCGCGATCGTAGTCGGAGGTGGTTTTCTCCACTTGGCTGCGGATTTCCTTTACCCGGCCTTCGATCGCCTTCGTGTCTCCGCGGCCTTCGATGATCGTTGTGTTGTCCTTGTCAATGGTCACGCGCTTGGCGCGGCCCAAGTCCTCCACTTTCACATTCTCGAGCTTAATGCCCAGGTCTTCTGTGATGGCGCTGCCACCCGTCAGCTTGGCGATGTCTTCCAGCATCGCCTTGCGGCGGTCGCCGAAACCAGGAGCCTTAACCGCGGCCACGTTCAGGGTGCCCCGCAGCTTGTTAACCACCAGCGTCGCCAGGGCCTCGCCCTCTACGTCCTCCGCGATGATCACCAACGGCTTGCTATTGCGCGCAACCTGCTCCAGTAGCGGGAGGAGGTCCTTCATCGAGCTGATCTTCTTTTCGTGAATCAGGATGTACGGCTCTTCGAGCGAGACTTCCATGCGGTCCGGATCGGTTACGAAGTAAGGGCTCAGGTAACCGCGATCAAACTGCATGCCCTCTACCACTTCCAACTGGGTCTCGAGCGTCTTCGACTCTTCGACCGTAATAACTCCATCCTTGCCAACCTTTTTCATGGCGTCGGCAATAATGTTGCCGATGGTGGTATCGCTGTTGGCTGAGATAGTGCCCACTTGGGCGATCATCTCTCCGGTCACCGGCTTGGAAAACTTGGCCAGGGCGCCACCGTGAACCACTCCATGCTCATCGCGCCTGCCAACGATGGCTTCCACGGCCTTGTCTATGCCGCGCTTGAGGGCCATTGGATTGGCGCCGGCGGCAACCGTCTTCACCCCCTCGCGATAGATGGCCTGCGCCAGCACCGTCGCGGTCGTGGTGCCGTCCCCAGCCACATCCGAGGTCTTCGAAGCTACTTCGCGCACCATCTGTGCGCCCATGTTTTCCAGCGCGTCCTTCAGTTCTATCTCTTTGGCCACCGTCACACCATCCTTGGTGATGGTGGGAGATCCGAACTTCTTCTCGATCACTACGTTGCGGCCCTTGGGCCCGAGCGTCACCTTGACCGCATCCGCGAGCTTGTTCACACCGCGCAAAATCGCCTGACGCGAGTCTTCTCCTTGCAGAATCTGCTTTGCCATTTCGATTCTCCTTCGAAAAGAGCCGGACTTGCCGGCCCAGATCAGTACTCTGTGCGCTGCCGCTCGGAGTGCTTCATGAGCCCAGCTAGCACAAATTGGTTTACGCGACGCCCGTGGAATGCCCCATAAAAAAAGCTCGGCCGGCGGGTCCGAGGCGCGCTCACTTTTTCTTGAGAATGCCGAGCACTTCTTCCTCACGCATAATGAGGAATTCCTCGCCATCGATCTTGATTTCGGTGCCCGAATACTTTCCGAACAGAATGCGGTCTCCAGGCTTTACGTCGAGCGGGAAGACTTTGCCTTCATCATTCGACTTGCCCTTACCGACGGAAACAGCCTCACCTTCCTGCGGCTTTTCTTTGGCTGAGTCCGGAATGATGATGCCACCACGAATCGATTCGGTCTCGTCCACACGCCGCACCAGTATGCGGTCATGCAGGGGAGTGAAGCTGGTCGCTGAGGATGCAGTTGGAGTTGCGGTTGCCATTGCGGTACTTCTCCTTGACACGAGGGGATTCCTCGCGCTACTGACCACGAAATTCTTGAATATGCTTCGCAGGGGAGGGATGCTGACAAATCAGTGCCGGTTAGCACTCTCGGCCTTCGACTGCTAACAATAGCGACTCCGAACAGTCCTTGTCAAGCCTAAAACGACATTCTTGAGCGAAAGTCGCTCAGATATTGGCACCCTTTCGGACCGCCCAGAGGTGGGTAAGCCAATACAGGAAGCACGGACTGGCTGCGTTTGTGCGCAAAGCACGTGAGGACCGCGGCACAAGAAGAGTCGTGTCTCCAAAGATCAAAGCGGCGATAGAGGGCCTGGCGCTTGAGAGACCGCCTCTACCGATCAGGTCCATTTGCCGGCAAGTGCGAGACTTTGCCCAAACAACGGGCGAGCCCGTGCCCGGCTATGGAACTGTGCCGCTGGCCGGGTTGCAGTACTCGCTTCGGTAGCCCCAGTGCGACCGGAACGCGATGATCCGATCCGTCTCCACCCGCTGGTATCCGCGCAGAATCTTCTTCACCACCGAGGTCATGTTGTCGTAGCGCAGGGTCTTGAACACACCACCAAAATAGGCGAACGCATGTTCGTGAGCTTCCAGCAGCGCTTGCTGTGTGGCATGCGGATAGGCGCGGTGAAAGGCATCGCCAGAGCCCATGCTGCGCATGGCGAAAAACTGCAGCTTGCGCGCTTCGCCGCCCAGTATGGCCATGGCTTCGAACCAATCCACCTGCGCTTCCTGGCCCAACTCGTAGCTCTGCGGCACGAACACTTCCCGCCCGCTGAGTCCCAACTCCCACTTCCGCTCCCGCACATAGCGCCGCACTGTGGCTTCCCCGACCGGGTGCTCCGAATGCTCCTTGCGCAGCCGCATCCTGATCCGATGAGCCGTATGCCGCTGTTTGCGCGGAGCCTGAAGGTCAGAGGCCAGCATCCGCTCGATGTGCGCCATGACAGGACCCAGTCTCGGCGCTTCCCGTAACACCGCTCTTCGCTCGGGAGGAACTAGCGTTCCCGATCGCCTGCCGCACCATCCGCCGGTGCACACCGTGCTTCTTGGATAGCCCTTGAATCGTCTCCCCGGCCGCGTATCCCCGCCGGATTACCTCGAATAGTTCCACCTTTGCCTCTCCTGTCCATCCCCGAATCGCTTACATCCGGGCTTGTACAGGTGGGCCAATTCAGATGAGCGAAGTGGGCCAATTTAGACGAGCGAACTCAGCTGCGAGCTTTCTCATCTCAGCCATATGGTTCTTCCACTCGCTGATCGTAGATGCTCCGACGCCCTTACCGAAGACCGCTGAATACTCCGATTCATCCTCTGGGTATCCTACAAAAGCCGTGATATCTTCCGGGACCAAGTGCGTTCTTTCCAACGCCTTTGCGTGCTCTACGGCCTGTTTTATGCTGGGGGAACCGAAGACCAAAGCGTTGTCGCTTTCTATGGATCTGGGTGTCAGCCCATAAAAGGAGGGGTCGAACAAGAGCACCAATTTACCCGAATCCAGGGGATTATCGGCGACTCCCAATTCATCCCTGAGCTGTTTGCGAATCCCATTCGAATTCGGTTGGGTCGCTGCGGCGAGGTGTTCGTGAAAAGCATCTGCACTTATAGAGATGTGCGCTTGACTAACGTTTCTTTGGACTTCTGGCCGGGTTGTGTCTCTAGCGGCAGTGTAGCAATCCCCGTCGTAGTACCAAAGAAAGCATAGATTACGGTGTTGGGCGAGTCCGCACCCCGAACTCGCGGCGAAGCGATGTCAAGATGTCCGCATCTTGCTTAGAGCTGAGCACAAGAACACTGCCTCCAAAACTACACGCGTATAGGTTTCTTCGGATGCCCAGGGGTGCCAAGTGATCCCAGAATATCGAGGTCCGCCTGGCAAGGGCTTACGTGGCGTTGCACTTCGGATGAAAGGCTCGTGTTCAAACTGCAAAGGAGAATCGTAATCATTAAACGAGTAAGTCTCACATTGCCCTCTGGAGCTGCTTGCGCAGTGTAGGTGCTACTTGAACTGGATTCGAATCGGCTAATCACCGGAAGTTAACGTACTTGTACACCAAAGAGTCAAACGCAGATAGACAAAAGCTAAAAAGACTCGCTGCAGTGGAGAGGGTTTCTCCTATCGCTCCTGTCGTGAATTGATCAGTAGTGAAGATTCAGGCGGAATCGTTACGGATCACCATAGATTCACGGCTAAACCTAAGAAAGAAAACTGGTGACGAAAACCGGTGACATCCATGATAGGTAACCGTCAAGGGAAAACGGAGATTTCCCTTGACTTGGCGGAATGGATTTCCCCAAGCGATTTACAAGCTTTGGTTCTGAACTGTCCTCGATCGTACGCATTGCCAACGCAGCAGCAGCGTGGCCAGACATCCATTTGCGGGAACGAAGCCGGAGCCTCGTCCACGAAGATTGAGTAAGAGTAAACCAGCCGGCCTCAAAACAGACGATAGGGTGTGTTGGGAGAGTGAGCTCCCGTGCA
The DNA here is from genome assembly GCA_963834205.1 of uncultured Acidobacteriaceae bacterium. GTDB lineage: Bacteria > Acidobacteriota > Terriglobia > Terriglobales > Acidobacteriaceae > PALSA-350. The sequence goes on along the minus strand of CAWIBI010000020.1, from coordinate 4,117 downwards.
CAGTCCCCGAAAACGTGAGGATCGGCTGGTAGATCGCTGACAGAACGAACCCATGATGAGCAATTGCCGGCGCTAAGCCGCGGAGGCAAGAGGTCTTTTTGTTTTTTCTTTCGTTGGGAAGGTTTTTTCGGGCGGTGTACGCACCTGGAAAGGCTGGCCGCTCTTGTCGATAGCTAGCAGATAGGCGACCAGCTTGCGCGCCACCTGCAAGGTGGCGCGATTGGCATGTCCGCGCTGTAATTGCTGAGCGTAGAGTTGAGCCAACTGCGAGTTCCAGCGCGGCGCCAGCTTGGCCGCTTCGATCAGTGCAGTCTGCAGGTAGGCGTTGCGCTGCTTGGATAATGGTCCACGTTGTTGCTTGCCCGCAGAGGAGCGCAAGGCTGCTGTCAATCCGCAGTAGCTCACCGCCTCGGCGATAGAGGCAAAACGATGTGGGTCGCCCACCTCCAGCGCCCAAGTCAGAGCGGTGATCGCGCCCACTCCGTTGATGCTGCTCAATCGCTCGACCCGCTGTTTCAAAGCGGCATCGCCCAGCAGTCTTCGCACCAGCTGGTTTTGCACGCCCTCGAACAACTCCTTCGCCGCGCGGCTCATGCGCAGCAGATCCTTTACCGACTCCGGCACTTCCTCCAAGTTCGTGATCAGATCGGCGAAGTATTTCTTGCTCTGCAGCTTTGTCTTGCGAAAGGAAACCCCGCTTTCCATCAGCAGCCCGGCCGTCTTGTTGTGCATCCTCACTGACTGCTGAACCATCATCTGGCGATAGCGCATCAGACGCCGCAGATCGCGTAGATCCGGCGGAAATACATAGCAGCCTGGCAGTAAGTCGCAACGCACCAGATCGGCAATTGTACGGGCATCGATAATATCGCTCTTCTTCTTGCCAACCGTAATCGCCTTCATCTTCGCCGGATGGCCCATCTCCAGCCGCTCCGCATACGGCTTCAGAGTGTCGTAGATCCAGGCACTGAAGATCGTCGCTTCCGATCGTCGCTTCCATGGCGCCTTGCCAGGGCTGCTGCTGACTCTCCGCCCAACTGCGCAACACAGAACGCTCGGCGGCCAGCGTGCCTTCCTTCACAATCTGGCCGGCTGCTGTCTTGATGCAATAACTGACGGTTTTCTTGTGTACGTCCAGTCCTATATAGTGGATAACATTCATGGGGTTCTCCTAATTGAGATTTCTGAGCCAGCTGCTCCAAACAGCCGGTCTCAGCATCGTAATCTCGAGGAGAACCCTTTTTCCTGCCCACACCTATGCATTCAAACAGACGAGACGTAACCGTCTCTACACCCACGGGATGGTAAACCTTCCGGCTGCTACCCCTGTCTCCGTCTGATCGATTCCATGCTTGACCCAGATCGGAATCGCCACGGTGCGGACTCGGCCGCCCTTACCACGCAGATCGGGCAAGACCCATCGCCCCTCGCGCATCTGGATACCGTCAACATCCAAGCTGGCCAGCTCCTGCCGCCGTAGGGCGCAACCCAGCAGCAACGCCAAAATCACGTAGTCCCGCTTCCCTTGATCTTGGAGCGGTCAGGAACCCTTAGTAGCTCTTTAGCCTGGTCTCGCGTGAGCCAGTTGCCAAGCCTGGTTCCCTTCTTGGAGAGGTTGGGTACCCCTGCGAGGTTGGCGGCCTCTTCCGCGCCGATGATTCCATTGCGCTACGCCTCGCCGATCAGCTTGCGAATGGCTGACAATCGAACGTTCACGGTGGAGGCGCTCAACCGCTTCTTAAGCATGGCCGCACGATATTCCACCAAAAGGGCGCGAGATAACGGCTGCCTTCGCTTCTCGCACAGCGCGTAGACCTCATCCAGCGCCTTGGCATAGTTGCGTTTGGAATGCTTGGAGGCGACCGAGTTCAGCACCATCTCCCGCAACTCGCGAAATGCAGCATCGCGATTGAGCTGCGATTCCACCGCTGAGGGGGTTAATGCCAGGGATTCGGTCATGGGAGCACGCCGGTAGGTTTCATCCCCTGGGTAAGAAACCTTCCAATATAAGGATGAGTGTTCAAAAGCCAATTGTGCAATAGCCTATTGCACAATTGACTGGAGGGGATGAATCCGTGTCTTCCGGCGGTACGGAGCGCCCTATTCCTCATCAGCCAACTCCTTCCGCAGCGTCTCCATCTCCGAACGAAGCTTGTGGACGACTTCCTGGAGATCCTCAACGCTGGGTAGCTCCTCCCGGACCGGCTCGGGCAGCTCGCGTGTCACCCGATAGGTGGAGACACCGATCGGCTGGATGAGGTTCTGCAGAGCGTACTCCACAATGGGGCCGCTTCGGCTTTCGCAAAGTAGGAGTCCCATAGTCGGTCCGTCGATAGGCGTCCGCATGGTTCCATCGATCGCCGAGAGATAGAAGCCCAGCCCAATCCGGCTTGAATCGCCCGCTCTTGAGTTCTTCTCGATCACGAAGTAGCAGTGCAAGCGGACGTGGTAAAAGAGCAGGTCCAGATAGAAGGTCTCATCTCCTACTTCGAGTGGAACCTGGCTCCCAACAAAAGCGAAGTCCCGGCCCAGTTCCAGTAGCAGATCACGGAGATGCGCTAGGAGACCCCGTTCAATTTCACGCTCCTTGGCGGCCGAGATGACGGTTAGGAAATCGAAGTTGTAGGGGTCCTTTAGAACCTGTTCGGCCAAATCCGAGTCTGGCGGCGGCAAGGCACGCTGAAAATTGGTCAGGGCTTTCCCTTCCCTCTCGTGCAGACGGCTCTTGATCTGGAGAACCAGGACATTGCGGCTCCAGCCGTATTCGACCGCCGCCCGGAGGTACCATTCCCGCAAAGCAGGGTCTTTGAGCTGATCGAGGAGAACCCGGAGGTGGCCCCAGGGCAAAAGTGCCACAAGCTGTGGCACTTTTTCGGGGTCCGGCCAGACCTCGGCCAAGGTCCGCATGTACTTGAGGTTCCGCGGACTATACCCCTCGACCCCGGGAAACTCTATCCGCAGGTCGTGAGACAGCCGCTCGATGACTTTGGTGCCCCAACCCTCGACCCGCTGACGCTCGAGGATCTCCCGGCCGATTGACCAGTACAGAAGAACCAGCTCCCGGCTGACGGCGAAAGAGGCGCGGAGCTGGGCGTCACGGATCCGGCTCTTCAAGTCCTGGAGGAGCTCCGGGTAGCCGGCTGGGGAGCTGGAGGGCGCCTTTCACTCAGAACAGCATACCCGGCCGTTCGCCAGGACGCTTTACATTGTCCGTGGTTAAAGCCTGCCTGGCGGCCAAATCAAATCGAGAGATACAGCCCCACCTAATACGCCTTCTCCTCAGTCCTCCAGAGCGGTCAGGAGGAAGAATCTCTTAGGCCCCCGGTCAGTAAGCCCGGACGCTAGGTCCAGCGTTGGATCGCCAGAATGCGATCCAAAATCTCCGACTCCGGCCGAGGCCTATCCTGCGCGACAACTGTGGATGACTTTCGCCTTATCTTCGCTTAGGATCTCCATCATGAGCGGGGAGCGTCAGGCGACGACACGCATGCGAATGGTTGGGAAGATTTGCTGCTTTTGTCTCAGCAGGCTGCCACCGCCCTACTCGGGGAAGGAGCGGGTCTGCGCCCGGTGTCAAAGCCAACGATCAACCCACAAGCTGTGTCTGCGTTTTGAGAGGTGTCTCGGTTGGCGCGTCAGTTTCCGCGATCTAGAAGACGCGCGGAAACAATTTCGGGAACTCACATTCGCCGATCCAGCCAAGACCGAAGAACTAGTTGGCCGCACGGCCAAGCCGATGCTCTTGGAAGATCGCCAATTGCTAGAGAACGGTTTGCGCTCTGGCGCCGGCGCGATCGTGATTTTTCTCACCGACCATCAATACCGAAAGTTGCTGCGGTGACTACATATCGAGTTTTGGCAACGTCATGTTATCTGGCTGGTCGGTTCACCTGGAGACTGTAGCAATCCTTCCCTCGACCTTAGGTCCGGCACTTTCCGGATTCGTTACAAAAGTGAGGTACACGCATTTTCTCCATTAACGGTGTATCCGCCTAACCTTCGTTTCGATCGCTCACCGTCGCCACTCTGCACGGAAACGCCTTTCTTGTTTCACTCAATGTGATACGTCGGTTTGCACCAACGCCGAAAAACTGCTCTCATTCCCTCATTCCCTCAC
>CAWIBI010000019.1:0-126604 GCA_963834205.1 uncultured Acidobacteriaceae bacterium | reverse complement strand
TGGGCCTTGGAAGTGGCCGACCCACAGCGGTTCTCTTCCATAGCGGATGCAGTCAGCTACTGTGGCTTAACCGCGGCGTTTCGATCCTCTGCCGGCAAACAGCAACGGGGTCCAATTTCCAAGCAGCGCAATGCGTGGCTGCAGACGGCACTGATCGAGGCCGCCAAACTGGCGCCGCGTTGGAATCCACAACTGGCAGCACTGCATGCTCAGCAGCGGGAGCGCGGCCACGCCAATCGTGCGACCTTGCAAGTGGCGCGCAAGCTGGTGGCTTATCTGCTGGCAGTCGACAAGAATGGCCAGCCCTTTCAGGTTCGCACTCCGCCTCCGCGGCCAAAAGCAAAGCTGAGAAAGAGCAAAGAGCCGGCAGCTCTGGCGTCAGCTGCTTAAGGGAAAAGCTACGACCGGTTCGGCACTGCTGGAGTTTTCTTAGGCATGCCGATCTATCGCCCGATGGTCACTCCCAGCTGGTCAACACAAAGGGGAATTCTCCAAAGAGAATCCCCCTGGTGACACATCGGTCCGATGAGTCGGGTCGAGTATCCCTGGCAGGGTGCTCTCCAGCAGAGCCTGCTTCCGTTTCCTCGACCCACTCAGGCTACCAAAGTTATGTTCGATCTGTCAGCGATCCACCGGCCGGTCCTCGCGTGTTTGGGGACTGTGCACGGGGGCTTCGGCTCCCAATACACCTCACCGTCTGTTTCGAGGCCGGCCGGTTTACTTTAACTCAATCTTCGTGGACGGCGTCTGCCCGGCGTTGTTCCCGCAAATGGATGTCTGGCCACGCTGGCAAAGCGTTGGCCCTGATAAGTGATCGAGGACAGCCAAAAACTAAAACCTTGCTCACTCGGGGAACATGCTCCGCCGGGTCAAAGGGAATCTCCGTTTCCCCTTGACAATTACCTATCATGGATGTCCCCGGTTTACGCCCGTCCGTCCCCGGTTTACGCCCCGGTTTACGCCCCACCCGATGCCGAAGGCAGCGTGCTTTTTGCGCCGGGCGGCACAGACGCCAGAGGAAGGCACAGACGCAGCAAGGCCGCTCCCCAGAGGGACGTCCTACGGCTATTCAGATGTGTAGGAGGAAGAGTATGCCCATAACAGCGCAGACGCCCACAGAGACCAAAACGAGCTTGCCTATGCTGAGTCTGGGAGGGATTATCTGCTGAACTAAAACGCCGGACAGAAGACCAGCAAGATCAGCCATCCTCCCCTGAACCGGCGTATGAGTTTTCAGCAGATCGGTTGCTGCCGCAGAGACAAGCCCAAGAGTTGCCAGCTTCAGCACAATCTTGAGCGAGTTGCTCATGGGGTTGCCAGAACCCTTCAGATAATCATCAGCATAGTCACGCATTAATTGTTCCCCGTAAGGCTGTCGAAGAGAGAGGTCACCCCCGTGCTGACCGCACAGGCTCCCCCAGTCGCTCCCCCCATCAAAAGCCCTTTACCTCCGAAGTAAGCGGCTTGAGCGCCGAAACTGATTGCAGCACCTTCAGCAATGCCGGTTAAAGACAACCCTCCGACAGTGAAAGCCTTCACCAAGACGCCGGTAGCAGTGGTTCCAACCCAATCTCCACTCAGAATCTTGCCAGTCTCAGCATGCAGAGCGGCACTAGCATCTCCACCACAATTTTGGTTTCGCGTATTCAAGAGAGGATAGGTCTTATTTGGGTTCCCGTTATTTGGGGCGAAGATGCCCTTCACTGCCATTCTTGCTGTGACGTGCGGCAGCTAAATGCAGAATCGCCGCTCCAGTTACAACACCCACAGCGGTTGCAGGAACGATAAGGATGAGGGCATAGAGCCACAAATCCCTGGGCACCCAGAATAGTTCCACACACACAGCCGGGATACCCCACCAGAGCGCCATAGAGAGTAGCCGATGCAAAAACGATCTTTGCGGGACCGATATCCCGCTAATCATTGTCATACATGAACCCCGCGTAACATATACCAGCCAAAACAGCGCCCTTTGAGAGGCCGTTCACTGCGCCCACGGCAGCTCCGACGTGTGCGCCTACATAAGCGCCGGGTATGCCGGTGAGGCCAAGCGTAACCTCGCCTCCAAAGATCTCACCCGTCACAAATCCCCCAAACGCCCCTGTAACGGCCCCAATAGCAGCACCACTTATGACCGACTTGGCCACTCTTTCTCCCGGACTCTTTCCGCACATGGAGTGCGCGGCCTTTTGCATTTGCTCCTGCCACGTTGGCTTCTGCTGCGGGTTACTTGGGGCGCTCGTCCCGCCACCGAGGGGAACAACCGGCCCCACGGAACCGGCAAAAGGGTCGAATGAGTCCCAAGTGGAGCTGAGGTTGCCAGATGACCCACTGTTAGATGTATCTGGAGAGGGGCCCGCCCCGATCCACCGATCCCCGTTTGAGTCGATGTAAATCGGATTTCCATCGCTGAGATTCACACCGGAATATGAATAGCCCTGGGGAGGCGAATCGCCCGTGACAGAGACGTCGGAGATCTCGGTACCGTCGCAGTCGGGTCCAGGGAATTGGCAATCCTCCAGCCCGCTCGGATCAATAGAACTCATCGGATTGTTCAGTACATACGCATACCGGTTCATGCTCTGGGGGTTGCTCAAATCATAGCTGCCCGAGTATGGGTCGGGAGCCAGCCACCGGCCCTGGTTCGGGGTGTAGTTCCTGAACTGCGCGTGCTCCGTCCCGCTCTCCGCATCCCGTTCCAGGTCGGCAAAGTGCGCATTGTCCTGGTCCGCCCCGCTGCTGTTCACCGTCGCCGTATAGCCATCTCCCCATGGCAGCGAGACGTAGCTTGATCCCACTGAGCCGGCGTAATTGGTCCGCATCCGCTCCGTCCCGAGTGTGTCCTGGTGATCGAAATACGTCGTCCCGTCCGTCGACCGATACGCAACCTGCTGCCCATCCCAGTAGATCCTGCCCTCATTGCCGTAGTTGTTGGGCGACAGCCAGCTCGAAACCCGCCGCCCCGCATAGTCGTAGGTGAATTCTGTTGTCGTACTCGGCGTCTGCACATGGATCCGGTGGTTCAACACGTCGTAAACGTAAGTCGTCGCCGTGCTGCCGGTATCCACCTGCACAATGTTGCCTTCCGCATCGTATATGTAGGTGTGAAAAGTGTCGTTGGTCATGTTGCCCGCGGCGTCGTAACCATACCCGCTGCTGGTGATGTGGTTGGTGGTCGCGGAGTAGGTAGGGTTGAAGCTAAATCCGGTCTGTAGCGGCGTCTGCGTGCGGTTCCCGTAGCGGTCATAGGCGTACGTGTAGTTTTGCACCGTGCCACTGGTCACCGTGCGCGCAGTCAGCCGGTTGAGGCCGTCATAGCCATTGGTGACCTGCTGGTTCAGCACCGTATCCGAGAGGTATTGCAACTGCACACCCTTCCACTGGCCGCTGGTTCCATAGATCTGCGTTCCACCGCTGCAGTCGGCGGCTGCCGGCCCATTGCACACCCATTGCCCATACAGACGACCCAGCGAATCATACGAACGATAGACATTCAAACCGTTGCCTAGTGTATAACTCACCGGGCCGTCCGCGCCATTGACCACATTCGACACCAGGTTCGGAGGATTATAGGGCAGGTTCTGGTAGGTCTCGTTGGTGATTGAGGTCACCTCCCCCGCAATCGAGCGCGTGTAGTTGACCGCTCCGCTCACCACGTCGGATTCTTGGGTCAGATTACCCGCCCAGTCATAGGAAAAAGACAACGGACGGCTGGACTGGTAGCTGGTCCCGCAACTGGCGGGGCCGCATTGCCACAGGCTGATGACACGGCCCATCGCATCGTAGCTGTACAAGGCGCCGTTTGCGGTGGCACCCGAGCTTCCGCCGGTTACGGCCAGCCGTCCCTTGATGTTCGTCGGCGTCTGCGGCCAATAAATATTTGTATCGTAAGCAAGAACCTTATTGGGCGTCAGATTGTCATTGTAGTTAACACTCACCACTCGCCCAACGGAGTCGTACTGCGTGATGGTCTTGGTCTGTGCGCTGCCCGTCTGATTGGCCTGCGGACGAACCCGAGTGACCGTCAGCCCCAGGCCGCTCGTAGTGCTGTAGGCGTAGCTGTAGGTGGTGGTCCCCGACTCCGGTTCCACCACTGAGATCGTTCGGCCCAGCGAGTCGGTCTCGAAGGTACGCGTTTGCACCCCCTGGCTCACAGCCACCTTCAAGGCGTTACTGTTGCCGGTATCGGTGGAGTACGCATAGGTCGTCAGAAAGCCCGTGCCCGTAATATCGAGGTTGCAGGACGAACCCCCCTGCGCCGTCCCCACGATCTCGCACACCGCCGTGGGCCGGCCTAACCCATCCACCTGCACAATCCGGCTGACCCCGTTTTCGTCCGTCACCTGCGTCGCCCGCCCGTTGTAATTATAGGTAACCGTCGATGAATCTCCATGGGTGATCTTCAGCTTGCGGCCTAACGCATCATACGTGTAGGTGTCGCCGGCACCGGTGCAGACAATCGTGCCGGAAGTGAACCGGTACGCCGCAAACTGCAGATTACCATTGCCATCGTAGCAGTAATTGTTCCAGTAGTATCCACCCGAAGCATTCTGCACCGCGACCCAGTTCAGACGGCCGTAGCCGTCCAGGTTGGTTTGTGTGTTGGTGTGCGTGCTGGCCGTCATATAGTGATACACACCCGTTTGGTCGTAAGTGTAGCTGGCCACCATCTTACCCCCATCCGGGTAATCAATCTCGGTCGGCCGCAACAATGGGTCGTAGCTTTTGTAGGTGACGGTCTGGCTGTTGGGATCGACCGAGGTCAGCGGCAGGCCGGAATTCGGGTCGTAGGTCGCCGAGGAGGGCAAAGAGACGCCGCTCGAAGGCGTCGGCGGCGTGGCGGTGATCGTGAAGGCATGGGTCGCCGCATCGTACGCGTAGCTCGAGACCCCCGAAGGCGCCGTCACCGTAAGGGCGTCGCCGGTGTCTTCATACGTGGCCGCCGTGTACAGATAGCTCGTTCCGCTATTTGGGTATTGTTTAATCGTCGTTAGGTTGCCCCGCTGCCCGCTTTCTGTGGCGTGTTGCGGAAGCCCGGACGTAGTCACTAACGCCGCATGGCCGGTCCCGGTAGTTTCGTCGTACAAATAGGCGGTCAAGCCGATCTGGCTCGTTCCGTCAGTTACGGTGTCCGTTGACAACAGGCTTGGGATCCCTGAGGTGGGGTAGGTCCAGGTCTCTTTCCGCAGCACGGCTCCGCGCGTTGATGCTCCGAAATCGTAGTCGGTCTCCGAGGTTTGCAGCCCGTACGTGTTGTAGGTCAGCGTCGAGCCATGCTCCTCACCGTTCAGGGTCTCATAGGTATCGATCTGGGCAATCGGGAGCCCGACTGCCGTTGTCGGGCAAGTGCCCCCGTAGCAGGTCTGCCGGGTCAGCAGCACACTGCTGGGCGACGTCTGGTTGACCGTCCGACTCGTCTCGTAGAATTCCTCCGGCGAACTCGCCATCACAAAGTCAAAGTTGGAAACGTTCCCCAGGCCGTCGGTGATTGCCGTCTGGCTGCTGGAAGCCGCAATTAAACTGCGAACGTAGGTTCGGCTTACCCCACCGCTTCTTGTCAAACCTGCAGGCGTTCCATCTGCACAGACGATACCGTTGTTCGCACCAGTGTATGCGTATTGAATGACGCCCTCTTGCGGCAGAGTAAGGGAAATCAGACGTCCCGTGACCGCCGATCCGTTGTTCGGCGTCTTCTCGTAGCCAAGTGTGTAGACAGTTCCATCCCCAAGCGTGATCGTGTTCGGCAGGTCCTGGGATAGATTGTATTCCGCCACGTTGCTGCAACCAAAGTCGGTCTGCACCGTGTAAGTCTTATAAGCCACCGTTACCACTGCTGTGCCGGTCGGTGTGCTGTAGGTAAACACCCGGGGCGAGGACGCGGTGCCGTTGCCTGTAATGGTCAACGCCGTTTTACCTAAAGTGTCGGCGAATGTGCCGTTTCCATTGTTGCTGATGTAGTTTCCATTCGCGTCGCCGATGCTGCCGCCTGCCACCTGGCTGTTGAGTGGCGCATCAATCTGCCTACCGTCCCTGGACGTGAGACTCACCCCATTGTAGGAATAACCGGACCCATCCGCCGCCGGAACCCCTGAGCCCGTGATCGTATAGGGGTAGCAGTACGTCGCCGTGTACGGCAACGGATGCAATCCGCCAAACGAGTCGTGATAGACATAGTTATAGTCATAAGGCACGTAGGTAAGGCTCCCCGATGCGTAGCACTTAACGTTAGCGGTGGAATAGGATACATAGCCCTCGAATCCCTCGTTACCCTGGCCGTGAAGCCCCCATCCGACTGCCGGTGTCCAGACCTGGGAACCTGCTGATCCAACCGGCGTCCAGACCAGCGAGTCATAGACTAGCTGATACTGAAAGGGCAAGCCCCTGCCTTGCTTATTCACCACGGGAATAGAAAAATGCACGTTGAGGCTGCCACGATCGATCGAGTCGACGCCCAGGTTGTCAAAGGAACCGTAAGGATAGATTCCGGTCGCTACTTGCGCCGTTAACGGCAACACACTGAATGCCAGCGAGAGGCAAAACACGATCTTTTTGGGCACGATAGCCTCCGATATGAAGCTGGATCAAGAACCTGACTAGTTGGCCTGCGCAGAGGTCACGGCAATCTGCAGCTGCAGCGATCCGTTGACGTAGCGCTCGATGGTAAACGGTATCTGCACACCATTGATCAGCTGGTAGTTTGCGTAATGAATCTCGATCGCGATCGGGATCGCAGCGCCATTGTCTGGCCAGATGGTATAGGCCAGCACCGCCGGCAACAGCGACGTGGGATCAAGACCCAGATCGGCCGTGCTCCGCTGCATCATGGTGCTGGCCAGCGTGCTCGACATGTCGGGCAGTACCAATTGGCTTTGCAGATGGCGATAGGCCGCCGTGCCAAACCCCACCGTGCCGGTCCCCATGTCGACCGCTCCCAGCGAGCTGGACAGCAGTGACGGCTGCAGCGAGAGCGGCGGCAGAAACCACAGCATCGGCCGCCAGCAGTTGCCGGGATCAATCGCGTGCGTCGTCCCATCCGCGCCCGTCCAGGTGCAGCTTAGATCGATCCCTTCGCCGCTCTGGGTCTCGATTCTCTGCCCGGAGGCCGAGAGCGAGAGCTGCAGCTGCGCCGCCCCGGTCGATGCCGCCGAAAGCGTGGCCGTGCCGGAGTCGTTCAGGCTGCCCGCCTGCCAGGTTGCATTCCCCGTAAGCTGAATCTGGTGTACGACGTTGCCGCCGGAGAAAGCGGTTGATAGCTGGTTGAGAAGCGTGGTTGCCGTTGTGCCGGTGGACGAGGTGGTGGTGCCGGAAGCCGCGCCGAACAGCAAGGTGGACGCCGCGAACAGGTAGCCGCAGGAAACAAGAATCGGGGGGCTAATGCGTCGACACGATACCTATTCCCCTCCGTTTTGGTTCGTGTTAAGTTTGCGGTCATGACGCGTTTGGCCCGCATGGTCGCATCCGGTCTGCCGCACCACGTGACGCAGCGTGGCAATCGCCGAGAGCCGATTTTCTTTGAAGACGGAGATCAGGAGATTTACCGTGACCTTCTTGGAGAGCAGGTGCGTAAGGCGGAGGTGGAAGTGTGGGCCTACTGCTTAAGGGGAAACACAAAGGGGTGACAACATGTAGTGCACCCCAAGACGAACACAAAGGGGTGACGAACACAAAGGGGTAACACAAAGGGGTGACTAACACAAAGGGGTGACATAACACAAAGGGGTGACAGACGGGCCGTTCACCTTGCGAGAACCTGTTCTTAGAAACTCGTCGTAAGACGCACTGTAACGGTTACGTTCCGGAGTGCGTCGGAGATAGCGTTTCTTGGGTCATATGTTGTAGTTACGTGATGGATGATGCGCTATATGTTGCGGTTCGCGGACGCAAATTATGCTATCTCCGACACACTGTCCGTCTGTCCTACTTTTACCTACTTTTACCGTCCTACTTTTACCGTACTTTTACCCTACTTTTACCCGTCCTACTTTTACCCGTCCTACTTTTACCCTACTTTTACCTCTACCGTGCGACTGGAAACTTTGAATGAGCATTGTCTTTGCCATCGGGGGCACGATCGAGTCCGGCGGGTTTTCCGTCGTGAATCTAGCGTGTAAGCTGCTCGATGGCTTGAGTCTGGCAATTCCTTACACCACACGAGCACCCAAAGTCGTTGATAATCGGGACAGCGAGTTTTTCCTCACGTCACGCGAGGTCTTCGAGCAAATGATCGCGCGTGAGGAATTCCTCGAATACGTAAGCATTTTGGGCAACTACTATGGAACTCCACGTCAGTACCTCCAGCAAGCTCGAGAGAATGGCAATGATCTCCTCGTCCAAGTTGATGAGTCCGGAGTTGCACAAATAAAGCAGAAAATACCCGATGCGGTCAGCATTCTGGTCTTGCCCGGACAGTCTCCCAGGGACATGCGGGCGCTGCATTTAGCTGCTAATCCAACACTGCCTATTTTTCTTCAACAAGCTCTCTTACCATCTCTTCAAGAAGCTCTCCAAAGAGAATTCTTAAGATCCCCAAAGCCAAACCCCGATAAGTATGACCACATCATAGTGAATGATCGACTTGAAGACTCTGCCGATAAGATGATTGAAATCATCCGCTCTGAACGCTTACGGTGATCCTGAAAGGCGAACAGTACGACTCGGGAGTTGAATGGACGGACGAAATAACGACCATACATTGACTTCAGAGAATGCGGCTCACGCTCAACCACACGGCACGATGAACGACGAGCATATCGCCAGTCAAGACCGTAAGACTCGAAGGCCCTTGGGCGGGTCCGCCGCGATCGGCGGGGTAATGCGGTGACAGTTTAGCCGTTTGTCGCCGACGCCACGTTCGGCCCTAGCAGCCATCACAGCGTAGCAACCGTCAAAAAAAAACCCGCACCCCACGCCCTTCTATATAGATCCATTTCCCACGCAATAGTTTAGTCACCTTCTAACTATTTGTAGTCATCAAGATCGCACGTGACTAATGATTTTGGACAAGAAAATGGAACCGCTCTAGTGTCGAGATATGACAGGCAACTTAAGCACGGCGATAAAACGCCCCGTCCTTCCCACTCCTGCCGACATAGAACGTCGGCGCGCCGAGTTACTCAATCATCAGTTGAATCACCCGCGGCAGCAGAGCCCTCCGGCTTCCGCCGAGCCGCCCGCGCAGCCGGCGAAGCGCCCGCTGCCGGCAAACGCTCCGCCTCCCATACCAAACGAACTCTCCACCCCACCCCCGCCCCGCACGCCCGCGGAGCTCAGGCTTGACGAAGCCGCCCTCTACGGCCCCGCCGGCTTGGCCGTCCGCACCATGGCTCCGCACACTGAGGCGCATACCGCCGCCATTCTTCTCCAGCTTCTCGCCGTCTTTGGCAACGTAGTCGGCCCCGGCCCCCACTGCATGGTGGGTGCCACCCGCCATGGCCTCAATCTCTTCGTTGTACTGGTAGGCGAATCCAGCAAGGGCCGCAAGGGAACCAGCTGGAACCAGATCGCCCGCCTCTTCTCCGAAGTCGATCGCCCTTGGCTCGACACCCGCGTCACCACCGCACGTCTCACGCCGTCCGGCCTTGTCTATACCTTGCGCGATCAGGAGTCGCCCCCCGACCGTCCGCTATGACCGCCGCCTCCTCGCGCTCTCGGAAGAGTTTGCCTCCACCCTGCAATCCCTCGGTCGCTCCAGTGGCCAGCTCTCACCCCTGCTCCGCTGCGCTTGGGATAGCGGCCACCTCCGCACCATCGATCGCCATCGGCCCGTACAGGCCACAGGCGTTCATTTCAGCCTCATTGCCCACATCACCCAGCGCGATCTCGAACAGCATCTTCCTCCTACAGAGGCCCATAACGGCTTTGCCAACCGCTGCCTCTGGACCTTCGTGCAGCGGCGCAAATGCCTCCCCGAAGGCGGCAACCTGGGCTCCGAGGAGCTCTCCGGAATTGCCCGCGAACTCCGCCGCGCCCTCGATTGGGCAGCCGGCGAAAAGGAAATCCTCTTTCGCCGCGACCACGCCGCGCGCGAGCTTTGGAACGACTGCTATCCCGCCTTGAGCCAGGCTCGTCCCGGCCTCTATGGCGCCGCCACCAGCCGGGCCGAAGCCCAGGTCCTGCGCCTCAGCGCCATCTATGCTGCCCTCGATTGCAGCTCCATGGTCACGCTCCCCCATCTCCAGGCTGCACTTGCCGTATGGGAGTACTGCGCGGCAGGCGCCCCACTCCTCTTCGGCACTGCCACCGGAGACCACATCATTGACCGCATCAAACAGGCTCTCGACGACGCAGTTCCCAACGGATTGACCAAAACGCAGATCAGCACCCTCTTTCACGGCCGTCTCGATAGCGACACCATCGACGCTGCCCTCGAGCATCTCATGTCTCTCGGTGCGCTCAATCGTTGCACCGAACCCACCCGGGGTCGCCCAACCACTCTCTGGTCGGTGATCCCAGAAACGCATCAGGACGCGCATCCGCTAGCAGGGGAGGGGGCTTAATTAGCTTATTTCGCTCTTTTCGCCTATTTCGCAACGGGCGACTTTCATGGAAGTTCAGGCCATCCCTTCCCCGGATTTCCGTCACGGTTTGGGGAGGTTTCGGGGACAAGTTTCGGGGACGAGGTTTCGACAAAGTTTCGTGCAAAGTTTCGTGGACAAAAGTTTCAAACAGACGGAGAGTGTGTCGGAGATAGATTTTTCACTGTTTAGAATCAACAACCTACAAAATCTCCTGTTTTAAGTAAGTTATTGATATTACGCCACTTATACAATTACAAATTGTTCTCTCCGACACACTCCCGGAGCTGGCACTTTCACACGAGTTTCGTGGACAGAGTTTCGTGGCCAGATTCGTCTGACACGAATCTTGACCACGAATCTTGGCGCGTCGTTCGGCGCAGACGGTCTTGTGGACTATCGCCGAGGCGCTGGTGCGGCTGGTGGCTCCGCTGCTTAGCTTTAACGCGGACGAGATCTGGCATTACATGCCGGAGATCGCTAACCGCCTGCCCAGTGTGCACCTGGAGCTCTTCCCTGAGCCGGCGAGTCTTGCGCCCACGGTGGATGCGGCGTTCATGAGCGACTGGAGCACTTTGCTGCTGGTTCGCGATGAGGCGCTCAAGAGCCTGGAGGAGGCACGCAAGGCGAAGCTGATCGGCAAGGCGCTGGATGCCCGGCTGGTGCTGGAGGTTTCTGAGCAGACGGGTGCTTTGCTGGAGCGCTATTGGGGGAGCTTGAAGGAGCTGTTGAACGTGTCCCAGGTGGACGTGGTGAGTGGGCCGTCGCCGGGGATCACGTCAACGACGCTGCCGGCACTGGGGAAGAAGTGTGAGCGGTGCTGGAACTACTCGGTGCGGGTTGGTGAGGATTGGCGCTGGCCAACGGTGTGCGAACGCTGCTCGGCGGCGCTCGACCAGATGGGCGTTCCTCCGGAAGAAAACGCATGACCAACGCAAAGGATTCCAGAGCCTGGCTGCTGGTGATTTCGATCTTGATCATGGCCGCCGACCGGCTGACCAAATGGCTGGCGTCGACCCGGATTGAGATGGGCAATAACCTGCAGGTGATTCCGCATGTCTTCGCCATCAGCCACGTGGAGAACCCAGGGGCGGCGTTCAGCCTGTTCAACGATTCGAGCTCGCCGGAGCGGGTGCGCTGGTTGCTGCTGATCTTTTCCCTGGTGGCGGCGGTTGCGGTGCTGATCGCGTTGGTGAAGCTTGGCCGCAGAATCACCACGACTTCGCTGGGCCTGGCGCTCATCCTCGGAGGGGCTTTGGGCAACGCGTACGACCGGCTGCGCTTCGGCTACGTTATCGATTTTCTCGAAGTACACATCATTCACTACCACTGGCCGGACTTCAATGTGGCCGACTCCGCGATCGTGGTGGGCGGTATTCTGCTGCTCTACGATGCCATGTTCGCCGGGAAAGAACAGCTGACGGTGAGCGAAGCGGCGGTTCGTAACCATCACGGTTAGATTTTGCGGAATTCTCCCAGTTATGTGTGATCAGCGCAGCAGAGCGGAAAGAGTGCGGAAAAACTGAATGGGAGTGGCGATTCTGAGCGCTGTCCGCCGGCCGACAGCCGCCGTGAAATGTTTTGAATTGTGGCTCAGCAGCCAGTCCGGTTGTGCTGCGTTTGCAGAAAGAAGCACTGGGACATCGGCTTCATGACGGATCATATTCCGTGCTTTCCGCACGGCAGCCGAATCCGGGTACGGAACGATCTCCGGGCTTGTCAAGTCGATTAGCCGGCGGTAGTTCTCAATGAGTTTGTCCGCCTCCGGCGCCGGCAATCGCTGCACATGGAAAAGAAGGTTCTCTTCGATTTCGTCACGGACCACCTCAGCCAAGACGAGACGGGCGATCTTCGCGGCGCATAGAGACAGAAGAGCTTTGTCGAGTCCCCATTCGGCGACTATTCCGCCGAGCAGCACATTCGAGTCCAGAAATAAACGGAGTTTGACCGGTTTGCTCACTGAGTGCGAGATCGGCTGGCGCGCCTCCGCGAGGCGGTCCCTTCCGTTGCACCGGAACCATAGCGGCGTTCAAAGATGCGCTGCCGCGCTTCGGGCAGCGTGGCCAAGACCGCCTTCGGCGTGATTCCATTCGCCGTAAGAGCTGAGCTGACCTCGGCACAAAGTCGCTCGAAGCGGTCCTGCTGGGGCATGAGGATGAGACCGTCTCCGAGACGAAGGATGACAAACGGGGCGCCGGTGTCCAAGCCAAGGTTTTCGCGGAACTGCTTGGGCACGGTCACCTGACCCTTTTCGCCGATCTTGGTGGTGGTCAGGTATTCGAGCACTGCCTGTTGACTCGTCATGTGCGGAAACCTCTGGTAGGAATATCCTACCAGAGCGGAGTGGCGCAGTCATTCTATGGTGATTGCGAGGTTTGGGCTCGTAGATGGAGATTGCGACAGTTCGAGAGCTGAACTCTCGCAACCATCTGTTCCGAGTTGGCCCTCACGAAACATTCGTGATCATTGGCGAAGCCAATATTGCGTACGACCCAGTAGGGAGACGCCAATATACCCGCGCACCTTCAGCTTTCTCCCACCGTCCTCGACAGAAAGCAGACACTTGTAGATCTTGCCGTTCGCCGGATCGAGTATCGAGCCCCCAGACCATCCGTCGCCGTGCTTGCGGAGATCCCAGAGAATCCGCAGACCGATGACCCGCTTCCCTTTCTGCTCGCCGGTGCAGTCTTCGCAAGTGGGGTTTGGGTCCTTGGGATCGGGGTCCACCAGCTTCTGGATCCGCCCGTACAACTTGTTGTTTTCTACCCAGATACTGACTACCGACTTAACCTTGCCGGTCGCGTCGTCGACCGTCTTCCATAGGCCAACGGGCGAATTGCCGGACGAGTTTTGTCCTGCCGCTTCCGCCGTGGCCGCCGGGGTGTACACGAAACCAAACAACATCAATAGGACGAGACACGAACTGAGCGGCGATCCCATAAGGGTTCTCATATTCTTTGCCTGGATGGATACCTGGGATGGGCTCCGGCGCTGCCTCCGCCGAGAACTTGCACCTTCTTTTATACCTGCCGGATTCGGACATTTCGAGAGCCGTCTCGCATTTTTTTGACAACTCGGGTACCCTGCAAGACGGGGAAAAAAGCCACGCGCAAAGGCACTCAAATCATGAGATCAAAATTCTTGACGGCTGCTTATCGAAGCGCTCTTCTTATCGCAATCGCTAGCTTGGTTGCGACCCACCCGCTGCACTCGCAGACCAGCAATGCTTCCAGCGGATCAAGCCAGTTCCAGGTGGGGTCTTCGCTCGAAGGCTACGGCAGACCCGCCGGTGCCACGGCCCAGCACCAGGCCTTGTGTGGTGACCTTGCTGACCAACCAGGCCTTTGAGAATTTCACCAACCCGACGTATACCTATACGCCTCCGGCCGAGTGCCCTGGGCCCTGGGCGAAGGTGGTCTTCACCGGCGACTTCTCCATCCAGCCCGGGGTGCAGTTCGACCGCACAGGACAACTGTTTCTTGGCGACGTGAACATTTATTTTGGTACCACAGCGGAGCCGCTGCAGACGCAGACCGACACGTGGCACGTGGAGCGCGATCTTACCGACTACGGCCCGCTGTTCAAGACCCCGCAAAGCGGTTTCGCGAGCCTGGGCAATATCGTCGGGGCAGATGGCTTGAACTCGATTATCTTTGGCACCTTCAAGCTGGAGTTCTACCCGGCCAACTTCATCAATCCCGCGCCCAAAACGGCGGACCTGGTGCTGCCCTTGCCGGACAATGGAAGCGGCAGCGTTGCGCTGAACGCCGCGAACCCGGAACTGACCCAGACCTTCACCCTGCCGACGAATGTTGAGGGGGCATATCTCGACGTGATCGCGCAAAGCCAGAATGAGGAAGAACAGTGGTTTCTGTGCCTGCCAAACAGCATTGCGAGCACGCTTGACGACTGCGGCAATACAGGGTTTCGCCAGGTGGATGTAAGCATTGATGGCCAGCAGGCGGGGGTGGCGCCGGTGTTTCCCTGGATCTACACCGGGGGAGTAGACCCTGGGCTATGGGTTCCCATTCCCGGCGTGCAGACGCTCAACCTGCTGCCCTACCGCGTCGACCTGACGCCCTTTGCCGGACTGCTGAGCAACGGGCAACCACATGTCGTTGGCGTAACCGTGTACAACGCATTCGAATACTTCAGCACGGTGGCCACGCTGCTTATCTATGAGGACCACGGGAGCCAACAGGTAACAGGAGCGGTGACAGAAAACACATTAACGGTCCCCGACCCGGTGGTTGTGAATAACGTCACGCTGAATTCCAGCGGCGACGGCGGCGGTAAGGTGAGCGTCACCAGCGCGCAAAAGTTCACCATTGCGGGCTACGTGAACACTTCGCACGGGCGAGTCAGCACCAGGATCGACGAGAACGTGAACTTCAGCAACGCGCAGAACGTCACCAGCACAGCGACGCAATTCGGCCAGAGTGCGGTGCAGACCTCGACGGTGAACGCGAAGACAACAACCCAGACGGGCCCCCTGGCCGTTACCAAGGAGACGATTGTCTCGTATCCCTTCTCCATCAAATTTTTGGAGACTTTGGAGACCAACGGCGATATCGACCAGACCAGTACGGTCGACCAGAACTTCGAGCGCGACGAAGCCGATACGATTGACGGATATCCCCTGCTTCGCTCGAGTGTGCTCAACCAGGTAAGTTCCGGCGATACGGCGGTGTTCGTGCCGTCGCCGACAGGCTTCTCTCTCGGACCTAACACCGGGCAGAGCAGCCAGCAGACTTATATCTTCAAAGACTCGACGGGTAACTGTTACAGCCGAACCCTCACAGCAGCGACCAACAAACTCACAGGAGTCGCCGACCAGAAGGAGTGCCACGGGCGTTTTCCCCGGTAGCTCAGAGCAACTACCGTGGCCTGGTAGATTACTTGTTCGATGTCTAACGAACCGTCGAGGCAACGACGGCAGATGCGATGACGCCGGTAGCGACCGCAGCAAGAACATAGTTGCCGTCTACCGACCGCCACTCATAGCCGCGCGGAGGCGCGCTGAGGTGATACTGTCGATAATCAACCGGTTGCGCCCTGTGCCAGTCCTCCGGTTTCATGTGGTAGCCCTTCTGCCTCGAAAAGAGGACAAAGCAAATCGGTCAACTGGAAGCGTCCAGCCACAGAACCAGGATTCCGGACACCGCAATCAGGAGAGCAGCAATTGCAGCAAGCCGGGTTCCTCGCGCAGCCCGCAGACTGACCTCCTTCGCTGCACGCCAATAGACCCACGCCCCGCCGAGCACCAGAGCCAACTCAAGTGCGATCGATGCCGCTGGAAATTGCCATAGCCCGAAGCCGAGTCGAGGAAGACTGGGAAGGTTTGCGGGGAAGATCGGCATATCGGCGCGATGAACAATCAAATCGAGAGCCCAGTGCGAGGCTGCAACAAGTCCGATCACAATTGCGCTCCGCTTACCCCAGAAGGGCCAACAGGCGGCCCCGAGAATTGCGGAGAGCACAAGCATTCCTACGACCGAATGAGTGTAGTCGGCGTGAATGATCGCCGCGCCATAGAAATGACGGCCCTGCGCCAGCTTTATCGTCTCAATGCCGGCGACAAACAGCGGCACAAATACGATGTCCAGCCAGACCGAGGCCAGCATTAGCATCCAGAGCGGCGTACTGCGTTCCCGGCCCTTCACCAGCGCTGCAAATCCAAAGTGACCGGCGATCATAACTGCTTGCTCCGCCTTTTGTTGATTGGCCAGGGCAATCGAGCGTCAACTGCGCCAACGACGACAACAAACAGAAAAATTCCAAGAACGAATTGCATACGATCTCCCCTCGTGGCTTAAGGATCTCAGCATTTGGAACAATGGCAAGCGGGTTTCCAGTCAACGGCAGTTCCGCAAAGACGTCTACAAAATAGAACGGGATATGCATACGCCCTTCTCGTACTGGAAACTTGTTGGATTCTGAAATGTGGAGTCGCCATGGAGATACAACTAGTATGCCGGCTCGCGGTGAAGGCAATCACCGTGTTTCTTGAGGGTCATCGAGTCACGCCTTCATGCGCCTTTCTTTGCGGAAAGACGCACACCGTGATTCGTCCAGTGCTGCATGACAGGAAATCAGGGTACGCTTCGGTCGGGATGACAAAGGGGAGGGTGGTGCCTCCATTTTGAGTGGTGGTTGCAATGACAACCTCACAGACCTCGTTCATTTCTCTCTCAACTTGCGGATGCAAGCCTGCTGCTCTGAACGTGAGGAAACCTTACAACAACCCTCAATGTTGCGGCTAAGGGCACAACGATTCGACTTCCCATTCCGCAATGATTCGCAAGATTGCCTCCTTTTGCGGCTGGGCGTGCACCTTCAACTCGAAAGCCCCACCTCTCACCGTGTAGCCGATCCAGTCACTCGGACGGCCTGCAAGCCAAACCTTCACATGCCAACTCGCATCCTCTGGATGCCTCCACCCGGTCATCTCATAGCCACCAAACGTTCCACTCCGGATAACCCTTCCTTTTAAGTCTTCCATTTGTTCGCCTGTGCTTTCCCACATTTCATTCGGTTCAGTTACTTGCCCGGATCGCACTCATAGCAGTGCCAGCACCAGAGGCCCCTGGCTTCAGGGGAGGAATTCTTAGGCCGTGTAATCGCCATAAAAGAGCGGGCGTGCCGTTTTTTGGGACAGACCTTCGCGCAACGATCGGCCGTGTCAATTTGTTCTTTTCCTGGGGGCACCCCCGGAACCAAGCTGAAATAGCCGTATTGTTCTCTGTAGTAGCGCCCGCGGCTGTTCAGGGATGCACATTTGAAAACGATACCGGGCAAACGAGACGAATCTTCAGGTTGCATCCTGACATGATGACAATCGCATAAAGGTACGTTTTCCGCGCGCATAGATTCGCTCCTAAGGGCATTCTGCAGACAATGCAGCGATTTCAAGGAATATCCGGCCCCTGAGATCCGGCATTCCATGGCAATTCTCACGCTGGCTCGACCTTACGTGTAGGGAACTCGCACAGTCACAGATGGCCTTTGACCGGTTTATGGTCCACGGTTGTCTCTTAAGCACCACTCTTTTGAGGCGCTCGCCTGGAGCGAAGCTCTGGAAGGCTGGGGGCGAGGAAGGACCTTACCGTCCCTAAGCATACTCTCTAAAGCGTTGCTGTGCTGACGAATAACCCCTTCGTGGGACAGATTGAGGGGACCGAGAGCGGCGGGGTAAACCGGCACATTGTAAGAGGACGATGAAGGTTCTGATTAAATGAAAACTACCGGAGGTCAAGCAGCCATGCTTCAGATCATGCGCTCGCAGAAGGTGTACGACGTCTGCATCATCGGCTCGGGGGCCGCAGGCGGAGGAGCGGCGAAAGTGCTGACGGAAGGTGGGCTCGACGTGGTGATGCTCGAGGCCGGACCGCTGCTGAATCCTAAGAAGCACTTCAGCGAGCACCTGTGGCCTTATCAGCTTGCTCATCGCGGCGCCGGCATCGGCGGCAGTGGGGACGATGGTTCCGGCAGCCGCGAATTGGACGTCGCGTTCATCTCAGGCCATGTCCCGGGCGAGCCGTACAGCAACGCACCAGGCTCACCCTTCGGGTGGGACCGCGCGCGCATTCTTGGAGGCCGGACGAACCACTTTACCCGGGTCTGGCTGCGCATGGCCGAGGCGGACTTCCAAGGACACTCGCTCGATGGCGCCGGCTACGACTGGCCCATTCGCTACCGGGACCTGGCACCGTACTACGACAAGTCAGACGCCTACATTGGCGTGTACGGCACTCCGGAGCACATCCCAAGCGCGCCGGACGGTGTCTTTCAGCCGCCTCCTCTGCCCCGCTGCTCGGACGTGGTCATTGAAAGCGGCTGCAAGAAACTCGGTATCCCGTGCATCCCAGGACGAGCCGCTATCCTCACCCGAAGCCTGAACGGCCGGCCGCCGTGCCACTACTGCAACCAGTGCGAACGGGGCTGCATACTGAATTCGAATTTCAGTTCCAGCCAAACCTTGATTCCTGCTGCGTTAGCTACCGGCCGCCTGACGATCATTCCAAATGCCATGGTGCGGGAGATCCTGGTGGGCACTGACGGCAAAGCCCGAGCCGCTTCCTACATCGACAAGATAACTCGGACGGAACAACAGGTTCGGGCTCGCGCCTTCGTTGTCGGCGCCAGCGCATGCGAATCGGCGCGGCTTTTGCTCAACTCAAAGTCCACCCTGTTTCCTAACGGCCTGGCCAATTCCTCGGGCGCAGTCGGCCGCTACCTGATGGACTCACCAGCGAGTGGCGTGGTCGGTTATTTTCCCCAGCTGGCCAAGCTCCCAGCACATAACCATGACGGAACCGGATCGGTTCACGTGTATGTCCCGTGGTGGAAATACGACCGCACCAACCAATTTCTCCGTGGTTACCATATCGAGATCTACGGCGGACGCAACATGCCGCGCATCGGCATGTTCAACGGAGTGTTGCAGGAGGTTGAGGGTTACGGCGGCACGCTGAAGCAGGCCTGCCGGGAGAAATACGGAGGCTTCGTCAGCCTCGAAGGACGCGGGGAGATGATCCCGAATGAACAGAGTTACTGCGAGATCGATCCGGACGTGGTCGACCAATGGGGCATCCCCGTGTTGCGCTTTCATTTCGCCTGGAGCGACAACGACGTGAAGATGGCGGCGGACATGAACGAGACTTTTCGAGCGATTATCGAAGCGGCTGGGGGAACGCCAGTGAGCCGTACAGGATCGCCGACGAACCGCTGGGGCCATCTCCATGAGAGCGGCGTCGCACACGAGGTCGGCACCGTTCGTATGGGTTCTGACCCCAAGACCTCGGTGCTCAACGGATTTTGCCAGGCGCACGACGTGAAAAATTTATTCGTCACCGATGGGGCATGTTTTACTACAAACCCGGATAAGAATCCCACGGCGACCATATTGGCACTGTCCTGGCGGGCTTCAGAGTATTTGCTGGAGCAGTCCAGGAAATTGAACCTTTAGGGGCAGTTTCAGGCAATCACCTCAAGACCCTTCTTCTCGTACCAGCGAGAGCAACTTGAGCGAAGCTCCCTGCGGATGCTTCTCACCGCGCTCCCATTTGCTTACCAGGCTCGGCGTGACATTGAGGTAAGCAGCAAAAACCGTTTGACTCGCCTTCTCGCGGGTTCGTAGCGCGCGAATCTTCTTCGGGCTCATTTCCTGTATCGGAGTGAGGCACAAGACATCGAACTTGCGCATGGTCTTCTGATCCATACCACCAACCGCATAAAGATCAGCCGCTGTGTCGTGAATCGACTCCATCACATCGCTTCGATAACGCTTAGGCATCCTCATTCTCCTGTGGAAGCAAAGTATAGCACCGAGTGCCATAGCCAACAGGTGCGACCGCGGAGCCTTTTGGACGATCGAGGATTGCTTCTATCCGCGTCCCACACGTTTGAGAGAACAGCAGGTCCCTCCGCTGCGCTCCCCATATTGGAACTTGATAGCTTCGGCAAACTTCATGCGCCTTTCTGCAGAAAGGCGGCTAGAGTTTCTACATTTCAGAGAAGGTGGATAGATCCAAAATCTGCGGAACGCAGCGAGTTTTCCGGTCCTCACCGCGGTCATGCTCTGTATCAGGGCACGACTTTAGTCGGGCCGTTGAGTCCCAGCCAAGAATTGGGCTTTAGCCCCTGGTTTTCTTTTGCTTGCCAGGTAAAGGTAGCAGGGGCTAAAAGCCCGATTCTCTTTCACTCCTTTACGGCCCGACTGAAGTCGTGCCCTGATACGCGGATACCGAGGGATAAACAGACGTTGCTACCCGCGGGAGCCGCGATACAAAGCCAAAACACAGCATCCGTAGGAGCTTCTCTGGTTGAAATATCATCCACCTCGCCCCTGAGCGTGGCAGGAAATCCGGTTCGGTCGGGATGACAATTCATTTGCGGGAGAGGGCTGCTTATCCTGGCGTTCGCTTTCTGATTGCAGACCTTGCTCAAATCGTTTTTAGGTATTCCTTGGCTTTTTGCCAGTCGGGGAAGAGACGCTCTTCAAGCTGAAACTCGCGGGGATGCACGCAACGGCGACCGCCACGTACCTTCACCGGATGCTTCAAGTGCAACATCTCGTGGTAAAGCAGATACTCCACCGCGTAGCGCGGCGTGTTCTTGCGGTCGAAGACACGGCTGACCACAATCGTGTTGTGCGCGGGATCATAATGACCCAGACTGCGCTTGGCCATGTGCCCACTCCAGGTGAGCAAAGGCCGGCCCATCAGCCCCTGGAAAAACCTGCTGTTCAAACTCTCAAAAATTTCATCCAGATTGTAGTGCTGACCCTGCGGCCCAAGCATCTTCTTGCGGCCACGGGACTGGCGGATCAACTCCGTCTGCCGGATCACTGCTTCACTCGATGCGAACCTGCGATAACGAGTGGTTTGCAGCGCATTGAGCGGCTTGCGGTAAAGTTTGGCCAACAGGATATGAAGGATGGCCCGCAAAACACTCTCCGGCGCACCTTCCAACAGATCCGACAGGTGCACGTGCACCCGCCCTTCACGCAAACGGATGGTGGTGTTCAGGCTGGTAAAGCGACGGAAACGAATCTCAAGCCCGGGAAGTGGAGCACGAGGCCGAAGAGCACGGTACTCTTCCGCAAACAACGAATGCAGTTCGGAATTCACCGCCTTCAGCGTAGCAGGACTTGGCCTGACAGAAAACTCCGTTCAGCGTTTCTGTTCTTCCTTCTCCTGCTTCTTCTGCTCGGCAAAATACTTCGTCTCATCCGCAAGCATCTGGACAGCGGTATCATGCGCAGTCTGGTTCGAGTCGAGCGCAGTCTTGCGCGAAAAGTCATACCCGGTGCTCGGTATAGGCTCGTTCATTACCGTGGTCCATTGGGCGGTCTTTTCCACAATCTCTTTCAGCACCTTGCGCAGATCGGCATGCTGCTGGTCAAAGGCGTCCATGTTGTCCTGCAGCTCATCGGAAAGCCGCGTGAACTCCTCGTAGAGATTGTGCAGGCGCACCGTCTTGTTCTGCGCAATGCGGTCGGCATTGAGCTTCTGGATCTCGGTGATGCGCTCTTCCAGGTAGCCGACGTACAGCTTGAGCCTCTCCGGCGGATTGTCGCCGGCTTCCCGAACCTCCTCAATCTGCTGTTCGGTCAGGGGATCTTTCCTGGATTGGGCCCACGAAGGGGTCACCACCAGCAATAACAAAACACACGCGATGGAGCGGGATAGCAAAAGAATGAGAGGAAGACTATTTCTTGAAGACCTGCATCATCAGCTCGGTTTGCACCTGCTCCAGCTGTTTCAATGTCGCCTGCAACGCCTGCCGGTCCTCATAGGAAGCGGCGTTGAGAATACCGGTGAGCCGATACGAGGTGTGCTGTATGAGCTGCTCGGCGTTCTTGAGTTTTTTTCCGTCGTCGGCAACGCCCATGTGGATCTTCTCTGCATAGTGCTGTACCAGGCGCAGCGTGGCCGAGGCATGATCCCCATCCCCGGAGCTCAGTTGCTGGCCGGCAAGCTCAGTCATCTGGTGAACCAGCTCGGCGTACAGAAAACATTGTTCTTTGGGTTGGGCCTGATCGGCCTTGGCCATGAGCGCGGCCATAGCCTGAGGGTCGGGAACTCTTTCATCCACAGCAAAAGCGCGGGCACAGGAAAGGCTGAAGGCTAGAGCAGAAACGGCGAGGGTCGTGGCCACGAACCGCATAAAGCACCTCTCTGAGGGCTTACGGCACGTCTTTCGTTAATGACTTCCACCAAGAGCAACTAGTCTATGCCTGGCTTGCCATTCCTGGTCGGGAAACTTTCCAGCGGAAGCGGCGAGGAACTTACGGTAATATTCCTGCGCTGATTTCGACAGATGCAGGTTATCGTAAGAGGTTGCCCAAAGGAAGTAGGTAGCTGGAGTCTCTTCAAGATATTTTGCTCTCATGGAAAGAGCGTGCAGTGCTGCTTGATACTGCTTATTTTCTGAGGCAGCAAAGGCCAAGCCGCTCCAGGCGTCTCCATCGTCCGGTTTGACCTTCACTGCCCGCTCAAAAACCTGCTGCGCCTGGGGATAAAGCCTCTCCCGGAGGAGGTTTTGGCCCTGGCCGGCGAGAATGTCCTCGTCGCCGGGGTGGGCCAGGACCATTTTGGCATAGATAGGATCCGCCTTTTCCGGATGGCCAGCCTGGGAATAGGCGTCGGCCAGCATCTGGTCGACGGAGGCGTTGCCCGGCTCCAATTGTTGCAGGGTCTCCAGCACCGGCAATGCCTGGTCGCTCTTGCCCTGGCCGAGCAGGGCCGTAACCAGTTGCGCGTTCAGCCCCGGGTCACGGGGGTCGCGGTCCAACGCGGTCCTGAGCAGGGGCTCGGCATCGCTGTATTTCTTCTCCTTCAGCAGGAGCTGGGCCAGCCCGGCGGTGGCCTCCGCTGCCATCACCGGCGGCGGCGGATGGATGGCCAGCAAGCGCTGATAGGCAGTCTGGGCCAACTCGTTATCGTCATTCGCGGCGGCGATCTGGGCGGTCAGCAGCAGGTCGGCCGGGGTCTCGGGGCTAATGCGGAGCGCGGCGACCAGAGCGTCCCGCGCCGCCGCAGGGTCGCTGGCACGATCCAGCCTGGCCAACGTTCGGAAGGCCTCAGCCTGGGCCGCAGGGTTGGGGGCTTGGAGCAGGGTCGCCTGCTGGACCTGGTCCCTGGCTTCGTCGAATTTGGATTGGTGGGCCAATAGCAGCCCCAGGGCCAGGTGGGCCTCGAACTGCTTAGGGTCTGCGGCGATGGCCTTGCGGTAGTCGGCGGCGGCCGGTTCCTGGTTGCCGGCCGCATCCTCGAGATAGCCCAGATCGAAGAGGGCGCGGGCGTCGCCGGGATTCTGCTTCAAGTACTTCTCCAGCAGCGGCCGGGCGCCGTCGAAATCCCGTTGCTCGATCTTGCTTTCGGCGGCTTCCGGGCCGGACTGCACGCTCTGCGCGGTATCCGGCGCCGTGGTGCCGGGCGGGAGCTGGTTTTGCGCCCGCAGGAGCCCGGCCGTCGACGTTAGGGCCAGCGCGAGGCAAAGGTGTGCAAGCTTCATTAACCGGCCCGGAGCTCTTGCGCAGCCAGGGCAAGTCCCAGCCAATAGCCGGTGTGGGAACCGGGCGTCTGCGCCACCTGCTCGGGAGTTCCCGCGGCGACTACCTTGCCGCCCCCCGCCCCTGCTTCAGGACCCAGGTCGATCACCCAGTCTGCGGACTTGATCACGTCCAGGTTGTGCTCGATCACCACCAGCGAGCCGCCGGCATCGATCAGCCGCTTGAAGGCGGTCAACAGCTTGCTTACATCGTCGAAGTGCAGGCCGGTGGTGGGCTCGTCCAGGATATAGAGCACCCGGCTGCCTACTTTTTTAGCTGCTCCGTTGCTGGCCCGTCCGGCTGCTGTGCGGCCAAGAGAAAGGTGCGCCGCCAGTTTGACGCGCTGCGCCTCGCCCCCGGAAAGCGTGGTCGCCGACTGGCCCAGGCGCACATACCCCAGACCAACCTCGTCGAGGACTGCCAGCTTTTCCAGAATCCGCTGCTGCCCGGTGAAGAAGCGCAGCGCCTCCTTGATGGTGAGGTTGAGCACCTCGTGGATGTTCTTCCCTTTGTACTTCACCTCCAGGACGGTGGCTTTGTAGCGGGTTCCATTGCACTCCTCGCAGGGCAGCTCGACGTCGGCGAGGAATTGCATCTCCACGGTGACGGTACCATCGCCCTCGCAGACGTCGCAGCGGCCTCCAGGGACATTGAAGGAGAAGTGGCCCGCGGTGTATCCCCGGCGTTGGGCCTCGGGCTGGGCGGCGAATAGCTCCCGGATAGCGTCGAAGGCCTTGATGTAGGTGACCGGATTGGAGCGCGGGGTGCGCCCGATCGGCGCCTGGTCGACCAGAACGATGTCGTTCAGCCGCTCCGCTCCCTTGAGCTCACGGTAAAGGTGCGAGGGATCGCCGCCCTCGTTCTTGCCCAACGCATGGGCTACCGCGGGGTAGAGCACGTCGTGCACCAGGGTTGACTTGCCGGAGCCGGAGACACCGGTGATGCAGACCAGCATGCCCATGGGAATCTCGACGTCGAGGCCGTTCAGGTTGTGAATGCGGGCTCCGCGGAGCACCAGCTTCTCGCGCAGCGGCTCCCGCCGCCGGGTAGGAATCGGGATGGTGAGTTGCCCGCTCAGGTAGCGGCCGGTGAGGGAGTCGGGGTTTCTCTCCACTTCTTTCACTGTGCCCGCAGCCAGAATGCGGCCGCCCAGCTCCCCGGCGCCGGGACCGAGATCGACCAGCCAGTCGGCGGCGCGGATCACGTCCGGATCGTGCTCGACCACCAGGATGGTATTGCCCAGATCGCGCAGCTCTTCGAGGATGCGGATGAGCTTGGCGGTGTCCCGGCTGTGCAGGCCGATCGAAGGCTCGTCGAGCACGTAGAGCGCCCCTACCAGGCGCGAGCCCAGCGAGGTGGCCAGTTGGATGCGCTGCGCTTCGCCGCCGGAGAGGGTCGACGCCAGGCGGTCGAGAGTAATGTACTCGAGACCGACGGCGTCGAGAAAATGTAACCGCTGTTGTATCTCGACCAGGATGCCGCCGGCGATCTCCTGCTGCTCGCGGGTCAGGCTGAGGCCCTCAAACAAGCGGTGCGCCTCGCGGATGGTGAGGGCGGATACTTCGCAAATGTTACGGCCATTGATACGTACTGCGCGGGCTTCTGCGCGCAGGCGGGTTCCCTTGCACTCGGGACACTCGGCGTAACCGCGGTACTTGCTCAACATCACGCGCACATGCAGCTTGTATTTTTTGCGCTCTAAATAAGCAAAGAATCCATGTACTCCCAGGAACGCCCCGTGGCCGTCGAGCACAAAAGCCTGCTGCGCTGCGGTCAGTTCCCGCCAGGGCGTGTCCAGAGGGATACCATGCTGGAGCGCCGCTTTTCTGAGCTCCGACTGGTAGGGACGGTACTTGGGCCGCGTCCAGGGATCGATCGCGCCCTCGTTCAGCGTTTTCTGCCTGTCGGGGATGATCAGGTTGAGATCGAAATCGATGGTGTTGCCGAAGCCCTGGCAGCGCTGGCAGGCGCCGTATGGGTTGTTAAAGGAGAAGAGCCGGGGCTCGGGCTCACGGTAGATGCGATGGCAAAGCTTGCATTCAAAGGCCTGGGAGAAGCGCAGCCGCCGCGGCTCTGCTTCGCCTTCGCGGGGCACGGTCTCGAAGACAATCTCTCCCGACTCACGGAAGCCGATCTCGGCAGCGTCGACGATCCGCGCCCGGTTCTCGGAGGAAACCACCAGGCGGTCGACCAGCGCGTACAGCGCCTGCCCGAAGTCAAGATCGAGGAGCGACTCGGGGGTGGAGAACTCCACCATCTTGCCGTTCTGGTACAGGCGATTGAAGCCGCGCGCGCGCAGCTCGGTGAGCCGCTCCTTGAACGCATCGTTGGGCAGGGATGGGTCGACGGAGGACTTGGCCGCGGGTTTTTTTCGTTTCTTGGGTGCTTCCGCTGCAGACTCCGGGGCAACGCGCGGCTTTACGGGAAACAACGCGTAGAGCCGGGTGTCCTCGCCCAGGGCCAGGATGGAGGCGGCAATTTCATCCACCGTGTCGCGCTTGACCACGCCGCCGCAGACGATGCAATGCGCGGTGCCACAGCGGGCGAAGAGCAGCCGGAGATAATCGTAAATCTCCGTGGCCGTGGCCACCGTGGAGCGTGGGTTGCGGGTGGTGTTCTTTTGCTTGATGGCAATGGCCGGCGCCAGCCCGTCGATCAGGTCCACGTCGGGCTTCTCGATGCGCTCCAGGAACTGCCGGGCGTAGGCGGAAAGCGACTCTACGTAGCGGCGCTGGCCTTCGGCATAAATGGTGTCGAAGGCGAGCGAGGATTTGCCCGAACCTGAAACTCCGGAGACCACGGTGAGCCGGCCGTGGGTCAGATCGCAGTCAATGTTCTTCAGGTTGTGGGTTCGTGCACCACGGATGGTGATCTGGTCATTCAATGTTGGAGCCTGTTACTAAGTTATAGGAGGGCGGCGCTAGCGCCAAAATGAAGCTCAGTTGACGATCTCGCCGCGAACCTCGTCCGTGGGAGATCCCATCTCGGCTTCGAAACTGGCCTTGATCCGGGCGAGCGTTTCCTCTGGGTCGCGTTTCTCCGACTGCTCGAAGGCCGCGGCGATGTGGCGCGCCAGGTCGGCCAGCATCATGCCCCAGTGCTCAGGCTCCTTCCACACCCCGACCCGCAGGCTGATGTGCTGATCCTGATGGGCTATCCAGACGCGCAGCAGTTCGAAAGACTTGGCGTCGGTGCGGGCAGGTTCAGGTACGCGGAGCTGATCGGATTGAGCCATGGTTCTCCTCTTGGAATGGTTGGTGATGTTAAACGGTGTGCCTTCCGAGAATGTGGATAGATCCAAAAAACTGAGGAACACGCGAGTTTCCGGTCCTCACCGCGGCAATGTTTTGTATCAGGGCACGACTTTAGTCGTGCCGTAAACGATTGAAAATACGTCGGGCTTTAGCCCCTGGGTTTTTCGCTTTGCCCGCTAAGAGTAGGCAGGGGCTGAAGCCCAATTCTCTTTCGCTCCTTTATGGCACGACTAAAGTCGTGCCCTGATACAAAGCCGAAACCCAGCATCCAAAGGAGCTGCTTGGTTGAAATACCATCCCAGGGCACAGCCATTCTCGTACAAAGCCTTTTCTCAAGCTGCTTAGCCTTGCCTTTCCTCAGCATGTTAGTGTCGCGATGCAGCCGCTGCCACCTCGGCAGCAGCTATGGGGGCGACGCTGCGGCGCCGAGCCCAGAGAACCAGCAAAATGCCGGCGGCAATCGAGCCGAGGCTGGCGACCTGGGCATTGCTCATGCCCCAGTAGATTCTCGGATTGATGCGGATGAACTCAACCAGAAAGCGTGCCACACCACTCAGCACCAGGTACTCACCGGTGATCTGCCCCAGGGGCAAGGGGCCATTGGTTTTGGCTCCCCTGCGCCACAGATACGCGGCGATTAACAGCGCGACCACGAATTCGTAAATAGGTGTGGGGTGGACTTTCTGCGTAGTGGGAACAAGCCCATTGGGAAAACTCATGCCCCAGGGAAGATGCGTCGGAATTCCATAATCACCATCGCCGGAAACAAGACAACCGATGCGGCCAACTCCATAGCCCACCGAGACCGCCGGCGCAGCCAGGTCCAGCATCCCCAGACCGCCGGTTTTCGCCTGGCGCCCCTGCCACAGAAGCACCGCGATGCCGGCAAGCAGACCACCAAACCAGGCGAACCCCGCGCGGTCGAAGAGGACCAGGGCGGGCTGGTGTATGAGCAAGGTGGGATCTTCGAGTACATGCCATAGTTTGGCGCCGGCTACGCCGCCCACGGTGGTGTAAGCCGCCACGCCGACGGCGTCTGCGTCGATGCCGTAACGCCGGAAATTGCAATAGAGTGTCCAGCAGGCACAGACGGACGCCAACCACAGGCACAGGCCAAAGGTGCCGATGGAGAAGTGTCCTATGTGAATGAAGGGGTACATGAGAACGTCTCTTCATTATAGCCGGGATATCCGGGCGCTTTCTCTTGGCCGGGATCCGTGGAAGAATGCGCCTATGAGAGAGCACGAGCACGACATGTTGTTTCGTCGCGAGGAGATCGCCGCCCGGGTGGCGGAGATCGGCGCGCAGATTAGCCACGACTTCGCAGGTGAAGCTATTTTGCTGGTTGGCGTGCTGAAAGGGGCCGCAGTTTTTCTTGCCGACCTGGCGCGCAGCATCTCGGTGGAGACCACCTTCGACTTCGTGGCCATCTCCAGCTACAAGGGCGTGAAGACTAGTGGCGCGGTAAGATTACTGAAGGATATAGATACGCCGATCGGGGGTCGCAACGTGATCCTGGTCGAAGATATTCTGGATACGGGCCTGACCCTGGTTTTCCTGCGCAAGCTGTTGCAGCAACACAAACCCAAGAGCCTAAAGATCGCGACCTGCCTGGATAAGCCGGCCAGGCGCCTGGAGAAGATCGACGCCGACTACGTGGCGTTTACCATTCCCAATCATTTCGTCGTGGGCTACGGAATGGATTATCAGGAGCGCTTTCGTAACCTGCCCGACATCCGCATCTACAACCCGGATGAAACGGCACATTGATCTTTCGCTGCGGAGGGCATAGAGTCCCACCGGAGCCTGCGGAGAAGGAGATCTGTTCCATGACCAGCAAAGTGTTGCAGCCGGAGATCGATCACGGCACGGGAAGTTTTGACGTGGCTGGCTTTGCCGCCGCTGCGTTGGCGAATGCGCCGGCGTTTGCCGCGGTCATTGACCATACCTTGCTGAAACCGGAAGCGACCCGGGACCAGGTGGTGAAGCTATGCGAGGAGGCGGCCAGCTTCCGCTTCGCCTGTGCCATGGTCAACCCAGCGTGGGTGTCGCTGGCCCACTCCGTCATGTCGGGGAGCGGTGTCCCGGTGGGCGTGGTGGTCGGTTTCCCGCTGGGAGCCAACCTTGCCACCAGCAAACGGGAAGAAGCCCTGGCGCTGATCAAGCTGGGCGCCCATGAGCTGGACATGGTGATGAATCTGGGCCT
This sequence comes from uncultured Acidobacteriaceae bacterium, assembly GCA_963834205.1. Taxonomy (GTDB): domain Bacteria; phylum Acidobacteriota; class Terriglobia; order Terriglobales; family Acidobacteriaceae; genus PALSA-350. Next base: position 97,573 of record CAWIBI010000019.1, on the reverse strand, counting down.
GCTGAAGTCGGGCATGAACGCGCTGGTGGAGCAGGATATTCGCGGGGTGGTGCAGGTGGCCCATGAGGCCGGGGCATTGGTAAAGGTCATCCTGGAGACCTCACTGCTGAGCGTAGAAGAGAAGCTGCGCGCGTCGGAGCTGGCGCTTGCGGCGGGCGCTGACTTTCTCAAGACCAGCACCGGATTTTCTACCGGAGGCGCTACCGTGGCCGATGTGGCGATCCTGCGCGGGGTCGCCGGGAGTCGCTGCGGGGTGAAAGCTTCCGGCGGCATCCGCACGTTGGGGGATGCGCGCGCCATGCTGCAGGCGGGCGCATCGCGCATTGGGGCAAGCGCCAGCGTCGCCATCCTGCGGGAGTATCAGAACGAGGAGTGATGAGCGGGCGGGGCCCGCTACTGGTTGGAGAAACCGCAGGTCCCTCCACTACGCTACGCTCCGGTCGGGATGACAAATTTATTTTGAAAGCGACAATTCTACAAGACAGCTCTGTCTTAGTAACAAATTTGTCATCCCGACCGGAGCGTACCCGGATTTCCTGCCACGCTGCACTGGAGAGAACCGCGTATGCGCCTTTCCGCAAAGAAAGGCGCATGAAGTTCGCCAACGCCATCAAGTTCCACAGGAAATCCGGGGTAGCGCAGTGGAGGGACCTGCGGTTTCAGCGATTTGTGCGCCCAAGGTCTCCCCAGGAACCTGCCAGGGCTGCAAATAAGCCAGCCCGCAGGCGAAATGCTCTATGATGACTCGATATTTGTATGACTCCTCCCCGCGACCAGGACGACGCCAAAGCCGCAGAAAAACCGGCGCAAGCTGTTGCTACGCAATCGTTTGAAGGTGATTATCGCCCCAGCTCGGAAACCCCGCTGGTAACCCCCACGGCGCGGTTGGACCCGCTGCAGACCGAGTTCATGATGCGGCTGGCCAATACCCTCAACACAACCCTCGATCTGCAGACCCTGATGCATCGCACCGCAGACCTGGTGCGCGCCGTGATCGATTACCGGATCTTTGCCATCCTGCTGCTGAATGAACGCACCAACGATCTGCGCATGCGCTTCCAGATCGGCCACAGCCCCGAGGTAGAAAGGCTAAAGATCCGCGTGGGCCAGGGAGTCGTCGGACGTGCCGCCGAACAGCGCCAATCCATTCTGCTGCAGGATGTCCGGTTGGAAGAGAACTACATCAGCGCCAATCCTGCGGTCCGCTCCGAGCTGGCGGTTCCGCTGATCGTGAAAAATAGGGTCATCGGGGTGATGGATTTGCAATCCGAGCAGGTGGGCTATTTCCAGCCCGAGCATCTCCGCCTGCTGGAGCTGACCGCCTCCCGCGTGGCCCAGGCGATTGAGAATGCGCGCCTTTATACGCGGGTCGCGCGGCAGGCGCAGACACTGGCAGTGCTCAACGAGATTGCCCGGGAGGTTACCTCGATCCTCGATCTCGATCCGCTGCTGGAGCGCATCGGGGAACTTCTGCGGAGAATCATCGACTACCAGATGTTCAGCATCTTGCTGGTGAACGAGCGGGAACAGGTGCTGGAGATACAGTATGCCGTGCGCTTTGGGCATCCGGTGATGCCGTCCGATAAGGTTCCACTGGACCGTGGACTGGTGGGCACAGCAGTGCGGGAGCGCCGGCTGATCCACGCCGGGGACGTGCGAAAAGATGCGCGTTACTTCATGGTGAACCCGGAGACTCGCTCCGAGATGGCGGTGCCGCTGCTGTACAAGGGCAAAGTGATCGGGGTGCTGGACCTGGAGCATGTGAAGGTCAACTACTTTAACGAGGACCACCAGCGCACCCTGGTGACGCTGGCCTCGCAGATCGCCGTGGCTATCGAGAATGCCCGGCTCTACCAACGAGTGACGCAGCAGGAACAGCGGCTGGAGCACGATCTCGACATGGCGCGGGATGTGCAGTTACGGCTGCTGCCGCCCAAGCCGCCGCCCAAGCCGCACGCCGAGTTCGCTACCAGGTTTCTGCCCGCGCGCACCATCGGCGGTGACCTCTACGATTTTCTTCCTTATGACGACCAGTGCATCGGCATCGCAATGGGTGACGTCAGCGGCAAAGCGGCGCCGGCCGCGCTGTATGCAGCGCTGATCAGCGGGATCATGCGCGCGGCCACCAGCCAGGCCCTCTCTCCGGCCGCGATGTTGAAACAGCTGAATGACTCGCTGCAGGAACGCAAGATGGACTCGCAGTACGTGACCATGCTGTTCGCAGTGTGGGACGATGAGAAGCAGGCGCTGCAGATCGCCAATGCCGGCGCGGTGCAGCCGCTCTTCTGCCGGGCGGGACAGGTGGAGACGGTGGAAGCCGAAGGTTTTCCGCTGGGCATGTTCAAGGACGTTACGTACGAGGAGTTCACTCTCTCCACCCGCCCGGGCGACGCGATCATCTTCTTCAGCGACGGAATTGTGGATGCAGTGAACGAGAGCGAAGAGATGTTCGGCACCGAGCGGCTGACCGCGATCGTGCAAGCCCAACTGAAGAACTCGGCCGAAGGAATGGTGGAAGCGATTTACCAGGAACTCTCGGCATTCCAGGGCGGCGTCGAGCGCTTCGACGACGAGACCGTGATTGTGCTGAAGGTTCTGAATTCGTAGCATAAGCGTTGAAGAAATGGAGTCCAGCATTTGGCTGATCTTGTTGAAAAGACAACAGAACAAACCATCCATCCGGCGCGGAACGTATTCGGTACCCTGCGCCTCCCCGGCGACAAAAGCATCTCCCACCGGTACGCGCTGCTGGGTGCGCTGGCGGAGGGGGTAAGCCGCTTTCATAATTTTTCCACCGGGGCCGATTGCGCCAGCAGTCTCGCCTGCGTGCGGCAGCTGGGCGCCAAAGTGACGATAACCGGGGATACGGTGGAGGTCGAGGGCTGCGCAGGAGTATTTACTCCGCCGGGCACGGTGCTGGATTGCGGCAACTCCGGTTCTACCATGCGCATGCTGTCCGGACTGCTGGCGGCGCAGGCCGGGGACTTCACCCTCGAAGGGGACGCTTCGCTGAACCGCAGGCCCATGGAGCGGGTGCGCAAGCCGCTGTTGGAGATGGGCGCTGCCATCAGCCTGCGCGACGGGCATGCGCCGGTGGAGATTCACGGAGCGAAGCTGCACGGCATTGACTATCGGACTCCGGTGCCCAGCGCCCAAGTGAAGACCGCATTGCTCTTTGCCGGGTTGCAGGCGGAGGGTACCACCACAGTCCGCGAATCAGTGCGCACGCGCGACCACGGTGAACTGGCGTTGCGCGGCTTCGGAGCAGAGGTGCGGCGAACCATCGACTCGGTGGCGATCGACGGCGGGCAGAAGCTGCACGGGATCGAAGCGACGGTGCCGGGAGATCTCTCCTCAGCCGCTTTTTTCCTGTGCGCGGCGGCGCTCTTCCCGGAATCGAACCTGGTGCTAGACCAGTTGGGCATGAATCCCACCCGGGCGACGCTGCTCGATGTATTGACCGCGCTGGGCGCGAAGATTAACGTGCTGAACCTGGAAGAAAAGGAAGGGGAGCTGATCGGCAGCGTACAGCTGACCGCTCCCGCGCAAGGCATGGGCAGTACGGAGATCAGCGGAGCGCTGGCAGCGCAACTGATCGACGAGCTGCCGGTGCTGGCGGCGATTGCTCCCTACACCCGCGGGGGCATCCGCATCCGCGATGCGCGCGAGCTGCGGGTAAAGGAGAGCGACCGGATCGCGTTGGTGGCGAGAAATTTGCGGGCTATGGGCGCTGAGGTGAAGGAATTCGAAGATGGTCTGGATGTGCCGGGAGGCCAGCAGCTGCACGGTGCCGTGGTCGATTCCGATGGAGACCATCGCATCGCCATGGCTTTCTCCGTTGCGGCGCTGCGCGCCGAGGGAGACACGCTGGTGGTGGGAGCCGATGCCGCTGCTATTTCGTTCCCGGAGTTCTTTGCCATGCTGGAGCATGTGACCGAGCGATGATCTCTCGACGAAGGTTCCTGGCGACGGGGGCCCTGGCCGCCGGCGCGATGGCGTGCGGCGGCTCGCCGACGCCGATGCGGCTGGGCGGTCCCATCTTCGTGAAGTCGGACGACCCTGCGGTGCTGGCCAAGGCGCATCGTGATCTTGGCTACCGCGCTGCCTATGCTCCCAGCGACCTTTCTGTAACCGAAACGGATCGAATTGCCGGGTTGGTCAGGGAATTCGCGCGGCAGGACGTGGTGATCGCGGAGGTGGGAGCCTGGAAGAACATGCTCGATCCCGATCCGGAGAAACGCCGGCAGAACATGGAATACGTCACCGGGAAGCTGGCCCTCGCGGAAATGCTGGGCGCGCGTAATTGTGTCGACATCGCAGGCTCGTATGATCCCAACGTCTGGTACGGAGAAAACCCCAGAAATCTGAGCCAGGAGTTTGTGGATGCGACAGTGGAAAACTGCCGCAAGCTGATCGATGCGGTGAAGCCCACGCGTACGTTTTTCAGCATTGAAATGATGCCGTGGAGCTTCCCCTCGAACCCGGACGAATACGTGAAGCTGGTGAAGGCGGTCGACCGGAAGGCGTTTGGGGTTCACCTGGACGTGTGCAACACCATGTACAGCCCGGTTCGCTTCTACAACAACAGCGCGGTCATTCGCGAGTGCTTTGCCAAGCTGGGCCCGTGGATCAAGTCATGTCACGCCAAGGATCTGAAGTGGGGGCCGGGGGTCCAGGTGTACATCCAGGAAGTGATTCCAGGAACCGGACTGATCGACTACAAGACAATTTTGCAGCAACTGTCGCAGCTTGGAAGCGATGCTCCATTGATGCTGGAGCACCTGCACAGCGAAGCGGAGTACACCCAGGGCCGGGAGTATATCCAGGGTGTCGCCCGCTCGCTTGGCCTCTCGTTCGGGGCGTGAGATCCGGGTACGCTCCCTAATGACACAGGGAGAACGGAGGATCGGTTTAGTGCCGCGCCTAACGGCGCTCGGATCATCTTCGGGATCGATTCCCAGCCCTTCCGGGCTGGGCTGACGTTTGGCGGTCGGCCCTCCGGGCCTTGCATCCCATAGCCATTCTTGCCTTGTCATTTCCCCCTCAACTACAAGCGGGCCGGCCGCTGCTGCCAATGAGTCTTCGCTACCAATTAAACAGAACTGCAGATCCCTCGGCTTCGCTCGGGATGACAAAGGGGAGAGTGGCGCTTCCATTTGGTGTGATGGGAGAAATAACACGGCATAAATCGCCATGGGATGCAAGGCCCGGAGGGCCGACCACCAAACGTCAGCCCAGCCCGGAAGGGCTGGGAAAATCGATCCCAAGAGGATTCGAGCGCCGTAGGCGCGGCACTAAACCGATCGACCGCTCTGCTCGCGTCATCCCGAGCCAAGCCGAGGGACCTGCCGTTTCTTGCTCCATAGGGCACAGCACTGTGTCCTACTGCGGCGGCGTGGTATTCGGCTGCGGCGGTGGCAGGTCCTTCTGCTCCTCTGGAGTTAGCTGGGGCTGCGGCGGCATCACCGGCAAAGGAGGCATCTGCTCCGTGTGCTGTAACTGTTGCTGCTGCCCAGGGACTGTAGCTTCCGGTGTGGCCTTTGCGGGCTCCAGACCTGGAATTACCGGCTCCTTGGTTACTGTGCCGCTGACTGCATCGGAGAGCTGGATCCCGTATTGATCAAGAGTCTCCGCCAGCAGTTGCTCGAGTGAAGCGCGGTCTTTGGCGTAGGTGGCTTCGGTGGAGATGACATTGTTTTCCGCCGTAGCAAGGTTTCGTTCCTGCTGCAGGACATTAGCCGTGGTCGATGCACCCAGCCTCAGCTTCTTTACTTCAGCCTGGTAGGACTGGAAGTTGTACTCGCGGGCGGCCAGCGCCGCTTGCACCGCGGCCCGGTCCTGGGTCAGCGCATACTGCGCGTTGATGACCTGGATGCGCACCTGGATGTAAAGCTGCTGCAGCCGCATCTCCGCCTGGCGATACTCGAGCACGGCACGAGCCTGCAAGGCCTGCGCGGTGCGATTGCGAATCGGGATATTTACGGTGACCCCGGCGCCCTTATCAGGACCCGAGCTGTTGAAGAGATTGGTGAATACCGTGCCGTAACCCACGGTGGGAAGATCGCAGAATGCTGGGCCAAAAAACTCAGCCGAGCAATAAGGACTCTTTGCACCGCCCAGTGCGGAAGAGCCGTAGAACCCATACAGGTCGACCTGGGGCAGCAGATTATTCTTGACGGCTCTGAGCGTGATCTCGTTGTTGCGAAGATTCAGTATGTTCTGCTCGATCTCCGGACGGTTCGCATACGCCTTTTGCACCAGCTCCTCAACCGGCGTCCGTTCTTCCGGCATTTCCAGGAGCGACACGCGATCGGTAGGAATGACTGGAGCGCTGGTAAGAGCGGGATCGCTCAAATTGCGGCTGATCGCCTGCTTCATGATCAGTTGCTGATACTCAAGGCTGGTCTCTGAAGTGATCAGCGCCTGGGTGTCGGTCGACACCTGGTTGTCGGCATTGAGCACGTCCAGCGGGGCCAGGGTGCCGATCTGCAACTGTTTGCGATTGTCTGAGGCCAGCCGGGTTGACTGCTCCAAAGCACGCTGCCTCGCTTGCACGTCCTCGTAGTCGCCCACCAAAACCCAGTAAATGTTCTCGATCTGGTTGATGGTGAAGAGAATCTGTTGGCGAAAACCGGAGTCGGTGATGCGGCGGTCGTTCTTGGCCTCGAGAATGAAACGGCCGTTGATTCCCGGGCCAAAACCATAAAGGAGATGCTGGGTCACGGTAGCCCGGAAGCTCGACTGCAACTGCGGACTGTAGGCATTGAAGATGCTATTGCTAGTGACACGAGTGTTGTCGAAGGCAACCTGCAGCTGGGTACCGGTAATAAAGCCCTGGTTGTAACTGAAGTTGTATTCGTCGGTGTTGGTGTTAGCGGTAGGGGCGCCGCTGGCAAAGGGGCTCGCCGCGGGTGTTGTCGTTCGTTCCAACTGCATGGTTCCCGTAAGGACAGGGTCCATCGCCTCCGGTAACGGCCCGGTACCATTGGTGGTCAAATTAATGCCGCCGGCGCCGGCGCCGGCGCCGCCAACCGCGGTGGAGGTGCCGCCCGGACCGCCGCCCGAGCTGAGCGATGTCGAAGCGCCTCCTGCGCCGCCGAGAGTACCCTCGACCAGGCCGCTGCTGACGCCGAGAAGACCCGCTCCCGCCCGGGCGCGCAGCAGGTCAGTGTCCGCAATGTCAAGGTTGTAGCGCTGGATGGCAATGTCGTAGTTGTTCTCAAGCCCGAGCACGATGGCGTCGGCCAGGCTCAGATAAATCTTGCCATTGTGGACCAAGCCGTCCAGGCGCTTGGAGTTGGTGGTGACCGGCGCTTCCACCGCGGTGGGAACGTAGGGTTCCCATACCTTGGGGAACGGGTTACGTGGCTTGCTGAAGTCACGTCCCTCAGGCCGCATAAAGAGCGGCTGGGTATAATTCGGCTGCGGCGCCGGCGGAAGACCCAGAGCCGGTGCAGTTGCGGCTGGTGCGGCAGCCTGTTGCGCGGCCGCCGGTATAGGCACATACGCGCTGAGCACAGAGACGATTGCCAGACTCGCTTGCAGCTTGAGGACTAGCCGCCTTCCCTGCCGGCGATACCAGCGTGCGAGCAGCTTGGGAAGGGCGTAGGGATTACAGCGGGATTCTGAATTTTTCATCGTGAGGTCAAAATCTCGGGGGTCGGGCCTGAGGCCCTCGCCTTCTGTCTCAATAGTTTAAGGAGCTAGCATGGCAGATGCGGCATGGTCGCCCGATGACTCTAGTTTTCACCCGCTTTTCCCTGCTTGCAGGGAAATACGGTGCTGGCTAAGGTTTCGTTCCACTGGGGTTCGGGCTGCTCTGCCCATGCGGATTCGGGTTCGCGGGCGACGATCTTGCTTTACTGCGTGGCCTGTGGGCGAGTATATCGCAGCATTGGTTGCGATATCCTCTGCCTTCGGGGGCTGTCTCTTGGCAACGCACAACACTTCTGTATGGAAGCTGGTACTGGCCTACGACGGTACCGACTTTTGCGGCTGGCAGGTGCAACCCGGCCTGGTTACGGTGCAGGGCGAACTGCGCGACGCGCTGGCCCGCGTCACCGGCGAAGAGGTGCTGCCCCAGGGCTCGGGACGCACGGACGCAGGCGTGCACGCGCTGGGCCAGGTGGCCTCGTTTTCGCTGGCCGCCCCGATTCCCGAGGTGAATCTTGCGCGCGCGCTCAACCGCACGCTGCCGGCCTCGATCCGCGTACTCAGCGCCGCCCGGATCGAGAGCGACTTTCACGCGCGGCACAGCGCTCAAGCGAAAACCTACGAGTACAGAATCTTTCGCGGAGAGGTTTGCCCGCCCTGGCAAGCGCGCTATGTCTACGCGTTGCCTGCACCGCTCGATGTCGACGCCATGCAACGCGCCGCCGCCAGGGTTTGCGGCGAACACGACTTCCTCTCCTTCGCCGCCAGCGATCCCGATCGAGGGGAACGCGATGGCAACGCAACCCCCGGCGACTCCGTACGCTTGGTGCACGCCTCGCAGTGGCTGGAGGAGCCGGCCGCGCAGTTGCTGGTGTATCGCGTGCGCGGGAATGGCTTTCTTCATCACATGGTGCGGAACCTGGTTGGCACCTTTCTCGAAGTGGGCAGAGGAAATCTAGGAGAGATGGAGATTCCGGCGATTCTCGATGCTCGCTCGCGCGAGCGAGCAGGCCCGACCGCGCCCGCACGCGGTCTCTTTCTGGTGCAGGTCGATTATCAGGAAGATTGACGAACACGTTTCAACACGGGCGAGGAAATTTGTGCCGGGGATAGGGTGCTACTCTGAGAATCTGGTATGCCGGGCACCGTCTCCCACTCAGCTTTTTCCCGCATCGGCCATCTGGCTTCGCTGCCGCGCGTGCATGCAGCCTTCCAATGGTTCCATCTGCACGAGCGTAGGACCATGCAGTGGCAGCAGGAGCTGGTAGCGATCGCCGCGCCTCCCTTTGGCGAGGGCAAACGCGCCGAGTGGCTGGCGGAACGCTTTCGCGAACTGCGGCTGGAAGAGGTGGAGATCGACGCGGAGGGGAATGTGCTGGGTTGCCACCGGGGCGGCAGCCCGGGGGCAAGCCTCTCGTGCGTGATGCTCTCCGCCCACATCGACACGGTATTTCCCATCCATACTCCCCTTGCGCCATTGGTCGAGAACAACCGCCTGCAAGCGCCAGGGGCTTGCGATAACGGCGCCGGTATCGCCGGCATGCTGGCGGTGGCGGCCGCGCTGCAGAGTTCGGCGATCGAGCTTCCATCTAACCTGCTTTTTGTGGGGAATGTCGGCGAGGAAGGCGAGGGCGATCTGCGCGGCATGCGCCATCTCTATGGAGCGTCCCCGTGGCGGGAGAGAATTGGCGCCAATATCGTGCTGGATGGCGCGGGCTGCGAGGTGGTGGTCACGCAGGGCCTGGGCAGCCGCCGCTACCTGGTCACGGTGGAGGGCCCGGGAGGCCACTCGTGGACGGATGCCGGCGTTCCCAACCCGATCGTGGTGCTGAGCCGGGCGATTGCGTCGATGAGCGAGCTGGTTCTGCCGGCGTCGCCGCGGACCACGCTGAATATCGGCACCATCGAGGGCGGCAGCTCGGTGAACTCCATTCCGGAACGGGCCACGGCGCGCTTCGACCTGCGCAGCCTGGAGCCGGAGCAGCTGGTGCGGCTGGAAGTGGAGCTGCATCGGGCGGTGGAAGAGGCAGTGCTCGCGGCGAATGCGATGGCGCCCGGGCGCAGCGGCAGGAGCAAAGGGCCGGGAGCCCTGGAATTTCTGATTGCCCGGATTGGGGACCGGCCGGCGGGAAAGCTCAACGACGATTCCCCATTGCTGGAGGCCTTGCACGCAGTGGACCGGCACCTGGGGATCCGGGCCGAGCAGCGCGTGGCCTCGACCGACGCCAACATCCCACTTTCGCTGGGCATCCCGGCGCTGAGCATCGGCGCCGGAGGCGACGGCGGGGGGATTCATACCAGCAGCGAATGGTACGACGCGAGCGGCCGCGAGCTGGCGCTTAAGCGCATCCTGCTTCTGCTCCTGCTGGCTTTGGATCAGCTCGGGCAAGTGCCGCTGGCCGGGGGCAAGCAGTGACCTGGGCATGATCGAGATCGGGCCTACCCTAAAACCGTGACCTGGGGCAGCCGGGGCGCGTCTAATAAATGTTGGCCGATGCACCACCCGCCTCAACACCCTGCCGACTCATGTGCCGGCTTTTGGCTATACTAGAGATTGCGGTTCGAGCGCGTTTCCTGGGAATCTGCTGAGGCCATGGATGGTATTCGCCGGGTTTGCTGATGTTTCCCGGAGCCGCAAGATTTGCTATGAAAAACGCTTTCGTTCCCTGGCTCACACTAACCGTGTGATTGCTCTATGAAGACCATCCTCTTTGAGCCGCCAGCCCTTGCATGCTTCCCAACCGACGAGGTTAGACCCAGATGAAACCGCTGCTCGAACGGCTTCGCGCAAGCCGTCTCGCTTCAACCTTCACCATCCTTGGCACGCTATCAGCCGGCATATTGATTGGTTCAGTCGCAGTCCACGGGGTTCGCGGAAACGAGACGCAGACGGATAGCTCAGACGCTACTCCGCTGAAGATTCCGAACCCGGTCACCCTGTCGACGACGTTCACCCAAATCGCCAAGGACGTGGGGCCGGCTGTGGTCAACATCAATACCGAGACGCTTCCCCAGGAAGATACCCATTCCCGGCGCCGCACCCCTCATGGGGCGACCCCGGTCGTCCCCCCGGGTGGCGGTGACGACGACCAGAATGGCGACTCGGAGGGGGGTCAGGGCGTCCCGGACCAGAATTTCCAGGATTTCTTTAACCGCTTCTTCGGCGGACAGGGACCGGGCGGCGCTCCGGACCAGGGTGACCAGGTGCGCGAGTCTCTCGGTTCCGGCTTCATCGTCGATCCCCGCGGCTACATCATTACTAACAACCACGTGGTCGAAAAGGCAGACAAGATCTACGTTAAGCTCCCGACCGATCCTGAAGGCTACCAGGGGCACCCGGGCAAGGTTATAGGGGTAGATAAGGAAACCGATTTGGCGGTGGTCAAGATCACCACCACCGAGCCGTTGCCCACGGTGAAGATGGGCAACTCCGACGCCGGCCAGGTAGGTGACTGGGTGATTGCCATTGGCAGCCCGTTCGGGTTCAGCCAAACCGTTACGGCAGGGATTGTCTCGGCCAGGAACCGCATCGTCGACAAAGGAGCCGCCGGCCAGTTCCAGCACTTCATTCAAACCGACGCGGCCATCAACCCCGGCAATTCCGGGGGACCGCTGGTCAATATGGCCGACCAGGTCATTGGCGTCAATACCGCGATCATTACCCAATCTGCCGGTTACGAGGGTATAGGCTTCGCCATGCCCTCGAACACCGTGATTGGGGTCTACAACGACCTGATCGGGCCGGAGCATAAAGTCATCCGGGGTTCTATTGGCGTCCAGTTCCAGGCCAGCCTCTCCCCCGCGGTACAAAGAGTCTATGGCTTCAAGTCCGGAGTGCTGGTCAACGCGGTCACCCCCCATGGCCCGGCCGACCAGGCGGGATTGAAGGCGGGCGACATTATTACTACGGTGGACGGCACACCTATTAAGGATGGGGACGCCCTGGTGACGGACATTGCGGCCCGGAAACCCGGGTCGACGGTCCATCTGGGCTACATGCGCGGCACCCAGAGTGCGACCGCGACGCTGACGATTGCCGACCGGGCAAAACTTTATGCCGCCCAGCCTGCATCTCAAAACGGAGAGAACGGGCCGGAAAGCGCCCCGAATGCATCGGAAGGCAAGCTCGGACTGACCGTCGAGGCCATACCAGGCCCCTTGGCCAGCAAAGGGATCCGCGGGGTTCTGGTTACCGCAGTCAAGCCGGGTTCGTTTGCCGACGAGGCCGGGGTACAGCCTGGCTTGGTGATCACGGAGCTTAACCGTCAGCCGGTCACCGGCATCGACCAGTTCCAGTCCCTGGTTTCGGCTTTGAAGCCCGGCCAGGACGTTGGCTTGCGGGTGGTTGACTCACGCAATCCGACCGCTGGTGGAACCTATCTTGGAGGGACTTTGCCCTAATGTCACTTCGGTAAACCCGGTAATCGGGAGCAAGTAACACCCAGGTAAAATAGCGTCTGCTACCTTGTAACCATTACCGGTGGAGTGAAAAATAGCTCCGCCGGTGCTCTTTCGATTGCAATCTTGCCGTTAAGCTTATAAGTTGACGAGAACGAGAATTTCCCCCGATCGAGGTATGCATGTTTTCTTTTAAAGCCGTCCAGGCTTTGTTATTGCTTTCCGCTCTCGCTATCACTCCCGCCTTTGGCAGTCGAACCCATCGCGCCCCCACATCCGGACATTCCCGGGTGGCTTCGTCGAAAAAGGGCAAGAAGATCGCCCGCGTTCGCGGACAGCGGACCATTGACTCCAGCCGGGCAGTCGAAATTCAAAACGCATTGATCCGGCAGAATTACCTCAAAGGCTCTCCCACTGGACAATGGGACTCTCAAACGCAAGTTGCAATGCAAAAGTATCAATCGGACCACGGCTGGCAGACCAGGCTTATGCCTGATAGCCGGGCCCTGATCAGCCTGGGACTCGGGCCTAACCATACGACAGATCCCGCGATCGCCCACACCGTCAGCCCAGTTTCCGTACCGGATCCCACCGCGCAGGCACAGTCTACGGAACCTGGAGAAAATACCCTGGCTTCCGTTCATTCCCTTTCTCAGTAGCTTTTGCTGAAGGACGTAATGCGAAAGGCCCGGGCCACTGCCCGGGCCTTTTGCTGTTTGGGGTGAGATTACGTGCGCAAATCGCTGAAACCGCAGGTCCCTCCACTACGCTGCGCTCTGTCGAAAAAAGCCTGCCCTCAGTAGCTAAAGCCACGATGATGGTGATGGTTATGGACGGCCTGAAGGCCGTCCCCTTCAACCGCTTTTTCATCACCTTGGGTGGGCCGCAGGCCCATGATTCCTCTGTCGAAAAACGTTTCCAGAAATAGTCCGCAGAACTGCAGATCCCTCGGCTGCGCTCTAATGACACATCGGTTTAGTGCCGCGCCTACGGCGCTCGGATCATCTTCGGGATCGATTCCCAGCCCTTGCCCGGATTTCCTGTGGAACTTGGTGGCGTTGGCAAACTTCATGCGCCTTTCCTTACTGAAAGGCGCACACGCGACCTCGTCCAGCGCTACGTGGCAGGAAATCCGGGTTCCGGGCTGGGCTTACGTTTGGCGGTCGGCCCTCCGGGCCTTGCATCCATGGCGCTTTTCGCCGTGTCATTAGGAGCAATCTGATTTGCCTGCGGCAAGTTGAGGGAGCAATGAACGAACGCGAAGGTTGATTATGGGGAATGTAAGTGTCACAAATGAATTGTCATCCCGACCGGAGCGCACCCGGATTTCCTGCCACGCTGCACTGGAGAGAACCGCGCGTGCGTCTTTCCGTGAAGAAAGGCGCATGAAGTTCACCGAAGCCACCAAGTTCCACAGGAAATCCGGGGGAGCGTAGTGGAGGGACCTGCGGTTCTTTTCACCCGCACCCAACTCAACCGGGAGCCCCGTTTTTGTTCATAGGGAGCGGCTAACTTGCCTGCGGCAAGTTGAGGGAGAAATGACATCGGCGACCGCCATGGATGCAAGGCCCGGAGGGCCGACCGCCAAACGTAAGCGCAGCCCGGAACCCGGATTTCCTGCCACGTAGCGCTGGACGAGGTCGCGTGTGCGCCTTTCAGTAAGGAAAGGCGCATGAAGTTTGCCAACGCCACCAAGTTCCACAGGAAATCCGGGCAAGGGCTGGGAATCGATCCCGAAGATGATCCGAGCGCCGTAGGCGCGGCACTAAACCGATGTGTCATTAGGAGCGCAGCCGAGGGATCTGCAGTTCTGCGGACCATTCCTGGAAATGTTTTTCGACAGAGCGCACCGTAGTGGAGCGACTGCGGTTAAAGCCTGGTCCGGCTCTAAACGAGCCGGGTCTCCTGCCGTACCAGGTCGCGGATCGTCTCCCGGCGCCGGATCAGCCGGGCTCCCTTTCCCTTGACCATGACTTCCGCCGGCCGGGGCCGCGAATTGTAGTTCGAGCTCAGCGCCATGCCGTAGGCGCCGGCATCGAGAATTGCCACCAGGTCCCCCTCCTTGACCTCCGGCATCGTCCGGTCCCGGGCAAAGAAGTCGCCCGACTCGCAAACCGGGCCGACCAGATCGACCACGCAAGATTTTGCCTCGGGATCACGGATGACCGGCAAAACTTCGTGCCAAGCCTGGTAAAGCGCCGGCCGGATGAGATCGTTCATGCCGGCATCCGTGATTACGAAAGTCTTAGCACCATTGCGCTTGACGTAAAGCACCCTGGCCAACAGAGCACCGGCCTGGGCGATCAGGAAGCGGCCCGGCTCAACCAACAAACGAACCTCCAAACCCTGGAGGGCGCTTTCAATCGCGGCCGCATATCGTTCGACCTTGACCGCCGGCGGCTCTCCGCCCCCGTGGTAGTCGATGCCCAGACCGCCGCCGGCATCGACGAACTTAATTCGTATCCCGTCGCCCTCCAGTTCGCGGATCAATTCCGCGACACCGGCCAGCGCCGCCCCGAACGGCTCGGCGGTCTGGATCTGGGAGCCGATGTGGACGCTGATGCCGATGGGGTTCAGGTAACGGGATCGCTTTACTTCCTGGTAAACAGGCCTGGCGGCCTTGATATCGATGCCGAATTTGTGCTCGCGCAGTCCGGTGGAAATGTAGGGATGGGTTTCGGCAAAGACGTCGGGGTTCACCCGCAGGGCGACCTGGGCCCGGGTGCGGAATTTTTGGGTTCGCTCCGCCAGCAGCGTCACCTCAGCTTCGCTCTCCGCATTGAAGATCAGGATGCCGGCGGCGAGCGCCAGATCGATCTCCTCGACGGTCTTACCAACACCGGAAAACACCACTCGGCGAGCGGCCTTCTTATTCACTTCGAGGATGCGCAGAAGCTCTCCCCCAGAGACGATATCGAAGCCCGAACCCTGACTCGCCAAGAGCTTGAGGATAGAGAGATTGGAATTCGCCTTTACCGAATAGCAAATGAGGTGATCCCTATGGCCAAAAGCATTGCCGAATAGCCGATAACGGTCGAGTACCTGCCCTGCCGAGTAGACATACAGAGGGGTCCCATATTTCTTGGCAAGTGGAGGCAGAGAAACACCCTCGCAATGCAATGCCGATTTGTTCTTTGGGTAGTGGAAAGGGCGATCGGGGAACTCGGTTTCGTATTTCAAAAGCTCGCGGCCTCAGATTATCTCGCAGTATCTAAGGTTGCGGGCGGGAGCGGACGAGGCTCCTCGGGCACGATCAGCCACAATAATAGATAGGCGATCAGACCAACGGGAAAGGTAAACACGGCCAACAGCACGGCGACCACCCGGATCAAGGTCACATCCCATCCATATTGGTTGGCGAGTCCCTGGCAGACGCCGGCCAGTTTCCTTCCGGCCAAAGGGCGGTTGAAAGGGTTGGTCGTGCGCGCGGAGCCGCTGCCCGCCACCGGCCCTGGCTCGGTGACGGCCCTGCCGCAGGCGGAGCAAAAACGGGCGCCACTGGATAGCGAAGCCCCACAACCGGCACAGTAAGAAGCCATTTCGACACCTCCAAACTCAATCTCATGAGCGAGTTAGACCTACCGCGCGCTAAAAGGGGTCTTGAGATACTTGCGGGCGTATTCCGCCTGCGCTGAATCGCCGTCCTGGCGGAGTACGACCTGGTACTGTTTCAAAGCCATATCTCGCTCATTCAAAAGATCATACATCTTACCTGAATTAAGGTCGCAACGGCTTTTGAGATCTACGCTGATGGTAGGTTGCGCTGTAGCCAGGTTATACGCCGTAGCGGCATCGGCATAGTTCTTCTGGCCCTGGAGTGTATCCGCCAGGCCAAACCAGGCGAGTTCCAGGTGCGCGGACGGGAAGTATCCGGGCTTTTTCGCCTGCTCCAGGAGGCCCTGGTATTCCGCGATGGCGGCTTTACCCTGGCCGGCATCCTTAGTAAGGTTGGCCAGTTCCAGCCGGAAGAGGAAATCCCGAGGGTACTCTTCGGTAAGCGACCGGGTGACGGTGATCGCCTGGTCATACTTTGCCTCCCGGCGGAGAAACAGGCCGAGCGCGGTCCGGGCCTCAACCGAAGTGATGACCCCGCGCGCGCCGGCCTCGCGTAAGTCTTCTATTCCCTTTGCTTTAGACCCTGAAATGCCAGCCACTCCGGCAAGGATCCGGAGGCCAAAAGGCAGGCTGCCGGCGACATATTGGTGGACTCCAACGATCAGCTTGGCATCGATGTACCCGGGATCGAACCGCAGGACCTTCTCGTTGTCGCTCCGGGCCTGCAAGGCGACATGGAGGGCGGAAACGAAGCTCCGTTGTACCAGGCCGATGTAGACCGCTCGCAGGCTGCGCGCCCAGCCTCGCGCATACAGCGCATCGACGTCCTCCGGGTTCTTGCTCAGCTGCTGCTCGGAAAGCTCTACTGCCTTTGTATACAGCGAGTTAACTCGTTCCGCCACGGCCGGATCGGCGGCCACGGCGTGCTTGCCGGTGAGAAACCCGTCGTGGGCGTAGAAAGTCGTGTCGAGCAGATCGAGACGATAGAGCTCGCGAAAAAGGACCGCGTCGAGCACGTAATCCACGGCGAGCGAATTGCCGGGATTCGCCTGCTGAACCTTTTCAAAGCGCGATAAGGCGCCGTCATAGTCGAGGATGTAGAAGTGCTCATAGGCCTGGCGCACTGCGGGGTCCAGGTTCAGGGGGTTGGTCTCAACCCCGGCGGGTGTGGTCACGGCGCCACGCCCGGGCGCTGGGAGAAGCACCCACACTAAAGATAAGCCAATTATTATCTGTAATTTATAAAATCTATGGAAGCAACCCCCCCGAGCCGGTAAAGAACTGCTCGACTGCCCAGGCTTCGATGCAAACACAAGAAGCGGACCGGAGAGAGCCTTTGGGCCGAGGCATGAACGGATTTTTCTAAGAATATTCATTAACCAGTAGCAATTAGCGAGACTCTTAGGGCATAAATAAGTAACTAAAGGTAAACCGTTTGCCAGACGTATGGCGATCGGCGGCATCGGGCTCTCTTTACGGTATCCGGGGAAACCGGGAGACGCTATGACCAGGCAGGAACTCCTTCGCATCGTCATTCGCCAGGCGCGGGCCAATGGCTTCCAGTTCCGCAGGTGGTTTCTGGCGGCGATTGACCCCTCCTGGAATAACTTTGACGACGCAGTTGACCTGCTTGCCGAGGGCCGGCGTTACTACTCTCTCCTGTTTGCCCACGAATTTGCCCGTGCATTCTGGAAGCAGGGTTCTCAGATCAGCTTCGTTGTTCCCGCAGCCACCTACACCCGGCGGGACAAGGAAGGCCGGATCGTAACCGTGACCCGCAAACCCTTCACCCGGCGTACCCTCAAGGCCGACGTATGGAAGTATCACCTGCGCGAAATGGCGGCGCATGACGAACCGCTCCGGTACATCCGGCGGTTTCTCGTCATAGAGGGAGACGTGCAGCAAACCAAAAGTGTCGCTTCTTAGTTACCTTCCGGTGATTTTTTTTGGGACATTTTTGCAACCAAGGGGTGATATACTCCCGCTCCCGGACAGCCTACTCTCGGCATGTAGAAATCGGTAGAGGAATGGTCGTCCGGTAGCCAAGCAGCGGTACCTCACTAGCTGCGCTGTTTCCAGCCGCCCGTTCCGACAGATCCGCATTTCCGCCCTCCCCCAAGTCACGGTAACAGAACAAATGGCTTTCGGTGTCGTCAAGCGAAATGCGATGAGCAACTGCTCGGCTTGTCTGCCCGGAAGGAATCAATCATGAAGATAGCTCAGGCAGCCTTGTTCGCCGCGACCGTGGCCACCGCCACCAGTTCTGCATTCGCTGGGGTTCTGTCCGCGCCACAACCTGCGGAGCTAATCCCCGCAGGCGTTCCTCTGCGCGTGCAACTGGATCAAAGCTATCGCATGCGGGTGGGCACAAAGATTCAAGGCCACCTGACCGAGCCTGTCTACCTTGTCGATCATGTTGCCGTTCCCGCTGATTCCAAAGTATTCGGCACCATCACCGGCAAGCACTCTGTAAGCCGCCAGGTGCGCACGGCTGCAATGTTTAATGGCGACCTCACTCCGCTTAAGGATGCCGACGTTACCTTCAGCGAACTGGAAACTCCCGATGGGCGGCATTTCACGATTGAGACCGATGCCACAGAGCGCACGGCCAAGGTTGTGCGTATGACTAATCCCGAAGACGCGCCGCGCCGGTCGCTGGGACAGCGCATTGCCGCAGCCTTCCGTTGGACCAAGCGGGAAACGGTGGCCGGGTTTACCTCACCGCACAAGTGGGATACGGCAAGGCAAAGCCTGTATGCCCAGGTTCCGGTTCATCCCCTGGAGATTTGGGCGGGAACGGAATACGACGCAGAACTGACACAGCCATTGGAGCTGACTGGACAGCCGGTGCCGGCGCCGGTAGAGGCCGCCGACCTCAGCGAGCTCAAGCTGACTGGTAACATCGAGGCCCGCCTGGTGGATCCGGTGGACTCGAATACCGCGACGGTAGGAATGCCGGTCGAAGCGGTGTTAACCCAACCCCTCTTTGAGAACGACCAGACGACCTCGTCCCCGGTGCAATCTGGGGAGACGGCTGGTCCGGTCCAGGGAAACGACCAGGGGCATGGAAAACTCCTATTGCCTGAAGGCACCCACCTGATCGGTAGCGTGGTGGAGGCGAAGCCTGCTGGCATGTTCGGACACAACGGGAGCTTACGCCTGACCTTCCGCAAGGTAGAGCTGCCCGAGGGCGACGAGCGACTTGTCCACGGACGGATCATCGCGGCGGAGAGCGTCCGGAGCGACCGGGTTCAGATCGACGACGAGGGCCAGATCAAGGCCAACGGCGGTAGCCGCTTCCTGGCTCCTATCACGCTTGGTTCGCTGGCGGCGGTCTCGGACAGCACCAGCGTCGGCCTGGCGAGGGAAGCATTGAGCAGCAACGGCCTTGACCTGTTGACCCGGGTCGTGGGAACGGCAGCCTCGAATGGCAGCCTGATCAGCGGGTTTGCCTATTACGAGGTCGGGAAGATCGTCTACGACACATGGATCGCGCGGGGACACGAAGTGGTCTTCGCCAAGAACACCCGCCTGGAAATCGAGCTCGCACAACGATAACGGTTTAGGTTACCTCCCCCGAGGTACAGTACGCTTCGCCCCGGCCATGATGAGGGGCGCTCCCATAGTCAGCGAATGACGGCTGCATAAACAGACGGCTGGGAGAATGTCGAACCTTTCCTTTTTACTGGCTGGGGGAAGGTCGTGGCGTGTCCCCGAGGGGTATGGCGGTAAACACAGCCCTCGATTTTCGGAATGCCGCCAATGGCCAGTCCCGAAGGGACGACCTGAACTTAGCCCAGGACGACAGTCCTGGGTTTCGTAGTGGCTCCGGAGAAGTCCCGGTAGGGACGGCTGAATCGTTTCCACCCGTTTCAACCGTCCCTGCGGGACTAGCCGATTTGCCAGGACTCGTTCCCAGGACTGTCGTCCTGGGCTAAGTTCAGGCAGACTTGTCCAAATTAGCGAGAAAGCCAGCCTGTTGGAGCAGTTAGTCAACTGATTACACTAGGTCAAGCTTGGCCAACATCAAATCAGGTTCCCTATTTTGGGCCCACCGAAAACGAAGCATTAACCGCAGGTCCCTCCACTACGCTGCGCTCCGGTCGGGATGACAAATTTGTTTTGAAATCGATGATTTCTCCACACAACAGCCCATTTCGCAACAAAATTGTCATCCCGACCGGAGCGTACCCGGATTTCCTGTCGAACAGGAAATCCGGGGGAGCGTAGTGGAGGGACCTGCGGTTAATGCGATTTGTGCGCCTGAGTCAGGAGTTAATCCCGATTCGTCCCTTGGCTCAAAACCCCAATTTGGACAACTCTGAAGTTCAGGTCGTCCCTCCGGGACTGGAGTATGCGTGAGCCGATAGCTAATCCATGCGGCTCAAGCGAACGAGCAAAACGTAACAACCGGATCCGATGAAAGAGAGCAAATGAGAAATGGCAAAGCGCATTTGCCAAGTACAAACCGACAGCGGCATCACGGCGGATCAAAACGAAAGAGGTGATTCAACGGGCCCTTCCCTTTGCCAACCGGATACGCGGAACGCAAGGCCTCCGTGACATAGGCTTTGGCGACAGCCACAACCTCACTGGGAATCCCGCCGGAAATGAGACCGCAGAGTAGAGCGCTGGAGAAAGCACACCCCGTTCCGTGAGTCGAATTGGTGACGATCGTCTCGCCCGGCAGCCAGCTTTGTTCACCGGCGGCAGTCAACAGAAAATCGTCCGGCCAGCCGAGGTGGCCACCCGTGACCACGATATTCAACTCATCGTTTCCCAGCCGGCGCGAGATCTCCCGCAACCGCTGCGCGGCCGATGGCACCTGATCCCGACCGAGGGGACCTGAGACTTCACCGGCAAGGATGGCCAACTCCTCCAGGTTCGGGGTGATCCACCCAACCCTCTGGAGCAGCTCTTCACGGATCAGGTCGACCCCACCCGGGTCGATCAGAGGCGCCCCGGAGGTGGAACGCAACACGGGGTCGAGAACCATCCGCTCCCGGCCGATCGTCTTCGACTGGGACGCCAAAAAGGAGGAGACTTCGCCCACAACGCCGGAGCTTCCCAGCATCCCGATTTTTACGCCGGATAAGGAAACATCCCCGGCCAGGCAATCCAGGGTCTGCCGCACCAGGATCGGCTCGACCGGCACGACCCTTTTTACCCCCTGAGTGGATTGCACCGTCAGAGCGGAGATGCAGGCGACGCCATAGACCCCGTGCGCGGCAAAGGTCTTCAGGTCGGCGGTAATGCCGGCGCCCGAGCCAGGATCGAAGCCCGCAATGGTGAGCGCTACCGGTAACCCCATAAAAACTTCCGTTTTCCACAGATTTCACGGCTTTGCGCCGGGACTAAACCCCTGCGCAAGTGTACTCTGCACCGATGGAGCTTTGACCCCTCCCCCACAACGCCTGTAAATTCCCGCTCCAGGCTGATGACTTTCGGGGGGAAGAATGCTGGGAAAACACAACTCGCGGCCCGGAAATGTCGTCTAATAGTTGTAGCCAACAATAAATTTCGCCTACCATATCCAGGCCATTAACTCCAGGAGGAATCCATTATAAGTAATTGATAAAATTTTACTTAGGCCCGAAGCGCTCCATACAATTACGACAGGAGAACAATGTCCACTATCGCAACCCACTCTCATTGGCCACTAGGCCCTGCCCTCCTTGCCGGAGCTGTACTCTCCGCCATCTGCATCAGCCCCGGTTCGACGTTAGCCCAACCAGATTCCCCGCAAGCTGACACACAAACTGCCACCGCCATTCCTCATCATCGCCACTGGATTCAATTCGGACGCGCTTCCTGGTACGGACGGCCTTTTCAGGGCCAAGCCACCGCAAGCGGCGAAATCTACGATATGAATTCCATGACCTGCGCGCATCGCAGCCTTCCGCTGGGAGCATCGGTTCTGGTAACAAATTTGCGCAACCATCGGTCGGTGCTGTGCCGGGTGAATGATCGCGGGCCGGTTCCTGAATCACGGGTGATCGACCTGTCGTATGGCGCGGCCAAGATCCTGGGCTTCCGCGGGCTGGCGCCCGTTCGGCTGGAACTGGTCGACACGACGCTTAACCCAACCAAGATTGCCGAGCTTAGTTGGCCTGCGCAATTTCAGAGATGATCCACCGGGACTTTCTCTACAATTAGGCATTGTGCTTTCGACCGTTCCCTTGCACGGAAACATCGCGGTCCTCCCGGCGGAACGATTGATCGTTGCCCTGGATTTTCCGGATGCCCGTGCGGCACTTGCCCTGGTGGATCAGTTGGAGGGAGCGGCGCGATGGTTCAAGGTTGGCCTGGAGCTTTACATTGCTGAGGGCAACTCCCTGGTCGCCGAACTTCAGCGGCGCGGCTTCTCGATATTTCTTGATCTGAAGCTCCACGATATCCCTAACACCGTGGCAGGAGCGGTGCGTTCCGCAGCGCGGCTGGGCGTGGATATGCTCACCATTCACGCCGGCGGCGGACCGGCTATGCTGGCGGCGGCAGCGGAAGCGGCGGCCGAATCGGAGGTTGCCCCAGCCCTGCTCGGGGTTACCGTTCTGACCAGCATGGATGGAGCGCAGCTGGCGGCAACCGGCGTCAGCGGGAGTGCGACCGAACAGGTGGAAAAACTGGCGACTATGGCCTGGGGTTGTGGAGTTCAGGGATTTGTCTGCTCCCCAGTCGAGGTGGCCGGCTTGCGCAGCAGCTTGGGCCGCGAGCCCCTGCTGGTGATCCCCGGGATTCGTCCCGAGGGTGCAGCCATCGGCGATCAACGACGGGTGGCGACGCCGGGTGCGGCCATCGCGGCCGGAGCAAGTTACCTGGTGGTAGGGCGGCCAATCACCCGGGCAATGGACCCGGGCAGTGCGGCGAGAGCTATCCTGGCGGAAATGCAGGCGGCAACTGCGACAGGAATGTGCGAATTTTCCGGGTAGGTCACCACGTTGATGCTTTGTATCAGGGCACGACTTTAGTCGTGCCCTGATACAAGCCAAAACACAGCATCCAAATCCGAAACGCATGAGTGGGTGGCCCAGGTCTCGCTTTTGAGACCTGGGGCTCATGCAATGGTTTCATGCTAGGGTTTAAAGCTTTTCGTAGAAATCGCAGGCCGAGCAGGAGATGTAAACACCTCCGGGAACGCCACGCTCCCGATCCTTTACTCGTTTCACAATGCGAGTTGCTTTATTGCATTTTGGACATTCAATGCCCTTGGCAGTGTCCATCATTTTTGAACGATCAGCGGTCTTGGCTACTTTTGCCATGGTCTCTCTCCCTGGGGCTCATGACGCACTTCCGCTTAAACTTCGTTCCAATCGGAAGCCTGGCGTCACGGAATCTCTAGTTTACACGATCGCCCAGACTACCTCGATCCGCCGGCATCAGAGACGTCGATCAACTGCGACGGACTGGTTCCGGGAGGCGGCGGAATCGGCTTGGGCTTCTCATCATCAGGAAACTGAACCGGCTTCAGCTGGTGGTCTTTGTCCACGGTATCCGGCAACTTTTCCCCGGGGTCGCGCAAGCTAGGCGCCGGCGCAGGTGCTTTCTCCTGGTTGGGTCCGGTGGCCGGGGCGTCTCCAAGGCGGACCTGGTGCACGAACTGCCCGGCAAAATAGCCGTCGGTCTCATCCTTGTCACGAATCACGGGCGGCTGGCCGACGTCGGCTATTTCCAAGCGGATTACGCGGTTGCCGTTGAAACGCACAAACTGCACCTGGTGCGGCGGCTGCCCATAGATCCACTCCTCGAACGGCATCTGCCCATCCGTCTCGCGAACCTTCTGCTCGGGCTGGCCAACCGCCTTCAGTACCATCTCGCGATTCATGCCTACCAGGACTTCGTGGTTGATGACCGCTTCCTTGAGTTTCGGAGGCAGGGTGTCGGCAAAGGCCTCGACCGGGGTCTTGAGGGAGAAATCGATCATCGGCGCGATTAGGCTGCGCAGCTGGGCGGCATTCATCTCCGGGACAAACTTGTTGAAGACCAGGCTCATCCGCGAACCAATGGGAACATGGCCGTCATCCTGGGCGAGCGGGACGCCGCCCCCTCCGGCACCGACTGAAATGTGCTGCAGGATGTGATGATGCTTCTCCGGCCCATCGTTGAACTCAAAAACAATCCGGTCGGGCCTCACCTCGAACTTGGTAATCACCACGCGATCTCCGGGTTTGGAGGAGATGCCGTATTTTTCCAACTCGTCCGCGTAGCCGGTTCCGGAGGGGCTGAGTCCCCCATTGGCATGGAGCACGACGCCCTTGGTGCCGAGGGGAAGGGGCCGCACGGCAAAAGCTTCGTCTGCCTGGAATGTACGAATCAGCTGCTGCTTGGTGCGCTCCGTGATCGGAGCGGTCTCGAGATGGACAGTCGTGGGTTGAACGGTGGTGAGATTTACACCTTTGGCGCCCAGGTGTTCCCGTTCCACGGTGAACACCTGCGCCTGGCCTAAAGCGCAGCCGAAAAGGGTGGCGACAGCCAGCAATAGAGCGGCCCGGCGAACCGTGCCCTCAACCATAGCTGGAAAGAATTCTGTGGTCGTGAGCCCAACCATGGCAATTCCCTCATGAAGCCAATAATGGTCCCACTGGTAGTGATTTGCAAGTAACCTTTCGAGCGCAATGCGAAGAAATTTTCAGGGCAGCAAATCGGGCTATTCGGACGACTCTGGCGGCTCGGAGCCAGCACGCGGCAAGGGCACGGGCGGCGACGAGGATGGCCCGGGAAGGGTGGTGATCTGGACCAGCGTGGAGCCGGCCGGCGCGGGCTCAGGCGCAACCGGATGATGCGGGGCCAGAGTATGACTCATGGCGTCGAGGTCGACCGGGATTCCCGCCGGGATAATGACCGGCTGGGCATAAAGATATGCGTATCCGCGAGTGGCCCGGTAGACGACAAAGATCCCGATCAGCAGAACAAACACGGTCACCGCGCTGGCCTCAGGACCGTAGTCGCCGCCAGTCATCCAGACAGGACCCACGGTGTTGCTCTGGATGACGGGAGAGTATTCCGTGATGCCGCTGACCGGCAGCCCGAAGAGAAGACACATACTGGCATTCCAGGCGAAGTGCCAACCCCAGCAGACCCAGAGCGCCCGGGTGCGCAAATAAGCAATCGACAGGAGCCAGCTGCTGAGGATCGTGACCACGAAGCTAGCGCGATTGGCGCCAGGATTGAACATGTGCAGAGCGGCGAAGCCCAGGGAAAAAACAATGGTGGCCAGGGTAGGCCCCATAGCCTGGATGAGTTGTTGGAATGGATATCCGCGGAAGGCAACCTCCTCCGCCAGCGCAGCGATCGCAAGCAGCAGGAGATCGAGGAGAAGAATTCCGAACTGCCGGGGAATCGCCCAGAAGGTGATGATCAATCCGCCGGAGAGCACCATGGGCAGGATGCTCGCCAGCAGCATGCCCCAACCCAAGGCAGCGCCCAAACCAAACTCACGCTGCCATCCGGAACGGAAGACCAGCCCCATGTCGCGGACGGGTTTTTGTTGCCGGTTCAAGACGCGCGCCATGGCGGCATAACCCACCACCAACAGGAAGAGCAGGATGCTGCGTTCGATGATGGCGGTCCACACGCCGGTGGAAAGACCATTGGCCGCATGAACGGCGATGCTCTGAGCCAGGTAAAAGTAGATTGCGGCGAGGATGACATAACCGAAAACGCGCACTCGATCGGCAGGGGTTAATTGGGTCAAATGCAGGCTCCGCGCGTCTTCAAAAAAGGCATTTCAGGCGTTGGTGTAGAACCGGGCAATCTCCCGGAACTTGGCCAGGCGGCGAGCAATCCGCTCTTCCGCCGGCATGGCCCTCAATTCATTGAGATGCCAGACGAGCTTTGCATCCAGCATCACGGCCGCGGCCGCCGGGTCGTTCTGGGCTCCCCCAGGTGGTTCCGTCACCACATCGTCGACACAGCCTAAACGACTTACATCCTCGGAGGTGATCTTCAGTGCTGCGGCGGCCTGGGCGCGTTTGCCCGCATCCCGCCACATGATCGAACCGCAAGCTTCGGGAGCAATGACCGAGTAGACGGCATTTTCCAACATCAAAACGCGATCCGCGACCGCCAGCGCTAAGGCGCCACCGGAACCACCTTCCCCGGTGATGGTGGCAATGGTGGGCACTCGCAGGCGAGCCATCTCGCGAAGATTGCGGGCGATGGCCTCGGCTTGGCCGCGTTCTTCGGCAGCGATGCCGGGATTGGCCCCGGTGAGATCGATGAAGGTGAATACCGGACGGTGAAACTTTTCGGCAATCTTCATCGCGCGCAGCGCCTTACGATAGCCTTCCGGATTGGGCATGCCGAAGTTGCGGCGTACCTTCTCCTTGGTTCCCCGCCCCTTCAGGTTGCCAATGGCCATGACTTCTTCGCCATGGAAGCGGGCCAGACCACATGCCATGGCGAGATCGTCGCCGAAGGCGCGGTCACCGTGGATCTCCGAAAAATCGGTAAAAATGCGCTGGATGAAATCCATCGGGTAGGGCCGTTGCGGGTGCCGCGCGAGTTCAGTCTTGATCCACGCTGGGTTTGTCGGTTCGGCGACTACCTGTGTCTGCTCAAGATTGGCTGCCTGATCGGTCATGAGACTTTGCATCGCCTGTGCCAGCGTGAAAAGCCTGCCCGCCTGGCCGTTGAAACCTTCGATTCTATGGATTATAGCGTTTTCACGCTGACCGCGAGGGGGCTGCTGTTGCGCTGCGGGAGACATCTGCACCGCCATAGTATAGTGACTAGTTTGCCAGACCACCGTTCTGGGGGATTGTCGATGAGCACGAAAATTGCGCTGTTTGGGGCAGGCGGCAAAATGGGATACCGGCTGGCCCGCAATCTCAAGCCCACATCGTTCCAGGTCCGCCACGTGGAGCGAAGCCCCGCAGCACAGGAGCAGCTGAAGACCGGCCTGGGTTTGCCGTGTGTGCCGGCGCACGAAGCGCTGAACGGGGCCGAAGTCGTGATTCTGGCGGTTCCGGATACCGCGATCGGGCAGGTCGCTTCCTCGATCGAAGGGGAACTGAAACCGGGAACGATGATCATGGTGCTGGACGCCGCCGCGCCCTTTGCCGGACACCTGCCAAAGCGCAACGACCTGACGTATTTTGTCACCCATCCCTGCCATCCGCCGGTCTTTAACGACGAGACCGATCTTGAGGCAAAGCGCGATTATTTCGGCGGGATTTCGGCCAAGCAGCATATCATTTGCTCCCTGATGCAGGGGCCGGAGAGCGCCTACGCCCTGGGCGAGCAGATCGCCAAGGTGATCTGGGCGCCGGTGATGCGCTCCCATCGGGTGACGCTGGAGCAAATGGCGTTGTTGGAGCCGGGGCTTTCGGAAACGGTTTGCGCCACGCTGCTGGTGGTGATGCGCGACGCGATGGATGAGGTGGTCAAACGCGGTGTGCCCGAGCAGGCCGCCCGGGATTTTCTGTTGGGCCACATCAACGTGCTCGCCTCTGTCATCTTCAAAGAGCGTGAGGGCCTTTTTTCCGACGCTTGCAACAAGGCGATCGAGTTTGGAATACCGGCGCTGATGCGGGCTGACTGGAAGCGCGTCTTTGAACCGGATGAGATTGCAGCCAGCATCCAGCGCATTACTTAGGTCCCGTTACTTTAGAATGACTGACCACTTACCAACTCCAGCCAACGAAACTCACTACTTGAGATATCTGATCCTGGTCGCGCTGGCCGGATGGTCGCTTGCTTCCTATGACGTGAACCTGCTGGTGCTGGCGCTGCCTGACATCGCCAAGAGCCTGAATATTTCGGAGACGGGTCTCGGGGTGTTAGGGTTTTCTGTTTACGGCGCGCAGTTCCTGATCACCATCTGGGCCGGCTATGCGATGGACCGCTTCGGACGCCGGCGTATTTGGATGTACTGCTTAACCGGCACCGCGATTTTCACCGGCCTTACTTATTTCGTGCAGGACTTCTGGCAGCTGGTGTTGGTGCGCGCCCTCGCCTCCGGGCTGGCGTATGCGGAGCTCGCGGTTAACATCACCATCGTCAATGAACAGGCGCCCGCGAAGCATCGCGGTCTGCTCTACTCGATTGTCCAGGGCGGCTGGCCGTTGGGTGTCTTTTTGGCGTCGGGAGCGTATCTCGCCTTTGGCAGATTCGGATGGCGTTTCGTCTTTCTGCTGGGCGTGCTTCCCATCGTCGCGGTCATCCTCGGCCGGTTCTTTGTACGGGAGTCGGGGCGCTTCGAACATCTGCAGAATGTGCGCGCGGCGGTTCGCCAGGGCGACCAGGTGACGGTCGAAGCGCTGCTCGAGAAGCAGCTCGTCTCGGTTGAGCCGGAGGGACGAGCTACGGTGCGGGAGCTTTTTGCCAAGCCGGGCCCGATCCGGCGGCAGCTGGTCTGGCTATCGATCGTCTGGATCTTTTACGGCGCAAGCTATGTGGCGACTAACTTCTACATCGCCTACTGGCTGACTAAGTACAAGCACTTCAGCGATTCCGCCGCGAGTACATTGCTTCTCGCCTGCGGAGGAATTGGATTCTTCTTCTACATTCTCGGAGGTTGGCTGGGAGAACGCTGGGGACGGCGCGAAGTGATCATCGTCTCCGGTGTGCTGGTCGCTCCACTCAGCCTGATGTTCTTATGGGTGCAGCAGACGTGGCTGGTGGTGGTGGTCTACTTCCTGCTCTATCAAGCGACGAATGGGACGTGGTCGGGCGCCGGGTATGCTTACCAGGGGGAGAGCTTCCCTACCCGTCTGCGCGGGACGGCGGTGGGCTTCCTGAGCGCGATCCAGGTAATCGGGTTCGTCATCGGCAGTATTCTCTGGACGATCCTGGCGGGCTTTGGAAAGCCGGTGCTGACGTGGCTCATCATTGCTACCGGGGTGTCGCTCGGCATGTGGACGACGCTGCTGCTCAGGAGGATTCCTCCCGGCCAGGAGCTAGAGGCGATTGCGCAGTAGGGAATGAATGGTACGTTTAGTGCCGCGCCTACGGCGCTCGGTCATCTTGGGGATTGATTTCCCAGCCCTTCCGGGCTGGGCTGACGTTTGGCCGTCGGCCCTCCGGGCCTTTGAGCCGCGCCTGATGGAATCCGATCCTCTTGGGATATGATTCCCAATACCTCAGCCTTGGGCTTTCCTCACCCGCTCCGTCGTGTTCGCCCTCAGTGGCTTTTGTCCGCGCCTCTGTGAACTATCGCACTCAAGCCAAGACCAGGCTTAATGGGCCACTCCTCCATATCCTTCAAGTTGGACCGCAGATCCATGACCGCTCCAAGGCCCGGAGGGCCGACCGCCAAACGTCAGCCCAGCCCGGAAGGGCTGGGACTCCAAACCCAAGATGACCGAGCGCCGTAGGCGCGGCACCAAACCTTCACCTCAACCAGCATGCGATGTAGAGGAAAGCACCACCCACCTCCGCTCTCCCTACGAACGAAAATCACTACAATAGGTACGCTGTCGCCCTAACCTCGAGTTCCTTTAAGATGACCCCCCACCCCACGCGCCGCGAGTTCCTTCAAGGTTCCGCGGCTGTATTGAGCACCAGGGTGCTGGATTATCCGGCGTTTGGCTTCACTTCTGGCGAGATCCTGCGGGAATACCCCTACGGCGCCGTTACCCTCACCGGCGGTCCGCTGCAAGA
The DNA here is from genome assembly GCA_963834205.1 of uncultured Acidobacteriaceae bacterium. Lineage (GTDB taxonomy): Bacteria > Acidobacteriota > Terriglobia > Terriglobales > Acidobacteriaceae > PALSA-350. The sequence goes on along the minus strand of CAWIBI010000019.1, from coordinate 68,368 downwards.
ACAATATGAGCGCATTCACGCCAGCTATCTTGCACTGGACAACGATCGTCTGCTCAAGGTCTACCGGCAACGTGCCGGACTTCCCTCCCCTGGGCGCGATATGGGCGGGTGGTATGACACAGATGGCTTCGTCCCCGGACATTCCCTGGGACAATACATCTCCGGGTTGGCACGCATCGCGGCGACCACGGGCGATCCGGCGTGCCAGGCGAAGGTACAGGACGTCGTTCAGGGCTTTGCCGCCACGTTGGGCGCGGATAACCAATCCATCATTCGTCCGCAAAGCAATCTTTGGATTTGCTACACCCTCGATAAGCACTTCGCAGGATTGATCGACGCGTGTGTACTGGCCCACGTCGAAGAGGCGCGCGATCTGCTGCCGCGCGTGCTTGAGGGCTCACGATCGCTGATGCCGAAGCACGGCCACGATCGCATCGGCAAGAAGGATCCGCCCTATGACGAAACCTACGTCATGCCGGAGAATCTCTTCACCGCTTACCAATTGACGGGCAGGCAAGAGTTTCAGGCCATCGCGCTGGATTACCTGCTCGATCGCGATTTTTTCGACCCACTCGCACACAATAAGAACGTGCTGCCCGGGCGTCATGCTTACTCCCATGCGATTGCACTCTCGTCCGCAGCCAAAGCTTACCTGGTGCTGGGCGACGAGAAGTATCGCCGCGCGGTGGCCAATGCGTGGACCTACCTCACCACGCAACAACAGTTCGCCTCGGGCGGTTGGGGCCCCAACGAGCAGTTCGTAGCGCCGCACCAGGGCAAGCTCTACGAGAGCCTCAGCAGCACCGTGGACCACTTTGAAACTCCGTGTGGCGCCTACGCAGCGACCAAGCTCGATAGGTATCTACTGCGCATGACAGGCGACCCGCGCTATGGCGACCATCTGGAACGTGTGATTTACAACACCCTGCTCGGAGTCAAGCAGCCGGACCAGGATGGCGACTACCCGTACTACTCCACCTATGGCCCGAACGCGGCCAAGGTATGGTACCCGCGCAAGTGGCCTTGCTGCTCCGGCACTCTGGTCCAGGGTGTGGCGGATTATGTGCTTGGCTTGTATCTGCGTGCTGACGACGGGATCACGATAAACATGTACGCGCCCAGCGAACTGCGCACGAAACAGGTGAAACTTACACAGACCACTTCGTATCCTGCAGAGGAGACGATTTCTATTCGCGTCGATACCAGTACTCCGCAGCTTTGGACCATGCGGCTGCGTATTCCCGACTGGCTGGAGCAGCCCGCGCAAATCACGGTGAACGGCGTTTCTGCTGGCGTCATCGCGAAACCAGGCAGCTTCGCAGCGCTGCACCGTCGTTGGAGAAGCGGCGACCTGGTTCAACTGCGCTTGCCACAATCGTTCCGCGCGGAGCCGATCGACGATCAGCATTCCAAGGTAGCGGCGGTCATGCGCGGTCCGGTTATGCTGGTCGCCGTCGATCCGCCGGGTGGGCTGGAGAAAAGAGCTCTCCCGATCGATGAGGGTTTCAGCCCGGTTGCGCAACGCCCGGGCGCGTGGATGCGAAACGAGGGCGGCCGGCCGATCGTCTTTCTCCCTTTCCACCAGGTGCAGAACGAGCGATACACTACCTACTTCACCCGCGGATGAGGTTACCCATGCGCATTCAGGCCCGCTACTGGATCGAGACCGCCTTTCCGCTGGAAGATGCTGCCGCCATCATGGCCGGGGAACAATCCACCGGCACGTTCATCAAGGTGCCGGGTGAGACCGATGAATTGCGCGAGCGCTTTGCCGCCCGGGTGGAGCAAATTACAGAGTTGGGAACGGTCGACCGGCCTTCATTGCCCGGCTCGGGAGTGCCGAAGAATTCATCCAACACCATGTCGCCGTACTGCGGAGGTCACGCTCTCCTGGCCTCTGGATAATCCCGGCCCTTCCCTACCCAACCTGGTGGCTACGGTAGCGGGCAACCTCTTCGAGCTCAAACCTTTTTCCGGCCTCAAACTGCTCGACCTTACTTTGCCTCCGGCATTTCTCGATCGTTATCAGGGCCCGCAGTTCGGGGTTGCGGGAACGCGCCGGCTTACCGGGCGTGTACCGGCGGCCGCTCATCGGCACCATCATCAAGCCGAGCATCGGCATGAGCCCGGAGGCAACTGCCGCCCAGGTGCGGACGCTTGGCGGAGGCCGGAATCGATTTCGTCAAAGACGATGAGTTGCAGTCCGATGGGCCGCATTGCCCGTTCGAACAACGCACCACTGCTGTGCTGCGGGTGCTGCGCGATCATGCTGACCGGACCGGCAAGCAGGTGATGTACGCGGCAAACCTTACCGGGGATCTGGACGAGATGCTGCGCCGCCACGATCATTTACTGGCTATCGGCGGCATGTGCATGATGGTGAGCATGAATTCCATCGGCCTTCCCGCCCTGAAGGCTCTGCGCGCCCATGCGCAGCTCTGCATCCATGGCCACCGCAACGGCTGGGGAATGCTGGGCCGTTCGCCGGCCATCGGCATGAGCTTCGTCGCGTTCCAGAAGTTCTGGCGGCTTGCCGGCATCGACCACACGCACGTCAACGGGTTGAAGAACAAGTTCTGCGAAGACGATGAAAGTGTCATGGCCTCGGCGCGCGCCTGTCTCACGCCGATGTTTCCGCCGCCCTACGCCGGCTGCGAGATTATGCCCGTCTTCTCATCCGGGCAATCCGCACGCCAGGCGGCTGGTACGTATCAGGCGCTCGGCTCTACCGATCTGATCTTCGCCGCGGGCGGTGGCATACTCGGGCATCCGCAGGGTCCCGCTGCCGGCGTGCGCAGCCTGCAACAGGCCTGGGAAGCGGCCATGGAGGGGATTCCAGTTACAGAATTTGCAGCCGCACATCCTGAGCTGGGCGCTGCGCTGGAAGCGTTCTCCAGCTGATTCGCATGCCACTGCTCTATTGCTACTACGGCGACGACTTTACCGGCTCAACCGACGTCCTGGAGCAGCTTAGTGTCAGTGGCGTATCGAGCGTCCTCTTTCTGAGCACGCCCGCACCCGCAGAACTGGCGCGCTTCTCCGATTGCCAGGCCATTGGTTTCGCCGGCGATGCGCGATCGCGCACGCCGGAGTGGATGAACGCACATCTGCCCGCGATCTTCAACCGCATGCGCGAACTGGTTCCAGGGATCGTGCAATACAAAGTCTGTTCCACCTTCGATTCGGCGCATCACCGCGGCAGCATCGGGCGTGCGCTTGAGATCGGCCGGGAAATCTTCAGCACGCAGACGGTTCCCATCGGCGTAGGAGCGCCGCACCTTGGACGCTTTCTCGTCTTCGGGCATCTCTTCGCGGCTGCGGGAAGCGAGGTCTATCGCATCGACCGCCATCCGACGATGGCGCATCACCCCGCCACACCCATGCACGAAGGCGATCTCCGCTTGCACCTGGCGGAACAAACAGATCTTTCCATTGGCCTGGTCGATCTTCGCGCCTTTCAGGCCGGCAAAGTGACGGAAGAATTTCGTCTGCGGGCAGATGCCGGCGCTTGTGCAGTTCTTCTGGATGGCCTGGATGCTACCATGCTCCAGCAGGCTGGCGAGATGATCTGGAATCTCGAAAAGCGGCCGGTCTTCACCATTGGGAGCTCCGGGTTGACTGCCGGGCTCATCGCCCACTGGCGCAATGCAGGCATCCTCACCGCAGAGGCAACGTTTGCCACCGCCGGCCCAGCCGGTCAAATTCTAATTATTAGCGGAAGCTGCTCCGCAGTGACTGCGGAGCAGATCCTGTGGGCCAAACGGCAAGGTTATGCTTGCATCGAACTGGATGCAGCAGAACTGGCCGCTGGCGCCACTAAAGCAATAGAAGCTGCGCTGCAGGCGGGTTTGCCTCCCTTACAGTCGGGTCGCGATACAGTGCTCTACACCGCGCTGGGCGCACCCTCCGGCATGACCCATGGCGAGGAACTCGGCGCCACCCTGGGACGCCTTCTGCTTAAGCTGGTGCAGCAGACCGGAGTTCGCCGCGTTGTTTTGTGCGGCGGCGACACGTCCTCGCATGCGGTGCAGCAACTCAATCTCACCGCGCTTACCTTCGCCGGCCCGCTCGCACCTGGAGCGCCGTTGTGCCGGGCACACGCTGCGGAGGCGACCGGGCTCGATGGATTGGAGTTGGTGCTGAAGGGCGGACAAATCGGTCCGGAGGATTTTTTCGGCATTGCGCGCCGCGGGAGTTGTGGGTAGAAGCGTTATTCGCGCAATCCGCGGGTGCAATCTACCTGGGAAAACAATACAGCGCTTACCACTACGACGGAGGCGATGCCAAAGAGCGGGAGATTGTAATTGCCGGTTGCCCGTATCACGTAGCCGAAGACCACGGTACAGAGCAGGCCTCCCAGATTGCCCGCGGTATTCATCACGGCGGTGGCTGTGCCTCCGAAGTTGCCGCCCAGGCTCAGGCACATTGCCCATGCCGCCGGCAGCATCAGGTCCATTACCCCGAAACACAGGGAGAATGTGGCGACTATCGGAACCATGCCATGCACCAGCCCCAACACAACAAACAGCGCAGCCGCGGCGGCCAGGCACGCGCTGGTTACCCACCGGTACGCCGCCCGCATTCCATAGCGTTCGACCAGACGGTCGCTTAAAAAACCGCCGATGAGATTGCTCCCGATCCCCAGCAGGAAGGGAAAGGACGCCACAACGCCCATCCTCGCCAGCGAGATATGCGCCCCGTTCACCATCCATGTGGGGAACCAGGAAAAATAGAACCAGCTCGCCCATCCCTAAAACCCATAGGCAGCAGCGATCAGCCACAGTTGCCTTAACTTGAGTAGCTTGCGCCACGGCACGGAGCGGTGAGATTCGGCGGTCTCGCCGAGCTCAGCCAATTCGGTCCGCGTGATCCCCGGCTGGTCGGCGGGGCGATCATGGAACCAGGTTCGCCAGGCAACTGCCCACACCAGCCCCACACCGCCCAATATCCAGAAGACGGCGCGCCAGCCGAGGCGCGCCTGCAACGGAACAAGGGTGAGGGGCGCCAGCGCCGCGCCCAGCCGGCTCGCGGCCCAGACGACTCCCTGGCTGCGCGCCCGCTCATGCCTGGGAAACCAATGGGGAATGACGCCGGCGGCATTGGGATAGGCTCCGGCCGCGCCTACTCCAAAGAGAAAGCGGGTGATGAATAGCTGCCAGAAAGTGCGGCACCAGCCGGTAAGCGCGGTGAAGATGGACCACCACGCGGCGATGCGGGTGAGCTCGGCACGTTGCCCATAGCGGTCACCCAGCGCGCCTGATGGAATTTCGAAAACTGTGTTAGCGATTACGTACGAGCTCAACACCCATCCCCACTTCACGGGAGTCAGGTGTACGTCGTGCTGCACGGCTGGACCGGCCACGGCGATGGCCAGGCGATCGACGAAGGTAATTACCGACACTGACGCCAGCAGCGCCAGCACGCCGTGACGCTTCTTCACCGGAATTAGAATTCCAGTTTGCGCGCAGAAGCCGACAGAAGCTCGCGCGTGCGCAGGACCGCCAGCTCAGGGCTCGAAAGTACCGGAACCGTCATCGCGGGCATCTGCTGTAGCACGCGCGCCATGGAGGCTTGCGCCAGCACGACCAGGTCAACTTTTCCTGCCAGTTCCGTCAGTGCTTTGCTAACGATACGATCATGGGTCTCGGTGTCGCCGGCCAACACGGCGTTGAAGGCGCCATCACACAGCGATTCCTCAATCTGGGTGGCAACGCCCGCGGCCGCGCTCTTTTCCCGCAGCAGCGCGGTCGTCGGCTCCAGCGTGGTGCGCAGAGTAGCCAGCACGCCGATGCGGCCGCCTTGACTTACGGCCTTTTCCGCCATGGCTTCGTCCACACGAATCACTGGGATGGAAAAGAGCTTGGCTGCGAAGGAAACGGCCGGCCCAATTGACGAGCAGGTGACGAGGACTCCGTCGACACCTGTCACAGCGGCTGATTCGACCATGCTGATCAGGCGGCGCACGGTCACTTTCTGCAGCTTGTCCGCAGCGATCGTCTGCTTGATGAGGCTTTCATCCACCATATGGAAAATTTGCGTTTCCGGCAGGTGTTGATGGCAGAGCGAGGTGAATAACGGCGTGAGTGTGGGGCTGGTGTGGAGCAATGCAAGCGTGGATGCCAAAGGTAGTTCGCCTTTCCGCGGAGTTCACGACATGCGTCAATTCACTCTCCGGGGCGTTGGTTCGTCAAGGAGGTTTCTCGTCTGCTCGCGATGTCCAGCCCCGAAGGGGACGCTTTGTGAGGAGAGACCCAGCTGAAACTGAGATTCAACAGCAGGTCCCTCCACTGCGCTGCGCTCCCGTCGGGATGACAATTCTGTTGCAAATGGGAGCTATTGCCAAGAATCATCGGTCTCAAAATGAATTGTCATCCCGACCGGAGCGTACCCGGATTTCCTGCCACGCAGCAATAGACAACGCCACGAGTGCGCCTTTCCGCAAAGAAAGGCGCATGAGGTTTGCCGAAGCCACCAACTTCAACAGGAAATCCGGGGGAGCGCAGTGGAGGGACCTGCGGTTAAATCTCAATCTGCTAGACGAGCTTTCTTACTCGAAGGCCTGCACAGTTCCCCGGCCGAGAAGCTCCTCGGCGCGCTCGATGAAGCCCCTGTCCGCGGCGACGGACAAACCTTCCGGCTCCAGCATGACGCAATATTCGCCGCGGCTTTCGAGATTAATCATAAGCCGGCCCGGACCGGGAGCCGCGGTAATCATGGCCCGCAGCGTGCCCAGCATGGCCTCGCTCGCGCTCTCCAGCGGCACGCGGATGCGGACGTTTTGCGGCAGCTTGATCCGAATGTCCTCGAGCGGCTGGATGCTGGAAACCGAGAGCTTGGGCGCCGACTCATCGTCATCGGCGCGAAGCACACCCTTGATCAACACCGGCACTTCAATCTTGAGGCTCTCGCAGAGCTTTGCGTAGTCTTTGGGGAAACAAATGATGTCGATCTTGCCCACTGTGTCTTCCAGCGCGGCTTGCGCGTACATCTCTCCAGAGCGTTTGGATTTGCCGACCTTGAGGCCGACAATTACGCCGGCAATTGCTAGCAGGCTCTCCGGTTCCCCACCTCGTCGACGGCCAGCAGACGGGCTGGCCTTCATCTCCAATGCTGTGGCCGTGTCGACCACGTTCAGGTTGCGCAGCTTTTCGGCATACTTATCCAGCGGATGGCCGGAGACGAAGAATCCCAGCACCTCTTTTTCCGCTTGCAGGCGCTCGTTCTCGTCCCAGTCGGGGATGTTGGGCAGGTCGTCGGCACTCTTGTGTCCATTGCTCCCGGTCTCAAAAGCGCCGGCCAAGCCGGCAAAGAGCCCATGCTGGCCGGCAACCAGATCGCGCTGCGCCGCCTGCGCCCGCTCCATCGCCCGATCCGCCGCGGCCATCATTTGCGAGCGGCGGCCGAAGGAGTCGAGCGCTCCGCTCTTGATGAGCGATTCCAACACCCGCTTGTTCATCAAGCGCAGATCGACCTTCTCGCAAAACTCCCAGAAGCTGGCGAAGCCGCGCTTCTCCTCTTCCGCCAACTTAGCCCGCGCAGCGAGGATCGAATCAATCGCGTTGCGGCCCACGTTCTTGATAGCCGTAAGGCCAAAGCGAATGCCGGTGGCGCCGGGGGTGAAGTCCGCATCGGAGATCTGCACATCAGGAGGCTCGACCGCAATGCCCATCTCGCGGCATTCCTTGATGTACTTGACCACATTCTCAGGCTTGGAGATTTCCGAGCTCAGCAGCGCCGCCATGAACTCGACCGGGTAATGGGTCTTCAAATACGCGGTGTGATACGCCAGCAGGGCGTAGGCCGCCGAGTGAGACTTGTTGAAGCCATAACCGGCAAACTGCTCCATCAGGTCGAAGATGCGGACCACTTTCTCCTTCGGGTGCTTGCGCGCAATCGCCCCTTCGACAAAGCGGCTGCGCTGCTTGGCCATCTCTTCCGGATTCTTCTTGCCCATGGCGCGGCGGAGCAGATCGGCTTCGCCCATCGAGTAGCCGGCCAGCACGTTGGCAATCTGCATCACCTGCTCCTGGTAGAGCATCACGCCCAGGGTTTCCTTGAGCAGCGCCTCCAGCTGGGGCAGCTCGTAGCTCACTTGCTTGCGGCCCCACTTGCGCTCGATAAAATCATCGATCATGCCGCCCTGGATCGGGCCCGGGCGATAGAGAGCATTGAGAGCCGTCAGGTCGGCCACAGAAACGGGTTTGTACCGGCGCAGCACATCGCGCATGCCGCCGGACTCAAACTGGAAGACCCCGGAGGTGAGCGCGCGGTGAAAGACCTTCTCATAGGTCTCGGTGTCGTCCAGCGGGATCAGCGACAGGTCGAGCGCATTGCCGCGGGTCCGCTTGATGAGCTTGAGCGCGTCATCGATGACCGTCAGCGTGGTGAGCCCGAGAAAATCCATCTTCAGCAGGCCCAGTTTCTCCACCGCTTTCATGTCATACGCGGTTACGATTTCATCGTTCTTGCTGCGGCAGACAGGCACCAACTCGGTCAGCGGCTGGGGTGCGATCACCACGCCCGCGGCATGCAACCCCGCGCCGCGCACCAGCCCCTCAAGCTTGCGGGCCGTGTCCACCAGTTCCCTTACCTGGGGCTCTTTGTCGTAGGCCTCCTGCATTTGCGGTGAATCCTGCAGCGCCTTGGCAATGGTGACGCCGATAGTGGCAGGCACCATCTTGGCTACCCGGTCCACTTCGCCGTAGGGCAGATCGAGGGCGCGGCCCACGTCCTTGATGGCCGCGCGGGCGGCCATAGTGTTGAAGGTGATGATCTGCGCTACCTGCTCCCTGCCGTACTTTCGCGTGACATAGTCGATCACTTCTCCCCTGCGGTTCATGCAGAAGTCGATGTCGATGTCGGGCATGGACACGCGCTCAGGATTGAGAAAGCGCTCGAAGAGAAGGTCGTTCTGCAGGGGATCGATGTCGGTAATTTCCATGGCGTAGGAAACCAGGGATCCGGCGGCAGAGCCACGGCCTGGTCCTACGGGAATATTGACCTCGCGAGCGTACTTGATAAAGTCCCAGACGATCAGGAAGTAGCCGGCAAACTTCATCTGCTTGATGCAGTCGATCTCCCGCTCCAGCCGCTCTTCATAGTCGGAGATAGGCCGGCGCCGCAGGCCGCGTTCCCCGAGGTGGCGGATGGCCGTGTCGAGCCGCTTGCGAAAGCCCACACGGCAAACTTCGGCAAAATAGCTGTCGATCGTATGCCAGAGCGGAACGGCAAACTCGGGAAAGGGATTGCTCACCTTGCTCAGCTTGAACGAGCAGCGCTCGGCGAATTGCATGGTCCGGCCGACCACCTGCGGAGCATGGGAGAAGAGCCGTTCCATCTCCGCCGCGCTCTTCACGTAAAACTGGTCGGTATCGAATTTGAAGCGCTTGGGATTGTGGATGGAGTCCGCGGTTTGCACGCACAACAGCACCTCATGGGCGTGATGATCGTCTTCGCACAAATAGTGGCTGTCGTTGGTGGCGACCAGCGGAATATCCAGTTCCTTTTCCAGCCGGAAGAGGTCGGCATGGATCTTCTTTTCCAGCTCCAGTCCCTGGTCCTGGATCTCCAGGAAAAAATTCCCGCGTCCAAAAATGTCCTGGTACTGGCTGGCGGTGGCGCGGGCGGCCTCATACTTGCCCTCCATGAGGTTGCCGCAGAGCTCACCCGCCAGGCAGCCGGAAAATCCCACCAGGCCCTGGGCATGTTTGGCTAGAAAGCTCTTGCTGATGCGGGGCTTGCGGTAGAAACCATGGAGCGAAGCCTCGGAGGTAATGCGCACCAGGTTGCGGTAGCCTTCCTCGTTTTCCGCCAGCACCAGCAGGTGGTGGTACTTGTCCTTTTCCGGGGCGGCGCGGTGGTCGTCGTTGCCGCAAATGTAGAGCTCGCATCCCAGGATCGGCTTGATCCCCTTGGCGTTTGCGGCTTCAAAAAAATGCACCGCGCCGTAAATGTTGCCGTGGTCGGTGATGGCTACGGCCTTCTGTCCGATATTGCTGACATGATCGACCAGTTTTTCGACATCGCAGGCACCATCGAGCAGCGAGTAGTCGGTGTGCAGATGAAGGTGGGTAAATTCAGGCATGAGGTTACTTTCAGTCTAGTCCGCCGAGCCGAGCCTTCCCAAACGGGCCGTTGTGCAGAAGGGGTGCAGGTTGAGGAAAAGGAGATTTAAATCGCGGGAGGTCGCTGGGGAAATCGTTTACCCGGAGGAAATCGTTTTCTCAGACTTGCATTTTTGAGGGCTGGCTCGGATGCCCGCCAGGCCCTTGTCCAGAGGAAGCGCGTCCGCTTCGAGGGGCAGAGGTTCTAGGAGACAAGTAAAAGGTCGAGCGCAGGCTTGGTACTGGCTACGAAATTCGGTCGCCGCGTGAGCGAAACATGACCGTCTTTTGCGAAAAGAAAGTCATAGTCCAGGTGACATTCGCCGCACAGCCAGAAATGCTCCACTTTAACTTGGCCCCCATGCCTGTGAGTCGTCCGAATCACTCTTCCATTGCGAAGATAATGGAGCTCCTTGCCGCACGCCGGATTCATACATTGGGAAATCATGTAGGACCTCTCGGGTTACCTTGGTAAGTGTACTCTCGAAGGATTACCTCCGTAGTGTACCTATTGCACTAAAGTTGTACGCCCGCTGTGCAAATTTAGGCTGCAGGAATCAAATTCGCCATAGGCTCTAGGCTTTTTTTTTGTGAGCCTTCTTTTTGTGTGCTACCCGATTGGATGCACGGACGGGCAACGAGGTAGCAGCGGATGGGGTTTTGCACAACGCTGTGTTCAACCCAGCGCTGCTCTGCTGCACAGCTCTCGAGTCAGTTGAGCACGGTAGCGCCGGCTGAGGCGCGGCTCAGGTAGATGTCGGCATCAATCCCGGTGGCAGCGCGGTAATCCGCATGAATTGCCTCGCGAAATTGCTCCGCCTGACCCTCTTCGACCAGGTTGACGGTGCAACCGCCAAAGCCGCCCCCTGTCATGCGGGCGCCATAGCAACCCGGGATGCCGGAAGCGATCGCCACCAGCGTATCCAGCTCGCTGCAGCTGACCTCAAAGTCATCCCTGATGCTGCGGTGTGCTTCGGCCATCAGGGCGCCAAAGCCCGGCAGGTCACCACGCTCCAGCGCGGATGCGGCTTGTTCCACACGCTTGTTCTCGGTGATGATGTGGCGGCAGCGGCGAAAAATGTTGTCGGGCATTTCCTGTCTGCAGTCCATCAGCTGGGCTTCGGTGGCATCGCGCAAAGCCTTGATCGAGGGCCAGCGGCGATGCAGGATGCGCGTGCCCTCCTCCACCTCTTCCCGGCGCCGGTTGTACTGCCCTCCCGCATGCTCATGCTTGACCATGGAATTGCAGATGATCAGCCGGACATGGGTGGGGATGGGCAGCAGGCGATATTCGAGCGATCGGCAATCCAGAAGCAGGGCATGGTCCTGTTGACCCGCGCAGGCAATGAACTGGTCCATGATGCCGCTGCGCGCGCCGACAAACTCATTCTCCGCGCGCTGGCAGGCGAGGGCGATGGTTTCGAGTGGCAAGGCAACGCCGGCAAGTTGCAGCAAGGCCAGCGCTGTGGCTACTTCGATCGATGCGGAAGAGCTTAGTCCCGCGCCCAGGGGAACATCGCCGGCCAGGGAGAGTTCAAAACCGCCGACACGCACGCCCTTCTGCGCCAGGCTCCAGGCAACCCCCATCGGGTAGTCGCTCCAGTGCTGCCGGGCTTTCGTAGGCAACTGTTCCGCGTCATACCAAACCTGTTCACCCATGTTTTCCGAGTACAACAGAATCCGCCCATCGCTCCGTGGGCGGATGGTTGCGATGGTGCGAAAGTCGATGGCCACAGGCATAACGAATCCGCCGCTGTAATCGGTGTGTTCCCCGATCAGGTTGACGCGGCCCGGTGCGGCGCAACGCACAGCCGGCTTACTTGCATCATTCGAAAAGGTCATCATCGACTCTAAGTTTTACCGGATGCCGCAACTATGAGCATTTGATGCAGCAGCATGGTGGCAAACGGATCGTGACCGTAACCCTGAAAGCGGAAGGTCGTCACCAGCATACGGCCTGGCCCCTGGCGCACATCCGCAAGGTAACCACGGTTGACGTTGAGCCACCCGTAAAAGACGCCCGCAAGCACCTCCTGGGGATCCTGCAATCCATCGATCACGTACTCCGGCATGACGGCGGCTGCTTCCCAACCCAGGATTGAACTGTCGATCACCGGCGAAAGCGGCTTCCAGAGCGGGCTGGAGGAGAGAACCCAGTTGAAGTTGTTGACCCAGTCGCCGGCCAAGTCAGTTCCTGCGCGGGGTGCGATCTGCAAGGGACCACCCTGCGGCAGGGCCTCGCGGCCGCCAACCAGCAGCAATACGGTCCCGCCCTGGGCGAGCTTCGCTTTGGCTGACTCATCCAGCAGAGAGCAGAGCCACACGGCCTTCCCGGCATTTTCGTCCGCGACGGCAATCCCGTTCCCTGCCAGCGCTGCGCGCAAACCCTGCAGCTGGTTGAGCGGATCGTGGATGGCCACCTCAACCGCTGGGACCGGCCGCGGTACAGGATACACAGCGTAGAAGTAGCGATTCTGCGCCAGTGTTGCGCCGGAGGCACTCACCAGTTGGAGCCGGAGATACTGGCGCGTAACTGCTCCTGCCTGCGCGGCTTTGAAGTGGAGTGTCGCTTCCGCAGCAACCCCGCCGGGCGCCGGGACGTTGTCTATCGGCAACACACCGGTTTGTCCATCGGAGTTTTGCCACTGGATGGTCGCTCCGGCAAAATCCGCGGTGGAGTAATGAGACACGGCAAGGGGAAGCTCCACCGGAGCCCCGGATATAAAGTTGTGGGTAGCAAAGTTGGCCATCACCAGGTCGTCCTGCTGCAGATTTCTCAGGGCCGCGGTGAATTCCTTGGGCTGGCGCCACATGCTCATCAGGCCGTTCGCCTCCCAATTCGCGTCGGTGAGCTCGGTGATCACGTAACCCTGGATCGAATCCTGCTGGCGCATCTGCTCGATTTCGTATTTCAGCGCCAGGTACTCGTGCCGCTCGGTCGCCAGGGCAAGAGATTGGTAGTCGGGGTATATGCGGTCCAGGCCGTACTGATGCAGGCGATCGAAGACGCCGGCTGCTCGCGTGAGCTCACGGCCGTCAAAGTCGCGCGGGAACCACCAGGGCAATTGATTCTGCGGCGGCAGTTGCGGCAATCCCCAGTTGCCGAACTCCGAAACCAGCAAGGGCTCATGACCGGTGGTCACAGCATCGCCGTACGGGCTGAAGAGCCACTTGGGCCGGCCCGCGTATTCCCTTACCCACGCTGCCCAGCTATCCGCGTGGTCGGGAATGGAGTAGTACATGTGCCAGTCGGCAAAATCCGACTGCAGGTGGAAGCCCTTGCAGCAAGCACTATCGTCAGTAATCAATCGTCCCAGCGGCGCGGTCAGCTGCTTCAGGCCGGCGAAGGTCTTCAACAGCCATGCCCGCTGATTTGCCTGTTCCGGGTCCATACCCCACTGCTCGTTCATGATGCTCTGGATAACGATCGAGGGATGGTTCCAATCCCGCTCCACCTCTGCGCGAAAGGTGTCCACTCCGCGCTGGGCCGCTTCCGCGGTCCAGTAGTGCGCGTCGTTCCACACCGGGATCTCGTACCACACCAGCATTCCGGTTTCGTCCGCTGCTTCGAGGTACCGTGGGTCCGGCGTCTTGATATGGCAGCGCAGCATGTTCAGTCCCAGGGCCTTCGAGGTGAGCATCTCGCGGCGTATAAAGTCCGCGGAGGGGGGCGAGTAGATGCCCTCGGGGTAGAAATCCTGGTCGAGCGCGGCGCGCATGTAGAATGGCTTGCCGTTCAGGAAGAGCCTTCCATCGGACGTGGTCAGCTCGCGAAATCCAAAGCGGGTGTGCACCTCTTGCGTCTGGTTGTTCAGATGCAGCCCGTAGAGATTAGGATGATCGCCGTCCCATAGCATAGGCCCGGCCACGTGCGCTTTTCCCTGCGCCATCATTCCATCCACGGCAAGGTCGAGCTGCGCCACGGTTGCTCCGTAGGGATCGAAGAGGGTCGCCGTGACCGGGCCCGAGCCGGTGCTGCCGCTGGCGCTGCCGGCCAGCTTGGCCTCCACGGTTATGTCACCGCTGTTGTGCGGTGTGACGTGCACCCATTCCACGTAGCGCATCGGCACCGTTTCCAGCGTGACCGGCTGCCAGGGCCCGCTGGTCTGTACATACCAGTTCTGCTTCCCGTGGGGAATCTCGTTGTATTTGAACCTCTCGTCCAGCTTGGGCTCCGCTTTATCTTTCGTTATACCCGGCTTGACGACTTCGTGGGGCGGCTCGGAATTCTGCGTCCTGCGGTTGGGCAGAGGCGGCGGCATAGGAGGATCGAAGACCTTGACCAGAATCTCATTATTTCCCGCATGGACCTTTCCTGTGAGGTCGAAGGTAAACGGCGTGTAGCCGCCCTCATGATCCCCGAGGCGCCGGCCGTTGACCCAGACCTCGGTGAAGTAGTCGACCGCGCCGAAGTGAATCAGTTGGCGGGTGGAAGGCAGCGGCTGGGTCAAGGCAATCGTGACTCGATACCAGCCGACCCCGGCGTAGTCGCGAAGATCGTCAAATTGAGCGTTCCAGGAGAGGCCGGCCCGATCGGGACGCCACTTGGCCTGACGATCGACGGTGGCCGCTGTGAACTGTCCTTTGGGATCGGGGCTGAACTGCCACTGCTGGTCGATGGCCCGGCTCTGCGCATGGACGCCCACGCCTCCCATCAACATGAGAAGCAGGCTGATTGCCTTGATTTTGATCTTCCTGCGCATAAAACGATGAGGGCTCCTTTTTCGGGCGGTGTCATGTACCATCGTCCCGAGCAAGACTATATCGAAAGCATGCTTTCGACCATGCCTGAAATGCTGACTAAAAAACTGCCTCGCTCCGGCCTGGGCAGCAAGCTCGCCGGGCGCAGATTCATGTTGTTGTTTATCTTCTTGTTGGCCGATCTGATTGCCTATCCCTATACGGAACACATCGGCTTTGGCTATTACGCCTTCCGCGTGTTGGGTGGGGCGATCATTGCCCTGAGCGTCCTGGTGGTCAGTTTTCGCCGCGGGCTGGCGGTCGTCGCCATCGTACTGGCCTTTCCCGCTTTCGTGCACATGCTGCACCCAAGGCTCACACACGGCGTTTTACCGCTGGTCAACCTCATTCTCAGTTTCGCCTTCGACGTATGGATTGTGGTGGCAATCTTCCGCCGCGTCTTTGCTCACGTGGAGATTACTTCAGAAACCATCTTCGGAGCGCTGTGTATCTACCTTATGAACGGAATTAGCTTTGCCAGCATCTACGGCGTAGTGTCCGACATGCAAGCAAGTGCTTTCCGTATGGACCCTACGGTCAATACACACCTGGTTCCGGACCGCTTCGACTTTATCTACTACAGCTTCGGAATGATGACGCAACTTGGCGCGGCAGGCATTACCGCTGTATCCGACCAGGCGCGTTCGCTATCCGTAATCCAGGCCGTGCTGGGCCAGCTTTATCTCGCTGTTCTCATCTTGAGATTAGTCGGCGCCTATCGTAGGCAGGCCGATTCCAAACATACCTAAGTGATGCTCATCCGCGATCCGATCGCGCGAAACGGGGATCGAACTGAAACGGGAGCGGCTTGCCGAATTGCAGCTGTGGAAAGCCCGGGTGCCGCGGATTCAGCAGAAAGTTGGATTCCCCCGGAACCAGGGTACTCGGCACACGCAGCACCCCCTCACCTTGCGAAATCTACGGTGATCTGGATGTGCCGGTATCCGCTCGCGGTGGCATCCGCTCCGGATGCCGATGCAGGGCTGACGAATAAGTCATAAACACCATCTGAGACCGGCTTAAGCTCTGCCCCGTGCACCTGCAGAGATCTTTCGCTGGTCCGCAATTCGATGATCGAATCCTGCGCGTCTCGCCGGACGTCCGCCTCGAGGACCAGGCTCGCCCCCTTCTGCGAAACAGAGGTTATCTTGATTCCGCTGCTAGCCCCGCCCACCAAGGGAGCAGGACTCTTAACGCTTACCATAGCTCCGCCCTGGTATCGAATCAGACAACGGCTGTTGCCGTTGGACAGCGTGAACCTAAGCGTAACGTGCGTGTCTTGAGGATGATCTTCCTGTCGTGCATGTATGGGCTTGCCATCCAGTTCCGCGCTGATGAGGTGAGCACCGAAGGCGGTCTCCGGCGAGAAGAGAAAATCTACCGGACCGCCAGAATTAGTGGCTTTAAGTTCCACGCCAGCCGATACTCGAGAAAGCGTTAATGCCACTCGGCCGCCGGAAACCTTGATGTTCTTGATCGAAATTCTGTCCCACTCGGCCGGTAGATGGGGCGTAAATTCCAGACGATTGGCTTGCGCTTCCCTTTCCAAACCCAGCAGGCCACGCACGGCCGCCGAGAGAAACGCCGCGGATGACCAGGTCTGCTCGGGAACCGACTCCACTTGCTGATGATAAAAGTCGCCCGTGAGGAGCTCGTGCATGTGCCCCATGGAATCCAGGGTCCCCCAGGGAATCAGCGAGCTCCAGATCGGGTAGGCGGTCATGGGCCTATGGTTGGACCAGAATGCCGAGGCAACACCCGAGGTGCCGACCGCAGACACACTGCCGCTGGCGTAAGAGTCCGGATCAAATTGCGGCGAGCCCGCGGCGACCCCCCTTGTTCCCCAATCTGTCTGGAAATCCGAAGACGAGAGCTGATCGAGCACCGCGTCACCGCGACGCTGATCCAGAATGTTCACCAGACGGACCCCATCATCACTCCGCCGGAAGAAAGCGTCACCTGATTCGTTAAAGCCATCGATCCAGGATTGCCGTCGATCATCCCAGTAGCGCAGGGCGGTAGCGCTGCTTGCTTTTTCGCTCATCCGCATTGCTTCGTCCGCCTGCGCCCCATGCCCGCTCAGCGTGGCCAGCCTGGCAAACGCCGCGGACGCCGCAACCCAGTTTGCGGAAAGGTCCAGGTCATCACTTAGCCTGTTCTGTTCATCCCCGCCTTCTTTGGTGGAAGGGATGCGGGGCAGTCCGTCCTGAGGGTTAAGCAAGGATTGGCAATAGCGATAGGCAGCTTCAATCCCACGCCATTGCTGTTGCAGAAATTGCGTATCTCCGCTCGCCGCGATGTAGCGCTCGACAGTGATCAGGTAGTCGAATGTTATGTCGACATGGACGAACATATAGGGATACTTACTAGCCCAGTCAGCAGGATCGGCACTTTGTGAGAGCTCGTGCCATACCATGCCGGTGTTCGCATCCTGATATTTTGCGATGAAGGCCAGAGCTTCCCGCGCCCGATCATATTCGCCCGTGCTGAGCAGCGCATTCACAGCAACCAGCGCGTCACCGGCAAAGAACCAGTCGTATTGCGGACGCCGTGCGCCCCGCGAAGGACCGTATCCCGCAACCAGCCCACAGCCCAATAGGTCATTGCATACCCACGCCTGATCAAGCGCGATCTGAGCCCAGGCAAGCTGCTGGTTCACCGCCGGGTCGGGGGTCTCAATGTGCAAGGCGTCCGCGGCCAGGCTTGCATAGTGTTCCGTTGCCTCTGCCTCAAGCTTTGCCTGTGCGGTCAGAAGATCTTTCATGTGCGCGGCCGGGCTTAACGAACCTGGGTTGTTGCCAGCAACGACCACGGTGGCAGAACGACTGGCTTCACCTCCTGCGCGGACCACAAAGGCCAGATGGTTCCCCGGCGTTCCCGGTTGAGCACTGTTCAGAATTTCGTCGTGCGACGTCACGCTCGGGGAACCAATTAAGGCGGAATACCTGTGCGTGCCGTCCGCGAGGATGTATGCGGATGCGGCTGCATCCCAATGCGTATTCTGCCCGCCCACAGAAGCCGGCCACATAAGATTCAGCACGGGCGTGAAATGGACAATAATTTCGATACTATGACGGCACTCCACGGTATAGGTGAATAGAATGGCAGCCTGGTTGAGGGGCACAAACAGCCGCTCGCGAACGATGAAGTCAGGACCGATATAAGTGCGGATGATCGCATCCGGCTGATAGGTAACGCGACGCAGCAAACTGAAACCGCTAATTTCGGTTGCGGCGCCAACAGAGCGAAAGCGCAATTCATACCCGGTTGCGATTTGCACCGGATAGGCCCAAAGTTCAAGGCCTGCCCCGGCATAACCCATCACGATGGCCTTGCGTCCGTGAGCTGCAATGAACCGTTCCGGAGTGACGGAATCTGTGTCAAACGATTGCTGGGCGGCCGCAATTGCCGGAAAAAGAAGGCCGATGAGCAGGACCTTGCGGATTTTGCGGTGGAAAGCTGTGGTCCTGGTGAACATTGGGTGTCAACACGGCGGTGAGGATGCCCGGCGGCAGTACCCGCGACGCATGGTCACCACGAGAACTTCACCGTCTTTTCAACGTACCCTTCGCCCGGGCTGAAATCAACTTGCAAGGGCTGGAGAGGAGAAGCACCTTCCCGCGTCACCTGCGAGCCCTCCACGCGAAGCTTGACGTGAGGATCGTTGATCCGGACCATCAAGGTTTGACGGCTACCGGCCGGTGCGGACAACTGCAAAGTGAGAGAGTTGGCTGACAATTCCTGGTCGAGCACTTTCAACTGCTGGGTCAACGCACCAGGCGTGGGCAAAGCGTGCGAGAGGGCAGCCTCCACCGCGGGCAGTGGAATCCGCAGCACGTTGTCAACCCACCTCGCGCCGGGCGTTAGCGAAGCCAGGGTGACCCGCTGCGATGGAGCTCCGGTCACCCGCACCAGAAGCATCGTCCCCGTGCGTGTCATCTCCAGATCAACCTTGCCGTTGCCCAACGGAACATGGTGCAAGGCGGCGTGGTCCCAATCCGCCGGCAGGCTGGGCGTAAGCGTAAGCTTGCTTGCTGCAGCATCCCAATCCAGTCCGAAGAGGCCGCGCAATACCGGCGAAATAACCATGGCCGATGACCAAAGCTGATGCGAGGTACTGCGCCCCAAGGGAGAGAAAAATTGCCCGGAGAGCAACTCCGTAACCGCGCCAGGGTCCTGCGCCCAGGTTAGATCGGCATTCTGCATCAGGTGCGCGTAGCCAGAGAGGCTACGGCCGTGACGGTATTCCGACACACTCACCCAGCCGGTATAAAGCGGCCAGACTGTTCCCTGGTGGTAGCTGATCGGATCATAGAAGGAGACGGTTGGGCTCAGGTCGCGTGTTCCCCAATCCGTCGAAAACTCCGCCGCGGCCCAGCGATCCAGCATAGGCCCGGCATGCTGCAGATGGTAGCTTCCATCCCAAGCGGCAACCGCTGGAAAAATAGTTGGACTCGGATCCGTTGTGCCATTGGCGTTGCGGCTAAAGGCGTAAAAGCCGCCACCGGGAAGAAGGTATTCCTTCTCAATCGTTGTCCCGATCCGGCTGGCCCGGAGCGCTGCCTGCTGCGCGACGCCGTCGTGACCGGTGCTGCGCGCCAGGTCGGCCATCGCTGTGCTTGCCTGTTGATCGAGCACAGCCAGATAGATCTCCTGGTGGGGCATACCGGGCGGCCATGATTCAACCCAGCCGGAGCCCTCGGTATTCTCGTAGATTCCATCGCCGTCGGAATCGTGCGAGCACTCAAAATTCCAGGCACGATCCAACGCCTGCCAATTCGTCTCTACATACGTTTTGTCGCCACTCACTTTGAGGTAATTATCCGTGGCCATCAGAAGCAGCGGATTGGCATCGGAGGATGCGAACGCATATGGCAGGCTTCTCCAATCCACCAGGTCAGCGGTCTGTGCCCATTCGTGAATGATCTTGCCTTCCGGACTTTGCCGCTTGATCAGAAAATTCAGTTCGTCCCGGGTAAGCTGATAGTCACCGTAACTGTTCACTGCATAAAGCGTCCACAGAGCGTCCCGGCCAAAATACCAACCAAACCCTGGCCTGGCCGAATCGCCTGAAGTATAGAAGCCGGCGACCAGGGCTGTCTCCGCATGGGAAGGTGTAGTCTCGACCCGCAGTTGGTCGATAGCCACCTCCGCCCAGGAGAAGGCCTCATTCAGTTTTTGATCTGGAGTATCGATGCTGAGGTGGTCGCCGGAAAACTTTGCGTGATAACTTTGCGTACCGCTGTAGAGAGATTGGAAGCCATCGTCGAGTCGTTGCAACCGGGCTCCCAGAGCAGCAGCCCTTGAGTCCGCAGCGGTATCGCCCATCGCCATCAGCAAGGGAAAGAGCTTGTCGGCATCGGTGGCCGGGTCGAAGTGCAGAACAAATTGCAAAGGGTAATTTTTAGGGCGCTCCTGATAAGGCTTGAGAATCCCATACTGCGCCGTGGGCATGGCCACTGCGGCGGCATGATCGGGGGTATTCAGGTGCAGAACGTAAAAGCCCGAATCACCGGTCTTTACCCACTCGGGTGAAGGCCGGTCATCAGACAGCGCCGGCCACATGAGCAGCATCTCGGGAGTAAAGCTGAAGGTAAGTGTCATCGGCCGCACTGCCTCGACCTGGTAAAAGGCCAGCGCCCCCGCACCATCGGGTGCGTTCTGCGGCGTGAAGAAAACTTCGCGGACCGTGAAATTGGCGTGAGAGAAAGTGATGGTGGTGTGATCCGGTTGAACGTCGAGAAACGCCGCCTGCTGGTTCACATCGATGGGCACGGGATAGTCCTTCATCTCCGCAGTGATACGCATATTGCTCAGGATCTTCCAGGGGAAGATCCATGCTTCAAACGACCCATCCTGCTGGCCGAGGATCGCTCCGCGGGGCCCGATCACGCTGAAAGGCTTTTGCGTGATCACCTCACGACCGATCGCCAGTTGTCCCGCCGCCTCGATGTTAAAGGACGAAAGTGGCTTAAGCGCGGCGGGCCGTGGCGCAGGCGTCTGAGCTATCAATAAGAGAGCAGGCGCGAACAGCAACATAGCAACCCAAGGCTTCATTCGTGTACACCAGTAACGAACACTGTCACACATTTGCTGACGTCAGACCTGTCCAAATTAGGTTTTTGACCAACGGGACGAATTGGGATTACTCGAGACGCAGGCGCACAAATCGCGTTAACCGCAGGTCCCTCCACTACGCTGCGCTCCGGTCGGGATGACAATTTTGTTGCAAAATTGGCGTTGTCGTGAGAAACCATCAATTTCAAAACAAAATTGTCATCCCGACCGGAGCGCACCCGGATTTCCTGCCACGTAGCGCTGGACAAGGCCGCGTGTGCGCCTTTCCGTAGAGAAAGGCGCATGAAGTTCGCCAACGCCACCAAGTTCCACAGGAAATCCGGGGGAGCGTAGTGGAGGGACCTGCGGTTAACGCTTAGTTTTCAGCGGGTCCGAAACAAGCAACCTGATTTGGTTGGAATCAACTGACTAACTGGTCTAACAAGCTACCTTTCTCGCTGATTTGGACAGCTCTGTGCTGATGTTGCCTCTGCGCAGAATAAAAAGGGAGACAGGCGGCGTCCCCCGAGCGGTTTCGCTTTATGGAACCACGGCAATTGCGAAACCGCCTTAGCCACCTGTCTCGGATACAACCTAGAACTGGAAGCGTCCGGAAAACTGCAGCCGGCGCATCGTGGTTCCGTCTTGCGAAGCGACAATGTCCGTGATCTGTCCCGAAGCTAGTGCCGCAATCCACGCAGCCGCTGGGATTATTCAGATTTGGATGATTGAAGACGTTGAACGCCTGGGCCGTTAATTGGAAGTTCAGCTTCTCGGTAATGAAGAACTTTTTGGCCAGGGCAAGGTCGGTGTTAAGCAGTCCCGGGCCAAACAGCGAGTTCCTCTCGATATTTCCGAAAGTTCCCGGGAACGGCCGGCTATATGGTCCTTGCACCTGACCGGCATAAGCCAGGGTTGGGACCGGGCTGAAGTAGGAGACGGTATGCGTCACCGGATCTGAACGACCCTTTGTGCAAGCTTGCCGCCGGTCCCGAGCCAATCCCATTGGGGCGGCAGAGAGTGCCACCCTGTCCATCAATATCCTGATCTTCTGAGCACAGGCTGTAAGACGGCGTGAAGGGTAAGCCAGTCTCCGCGGTCACACTGCCGTTAAGAGCGAAGCCGCCGACAATCTGGTTTGCCCATCCAGGAAGGTTGCCGCCGATGGGCTTTCCTTTTCCAAAGGGCAGGTCCCAATTGCCGGCGAGCACAAACGCATTGCGGCGGTTGTAATAGCTATTGCCATAGTCGGCCCGGGAGTTCATGAAGAAGTAGTCCGACTCATTCGCGCGCGCATGCGACCACGTGTAATGCGTCAAGAGCTGAAACCCCTGGGCGTAGCGCTTCTGAAATAAAACTTGCAGCGCCTGATAGCTGGTCGTGGCCTGGTTTGCGTTATAGCGAAGCGATTGTGTCCATCCAAACGGGGCGCCGAACTTCACGCCAAGATACTGCTGCGCGGTTCCGTCGTAGTAGGGATAGCGCTCATCCTGCGTGTACGGAAGCCCAGTGGCTGGATCGATGGGCAAATTGCAACCTGACCGGCGCGCCGCTGCAGTTAAACCCGGTCAGGGTTTGCTGATTGGGATTCGCCTGGTTCGAGGAATCGAACATGTTGTGGATCCCGTGGCTGCCGATATAGCCAATCTGCAAAGCAGCGCTGCTGGAAATCTCCTGCTGCACCATCATGTTCCACGCGTCCAGAGTAGGGATACGCATGGTGAGCGGACGGGTTGGCTGTTGAATGCCGTTGGGCAAGGGATAATTCCCGTTCGTAGGGATTGCCGGGAAGACATAGGCGGACGGCCCCTGGCTCAGATTGAATGAGTAGTAATTCTGATTGGGCGCAACCAGGTTCTGCGTAACCGCCGTGGGATAGGAGAAGGTCAGCACCTCGCCGAAGGTGTCGCCCGACCAGCCCATCCCATAGGTGCGGCCGTATCCGGCGCGGACTACGGTGTTGGGGTGCACCTGCCATGCCACGCCCAACCGCGGCGAGAGATGGGTGTACTCCATATTGACGTTCAGGTTATTGCCGTAGGGTCCGTAGCCAGCGATGCGTACATCGCCGGTATTGAGATCGAGCAAGCCGCCTTGTCCCTGGCCGGCGACAGATTCAGGAAATAATAGGTCCCAGCGGAGCCCGTAAGTGAGCGTGAGCGTCTGCGTAGCGCGCCACTGGTCCTGACCATAGAAGTACCAGCGTTTCTGCCGCTCCGCAGCTGCGGTGTTTTGAATGGCCGTCCGGAAGAACGTATTGACATCACCCAGAAGGAAGGTAGCGAAACCCAGACCCTGGCTGCCTGTAGCGGCCGTGACCGTGCCGGGAAATTCAAACTGCCCGGAGAGAAGATTGTTATTGTTGACGCCCACCAGGTGGTTCAATGCGAAGCGAATGTCTCCGCCGAACCGGATGTTGTGGTTGCCGATGGTGTGCGACCAGTTGTTGACTGCCTGGAACTGGCTCTCGGTTTGCAAGTAGGTCTCGGCTGTGGTTCCGTAGTCGATGACCGAGCTCCCGTTCGTGCCATTGGATGGAACCGTAATTTGAAACTGCGGCAACCCGCCGGTGAGCGAGAGATCTCCCTGGTTAACACCCGGAATACCCAGCTGGGTGCCGAGAGGCTTATTGTAGTCCGGCCCCTCCTCGTTGATGTGCAGGCGGAACCATCCAAAGCGGAAGTCGGTCAACCAGTTAGCTGAGAGCGCATAGTCCCCACCCGCGGCGACGCTTTGATCGAGCGCGGTATCAGTGCCGGCAAAGCCGCCCAGCCCATACCCTGGACCTCCTGCGGCGCCAAAGACCGGTGCCCCGGTTAAGTCGGAATTGAACCGTGTATATCGACCGAATAGGTGGAAGTTTTGCGAGATACTGATCGTCGATGCGAACGTCGAACTGATCGGTATTGAAGCCGCCGGAACCGGATCCTGCGAAGTTGTTGTAGATGCTGCCGTTTCCGAAATTGGGGAGCGGCATTAGCTTCACCAGGTTCACGGCAGGAGCGGAGAGGCGGCCGGCCGGGATGATATTCCCCGTAAATGGCGTGCGCCCTGATGCTCCAGCCGAATTGCTCTCCGGATCATAGATCTGGTAGGTCGGGCCGCCGCCCAAGCCGGTGCTCAGATAGTCGCTCAGATCGCAATTTCCCCCCGAAGTGCAGGTGCTATGGGCAGTTGCTGTCGGCACCGTGGTAAGGATGGTGGTCCCGGTTTTTTCCCGCAAGCCCTGGTAGTCGCCGAAGAAGAACAGCTTATCTTTCTTGATTGGACCGCCGATCGCCCCGCCAAACTGGTTGTGTACAAAGGATGGAATGGAGCCCGGGGTGAGCTGGGTAAACGGGTCGCGGGCCTGCTGCGCATCCGAGCGGCGAAACTCGAACGCCGACCCATGAAGGCCATTGCTGCCCGATTTGGTCTGCGCGGTTACCAGCCCGGCGACGGCGCTGACCAAACTCAGCGTCATAATTCTGCGAGGTGACCTTCATCTCCGAAACCGCGTCGAGATTTGGATTGATCACCGCTACACCCTGGATCGGGTCCTGGTTGTCGGTGCCATCCAATTGATACCCGGTGGCAAACGGAAGCTGGCCATTGACCTCGATCTGTTCGCTTTGCTGAGGGTTGGTGGCTTGCCCCACGCTCCAGCCGATGTAAGTGGTGCCAGGCGTCAGAAGTTCGAATTCGGTGAAGTTCCGCTCCAGGTTTGGCAGATCGGAGACGGCCCGGGCATTCAGGATCGTGCTAACGTCGGCGCGGTCGGTTTGCAGGATGGGGGCCGCGCCCGTGACCGTCACCGTATTGGAAGTGGACCCAACCGCCATCTTCAGATCAACTTTGGGAGAGGTGTCTGCGTAAACCACGACGTTGTCTGAGGTGCTCCGGGTAAAGCCCGGTGCATCCACATCGACGCGGTAGGTGTCCGGAATAAGGTGCTGCACCCGATATTGGCCGTCCCCGCTGGTTTGCGCCGTCACGGATGTACCCTTGGCCACGTCGGTCACGGTAACCGTGGCATTCGGGATCACGGCGCCAGTATTGTCGGTAACGGTCCCGAATATTGACCCGTATACGGCTTGTCCTTGGGCTACGGGGACGAAAATACCCAGGGCAAAAAGGAAAACTGCCTGCAACAGAGTAGCTTTGCGCCAACTATTATTTTGCATATCCAACCTCTCCAAATCCGTGTTGCCAGTTTTCTTACGATGAGCGTCGTTTTGTTCGCCTATAACGGCCGCAGCGATTTTATTCAGCGTGGGTACGTCGCTACCCAAATCGCCATACAGCGCATCTAACAACGCGGGCTTGCCTGCCTCGGCAGGGAGCTTGGTGGCCCGCGCGAAATTAAAATCGCTTTTGGCGCGCGGTTTTTCGCCTTTCCCGGCACCTGACAAGCCTGTCTACTTTAAGGCGCTTCTGCCAACGTTGTTTACGGTGATTTGACGGTGAAAAGTAGTCGAGCCAGCTCTGCATTGCAACAATCGGGTTCGTTAGACCAGCGATTTAACGTGTCAAACCCTGACGATCGATCAAGTCTGATCGATCGGGTGATCTCCAGCACCCAGTTCAAAAGCTCCCTGCGATTGCGCGAGTTCCTGCTCTACGTCGCCGAGTGCGCCATTAAGGAGGCCCCTGAAGCAGCTACAGAGCAACAGATCGGGGTACATGTCTTCAATCGGCCACCCGGCTACAACTCCAGTGAAGACAGCATCGTTCGAACGCACGCGCGTCTGTTGCGGCAAAAGCTGGCGGAATATTTCTCGACCGAGGGCAGGGCCGAGCCGAACATTATTGAGGTTCCCAAGGGCCACTACCTGCCCATCTTCCGCCCCCGCCAATCGGAGCCGCTACCTGCCCCCTTCCCTTTGCCAGCGGAAACGATCCCGCCCCATGCCGGTGAGCCGCTCCCAATCGCGCCTGGGAATTCCCGAAGCTTCTGGCGATCGATGCCGTCTGGGTATTGCCTTGGGCATCCTGGTGGCTCTGGCGCTTACCGGCGTCGTATTTCTGAGCGCCGGGCGTGGCCTACAGTGCCCGTGAAGAACTCGCCAATCGAAACCTTCTGGGCGCCATTTCTCTCCGGCGATCCTCCGGTAGTGATTTACAGCAACACCCGTTTTCTTGGAGATTCACGAACGGGTATGCGCTATGCAACCAGCGATGCCACGTCGAGTCAGGAGGCAGTGGTGGATCACTACACGGGGATTGGAGAGTTGGCGTCGGTGTACGAGCTAACCAGACTTTTCGACGCGCACCACACCACGTTTGTCCTGAAGCGAAGTCTGCTGGTTACATGGGACGAGGCCAAGCTGAGGAACCTGATTTTTATCGGTTCTCCGGCCGAGAATCCCTCGTTAAATGCAGTTCCGTCGATGACCGACTACACCATGATGACGAGCCCTGGATATTCGGGGTTCGTGAACCGCCACCCGCTACCGGGCGAAGCCGCACTCTACTCCCGGCCGGAGCATCCCCTCACCATGGACTACGCACTCATTGCCCTGATGCCCGGCGTCGAGTCTGGAAAGCGCACGCTCATCTTTAGCGGCCTTACCACCCTTGGCACACAGGCGGCAGTCGAATATGCCTGCCACAAAGACAGCGTGGCGGAGCTGCTGAAGAAGGTTTCCTCGCCCACCGGAGACATCAGACCTTTTGAGGCGTTGATCGAAGTCTCGCTTGAGGGCGGCGTGCCGTTGCAGAGCAAATTGGTATCGCTCCGCGTTCATTAAATTGAAATGTCACAGGGATGTTTGGGTTACTGCATTGGCTGCAGTTTGAGCTGGTTGGAGGCGTGGATCTGTGAAGCCGCATCGAGCTCTCGCTTGGCGTCTTCTTCTCGGCCTAGCCCCCGGTACGCCTGCCCCAACAGGGTGTGAGTAATGTAATTTGCGGGATCCATTTTTTCGGCGTGCTGCAAATACATGGCTGCACTTTCCGGGTCATTGCGGCGCAAGAAGACTTTGCCCATTTGAATGAAGGGGCCGGTACTGGAAACATCGAGGGAGATGGCGCGGGTCAGGGCCTCTTGCGCCTGCTGATACTGGCCGGTCCTGGTGTAGACATCCCCGAGCCGGTCATAAACAGCAGCATAGGAGGGATTGATCGCCCGCTCCTGTTCAAACTCCTCGAGCGCGTGGCTCACATCTGATTTGTAGAGATAGACCTCGCCCAGCATGAAGTGTGCCTGTGGGATGCGTGGAGAAATCTCGAGGGCTTTCTGTGCGTCTTTTGCCGCAAGCTCGGGCAAATCCGCCTGCATGAGCATGGTACCGGCCAGCAGGTACGCGGCGGCGGAGTCCGGGGCAACGCCATACTGGGCGGCGAAGGCAGCGCGGGCATCGTCATATCGCTGCGCGTTCATATAGCAAAGCCCCAACACATGATTAGCATCGGCATTTGCGTTTGGGGTCCACTGCCGCATGCGCTCGAGAAACGGAATCGCTTCCGCCGGGCGCCCCAGGCGATAAAGAGTCAAGCCCTGCATCTGGATCGACTCGACGTCGGTTGCGTCCTCCGCCATTGCTTTGGCGAAGGCCTGCTCCGCGTCGATCAGCTTACCGGTGCGGTAATATGCGATGCCCAGCGCGCGATTTGCGCCTTTCACAGGCGGCTGGGAGGCAGCTAGCTTCTGCAGCGTAGCAATGGCTTCCTGTGGCTGGCCGTGCTGCAACTGATTCTGCGTGTCGGCTACGGATGGCGTAATGCCGGCGGGAGCGGAGGGCGCAACACTTTGCCCCGAGCACAACAAAACGGACAGCAGCAACAGGGCGGGGTAGCAGAAAATTCGCATAACGCCTTTAAAGAATACCCTCCTGGCCGGTGCCTACGCCCTGTCGGCGCGAGTGCTAGCATTTGATGGGATGGATGTCTGGCGTCGATTGCGGGCTTTGATCTTGATCGCTTGCGCGACGATGGCTGTTGCTCAAACTCCTTATCCCGCAAATAAAATCCATTCCCCGCCGGCATGGTTTGTGGATTTCGCCGCCCAATCGGGCCTGAGCATGCAGAACATCAACGGCGACCGGGCCACCAAAAAATACATCATCGAGACCACGGGGAGTGGAGTCGCGATCCTGGACTACGATCGCGATGGCTGGCCGGATATCTACCTGGTGAACGGCGATGTGCTGCAGGGGAACCCGGGCAAAGGCACACATCCTACCGGCCATCTATACCACAACAATCACGATGGCACATTCACCGATGTAACACGGAGTGCCGGCCTGACGGCCAGTGGCTGGGGACAGGGCGCATGTGTCGGCGACTACGACAACGATGGCTACGACGATTTATATGTGACTTTCTATGGGAAGAACCGCCTCTACCACAATGAACACAACGGAACGTT
The DNA here is from genome assembly GCA_963834205.1 of uncultured Acidobacteriaceae bacterium. Classification (GTDB taxonomy): domain Bacteria; phylum Acidobacteriota; class Terriglobia; order Terriglobales; family Acidobacteriaceae; genus PALSA-350. The sequence goes on along the minus strand of CAWIBI010000019.1, from coordinate 40,120 downwards.
TAAAGAGGTGGCGGAAGAGGCGGGCGTTGCCGGCACCGGTGGCGAGTGGGGCTCCGGCTGCGCATTCGTCGACTACGACCGCGATGGCAAGCTGGACCTGGTAGTCGCCAACTATGTTCACTTCGACCTCAAGACGTCGCCCCGGCCCGGAGAGGGGCAGATGTGCATCTGGAAGGGCGTGCCCGTCATGTGTGGGCCGCGCGGTCTGGCCTCTACGCCCAACGTGCTTTACCACAATCTCGGCGGGGGCCGCTTCGCCAATGTAAGCAAGAGCAGCGGGATCGAGAAGACCAACGGGCACTACTGCCTCGGCGTCTCAACGCTGGACTACAACCGCGACGGTTGGCCCGACATATACGTGGCCTGCGATAGCACGCCCAGCATTCTCTATCGCAATAACAAGGATGGAACGTTCACCGACGTCGCCGTCGACGCCGGCGTCGCCTTCGATGAGGATGGCCGCGAACAAGCGGGCATGGGCGCAACCATAGGCGACTATAACGGCGATGGTTTGCCCGACATTTTCAAAACCAACTTCTCCGACGACACCTCCTCCCTGTACCAGAACAATGGCGACGGAACCTACAGCTCCAAAATATTCGATGCGGGGCTGGGCCTGAACACGCAATATCTGGGCTGGGGAGCGATGTTCTTCGATATGGACAACGATGGCTGGCCCGATCTTTTGATCGCGAATGGCCACGTTTATCCCGAAGTGGATTCGGCTCATCTTGGGGCCACTTACAAAGAGCCGCGCCTGGTTTATTGGAACCAGGGCGATGGAAAATTCAAGGATGTGAGCCGCACCTCGGGCCCTGGCTGTATCGAGCCGCAGTCCAGCCGCGGTCTGGCAATTGCCGATTTCTGGAACGACGGACGCTTATCCGCGGTCATCAATAACTCTGGGGGAAAACCAATGCTGCTGGTCAATCAGGCAGCAAACACCAATCACTGGATTGGAATAAGCGCCGTGGGCATCCGATCCAACCGCGACGCCATCGGCGCCAGCGTCCGGGTATCCGCGGGAGGCAGGGTGTGGGTGCAGGAAGTTCGCAGCGGTTCCAGCTATGTTTCCAGCAGCGACCTGCGGCTGCATTTTGGCCTGGGAGCCGCAGCTAAGGTCGACCGGGTAGAAGTAGATTGGCCCAGCGGTCGCAAAGAGCTGTTCAAACCACCGTCTGTCGACCGCATCATCACCCTTACCGAGGGAACGGGAGTGGCTCCGGCTAACTAATGGTCGTGCCGCGGGGGTGCGAGTGCAGCGGCGGCGAAGGCGATGACGATGGGGAAGCATTCCAGAGTGTAGCGAGGTTCGGGCGCCTCGATGGTAAGCAGCAGCAGGCTGCGCAGCACGATATAGGCCACCATGGCGGTGCCAAACCGCGGCCAGTAAAATGCCCCGATCAATGCCGCTAGCAGATAGGCCAGGTTCAAGCACCATAGGCATAGGCGATCTGCGTTTCCGAATGATGCATGCTGTACTGCCACCAACGCAGTTCTATATTGAGCATCTCGACTCGGGGGCGAAGCCACATATCCACCAGGCGCAACAGAGGCAGCGTCACATAGTAGCGAAAGGGATGAGCGTGAATGCGCTCCGCGGCCAGCGCGGCAAAGCCGGCGTCGATTGGCGGTGTAAGTACGTCCCTGTTGTTGTACGGGCGATCAGCTCGCGTGTTTCGCGATCGTCGCTCGCCAGCGCCCGTTCCGGAAGGGCATGGATATCGAGGTCGTCCCCGGGCACATTCCAATAGATTTCATAGGTGGAGGCGAAGTCGGCCATCCAGGTTTTGACCCATCGCTGGTATCCCAGCGGTGTGAATTCGGCGGGATCGTTTGCGTAACGCGGAGCAAGCGGCTGGAATACATGGAAGGTGTGCCAGTTGCGAAAGCTCCATGCCACGAACGGGAGCGCGGAGATCAGCCCGCAGAACAATGCGATGCGCAGCGACCGCGCCAACCCCAGGGGAGTTCGGCCGTAAAGAATGAGCGCAGGAAAAAAGACGATGGCGAGCAGGGCTCCGTCGGGGCGCAATAATGCGGCATAGCTCCAGGCGAATGCTAGGGCCAGTATCGATGGCCAGCGCGGGTGCTGAAGCACCGCGGCAAATGCGTAGAGACCGAGAGCAACGCAAAAAATCGAGGGGGTTTCGGTGAGCGGCATGGCCACGTAGTTTGCCGTGAAGGGACAGAGCGCTGCCAGCCAGAGCGCCACCATCGCCGTCCGGTTCCCGCATACCTGGCGAACAAAGCCGGCGATGAGCAGGCAGGTCGCCAGATCCATCAAAAGCTTGCAGGTAAAGAACAACCTGGTAGTTCTGCAATCCAAACAGCGCGAAGCAAACCGCAAGGAAGCCGGGATATCCGGGCAAGCGGACGAGGGTTGGGTTTATGGTGATCAGGCCCCCCGCATGGACGGCAGAGCGCCCATAGATACCATGGGTCAGCCAATTCCTGCCGATGTCCGCGTAGAGGAGGGAGTCGCCCTGGATTTGGGGGAAGGCGTGAATGAACCACAGGCGCAACGCCGCTCCCGCCGCGAGCGCGAGCAGGACGGAAAGCATTGTGCGGAGACGGAGGGAGGGCATTCCCCGAAATGATACAGGCTCACCCGATGCTCGCGGTTGGGGTTAGAATAAGCGAGTGGCAGCGGGCGGGAGTAGCTCAATGGTAGAGTAGCGGCTTCCCAAGCCGTTGGTTGCGGGTTCGATCCCCGTCTCCCGCTCCATACGTGAAGAAAGTCTCCAGGAGGTATGGACCTTCCAGCCTTCGAAAACAGGCTTGGTCTGGACTCGCTGAAACCGCAGGTCGCTCCACTCCTTTCCTTACGGAAGCGGGGCAGGTGGTAAACGGTTCCTTTTGCACTTTACAGAGAGAGATGTATTCTGTGAGCACCTTAAAAGGTGCTCGAAACAGAGGTGCATATGTTCGATATCACCAGTGACATTCAATCCCTGACCACATTTCGGCGGTCGTCTGGCGACTTCATGAAGCAGCTCAAGAAGACCAAGCGCCCGGTGGTGCTCACGGTGAATGGCAAAGCCGCCGCCGTCGTACAAGACGCGGAGGCCTATCAGCGCCTTCTCGACATAGCCGCGCGCGCCGACGCCGAGGAGGGGATTCGACAGGGCCTGGACGACGTGGCACATGGCCGCACCCGCCCGTCGAGAGAGGTATTTGACCAGATACGCCGCAAACATGGCATACCGCGTTGAGTTTGCCGCGCGTGCGGTCCGAGATCTCGAAATCCTGTATTTGGAGAAGAATGCGGCGGAATCGACGGCTGCTGCCCGCTGGTATAACGGTCTGGAGCAGGCCCTCCATGCCCTCGAAACTCATCCGAATCGCTGCCCTGTCGCTCCGGAGGCACGAAAAGTTAAGCGGAGACTTCGACAGCTCCTGTACGGCTTCAGGCCGCACGTCTATCGTGTCATTTACGAGGTCGATGAGCGCCGGCAGGAAGTCTCGGTGCTCACGATTCGCCACGGCGCCATGAAACGGCTAGAAGCTTCGGATTTGGAGTGATTCCAGGGGGTAAAGCGGCGACCAGCAGGTTCCTGATTTGTTTGTCCTGATTTGTATTGCTGTCGCACTCTATAGATGCAATTCCACTGCAAAAAGTTTAGGACCATTTAGCCTTACGCATCGTGGGTGATTGCAGCTAGGTAGCCTGGGGCTCGTGAACTGCGAGACCTTCTCGCCGGACGTGGCCGTCCTACAACCCTCGAGACCGCTGGCGAAGACGCAAGAGCCGCCGATGCGAGGATTTCATTCGCGAGGAGCGGTTTTCAGCAGCAGCAGTGTTCGTTGGAAATAAGTGCGAAATAAGCTAATTAAGCTAATTAAGCCCCCCTTTCGACGGCCGATTCGACCGGGAAGGTTTCCGGGAAGGTTTCCGGGAAGGTTTCCGGGAAGGTTTCCGGGACAGAAGGTTTCCGGGACAGGAAGATGTGAAAAAATCGATTTTAAAAATTTGCAGTGAACTCGGCTTAAAAAATCGCCCTAGGATGCCGTATAAGCAACCGCTGGGGTGTCGGCAAGCATTTGGGATCAAAAATAAAATCGCGAAAACTAAAGGAAATCAATTTCTTCACATCTTCCAGACGAACTAACCCCCATCGTTCTGCGCTGCAGCATCGGATGAATCTTGCGTGGCGAAGGCCGCCCTAAAAGGCCCCCGCTTCCTGATTCAAACAGATCTAGATTAAGCTACCTTAAACCTTTCTCGCGTGAGAAATTCAGCCGCACGGATGCATGCTTGATCCAGGTTTACCCTGGCTACGCTACCAGGGTGACTTCCGGACCAGTTTCCTTTCGGCGGACTTCTTCGCCAAGGAATCCTAGAGGAGCGACAGATGGCGCGTCTCGCTCGTGTAATCGCTGTCGGAGTTCCCCACCACATAACCCAGCGCGGCAATGCGCGGCGCTTTATCCTGCAAGACGAAGCGGACCGAAAGGTCTATCTCGATTTACTACGGCAAAGCACGGAATTGCACGGCATCGCACTGATCGGCTACTGCCTGATGTCGAACCATGTCCACCTTGTCGCCGTCCCACGGAAGGCCGATGTACTGGCTCGCGCGCTGAAGGAGACACACGGCCGGTTTGCCGCCTACTGGAACGCGCTCCACCACTCGACGGGGCATGTTTGGCAGGGTCGGTACTACTCTTGTCCTCTGGATGAATCCCATCTGTGGGAAGCCTTGCGCTACACGGAGCTGAATCCGGTACGCGCTTCTCTGGTGGCTAAAGCGGAATGCTGGGACTGGTCCAGTGCGGCTGCTCATTGTGCTGCGGATTCGACAGGACCATGGCTGGCGATGCACTTGTGGCGTGATCGATGGTCCCCTGTCACTTGGCGCAAATATCTGGATGCAGGCGTAACCGAGTCCCAATTGACGACCATTCGTCGTAGCACCTATAGCGGCCGCCCGCTGGGCTCACAGGAGTTCATCCGCACGCTGGAAAAAGAAACCAAACACCGCCTGGCGCCCCAAAAACGCGGGCCCAAGAAGAAGACCGACAAGAGCGAGGGTCAGCAGACATTTTCTTTTAGTGCTTAGTTGATTATTTGTCCTTGGTCGAGCCATCCAGCCTTTGCAGGTGCGCGGCATTCCCGATGGTGATTACCTCGCCTGTCCCCGAAACCTGTCCTAACCTGTCCTGTTAAACCTGTCCTGCTAAACAGATGTCACCCTCAATCGAAAGGTGGATCATTGGATAGGTGAAGCGCTCTTCTCGGGAGCGTTTCGTATCCCAGAGATAGCCTAGCCTTTCGAGGACTTTCAACGCCGCTTTCTCCAAAATCTCAAAACGTGCACCGATGACCTCAAACTCAGCCACGTCTTGATCGAGAGCAGACACATTGCAGAGGAGCACAGAACGGCAGTGGGCAGACAAGGCTCTATCATCCCAATGCTTGAAGTGAAGATGCACGGTTTGGTCAGTAAGCTCGTAGGCAATTCTGCTCAGGATCGAGCCCTCCCACTCCCGGACCCTGGCTTGTAACTCACTCATATCAGTCGCGAGTTTGGTCATTCAGTTCACCCTTTCTTCTGGGAACGTATGAGGACGGAGTTGGTTTCCATCTGAATCGTACCTCCATCCCTCTACTCCCATACGCAGCATGGCGGCTTTTGACTATGCTGGCCGGGACGCGGGTTCGGGGCTGCGGGGATGCTAACGGGTAAACTATCTACACGACGTTGTGTGATGTGATGCGGCACATCCGATAACACGCATCGAGATCGGCACGGCATACTTGCATCGTATTCTTCAATGCATTATATAGATCACGCAGTTCAGGAGTGTGTCGGAGATAGCGTTTCTTAGGTCATATGTTGTAGTTTCGTGATGGATGATGCGCTATATGTTGCGGTTCGCGGACGCAAATTATGCTATCAGCGACACACTCTCAGGCTGTCCCTCTTTTCCCCCTACCCAGCAGATCCGCTCCGTGCCGCGTCAGCTGGATGCCCCGCCCCTCGGCCAGCCGCTCGACCGAGATTTCTTTCTTGAGCCGCTCGATCTCGTGATCCGGGATGCGCGCCATTCGCCCTCACCGTTTTTCAGGTATGCCGCCAAAACCTGTCAAGATACATATGTAGTATCTTTGATGTACTGCATAGAGTTCTTTGAGGTCAAGAGAGGATTTTGGCTACTTACGCTGTATGTGTGCCTAAGAACCCCATTGCTAGCGGCTTCCCAGCTCGCGTCGCCGAACTGCGTAAAGAGAAGGGATTCACTCAACAGCAGCTCGCCGAGCGCGTCGGTGTCCATGTTCAGCAGCTAAAACGATACGAAGCAGGCATCTCGCAGCCCACCCTTGGTGTCATCCGCAACATGGCCATAGCCTTCGGAGTCGCTTCCGATCAACTGCTCTTCGATAAGGACGAGCGCGGCCCGGACGATACCCTCAAGCTCCAGTTCGAGGCCGTCTCCCGCTTCGATCCAGAGTCCAAGAAGGTCGTCCAGCAGGTCCTCGACAGCATGATCCTGCAGCAGGAAGCCCGCCGCTGGTCGTCGGAACGATAGGGCGAACGGTAACCTTGGAGAGGAAGGATTTCCCATGGCTCAGGCCCTAACCAACCCGAAGCAGCAAGCCCACGAACTCATCGATCGCATATCCACCGCGCAGGCCTCCGCCGTCGTCGGCCTGCTCGAAGCGATGCTCGATCCGGTCTCCGTCGCCCTGGCCAACGCCCCGATGGACGACGAGCCGGTGAGCGAGGAAGAGGCCCGCGACATCGCCGAGGCACGCGCCGCCTACGCGCGCGGAGAGGTCGTTTCTAACCAGGAAGTCCTGACCGACTTCGGCCTGACTGCCGAGGATTTCGAGCGCATGGGACGGACCCCGCTCGACGCCGAACCGCATCCTCCCGGACAGTGAGCATGGAGCGCAAGAAGGTCGCCTGGCGGGACCAGGCCAAGGCCCAACTCCGCGCCATCGACCAGCCTACCGCCCTGCGCCTTCTCCGCGCCCTGGCCCACTTCGCCGCCACCGGCGAGGGCGACGTCAAGCGCCTTCAGGACATCGAGCCGCCCGAGTTCCGCCTGCGCGTCGGCGACTACCGGCTCCGCTTCCACGACCACGGCCACACCCTCTACGTCACTGCCGTCAAGCACCGCCGCGAAGCCTACCGCTAACCTCGAACATTCGTCGGACAACACAGGGACAGGAGTTAAGGGACGGAGTTAAGGGACAGACGGAGTAACCCATAACATCAAATACGGTGGTTGGTCCGGAGTGTGTCGGGAATAAGAATTTGTAATTGCATAAGTGACGTATTATCAATAACCTACTTAAAACAATGGATTTAGTAAGTTGTTGATTCTAGCGATGGTAATGTTTGCGCCAGAGTACGAAGGTGGGAATGACCGCGGAACGGTCGCTATGGCTTAAAAGGTAAACAGCACGGAGGTGTGTTCTCTGCGCCAACACAGCATCGCCCGACCGGTTACCTGACGCTCCGGATCAGGCATTTGCTGCCGCACTCTATAGATGCAATTCCACTGCAAAAAGTTTAGGACCATTTAGTCACATGCGTAGTAGCGAAGCGGACTGTACTTAGCTGGATGGGCAAGCGTCTCTCGACGAAGGGCACGGCTTCAGCCGTGCCGCTCACAGCCACGGCCAGTGAGGGCTTTTAGCCCCTGAGGTACGCTCCTCCATGAGTACCTGCAAGAACCTGACGGTAAAAACCGTACCTCAGCGGCCGCCCCCCGCGCAGCATATTTACGGCACGGCTGAAGCCGTGCCCTTCGTATAGGGACTAGCCCTTTAAAATCGCATCTGGACAAGTCTGACCCATCACGGCTTCAACCTTATTGTCGTCCTGGTCTGCATCGACCCCGCGCTCGAACAGCCACCCAACCTGGGCTGCTAATTCGACGACAGCATACCCCTGCATGGGGTGTTCTAGAGTCGGGCCCTGAGCCCTCGAAATTTAATTTTGCTAAACCAAGTATGGTCAATCCGAATCTATTACCTATAGGAGAAAACAGATACTAGCCTTGTTTGGAAGGGGGACTTAGTTCGCATAGTTCGCTTTTTTCGCTTCATTCACACTGCATCATGGCAGGCACGAAGCCAGACGTCGCTGGCAGAAGCGGCTTTCCACTCTTTCCAGGCTGCATTCCTTCGCCACGGGAACACGAGTTTCCCTGGGCGTTTCCGCGACCATAGCGCGGCTGCTTTTCGGCAACCGAGAGTAGCTTCCTGCGCATAATACGCATGATGCGGATCGTTTCCAACGCCGCTTCGCGGCCATCAGCCTCAGGGCTAGAGCGTTTTCACAAGGGGTGCAAAGCGAAGAAGGAACACCGAAGCGGAACCTTCCGCTAAGACCCGGGTCCCGGGGGGCAAGGTCAGATGCTGGGGTGAAAACAAACCCCTGCAGATACCCGCTCACGCTACACCGTAGTATTTGTGAAAACGCTTCAAGGCAACGCTGATCTTTGACAATCGATGTCTATCCAGTGGGCGGTGGCCGGCAAAACCTCCCCGCCCGCAAGCCAAAACAACGCCTGGCGTGGACACCCGGTTCCCATGCCCCCAGCGTTACACGAAGACAAACGTGATCGCCCTAAGGGCACCGTAAGCTGAACGCTAGAGACCGCCGAACCCGAAGAATCCCGGCAGCAACCGAATTAACACGCTTACCACGCACTTTTTAGCCATTTCCCGAACCCGGATTTCCTGCCTCGATGCACTGGAGAGAACCGCGTGTGCGCCTTTCCGTGAAGAAAGGCGCATGAAGTTCACCGAAGCCACCAAATTCCACAGGAAATCCGGGGGAAAACCCCGGCCCGATCGTGACTGTCAATGCAAGAAAAACTAGGACAGGCTCTTTGCTTCCTTTTGGAAAAGGGGTGACACTCTCCGGTCGAATCGGGCCTCGAAAGGGGGAGGGCTTAATTAGCTTAGTTAGCTTAATTCGCACTTATTTCCAACCGACCTTGCACGCTTCTGAAAACTCGATCCTCTCAACGGCGAAGCGTCCGGGGAATATCCGCTGCGGCGGCGAGGTCTCTTGCGCGATCAAAGACGCCGGTAAGCATACTGCGCGTGAGCCTGCCGGTGTTCGTATTCTGCAGCGACGGATGAAAGCTGGCGATCAGAGTGGGGCCCCCAGGGATTTTGTATTCGGCACCGTGGGCGAATTTCAAACGCGGCTTGCGCTTACACAGATCGATGCGCACCAGGTGCTGCAAATAACCATCGAAGGCAATACGGCCAAGACACACAACCACCCGCAAATCGGCCAGCAACGCGATCTCCTGATCAAGGTAAGGCGCGCAATTGGCCAGTTCGGAGCCCTTGGGCGCGTTGTCAGGAGGAGCGCAGCGCACCACCGCCGTGATCCAGCAGTCCTTCAATTTCATGCCGTCGCCGCGAGAAACAGAATTGGGCTGGGAGGCAAAACCGGTGTCGTAAAGAATGGGGTACAGGAAGTCGCCGGAGCCGTCGCCGGTAAAAGGCCGGCCAGTTCGATTGGAACCATGCGCACCCGGAGCCAGGCCCACAATCAACACCCGAGCCTTCTCGTCGCCAAACGATGGAACCGGCTTTGCCCAATAAATCCAGTCCTGGTAAGCGCGGCGCTTGCTGGTGGCGATCTCTTCGCAATACTTCCGCAGCCGGCTGCAACGCTGGCAGCGGATGACTTCCTGGTTGAAGAGCGCAAGCGGAGTGGCAGCATCCGGCATGGCAGCAGGCGAACCGGCAGGACTTGACGCGGGGTTCGCTAAGAGGGTGGTGACCATGCCCGATTGTAAAGCCCGGCCGGAAAAGCAGCGTAAGATGATTTTTGCTTTTCCACCCGGCGCTGGCTACGGTGGGAACAGCATTGCCGGTTTCTGCACCGGAACAGGAAAAACTCTACGAGGGTACCAATGCAAAAGGGAAACAAAGGGCTGATCCTTGCCGCCTGCGCTCTGCTGCTGGCGGGCTGCCAGCAACAACCGCCTACATCCAGCCAACCAGCGCCCCAAGCCACGGAACCGCCGGTCCTGACCATAGGAGGCGAAGGGGTATTGACGCTGGCGCGCAAGCCGACCAACAATGGCAGCAAACCGGAGTTCCTCTCCGTGACCCTGCTTCCCGGGCGCGGCATGAATATGTTTCAGGTCACCGCCGCCATCCCAGGCAAGGGGGAAATCCCGCTGATGCATTCACCCTCCATCGAGGATGCGGCCAAGCAGCTTTCCGGAACCGGCAGAGATCAGCTGGGCAACGCGTCGTTCGGCTTCGGAGGCGCCTTCCTGATTCCCTACCCCAACCGCATCATCGGCGAACCCTCGGCTGACGGCAAGTCGGTAATCACCCAGTGGCGCGGCCACACGTTGGCTCTGCCGGCGAATTTTCCCAGCAAGCAGCCCGGTGGGCGTGTGGTTGCCATCCATGGTTTGATTACCCAGGCCAAAGTAGAGGACCTGCAGACACAAAACACTGCGGACGGCCAGACGGTCACCGGCGTGATCCATGCCGGAGATTTCGGCGGCCACTGGCTCTCCAACACCGACCTGAACCTGACCATTGCGCTGACCGGGGACGCGGTCGACACCACGATCACAGCCAAAAACGTGGGCAAAGAGCCGGAGCCCATGTCCATCGGCTGGCATCCCTACTTCCAGATACCGAGCGGCCACCGCGCCCAGGCGCGACTCTATATCCCAGCCTCCATGATGGCCCTGGTGAACAATTACAGTGACGCATTTCCCACCGGGCAGCTCAAGCCGGTCAAGGGCACGGAGTACGACTACAACGCACCCGGTGGCGTGGCCCTGGACGATCACTTTCTTGACGACAATTTTTCCCACCTGCAGCGGACGCAGGGGGCGGCCGGCGTGCAGCTGATCGATCCTGAATCGAAGTACGGATTGACGGTTTCTGCGCTCTCTCCCGAGATCAGGACCATACAGGTGTATTCGCCCAAAACTGCCTTTGTGGCGGTCGAAGATCAGTTCAACTACGTGGACCCGTTCGGCAAGGAGTGGAAGGGAATGGATACGGGGATGGTAACGCTGCGTCCGGGCCAGTCGGTTACCTGGAAGGTTCGGCTGGCGTTGTTCACGCCGGAGGTTGCGGGGCAATAGGAATTCGTTACCGTCGTAATAGAGTCCAGTTCCGGATCCCTCGGAATTTCTCCCAAACCGACGCATACTTAACGGATGCGAAGAGCGACGGCGGCCCGCTGCCTGTGCTGCGGGTATAAGACTCTGGCCATCCCCGAAGCCCAGGAGCTCTGCCAGGTCTGCTGGTGGCAGGACGACGGCCAGGATGACCGCGACGCCGACGTAGTCCGCCGAACCGTCAACGGCAACCTGTCACTGAGCGAAGGACGGCGCAATTACAAGCACCTGCACGCGGCCGATCCACGCTATGTCGGGCACGTGCGCGTGCCGCGCCAGGAAGAATTTTAGCTCCGATCCCAAGGCAATCTTCGAGCAACCCCACCCGTAACACCCAAGCTCCGGCACCAACAGAGGTAACCCCAAAAGGGTGTATCGTAGTTAATAGCGGCCTCGCATTCTTCGACGTGTGGGTTTGACCCCTCCCGGGAAAGCCCCATACGATGAAAGCAGGTTGTTTACAGGCCAGTACGCATACATCGATTCCGCCATTGCAGCGGCGCCGAGAGCGAGCAAACCTAGAAGGCATACGTTGAGCTCAACTGAAATGATGGAAACGAAAACGCAATCGGGCGAAGAGATTACCGCCACTGAGGAATCCGCAGGACACGACCATGAAGGTCACGATCACGAGGGCCACGATCACGCCCACGCCACTGCAACCTTAAACCCGGAGTGCACCCGGGAAGTTGAAATTGAAGTTCCCGCGGATGAAGTTACGCGCAACTTCCGCGCCGTCACCAAGCGCTATCAGAAGATGGCGCGCATTCCCGGTTTTCGTTCGGGCAAGGTTCCGGAGTCTTTGATCCGCGGCCGCTTTGCCGAGCAGATTCGCCAGGATGTGATGGAGGCAGTTCTGCCCGATCACTTCCGTACGGCGATCGCCGAAAAGCAGCTCAGGCCCATCTCTCAGCCGCAAGTTACCAAGATCGATCTCGAAGAAGGAAAGCCCTTGCGCTTCAAGGCCGCCTTCGAGGTCCTGCCCGACTTCTCCATTGACGGATATAAGGACGTAAAAGTCGGAAAGCCCAGCGCAGAGCTGACCGATGCGGAGTTCGACGCCGAGCTGGCGCGTATCCGCGATTCCCGCTCGACCATGGAGCCGGTAACCGAAGAGCGTCCTCTGGCCGACGGTGACTTTGCGCAGATCAGTTTTACCGGCAGCGTGCAGCCGGCGGAAGGTGAAGAGCCGGCCGCGCCCCAGCAGCCCATCTCGGGACAGGATGTGATGGTCCAGGTAGGCGGGCCCAACACGCTCGACAGCTTTAACGCCGCACTGCGCGGCGCCAGCGTGGGCCAACAGTTAAAGTTCGAGGTGAGCTATCCCGCCGACTTTGGCGAGCGGCAACTGGCCGGCAAGCGCGTGGCTTACGATCTTGAAGTGAAGGGCATCAAGAAAAAGATTGAGCCGGAACTGAACGACGAGTTTGCCAAGGAGCTCGGGCCCTACGAGAGCCTGGCAGAGTTCACCCAACAACTGCGCGAACACCTGGCGAGAGAGAAGCAGCGGCAGGTACAGGGCGAGACCACCAACCAGCTGTTGGATGCACTGGTGAACCGTTTCGAGTTTCCCGTTCCTGAGTCGCTGGTGCAACAGCAGATTGACACCCGGCTCGATCGCGGGCTGCGGGCCCTGGCGGCGCAGGGGATGCGCACCGAAGACATGCGCAACCTGGATTTTGATCGCCTGCGCGCGGCGCAGCGAGCTTCTGCTACGGCTGAGGTGAAGGGTTCCATTCTGCTGGACCGCATCGCCGACGCGGAGAATGTCAACGTGGCGGAAGAAGATGTTGAGAAGGAACTGCAGGCTATCTCCTTACAAATGCGCGAACCGGTGGACACCCTGCGCACGCGTTTGACTGAGGATGGCAGCCTCGCTAGAATCCGGGAACGCTTGCGTAGGGAGAAGATGGGCACGCTGTTGTACGAAAGAATGGCGTCCTGAATAACGGGCAACTTTAAGACCGGGGCGCGAGCCGCACTCGGGGAGTAGAAGCAAGGGAGCGCATGGCACTTGTACCTATGGTGGTCGAGCAGACGAGTCGAGGCGAGCGAGCCTACGACATTTATTCTCGTTTGCTTCGCGACAATATTATCTTTCTGGGAACACCGATCGACGATCAGATCGCGAACCTGGTCATCGCGCAGATGCTGTTTCTCTCCGGCGAGGACCCGGAGAAAGATCTTCAGCTCTATATCAATTCGCCCGGCGGCTCCATCACTGCCGGCCTCGCTATCTATGACACCATGCAGTTCATCCGCAACGATGTAGTGACCTATTGCATCGGGCAGGCAGCCAGCATGGCGGCATTTCTGCTGATGAGCGGCAACAAGGGCAAGCGCTTTGCTCTGCCCAACTCCCGCATCCTGATCCACCAGCCGTCCATGGGCGGATTATCCGGGCAGGCAACCGATATCGATATTCATGCCCGGGAAATTCTGCGCATCCGCGAAATCACCAACAAGCTGATGTCGAAGCACACCGCGCAGCCGCTGGAACGCATTGAACGAGATGTAGAAAGAGACTTCATCATGAACGCGCAGCAAGCAAAAGAGTACGGCATTATTGACGAGATCATAGATCGGCCACGCACCTGACAGTCGCCAGGGCAAAAGGAGTTGCAGTATGAAAACGCCGAGGGGAACAGACGATACGCTCCGTTGTTCGTTCTGTCATAAATCGCAGGACGCCGTTGCAAAATTGATCTCCTCACCGAGCGACTATCCGCGGGCATACATCTGCGATGAATGCGTAGCGGTTTGCAACTCCATTCTGGAAGACGACCGGGGCGAGACGCAGCCCGGCGCGGCCCCGGCTCATTTGCCCAAGCCACAAGAGGTGAAGGGCTTTTTGGATGAATACGTCATTGGTCAGGAACAAACAAAGAAGAAACTGGCGGTAGCCGTTTACAACCACTACAAGCGCATCCAGATGAACCGGACGCGCGGCAATGACGTCGAGCTTTCCAAATCCAACATTCTGCTGGTAGGCCCAACCGGCAGCGGCAAAACCCTGCTGGCGCACACCCTGGCCAAGATGCTCGACGTGCCCTTTGCCATTGTCGATGCAACCACACTGACGGAAGCCGGGTATGTCGGCGAAGATGTAGAAAACATTATCCTGAAGCTGCTGCAGGCAGCCGACGGTGACGTGGCCCGAGCCCAAACCGGCATTATTTATATTGACGAGATCGACAAAATCGGGCGGAAAGACGAGAATCCGTCGATCACCCGCGATGTCTCCGGAGAGGGCGTGCAGCAGGCCCTGCTGAAGATACTCGAAGGTACCGTGGCCAACGTTCCACCCCAGGGCGGCCGCAAGCATCCGCACCAGGAGTTCACCCCGGTCGACACCACCAACATCCTGTTTATTTGCGGCGGGGCCTTCGTAGGGTTAGAACGCCTGATCGGGCGGCGCGTGGGCAAGAAAGCGCTCGGCTTCAAGGCGCTCTCGGATAAAGAGACGCAGGAGGCAGGAATTTTGCCGGCGCAGCGCGATACCGAGCTTCTGCGCCAGGCTCAGCCGCAGGATCTGATCAAGTTCGGCCTTATTCCCGAATTTGTCGGACGCCTGCCGGTGATTGGCATTCTGGACGAGCTGGATGAGGCTGCCCTGGTGGAGATTCTTACCAAGCCGCGCAATGCCATCCTGAAGCAATACCAACGGCTCTTCGAGTATGAAGGCGTGAAGCTGATGTTCTCAGAAGAAGCCTCCCGGGCGGTGGCCCGCGAAGCCCTGAATCGCAAGGTGGGGGCCCGCGGCCTGCGCATGATCCTGGAAGAGCTGATGCTGGACCTCATGTACCACCTGCCGAGCAACAAGAAGATCAAGGAGCTGGACATCACTGCGGAAATGGTGCAGAAGCGTGATCTTTCCGTGACTTTGCTGGAGAAAGCCGGCTAGAGGTGTGTCGTTTATCCGTTTTGAAGGGTACGGGCTTCAGCCCGTACTAAGCTTCGCAAAATCAACGGGGCTTTAGCCCCTGAGGGAATACCGGCTGGTTGGCTTCACCTTTTGCGGGGCGCTGAAAATGGATTCAATTCGCCGTTGAGACCCCAGACTTTCCTTCGTTCTCGCTGAGATGCGCGGTCTCGCAAATCGCGCACCAAAAAAGGTGCGAAAAATTGGCATTCTACACGCTTACCGAAGCGTCCGAACCGGTCTTTTGTGTGTTGATTGGTTGAAGGCGCGGACGCCCGGGGAATTGGCGTAAGTCCCTTTTCCTCTGTATAAGGGAGATAAAGGAAAGGAAATGGCGTGACCCAAGCAAAAGAAACCCGTGATAAAGGCGAGCTTCGCAAGCTGCCCATGATGCCCATTCGGGACATGGTGATCTTTCCTTACATGATGACGCCATTTGTCGTGGGGCGTGAGTCGAGCGTACGGGCTCTGGAAGAGGCGCTGACCGGGGACCGCAAGATCTTCCTCGCTACCCAGCATGACGCGGGTATCGATGAGCCGCGGCCGGAAGATATCTATACCGTAGGAACCATTGGCAATATCGTCCAGAGCGTGAAGATGCCGGACGGCAATATCAAGGTGCTGGTCGAGGGCCTGGAGCGGGCCAAAGCCGTCGAGATGAACGACGCGGACGGCTTTTTTGTAGCCACAGTGCGGGTCGCCAACCGGCAGCTGGAGGTCAACCCGCAGATCGAGCAGGTGATGCAGCGGGTCACTTCCCTGTTTGAGCAGTACGTCAAGCTGCAGCAATCGCTGAATTACGAGACCATGATCGCTGCTGTTCGGATGGATGAGCCGGCGAAACTCTCCGACACCATTGCCGCCAACCTGCAGCTTTCTATCGAAGAAAAGCAGGAGCTGCTGGATATCTTCGATCCCAGCGAGCGGCTGAGCCGCGTGGCTGACGTACTCGATATCGAAATCGAGAAACTGAATATGGATCGCAGCGTGCAGAGCCGGGTGAAACGGCAGATGGAGCGCGCGCAGAAAGAGTACTACCTCAACGAGAAGATCAAGGCCATCCAGAAAGAACTAGGCCGCGGTGAGAAGAGCGAATTCGACGAGCTGCGCAAGAAAATCGAAGCCGCAGGCATGCCCAAGGAGGTCTTCGACAAAGCCATCCAGGAGCTGAAGAAACTGGAAGCGATGCCGCCGATGTCGGCTGAGTCGACGGTCTCAAGAAATTACCTGGATTGGCTGCTGGCCGTGCCGTGGAAGAAGAAGAGCAAAGAGACACGGAGCATCGATCACGCGGAGAAGGTTCTGAATGCGGACCATTATGGCCTGGAAAAGATCAAGGAGCGCATCCTTGAGTTTCTGGCGGTCCGCCAACTGGTAAAGAATCCCAAGGGCTCGATCCTCTGCTTTGTAGGGCCTCCGGGCGTGGGCAAGACGTCACTGGGCATGTCCATTGCCAAGGCCACGGGCCGGAAGTTCGTACGCATGTCACTGGGCGGGGTACGCGACGAGGCGGAGATTCGCGGGCATCGCCGCACCTACATCGGCGCGCTGCCGGGACAGATTATCCAGTCCATGAAGAAGGCGGGAACCAAGAACCCGGTCTTCATGCTGGACGAAGTGGACAAGATGGCCTCTGACCTGCGCGGAGATCCTGCGTCAGCCCTGCTCGAGGTGCTGGACCCGGAGCAGAACACCAGCTTTCAGGACCACTACCTCGATGTGGAGTACGACCTGTCGCAGGTGCTGTTTGTAGCGACCGCGAATGTGCTGCACACCATCCCGGCGCCGCTGCAGGATCGCATGGAGATTCTGCGGCTGCACGGGTATACCGAGGCGGAAAAGCTGGAGATTGCCAAGCAGTACCTGGTGAAGAAGCAGCGCGAGGCCACGGGGCTGAGCGATAAGAACGCAATATTCAGCGACTCTGCGCTGGTGGACATCATTCGCGGTTACACTCGCGAGGCCGGCGTGCGCAACCTGGAGCGCGAGATTGGGAATGTGTGCCGCAAGGTAGCGCGCCGGGTAGTGCGGAACGGGGCCAAGCACAAGGAAGAGATTGCCGAAACCAACCTGAACGAATTTCTGGGAGTGGCCAAGTTCCGCGACTCGCAGCTGCACGAGACCAGCGAAATCGGCCTGGTAACCGGGCTCGCCTGGACTGAGGTTGGCGGCAGCATCCTGTCGACCGAAGTGCAGGTGCTGGACGGCAAAGGCAAATTGACCCTGACCGGGCAACTGGGCGATGTGATGCAGGAGTCGGCGCAGGCCGCCCTCTCCTACATTCGCAGCCGGGCGCAGCACCTGGGTCTGCCCAAGGACTTCTACCGCAACATCGACATTCACGTGCACGTGCCCGAGGGGGCTATTCCCAAGGATGGTCCTTCGGCCGGCATCACCATTGCGACGGCTCTGGCCAGTGCGCTGGCTAAGGTGCGGGTGCGGCGGGACATCGCCATGACCGGCGAGATCACCCTGCGGGGCAAGGTTCTGCCCATCGGCGGTTTGAAAGAGAAGCTGCTGGCGGCCCACCGGGCCGGCATCTTCGAAGCAGTGCTGCCACGAGCCAATGAGAAGGACCTGGCGGATGTGCCGGACAACCTGCGCACCGTGATGAAGCTGCATTTTGTGGATCAGATGGACGAGGTGCTCAAGATCGCGCTGGAGGGTCCGCTGCCCGAGCTGCGGGAGGAGACTCCCGAGGCGCTGGCGACGGTCAAGCCTCCGGTGGCTGCCGACCAGCCGCGCGCCCAGTAAGCCGGTGCACCTGACAACCAGGTTCCTGCTCTCGGCCTTATCGCCGGAGCAGTTCCCTTCTGCCACAGCTCCGGAGTTTGCTTTTCTTGGCCGGTCGAACGTTGGCAAATCCAGCTTGATTAATGGCTTGCTGGGCGAGAAGGCGGCCAAGGTTTCGGCCTCACCGGGGCGCACCCGGTCCATCAACTTTTTCGCGCTGTTGGATTCGCCTTCCGCACGGTTACCGCGCTTGCTGTTCGCCGATCTGCCGGGATACGGCTACGCCAAGATATCCCGCTCCATCTCCGCGGAGTGGCCCAAGTTTATTAATCCTTATCTTGAAGAGCGGCCCAACCTGGTGCTGTGCATCTGCCTGGTGGACAGCAATATTCCGGTGCAGGCCAGTGACCAGCAATTGATTGCTTCGTTGAAGGGGATGGGCCGCAGCTTTCTGGTGGTTGCTACCAAGGCAGACCGTCTCTCCGGCAACGAGCGGACCAAGGCGACAAAGCGCCTGAAGGACGGGCTGGAGCTTAGCGAGGTGCTGTTGTGCTCAGCGAAGACTGGCTCCGGACTGAAGGAGTTGTGGGCCCGGATCCTGTCCCGGGCGGAAGAGAAGGCCGGGGTATAAGGCACGGCCAAAGCGGCGCGTCTCTTCGAAGCCCTTGCTCATGGTGCTTCGGGGAAGGGATGAATGGGGATTACTCCTGACCCAGGTGCACTAATCGCATTAACCGCAGGTCCCTCCACTTCGCTGCGCTCCGGTCGGGATGACAATTTTGTTGCAAAATCGGCAGTTGTCATGAGAAATCATCGATTTCAAAAAAAATTGTCATCCCGACCGGAGCGCGCAGCGCGTAGTGGAGGGACCTGCGGTTAATGCCTTAATTCTCAGTGGGTCCAAAATAGCGACCTGATCGCTGTTGGCCAAGCTCTCCTTAATGGAATCAGATGACTAACTGGTCCAACAAGCTGGCTTTCTCGCTAATTTGGACAGCTCCTGAACTTCAGACCTGTCCAAATTGGGGTTTGGAACCAAGGGACAAATCGGGATTAACTCCTGACTCCGGCGCGCAAATCGCATTAACCGCAGGTCCCTCCACTTCGCTACGCTCCGGTCGGGATGACAAATTTGTTTTGAAATCGATGATTTCTCACGACAACCGCCCATTCTTACAACAAATTTGTCATCCCGACCGGAGCGTACCCGGATTTCCTGCCACGAGGCACTAGACAACGCCACGAGTGCGACTTTCCGCAAAGAAAGGCGCATGAAGTTTGCCGAAGCAACCAACTTCAACAGGAAATCCGGGGTAGCGAAGTGGAGGGACCTGCGGTTAATGCTTCGTTTTCAGTGGGTCCAAAAAAATGTAATCAGCTGACTAACTGCTCCAACAGCCTGCCTTTCTCGCTAATTTGGACAGCTCTGAACTTAGCCCAGGACGCAGTCCTGGGTCTTGAGTTTCTACATTTCAGAGAACGTGGATAGATCCAAAATCTGCGGAACGCGGCGAATTTTCCAGTCCTCTCCGCGGAAATGCTTTGTATCAGGGCACGACTTTAGTCGTGCCGTAAACGATTGAAAATACGCCGGGCTTTAGCCCCTGAGGTACACCCTTTCCCGACCGATCGCGAGTTTTTCCGCAGCCTGTAAAGCCCAATTCTCTTTCACTCACTGTGCGGCCCCATTACTTCCTCGATGCTCATGTCTTCCAGATTTTCAAAGACAGTCGCAACGGGCATACGCGTATTGCGGAAAACCCAGGCCCCACTCACCTTCCCCATACGCGCGGTGTGCTAGGGAGCATCCTGAAATTGTTTGATTTGAACCTCCCCATCCGGAGATACTGCACGGATTTGAAGGCTCCCGCCCATTGCCTCGATGGGCTTAAGCACCGCATGGGCCCAGGCGCCGCAATTAGAGCATCGGGCGGAGCAAGGGGCGAAACCGGTTCTGCCGGCGCCGATGAAGGCTCTAGCTTTCTTGGTCCGCTTAGATGGCCCTGAGATCTTCCGATAGTAGTGGAACTGCCCCCAGCAACGCAGCGTTTCCACCCAGGATTGCCGCGCACACCCGGGGTGTTCCCCAACTCGTCCATGCGTGCTTTTCCACGTATTCCTCGACGAATGGCAGGATGACATCAGCGTTTTGCATGACGCCTCCGCCGAATACCACCACCTCCGGGTCGTAGGCGTGAATCAGCGCAACCGCGTTAACCGCCCATACCTGCAAACAATGCTGCCGGACTGCACTGGCGACCGCATCTTCGTTTCGAGCCGCGGCGAAGAGCGCCTGGAAATCGATTTGCGCTACGCCGGCTAGGCTGGATTTGTCGAATCCCGGTGTCTCTCGTACTATCCGTGGCAATGCCCAGCCTGAGGCTTCCGCTTCGGCGCATCCAACATTGCCGCATGCGCATTTGTGCCCCCGATAGTTCACCGGCAAGTGGCCTCCGAGGCATCCGGCTTGGGCATGGGCGCCGCGCACCAATTTTCCCAGCATCATTGCGGCGCCGCCGATTCCGGTGCCGAGCGTGATTATAACGACATCCTGCACGCCTTGGGCTGCCCCCGCGTATTGTTCGCCAAGCAGGGCCATCCGAGCATCATTCTCGATCCGAAGACCAAGGCCGAATTGCTCAATTCCCCATTGCTTGAGATCGAGATGAATCGCATCTTCATATTTCTTCAGCGTGGAGAGAATGCGGCCGTTGCGCACATCCACTATTCCCGGGAACCCGATTGCAATGCCGTCGCAATCCTCCGCAGTTGTGCCACTCTCCTTCAAGAGAGCCCGAAGCGCCTTCGTGACGCAAGGCAAAAGCGATTCGAGCGATCCGGCTAGCTCTGAATCGAGCGATGTCGAACCCAGCAGCTCATTGTCCCGGACGACTCCACAGCCAATGTGCGTGCCACCCATGTCAAGCGAGAGAGCCAACATCTGTGTGAACTCCAGCTTTGGAATTAGCGCAAGTAACGGGTTGAGCCAGCCAGGATAAAAATCGCGAGCACGAGCACGGTCACGCCTGTCCACTGGATGCGGATAGGAAGTGCTCCGCCATCTTTCCATTCGCCCGTGAACATGCCCAACATAGTCGCGGTGATCACGATAAGCGACATGAATAAGGGCCATCCAAGAATCGGACCCCAAGTCCCCAGTTGGCTCGCTGCCAGTCCATAAAGCAGGGTGCTTCCAAACCAGAGGACGGCCATCATCACCGCCAGTGCCCAATGGGAACGCCCCACTCGGTACCTATCTCCGGAATGATTCCGCTTCATCAACCAAGCACAATACAAAAGATTCGGAACTGCGCCGGCAAGCATCAGCGGCAGCCAAACCACGTTGATCGCGTTGAGCTCGTTTGCGCCAAAGGAGCGAGCTACTTCAACCAACGGTGTTCCGAAAGCCACTCCGAAATTCATGAGCGATGCGCAAAGACCGCACAGAATCGCAAGCAGCAGCCCTCGCGAGGTCCGTTTTTTTGAGGAATTGGACTGCGCGCTCGGTCTCTCTCGCATCCTTCCGGCGGCGGCACAGAGCATCACGCCCAATAGGATGAGAGCAATTGAGCCAAGCACCGCATACCCTGCGGTGCTGTTGAGGGATTCTCGGTGCAGAGACACCATCGGGATCAGGCTGCCTACGGCCGCAGATGTTCCCAAGACGATAGAAAATGCGAGTGTAATCCCGATCATATCCACCGCAAGGCCGAAAAAGACCTGCGCTACTCCCCAGCCCACACCGAATCCACAGACTTCGAGAATTATCTCCGGCGTTGCCGAGCGGTAAACCATCGACAGATTCGGGATGGTCGCGAGGGCGGCCGCAAAAGGCAGAACCACGAGCGCGAAAACTGTCCAGGCGAGCCAGGTGTTCTCCCAGGCCCATTTGCGGGCGTACTTCATCGGCATGGTGAAGCTGGCGTTGGTAACACCGGCAATAATGAGGGTTGCGATCCCACACGAGGTACTGCTCATGATGGGCTTCCTTCCGCTCAGCTTGGGCCAAGTCAACGGCCCAAAAGCTTAGCAGCAAACATCGAATTATGTGCTGCTTATATCATATTTTGGTCATATTATTTAATCTTAACTAATAGAAAAGAACATTACTTATGATTCTTAGATCATAACGCTCGACAATGAAGCTGCGCCAGGCGTTAGCCAAGCGGGGCATATTCTCTTTCTGATCTCATTGTGATTCTTTTCTGGTCTTTCGAGCGTGTCTGACGACTGTACGCGCACGGAGATGTTATTGTAGGACGCAGCTACACGATTAACCTTGTTTGGCCAGGCAATATGCCCGCGAAGAGCGACAATCTGATTGCACGTCACGAATACATCCTTCAGCGCTTGCAGGAGACAGGCACCGTCGCTATTGACGAACTCTGCACGACGCTCGGAGCATCGATCGCCACCATTCGCCGAGATTTAGAAGACCTCGAAAAACGATCTTTGCTCAGGCGCACACGCGGCGGCGCAGTACGAATTGGACCACTGTTCTACGAGCCGTTCCGGAATGACAGTTCTTTCCAGGACAAGGTGAGCAGCTTTGCCGAAGAAAAACGTCGCATCGCGCTTGCGGCGGCGAAGCTCGTCAGCACGGGTCAAACCATCGCATTGACCGGCGGCACCACAACAACCGAAGTGGTGCGAAGCCTTAAGGTGCTCAGCGGCATTTCCATCATCACCAACACTGTGAATGTGGCAATGGAATTGAGTAACAGGAAGGACATCGAGGTGATAGTGACGGGAGGGCACCTTCGCGGAACCTGGTTCACTCTCGTGGGTCCGCTCGCAACCGCCGCGGCCGAGATGCTCTTCTCCGATATCATGTTCATCGGCGTCGACGGCATCGATGCGAAACGAGGGTTGACCTGCACGAATCCTTCCGAAGCCGAGGTCCTGCGCAAACTTGTGCACAACACCAAAATGAAAGTCGTGGTAGCTGATCACAGCAAACTCGGTTCTGTCAGCAAGTATCTGCTCTGTCCAACCAAGGGAATAGACAAGTTAGTTACCGATACGGGCGCGTCTGCTTCAGCAATTGCGCCCTTCGAAAAACTCGGAATTGACGTCATCCGGGCTTGAGTTCGATGCAGCCGAGACTACGTGTTCAGGGCTTCAATGCGCAGGGTGACCAATTCCCAAGCGGGTACTTCCACCTGTGTGCCGAGCCGTTCAAGGGGTTGTTCACGAAGGTCGCTACGCCAAATCTTGATAGGCGTGTGATCTGTCCACGTCAAGCTGGCTTTACGGTTTTCTGCTGAGGCGCCGAAAAGCCGGACAACCCACGCGCTGCCGTCCGCACTTCGCTTGCATTCCTGCAGAAGCACATCTTCCTGATCTATCCGGAGCTTCAGAGCCGTTCGAGATCGCTGCCCCTGTGCCGAAGCAACAAGGGGCTGTGACATGCCAATCGCAAATCGGCTGGCAGCTGCGGGATCGTAGCCGCCGTGCGGACGAAGCGCATACCGAAACTCGATGAGTCCATCCTGATACGCGCGATAATTCGTTCCCCAATGATTGTTGATGACCCAGGAATAAAACTTCTGTGTGGGCTCAATATGCTTACGCCAGATCTCAGGATGGGTTTGCGAGCCTAGCATGGTGGCGGAAAGATAGCCGATTTCAACCAGAGGCGCATCAAGTGTCGCACAGGTGACGCCGTACTCCGCATTTGCTACATCGATCCACCGGCCCACAGGCAACCAGTTCTTGCAAGATCCCGGAAGTTGATCAATTTCAGGACGCATTACTGCAAGAGGAATATCGATGTGAATCTGACCGTTCTCGATGGCAAACGGAAATGCGAATTGCACGCTTTCTTTGGACCCACGCTGAGCAAAATCTCCGGCAGGCCCACCTTCGCCCGGGTGCGGATTCAGGGGTGCGCGTTTCTTGTTTACGGTGTTGGATAGTTCGATCCAATCCACATAAGACTTCAATCGCACACGACGAACAAGGTCCACACACCCCGGCGCGGACGACTCGATACGGATCGTGGCAACGAGGGGACCGGGGTCCTCGATTGCGATGCGCACGGGCCCGCTCGTGCGCACCTTCGATGTGTCATTTCCTTCAAGGAATAGGTACTTATTCACAGCCTCGCCTGAGCTGGTGTCCACAAGGTTGTGCGCAATCCTCTTGGACATTAGCTCGACGATGTTGCCGTCATTGCTGTCGACTTTCGCGCGCACAACACCGTTATCCAAGACTCCGTCCAGCACCGTAACGCGTTTTGCCGGAGCATGCGGCGCTGCTGCTGAAAGATGAAACCTCGCACTCCCCAGCGCAGGAACATTCTCTGCAAGAAAAGCCAGTTCTCCTGTTGAAAGACGTTGTGATGGAACAGATGTGCCGTGTTCGTTCTTTACATGATCTTTGCCCAGAGACCTCTCCTTCGAGATCAGAACTACGTCTGTCCTCGTCCAGGAACAGGTGTTATGTACATCTATGTTTGAGCCATCGCTCTCGCTGGCGTATGCGTCGAGTACCCCCTTGAGGAGACTCTTTGATTGATTCTCTGCGTCAACTGCGAATTGGCGCTTAACTTGCCATTGTTGCGTCACAAAGGGATTCTCAGAATCCGAAACACTATTCCACGCTCCCCAGGTGTGTTCTGAATACAACAAAACATTTCTCCAGGCTGCGTTGAAATCGGCGTCCTTGTATGCCTGCGGCGCGAGCATCGTAGAGAGTGTCGCCGCCTGAACCAAGCGCTCTGCTGCTCCGCGGTTCATTCGTGTCTCTAAGGCCGATGACCCTGCTCCATCCTCCCAATAAGGAGTCAAGTCGCCCTTCAATTCCGGTAGTTGGTGGCCGTACTGTTTCTCGAATGCCGCAAACGCATCGCTCGTTGTCGAAATGGAGAAGCGGGGCCATTCGTATTCTTCATTCCATTGCTTCACGAACTCGCAAATGTCCGGATCAGGGACGGCGTTGTCGCCGTGACCCGACCACCGAATATAGGAGATTTGATAGGGGAAATTGATCTCATCTAATCTCGCTTGATATTTGTTGACCCAGGCCGAGTCCAGCTTCATGATGTGCGACATCGCATACCCGGTCCACGGAACCCAGAAAAGCACTCTTTCATTGCCTGAAGGAGATACCCACCAGAATGGTTTATCCTGCCACTCGACCATAAAGGTCCCTATGCGATCGAAGAAATTGGGAGCAGCGGAGAAGTAACGGATGCCCGCTTGAGCCATCGCTGAGACCGTCCCCCAGGTATACCCGGGAACATCGCTGATCATGGCTGAGTCAACGCGGACCCCGCATTGATTGCCTAATTGGATTGAGTAACGAAACAACTGCAGAAGTTCTTCAGGCCGACAAAGGCCAGTCAGCTCGTTCGCGTACATCCCGTTGATTCCGATCCAACCCTTCTTCACAGCGCTGATCAGCTCTTCGCGCTCTGGCTCGGTCTTCGTTCTCATGAACAGGTCCGCTCCCCAGAGAACCTCAAGGTTCCAAACGAATCGGGCTCCTGGGGGGTAGTTGGCTGTGTTTCGCGCTAGTTCGATTCCCTTGGAGATATTTGCGACTTGTTTTGCTTCAATATTGCTCTGGAGATCGGTATATCCAAGGTCATGGTGAGAATGAGGCAAGATGAAAATCTGGACTTTGCGTACCGGTTCTACGCGAACTTCGGCCGAATCCGACTTGCCGGCAATTTCGTAGTCGATAAGCACTTGCCTGGCTGTTTCAACCGGATCGACGTAGACGTTGAACGTATGTGTCCCTGAAGACAGAACGCGACGCTCGACTTCTTGATGGTCGGCGCGTACGACCAACGTTGCGTCCGTTCCGGCGTGCGTTATCGTCAGTTGGATCGGTTGGACAAGTCTCCCACCTTTACTCGCTGTCCCGCGAATTGGCAGGGCAAAGCTCGACTTTTCCTTGGAAGTCTGATCCTGGCCAAGAGCCAGGATCAGAGGTCGCGCAGAAATGATCCCGGCTGCAGCCGCAATTCCTTTTATGACTTTACGTCTTTCCATACTCGGCAAGAAATTCCCTTTCTGTGCTCTGTCCCCTTCGTAAACTCGTCATGTCTACTCATGGGAATGTAGGCCGAGCACACTCTTGAGTTTTTGATCACTCAACTCATTCACCGCGTCTGCACCTGAAGAGGCCAGCTGCTTCGAAAGCGCATTGGCCTCTTCCGTCTTTCCCAGTGCGAAGTATGCCCGTGCCAGGTTGTAGGTGGCACTCGCGGAAGCCGGATCAATGCTGTGAGCCAATTCGAGATCGCTAACCGCGTCGTTTAGATCGTGCTGTTGCAGCCGGAGCTTGCCCCGAAGGGAAAGCGCTTGAACTTGTCTGGGATTCATGGCAATCGCGCGGTTGAGCTCGGCCAACGCGTTTTCAGTGTTATGTGGGTCAAGTCGCAACGTGGCTTCCGCAACAAGATAGTGCAAATCGGAATCCTTCACTCCTGCCCGAATCGCCTGCGAGATTCCGTCGCGGGCGACGGCGTACCTGCCCTCTTTGTACTCCGATACAGCGAGAAGGAATCGTGGCGGGCCGTAGAGGGGCGACGCTTCGATCGCAGCTCGGAAATCCGCCTGAGCCTCGACAGTTTTCCCAACCAGGGTATGTGCGGCGCCGCGCACAACCAGTACCTCCGCATTTCGTGGAAAGGTCGATACTGCCTTATCCGCAACGTCTACTGCATCCTGAAGCCTTCCCAGGTCGCATAAGAGCGTGACGAGATTCAGATAGGCGAGCCGATCATCGGGATGTCGATGAATTTCGTCTGTCAGGACCGTAAATGAGTTCTGATAGAGCCCCAGCTTCGAATAACTCACCGCCAAGAGGTTCGCCGAGTCCTGGCCTAGATCCTGCCTTTCGGTGTGCGCCAGCGTTTCGACCGCCGCCTTATAATCCCCAAGTTCGAATTGGGCCAGGGCGATTGCATACCGGTGAGTCTTGATGTTGGGCACGTCCTGACTTACTGAATTGAATTCGCTTAACGCTTTCCCAAAGGTGTGCGCTCGCCCGTAAAACCAGCCTAGATTAAACCTGTCGATTGAAGGCAAGGCCTTACAACCGAGAAGCCGGTCGAGTTCCCGTTCGGCTTGATCGTACTGTTGCCGTTTTAATGCTGCGTCGGCCAACCGAAACACACTTTGCGCGTCGCAGGTAGGTCCGGGTTGTTGTGGAGAGCACCATAGTTCTGTACTTAGACAAACCATGCACAAACACGCAAGCGCAACACAAGAGAGCCTGGAGAATGAGATTGGCTTCCTCCCTCCGCAGCCGCAACTCCCCGGCTGCGAGTAGCAGTTCACTTTGCGCGGCTCTATCGCGTTCATGCTTGTCATCCTTTTACGCTGGCCGGTGTTCTACGTATAAACGCCTCTCTCGACACGACTCCTTTTTCTTCGACGACCGTAATTAAATGGTCCGCGGCCTCGTTCTTTAAAAACTGACTATGCCCGCTCGGCCAGAAGATATCGATGTTAGCCGTGGCCGCGCTACCGAGCCCGAAATGTAGTCGTGGGTCATTCGCTGAGTAGAAACTCGACTGGCTTGTCACCGCTTGGGCTTGCACTTTTCCGCCATAGTGCACCAAAACGCGCGCCCCAATTGCACTGCGATTGGATAGCGCGCCAATAAGCTTGACCTTCAACCAGTGATTTGTTCCGCGGATGTCGTTCCTCAGCAAGGAAGGCGGTTCATTCATGTTCACGATCAGAATGTCGATATCACCATCATTATCAAAGTCTCCGAAAGCGCAGCCTCGGCTTGAATGCCGCTCCATGATGGCCGGACCGGCCTCCTTGCCCAATTCCTCGAATGTGGCGTTCCCCAGGCTCCGGAAAAGAACACGCGGGCATTTATCAGCGTAACGAGGAAACTTCCGTTCTACCTCTGGATATACGCTTCCGGCGACAATGAAGATATCGGGATATCCGTCGTTGTCAAGGTCGACAATTCCCGCGCCCCAACATGTGTAGCTTGTCTCAGTGCTGATCCGACTCGATAGCGTGGCATCTGAAAAGTTCGCCTTCCCATCATTTTCAAAGAGCTCGGACGTGTCTTCGACGAAATGAGTCTTCAAAAGATCCAGGTGACCGCTCAAACTGAAGTCGCCGATTCCTACCCCCATCCCCGACTGCTGCGCGCCGTCGTCGTTGAGCGCCACACCGCGCAGGATCCCTTCTTCGCGGAAAGTCCCATCACGGTTATTCATGTAGAGACGGCTTGGAGTCGAATCGCAGGCAACGTAGATATCCTGCCAACCATCCTCATCGAAATCAGCCGCAACCACCGTCATTCCATAGCCTTGCGCCGGTCCCGATAGCGAGGCTTTTTCGCTGACGTTGGTAAAGGTTCCGTCGCCGTTGTTGTGGAATAGAACGTGTTGGCTGGGAAATCCGGGAGGAAGCCCTCGGGGGCCGCAATTTACGGGAATTCCCTTCCAGTTACAGTATGGGTTGTCACCGGGCTTTGGAACTGCGCTTGGGTCGAATCGAATGTAATTTGAAATAAAGAGATCTATTCTTCCGTCTCGGTCGTAGTCCACAAACGAACAGCCGGCTCCCCAGCTGAACTCATCCGAGGCGATAGACAATCCTGCCGGCACAGTGACATCGGTGAACGTTCCGTCGCCATTGTTTCGATACAGCTTATTCTCGCCATAGTAAGTGCAGAAAATATCTTCATTGCCGTCATTATTGTAGTCACCAACGCACACTGAGTTTGCCCAACCGACGTGATGAA
Source organism: uncultured Acidobacteriaceae bacterium (assembly GCA_963834205.1). Classification (GTDB taxonomy): domain Bacteria; phylum Acidobacteriota; class Terriglobia; order Terriglobales; family Acidobacteriaceae; genus PALSA-350. The sequence goes on along the minus strand of CAWIBI010000019.1, from coordinate 11,604 downwards.
GACCGGCTTTCTCGGTTACATCCGTAAATGTACCGTCACGGTTATTCTTGTACAGCCGGTTCGTTGTGCCCGGTGGCGCGCCGGTTAGCCTGGTGCCGGTCAACAGGAAGATATCCATCCATCCGTCGCTGTCGTAATCGATAAAGGCGCAACCGCAGCCGTCTGCCTCGAGGATATAGTCTTTGTGATCGACTCCGCCGTAAATCACGGGAGCGACCAAGCCGGCGCTTGCTGCGACGTCTGTAAAGTAAGCAGCAAAGGGCCGTCCTGAGGTCGCCGGTCTGGGCCCTTGCGTCAAGCCACGCGACGCCATCCCGGATTGCGCAACCAGACGGGGTGCGAATGCGGACGCACATAGATAGGAAAGCATCCGGCGGCGAGAGATATTCATTGGCTTGTTCCCGTGGTCACCTTACGAAGCCCTTTTCGACGGCTCTGCAAAGCGGAGTAGTCATTTCTTCCAGCCCGGCGATCATGCAAGTGCAAGGCCCGCCGCGAGCGGCGGGCCTGCGCTTCACAATGGGAGCGATCGAGGGTGTCAGAATTGAACCTTCAGACCGAATTGAATCAGGCGGCCGAAACCGTTGGCGCTGGTGATCTGGCCGAAGCCGCTGCTTCCCACCGTATTGCTTGGGGTTGCGTAGTTTGTGTGATTGAAGATGTTGAACATCTCCGCCTTGAAGACCAGCTTGCTCCTTTCAAACAAGGGGAAGGTCTTGGTCGCGTTGAAGTCCACGTTCTTGTACGACGGATCATGCAAGTCGTTTCGTGACTCGTTCCCTCGCGTGAATTTAATGGGCTGGGTGAATGCGGCAGGGTTCAGCCACTGCTTCAAGGCTGTTCCCCCTCCCCCGCTGGACAAATATGGATTCGCGCCGGTCCTCTGGGCCCTTTCAGCTCCCCAACCCGTGTTGGCGGGGTCCCCATTCGCGAAGACATATGTAGGCGCACCGGAGTTGAGTGTAACGATACTTCCAACGCTCCACCCCCCCAGCACGTCATCGGTAAACGTGTTGGCTCCGCTAAGGAACTGCTTGCCCCTTCCGACCGGCAGTTGATAGATGCCGCTGAGTACGAACATCTGAGGCCGGTTGTAGTCAGACGGACCCCGGTCCGGGCGCATATTGTAAAAATCAACTGGTCCGCTGGAGTATGGGTCCGACTGCCAATCCAGGGATTTGGACCAAGTGTACGACGTTTTGAAGCTTAACCCCGAAGACATCCGTTTGTTGAGCTCCACCTGCAACCCGTTGTAGCTGGAAGGCATTCCGTTCAACGAATAGCTGAAGGATGTGTATTGCGGATAGAGCGCCCGCGGTTGGATCGCTCCGGGACCGGGGGTGACAGCTGTATTCGCAGTAACAGCGACGTAGCCGTGCCTGCCGACTGAACCTACGTAGTCGACCTTCAGCGTCAAGTGGTCTTGGAGTTGCTGTTCGACACCCAGGTTGTACTCGATGGAGTAGGGAATTTTGTTGTGCGGATTTGCTCCATAACTAACTCCGAACGGGTTGTTCGCCCCAAGGAATGACGCAGCGGCCGGCAGGGCACTCCAGTAAGCATTAGTTGGCAATCCAATATCCAAGCTGGAGAGTGTGGGCAGTGCACCGCCGGGCCAGGACAGCCGGATGTTTTGATTCTCCTGTACCAGGGTGTTGTTGTGATCGTCGAGAATCGCGACCGCGGTGTGAACCACCGTTCGATTGAGGGCTCTGTAGGTTAACCCAAAGCGCGGCTCCCACCCGTTGTACTGGCTGTAAAAGTAGCCGCTTGGGCAGGTTGCCGCAGGAAACTGCGGAGATACAGCTCCGGTGATGCAGACTTCCCCCGTAGCCATGTCGAGTCCTGATTCGACGCGGTGATAATTGGGTGGAGAGACAAAGTCCCAGCGAATGCCAGCGGTGAGCACCAGGTTGCGCATCACTTGCCACTGATCCTGTGCATACCAACCATACCAATTCGCGGTCTGGTCCGCGGCGGTGGCGCCTACCCAGGGGCCATAAAGATCGAGTGTCCCCAGCATGAAGCTGGCGGGAGTGAACCCGGTGTTGTTTGCGGTGAGTCCATTTTGAGCGGTGCCGGCAGAGGAGAATGACGCCGATATGCCCCAGCCGTCGTCGAAGCTGCGGATGTGGTAATACATGCCGCCTACGCCCAGCGTGTGATTGCCCATCACCTTGGAAAGATCTATGTGATAGTCACTGTTCTGCATCGGACCTAGCGGTATGGCAAAATTCGAAATGTTATTGTATCCGTTGCCCAGGCTTAGATTTGGAGCAAACACTTCCCCGTCATGCTCGGGAATTTGCGCAGTCAAGCCCATGGCCGCCACCAAAGCCGGATCCGATTGTCCATCGTTAACAAAGTTGTTTTGCCAAGTGTATCCGTAACGAAAATTCAGGATGGTTTTCGGATTGAACGTATGTGTATAGCCCAACGCAGCCACCTGAGCATAGTTGTGAATCACTTCGGTTGAAACGTTGAAGTTCAACGGCTCTGCCTCATTTTGATTGGAACGGTTGAAGCGCGCGAACACTGTGTCATTAGCCGTAAACTGGTGATCGAGGCGCAAGCCGAACACATCGCTCTTGATCGTGGTTGGTTCCGACGTTGCAATGTTAGGCAGCACTCCCTCCGCCACGTTCAGGTTTGGCTTGGGATAAAATCGCGCAGCGAAAGCCTGCGACGCAGCATTAAGACGGTCGGAGGGAATCGTGTTATTTGGAAAAGGATCCCGAAGAGATAATCCCGGATTAGCCGGATCTGGGCGGCTGGTCGCCGGATCGTAGATTTCGTTCGCGTATTCCGGTCTCCCTAAACTATCCGTTCCAATCTGTGTGGTTCCTATCACGGCGGAGAAATCGCCTGCGATTTCGTTCGGTGTAAGCGTGGCGCCCAGTTGCGTGCCGGCCCGGGAATAACGATATCCCTCCCAATAGCCAGAAAACCAGGTATTCTTCCGGATGACTGGACCGCCCAGATAGACACCGTACTGGTTTTGCCTGTAGACCAGCCGCTGGGTATCCGGATAAGTCTGCGCGTCCAAAGCATCGTTGCGGATAAACTCCCATAGGTCACCATGGAACTGGTTGGTTCCAGATCGGGTGACAAGGTTGATGTTCGAGCCGCTTGAGATGGCGAACTGCGCATCCGTAATGTGCGCTTGTACGTTAAACTCCTCAATGGCGTCGGGCGGAGGCGAAATCAACCACACATTGGTGTAGATATCGTTGTTCAGAAGGCCATCAATGGTGAAGTTGTTTTGGTTGGCTCTTTGCCCGCTCACTGCCGGGGAGATCCCTCCCGCTCCCAGAGCAACCGTGAATCCCGACTGCTGCCCGCCCTCCTGCGGGGCAGCTCCTGGAGCCAACAACGCAAGCTGTGTGAATTCGCGCCCATTCAACGGCAAATCGACGATTTCTGCATGCTCGATGACATCGCTGAGTGTCGATGACGTTGTATTCAACATGGGCGGCGCCGAGGTAACTTCGATAGTTTGAGCGCTCGAAGCCACCGAGAGCTTGATGTCGATCGTCAAACTTTGATTGACCAGGAGCTGAATGTTGTCCTGTTTAATTAAAGCGAAACCTTCCTTCTTGGCCGTAAGCGTGTAAGCTCCCGGAGCTAATTGCGGAACGACATACAAGCCACTTGCATCGGAAACAGCAATTCTTTCCTGTGCCGTGTCCCGGTTAACGACACTCACCTGTGCACCCGGCACAACGGCTCCAGTCGAATCGGCCACTACCCCCGTGATGAGGCCGGTAGTGGTCTGCGCCCGCAAGCCGATTGCGAGGTTGAGGTACCCGACAAGTGCAATCACTAGCCACAATCTCTTGAGCATCTGCATCCTCCAAAAATTAGTTCTCCACTGACCCCATCAGCGGTCCGGCTTCGCGTGATTGATTGACATGATCCGTTGGACCGCGGCCCGAATTGGCAAGTCGTCGACGCTATGTTTTGTTCGTCGCGAGGAACAATATGCGAGCGATATACTATTTGTCAATCTTAAATAATGATTTTATTTGCATTTTAGATCGCAATATGAGAGTTTTCCTTCACGATGTAATGGCAGCTCAGGGTTTGAGAGGTCAATGTACGATACCTGGATATCGATCGCACCCTTAAACGTATGATTAAGAAAATAAATGCGTTATTATCCGTGTCGTGCATTTGGGAAGCTGTGGGTTGGCCACTTTCCGCGAGAGCTCCTGCCGATAATCGGGAGTGAATTGGAATTTTGATACTGATTGAGGATGGTTATCCGGTCAAAATTGCGCTTTATGCGATCTTTCGATCATCATGAGATCGCTTTGGCCGGTTTGATTTTCGGTGAAGTACGCTGAATGGGAGTTTGAAGTGCCGATGCGACGAGAGTCGAACTACGACAAATTCCCGATCCTTACGGTGAGCCGGTGTGGGTCGGAAAGTTGGGAAGGCTGGCCCAGAATCCTGGAACGGCTAAAGGCTTTCGCAGCACCAGAACAATGCACGATATCTCTCGAATGTTATCCGGGCGTACTTGAGAAGGCGCTCATCAGCACTCTGGTAGAGGGCCTGCGTCCCCCGGGCCTGATCGTCACGTCAGACCTGTTGAAGAGTCCTTCCGAAATCGAGCTGATGGTATCGAGTGTGCTAGGCGACGATCCTGTGTTTGGTCGAATGAACGGTCTTAAAATTGAGGATTTTTTCGATAACGCGAAGCTCGCCAGCGCGCGCGAACAGGTCAAAAACTGGAAACATGGGCTTTTAATCATTGTCGGGGTGGGCGCATCGCTACTTTCAGCAGAACCAAATCTGCTCGTGTACGCGGATATGGCTCGTTGGGAGATCCAGCAGCGTCAACGTCGGAATGTGGTCGGGAATTTAGGTGCCGACAATCTGCAGGAAAGCCCAGGACAGAAATACAAACGGGCGTTTTTCGTCGATTGGCGTGCCGCCGACCATCTTAAGAAATCACTATTGGAGAAGATCGATTTCTGGCTTGACACTAACGGAGATATTCCGAAGCTCGTGACCGGCCGCGCCGTTCGGGATGGGCTGAAACAGATTTCCCGTCGTCCCTTTCGGGTGGTTCCCTATTTCGATCCAGGGCCATGGGGCGGCCATTGGATGGAGGAGGTTTGTGGCCTTCCCACGGGGATGCCGAATTATGCCTGGTGTTTCGACTGTGTACCCGAGGAAAACAGTTTGCTGCTTGCTTTCGGAGGGACACGCGTCGAGATTCCAGCTATGAACCTTACCCTTCTCTATCCGCGCGAGTTATTGGGCGACGCGGTGTTTTCTCGATTTGGCGCCGAGTTCCCGATTCGTTTCGATTTCCTCGACACCATGGGGGGTGGAAACCTTTCGCTACAGGTTCACCCGAAAACCCAATTCATCCGTGAGCACTTCGGCATGCAATACACACAGGACGAGAGCTACTATTTGCTCGATGCCGGCGACGATGCCACCGTATACCTCGGTCTTAAGACTCATATCGACCGAGAGGCCATGATCCGGGAGTTGAAGGCAGCTCAAGATGACGGTGTGTCGTTCAGTGCTGAGACATACGTAAACCGCTTCCCGGCCGGAAAGCACGACCATTTCCTGATTCCGGCGGGCACCATCCATTGCTCGGGCAGAAATAGCATGGTTCTTGAGATAAGCGCAACTCCGTATATTTTCACATTCAAGTTGTGGGACTGGGGCAGGCTCGGCCTGGATGGTTCGCCAAGACCGATTCATCTCGAACACGGCTTGGCAAACATCGCTTGGAACCGTGACACGGAATGGGTCGGTAAAAATCTGATCAATCGGATTGAACCTATGGAAGAGGGCCCGGGTTGGCGCGAGGAGCGCACCGGGCTCCACGAATTGGAATTCATTGAAACGCGCAGGCACTGGTTTACCAGTTCGACGCCTCACGATACGCTGGGGACAGTCAATGTTCTCAACCTGGTTGAGGGAGAGGAGGCTATCGTCGAAAGCCCGACGGGAGCCTTCGATCCATTCGTTGTTCACTACGCTGAAACTTTCATTGTCCCGGCTGCAGTTGGCGGATATCGAATTTCGCCAATCGGACGATCGATTGGAAAGACCTGTGCAACGATCAAAGCGTCTGTTCGCAACGGGTGGCCCCAGACTTGTCCAAATTAGGGTTTTGACAAACCCCTGACTGAGCGTCCGAACCGCTTTAACCGCAGGTCCCTCCACTTCGCTTCGCTTCGGTCGGGATGACAATTCTTTTTGCAATCGAAGATTCTTCAGGAAATCTCTGTCTTTGCAACAGAATTGTCATCCCGACCGAAGCGAACCCGGATTTCCTGCCACGCTGCACTGGACAGGGCCGCGTGTGCGCCTTTCAGTAGGGAAAGGCGCATGAAGTTTGTCGAAGCCACCAAGTTCTACAGGAAATCCGGGGGAGCGAAGTGGAGGGACCTGCGGTTAAAACTAGTTCTTCTAATCTCACAATTCGGGCAACCCGATTTGGCTTTGGCCAAGCTTTCCTAATGAAATCAGCAAACTACATCGTTTGATAAGCGGTTTTCTTGCTAATTTGGACAGCTCTGGGTGGCCTCACCCCGAACGGCTGGTGGAGAGATCATCAACGGTGTAGGTCTTGGTGCCGAGAAGAGGACCCAGTCCGACAATGATGGTAGGCGAGGCCAAGACCCAGGTGTAGGACCCGAAATCCCGAAGACGACGGGTCATACGAGGTGGCTATTGTAGCTCTAAATCTGCTTCTTCAGGTTCAGACCAACACCACTGGCCCTGATTTCATACATACTCGATCCATATCTCACATTGCACAGTTCACCCAAGAATCCTCTCGGTACATTGGTGTCACGCAAGCGAAGGTTTCCTCCGAGTTTCGGCATAAATCCGAACAACGTATTGATGATTGTCTCCGCGAAAGCACCGCCGCCTGTACATTCGCGCATGCATCCTCCACGTTGTGCGATCCGGACTGGGGGGTTAGGCTCTCGCCTCTCCGGCCCATAAAATTCCCGAGCTTGCGCGTATACGCCCTCATAAATCGCAGCCCGAGTCTTCTTCAAAAATTCCACACCTTCTTTCCAATGTCCTAAGCTACACATCGCATCAACGGTGACGGCTGGCCAAGCGTCATAGGCGCCCATCGGACCATGATCAGGACGATCCGAAGCCGCAGCCGCGACATCGAGTAGAGACTGTGCCCGCATCCATTTATCAGTCAAGAGTTCTCTTTGCACAAATTCCACCATCTCATTGCGAACATCTGCAGGGAGGTCTGGTGCCATAAACCGGCCAACTGTTGCGAAGTCATAGCAATGCCGCATCTCAACGCGCGTTCCATCTCGATGCAGGCTGGCCCAAACACCTCTTCCGGGCTCGTACAAAGTCATGACGGCTCCAACCATCGTGTTGGCCTGATCACGTAGAGATCGCGCTTCCACAGTGTCGCCTTTGTCTTCAAGAATGTTCGCAAGTTCGCGCATCATCCAGACATTGGCGGCATTGAATGAGGGAACCTTATTGATATAGGTGGGTACACATTCGAGCAGGTTCGGTGCCTCGCCGTAATCTGCCAGCTCGTCCGAGGGCTTAAGTAAGAGTTTCTTCCAGTCAGTTGCGAGTGTCTGCAATCGCTGGAGAACAGTTTGATCAGCAATCCTTTCATCGAGGAATGCCCTATCCTGTGTTACGGACAGATAGGACCATGTCAGCCTGAAGATTGAGAGATCGTTCGCAGCATAGCCTCTCAGATCCCAACCGGGGAGCGTCTTAATTGCCGTTGGTGATGAGGGGCGGTCTGTCTTGAAGATGATCACAGCATTCTCATGCGGGTCCTGCTCCAAGAACAGCTTTATCTGCTCTCTCATTTGTTCCGGCTCAAGCATCGCGAACAGGGTGGAGAACAGTGAGGTATCCCAATAAAAGACAACTCCCTTGGCTCGCTCCCCACTCGTGATGAATGTTCGATCACTCCATAAGTTCGTCCTGAGAAGCACCAGCAGTGTCAGAACGCTCCGGTAATAGATTTCCCGGATCTCCGCATCCGAGGTTCGAAGCAGAGGCGCATTGCCCGAAAAGAAGTTATTACCAGGGGTGAACGCCGCACGCCACCGTTCCTCCCAGATGCCTTTGGCGCGATTCCACTCGGCTTCAAACCAAATTGCTGACTTTGCTACAGTGGATGGCTTCCCCGATTCATCAACTTGCATCATGAAGCGAAGCTCGCGACTAGCCCCTGCGGGAACGTCGAGCACCCAGTCCGCGTGAGAGCCGTCACTAGACATTGCGGGACCATCGATGAAGCGATACACAGCATCCATCTTCCACTTCTCCGAAGTTCCGCGAATTTCTGGAGGCCCGTTTGAAACGTTGCTCGCACCAGGCACGTGAAAAACTACGTGGTGCTTCTTTCCGATGCTTCCCGTATTCGAGAACCTGACTCGCCACAGCACGACGTTATCTTCCATCACCAAGCGATTGGTAGTCTCGATCTCCAGTTCATCGGCTTTTGCTCGACGCATAGATTGGTACGCGGTCCAACGACAACTCGTACTGTCATAAGACATCTCATCCACCGTTATCTGACAAAGTGGAAGGGTGTTATAGATGTACCAACGCGGTCCAGAGTCTCTGTACAACTGACCTCCAGGCAGGAAGTTAACTCCTACAAGATCTGGTGCGCATGCACCCATCTCGTGAAAATTGTGCAGCGACGGCATATGAGCCAGTTGGCTACAATCCAGCCAATCTGTACTCAAGTCGTCGAGGGTAGGCACCCCTGGTCGCTGTTCCCTACCCAGCGCGGTTGGACTAAATCCAAATGACGTTGGGACGAGCACACCCGTAGAAAGAAGCGCCACTCCTGCTCCGCAGAATCTGCGTCTGCTGATTTTCTGCTTTCTCTCTTTGCCTCTCACAGCCTTCGACATGCCCAAGTCTCCAGTGATTCGCGTCAAGACGATTACAGGGGAGTGAGTTCGCTCATCCGGCGTGGCCCACTTTGATCATCTAATTTGGCCCACCTGGGTAGTGGTATTGTGCATCATTGTTCCGATTTTGGCTTCATGGGTTTTGAGAGATATTCTTTCTCGTCGTCGTGGCCGTGTGTAATGTGGGAATCGCGGCAGCGATTTCCAAGGGCTGGGGGAAGGGTGGGAAAACGGTTTTATCGTTTTCCCATGCTTTCCACAGCCCGTCATTTCCACGGCCTATGGTTGTGCGTTTAAAGCTTGCCGCTCAATGCTTTTTGCTCCTTTCAAACGTGCGCCGGAAGCGGAAGGATTCGGTTCCGGTTTCGATGATGTGGGCTCGATCCGTGATCCGATCCAACACCGCTTTACAGAGCCGGGGATTGGGAAACACGGTCGTCCATTCCGAGAAGGGTAAGTTGGTGGTGACGATGATGGCCGCCCGCTCAGCCCGCTCCGAGATCACCTGAAAGAGGAACTCCGCGCCGATGTCCGCCAGAGGCACGTATCCGACTTCGTCCAGCGCGATCAGCTCGTACTTCTGCCAACGCATCATTAGCTTGCGCACCTGGTTGTTCTGCTTGGCTTCCACCAACTCGTTGACCAGAGCCGCCGCCGTCGTGAAGCGGACGCGCCGCTTCTGCCGGCAAGCAGCCAGGCACAAGCCGATGGCCAGGTGGGTCTTTCCCGTGCCGCACTCGCCGATCAATACAATCGGCTCCTTGCGTTCGATATAGCCGCCTTCGGCCAACTCGCGGATGCGTGCCGCCGGGATCTGCTGGGCTTGCGCGAAATCAAACTCTTCCAGCGTCTTCAAGCGCGGCAGGTGCGCATCGCGAATGCGGTTGTCGATGGCGTGCCGGTCGCGCTCTTCGCACTCGATCGACAGCAGCGCTTCCAGATAGCGGGTGTGGCTGTGGTTCTCCTTCACCGCCTGCTCGGCCAGCGATTGAAAGTTGGCGCCCACGGTAGGCAGTCGAGTCGCTTTGCAGTACTGCCGAATGCTGGCATGTTCCAGGGCTTGCGTCTGGTTCTTCACTGGATGCCTCCCGTCGTGTTGGCCAGCAACAGGTCGTATTCATCCATCACCGGCATGGGGCGTTCGAACGGAAGTAGTTCTTCAGCCAGGGCGACAGCGTATTGATGGCGTTGCTCCGGGTCGGGCATACGCAGCAGATGCAGCACCGCGGCTGCATCGCTAATCCCCAGCCGCAATGCCTCTTTCACGGCGGCGATCAGCTTGTCCCATCCGTCGATGGAACCGGCACGGACCAGCGAGATCATCTCGCGGGTCCCGTTGCCCTTGCCATGACGTTGCTCAAGTTCTCGCCAGATCGCGTCCAGGCAAGCGGGCCAGCGGCCAGCCTCACGCCACTGCTGCAAGGGCGTGGAACCGGCCATGGCTCCCGGCTTCTTATCCAGCACATCGAGATAGTGTTCCAGATCGAGGATCTGATGACCGCGCCCGTAGCAACGTGCGTGCCGCGCAGCCACCTTGTTGTCGTGCACGATCTCTACGCTTAACGGGGCAACCATCGCGGTTACGCGTAGCCCTGGCCAGAGCGGGGTCGAGTACCAGTTGGTCTTCACCTTGACGCGGCCCTTGCTGTCCACCAGAAGCGGATACAGCAACTCGTCAATCGGAAATCCTTCCTCGGCCAGCGGCGACAAATGCTCGCGTTCCAGTTCGCTGGCCTGACCGATCGTCATGCCGCGGCCGAGAATGGTGCGGCTTCGGTTCTCCAGGCAGGCATCGAGGATATGTTGGTTCAACGCGTCCAACACACTGGCTTCCGGCACGGGCACCAGCCAGTTGCGCCGGAACCAGCCCAACTCCCCTTCCACGCCGCCTTTTTCGTGGCCGCTGGCCGGGTTGCAGTACTCGCTTCGGTAGCCCCAGTGCGACCGGAACGCGATGATCCGATCCGTCTCCACCCGCTGGTATCCGCGCAGAATCTTCTTCACCACCGAGGTCATGTTGTCGTAGCGCAGGGTCTTGAATACACCGCCAAAATAGGCGAACGCATGTTCGTGAGCTTCCAGCAGCGCTTGCTGCGTGGCGTGCGGATAGGCCCGGTGGAAGGCATCGCCAGAGCCCATGCTGCGCATGGCGAAAAACTGCAGCTTGCGCGCTTCGCCGCCCAGTATGGCCATGGCTTCGAACCAATCCACCTGCGCTTCCTGGCCCAACTCGTAGCTCTGCGGCACGAACACTTCCCGCCCGCTGAGTCCCAACTCCCGCTTCCGCTCCCGCACATAGCGCCGCACTGTGGCTTCCCCGACCGGGTGCTCCGGATGCTCCTTGCGCAGCCGCATCCAGATCCGATGAGCCGTATGCCGCTGTTTGCGCGGAGCCTGAAGGTCAGAGGCCAGCATCCGCTCGATGTGCTCCATGACCGGACCCAGTCTGGGCGCTTCGCGTACCACCGCTTTTCGCTCGGGAGGAATAGCGTTCCCGATCGCCTGCCGCACCATCCGCCGGTGCACACCGTGCTTCTTGGATAGCCCTTGAATCGTCTCCCCGGCCGCGTATCCCCGCCGGATCACCTCAAATAGTTCCACCTTTTGCCTCCTGTCCATCCCCGAATGCTTACATCCGGGCTTGTACAGGTGGGCCAATTCAGATGAGCGAAGTGGGCCAATTTAGATGAGCGAACTC
>CAWIBI010000018.1:0-90045 GCA_963834205.1 uncultured Acidobacteriaceae bacterium | reverse complement strand
CAGATTGCTGTCAGGGCCAGGTCGTGTTGCACTTCGCGGTCCGGGGGATGATCGGGCTACAACTTCTCCTGAAGGTCGCGGGCCTTCGTGCCAGCCAAGGCCTCGTCCGATCGCCAAGCGTCGTAGTACAGGATGGCCACGTTGGCGTAAACGACGGCCAGCTCGCGCTGCGGAGCGACGTTGAGCGGATCGATCGGATTTGCCGCTCCTGGACTTCCAGCGGCCTTATCGTAGGCATCGTGGGAATCGTCCAGACGATCGAGGCCGCGGTTGACGTTGCCGAGGTTGTTGTACAGGATGCCCAGATGGCACGAGGACGTTCGGCCTGCTTGGGGTTGGCCCGGTCGAGCGCCTCCAGCAATTCGCGGGCGCGCTTGTAGGCGGCCAGGGCGGCCTTTGGTCGTTGGTGGCCTCCAACGGCCCCCACGTTGATGCACGTCATGGCGAGCTTTCGCGGTACCTGGCATTGTCGGGTCGGCCGCGAGCAATTCCTCGTAGGTCTTCAGGGCCTCGCCGTAGGAGCGAGGGCGTCGGCCTTGTGGCCGACCAGGTTCGTGAGGAAGGCGACACGGAAATGGGCCTTGGCCAGGTCGGCCTTGAGGGCGGGGTCGTCGCCACGCTGGGCAGCGAAGCCCTGATAATACTTAGACCGACTTCGAGCATCTCCTTGCGCAGCGGCTGGAGTCCCGGAAGGCGTGAGACGACTCCTCGCTCAGCGCATGCAGATGCGATCGACGATCTCCTGGGCCTGCTGGAAGTCTCCTCGGCCTGGCGCCGCTGATCTTCGGCGCGTTGCCGCTCCTCCTCGATCTGGACGACGGCCTCTTTCGCATGCTGGCGCCGGTACCGGCCACAACCAGTGCATCTTTGGCGTGTTCGGCGCTCTGTTTCGGCGACAACCAGTGCATCCTTGGCGTGTTGGCGCTTGGTTCGGGTGATGATCAGCGCATCGACGCTGCGCGTTCGGTTTCGGCCGCGCACGCCAGGTCGCTCGGCCCGCTGCCAGAGCAGCGTGACGAGCACCAGCCCAGCAGGCCACGATAAGAGCAGGGCGGCGGCCAGGCCGGCCACCACCGGCTTGCGGCGGCACCAGCGCCGAGCCGCTCGACCGGGCCGGCCGGCCGGGCCGGATCGGCTCGCCGTCGAGGAAGCGCTCCAGGTCGTCGGCCAGCGCTCGGCGCTGGCGTAGCGCCGGGCCGGGTCCTTTTCCAGGCACTTCAGGCAGATGGTCTCCAGGTCGCGCGGCACCGCGGGATTGAGCGCGCGCGGCGACGCGGCTGCCGTTCCAGCACCTGCATCAGCGTGTCCAGCGGCGTCGCCGCCCGGAACGGCGGCCGGCCGGTCAGCAGCTCGTACAGGATCGCCCCCAGGCTGTAGACGTCGGCGGCGGTGGTGACGCTGCCCTTCTGGCCCGGCGGCCTGCTCCGGCGCCATGTAGCTGGGCGTGCCGACGATGGCGCCGGTCTGCGTCAGGCGCCGGTCGGTGCCGTCCGGCCGTCGACAGCGCTTGGCCAGGCCGAAGTCGGTGACGTGCGGCTGGCCGCTGGCGTCGAGCAGGATGTTGGCCGGCTTGAGGTCGCGGTGCAGGATGCCGCGCTGGTGGGCGTAATGGACGGCGCGGGCCACCGTCGCCAGCAGCCGGGCCGCCGCCCGCGGGTCGCCGCGGCAGCGCTCGAGGCGGTCGGCCAGGCTGCCGCCCTCGATGCAGCTTCATGCTGAAGTAGTGCTGGCCGTCGTGCTCGCCGACCTCGTAGATCGGCACGATGTTGCGGATGGTCGAGGTTGGCGGCGGCCTCGGCCTCGATGCGGAAGCGCTGCACGTCGTCGGCGGAGGCGCAGCTGGCCCGGCCAGGATCATCTTGAGGGCGACGACGCGGTTGAGGCTGACCTGCCGGGCCCTGTAGACGACGCCCATGCCGCCGCGGGCGATCTCCTCGAGCAGCTCGTAATCGCCGAACACGCAGCCGGCCGCCGAGCGGCGGCTGGTGTCGAGGGGACGGCTCCGCCGGGCAGCGCGCGACGGCGGCGGCGTGTTGCCGCCACGGCGGAGCGACCAGGTCGGAGAACTGGTCCTGGTCGGCGAAGAACGCCGCCAGCTCGTCGGCCAGATCGGGTATGGCGCTCGCAGCCAGTCGACGCGGTCGGGCGACTGGCCGGCCTCGACGGCTTCGAGATAGGCGACGATGACCTCGTCCAGTGCCGCCGCCCGGCCGACGGCGTCGGCTCCGCTCCGCCGCCATGCGTTCAGTCTCCGTCGTTCAGGTGTTCGCGTAAGTGTTTCAGGCCGCGCCGGAGCAACGAGGCGACGGCCGCCCGGCTACGGCCGAGATGCTCGCCGATCTCGGCCACCGACCAGCCCTGGCAGTGCTTGAAGAGCAGCACCTCGCGCATCGCCTCGGGCAGATCGGACATGCCCGCGCCAGGTGAGCAGCTGCTCGTTGCGCTGGGCCAGCTCGCGGGGGCGATGCCTGGTCGGCCACGAGCCAGGCTTCGAGCCGGGCCGACGAGTGACTCCAGGGACGACTGCAAGGAGCGTTCGAGCGTGCACGTCGCGCTGGCGCGGGTGTAGTCGCGGATGGCGTTGGCCAGGGTGCGGGCGAGGATCTGCCGCAGCCAGGCCGCCTGCTCCGCGGGACTGGACCCGCGGAACCGGCCGTGGGCCTGGTGCGCCTTGAGCAGCGTCTGCTGCACCAGGTCGGAGGGATCCAGCTTGCCTCGCAGCCGGGCGTCGATCTGGAGCCGGGCCAGCAGACGCAGGTAATCGCGAAACTGTTCCAGTGCCATCGCCCGCTCGTCGGCCGTCGGACCCATCGCGGCCTCCTGGGAAAGAGACACCATCGCGGGTGGGTTGAACCATTCCCGCGGGAGCGTTTGTTGACCCGGGCCGGCGGTATCCAGTATACCGGCTGAAGAGGGGGAATGGCAAATGAAGAGTACATCAGAATTGGCGAGCGGGGGGCGTCAGCCCCCTGATGACGACATCAGGGGGCTGACGCCCCCCGCTCGCCAATGGTGTTCCGGTTGGCGCAAGCTGTGGTAGAATCGTCAACACTGCTGCGGCTATCCGGGCCTGGCTTCCGAGAGGGACGATTCATGAAGTGGACACACATCGCTCGGGCGGTGCCGGGCACTGCTGTTGGTCCCATCGCTGCCGGCCTGCGCCGGCCCCGGCGAAGCGCTCGGCCCGCGAAGCGCTCAAACCGTTCAACGATCTCATCGGCAGCTGGCGCGGCACCGGCACGCCGGAAGGAACGCGCGAAGAGAAACAGAAAGGCTTCTGGATCGAAACGCTGAATTGGTCGTGGCAGTTCAAGGGCGACGACGCCTGGCTGACGGCGACCATCGACAAGGGCAAGTATTTCACCAAGGGCGAGCTACGCTACCTCGCCGACAAGGACAGCTATCAGCTGACGCTGACGACGGCGGCCAAGGACCGCGTGGTTTTCACCGGCAAACTCGACGACGGCCGGCTGACGTTGACGCGCGAGGACGACAAGACCAAGGAAACACAGCAGATCGTCGTGACGCTGCTGCATTCCAATCGCTATCTGTATCGCTATGAGGTCAAGCCGTCCGGCAAAACGCTGTTCGCCAAGTGCTATCAGGTCGGCTGCACCAAGGAGGGCGAGGACTTCGCGGCCGGCGACGGCAAGCCGGAATGTGTCGTCAGCGGCGGTTTAGGGAGGACCGTCGTGACCTATAAAGGGCAGACTTATTATGTCTGCTGTAGCGGCTGCGCCGATGCCTTCAAGGACAATCCCGAGAAGTACATCAAGGAATTCGAGGCCAAGAAGAAGGCCAAGAAGTGACGGCGGCCGCCCGCAGCTTGGGGAGAACAAGCCATGAGTCGGCCCGGATCGCGGCGAGCGGCGTTCACGCTCCTGGAATTGTTGGTGGTCATCGCCATCATCGGCGTTTTGATGGGCCTGCTGGTGCCGGCCGTGCAGAAGATTCGCGAGACGGCCAATCGCCTGAGCTGTCAGAACAACCTCCGGCATCTCGGCCTGGCCCTGCACCACTTCAACGATGCCGAAGGCTATCTGCCGCCCGGCGTCATCGCCGGCAGCATCATCGAGGACTCGTATCACACCGGCTTCACCTATCTCTTGCCCTACATCGAGCAAGACCCCATCCATCGCCTGTATCATTACGACAAGAATTGGTACGACTCGGCGAACTACACGGCCGTTGGCCTGCAAGCACCGATCTTCTTCTGTCCCAGCAACCGCACGCGCGGCACCATCGATCTGACGCCGATGATCCTGCAATGGGGGGCGGCGATGCCGCCGTTCGTCGGCTCCAGCGATTACGCCCTGTGCAAAGGGGCCAACGCTTCGCTGACCGGCAACCCGCTCCTCATCCCGGAGTCGGCCCGCGGCCTGTTCGGACTAGTGGCCGGCAACATGGGGGCTGCGTCGCCGCTGCCGGGATGGAAACCGGCGCCGCAATTCATGATCCGCTTGACCGACATCAGCGACGGCACATCGTCCACCATTGCCATCGGCGATGCGGCCGGCGGCACTTCCTACTATGTGGCGGGCGACATCAACAATCCCGGTCAGCCGGCGATCGGCCGTTCCTCAATGGGCCGGCGATCATGGATCAGGGCTGGGCGCCGCCAGCTTTGGCGACACCAGCCATCCGTGGTACGCCGGCATCCTCGCCGTGACGGCGCAATACGGCCTGGTGCCGAATCCGCTCGATGAGCCGATGAACCGCCGGCCCGGACGCCGAACGTTCGTCGGCAACGACCCTTCCGGCTACAACGCGACGGGGCTGGATCGCGTGAGCGGCTTCCGTTCGATGCATCCCGGCGGCTGCAATTTCCTCTTCGCCGACGGCAGCGTTCACTTCATCCGGCTGTCGATCAGCCCCGACACCTACCGCGCCCTGTCCACCTATGCGGGCAGCGAGGTCTTAGGCAACGATTACTGATAGGGAGAGGTCTTATAGGCCCTATAGGACTTATACGGACCTATAAGACCTATAAGCCATGACATCGAAACGAGCCGGACTGCTGCTGCTCCTGCTGATCGCCGGCTGCTCCCACAAACCGCCTTACGAGGGGCGCAGCGTCGCCGAACTGGAGCGAATGCTCGACGATCCCGATCCGAAAACGCAAGTGCAGGGGGCTTACGGCCTATCTCAGCACGGGGCCGAAGCTGCGTCAGCCGTCCCTGCCCTGGTGCGGTCCCTCCGATCACCTGAGCCGCTGGTCCGCCAGCAGGCAGCGCTGGCGCGAGGAAAGATCGGTGTCGCTGAGGAGGCGGTGCCGGCACTGGCCGCGGTGCTGAGCGACAGTGAATGGACGGTGCGGCGACAGGCGGCGCTGCGCCGGGGCAGATCGGAGGGTCGGCCCGCGCCGCCGAGGCCGACCTGCGCCGCCGCCGCCACGATCCGGATACGCGAGTCCGCCAGGCCGTCGAGGAAGCGCTGGCCAAGATCGGCGACACATCTCCCACCAAATCGCGCCGAGCCGCACTTTTTTCCCCGGCGCGGACTTGACACGCTTCGACAAGTTGTAGTAGTATAGGCAACTACACGTTGTAGGAGGACAGCCGTGGCTGCACGCCGGCCGACGATCAGCGAGACGGAGATGGATGTCCTGAAGGTGCTGTGGGAACACGGCCCGGCGACGGGTGCGCGAAGTCAACGCCGTGTTGCACAGGCACGGCGCCGCTACGCCTACACCACGGTACTGACCCTGTTGCAGCGGCTGGAGGCCAAGAAGTACGTCGCCAGCGACAAAAGCGGCCTCGCTCACGTTTTCTCGGCGGTCGTGTTGCGCGAGAGCTGCTGCGCTCCCGTCTCGGCGAGCTGTCGGACGAGCTGTGCGACGGCACCGCTACGCCGTTGGTGCAGGCGTGGTCGAGGGAGGGCGCCTCAGTGCCGAGGATGTCGAACAGCTGCGTCGTCTGTTGGATCAGTGGAACGATTAGCGGAGTCGTCTTTCGCTCCGCGAAAGGACGTTCTTTCGCGGAGCGAAAGACGACACCCGAGGATAGTGCCATGCTCCGGTGGCTGGCCGAAACAACGGTGATTGCCGCAGCCGTGGCGGTCGTCGTTGTCCTGCTCTGCCGCTGGCTGCGACCGCGCCCCGCCGTGCGCCACGCGCTGTGGCTGGTCGTGCTGCTCAAACTGCTGGCGCCGCCGCTGCCGGCGTGGCCCTGGCCGATGGCGCTCCCTCGCCGCCCATCGCCGAGGAAGACGCCGCTGCCGTCCGTCCCGCTGACCGCGCCGCCGTCCGACGAACCGCCCGCGCTGCCGCCATCCGAGATGATCGTTTTCACGGAACCCATCGCTCCCATCGACGAGCCGGCGCCTCCCGTGCCAGTCGAGGCCACACCGGCCGCGCCGGAACCGCTACCGGCGCTCCTGCCGTGAAGCCGGCGGCCTGGCGCGAGCAAGCCGCATCGGCGCTTGTCGCGGTCTGGATCGGCGGCGTTGTGCTGTCGGCCCTGTTGCAGCTGCTGCGCATTGCGCGGTTCCGGCGCCGAGTGGCCGGCGGTCATGCGGCGCCGCCGTCCCTGGTCGCTCTCGTCGGCGACGTGGCGTCGAACCTGGGCGTCCGGCCGCCGCCGATCGTCGTGATGTCCGATCTGGCCTCGCCGATGCTGTGGAGCTTCGGCCGGGCTCGCTTCTGTGGCCGGCGGCCCTGCTGGGCGAGCTGCGCCGGATAGCGAGCGGGCCGCCGTCGTTCATGAATTGGCCCATCTGCGGCGGCGCGATCACTGGGTCGGCTGGTTGCAGATGATCGCCGGCTGTCTGTGGTGGTGGAGTCCGCTCTTCTGGCACGTCCGGCGGCAACTCGGCCAGGCCGCCGAGTTGGCGTGCGATGCCCGAGTGATTGAAACGCTGCCGGCCGCCCGCCGGGCCTATGCCGAGGCGCTGCTGGCCGTGTGCGAACTGGTGTCCCGTCGTGCCGCTCCGGTGCCCGCGCTGGGCATGGGCGGCGTTCGTCAAGAGATCGAAAGGAGATTGACCATGATCCTCCGTGAATCGGTGCCGAGCCGCGCCCCCGGCGCGCCCTGTTCGGCGTGATCCTGCTGGCCCTGATCGCCGTGCCCGGCTTCACCGATGGGCAGCCGCCGGCCCCCGCCCGCACCGCCAACCCATTTGACGGAAAAGAGACCCCGGCGACGGCCGCCGCCCCACCCGCGACGAAGAAAGAGGCCGTCGATGAGCGCGAACAGCGCTTGCAGAAGTTGGAAGCGACCCTCGACGCTCTGCTCAAGGAGGTCAATACGCAGTACCACGGGCAAGCCAACCGTGACGACCCCGCCGGGCGAGACCAAGAATCCGTACAGTCCGAGCTATCCGAGTCAGCCGTATCGTGCGGGAACCAACTATGTGCCGTATCCTGCCCCCGTGACGGCAGGTCCGACCACCGGTCAGCCGATTCGCCTGGAGCGCGTTACCTACACCTTGTCGAAGGACAAGGCCGAGGCGCTGGCCACCCTGCTCAAGGACCAACCCCGGTTCTGGAAACCCAGGTCAAGGCCGACGGCATCATCGTCACGACCACACCGGCCGCGCAGCGGGTCGTCGGCGAGTTTGTCGGTCTGCTTCAGGGCAAGGTGCCGGGAGGACCGAACACGAAGGCAACGTGGGGGACATCGACTTACTTTCCTCCCAAGTAATTGAGCTTGCCCGTTCCGCGCTGGCGTCATCCGGCATCGCCAGCGCGGGACGGCAAGCCGATTGACGCCATGATCGGCGACGATGTGCGAAGCCCGAAGTAGGGTGGGCAGTGCCCACCCTACTAGGCCGGGCTTGCGCCGCACAAGCCGCAAGTCCGGCACCGTTCGTCATTTCGTTCCATTTATGAGAGCGCCCTTCTGTTTCAGTTTGCCTATAATGAGAATATGATGAAAGCCATCCTCCCCCACTCCGGTGGACAGGCGCCCGATCCCCATACCGGCCGTCCCCGCGTGTTGAGTCGGCCCGGCGTGGCGAGCGGCGCCTCAAGGAGCCTTGCGATGTCTCATCCTCGATTCTTCTCCCTGGCGGTCCCGACCCTCGCGGCGGCTGCCCTCCTGTTCGCTGCGGCGCTGCCAATGCCGGTGGTAAAGGCGGTGGCGGCAGTCATGGCGGCGTCAGCCACGGTGGAGCTGTACACAGCGGCGGCGGTGGGTACTACCGCGGCGGCGGTGGGTACTACCGCGGCGGCGGCTACTACAATCGCGGCTACGGCCCCGGCTTCGGCGTCGGTCTCTACCTCGGCGGCTATCCGTACTATGGCTATGGATACGACTACGGTTATCCTCCCTACGCCGATTACTACTCGCCGGGCTACTCGGTCCCCGTCGGGCCGAGCTACATCACGCCGCCCGCGATTGGCGTCGGCCCAGGCGTGCCGCCGTCCGACACGCCGCCGGCCCCCGGAGCGTCGCAGGAGCCGATCGCGCACGTCCGCGTCATCGTGCCCGCCGATGCCGAGGTCTGGTTCGGCGACGGCAAGACGAAACAAACCGGCACGATGTGCGAGTTCGTCTCGCCGGAGCTGACTCCCGGCAAGGAATACGCCTACGAGATCAAGGCGCGCTGGAAGCAGGGCGATAAGGACGTTGTTCAGACCCGGCAAGTCGATGTGTCGGCCGGCGCCTGGAAGGTCGTCGATTTCACGAGGCCACCCGCCGAGCGACTCGACCCGCCCAAGCCCAAGCCGTAACGGTTTCGGCGAGCGGGGGGCGTTAGCCCCCTGATTGTCCAACGATCAGGGGGCTAACGCCCCCCGCTCGCGGAACGCCTATTTCACCTCCATCACGTACACGTCGTATCCGCCGCCGCGATTGGAGACAAACGCGATCTTCTTGCCGTCCGGCGACCACGTCGCGTAGTTGTCCTGGCCTTGTTCCTCGTCAGGTTGCGCTGCTCCGATCCGTCGGCGTTCATCAGATAAATCTCGTAATTGCCGTCGCGGTTGCTGGTGAAGGCGATCCGCTTGCCGTCCGGCGACCAGCTGGGCCAGTAGTTCAGGGCCGTATTGTTGGTCAGGCGCGTCGGCTTGCTGCCGTCGGCCTGCATGGTGTAAATCTCGAAGTTGCCGGCGCGATTGCTGGCGAAGGCGATCCGCTTGCCGTCCGGCGACCAGCTGGGGTTGTTGTCCAGGGCGATGTCGTTGGTCAGCCGTTTGATCGGGACACCGAGCGCGTGCTGGAACAGAACTGGCCTGTTTTCAGTCGTGGGCGGTACGCACAGGATGCGGCCTTTCGATCCAAAGTGGTCGACTTTCGCTGCCTTGTCGAGGTTGGCGGGGTCCTGGTTACGCCTGGCGATCTAATCGTCGGAGATCAGGACGGTGTCCTGGTGATTCCCCGCAAGGTCGAAGATGAAGTCCTGGCGCTGGCCTTGGAAAAAGCCTCCGGCGAAAAGGTGGTCCGTAAGGCGATTGAAGCTGGCATGACGAGCACGGAAGCGTTTCGCAAATACGGAATCCTATGACGATTGAGGGCCACAGGATGTTCGGATCAATCGAACCGCACCATGATTTTAGAATAGCCGCTTGGATGTCGCTCCAGGCCTTGATCATCTCCGGCGCCTGTTCCAGGGGACAATCGCGCTTACGGCCTGGTCAACCGGAAAGCGATGCTCTTCGAGCATGCGGATCACCTCACGAAAGTCCTCAGGAAGCGCATTCCGTGAGCCCATGATGTCCAGTCTCTTTCTGCACGAACAGCCTGGTTTCGTAGGCCACCGGCTCTTTGGCGTAGCCAATGTAGACCACCCGCCCGGTGAATGCTACCTCGTCGACGGCGCTGCGAAAGGTCTGTGGCAGCCCAATCGCTTCAATAATCACGTCCGGCCCCCGGCCTCCGGTAAGCTCGAGTAGACGTTCGTGCAGAGGCTCTTTCGCGGTGTTGATGGCGTGGGTTGCGCCGGCGCGCAGAGCCAGGGCCAGTTTTGCATCGTCGAGATCGACGGCGATCGTCTTAGCCCCGCGGAAGCCGAGGCGGCGACGGCTCCGAGCCCCACTCCGCCGCAACCGAAGATCGCGACCGTATCCTGCGCCGTGACGCGTCCCCGGCCTACTGCATGGAGGCCAACGGTCAACGGCTCCACCAGGCAGAGTTCCTTGATGGTGAGGCGGGCAGGATAGAGTTTCGCGGCCGG
Source organism: uncultured Acidobacteriaceae bacterium (assembly GCA_963834205.1). GTDB lineage: Bacteria > Acidobacteriota > Terriglobia > Terriglobales > Acidobacteriaceae > PALSA-350. Next base: position 79,932 of record CAWIBI010000018.1, on the reverse strand, counting down.
CACGGCGATATATTCCGTCATCGCGCCGTTGCGTTGCACGCCCAGGGTTTCATTGAATTGGCAGGCGTTGGGACGGCCCCGCAGGCAGGCGGGGCACCGCCGCAACCAAAGTAAGGCGAAAGGGTAACGTCCATTCCCGCGGCGAGTTCCGGATGGGCCTTGCTCGGTTCGGCAATGGTAGCCGCCACTTCGTGCCCCGGGATGCGGGGAAAACTTACCATCGGATTCTTGCCGCGGTAAGAATTCAGGTCGGTTCCGCAAAGGCCAATCATGCGAACCTTCAACAATACGTCATCATTGGTAGCGACCGCATCCGCAACTGTTTCAATTGCAACCTCGCCTGGCTCTTTCATTACGAACGCTTTCATTCTTTACCACCTTCAGATTTCCTTAAGGCTTGATTTTCCGGACGCCCTGACAGGCCAGTCATGAGTTGTAGACAGGCGCGAGAACAGCCTCGATCCGGTGCAACGAACCTCGCTGTTCGGTTGCCACTTCGGAGCAGAATGTTGACCAGAGCTGGTTTTCGCACCTGCTCAGGAGTGCTTGCGATGCCGATGAGCGTGCTGGCGACGTACGGGTGGTCCAGGCAGAAGCGCAAAGCGACCTCAGAGATATCCATTCCATGGCACGACAAAACTCCGCTGCCTTTCTGCCCGCATCCCGCACTTCCCTGGGCGCCGGGTGCCAGTCGGGCGGCCCATGCTCGGTGAGAAGGCCCATGCACAAGCCGGATGCATTGATCAGGCCGATACCACGTTCGCGGGTGAAGGGGGTCAGAACCTCATCCATTCCCGGTTAATGAAGATTGTAGTGGCAATAGGTAAGGATGCTGTCGACTGGCGTGGTCTCGGCAATGCGCCGCAGCAGCTTTGGAGGATATCCTGTGATGCCGATGTACCGCGCCTTGCCTTGTTGCTGCAGTTGCCGCAAGGCGGGCAGGGTCTCGTTGATAATCTGCTGACGTCGCCGAACTCGACATCATGGACCTGAAACAGATCGATATAGTCGGTCTGCAACCGCCGCAGTGACTCATCGATGCTGGCGAGTCACGCGCTTCGCGGAAAAATCAAATTCGTCAATTCCATAGCGCCCGCACTTGGTCGCCAGCACGACCCGTTGCGCCTGCCCACCAGGGCCTCACCCAGCCTGGTTTCTGAGAGCGTAATCCCGTAGTAGGGGGAAGAATCAAAGAAATTGATGCCGCTGTCTACCGCCAGGTGAACGGCCCTCATTCCTTCGCCGGGATCGAAATTGCCGAAAACGCCGCCCAGCGCGGAGGCCCCGAAGCCAATCAACGAGAGGTTGAGATCCGTCTGACCGAGTTTTCTGTATTCCATCGTATCGGCCCTGGTCCTGGTTCTCCGCTATTGGTTGACTCCGCTGGCCAAAAAGCCGCCGTCGACCACGATGATCTCGCCGGAAACAAACGATGCCGCATCGGAAGCCAGGTAGACGGCCGCGCCCACCAGCTCTTCCGTCTTGCCGAAGCGGCCAATCGGAGTGCGCATCTTGAATTCCCGTCCGCGCTCCGTGCTGTCCAGCAGATTGGCGTTTAGATCGGTACGGAACACGCCGGGCGCAATGGCGTTGACCAGCACTCCATGGCGGCGACCATTCCACGGCCAGCACTTTGGTCAGCGCTCCGACCGCCGCTTTGCTGGCGCAGTATGCGGCCACCTCGAAGAGCCCTACATAGGTGGAGAGCGATGCGATATTGATGATGCGTCCGTAGCCGCGGCTGAGCATATGCTTGCCGAAGACCTGGCAACCGCGCAGCGTGCCCGTCAGATTGGTGTCCATGATCCGCTCCCAATCCTCTTCCGGGAAAGTCGAGCGTGGGCGCGCGCTTGGTGATGCCGGCGCAATTGATCAGAATGTCCACTTTGCCAAACTCCTGCACAACCTCGTCGCGCAGTGCTTCCAGCGTAGCCCGATCGTGCACGTCCGACGTGCGGCGCAGTGTCTTACGGCCCTTGGCTTCGATCTCAGCGGCGGTTTGGTCCACCTGTTCCGGCTCGCCTGGAGGAGGCGACGACATCCGCGCCGGCATCCGCCAGCCCGAGAGAGAGAGCGTGGCCAATGCCGGTGGTGCCGCCCACAACCACGGCGGTCTTTCCCTGCAAATCAAAAATGGAAGCACTCATGAAGGGCTGTTTCTTTCAGGGGAGATCGGTTGCCGGTCGTTTGACCGTCGATAAAGTAAGCGCTACATTGAGTCTATATCAAAGCGGCTTTAGAGCCGGAAGAAACGCGGCAGATTGCCGGCGAGAAGAAATGGCCGCCGAAAAAATACTCAGGGTCGACCCCAAAGACAATGTCCTGGTAGCGCTGACCCAATTACCCGCTGGGGAAGCCATCACTTTTGCCGGCGAGCAGTATGTTCCGCCATCCGAGATACCCGCCAAGCAAAAATTTGCCATGCGCGATCTTGCCATTGGGGACGAGGTCATCATGTATGGCGGGGTGGTTGGATTGGTGCGCCAACCGATCCCGCGCGGCGGCCTGCTCAGCACGCGCAATGTGCAGCACGATGCCTCCGGGTTTGGCCCCAAGATGGGTAATTATGTCTGGTCTGCACCCGACATCTCGGCCTGGTCTTCGCGCACCTTCGACGGTTACCATCGTGCGGACGGCCAAGTGGGCACGCGCAATTACTGGCTGGTGATTCCGCTGGTCTTTTGCGAAAACCGCAATGTGGAAGCCCTGCGCGATGCCTTCGAGGAAGAGCTTGGTTACGGGCGCCCGAAACTTTACCGCCAGCAGGTTCGGCAACTGATCGAGCAGCATCACCAGGGATCGCAAGCTGCCCAGCGCGACGATCTCGCTACCCGGCAAGCGGAGCGGGTCTTTCCCAATGTCGATGGAGTAAGGTTCCTGGTGCATGAGGGCGGCTGCGGGGGCACCCGTCAGGATTCCAAGGCGCTTTGCGGGCTGCTCGCCGGGTACATCCATCATCCAAACGTGGCGGGCGCGACGGTGCTGAGCCTGGGCTGCCAGAATGCGCAGCCGGCCATCCTGATGGACGCGCTGCGCGAACGGGACCCGGCCTTGCGTAAGCCGGTGCTGATGTTCGAGCAGCAGAAGTCCGGTCTTGAATCGGCCATGCTTTCCGACGCCATTCGTGCCACCTTCGAGGGCCTGGTCGAAGCTAACCGTCTTACCCGCAAGCCCGCTCCTCTCAGTAAGCTCACCGTGGGTTTAAGTGCGGAGGTTCCGATGGATTCTCCGGAATCTCCGCCAATCCTGCGATTGGGCATGTCTCCGACCTGGTGGCTGCGCTTGGCGGGAAGTCGATATTGTCGGAATTTCCTGAGCTCTGTGGGGTGGAGCAGAGTCTTATCGACCGCTGCGTGGATGCGGCGCAGGCCGACCGTTTCATCCAGTTGATGCGTGATTATGCGGCGCGGGCTAAGGCGGTTCACTCCGGCTTCGATATGAACCCCTCTCCTGGAAATATCAAGGACGGGTTGATCACCGATGCGATGAAGTCGGCCGGCGCAGCGAGAAAGGGCGGTACCTCGCCCGTTTGCGGGGTGCTCGACTATCCGGAATACGACGATACGCCAGGCCTGGCTCTGCTGTGTACTCCGGGCAATGACGTCGAGAGTGTTACCGCGTTGGTGGGCGCGGGCGCCAATATGGTTCTGTTTACTACCGGTTTGGGAACCCCGACCGGCAATCCAATCACGCCGGTGATCAAGCTTTCCACCAACACCAGTCTCGCGGAGCGCATGTCAGACATCATCGATATCGACACCGGGGCCGTGATCCGTGGTGAGACGACCATCGAGAAGGTCGGCGAGTCGATCCTCGGGTCGATCATTGACGTAGCCAGCGGAAGGGTACAAACCAAGGCCGAGCAGCTCAACCAAAACGACTTCATTCCCTGGAAGCGGGGCGTCTCGCTTTAACCGTCGTACTCATGCTTAAGACAGGCATCCTCAATCCCGCCATCAACTCTCTTATCAGCCGCATCCGGCATACCAACACGTTGGTAATTGCCGATCGTGGATTTCCATTCTGGCCGCAGATTGAAACGGTAGACATTTCCCTGATCGATGACATTCCGCGCGTCCTCGACGTGCTGCAGGCCTTGAGCAAGAACTTCGTCGTGGCCCAGGTGTTTATGGCTGAAGAATTTCTTTCTGTAAACACACCGGCGACCAAGGCCGCCTTTGCGGCTGCGCTGACAGGAATGCCCACGGTCTACGAACCGCATGTGATTCTCAAGAAGCGAGTGCCACAAGCCATTGGCCTGATCCGCACTGCCGACACGGTGTCCTACGCAAATCTTATCGTTGAGTCGGGGTGAAAAGCCGCAGGTGGGGGCTTACTTGTTTGGCAGAGAATAGAAATCCGAAAAAACGATGGTTTTTGCATTTCCAATTCACCACAAAACCGTCATCCTGAGCGGAGCGCCTCACGGATTTATCGCGTGACTCAGTGCTTGGTGCGCGGAGTCGAAGGACCCCGAGGATGCTTATCTTGCCGATGCCGCTCGGAGCATTTCAACCACCGAAGCCCGCTCCTGGGCGGACCCGCCCTGGTCTTTTCTTGGGGCCGAGAAAGAGAACTGCTAGCATCTTGCTATGTCCGGCGGCTACATCTACATTCTCGGCAGCCAAAAGAGTGCACGTTGGGTTTCTGTGGTTGAAAAGCACCGAATAGCATGGGCAAGATAAGCATCCTCGGGGTCCTTCGACTTCGCGCCATCAAGCACTGAGTCACGCGATAGATCTGTGAGGCGCTTCGCTCAGGATGACGATTTTGTGTGAGTATTGACGAAAAACATCCCGAACAAGTTATCCATGGAGAGGGGCTTGGCCTTGAAACTGAACGGACGGGTATCGGTTGTCTCGGGAGCGGGTTCAGGAATTGGCCGTGCGGTGGCCATCGGCCTCAGCGCGGAAGGGTCGCGGGTGGTGCTGGTAGACATCGATGGAAGCAAAGCGGAGTTAGCGGCCGCCACAATTTGTTCGCAGGGCGGCGATGCGCGCGCCTTCAAGGCGGATGTAGCCGACCCTGAATCGGTTGCCGCCCTGAAGTCCTTCGTTCGCAGGGAGCTCGGTCCGTTGGACATCCTGGTGAACAATGCGGCGATCCAGGTCAACAAGAGAATTGAAGACACATCGCCGGAAGAATGGAATCGGCAGATGGCGGTCAACGTCGGCGGCGTCTTCCTGTGCTCTCGAGCATTCCTGCCCGATTTGCGGCAGACGCGCGGCGTGATCCTGAACATGTCATCGGTCAATGGCTTCTTCGTTGAACCTTCCTGTGCCGGCTACTGTGCGACCAAGGGAGCGATCCTGGCATTCACCAAGGCGATTGCCATCGATCATGGACGAGAAGGGATACGGGTTCACGCGATTTGCCCCGGCTATATCAACGCGGGCCTGGCCGAAGGCTATTTCGAATCGCAGCCCGATCCAGGCAAGGCACGAGAGGAAGCGGGTTCGCTGCACGCCCTGGGAAGGATCGGACAGCCCGAAGAAGTAGCGCGGGCGGCCGTGTTCCTGGCCAGCGATGACGCCTCCTTCATGACCGGTTCAGCATTGATCGTAGACGGCGGTTTCAGCGCCGGCTTGCCTCCAAAATAGATTCACCGGTCACGTACACGATCCAGCGCTGTGCGCAGACTGGCCTCGATCAGGTCACACATTTCGTCGAGGTCCTTTTCTTCTGCGATCAGCGGAGGGGCCACGGCAAACCAGGTTGGATCGATGCGCAGGATAATGCCGTGCTCAAGGGCGGCCTTCTTCAGCTCTTTGCCAAGTTGAGGAAACGGCTCCATAGAACGGGTGTCCTTCACCAGCTCTACTCCCAGCAACACGCCTTTTCCACGGACCTCACGCACAACCCCATACTTTCGGAGACCTTCCAGCCGGCCGCGGAGGTAATTCCCCAGGCGTTCCGCCTTGGCGCACAGGTCTTGTTCCAGGATTTCATCAATGACGGCTAAACCGGCGGCACATGCCAGAGGATTGCCGGCGAACGTGTGCCCATGAGCAAAGAACCGATTTTCTTCAGGCCTTCCCCGAAATGCGTCCGCCATGTCTTCCCGCGCAATCATCGCGCCGAGCGGCATGGCGCCGCTGGAGATACCCTTTCCCGTGCAAATAATGTCAGGCGTGACGCCGAAGGTCTGGGCGGCGAACATGTTGCCAGTCTTGGCGAAGCCGGTAATCACTTCGTCGAAAATCAACAGCACATCATATCGATCGCAGATGTCGCGCAGCATCTCAAAGTATTCCTGGGTCGGGGTGATGATCCCGCCGGTGTTGCCGATCGGTTCGACCAGGAAGGCGGCCACAGTCCCTGGATCCTCGTGCAGGATGACGTCTTCCAGGCTTCTTGCGGCGAAGCGATTCGCTTCCTCCCAGGTTGGAAACCGGTCGCGATAATAGCTCGGCGGAAATACTTTTAAGAAGCCGCCCATCTGCGGTTCGAACTTGGATTTTCGTGCGCCGCTTCCGCTCGCTCCCATGCCGCCGAAGGTACCGCCGTGGTACGAATAATAGCGGCTGACGAATTTATATTTTTCCGGCCTCCCTGTCTGCTTGAAATATTGCCGGGTGAATTTGAGGGCGCATTCGACCGCCTCCGAGCCCCCGCTCAAGGGCTTGACATACTTCAAGCCGCCGGGCGCGACAGATCCCACTTTCTCCACAAAATCGAGCAGAACGTTGGTTGTGCTGTGCAGTGGTGGTGCGAAGGTGACCTTCTCCATCTGATCGCGCATGGCTTGCATAACGCGAGGGTGGCCATGGCCCAGAACGGCGACAAAAATGCCCCCGATCGCGTCGAAATAGGGCTTCCCACTGGTATCCCAATAGTAGAGGCCCTTCGCCCGTTCGATGATCAGAGGATGTTCCAGGAATGCTTCGGTAGCCTGGTAATCGATAAAGGTATGGTGCAGTAAGTTGATTTGCCTGTCAGTAAGTCCTAAAGTTTCTTCCAGCTCTGCCATAAGATTTCCAGGTTGATTGTAGCCTGTAATGGAGTCTTCATGCCTTCTTCAGCCTCGTTGCTGCTCGCCTCTTTGCTGCTGCTTATGCTGTCTCCACTCAAGGCGCAAGCGCCGGAGTATGTGAACGCGCAGGTAGCTTTTCATCACCCTATCCTCGATCAACAGGGGAACCTTTTGGCCTGGTACGAACCGGATAAGAATCTTGGCTACGATCAGGTCCTGCGCTTGGGTTGGAGTTTCATTGAACATAAGGTCCCGGTCGATACCCGCACTCACACCGGCTTGAAGATATACCTGATCAATTCTGTGATGGATGGAGACACGCTTCAGGGCGAATACTGGCAGCATAACCCGGCAATGGTCTACGCGGCATTCGTGGACGGGGTGGTGGCGTGGTATCCGTACTCCGGGGATGAAGAGGCCATTGCCATAGTGCGCGGAATGCTCGACTACCAACTTGCCCACGGTACGACTCCGGCTGATTGGGATTGGCCTAACGTACCCTTCGCCACCTCTTGCGGCGACCAGACCGAATACGGCCGCTGTATCGAAAACATGCCAAAGGAATTCTACGGCGGTATTGAGACCGACAAAGTAGGCCAGTTGGGCGCCGCCTACACGTTGTTCTATGAGCTAACCGGGGACTCTAAGTACTTAACCGCGGCGGAGCACTGTGCTGATGCGCTCGCACGTCATGTGCGGCCTGGCGACGACGAGCACACGCCCTGGCCATTTCGCCTCGACGCCCGCACCGGTGTAACTTTGGCCCTGGAAGAATATGGCGGGGATGTTTCGTCCTCGGTGCGGATGTTCGATGAGCTGATTCGGCTCAAGGCCGGCGATACAGCCGCCTATCAGCGGGCTCGTGATCTGGCGTGGACCTGGGTTCTGCAGAATCCTCTCAATCGGAGAAGTAAAGCGTGGGACAAGTGGTCCGGCTTCTTTGAAGACATTCCCCACGGGACCGATAACGTCAACCAATTCCTGCCCGATATGACTGCCTACTACATCATGACCAGGCCAGACCCGGCTTCGGTTGATCCCGAATGGGTCTCTCATGTCGGTCACCTGATTGACTGGGTGCGGCTGCGTTTCGGACGCGGACCTTTTCTGGGCGCATGGGCAATCGACGAACAGGGTTCGCCTAGCTGCAACGGTGGATGTTGTTCGCGAGCGGGGCAAGGCAGTCACGGCGGAAGGTGGGCGGCGATCAATGCCATGTATGCCGAACGAACAGGCGACGGCCAAGCCCGTCGCGATGCTTTCCGCTCCATGAATTACGCGACTTACTTCGCCTCCTCCGAAGGCCTGGTTGCGTGCTGCGGCGCCGATTACCACGCACCCTACTGGTTTAGTGACGGCTACGCAGACTATCTTCGGCACTTCAACTGGACCATGGGCGCGCTGCCGGAACTCGCGCCGATAGGCCAATCTCACCTATTGCGATCCTCGTCGGTAGTCCAAAAAGTCAGCTACGGGCCGCGACGAGTCACCTACCAGACGTTTGATTCCGACGGTACCCAGGTGTTGCGCCTGAACTTCAAGCCCACACGCGTCAGTGTGGGCCAAACACTTCTGACGGAGCGCAAGGATCTGAAAGACCTGAAAGAGGCTGGCTATACCGTAGAACCAGCGCAAGCTGACTATATCGTTCGTCTGCGGCATACGGGTTCCCCTGAGATTGTGGTGGAAGGCAGATAACCATGGGCAAACGAATCTGGATTATTCTTCTTCTTCTGCTCCCTGCGCTGCGCGCCCAGGACCGCTCAAAGTTTCCCGTCAATGATCATCACATCGTTTATCACGACGTCCGCGTCGATGCCAACGGTGGCATTGTGCCCTGGTCTGGCGACGACCCTTCAGAAGCCTATGATCGTAATATCCGCGCCATTTGGAACTTCTGGATCCACATGAGGAAGTGCCCCAACGGCGTTCCCTACTATCTGCAGCATCAGGTCTGGAAGCCCGGCGCAGACGACGAGCGAGGTCTTGGCGGCGACCAGCTCAACATGGCGCTCGATTCATGGAATCTCCTCTATGAGTATCTTGGAGATCCAGCGATTCAGCAGAACATGATCCTGATAGCCGACTACTGGCTCGACCATGGTATGTCGAGTCCCAAGGCTTTGTGGGCCAACCTTCCGTTCCCCTACAACACCGATGTTCATTCGGGCCAATATGACGGCGATATGCGTGCCGGCAAGGGCTACCTCCAACCGGATAAGGCGGGCAGCTTTGGCGCTGAGTTAGTCATGCTCTATAAGATGACTGGGAATCCCCGATATCTGGACGCCGCCATCAAGATCGCCGACACGTTGGTGGCACACGTAACCACAGGGGATGCTACCCACTCCCCTTGGCCATTCCGGGTGAACGCCACCACGGGACAAGTCGCAGAGCAGGAGGTCAAGGGCGAACGGCACACGGCGGCTTATACATCCAACTGGAGCCCGACTCTTCGTCTCTTCAGCAGCCTGGAAGATTTGCATCGCGGGCAAGAGTACGGCCCGACCGCTGCCCTGGTCACAGCGTGGATCAAAACTTACCCGCTTGCTACCAACAAATGGGGTCCTTTCTTTGAAGACATTCCCACTGCCAACTACTCGGATACCGAAATTAATGCGGATACCATGGCCGCTTATATGCTGGAGCACCCCGACTGGGACCGGAATAACGTGGCCCAGGCTCGTGGGATTCTTGGTTGGTCAACGGATCGGCTCGGGAACCACACCTTCGAGAAGTTGCAGGTCGTGCCCATCAACGAGCAGACCGTCTATCTTGTTCCCGGCAACAGCCACACGTCTCGACATGCTTCTGTAGAGTTGCTCTTTTGTGAGAAGTCCGGCGATTGCGCCAGCAGGGAGCAGGCGGTGCGGCGTTTGAATTGGGCGACCTACTCGGTGGATGCAGACGGAAAGAACCGCTACCCCAACGATGACATCTGGCTGACCGACGGCTACGGAGATTATGTGCGTCACTATCTCCGGGCGATGGCATCCTTCCCTGAGTTAGCTCCCAAGGATCAAGATCATCTGCTCAGGACTTCGTCGGTTATCCGGCGCATCCAATACGGTCCTTCTGAAATTACTTATGGGAAGTTCGATGCCCGCTCGGTCGAACGTGTCAAGCTGGGAGCGAGCATCCCCAAGTCCGTCGAGGGTGGCGCCATGCAGTGGGATTCTTCGCAGAAGGTGTTGACAATCCAGGCGACATCTCCAGAAGTAACGATCCGGTTGTTTCCTCAACACGACACCACCGGGAGTCATTAGGTACTTGCCCCCCAAGGATGAGGGTTTCGGGGCGAGTTTGGAGACACTGCCCCCGGACCTCGTTACTTCCTTTCTCAAGTTGGCGCCCCGGCAAGAGGGCTGCCCGATGGAGAAATAGACGGGGCGCGGTTTTTTCATAAAATTGCGTAAAATTCGATGTTTTGGATGACATTTTGTGGTGGTTTGATTCGGCATTGGTTCCGCAGCGCTCGATGGAGGAATGCGGAACCGGTTTTCCGGGATGTGGACGGAGGGACAGGCGAAGGTGACGCTCCCATGTGGAGAGGCGACGAGCGCGTGGATCTTTTCATAAACTTGCATAAAATTCGGTATTTTGAGCACAAATTCGAGTTTTGATCCTCCCAAGCATCTGAAAACCTTCGGTGGGGAGGAGCCTTCACTGCATGACGCTGCGACATCCTCGACCAGGTGGGCAAAGGCCATTTCCTGATCGGTGATGAGTCAGTGACTTTATTTTTGGCCACGGGTGATCTCGCTTTGCAGGGTGGTTTCTGGGGCAAAGAAAAATCCCGCCGCGGCGGGATGCTTTGCTTAGCTTGAGACAGGGGCCGAGTGTGCTTCCGGATATGGATTATCCTCGCTCGCGCTTCGGCTCAGACAACGGGCAACTGCCGACTAGGGGGCTGCTGGCGAGAAGCTGCACCCTGCCGAAATCATCTGTTGACAGGTTACGCCTGTTTGTGATTATTGGCAAGAGGCATTTTCTTGCAGAGGGACTGAGACTGAGAGGAACCGAGGGGGAGACAGATTCTTTACTGGAGCTGCTCTTCCGGAGGGTCAGCCGGGCCGTATTCTTCGAGTGATGCGGCCGGTTGCACGAGGACGCTATGCTGACGCGGGCTTTGCTTCGCCTGGTTTTCCCTTGAGGGGTTACTCCGTCGGTCCCGCGTCAGGCCTGTCCCGCGTCAGGCCCGTCTGTCCCGCGTCAGGCCGTCCCGCGTCAGGCCCGCGTCAGGCCCAAATTTTGGGAACTGGCCACGTCTCTCGCCACTATCGTCTGAGACTTCTGAGAAAATAGGACAGAGGTTCGCCCCATGAATATTCGACTAAATCCGGAGCAAGAGCGGGTGATTGGACAGGCGATCCAGGCCGGATTGATACGAGAGGCCGATGATGTGGTCGAGGTCGGCATCGAAGCTATACGGCAAAGGCTCGAAGGCAGCCGCGCCTTCGAACCAGCGTTGGGCGCGGAAGAGTGGTCGCGGGCATTTCACGCGTGGGTTCACAGTCACTCGACGGAAGCGCCCTTGTTGTCGGAGGAGGCCATCAGTCGGGAATCGATCTACGGGATGCGTGGCCAATAGATGGCCGTTCTTCTGGACACAAACATTCTGCTGCGTCTTTTGCAGCCCCAACATCAGCATGGGCTTATAGCTGAGACGGCAATAGCTGCTCTTCGTGGCAGGAATGAATCTCTGCACATTACTTCTCAGAACCTTATCGAGGCCTGGGCCGTAATGACGCGCTCTTTATCTGAGAATGGCCTTGGCCTCACAGTCGAACAGGCAATGGTAGAGATGGACGCGTTAAAGCGATTATTTGGCCTCTTGCCCGAGTTACCTCTCCACGGCATTTGGGAGCATCTGGTCGCCGCGCACCGTGTTTCGGGTAAGAATACGCATGACGCCCGGCTTGTAGCTGCCATGTTGACGCATCAAGTCGGAAGCATTCTGACCTTCAATGTCCAGGATTTCACTCGCTACCCACAGGTGGCCGTCATTGATCCCACGACTCTGAGTCCGGGGAAATAGGGCTCTGAGAGATCGAGCCAAATATCGTCAAAGGGCTACCACCACAGTCAGGTTCTAAACCCGCAAGCGGTCGTTTCGGCCGCGTTCATATCCTGCCCAATCACGAGTTACACGCTGCGCTTAAGGTGATCTTCCCGTCATCAGGTTTCAATGTCCCCTTATTTCCTTGGGCGACAGACAGAAACACGGCGTCAGTATGTAGGTGGTTCGTGATTCCGCTGATGACACGGGTACTCTTGGGGTGCGTAGTCACGGGCGAGCCTTTCAGGCCGCCGATTGTCTGGCGCGGCACTGGAAAACGCACGTCAGCAGCGTGTATCGGCCTGAGGTTCTGAACCAATGCCAAGCAAGAGGTATTGCGCGTCGGGCATGAGACGCTGGTCGCGCACGGCTCGCCAGCTATCAGCAGGAGCGTAGCAACCCGAAAGGGCGACGGTCGTCTTCTTCTGACCTGTCGGTTTTTCAACGACGCCTGACAGCGTCGATCCTCTGCATCGAAACAGATTGTGAATCATGCTCCCGCGCCCGGTATCTTCCCAAAAGACGTGGTCGTTCGTGACAAGAAGGCAATATCCTCGGTCGACGAACTTGTGCCGGACGACGCCTTCAATGAAGGCGATATCGTTGCAGAAGCTATAAAGGGTCTCGGGATGCTGGCCGTTCAGCGGCACCTTGAACTCGATGGCGGCTGACACGCCGTCCTTCCGCACAAGAAGATCAAGGTTTGATTTCGGCGGACACGTGGAGCCGTCGAGCCCCATGATTCGATACGGGCGCTCGAACTCAACGCGCGCCCCCATGCGCCGAAACCAGTAAGCCAATTCGAGCTGTAAAGATCGCTCGTTGTAGATCGGGCCGCAATCCTTGGGGGGTTGCTCAAAGAAGGATTCGATCAGTTCCCGCATCGGATTTTCTCGTGTCGGCTATTTAGTCAAGCGCGCACTAAGAATAGCCGCTAGGGGAGACGAGTGCGCAAAAGATTTGCCGCTTAGAGAACGCCCCTGGCAAGCGGCGAATACGAATAATCTCGTTCCAGTCTCCGGGCCGCGTCCGAGGTCTGGCCAGACCCCGCAAACTGTCACAGCTTGTGGCGCAACTCCAGCCGCCTTCGCGGGCGCCGCTGACCTTCTGATATCGCTATTAAGACTCCGAAAGCCTCAAAAACATCGAACTTTACGCAGGCTTTCGGGCGAGAGCGCGGCGCAGCACCAACTCCAGCGCTTGCTTCTGCTGTTCATACTCCACGTCGGAAAGCTTGCCTTGAAGATGATCCGTCTCCAGCGTGAAAAGCTCGTCCTTGAGCGCCGCCAGCAGACCCCCTGGAGTAGCCGGAGCACTCACCGCGGCAACCTCAGGAGCAGCATCATCCCCGGATCGCCGCAGGAGAAAACCTGCGCCCACTGCGAATACCAAGGTGATCGCCCCCAAAATCCACCACTTGTACTTGTCGAGGGGATCGGGCGTATCGATGGGCACGCCAAGGCCGCCCCCGGGACGGGTGTCATTCGCCGCCGCACTTCCTCCCTGTCGTTCCGTCGCCGCCGAGGTGTCATTAGCTCTGGCCCTCCGCGGTCTGCGTATCGCGAGGCATGGCTCCTGAGCCGGAGACAGTGAAGGAGAACGGACGTGAAGGGCCGCCATTCCGTGCCAGAAAGGTAAGCGCACCGGGCGTCTCATTCAGCGATTCGAACGATACGCCTCCGCTGGGCTTGAAACTCATGCTCTTGGGCATCATCACCACAAAGCTGTCGGTCACATTGGCAAACCGCTGGTCAAACGCCAGACTGCCGGAATAGGGCAGATGATAGCTGAGCTGAAACTGCGTCACCCCTGGGCGCAGCGGAAAAAGAAATGCGTAGTGTCCCTTCTCCCCCAGCGGTACGGGCGAGGACTGCACCGGCATGCCGCCGGGAGCCATGGCGGCCGAGCCTTCGATCTGTGCACCGGGCGGCAGATAGAAATCATAGGAGCGGTTGCTGAACTGAGTGCGGGGCGGGTTGGAGTCGTTCTTGATAAAAAAGCTCTGGGTCACCCGCAGCCCCTGCGCGTCGGTTTCGACGCGCATTACATTGGCTACGGTGCTCACCCCGGCGACCACCGCAGCGACATCGTAGACCTGCAGATTCACGTTGGGCGTATTGGGCGGGGCCGGCTGGAAATAAGCGGCGCCCTGGTGATCGACGCGGATAAGATGCATGCCCGGATCGGGCGCATCGATCGAGAAGTGGCCCTGGGCATCGGTCTTGGTGTGCGCGATCTCCTGCATGCTCTGGTCGAGCGCGATCAGCGTTACCGCGTCTCCGGCTGCCGGCGTGTGTGTGGTGCCATTGGTGACGGTACCCGTAATGGTGGCCGCGGAAGCCGCGGCGCACCCGAATTCAAGGATCAGCAGCCATAGCGCAGCAATTCTGCGCGGCGATAGAGTTCGATCTCATATTCATCTTTCTGTACAGCGCAGAAGCCTTAGGAGGAGCGCGACATGCAGCTCCAACTGCTCAATTTCCGCGAGCACCGCGGCGGTTTCGTTTTCCAGAGCAGCGCGCTGCGCCGCGTAATCTTCCGCCGGATATTTGCCCGCGCTGTACTCGAAATTCAAGTCGCGAAGATTCTCGTACAGCACGTCTTTCTGTTCGCGCAGAAAATCGAGGCGGGTTTTGGGCCTCTGCCGCGCAGTATGCCGCTGGGGATAAAAGACGAAGGCAAAAATCGCGAGCAGGAGAAGGCCACAGGCAATGGTGCTCATATCTGCGGTCTCGCGGCGAATGCGGTCGCGGGTGGCGGCAAAGCCGGGCGTATCCGGCGCGGCCGGCATTGGCACGGTGCGCATTTTCCAGTTGCGCACGATGAGCAAAACGCCCGCGATGCCGAGAAAGAGCACCAGCGGAGGCATGATCCAGGCGAGATGGTTAAACCGCGTGAACATGGGCGAGGCGAGGATCACCGGCCCGTATTCATCCTGGAACTGGTGGAAGATGGTGTCGTCGCTATCGCCCCTGGCAATAGCCGCCGACAGTTCCGCGAGCATTACCGGCGAAGACCGGACAGCCCACATGGTTGCATTCGCCCAGCAGCTGATTGCAGCCGCAGCCACACATCAGCTCGTGGCTGTCCTTTTCGAACCGGGCAGAGGAGTCGGTTGCGCCGGCCGTAACCGCGATCAGGATCCCGAGCAAGACGAGCTGCGACGCCGCGGACGAGAATACTACGGGAGTTCAATCTGCGACCTCCTGCCCGGCGACTTCCGGGGCAACTTCCGGCTCATCCGCCAGCTGCGGTTTCGCGGCGAGGTCTGCACGCCCTCAGCAACGCCCAGTGCGGGTGCGGCCGGATGCCAGCGCCGCGCTGAGGTTAGGCGCCAGCGCGACCAGCGTGCCGACGGCAACGATGACCACTCCAATCCAGATCCAGGCCATGAGCGGGTTCAGAAAAACCTTGATAATCGGCAAGCCGCTGTCGGGGTTCTTGCCGGCATAGATCGACGTACAGGTCCCAGGCCAGCGTGGAGTGGTTGGCGACCATGGTTCGATGGTTGTTGCGAAGCGGCGTAGAAACGCTTCTCCGGAGCGAGCTGGGTGATCTTCTTGTTGCCGCGATAGACGTCGAGCAGGGCGAACTCGGTGTCGTAATTGGGATTCGAATCCTGGGTGAAGCTCTCGCACACGATCCTGTAGGGCCCGATGGTCATGCTTTGGCCATTGTTCATTTCCTGCTCGTGGCTTTGGTTGAAGGCGCCGCCGGCAATGCCGATGAAGATGACGACCACGCCGAAGTGCACGAGGTAGCCGCCATAGCGGCGCGTGTTGCGGCGCGTGAGCTGGACCATGGAGGCGAAGATGTTTCTGCCCGGTGTGCTTGTGGATGACGTTGGCGCCGCGCAGAAACTCCGAAGAAATGGCGGTGACGACGCCGGCGCCGAGCGAGAAGGCAACCAGCGAATAGAAAGTGGACTGATCGTTCCAGGGGCGCAGTCCCACGGCGATCAGCACAATCGCAGTGGTGACGATCGCCGCAACCGGGCAGGATAAAGTTGCGCCGGACGCTCTTGAACGATGCGCTGCGCCAGGCCAGCAGCGGGCCAATGCCGGTAAGGAAGAGCAGGAAGAGGCCGATGGGCAAGCGCGACGCGATTAAAGAAAGGCGCGCCGACGGTGACCTTATTACCTTGCACGTACTCCGAGATGATGGGAAAGAGGGTGCCCCACAGAATGGTGAAGCAAGCGGCGAGCAGCACCAGGTTATTGAAGAGGAAGCTCGACTCGCGCGAGACCAGTGATTCCAGCTTATGCTCCGACTTGAGGTGATCCCGCTGCAGCAGGAAAGTGAAGAGGCAGACGGAGAGCACAATCACCAGAAAGGCAGTGAACCAGCTGCCGATGGAAGACTGGGCAAAGGCGTGGACGGAGCTGACCAGGCCGGAACGCGTGAGGTCGGTTCCCAGGATGCACAGCAGGAAGGTGCTGAAGATAAGCCAGACATTCCAGTTCTTCATCATGCCGCGCTTTTCCTGCATCATGACCGAGTGCAGGAAGGCGGTGCCGGTGAGCCAGGGCATGAGGCTCGCATTCTCCACCGGGTCCCAGCCCCAGTATCCGCCCCAGCCCAATACCGAGTAGGCCCAGTGTGCGCCGAGGAAGATGCCGCAGGTCAGGAACAGCCACGTCACCATGGTCCAGCGGCGCGTGATGTGAATCCATTTCTCTCCCGGGTAGCGCATCATGAGTGCGCCCAGGGCAAAGGCGAAGGGCACGCTGAAGCCCACGTAGCCCAGGTAAAGCATCGGCGGATGGATGACCATCTCCGGATATTGCAGCAGGGGATTGAGTCCGAAGCCATCGGCCGGGGTCTGGCCCTGCACCAGGGCAAACGGAGGCGCGGCAAAGTTGAGCAAGAGCAAAAAGAAAATCTGGATCCCCGCCAGGATGGTGGAGGCATAAGCGGTAAGAGTGACGTCGACCTTATGGCGTAGGCGGAGCACGAAGCCGTAGGCGGTCAGCAGCCAGGCCCACAGCAGCAACGATCCCTCCTGGCCAGACCATAGCGCAGCGAACTTGTAGGGTCCGGGGAGGGCGCGGTTGGAGTGATGGAGGATGTAGGAGACGGAGAAGTCGTTGGCGAAAGCGCTGTAGACCAGGGCGAAAGCCGCACAGGTGACGGCGAAAAAGCTGGCGATGCCGGCCCGCCGGGCGGTTTCGGCCAGGCGGTCAGGGGAAATCCCGCCGCGGAACCCGGTCGCCAGTTGGCGCAGCGCGACGGCTCCGGCCACCAAGGTATAGCCACTCAGGACGAGAGCTAGGAGGAGCGAAAAACTTCCAAATTCCGGCATGAGAAGGTCACGAGCCCATCCCGATTGTCGCAGAGGCAGATAGGGAACGGCAATGGCGTCAGGGAACAGCCGATGCCGTGCAGCGAATGCAGAAGCAGCCGGTTAGGCGGACCGGCGCATACTCTCGCCGAGCAGCTCCTGAACCAGCCGAATGAGGCTGTCAGGGTCGAACGGCTTGAGCCGGAAAACCACATCCAGCCCTTCATAGTCGGATTCGGCATCAGGAAAGCCGCTGAGCACGATGATCGGCAGGGTGAAACCTCGTCGACGCACTTCGGCGACAAACTCTGGACCGCTCATGACCGGCATCAGGTGGTCGGTAATAATCAGGCCAAAGCCCGGTGTTGCATCCGGCTGGTTGAGCAGTTCGAGTGCCTGCTTGCCTTGCTGTGCTATGGTGACGTCCCTGCCGCACCCTACCAGTATTGCCTGGCGGGTGGCCGATTGGATGTAATTGTCATCCACCAATAAAATGCGCGAAGTCATTCCCAATGAGCCCAGTTTCCCTCCCGCAGATAGATGAATCGTTGATGAAAACGGTTGCCCGGATGCAATTTATTTTTGGGAATTTTTTGGCCAGGCAGCCACTGCCAGCCACTCTTTAGACCGGACCAAAATGAAAGTGCAGCTCCTGCACGCTGGCGATCGGGGTACCGTCTTTCTTCGCCGGGCGGAAGATCCAGGTTTTGAGGGTACCGAGCACGCTGGACTCGATGCCATACCCCAGGGTGTGCAGCAAAGCCAGATCGGCGACCTTGCCATCGGGATCGATGGTCACATCCACAATCACATCCCCTTGCACGCCATGGGGTAGCACGGAGAGATCGGGTTTCGGGCTGGGGGAATAGGTGGTAAGGGCGATCTCCACCGAGCCTGAGCCCCATGAGTCTGAGCCGCTATTCGCGTCCGGTGTAGGGGCGGGGGCCGCCGGCGGCGCAACTTTCGCCGGGACGGGAGCCTTGATCTTCATTTTCTTAGGAACCGGGGGAGTGGGCGCCCTACCCGGCAGGTACGCCAGCTCCACGTGGGTCCCCGCGGGAGTGCCCGGCAGATTGAAAACGCGTACCGGATGCAGCCGCAGGACGAAGACAAACGCCGCTACCATTGCCGCGTGCGCGGCCACAGATACCCAGGTTGAGCCCAGGGCACCGCGACGGTTTGGGAGCAGGGCAAACACGCCTCTATTTTAATTCCCGGCAGCAATCTGCCGCCGGGAAAAAACCTAGTCGTGTGCCGGCAAAGGATCGGGCATGGTGACGATGCCGGCCTGGCCTTGGTCGTCCTGCTGCAGCACCGGGGCGTAAAGGCCGAGGAGCCGGCGGGTCCACCAATCGCCCGTCCCGCGCTTTTGCTGCATCGAGGTAAACCAGTATTGCCACAGCACGGCGCGTACCTGGCGTGGGGGTCCGCCGGCGAAGGGATTGGCGGCAAACAGCTTCAAGACGTCGGGATCGCTTTCCAGCAGCCGCACCTCGGTTCGCGGAACCAGGGGGTTCTGCTGCCAGGAACCCAAAGACGCAAACCAGAGATTCCATTCAAAACGCGGCTGGTAGGGCGCGTAGATCCCGGGCGCCTGGTTGAGCATCTGGGGCTTGAAGCGGAAGGGATAGGCGACCCAGTTCTGCCCATCGCGCGAGCCCTGAAACTCGATCTCATACCGCCCCTTGGTCATCACCGCGAACAGGCCATACTGGTTGGCGATACGAAAGGGTTCGAGCATGCTTACCGGCTGCATGGGCAAGGGAAGGCGGCCAAAGACCATGGTGATGAGTTCCGCTGTAGTCACGTAGCCCACCAGGGTAAGCAGTACGGCGCTTACCGAGAGACCGAAACCAAGCAGCAGGCTCCGCGCTGCGTGCACGGGCTCCGGGCCGGGCACGGCTTCCACTTCCGGCTGTTGCTTCCAACTAGCTCTTATCCAGCGGGTGAAGCAGCGGTCGTCCAACAGGAGAAATCCGAGGGTGAGAACGAGGTAATTGAGGAAGCAGTAGTTTCCGGTAAAGATCACGCCGACTTCCCACGGGGTGACGATGAAAAAGCAAACGATGCGCCAGCGGCGGGGAAGAAACAGCATCCACACGATTACCAGCTCCAGCGCCAGGGTGGAGAACGCGGTAGCCACGTGGAACCAATGCGGCAGGTGTTCCACGTACCAACCGATCCAGGTGGGCAGGGGGCCGTTCTGGTAGTACTCGTCCATCGCCGTCAAGTGGCGCCATTCCTGGTCACCGCTCAGCAGTTTCACCAAGCCTGATTCGAAGTAAATGCGGAACCACTCCCACTGCAGCAGGAAGAGGCTGGCGCGCGACGGCGGGCGAGCCACGCCCAAACCGGGCCGCAACCCTGGCGGGGCAAAGAACAGCGCCAGAAACCCGGCTTCCAGAAGCATGCCATCGGATTGATAGCCGGAAAAATCCTGGGCCGCGCTGACGAAGGAAAGAAAACAGACAAAGCAGACCGCGAGCATGGCTCGAGGCCAGAGGTTGATGGCCAGCAGCAGCGAAGCGGCCAAGCCTGCCCAGCACATCGCCATGAGCATGGACGAGCCGCTGTTAAGCCACAGTAGGGTGGGCGCGAACCATAGTCGCATCAAGGGACCAAACGATTGCGCGACCGCCGCCAGATAGCCTTGCGCGGGCAGGATACCATTTGGACCCATAAGGCCGCGGATCTGAAACAGGAGGGAGATAAAGGCGGAGAAGTAAATCAGGCCAAGCGCGCGCAGTACAATCCAACGCGGTATGAGCCGGTCCGCCGCGCCATCCTGAGAGCTGAACAGCCAACGCAATGTCGAAGGCCAACTGCCCACAACCTTCACCTTGGCTTTTCAATATACCCGGTAGCTCCTTTTGGATGCTGTGTTTTGGCTTTGTATCGCGGCTCCCGCGGGTAGCAAAGTCTGTTTATCCCTCGGTATCCGCGTATCAGGGCACGAACGATTGTCCGGGCAAAGGGAAAAAGCCCAGGGGCTAAACAGGCTGCGGAAAAACTCGGTTTCTCTCAACTCACCACAAAATCGTCATCCTTGAGCGGAGCGCCTCACAGATTTATCGCGTGACACAGCGCTTGGTGGCGCGCAGTCGAAGGACCCCGGCGGTGCTTATCTTACCCATGCCGCTCGGAGCTTTTTCAACTGGTCCGGAGGCTGGCGGTTCGAAAGAAGCTCAGCCTCATTCGCACGATCCATCCCGAGTTCGATCCTGTTCTCGGACTTCGGTGGTCGAAAAGCTCAAAACAGCATGGTTAAAAAAGCACCGTCGGGGTCCTTCGACTGCGCGCCGCCAAGCGCTGTGTCACGCGATAAATCTGTGAGGCGCTCCGCTCAGGATGACGATTTTGTGAGTTTTGACGAAAAACATCCCAAACAAGTTAGCGCTTATGGAACTGCGTCCTGGGCCAAGGAAGTTTGCCAAAGCCGCCAAGTTCTTTACTGCTACCTCAGGGGATTTACAGTCTGCGTGAGAACTCGCTTTCAGGGTAGGCCGGGGATGCCTCGCCGCAGCGAGCATTATCCTCGGCACAGATATCATGAAATTATCGCGGGCTAAAGCCCACCTTGTTGTGCTTTTACGGCACGACTAAAGTCGTGCCCTGGAGTTTCTACATTTCACCGCGCATGGCCCGGTCAAGCCTGCATTTTTGGCACAGCCCGCGTGGGTGGTGGCAGCTAGAGGCTCTCCAGTTACCGAACAGCTAAAAAAAATGATGCGCGAAAAGCGCGATAAGCGCGATAAGCCCCCCTCGGGACGCTTAAGTTCGTCGTCGGAGTAAAAAAACCGGAGCTGGGGGCATGTAGAGGCTTTCCAACCATCGACGCGCTAAAAAAAGATGCGCGAAAAGCGCGATAAGCGCGATAAGCCCCCCTCGGGAAGCTACATTTGCCTCGCCAGCCCGGATTTCCTGTGGAACTTGATGGCGTTGGCAAACTTCATGCGCCTTTCTTTGCGGAAAGGCGCATACGCGGTTCTCTCCAGTGCCGCGTGGCAGGAAATCCGGGGTCCGGAAAAACAACGGGTGGAGAGCTGAGAAACGCCGCGCCGGCCGCTTCCAGTTCCTTGATACAGGTGCGAACTAAGCTCCTGGACCTCCCTGGAGGACCCGCTGCGGGAAAATGGGCGTAGCAACCCTGGCGCGATCCGCTGCGACAGGCCAACGCTGGTTGTCGCCATGCCCGTGTCGTTGGTGCTGAATTGTCAAAGACCGCTCTATCAGGAGCGCGCACTGGGCTGCCCTGCTTACGCCGTAATCTCGCCGCAGGTGCTCGCGGGGCGAAGCAGTCCAGCATAGAGAGGTAGGGAGTCGCTTGGCGTGGTCAAGCAATCAGATGGCAAGCAAACACGAATGTTGAGCAGGCGGCCCTACACTTACAACAGATGCGAATTCGGCAAGTAAGTTTCCGTCGGTCCTAATTGCCCGCTCACGCAACTTCCTCGCGCCTGGCTGCGCAGGTTTGGTCCTACGGAAAAATCGGGCAGGAAAGAAATGTAGAACTCAAGGGCACGACTAAAGTCGTGCCCGGATACAAAGCCAAAGCGCGGTGGATTGGGGTTCCTTTGCATGACCCCCAGGTCTCAAAGGCGAGGGCCACCCACGGGGATAAATCCCCGCCTACCGAGAACAAGAAGGCGCACCCATAGGGGTGCGCCTTCGTTCAGGTGCACTTTCCAGCACCTTTCCCCGGTGGGGAGAACTCCGATGTGTTTGAGCTGTTTTTTCTAGCTGCCTAGGTTAGCTGCCCTGATGGACCACGACAGCCTTCTTATGCCTGGTCTTGGGCTTGGCGGCAGGGGCCGGCGGTGCGGCCGGTGCAGTGCCCGCCACGAGCCATGTCTGGGCGGCGAGCACGACGGGGTCGCTGCTCTCCTGTGGCAGGGTGGCGATAGCTGGGAAGACTTCGTCCGGTGTAAAGCCATCGGGGAAGGCTTGGCCCGTGCGGTCGGCGTCGATCGCAGTGGTTAGATAGAGCTCGGCGCCATCGTCCAGCTTGAAGGGCTGCACGGCGGTGGATTTGCCGGCCGTTTTGGTTCCGAAGAAGCGGGTGGCGGACCGGCCATGGAAAGCAATGGCGATGGCTTCCGCCGAGCTAGCCGTGCTGCCATCGACCAAAACAGCGACCGGAGCGGTTGGGGACATTACCGGCCCTTCCTGCAGGGTCAAGGAAACCGTCTCCAGGCCTGCGGGATTACGGGTTCCCGTCTCCCCGTCCTTGTAAAACCAGGTAACGTTGCCGCCGGCGGCTACGAAGGAGCCCACGGCGCCATCGCCCAGGATCGGCCCGATGCCGGTCAGCATGGGCCACATGTTGCCGCCGGTGTTACCCCGCAGATCGACGATCCAACCGCCGGGATTTTGGGTTTCGAGGTCTGCCAATATGCGGCGCACGTCGGCGGCATAAAGAAGCAGCCCATCGTTGTCTTTGGCGGAACACCGGGGAAGCACGACATAGCCGAATTTCTTGCCCTGCGCGGTCACGACATGACCTTCGGGCAGACGGCGGCTGACAAAGGGAGTCGGAACGGGCGTCTCGATCCGCGTTCCGGCCGGCGCGCTGGCCGCGGCCTCTTTTTCCGCCTGTTGCATCAGGGCGATTTGGTCGGGATAAAGGCCGGGAGGCAGGCGAAGGTGGCTGCCGGGATCACCCAGCTGTACCAGAGCCCAATAGATCGCCGGGTAGGTGTCAATGGGATTGAAGGCGCCGCCGGCGCGCTTGAAGGCCTCCGCCCGCAGCGCAACCCAGTCAATGCCTTCGCCATGCAGGGCATGTTGCCGCATGATATCGATGGCGTTGTCCAGGAAGGCCGCGGCGTCCGGCGTTATCGCGGTCGGGCTCACTTGCGGTTTGGGGGCGATCTTCTTACCAGCCAGAACAACCGCCGGGCTGAGGAAGAGCAACGAGCATGCGAGAATGCGAATTTGGTACTTCATGGCAGAGCAAGGCTACCATTCCGAAGGTAACAATTTGATCGCACAAAGGTTGCAGAATGCAACATAACCGGGCCCTATGCCGGCTTACGAAAGTTGTAGAAAGATACAGATTCAGTTGCACAAGCGGGAAATGAAACAGAAACAGCTACAGATGGAACGGCACACGCACAGAGTCGAACTTAGTGAGAGCTCGCGGTCGAAAGATCTCATGGCACCACGAATCGAGGGGTGCCCCATATCTCGCTCGTTTTTCGCGAGATGTGGGATACCACGGACCTCGATTGGCAGCCCCTGGAGCGCCAGAAAATGCGGACCGGCAGTCGTGGTATCCCACATCTCGCGAAAAACGAGCGAGACCTGGGCCACCCGCCAGGGTTGGTGGTCAGGACTGAATTCGGAGCGGCAGTCTTACGCACACGCTACAGTGTGTTCCTGAGTACGTAAGTGTTAGTGGCTGACGGGCAGCGCGAAATCCACGCCGGCGGTGCGGTTGGCTGCGACCGTGGCCGGCACATCGAGCAGGGAGAGCGGTATTTCCTGCCGTGACTCGCCGTCGAGAGCGTAGAGGGTGCCGGCGGTGAGAGCGTAGTTACGCACCTGCACCGGCGGCCGTCCGTCCTTGAAGATCAAGGTTGTGGTGGGCTGGGCGTTTACGGGAGCCGCCTCGCCCTGCGGCTGGTATCCAGGCCGAAAGGACGGCGGGGCGTTCGCCGCCATTTGAGGGGGCTCCGGGCCGTACTCGCCCATGGGCTGGTCGCCGTAGTCAGCCTGCTGGGGCCCTGGTTGTGGGCCTGTCGTATCGTCCTGGTCATTTCCGTAGGGGATTCCGTAGGGGAGGCCATAAGGCAACGGGAGACCGTAGCCGAAGGGGATCCACCCCAGAGACCTTCCGTAGAGATACGGGTAATTTCGACGATATCCCACCCCGCCGTTGCCAGGATGGCGGGTTTGCCCCAGCAAGGGCAGCTGGTTCCTGCGTGCCTGAAACGATGGGGAGCGACCAGACGGGCTGGTAAACAAAGATGCCGGAGGGGGAGCAAAGCGGCGGGAACCACCCGAGAAGGACGGGCCAGCGTGAACTGGACCGGCGATATGAGCCGACGATGCCGAGGCATGGCCATGTTGGGCCAGCAGTTCCGCCTGGATCAGAAAACCGGCGGCCAGGATGCCAAATGCGCCTTTAAAGAAACGCGATCCCATAAGGTAAGTCTAATCTGAATTGCCAGCCAAACTGTACTATTCCTCGCGCTTCAAGGTTACTGCACCATGGGGAACGGACCCATCTCGGCGGCTGCGGAACGGGCCGGCGCGGTCGACCAGACCGGCATGGGAAGTTCCGGCATTGGCTTCGAGATGAAGAACTTGCGAGTGTGCCGGGAAAGCCAGCGCGCCCCGGAGTTCGCTTTCCGCCGCCGCGCGCTGTCCGTGCTGATGCCGGTGCCGGCATACATCTTGCGGTAAAGCTTCGACAGGAAAACGAAGGCGACCCGGGAGCGCAGAGTCGGAGCGCAATCGGAACGTTTCCAGATGGAGGCAAAGCTGTAGAAGCGGTCCCAAACGCCCTGGGTCCGGTTGCTGATCTCCTGCGAGGACATGAGCGGGTGCGGCATGAACATCTTGGGACGGTTGGCGGCGGGGATCAGCCAGAATCGCGTGATCGGGATACCGTCGACGTACTCCAGCGCCTTCTCCTGCTCCTTCTCCCAGCGCATGAAGTCGACCGTGCCGGGAAAGGGAGTCAACAGGACGAACTGGGCGAAAGCAAGGCCCGCCCTGCCCGCGAGCTCGGCGGTAGCTTTAAAGGTGTCGGGCTTATCGGAAGGGAGCCCGAAGATGAAGGAGCCCAACATATTCAGCCCATGGGCACGAAACGTCTGGAGCTGGCGGACTAAGCCTTCCCCGGAAAAATTGAACTCCTTGAAGACCGCCTTCAGGCCCTCCGGAGTGACCGCCTCGACGCCCACCAGCGCTCCCTTGATGTTGGCTTTGCGCATAGCATCGAGATAAGCAGGATCCTCAGCGGATTCCATGGTGATCTGGGTGAAGAAGACCATGTTTTTCGGCAGCTTTGCCAGCTCGGCCATGAGCGCGAATTTATCGCTGCGGATCTGTTCCAGCTCGGCTAGCTTGGAGAAGTTTTTTTGCTCCCTGGCGAGCCGCAGATCGGTCAGAGTGACGGGATAGAAGTTGTCATCCGCCAGGGCAATGAAGCGGAAGCCCTTCCGCCGCAGCACGACAATCTCTTCAATGACGCTCTCGAAGCTCCGCTGTCTGGGACGTTGCCCGTCGGTACGCCAAACGGAGCAGAACGAGCAATGCTTCGGACAACCGCGCACCGTCTGCACCGAAGCCCACATATATTTATCCGGCGGCAGCAGATCCCACCGGGCTTTCACGAACTGGTCGGCATCGATCTTGCCGCCCTCGTAGATCTGCTTCGGTTTGCCCTGGACGCAGGCCTCCAGCACTTTGGACCAGATCACGTCGCCATCGCCCTTCACCACCGCGTGCGCGTGCCCGCGCTCCAGGGCTTCCTCGGGGTAAAGCGTGGCATGAATGCCGCCATACACTACCCACGCACCGCGCTCCCGGGCTATGCGGCCGACCTCGTAACCGCGCAAGGCGTTCCCGGTGTGAATGCCAATGCCCACAAAATCCCCGGACTGGATGGTCGAGGGAACCAGCGGTTCCAGGGTTTCATCCACAACCACCGGATCGCCGAACGACAGCGGAGTGGCGGCGGCCAGGACATAAAGCCAGCGGGGGGTAATCACCGCGGTCCCAAAGGAGTGGTCGCTGGGATTGATGAGAAAAACTGCCATACAGGGGCCCTTTCCGGACACAAGTTCCTCACACTAACCCCCGCATTCTGCGCGAACGACTTAGGGCAATTCACACAAAATAAGAGAGTTAAGATGTCAAAGGGTCACTTGAGCTTCTTCGAAGGAGCAGAAGGGATCACGGTTGGCAACGACTGAAGTTTATGGGACAGGGAACCATTTGTAAATGAAAAGTGGCGCGATATGACGCATGGCGGCCCTAAGTGATACGCACCTCGGCTTCGGTCTTTCCAAAATGGATGCGACAGTCGGCGGGCAGAGGCAGCACTTCGTTCGCTTTAACTTCGATGGTCGAGCCATTCTGGCTGCGGCAGGTCCATTGGCTCCGGGAGAGGTTCTTCAGGCCTAGGGGATGGGCAACTACCTCAGCCAGCGGAGTGCTGAAATTGTAATTATCGCCTTCCAGGTGGTGGGCAAAGAGTTGCGCTCCTGAGCTCAGCACCACCAGTTGCGATGCATGTCCTGCCCCCACTCGCATGCGCGGAGGATTGCCCAGCGGTGAACGGCAGCCCCAGCAAGGATCGAGCGTTCTTCTTTGCCGCACCAATTCGAGGTCGAAAAAGTTTTCCGCCCCGCAGTGCGGGCAATAGAAGATCGAATCGCGCATCGCGCTCATCTCCTTGCGCCACTCATTTTCCATGACCCGGGCATCGGGGTCATGCAATCCCACGGTGAAGGCGCGGGTAAAGAGCTTGCGCAGCGAGCCCGGATAGATAGGCCAGAAACTCAGCGGATTATCGTGGACACCGGGTTGAGGACGGTTGCAGTCGTTGTCGGGATCGAAGATGAAGACGGGTTCCAGGGCGCAAAGCCGGTGGGATTGGTCGGGATCGGATGGATTGTAGGGCAGGGTCAGCTCCCGCTTGCCTTTCAAGGGGTGGCCGACCATGAAAATAAAGAACAGCAGCACGGCGAGCGAGAAGCGGTCGCTGGCTGCATTGGGCCCGACCACATCGTTGGCCACTTCGGGCGCCATGAAGCTGGCGGTACCCTTGATGTTGCCCGGGGTCAGGTTCACGTCCACATTGTCGTTATCCGCGATGCGAATATCACCGTCTTCGGGATTGAAAAAGACATTGCCAAAGTTGATATCCCGATAGCACAGGCCAGCCGCATGCAGCTTAAGAAAGCTATGCGCCAGGCGGAATCCTACCGTGCTCAGCGCACGGAACGAAGGCTCGGTCTGGCGACGGAGCAGGTCGCTCATGCTGATGAAGTTGGGGGTTTTGATGGGCATGAGGTACCCCCCGAATGCATCGCTGCGAGGATAGGAGACAAGATCGAAGGGCCAGAGAAACTGCTCGGTGGGCGAACCACTGTTGATGGCTACCTTCAGACGCTCCCACAGTCTGCGGTCTCCCGCCAGGTACTCGGGCCGATACCATTTGAGGGCATAATCCCCGCCACCGATACGGGCGCGATACACTTCGGCCTGGCCGCCTTCGCCCAGCATGTCTTCAATCACCGCAGCCGATTGCATATTGCGGGCGATCAAGACCTGGCCCGGCTTCAACATCCCGTCGATCATTCAAGCCTCACTAAGCTTCACTACGGCTGGCCTGCCTGTGCCGGCGCTGCATCGGCGGTGGGCGCAATGGTTCCCGAAAGCCCCGGCGCAAAGTCAATGGTGAGGCGCTCCCCACCAAGCTCGATTTCCTGTCCATAGCGAACCTTATGACCGGTGCTCAGGCTCCACGTGTCCGTCGATTCGTTGATCAGCAGCGTCGCTTTCTTCTCCTTATCCCAGGCCACCTCGGCATACTCCGGTTGCTTGGGATCGGGTACCGCTTGCGGGTGAAAAGAACGGGGGATGATCGATTTCCTGCTCAGCGCGATGTCTTTGCCGCTTAGATTGCCGGTCAACTGCAGCAACCATTCCGGCTCCGCCGGTTTGTGAGGAACGGGCGGCGGCGGTTGTTTGCCGGCTGGGCTTGTACCCATGGTTGGGGCAACAGGAGTGGTCGCCGGCGAATGGGGAAAGATTCTGTCGTGAAAAATAACCACCGGGATCACGATCGCGGCAGCCACCAGAAAGAGCAGAGTATTACGCAGGCGCCGATTATCGTTTCGCGTTTGTTCCACGCGGTTGGCTAGTTCCAGCAGCTTCTGCTGCTGGCTGCTGTGACGCGCCTTGAGTTGTTCAATCAATGCCGACTTCGAGGCAGCAGTCATCAGCGGCCGCGGCACCTTGGCCCCCGCCGGTGCGCCCAGATCGTCCTGCAAAATGGCCAGGGTGATATCGTCGCCGCTGCCTTGCTGCGTAGCCTCGGTCAGAATGGCCGGCAGTTCCTCGGCCAGCGAGGCGATACCCTGCTGGCGGATAATCTCCAGATAGTCCTGCCCGATCTTGAGAAAATCCTCGTCGGATCGGAACGAATTAGCGTAACCATCCGTCGAGAGCAGAACCAGCGAGGGCAGCGCCCCATCCGTCACCCATGAGGAGCGAAAATCCTTCCACGCCTCCGGCTGGCATAAGGAGGTCGTCTGGTTGGCAATCAGCCGGTCGTCCGGCGGCAGCGGCCGGGTGGTTGTTCCCGTTCGCGCTGACGCTCAGGATCTCGCCATCGCCGAGCTGCAGATAGAGAAGTAATTTATCGGTGGCCGCGGCAGCCAACAGGTGGCGCCGTAGGCCAGCTCGGGAGAGCTCTCGACCGCCGCCCGGCCCTCCGCTCCCTCTTCCTTTTCCAGCAGTGGCCAGCTCCGCTTCGGTAAACGGGTTGTGTTCCAGGTCAGAGTGGACGGCCGCCAGCCATCCGCTCACAATCTTGCGTTCCAACTCGTGCACCTGCTCGGGAACGAAGGGCACCTGACCGTTGCTGGCCACGGATTCGCGCAAGAAGCCCTGCAGCGTGGCGGCGACGGTGCTCACGGCCAGCGAAGAGCCGATCTGGCTGCGGAAGTGCCGGGCGCTGCCGTGCCCGTCGGAGACCACTGCCACCGCCACAGTTCCTTGTGCACCGGGAGTGACCGTGCACTGCACCGCATCCTGGTTGGGAAGTCCGGAGCGCCGATGCGAACTGCCGCGTACGCAGGCATGCGCTACTTTCCAGCTCATCGTTTCACCTCAGCCACGATCGTCCTTCTGTTCTCACGGCTGGCCCTCTGCCTGGAAAGTCCCTACCATGTCGCATCGTCGTCGGGCAGCGGCGCAACGCTGGAACGGCAACCGGCTCTTTGCCCGGAGGCGTTGCTGCAACCGAGGTTGAGACATAGCGAAAATAGCGCACCAGCTGCTCTGCATTGTCCACGCGCAGTACCGGCTTTTCCGGGTTGTCGACAAATTTCCGCAGTGTCTCCTGGTCGGCATCCTGACCGATGGCGATCGCCTGCCGCACGGCGCGCCGGCCCCAGGGAACGTTCAGCAATGCCTGCAGCGCCCCCTTCCAGTCATCGGTGGGCTTGCCGTCGGAGATGAGCACGATCTGCGGCGGCAGCATGCGGGCTTCGGCAGGCATGTTGCTCATTTCCTCGGTCAGCAGCGCGAATGCCTGGCCCAGGTCGGTCTCTCCTTCCGCGTGCAGATCGACCCACTTGAAGTCATTGAGCAATGTAGGTTCGGCAATATGCCAGGTCGCGCCGGTGGAAAAGCGAATCACGCGCACATAGAACTGAACCTCGGGATTGCCCTCCGCCGCCTTGCGCATGGCGGGAATTACCTCGCGGATGGCATTATTGAGCGCCTCGATCTTGCCGCTGATGGCCATCGATCCGGAACAGTCCAGCAGCCAGATAACGTGGAGAGGTCTGCCCGCATATTCTCCCCCAGGTCGCACCGCCATATCTTCTCGTTCCTCTCACAGGATTTCACTGCATTGTTGCACGGTAGGATGGGCGCGTAGACAGAGCGGCCGCGGACTTGATTTCATCCGCAGACCCGATTTAGGTGCCGGCCTGAATGCCCTTGGTCAAGTGGAACTGAAGCACGGTCTCGGCACTGACCTTAACCGGCGCCGGGTGCGAGGTCAATGCACCGGTGGCCCCACCGGCTCCGGCTCCGGCCACTGCCCCGGTGCCGGCATGATGAAACAGTTTACCGGTGAGGGCCCCGAGGGCAGCACCCGCGGCGGTACCGATGCCTGTTCTCTCCGCGGTTCGAACGCCCTGCGAGGGACCGTCCACACTCTTTTGTGGAGCCCGAAATGCGCAGCAGCTTACCGTTGGCCTTGAGCCCTACCAGGGCGAACTGCACGTGCGACTTGCCGGAGATCTTGCCGCTCTTGTCGATGCTGACAACCTGTAATTGGGCATTCGCCCCACGGGGCACGACCACATTGCCTTCACTGGTCAGGGAGTAACGACCGTGGCTGGAAGCACTTGGCCGACGGTGGCATTATCCGAATTGAAATCGGTATCCAGCCGCACTACCACTGAGATGCCGATCGAGCATCGATGCGGAGGATTTTGGCTGCTGGGAGGCGGTACCATGGTCATGGCTCACCCCGATGTCCGTTGCCAGCTGTCCGCTCTGGCCGGACGGCGTGCTTGAACCAGTTCCACCGCTCTGGACAGACGGTGTGTTCTGGGCGTGTGTGTTTTGGCCATTTTGTCCATCTGGCCGTGGGCGGCGTGTTTTGTGAGTTCTGGCCGTTCTGCGTAGCCGGGATATTGACATTCGGGGGAGCCGCGGGCTGGGGATGGTGCAGAACCGCAAATGCTATGGCTACGGCCGCCAGTAGCCCCGCGCCCCCCACGATGGCCTTGTTCTGATTGCTCAGAGCGCCGATGGAACCGCCCGTTTTGACCGGGCCGGCTGCGCCGCCGCGGCGCCGGTCGAGGTTGAGCCTGCCGCCCGATCCGCTGCCGCTCTTTCGGCCGCCGATGCGACCGGTGCCAAACCATTTTGCGCGCCACGGGCACGTCCTGCACCCGATCGGAACTGCGGCCCAGACCTACTCCCAGCGCATACGACCAGGTATCTACCGCGTAGTTTGCAATCTCCGGCGCGAGCCCCCGGTTGTCTTCCAGCCGCTGCACCAGGCGTGCGCGCATGGCCTCGGGTGTCATCGCTGTTTGCCACGAGGATTTAAGTTCAACCGGGATCCGTTCTTCCAGGGCGCCGACGATGGCAGAGATCTCCCGGCGATGTCCCCCGCAGTAGTCCTTCAACAACCCTTCGCAGCGGTCACGGTCCTGAAAAAGACTGTCTCCGTTCTTCTCGATCAGTTCTTTAAGCTTTTCGCGAGGCACTTCGGTTGCCATTTGCCCACTCCCTTTATGTGTTGCCGGAGACTTGTTCAGCCACCTGCTCAGCCGACCTCGCCATCGGTGGAACCGAAGTCGATTTTCGCGCCCGGAGCCAGTTTAATGGTCTGCCCGGGTTCGATCTGCCGCCGTGCGCCATTGCCGGAGACTACTTGCCAGGCGGAACTGGACAAGTTTGTCAGCCCCAGGACCGATGGATCGCTGGGGTTGCGGGTGACCTCAGCCACCGGGCCTCCCGGCGACTGGGCCATGAGACCGGGTACCTGGTGCTCGAGCAGACGCAGCCCGGGCACAATGACCAGGAATTTTGCACCTACCCGCAAGCGGTTGCCATTGCTGCCCGCAGGTGCGGCGTCCGCTGCCAGCCCGCCCTGGCAGCGGGACGCTCGGTGCTACCTGAGCGTGGTAACTGGCGGAGCACTCGGCGCCGGCGGCACGTAAGCCGGTGTGGGCGCGCGTAGACTGGCGCCGGAGTTGTCATTGCCGGAGCATAGGCTGGTGTGGCGCCGAAGATCACGCTCGGTTGCAGAAGGCTGCGATTGGGCGAAATCTCACGCGCCTTGAGCACGGCGGCCGCCAGTACCGCATACGACAGCAGCGCGATCGCCGCTTCCAGGGGCACCGTGTCCATGCTCAATACCGTATCCCACAGGGCGTGGGGTAGGGCCGCGGAGACCAACCCAATCACCAATATCTTCCAGCGTTGTTCCGGCTTGATCACAGAAAGCCCGATGAAATATCCGAAGTAGCCTGCATAGGCCATGTGCCCAAAGGACATATCGATGGAGCGAATGATCAGTCAACCTGATCCCCGGCGCGGTGCTCAGCAGGTTGCTGCCTTGCGTAATTACTTGGTTTAGTTGATTGAAATCCATCGCTGTCCAGCGACGGCGTTGCTATATTGCGCAATGTTGCGAAGAACAAAGGTGGTCCAGGTATTCACCAGGTTCCCAGGAGTGTATAGGATTAGGGTCTCCATGACGGCAAAACCCCCGCCCGAGGCCGCGCCGATCAGAATGCCGTCAAGCGGCTCCTCAATCCCAATCTTTGCTCTCACCTCCGGGGTCATATAGCGTCCGGCGAAAACCAGGGCGAAGATCGGCAATGCCTTTACTATTTCCTCGAAGAAACCAGTTCCGAGAAAGTGCTGGATAAAAAGCTGAATGAAGGGAGCACTGTTGTCCGGCTCTCCACCGGCCAGATGGATATGAAAAAACTCGTACATCCAGAGAAAGTCGTGGTCTACCCTGAATAGCCACAAATAGTACGCACTCAAGCCGGTGGCGAGTAACAGGATGTACCAGGACTTGCTTTTGCCGATCATCCGGTAGATGAAGTACAGGCTGACCATGGTCAGGAAGACAGCCAGCATAATCAGGAAATTGGAGGTGTAAATCCAGTCCCGGGGATCCATCCAATGCTTCCCATCCGCGGCCACGATGGGATACACGATGGTCGTGGTGGTGCCGAAGGTGGCCATCCCGAAGAAGACAACGATGCAGAAGAGCACCGGTCCGAGCTGAGCCGTCTTTCCCAGCTCATGCCACTTGGTTATGACCGGGATCAGCTGGGAGCGCGTGGGCTCGGTGCCCTGAACCATTACCCCGCCGGGTCGCTTAGCCATAAGTCGTTCTCCTCAACAATTTATGTTGTCCTTATCAGGCCCGGGATGAAACCGTCCCTAGGCCGGTTTCATGGGGGAGATTTGGCAGTTCTGATGGCGGGAGTCGTCCCGGACGTCTGCATACATCACCATCGACAGAAAATAAAAGGGGAGAAGGAGCGAAGCGGGGGCCTTATTTGGCCTTTACTCTACCATTGCCCAAACAAGCCTGTCGACGGAAAATGGCCACCCTAAGAGGGTTCTGGAGCGGTATGGGGGAGCGGGTTACTCGGGGGCGTCGACGGTGCAAGGGCTGCCTGCCCGATGCGATTTTTCGGCGGCTACCGCGATCTCGACTGCGCGCAGGCCGTCTTCTCCGGTGACGCGAGGAGCGCGGTCGCTCAGGATGGTGTCGACAAAGTCGATCACCTCGGCTAAATAAGCATCTCGAAAGCGGGAAAGGAAGTGATCCTCCAGCTCGTAGCTGCCGTGGCTCGGCTTGAGGAAGGTTGCGGAGTTTTGCCGCAGGCTTCCGATCAGAATCGATCCCCTGGAGCCCACGATCTCGGTGCGCACGTCGTAGCCGTACAGGCACTGTGCATACGACTCAATATTCCCTATGGCCCCGCGGCGGAACCTGAGGTTTACCAGCCCGGCCACGACATCTCCGAATTCCGCGATTTCGGGCCGGATGGCGACAGTGCCATAGGAGTGGACTTCCGCAACCTCGTCGTGGCTGAGCCAGCGGGCCAGGTCAAAGTCGTGGATAGTGCTGTTGTAAAACAGCATCCCGTTGATCCTCGACTGGTAAGCGCCAATGGGAGGCATGTCCTTGTCCCGTCCGATGGACTTGAAGACCACGAGATCGCCAATTTCTCCCGCCTCAATGCGTTTGCTGGCGGCAAGGTGCGCTGGGTCATAGCGGCGCATGAAGCCCACCTGAAGACGGACCCCCGCGTCCGCAACCGCCTGCAGCGCATCCTTCGCGCTCTTGAGGTCGACGCCGAGGGGTTTCTCGCAAAGAATATCCCGGCCCGCCCGCGCTGCAGTTTTCACCGCGGCGGCATGGAACGTGTCGGGGGTCGCGATCAGAATGGCCCGAATGTCCTTGTTTTCGAGCATCGCCTCGAGGCTGGCGTAGGAGTGCTCGATCTCCAGTTCGGCGGCCACTTTTTTCGCGCGCGCCCCGTCGACATCGGCCACCGCTACGAGTTGTGCGTGGGGAACCAGGCGGCGCAGGTTCTCCGCATGCCGCTTGCCCATCTCTCCAACGCCCAGTACTCCCATCCCCAACTTGCGCATTCCTTTTTGCTCCTGGCTTGATAGGCAAATATAAGCGCTTAGCGTACGGTGTTCAAGTGCTTGAACTGGTATTTACGAATCCAGCCCCTGGAGTTTCTATATATTTCAGGGGCGAGGTGGATGCTATGTTTTCGTTTTGTATCAGGGCACGATTTTAGCCGGGCCGTAAAGGGGTGAAACCGAGTTTTTCCGCAGCCTGTTCGTCCCTCCGGTGGAAAGTGTTGCGGCGGGCCTCCGCTATCTGCAGGGAGTGGCCGCGGCCTTCGCCGGAGGGGTGAAGTCTATGTCGTACTAGCGTCTTACCCGTCCGGTTACTGGCAGAATTTTGTCCCGCCCTCACTCCGCGAAGTTCTGAATGTAGGTGTCGTCCGGCAGGCCCATGCTGCGTGCCTTGTCGAGCATCTTTACCGCCTCATCGTGATCCATACCGTCGCCGCCGAGTGAGATCAGGTAGATACTTCTACCGGGCGGAGTGAACACCTCAACCTTCAGGTTCGGATGCTTGGTGTTGATGGTTGCGACCATGTCGATGGCATCCTGTTGGCGCCGGTAGGTGTAAGCGATAACCCGCCACACCGAGCGCCCGTTGGCCGCGGGTACAGAAGCAGCGGGCTGGGCTAAAGGCGTAGCCGCTCGCGCTGGTTTAGCGGCCGAGGGCTTCTTGGCGGCAGGGTTGGGCGTCGGCGCCACCGGTGCCGGCGACGGAGCTGCTGGTATAGGTGCTGGTGTAGAGGTTGTGGGAGTCGCTGCCTTTTGCGGAGGCGGCGGCGCAGATCCAGGCCGCAAAACCAGCCATGTAATGATGGCCAGCGCCAACACGCCGAGCCCAATATAAAGCGCCAGGGGGATCCGCCTGGCGGCCAAAGGCTCCGTCTCTTCGATTGCCAATGCCGGCGGCTTCTCTGCAGCAACCACCGGGGCGGCAGGGGGATACGCAGGAGGAGTCTTCTCCGGAGCTTTGACAGCGATGGGCTCGGGTGGAGGGATCACCGGCGCCGGCGGAGGTGCGGGCGGTGGAGGCGGCGGAACGGCTTGCGTGACCGGCGGCGCCGGCTTCAACGCGTTCGCGACCTGAGCTAAATTCCAGCGGCCGGCGAAGGAACTGCGCACAATCTCAGCGAATGGCGCCGGGATACGATTGATCTGCGCGTCGGTGGCGGAGAGCCCTTTTCTTTGGGTAAACGCATGGAAAAGCGTGGCCCCAACACCGGCTACGTCGTCGGCCTGGCCGGCTGTTGAATCTTGCAGGCAATCGCTGCGCAGCTTTACCGTCTCCTCGGTCGCCAGCACGCTGGCCGCTTCCACGTGGCCGTGCGACATGCCCTTTTGGTGAATGACCGTGAGCGCCCCCACCATGGCTTCGGCTACTTCGCGGCCCTCTTCCGGGGAGAGAGCCTGGCTCTGCAGCACATCCGAGAGGCTCTGCTCGATGTGCTCCATGACGGCATACACAAACAAGGTGTTGTCGAGGTTGACCTGGCCAACTTTGAGGATGGTGACCAGGTTGGGGTGATTCAGGCTCTGCGCGGCCTGAAGGCGGGCAACAACCTCATCCGCATCCGTCAGGGCCTCGGTGAGGCTGAGGGTGGCGGGGGTGCCTTTTGGGTCACCGGCCTCGCTCTCGAACCACGCCCTTCGGCCTTCGGATCGCACCAGGCGGCGTAACGGGTGGCGTCCGTCGATTGTTCTTCCTTCCAACTCGTTCCAGAACTGCATAGTGTCCTTGTTCGCCCAAAAAGTGAGGGTTTGAGGGTAGTGGAGAAGGGCCTGCCGGTTGGGCGAAGCAGCGCTTGCCCTGTAACTGCGGATTCATTGTATTCAACCGCGCAAACAAGTGCAGCCCGGAGCCGCCCGGAATTTCCCGCTGCGTGTGCTGCTTTCACTAAGGAAAGCAGGAGAAAGCCCGGCGAATGACCGAGCCTCTACAGGAAATCCGGTGGGTGCCGGGCTGTAAAAGCGAGTGCGACTTCACCTCACTAGCTTACGCGATTTTTTCGATATTGGGCTTTGCCTGGTTGCTGGTTCGCGCCAGCATCGCCATGCCTTCGCGGGCCATTTCCCGAGCCATCCTGCGTAATTCGTCGGGACGCTCATTGTGGATGGCGGTGAGCTGCTCCAGCGCGGCGGCGGCACGGAGCTTGGCGACTCCCTGAAACGCGGCCTCGCCCGAATTGCCGCAGGTGTGGATGATGCTGTCGGAGGTTATCTTAAAAACATCTTCGCCCTGGATGACGAAGGCTACGAAATATTTTTCAGGCGCGGGAACTGGGATGTGGGATGACATGAGCACTTCCTTTGAATTGTTCCTTCGCATGACGTCTTTTGCATACTAGAAGCACGCTCGGGTATGCAAGCGGATATAGCACGCAAAGGCGCAGAGGGAACCGAGTTTGACTACCCGGGTGCTCGATATTGCTACAGCGAAAGCGACGGAATTATCTTCTTCGCAGGATGGCGGTCCATAGCGGAGCGCCCCAGGTCCCAATCGCCAGCAGGCTCCCGAAAAGCACCACGGCGTCGATGCTCTCCCGTCCCTGGCGGCTCCAGTAGACATTCGCAAGGTTCAGCCAAAGCGCGAACTCGTCGAGCGTCAACGCGGCGCCCACGCCAAACAAGATAGCCATGAGCCGGCTGGCGAAGATGGAGGTAGGGGTGGCCAGCGAGCCCACCTCGTTGAGATAGCCGTAGCCCACTCCCAGCAAGATCAGGATGCCCCAAACCAGGTGGTGGATGTGGGTCCCGCCCATGGTGACGTACTGGAACGGCCCGATGTGATGCTGGATGGAAGCAACCAGCAGGCGGACCGCCAGGAAAGTGATGAAGAAGCTGACCGACGCCAGGAACATCCTGCGATGTGGCCGGTCGGGGAGATTGTCGTGGATGATATGGCCCAGCTTGGTGAGGTGGAGCAGCAACAGCATGGCTGCTGTTATCAGCACGATGAACACCAGCAGGATCCAGGCGCCTTCCCAATGCATACGGTATTAAATCATCTAACAGGGAACGTTGTATTCGGCCGCCGCCAGCAGGCCGCCGTCGACGACGTGCATCACCCCGGTAACGCCTGCCGAATCGTCCGAGACCAGATAAAGGGCGGCCCGAGCCACATCCTCAGGCTGGAGAATCTGTCCTAACGGAACCCGTGACAGGCGCCCCTGAATCCGTGCTTCCCCTTCGGCGCCGTGTCCAAGATGTTCCCGGAGCATGGGGGTGTCGGTGATCCCCGGACACAGGCAGTTCACCCGGATCCGGTCCCTTCCATAGTCGAGGGCGAGAGATTTTGTAAGCAGCGCAATCGCGCCTTTTGAGGCTGAGTAGACCGGCGTACCCAACTGGCCGGTGAAGCTGGCGATGGACCCGGTGTTGAGGATGGCGCCGCCTCCGCTACGCCGCATGTGCGGCACCACATGCTTGATGGCGAGAAACGCAGCCTTGACATTGATGGACATGAGACGGTCCCACTCATCTTCGGTGGTCTCTTCCAGTGCCTTGACCAGGACGACGCCAGCGTTGTTAAACAGGATGTCGATCCGGCCCCAACGAGCGACCGTGTCCTCTGCCATTTGCTTGATCTCTGTTTCGCTGGACACGTCCACCCGGGCAAAAACCGCCTCATGGCCCTGTTCCAGAATTCTCGCGACGGTTTCTCTGCCGCTCGGTTCATCAATGTCCGCGGCCAGGACCCTGGCGCCTTCCGCGGCAAAGACCATGGCGCTCGCCCGGCCAATACCGCTCGCTGCGCCGGTAACGATCGCGACTCGTCCGTTCAGCTTGGCCAAGCAAGTTCTCCCGAGCAATAGCCGGATTCGACGATCTGGCGGTCTGGCTCGCTGCCGGCGTAGACCCACACCATCGCCATCGGCTCTTCCGATCTGTTCAGGAAGCGATGGGGGATGCCCTTGGGAATGAACGCTGTGTCACATCCGCTCAGCTGGTACTGCTTCCCCTGGACAAGACAGACGGCGGTGCCTTGCACAATCGTGATCGACTCGTCGAAATCATGGATGTGACAGGGCAGAGAAGAGTCCGGCAGAAACCGGCCATAGCCCCCACAGATGCCAACGGAGCCGAACCGGCGAGCGAACAGGTCGCAAAAGAATGCATCTTTTGAAAGCTCATAGATGGCGTCGTCGGTGCACCTGACAATGGTTTCGGGATCGTTCTCGGCGGGATTGCCGGAACCGCGATCGTCGAGCCGAAAGACTCGATCGGTAAGTTCCCTCACTGGGTTGGGAGTGGCAAACGCCCAGTGAGCGACCAACTGCTTTACCGGATCATCGTTCTGCACCTGGTGGGCAACGCCCGCGGGAACATGCACGCAATCCCGAGGACTCAAACGATAGGCCCTTCCTTCCACCAGTACCCGGGCAGATCCTTCGATCACGGTGACGGCCTCGCTGAAGCCATGAACATGGTACGGCAGATACCCACCGGGCTGAAACGTGGCTGTTCCTGTACTAAAAGCCGTTGCCCCGCATTCTCCCGAGACAAAGGTGCGGAGGTCGACGCCTGGCGGGCTACCCGCAACCTTCTCCCGATCGCGCGCGGAAATGATTTTCTCTCTGATGGTGTGCATCATGTGCGGCTCCGATTGCTGAGTGCAACCGCAGGTCCCTCCACTACGCTTCGCTCCGGTCGGGATGACAATTCTGTTGCAAAGAAGGAGCTGTCCTGAAGAATCTTCGACCCCAAACCAAAATTGTCATCCCGACCGGAGCGAAGCGGAGGGACCTGCTGTTCTTCATCCAGCAATCGAATTTTGAGGGAATCATTAACCCTACCCTTTGTCATCCCGAGCGAACCCGGATTTCCTGCCACGCTGCTCTGGACAGGCCGCGTGTGCGCCTTTCAGTAAGGAAAGGCGCATGAAGTTCGCCAACGCCACCAACTTCAACAGGAAATCCGGGGAAGCCGAGGGATCTGCAGTTCCACTGAATCAGCATCAAACGCAAATGAAAGCGCCCCGTCCCCCTTTGTCATCCCGACGGAGCGAAGCGCAGTGGAGGGACCTGCGGTTGCGGCTTAGGTATCAGACCATCCTATTATCAGTCCGCCATTTTTCACTTGTCTACTGCTTGACATCGACGCTGCGGCTAAAAGATTATCGGATGGTCTTACTGGCACGGTGTCTATTATGTCTGACGGAATGTCAAGGCGTTCGTTCATGAAAGCGCTGGCCGTCAGCGCCGCGTCGAGCTCGGTAGTCAAATCCGCGCTCGGGCAGGATCAAGCGGCCGCTTCCGGCGCTCCGGCGGAGTGGTCTTACATGAGCGGAAAACAATATTCCGACCCGTTTAATCAGGTCGACGTGGATGCTGTGATCACCCTGCCCTCCGGGCCAGCAAGAGCGCGTGCCTGGTTTCTGGGCGGGCGGCTCTACCTGGCGGGTGCGTTACGCGCCGCCCGTGCCCGGGATTTACCGTATTCGATCCGTCTGCAGCGACACCAAAAACCGCGACCTTCATGATCGTGCTTCGATACTGAATGTGGAACCGTACACCGGCCAGAACGCCCACTACAAACATGGAGTACTCAAAGTCGCAGATGACGGGCGCCATTTCCAATATGCCGATGGCACTCCCTTTTTTTGGTTAGGCGATACGCTGGTGGATGGGCCTGTGCAAGCGGCTTAGCTGGCCAGACGGGTTTGAGACGCTAACCGCCGATCGAGTGCAGAAGGGCTTTACCATCGTCCAGATTGTTGCCGGCCTCTACCCCGATATGGAGCCCTTCGACCCTCGCGGGGCAAATGAAGCGGGCTATCCGTGGGAGCCCGATTTCTCACGCATCAACCCCTCGTACTTCGATATGGCCGACGTTCGCATTCAGTACCTTGCGGATCACGGCCTCGCTGCCTGCGTGGTCGGCTTTTGGGGATACTTCATTCCCCGTATGGGAATGGCCAAAGTCAAGCAACATTGGCGGTATCTGATCGCCCGTTGGGGCGCTTATCCGGTTGTCTGGTGCCTCGCGGGAGAAGGGACCATGCCCTACTACCTTTCCAAAACCAAGGAGCAGGATGCGGAGACACAAAAACATGGGCTGACGGAATTGGCCCGCTATGTCCGCGCGACCGATCCGCACCATCATCCCATCACCATTCATCCTTCAAGCAGTTCACGACTCTGTGTGGATGACCCTCGCAGTGCTTGATTTTGACATGCTGCAGACCGGCCACAATGATCGGCAGAGCGTGCCCAACACCATCGAAACCGTCAATCGTTCGCTGGCCGCGAGCCCCAAAATGCCGGTGCTGATCGGCGAGGTCTGTTACGAAGGCATTGCGGAAGCCAGCCGCCAGGAAGTGCAGCGGTTTATGTTTTGGTCAGCGCTCCTCGGCGGGACGGGCGGACACACCTACGGGGCCAACGGCATCTGGCAGGTAAATACGCGGCAGCAACCCTACGGTCTTTCCCCTCACGGCCATTCTTGGGGCGGCCCGGCCTGGGATATAGCCGCGCAACTTCCCGGCTCAGGGCAACTCGGCCTGGCGAAAGGTCTGCTCACGCGCTATAGCTGGTGGAAACTTGAGCCGCGGCCGGAGCTCATCGAACCGCACTGGACGAAAGGCGACTACTGGCAACCTTTCGCCGGCCAGATTCCAGGGGAGGTTGTCATCGCCTTTTCTCCTTCCGCGTTCAAGCCAGTCACGTTCAACCATCTTGAATCCGCAACCCACAAGGGGTTCTTCTTCAATCCAAGCGATGGAACCGAGATACCCATGGGCGAGGTGACTCCGGATAGCAGCGGCACCTGGAAGCCGCCGGAGTTTCCTATCTTCCGCGACTGGGTGATCGTTCTGGAGCGCAAGGCATAACACTCTGTCAGCGAACAATGTCTAACCGCACAACCAAAACATTTCGAGTCGGCCTCTCCGCGGATTTCTGCGACGAAGGGGGAAAACCCGTCTTTCCTGATATCGGTTTATCGCTTCTCGAAGAGTGTTCCCCGAATCTCACACCAGTTCGTGGGTGAATATCGGGCTGAATACACGCCCGATCAGTTAACGGACTACGATGTGCTGATCTCATTAAAGCCGAAGGTCACGGCGCAGTCCCTGCAGGGAATCTCCCGGCTCTGCGCCATCGGCCGCTGCGGCGTAGGCTACGACAACGTCGATCTCGATGCCTGCACCGAACACGGAATCGCCGTGTTTATTACCCCGGGCGGTGTTGTGCGTCCGGTCGCCGAGTCCATCCTGCTCTTCATCCTGGCGCTTTCGCACAATTTAGTCGTCAAAGATCGGCTGGTGCGGATGGGACGCTGGGCTGAAAGCACGCGTCGGCTTGGGCGGGAGCCGCGGCAACGCGTTGTCGGCACGGTTGGCATGGGCAACATCGCGTCCGAGGCGATCCGCCTGCTTCGCGTGCTTGATGTTGAGCGGTTTCTCGCCTTTGATCCCTATATCTCGCCCGAGCGGGCCGCGCAGCTCGGCGTGGAACTGGTGTCGCTCGATGAGCTACTGCGCTTGTCGGACTACGTGCTGGTCAACTGCCCGCTCACGCCGCAGACGCGCGGGCTGCTGGGCAAGCCGCAGTTCGCGCTGATGAAGCCGGATGCTGTGCTCATCAATACGGCTCGCGGTCCGATCGTCGACGAGGCCGCGCTGATCGACGCATTGCAGAGCGGCAAGATCGGCGGGGCCGCACTCGATGTTTTCGAGCGCGAGCCGCTCAGCGCAGATTCCCCGCTTACCAAGATGGAGAATGTCATCCTCAGCTCGCACTCCATCGCCTGGACCGAGGAGCTGTTCCGCGATATGGGCCGCATCGACTGCCAGGGCGCCCTGGCCATCTATCGCGGAGAGGCGCCGCAGCATGTGGTCAATCCCCAGGTGCTGACGCAAGCCCGGATTTCTGGAAAAGCTTGCGCAATACAAGGCTGCATTTGCAGCGGAGAGCGGGTCCTGATGACCACGTTTCGGCAGCGGCTCCGCCAGGGCGATGTTCTTTTGGGCCAGATGGTGCTCGAACTCTTTACCCCTGGCATTGGGCACATGCTTGCCGCGTGCGGGCTGGATTTCGTGATCTTCGATATGGAACACGGGCGTTGTGATCTTGCCCTGCTTGCGGAGATGGTCACGGCTTGCCGTGGTAGCAATATTGTACCCATCGCGCGGGTTCCGGACCTGGCATATGCGCCTTTGTCGCGCGTGCTGGACGTGGGTGCCCGGGGCGTCATGGTGCCTCGCGTGGAAACCAGAGAGCAGGCCGAGGATATCGTCAGCCAGCTCAAGTACGCGCCTCAAGGCAAGCGAGGCGTGGCCCTGGGCATCGCCCACGATCTCTACCGCGTGGGAACTCCCGACTTCTTTGCCAAAACGAATGAGGAGATCTGCGTCATTCTCTTGCTGGAAACGGAAAAAGCCTTTCAAAATCTGGAGCAGATTATTTCCGTGCCCGGCGTGGATGTCGCATGGATGGGACATTACGATTTCACCGTCTCCATGGGCATCCCCGCGCAGTTTGAACATCCGCGATTTCTTGGCGCGATGGACGAATTGGTTTCAGTATGTAACCGCTACGGTGTTGCCCCGGGATTCCTGCCGTCTTCGCCGGAATCGGCCGTGCACTGGATCAACAAGGGTTTTCGGGCGATCAGCCTGGGCAGTGATATTGGCGTGTTTCTCGACGGTGTGCGCAGGTTTCGCGCGCACGTAGTGCAGGCGGTTCCGGGCTCCCCACGGCAATAAGGCAAAAACATGCCGAAAGAGAGCCTCACACCCGTCATCAGGACCACCCTTACAGCCGATATTTGCCGAAAGATGGTGAGCCACCTTATCCGAGGGGTTTGGAGCGAGGGCGAAAAGATCCCCCCTGAGCGTGAGCTCTGCCAAAAGCTAGGGGTCGGCCGCGCATCACTGCGGGAGGCGCTCAAAGCGCTCGAAGATCATGGGCATGATCGAGACCCGGCTGGGCGACGGGACTTATGTGTGCAAACGTTCCGATTTTTACTCCCGGCCACTGCTGTGGGCCATCGCCGGCAGTTCTGAAGCAGACGCGCGCGAGCTCATCGAGGCGCGCACGCTGATCGAGGTTGAACTTGCCGGCCTGGCCGCGGAGCGCGCGACACCCCAGCACTTGAAGCAGATTGCAGAGCAGCTGCGGCACATGGAAAAAGCGAAGGGCAATCCGCAGGAGTTTGTTCAGGCGGACGTCAATTTCCATTTGGCCATCGGACAAGCTGCGGCCAGCCGTATTTTGATGAACGCCCTTCATCTGATCCGCAATTTGCTACAGCAATGGATCTTGAGTGCGGTTGACATTAAAGGTGTTCCAGAGAAGGCCTGCGCCCAGCATAAGCGCGTGTTGCAGGCTATCGAGAAGCGGGATGGTGCGGCCGCCCGCAAAGAAATGCGGAAGCACTTGCACGATATGGCGGGATTTGTTCCGCAGAAAAAGAAGCGGGCTCACTGATCTCGCCGCGTGGCCCGTATCACGATGTCTTGCCGGAATCCTGGCAAAGTGAGTGCGCTCTTGCCGCCGCCCTTCACCTCCATAGCCGGGGATTCCTGACCCGTAACTGGCGAGTAGAGCCACACGTTGTAGGTGCCTGGCGGCAGAGACAGGGAGATGCTCCCGGTGATCGCGTCGCCCGCCTCAGGGTCGCTCAACTCGCGTGAGTCCCCAAGGTAGGCAATATAATCGCGCCCGGATGCAGAGAGGCCGGAGGCGACCAGGTTCGGTGGGTAATCGTTGATCCAGCCCAGATCAAGTTTCGAGTGAGCGAAATCGAAGGACGCCATGAATTCCGAAAGGTGCTGCATCCAATCACGAATTCCCCGTTGCGAAGCGGCCGTCCCACTCTCGCTGCCGACGGTAATCGAGAAGTCAATGTAGTCATAGTGGCATCCGTTCAGCAGTGCCGTCCAAGCCCGCTTGCGGTGGATCGTCCAGCCGGTCGGATCGCGATACATGCTCGCAGTGTTGTCTTCGTCGAGGACGGTCGGCTTCGGATGGGGATACGCGGCACGGCAAAAACCGGCGACCTGGTCCAGCTTCAGTTCCTTTGACATGAAGTCGCCCATCTCGAACACGTGGCTATCGAGCCCCGTATTTGGCAGCGGGTGCACATTCACGATGTCAAAGGTTCGCTTGGCAAAGGAGTCATCATTTGGGAATGCGTTTTTCGCAGCGTAGGTAAAGGCCTGTTGTCCCGAGAGCAAGTGCGGACGGCCCAATCGTCGCATCTCCTCATGCATGACGCGGGCCATCTCCTCTTGCCAGGCGTCTACGTCAGCCGCAGAGGCGTGACCGGGCTTGCTGCCTCCGCCGGGTTCATTGCAAACCTCGTAATAGACGTTGTCGTAGGCGCTGGTCTCCTGGATGATCTTTCGGGCGTACGCACTCTGCCGGCGAACCACCTCCGGATCTTTCAGCGAGAGATAGTCTTCCCACTCGATGCTGCCCACCTGCTGTTTATTGTTTTCGGCGCGGAAGGGATTGAGTGCCCATATCTGGTCCGCATATGTATTGCTGAACACCGTCAATTCTACGACGATCCCTTTTCCGGACGCAGCATCCAGAAAGCGGTGCAGGCGCTCGAAGTACTCCGGATTCCATTGGTCCAGGTCATAGATTGGCTCGCCATCCAGGGCCTTACCTGGACCGCCGCGCACAAAGGGCGAGATGTAGTCCGGGGATTCGGGTTTGGCGGGAGAAGAGGGA
This sequence comes from uncultured Acidobacteriaceae bacterium, assembly GCA_963834205.1. GTDB lineage: Bacteria > Acidobacteriota > Terriglobia > Terriglobales > Acidobacteriaceae > PALSA-350. The sequence goes on along the minus strand of CAWIBI010000018.1, from coordinate 35,059 downwards.
TTGCGCGCACTCTGCAGCTCGCGAAAGAGCAGGAAAGTCCGCGTCATGGTCATCTTATGCTCAGCCGCATCGGTCAGATACTTTTCGAAGTCGAAGGGCCGGTTGATGACCGAACCATAATGTTCCGAGGCTGAAATTAGTACCAGCGGCTTGCCTCGAAACAGCAGGTATTTAGGATTTTGAGGGTCAATCCTCAATGCATCTTGCGCGCGTGCCACGCTGCAGAGGGCCACTGCTGTCAGTAGCATCCTCAGCCCCAGTTTGTGGCTGATCATATTATTCGTTGCCTTCCAGGGCACAGTTGACTCATTGAAACCTTCTGCATGGCATAGAAGATCCTACGGTCGCTTTGCGACAAACGTCAATGGAGGTTCGAGCGGGCACCGCACATCTCAGCAACCCTGGTAAAGGTCAACGATGGGTGCCCCATGTTCGCCCCAGCGTACATGGGCCGATAAGGATGTTTTTCAAATGCTTTTGCTTTATTTCAAAGCTGTTTCTTCAGGAACGGTATCTTTACGCGCACGGCAAAAGCGTTCGAAGGGGCTACGCCCCGTCGTTTTCGGCCCACGTACGCTGAGGCGAACGTGGGGCACCCGTCCAGACCTAAATCGCACGGCGTGAGAATAGACTGCTCCAATCTCCAGCTGCGGGTCCGCCAGGTGCGGGCTTCGGTGGTTGAAAAGCTCCGAACGGCATGGGTAAGATAAGCACCGCCGGGGTCCTTCGACTGCGCGCCATCAAGCGCTGTGTCACGCGAGAAATCTGCGAGGCGCTCCGCTCAGGATGACGATTTTGTGGTGAGTTGGAGATGCGACAACCAGCGTGTTGGCTGGCAATTAATCAGCCGCCGCTAGGAGAAAAGAAATTCCTTGGTCCGCAAGTCCTTGATGTTGTCGCGCAGCTTGGCCGCCTTCTCAAACTCAAACTTCTTGGCGGCTTCGCGCATATCCGACTCCAGCTTGCCGATGTAGATGTCCAGTTCCTGCTGGGTAGTGAATTCCGGCAGCGAATCATCCTGGCTGGTAAGGTCGGCGTACTCCGCCTTGAGGATATGAACCAGGGACATATCGAGCGAGCGGATGATGGACGCCGGCGTGATGCCGTGCTCTTCGTTATGAGCCCGCTGCACGGTGCGCCGCCGATCCGTTTCATCCAGGGCGCGACGAATGGAATCGGTCATGACGTCGGCGTAAAGTATTGCGCGGCCGCTCAGATGGCGCGCAGCGCGTCCGATGGTCTGGATCAGTGAGCCGGAGGAGCGCAGGAAACCCTCCTTGTCGGCATCGAGAATCGCGACCAGCGAAACCTCCGGCAGATCGAGTCCTTCGCGCAGCAGGTTGATGCCGATCAGCACGTCATACTCTCCGCGGCGCAGATCGCGCAGCAGGCGCACCCGCTCCAGGGTTTCAATCTCCGAGTGCATGTAGCGGCACTTGACCCCAACCTCGGAGTAGTAGCCAGACAAGTCTTCCGCCATTCTCTTGGTCAGCACAGTAACCAGAACGCGCTCGTTGCGCTCCACCCGGGTGCGAATCTCGGCCAGCAGATCGTCGATTTGCCCCCGTATCGGCCGGATTTCCACCTCCGGATCGACCAGGCCCGTAGGCCGGATGATCTGCTCGACCACCACGCCCGCAGACTTGGTCAGCTCATAGGGGCCCGGCGTGGCGGAGACATAGATCGTCTGGTGAGTACGGGTTTCGAACTCCTCGAACTTGAGCGGGCGATTGTCCATCGCCGACGGCAGGCGAAAGCCATAATCGACCAGGTTCTGCTTGCGCGAGCGGTCCCCATGCCACATACCATGAAGTTGAGGGACGGTCACGTGCGACTCGTCAATAAACACCAGGTAATCGCGCGGGAAGTAGTCCAGCAGGGTGGGCGGCGGTTCGCCCGGCAGCCGGCCGGAGAAGTGCCGGGAGTAGTTTTCAATGCCATGGCAGTAGCCCATGGACTTGATCATCTCCAGGTCGAAGCGGGTGCGCTGATGGATACGCTGCGACTCGACCAGCCGCCCCTCCGACTCCAGCTGCTTTTCCCACACGGCAAGTTCCTCGAGGATGGAGGCGACGGCGGTCTTCTTGCGCTCCGGCTGGACCACGTAATGCGACTTGGGATAAATCGGCAGACGCGCATATTTCTGCCGCACCGTGCCGAAGAGCGGATCGATCTGCGACAGCGCCTCGATCTCGTTGCCGAAGAGCTCGATGCGATAGGCCATCTCATCGTAGGTGGGATAAACCTCGATCACGTCGCCGCGAACGCGGAAAGTGCCGCGGCGAAAATCGGCGTCGTTGCGCTCGTAGAGAATCTCCACCAGGCGGCGGGTAATATCTTCGCGGCGAATCTTCTGCCCCTTTTCCAGCAGCAGCAGCATGCCGTAATACGCCTCAGGCGAGCCCAGACCGTAGATGCAGCTTACCGAGGAGACGATGATGGCGTCGCGCCGCTCGAACAGCGAACGGGTGGCGGAGAGGCGCAGCTTGTCCAGCTCCTCGTTGATGGTGGCTTCCTTCTCGATGTACAGGTCACCGGAAGGGATGTAGGCCTCGGGCTGGTAGTAGTCGTAGTAGGAGACGAAGTACTCGACCGCGTTACCGGGGAAAAACTGCTTGAACTCGTGAAAGAGCTGAGCGGCGAGCGTCTTATTGTGGGCCAGGATCAACGCTGGGCGATTGGATAGCTCGATGATCTTGGCCATGGTGAAGGTCTTGCCCGAGCCGGTAACACCCAGCAGGGTCTGGTGCTGCTCGCCGGCCGCTAACCCGGAGACAAGCTCCTGGATTGCGTTGCCCTGGTCGCCACGAGGACGGTAATCGCTGACTAGCTGGAAATCCATGTACACCTGTGTCGGGTGAGGGGTACCGTGGTGAGCGGTGCAGGTCCGGCAAAGCGCTGGACTGCTCCGATTATATCGCTTGGTGGCCTTACAGGCGGTGCAGCGGGGGATAGGCCACGGGACCGCGCACCATTCGCCGGGCGAGCACGATCAGGCCGCCGATGACGGCGCAGATCAGCAAAATCAGGGGCAGGAAGATGATGGGAGGCAGCACCGTCCGCGCTGTGCTGACCGCGGCCGGATCCTGATGCAGATGGCCGCCGAAGATGACGACTCTGCCACCGACCTTGGCGCCGTTGGTAAGGGTAACGTTGCCGCCGAAGACCAGAACATTGCCAGCGACCGCCCCGTTGAGATAAACATTGCCGGCGAAAACCCGCACGCTGCCGGTGGTGCGCCCCTCAACATCGGCGGAGCAGAGAAAGCAGCTGGCGTTGTGAAATCTTTGCTCCAGCGGCAACAGAATGTTGTGGCCAAAGTGGACTACGTTCGGTGAGCCAACCACGGGCAGTGATGGCGCCAGAAGCAAGGCGCTAAGAACCAGGCACTGTGGAAGCATACGTGCGGTTCCTCGGGGAGCTGCCTCTATTCGATCATCAATGGCTTGGGGGGAGAAGTGACAAGGCGGTTTCCGCCGGCCTCAGGTTGTCCCAATTTGGAGCGCTGTGGGATGCTTCGGCTGGTACAGGCCAACCTTCCACGATCACCGGTTTAAGGCCGAGGTGCAGCCGTTGATTCGCTGTCTGCCCAATAACTGCCCCGGGCCGTCACCACGAGGTTTGGATAGTCCTTCAGGCGCAGTCCGATGGCATGCAGGCCCGGATGCGGTGATTGTGGATGGATACTCAGCACATACCGATTTGGTATGTGGTTGGAGAAGGTGATCAATCCTCGTTGGAGACTGGCGGCGTTTTCGAACTTGTAGAATTCACCTCCTGTCAGCTCGGCCACGCTTTGCGGAACATTCCGGTGCAGCCCATCCATTGCCGCCAAAGCCGCCATCTTTGCTGCCCATAAAGGGGGCGCCAGCAGAGCCGCGCAGTCATACGCTTGCTCCAGCCTGCTTTCGCTCTGGCCTTCTACGTATCTGTCCGCATCCGGCCTCGGGCCCTTGGTCATGCATCCACCCACTGGCGATGGCGTCATATCTGAGTTGAACTTGCCCTCTTCACGGCGCATATCTGCCTTGGTGGTCGAGAACCCCATGCTGTAGATAGCCGTGTTGGTATTACTGATGGCGCGTAGCGCATCCTCGAGCGTCATCTGGCTTCCGTGGTCGAGTGTTTCACTGATCAGCAGGATGGCGCGCCGGTAAATATCCGGCTGCTTACGCAGCAGATTGACGGCAAACCCAAGACCGTCGAAGATGGCATTCCCGCCGTCCCCTGGCCTCAGGCCACTCATCGTTCTGGCCGCCACATCCACATCAGGCGTGAAATCCTGAACCAGCCTGGGCGTGCTGTCGAAGCCGACCACCGCGACTTTGTGCGGCACACTGCCGACCATGGCATCCAGCACGGGACCGAGCTCGCTATAGTTGTCGAGCCGGCGACCGCCGCCACGGCCCGTTTCCACGACAATGGCCAGGGCCAACGGCTGATTGTCCGTGTCTTCATCCAGCGCAACCCTCTGCTCAACGCCATCGTCGGTGATGGTGAAATCATTCGCCGTCAAGGTGTAGACAAGCTGCCCGGAGCCGGTCCGGACCAGCGCGGGAACAAGAACCAGGCTGGAGCGTGTGCTGATGACGGTGTTTTCCGGTGCGGTAGGCGGTAAAGTCTGGGCGAATGTAACTGGCATCCACGCAAGGGCGATTGCGGCGCAAGATTTAATCATCGTGGTCACCTAATGCATCACTCATATCGCAGAGTTCGCATGGGATCGACGTTCGCAGCCCGTCTCGCAGGGATCAAACACGCCATGATTGTAGCCAGCAGCAACAACGCAGGCACCGCGGCAAATGTAATCGGATCGAGCGCGCTGACCCCGTACAGAAAAGAGGTCAGTACTTGAGTTAGGACCAGCGCGCCTGCCAACCCCAGCATCAAGCCGGCAATGGTGAGCTGAACCCCCTGACGCAGAATCATCCGCAGCACGCGCCCCCGAGATGCGCCGAGGGCGATGCGCAGGCCGATCTCAGCCGTGCGCTGCTTAACCGAATAGGCGAGCAGACCATAAACCCCTACCATCCCGAGCAGCATGGCCATGCCCGAGAAGGCAGTCAGCAGCGTGGTTTGGAAGCGGCGCCTCGCGGTCGATTGCGACGCCAGTTCTCCCATCGTCCGAATATCGCCGAGAGCCAGGTTGGGATCGATTGTTCTTAATGCTGCGCGGACCGCGGCTGCAACATTATTCGGCGGAAGCGAGGAGCGAATCACAATAAACGCACCCCCTCCGAAATCGGTCTGCCAAAGCGGTCCGTAGATTTCAGGGGCAGCAGGGGCCTCGAGGCTTGAATGATGTACATTTCCCACGACTCCTATTACCGTTCTCAAAGGGTCGTGAGGGCCCGACCTGATCCCCAGACCAACGGGATCGCGGGTACCGAAGTATTTCGTCGCGAATGCCTGGTTGACCATGGTGACGGCCGGATGGCCGGAAGCATCGTTGTCGGTAAAGAATCGCCCTCTCACCAGCGGAATACCCATTGCTGAGAAATATTGTGGTGTGATGGAGCGACCGTTTACCATCTGATCCTTTTGGTTGTCATATCCGTCTACCCAAAACGTGCCGATGCTTTCGGAATGGCTGAGCGGGAGCCAGTCGATAACCCCGGCGAATTCTACGCCGGGGATGGATTGAATTTTCCCGAGAAAGGTACGGAGGAATGCAAGACGTCGCTCACGGGTGCCATAGCCGGCGTCGAGCCGGATATCCGTCGAAACGGTTGACGAAGAGAACCCGGTTGGCACGGATTCGATGTTGATATAACTGCGCAACAACAGGCCCGCGCCGGCCAGCAGGATCACCACCAGCCCTAGCTCTCCAATGATCAAGCCGCTTCGCAGACGGTTCCGAGTTCCGACGGTTCCCCGGTTGCCGCCGGTTTTGAGGAATTCGATGAGATTGATGCGGGTTGCAAAAAAAGCAGGAAGCATCCCAAATATCACGCTTGTCAGCACAGCCACGATCAAGGTAAAGATGAGCACCCGGGCGTCGATCGAGGCCTCGTTCATTCGTGGAATCCCTCCGGGATTTAGCCGCAGAAGTCCACCCAGGAAAGCATAGGCCAGAACGATACCTGCTAATCCGCCGGCGAGCCCCAGCAAAAGGGATTCGGTCAGCATCTGCCGGATCATTCGTCCCTTCGCGGCGCCCAGAGTTGCCCGTACACCTAATTCGTGGGTTCGAGCCGCCGCCCGCGCCAACAACAGGTTTGCCGCATTTCCGCATGCGACCAACAGCACCAGGAACACGGCTCCCAAAAGAAGCCACATCAGGGTGCGTACCGAACCAACGGCACTGTCTCGAAACGGCTTGACGAAAGCGCCGCTGCCACGCCAGTCCGCGGAGTGAAGCAAATCAAGCCGGACCATGATCGTGCTCATTTCCGTTTGTGCCTGGCGGACGGAAATTCCCGGCTTCAATCTCGCAATCGCAAAGCCCGCCGAGTCATCGCGAGCCGCCATCTTCTCGGGTGACAACGCGAGCGGGACCCATACGTCCGTTTTATCGCCCACTCCCTCTCCAGGGGGGAAATCGCTACTGTGGGGATATCCGAATTCCGCCGGCATCACCCCAATGATCTGGTAGAGGGCACCATCCAGCCGCATAGACCTGGTCAGGATTTGCGAGCTCCCGGCAAACATTGACTGCCAGAGAGCATGGCTGATGAGCACAACATTATTGTGTCCAGGGCGGTCATCCTCCGGACCGATCGCGCGTCCGATTTCAGGCCCGGATCGCAGCGTGGAGAAGAAGTTACCGTCTACCCGGGCTCCATCAACGCGCACCGCCGTATTCTTCGATGCGGAAGTAAATTGCGCGGGGGTACAGAGGGTCATGCTGCTGTAGGAATGGCTCTGTCGCTGAAGATCGAAGAAGTCGGCGTAAAAAGGACTAAAGGCCTCAAGGGGGACACCCGGAAAATGCGAGTTGGGTGTAAAGAGATAAACCAGCCGTTCCACACCCCCATAGGGCAGCGAGCGAATCAGGACAGCATTCACGATGCTGAAGATGGCGGTACAAGCACCTATGCCCAGGGCGAGCGTGAGAATTGTAAGCATGGAAAAACCAGGGCTGTTGCTGAGTGTCCGTACGCCATAGCGCAAATCCTGTAACAGGTCGTCCACTAGCTTGGTTCCGCGCGTCTCGCGGCACCGTTGCCGTACTTGCTCCGGCCCCCCAAGAGCCAGCCGCGCCCGGCGCATGGCCTCTTCCGGCTCCGCGCCGCCTTTGCGGTATTTCTCAGTCTCGCGCTCCAGGTGATATTGCAATTCCTCTTGTAGCTCGTGCTCTACGCTTTGACGCGCGAAGAGCGCTCGCAGCCGATACTTGAGGTCATTCAGCATAGAGCCCCCTTTGGCCATGTCGAGAACATGATCGATAATCATTCATATCGCAGGGTGCGCATAGGATCTACCTTTGCAGCTCGCCTCGCAGGCACCAAACAGGCCGCGATGGTAACCAGCAACAGCAACACGGGCACCGCGGCAAACGTAATCGGATCGAGCGCGCTGACCGCGTACAGGAAAGAGGTCATCACACGAGTGAGGGCGAGCGCGCCTGCCAACCCCAGCATCAAGCCGGCAATGGTGAGCTGAACCCCCTGACGCAGAATCATGCCCAGCACGCGCCCCCGCGATGCCCCGAGAGCGATGCGCAGGCCGATTTCAGCCGTGCGTTGTCTTACCGAATAGGCGAGCAGACCATAAACCCCTACCATCCCGAGCAGCATCGCCATGCCCGAAAAAGCAGTCAGCAGCGTGGTTTGAAAACGGCGCCGCGCAGTCGATTGCGAGGCACGTTCTCCCATGGTCTGAAAGTCAGATAGAGCCAGATTGGGATCGATCGCCCTTAATGCCGCTCGGATCGCCGGCGCGATCGTGTCTGGCGGAAGAGAGGAGCGAACTGCAACAAACGCACCGCCTCCAATATCTTTCTGCCAAAGCGGTTCATAGACCTCAGGGGCGGCCGGGGCTTCAAGGCTCGAATGGTGAACATTTCCCACCACGCCAATAACCGTTCTCAACGGGTTGTGGGGGGGACCCGACGTGCGAATGCCCAGCCCGATAGGGTCGCGCTTGCCGAAGTATTTCTTGGCAAATGCCTGGTTGACCATGGCGACGATCGGATGGCCGGGAGCGTCGTCGTCGGTAAAAGATCGCCCGCTTACTAGGGGAATGTCCATGGCTGAGAAATATTGTGGTGTGATGTTGCGATCGTTTACCAGTTGCTCTTTCTGGTTCTCATATCCGTCTACCCAAAGCGTGCTCAGGCTTTCGGAATTGCTGAGCGGGAGGCTATCGATAACTCCGGCGGATTTTACTCCGGGGATCGCTTGAATCTTGCCGAGAAGCGTTCGGAAGAATGCGAGACGCTGCTCCCGGCTGCCGTACTCTGCGTCGAGCTGGATGTTCATCGAAACGGTTGACGAGGAGAACCCGGTTTTCACTGATTCGACGTTGATGTAGCTACGCAACAACAGGCCCGTGCCAGCCAGCAGGATCACAACCAAGCCAAGCTCTCCTATGATCAGGATGCTTCGCAAACGGTTACGCGTTCCAACACTACCGCGGTTGCCCCCACTCTTCAGAAATTCGATGAGGTTGATGCGGGATGCGAAGAGGGCGGGAAGGATGCCGAACAGCACGCTTGTCAGCACCGCTGTAATAAGAGTAAAGACCAGCACCCGGGTGTCGATCGAGGCCTGCTCCATTCGAGGAATATCTCCAGGATTCAGGCGTAGTAGTCCGCGCAGGAAACCATAGGCGAGAACAATACCAGCCAGCCCGCCGGCCAGCCCCAGCAGAAGCGATTCGGTCAACATCTGCCGGATCATTCGTCCCCTTGCCGCTCCCAATGTTGCGCGTACGCCTAGCTCATGAGTTCGAGCGGCCGCCCGCGCCAACAACAGGTTTGCTGCATTGCCGCACGCGATCAACAGAACCAGCGATACTGCCCCCAGGAGAAGCCACATCAGGGTGCGGGCAGGCCCAATGGAACTGTCTGGAAGCGGTTTGACGAAGGCGCCCCACCCGCGCATGTCCGGCTGGTGGAGCTGATCAAGGCGGACCATGATGGTACTCATTTCTGCCTGCGCTTGGCGGACGGAGACTCCCAGCTTGAGCCTTGCCAGCGCGAACCCGCTCATGTCGTCGCGGACGGCCTTCTGCTCAGCGGACAGCGCGAGCGGAACCCACACGTCCGTGCCTGCGCCGTTGCCCCACCCTACTCCGGCGGGAAAATCCGTGTTGTGGGGATATCCAAATCCCGGCGGCATCACGCCAATGACCTGGAAGAGCCTGCCATCCAGACGCAAAGACTTGCTCAGGATCTGCGTGCTGCCGGCGAACATCGACTGCCACAGAGCATGGCCGATGACCACGACGTTGTTGTGGCCAGGGCGATCATCCTCCGGGCCAATGGCGCGTCCGATCTCTGGGAAAGATTGCAGGGTTGAGAAGAAGTTCCCATCTACGCGTGCTCCGTCAACACGTGTCGCGGTATTTTGTGACGCGGAACTGAAGGAGGCCTGCTCAAAGGCCGTCATGCTGGCGTAGGAATGGCTCTGCCGTTGAAGATCGAAGAAGTCCGCGTAACTTGGGTCAAAGGCCTCAACCGGGAAATTCCCAAAATTTGGGTTCGGAGTAAGAAGATAAACCAGCCTTCCCGCGTCCCCATACGGCAGCGAACGAATCAGAACAGCATTCACAATACTGAAAATGGCCGTGCAAGCACCCACGCCCAGGGCGAGTGTAAGGACTGTAACGATGGTGAAGCCGGGGCTTTTGCCGAGAGTCCGTAGACTGTAGCGCAGATCCTGGCTCAAGTCGTCCACCAGCATGGTGCCTCGCGTGTCGCGGCACCGTTGCCGTACTTGCTCCGGGCCGCCAAGAGCCAGCCGCGCGCGGCGCATAGCCTCTTCTGGTTCCGCGCCGGCTTTGCGGTATTTCTCAGCCTCGCGTTCCAGGTGATATCGCAACTCTTCTTGTAGCTCGTGCTCTACGCTTTGACGCGAGAGGAGCGCTCGCAGGCGATAGATAAGGTCATTCAGCATAGAGCCCCCTCTGGCCAGGTCGAGAACACGATCGATAATCACTCATATCGCAGGGTGCGCATGGGATCTACCTTCGCGGCTCGCCTCGCGGGCGCAAAACAGGCCGCGATGGTAACCAGCAACAACAGGGCGGGCACCGCGGCAAATGTAATTGGATCGAGAGCACTCACGCCGAAGAGAGAGGAGGCCAGTACGCGAGTAAGCGCCAGCGCACCGGCCAGTCCCAACAGTAGGCCGACCAGTGTGAGCTGCAGCCCCCGACGAAGAATCATGCGAAGGACGTGTCCTTGCGATGCTCCCAGGGCGATGCGCACTCCGATTTCGGCCGTGCGTTGCTTTACTGAATAGGCCAGCAGGCCATAAATACCCACCATCCCGAGCAGCGTCGCCATCCCCGCAAAGGCGGTCAGCAGGGTCGTCTGAAAGCGGCGTCGCGCGGCTGCTTCCGAGATCAGTTCTCCCATCGTGTGGAAATCGGAAAAAACCAGGTTGGGATCTACCGTCCGCAATATAGTCCGTACCCCTGAAGCGACCTCTTTGGGCGGAAGCGCCGAACGAATGGCGATGAAAGCGGTGGGTTCGCCCCCAAGTGGGTGATAGACCTGGGGTACAGCAGCCTCCTCCAGGTTGGAACGTTGATTCGCCACTACTCCTACAACCGTGTACCGTGATGGATGAGGAAAATGCAGGCTAATCTGCCGGCCAATGGGATTGCGGCCCGAGAAATAGGCATCCGCAAAAGCCTGATTGACGATGATGGATTGTCTTTCACCTGCACTCGCATCGTCGGTAAGAAAGCGGCCTTGGATGAGCGGTGTGCTCATGGCTGAGAAATAACGCGAGCTGGCCTCGTTTACTGAGAGCAATTGATCCTTCTGGTTTGCATAGCCATCTACCCAAAATACTGTGAAATTCTCATATAGAGTGAGAGGAAGGCCATCGATGGCTCCAACTTCTTTCACACCAGGTAGGGAGCCGATTTTGGCGATAAGATCCTGAAAGAATGCGGTGCGCTGCTGCGGCTTGTAGCGGTCATTAAGATCGATGCGCAAACTGACCGTGGACTGAGCGAAGCCAGTATTAACAGACATGACGTTGACATAACTTCTCAGCAGTAGCCCGGCGCCGGCTAACAAGACAACGACCAACCCGATCTCAGCCACAATCAACCCGTCGTGCAAGCGAGTGTGCGAGCCTACAGCGCCACGGCTGCCCCCGGACTTCAGAAACTCCGTGAGATTCAATCTTGAGGCTGCCAGTGCAGGCAGAGATCCGAAGAGCACGCTGGTAAGAATGGACAACGCCATGCAAAAGAGCAGGACGCGCGAATCCAGCGATGCATCCGCGAGTCGTGGGACGTTCCCGGGATTCATACGCAAGAGGAGCCGCAGGAGGAGGCTGGCTAAAGCAATCCCGGTGCTTCCGCCGGCGAGACCAAGCAGCAGAGACTCGGTCAGCATCTGCCGGATGATTCTGCCTCGTCCTGCTCCCAGGGCGGCCCGCATACCCAGTTCGTGGGTCCTGCCGGCGGCGCGGGCCAGCAGAAGATTCGCCGCGTTTCCGCACGCAATCACGAGCACCATAGAGACGGCGCCCAGCAAGAGCCACATGAGCGGCTTGACCGGCCCAACTGAGATTTCGAGGAACGGCTTGAGGAGAGCCTGCGTGCCTTGCGTAAAGGAGCCATGCAGTGCATCCAGGTGCGTCATGCTGCTACTCACGTCCGCCTGCGCCTGTTCCACCGACACGCCCGGCTTCAGGCGCGCAATCGCCCATCCCGCTGAGTCATCACGATTCGCTTTCTGCTGCGGTGAAAGGGCAAGCGGTACCCACAGCTGCGTAGCGGTGATGCGCGGATCCAGGCCGCGAATGTCTGTATCGTGCGGATATTGAAAATTCGCGGGCATCACTCCGATGATGCGGTAGGACTTGCCATCCAACCGCAGCGACTTTGTCAAGACATCCATGCTCTCCGCGAACATCGACTGCCAAAGACCATGACTAATGATGGCGACGCTTTCGTGCCCGGGAAGATTGTCAGTCGCATCAATCGTGCGCCCCAACTCCGGGGAAGACTGCAGCGTAGAGAAGAAATCGTCATCCACGCGCGCTGCGCCGACTTGCGTGTTCCCGTCCCCTGTTGTGACGGTGTAGACCGACTGATCGAAATCAGTCATCGCCGCGAAGGAGTGGCTCTGTCTTTTCAAGTCGAGGAAGTCGGCATTACTAGGTGTCATGCTTTCGGCAGGAACCTTGAGTCGAGGAATCGGAGTAAATAGATAGACGAGCTGTCTCGCATCCCCGTAGGGCAAAGAGCGAATCAGAACGGCGTTCACTATGCTGAAGATAGCGGTACATGCTCCGATACCAAGAGCGAGCGTAAGAACTGTAACGATGGCGAAACCGGGGCTGTTGCGGAGTGTCCGAAGACTGTAACGCAGATCCTGGATCAAATCGTCAACCAACATCGTGCCTCGAATCTCGCGGCACCGTTGCCGCACTTGTTCCGGGCCTCCAAGAGCCAACCGCGCGCGCCGCATGGCCTCTTCTGGTTCCACGCCGGCCTTACGGTATTTCTCCGCTTCGCGCTCCAGGTGGTATTGCAATTCCTCCTGCAGTTCGTGCTCTACGCTTTGACGCGCGAAGAGCGCTCGCAGGCGATAGATGAGGTCATTCAGCATAGAGACCCTTTAGGCCATGTCGAGGATATGATCGACGGCGCTGGTCAGCTTTCGCCAGGCTGCAGTCTCAGCTTCCAGTTGCTTTCGCCCTTGAGCAGTGAGCTCGTAATACTTGGCGCGGCGGTTATTCTCGCTGATGGCCCACTTTGCCTTGACCCATCCGCGGCGCTCCAGACGGTGCAGGGCAGGGTAGAGTGAGCCCTGCAACACCTGCACGGCGTCCTGCGAAACCTGCTGCAGCCGTTCTGAGATGGCCCAGCCATGCAGGGGCTCGAGTGCAATCGCTTTCAGAATGAGCAAATCGAGCGTGCCCTGCGGTAATTCCAGCCGTTTCTCAGCCATCGTCTCTCCCCTGTTGCTTCGACACAAAAAGCCTACAACAGCTGCTGTCGAAGTGCAATGGTAGGCAAATCCGGGCGGGCCGGGTTGAGATAATCTCAAATGAATGTTCAGCCCTCGTCGTATCGCTTTGAGCTTTGCACTCGCCGCGTATCTCCTCTTCGTCGATTGCGCGGCCGCCGCTCCGACCTTGAGCTACAAGGTGGTAGCACGGTATCCGCACTCGACCGACAGTTATACCGAGGGGTTCCTGTATCTGAATGGGCTGTTTTATGAAGGCATAGGGATCGCCGGACACTCAGCGCTGCTGGCGATCGAGCCTGAAACCGGAAAGGCGGTCCAGAAACGCGAGATGCCGCCGGAGTATTTTGGGGAGGGCATCGTCGACTGGGGACCGAACATCTACCAGTGGACGTGGCAGCACCATATTTGCTTTGTCTACGACCGTTTCAGCCTGCGAACCGTTAAGCAGTTCAGCTACACGGGCGAAGGATGGGGCATGACGCGCACGGCCAAAGAGATCATCACCAGCGATGGCAGCGCAACGCTCCGCTTCCGCGATCCCGTCACCTTTAAGGAAACTCATCACATCCTGGTGAAGGACGGAACGAAAACGATCGGCCAGCTCAATGAGTTGGAGTTTATCAAGGGCGAGATCTACGCCAATGTCTGGCACTCGGACCTGATCGTCCGCATCAGTCCGCATGACGGCCACGTGATTGCCTGGATCGACCTCAGTGGTCTGCTGCCCGACGATCAGAAGATCAATGCGGAATCAGTACTGAACGGGATCGCTTACGACCCGCAGCATGACCGCCTTTTTGTCACCGGCAAGCAGTGGCCGACAGTATTTGAGATCAAAGTCGTCCCCCTACAGAGTCCGCGTGACAACTCGGATTTACAAATCCAGCCCCGAAAGGGGCGTCCTGAAGTTAGCCCGGGACGTTAGCCCCATAAGCGCTAAACCTATTTCGTATGTTTTTCGCCAAAACTCACCACAAAATTGTCATCCCGAGCGGAGCGCCTCACAGATTTATCGCGTGACACAGCGATTGACGGCGCTCCGCTCAGGATGACGATTTTGTGGTGAGTTGGAGATGCAAACCCCCGCCGAGTTCTCACGCTGACTCTACGGCCCAACGTCTTCCACCCCGAAACCAGGTCAGACACTAGCAGCTCGAAGAAGTCATAACTTTCGTTATCGACCTCGCTGCCTAGTTCGAACAGGCCGCAAGGGGTTGGGAAGGGCTGCTTCACGACGGGTAATGCAGGAGGCAGGGTTGACGGTTTCGAATGCCGTCGCGGTTTAGTTCATCTTCATCCCTGGCATGACCGAGTGGTCCATATTGTCATGTCCCTGGTCGTCATCGTCCGTGGACCAGATTTTCTTCGGGTCAGTCTCATAAGGGTATGCGTGGACCATCCATCCGAATATGTGAGGATGAAACTCTCCACCGGCCGCGTCACAAGCTTCCTGGGTAGTAATCGAACCCAGCAGTCCGAACTTCGCATCAGGGCCGAAGTAAGCGGCCTTTTGTCCTGCCGGTGCTTTGCAGAAATTGGTGTGCTGGTGCCAGCGCGCAATGCTGAGCGGAATCCGGTCGTTCAATTCCTCCTCACTGGCGTCTACGCGATCTGTATACATCGCCCCCAGCAGCTTGTATCCACCGTCAGCTGTTTTTTTGTAGAGAAGCGACGTGGGCTTGAGCGGATCGAAGTGCGACCACGCCTCGCGCCCGAACTCATGGTTTGTAAAATGATATTGGGGTTGTGGAACGTTAGGAAGAAAGATCTCATACCCGTCGGCCAGAGCCTTGTGGTAATCCTCGTAGGGAGCCATAGCCGTTTTTGCCGCCGCCACGATGGCATCGGCCTTCTGTTGATCGCCGGCCTTCAGCGGTCTGAGTGACGTCATATACATGTGTCCCGGCATCGGCGCCATCTTGCCATCTGACACGCTGCTCGCAGGCGCATTCTGTTGGCCCCCAGCGAACGCAAGCGCTCCTCCGAGCGAAACCATCGCCAGGCAAAAACCGAAGCGCAGGTCAAATGAAATACGCAGCATTCGATGTGCCTCCTGAGACTTATGTTATTCGATGCAACGAGTAACCGGGCAGACGCCTCACTTGGCATAGCGCGGTCTTTAGCGCGACCCTCCTAGACATTTCTCAATCGCCTGTTGCCAATCCGGACCACACTGGGCGTCGCTCTTCCCCAAAGGTTACACGTCTTCATTGGCCGCTATGTTCAGGGCCGTGCGCGCATAGGTGACTTCCACCCTGGTGCTCGCAGCGCCGAGAGGATGTGGCATACTTTGCGAGAAGAAGGAGAGCAACTCGGATGACCTATGTACCCAGCGAGAAGCGGTATGACGGAGCGCAGTTCCGGCGGTGTGGACGATCGGGGATCGTACTGCCCCCGGTTTCCCTTGGCCTGTGGCAGAATTTTGGCGGTGCCGATGTGTTCGAGACCGGCCGGGCCGTTGTTCGGCGAGCGTTCGATCGGGGTGTGACGCACTTTGACCTGGCGAACAACTATGGACCGCCGTATGGGTCAGCGGAGGAAAACTTCGGAGAGATTTTGCGCAAGGATTTTCGCGATTACCGCGATGAGCTGCTGATCTCGTCAAAGGCTGGATATGACATGTGGCCGGGCCCCTACGGCGACGGCGGCTCGCGCAAGTATCTGCTGGCGTCCCTGGAGGGGAGCCTGCGCCGCATGGGTCTGGAATACGTCGACATCTTCTACTCGCACCGGCCAGCCATGGACGTGCCGCTGGAAGAAACCATGGGCGCGCTGGCGCAAGCCGTGCGGCAAGGCAAGGCTTTGTACGTGGGCATCTCGTCGTACAGCCCCGAGCGAACACGACAGGCGGTGCAAATTTTGCAGAGCGAAGGTGTACCGCTGCTCATTCATCAGCCTTCGTACTCCATGCTCAACCGCTGGGTAGAGAAGGAGCTGCTGAGCACGCTGGAAGAACTGGGGGTAGGCTGTATCGGGTTTTCTCCGCTGGCCCAGGGACTGCTGACCAACAAGTATCTCAAGGGTGTGCCTGCGAATTCGCGGGCCAAGGCGGAAGGTTCATTTCTGAAGGGTTTTCTGAGCGAAGAAAACCTGAATCGTGTGCGGGCGCTGAACGAGATTGCGGCAGCCCGTGGGCAGACGCTGGCGCAAATGGCCATTGCGTGGGTAGTGCGTGACAAGCGGGTGACCTCGGCGCTGATCGGAGCGCGCAATGTGGAACAGCTCGACAACTCGCTCGACGCAGTCAAGAACCTGCACTTCACCGCTGCGGAGCTGAAGGAGATTGACCGGCACGCGCAAGAGGGAGACATTGATCTTTGGAAGGGTGCCCGCGAGGGGGCGGCGTAAAAGCGCCTGGACTTCCAGGAATGGTCTGCTGTCAAGGCGATTTGTGCGCCTGGGTCACGATTAATCCCAATTCGCCCCCTGGCTGGAACCGCGTTGTCTCCGCCGGCGGTTCGTCTTCGAGCACTTTTGCCTGGATCAACGCCTCGATCTTGCTCCATACAGACGGGTCGTTCTCGATTTCGATATGCGGCTTCATAAAGGCTCGCGCGAACCAGGGATATCCGGCGCAGGATACCGGATTTTCTCTATAGGTTGACTCGTAATTCCCCAGGATAGTCGTCTTCTCAGGATCCATTGCCTCGATCAAACGTCGGCCGTGCAGCACGCCCTCTGACTGGTAGAAGTTGACCGCCTCGCGCACATTGGGGGGAATCGATCCGTCGTTCTGATGTGACTTTTGCACACTGTCGACCTGAACCGTAAGCAACACGGGGATATTGAGTTTGTTCAGTCGCCTGGCAAGTGCGATTGTCTCCGACGCACCCCAGCTATGTCCGAAGATGATGATTCGGGCCGTGGCTTTTTCCTCAGCGCTCGGACGGCCGTCTCCATCCTTGTCCAGGAGTTGAAGCACTGTTCTCAGCGCGAGATGTCCGTCGTGATTCGCGAAGACTGCGGCGTGCACGATGCGCGGATAGCGCTGTTGCAACTCCTTCGCCATACGCGCTTCCGTATGAATGAAATTGTCTCCCTTGATGCGGCCGCCCATAAAGCCAATCACAATCAGGCCGCTGCGCTTTGCCGTCTGCGAGGCACGGCCAGCCTCTTGAAGAGAAAAAGAGGGCTGCACTGCTTGCGCTTGCACTCCTGGGTGAAAGCCCTGGGATAGCGTCAAAATGGACGAAACGGTACAGCAGATATCTCGCAAAAGCGTTCTGGCGCTCGGAATTCTGGTTCGCAATGCGGTGTCACTCGCAACAAAATGATACTCCTCGTTTCCTTCCTCTGGTAGATCTCCGGTCGCGCGCATCGGAATTGCCGTCAATCAATTCGCGGGCGCCGTCTCCCTGGCCGCGATGACGTGCGGGCTCGTCGAAGGGGCCGAGGCGCCTCCTTCGGTAGCTATGCTGAGCGATCGACGCGATCCCTCCGGCGGAACGGTTTCGCGCTGGTCGACGAGGGAACTAACCAGATCGGCCCGGTCGAGTGAGACTGCATTCTTGTTTGGGTTGAAACGTCCGCCGGAGAAGTACGTGACGGCAAGGCCTGCCGCACAGTAGGGTTGCAGGAAAGCGATAGGAGCAACATATTTTTTCCGCAGAATGGCTTCCGCGACGCCATCCACCTTCGAGCTGCGCGGAATGCTACCTTCCACCTGCGGTAGAACGAAGATTTGTAAGTCCAGCCGCTCGTGGCGGTCGGCATAGTGAACCAGGTCCTTGGCCAGCTGCTTGGGTGTGGTCATTCCGAGGTCGGCGGTATAGCTGCGGCGGACCGATCCCGGGTAGTAGAGGTCGAGCACCGCGCGGGAAAAGTCCGCGCAATTGTGGAAGAAGAGATCGAAGTGGCTGCGATTAGTTTTGTCGTTGAATCTCTCGATTAGCGCTTTATCCTGCTGCGCTGTTGTTTCGACTTCGAAAGCATAAATCTTGCGGTCGTAAAGCGAGCCTACAAGTTGAATCCAATCTCCATGCGGAGGCTCGCCATCGCGCGCATCCGGAATTAGATCCAGCAGATGTTCGCGCCGCCAGGCATCTCGCAGCCCCGCTTCCGTCGCGCGGTCTGCTGTTTTGGGGACCTCCGAGATGCTATCCACGGCGTAGAGATAAGGCAGGAGTGGCACGGCCATCCAATCGTGTCTGGCAACATGGTAATAGCGACTGAGGACTACTCCGAATTCCCCGGGCTTACAGGGACGAAGCTCGGTCGGCGATGCCGCACACACGTCCGATAGGTAAATGGCGGCGTGACCCGTGGGGTTGACATACCCGAAAGCTCCAAATGGCTCTTCCAGCAACAGGGCCAGTTTTGCCGATGCCTGCCCGCTTAGAAAGACCAGTGTCACTAGCGCTAGCAAGGAATTACGAAGATGGACTCGCATCGCTCGCACACCGAGTTTGATGCGGAAGGATGCATGCGAGCCGCAAAGTGCCGCCCCGCAAAGGTAACCGTCGTTCGATATCTTCGCCGAAACTTCGCTTTGATTCTTCTGCAACGTACTTGGCTGCTTAGTTCTTTGCTCTATATAATCGGCTGCCATCGGCGCGAAGTGGGTCCATCGGACGCTCTGCCGAGGAGGGGAAGATGGCGGCTCCCGATGTCGTCTGGAAAGGCGGCAGGTTCGGCCAGACATCCCGGCGAGATCCATGGTGGGTTTCGCCGTCGGCGGTTTTTCTGGGGTTAAGCGCATTTCTGCTTTACTCCTCGTGGGCGGCGTGGCAGGGCAACCACTACACGTTTGGACCCTATATCTCGCCTTTTTACTCGCCGGAACTCTTCGGCTCCTCCCCCCACGCCCTGTTCGGCCCTAAACCGGCGTGGTACCCCGGCTTTCTGCACTTCTCTCCGGCGCTGCTCATCCTGTGGATTCCAGGCCTTTTCCGGCTCACCTGCTATTACTACCGCGGCGCCTATTACAAGTCGTTCTGGGCCGATCCTCCGGCGTGTTCGGTCAGCGAGCCGCGCAAGAGTTATCTCGGCGAACGACGCTTTCCGCTGATCCTGCAGAATTTCCATCGTTACTTCCTGCGGCTCTCCTACCTGGTTTGGGCCTTTCTGGTGTACGACGCGATCATGGGCTTCCGCTTTGCAAACGGCTTCGGGATCGGGATCGGCAGCATCGTCCTGGTGGTGAACGTTGTGCTTCTCGGCGGGTATGTCTTCGGCTGCCATGCCTTCCGGCACTTGATAGGCGGCACCTTCGATCGGATCTCGGAATACCCGGTACGGCATAAGCTCTACGACTGCGTGAGCTGCTTGAATGCAGGGCATAAGAAGTGGGCTTGGGCGAGCCTGTTTTGGGTGGGATTTTCGGATATCTACATCCGCCTCTGCTCGATGGGGATCTGGCACGACTGGAGAATCCTGTAGATGCCGGAATTCCATCGCTATTCCTATGACGTTCTGGTCATCGGTGCGGGTGGGGCCGGTCTGCGCGCCGCGATCGAAGCCGCTGCCAACGGCACCAAAGTTGGAGTAGTCTGCAAATCCTTGCTGGGCAAAGCGCACACCGTGATGGCCGAGGGCGGCATTGCCGCGGCTCTGGCCAATGTCGATGATCGCGACAATTGGCGGGTTCATTTCGCCGATACCATGCGGGGCGGGCAGTACCTGAACAACTGGCGCATGGCGGAGCTGCACGCCAAGGAAGCGCCGGAATGTGTCCGCGAACTGGAGGCGTGGGGCGCGCTGTTCGACCGCACCAAGGACGGGCGCATTCTGCAGCGGAACTTCGGCGGGCATAAGTATCCGCGGCTGGCTCACGTTGGCGATCGTACCGGTCTGGAGATGATCCGCACCCTGCAGGATCACGGCATTCACTGCGGCATGGAGGTCCACATGGAGTGCACCGTGCTCGGCCTGCTGCTGGATTCGGGGCGCATTGCCGGCGCCTGCGGGTACGACCGGGAAAAGGGCCACTTCCATCTGTGGCAGGCGAAGGCGGTGGTGGTGGCCACCGGCGGAATCGGGCGCGCCTTCAAGATCACCAGCAACAGCTGGGAGTACACCGGCGATGGGCTGGCGCTGGCGTACCGCGCCGGCGCCGAGCTGCAGGAGATGGAGTTCGTCCAGTTTCATCCCACGGGCATGGTCTGGCCGATTAGTGTGCGCGGCATCCTGGTGACCGAGGGCGTGCGCGGCGAAGGCGGCGTTCTGCGCAACAGCGAAGGCCGCCGCTTCATGTTCGACGAGATTCCCGATCTCTACAAAGACTCGACTGCGGACAAGGAAGAGGAAGGATGGCGTTACACGCAAGGCGACAGGAATGCTCGCCGTCCGCCCGAACTGCTCACCCGCGACCACGTAGCCCGGTGCATCAACCGCGAAGTGAAAGCCGGACGAGGCACGCCGCACGGCGGGGTTTTCCTGGATATTGCGTGGATCAAAAAGCACCTTCCAAAATCCGAGGAGCACATCAAACGCAAGCTGCCCAGCATGTATCACCAGTTCAAACAGCTGGCAGATCTGGATATCACCAAAGAGCCGATGGAGGTGGGGCCGACGACTCATTACATGATGGGCGGCATCCGCGTGGATGGGGATTCGCAGATGTCGAGCGTGCCGGGGTTGTTTGCCGCGGGAGAAGCAGCGGCAGGACTGCACGGCGCCAATCGGCTGGGCGGCAATTCTCTCTCGGATCTGGTTGTGTTCGGACGACGGGCGGGGCGGTTTGCCGCGGAATTCGCCAAGAACAATAAAGCAGCGCCTGCGGTTAATGAGGAGCAGCTTCAGGCCACAGCCGCGGCTGCACTCAAGCCCTTCGATCGCGGCGCCTCCGGTGAGAACCCGTACCAGATTCAATACGATCTGCAGGAAGCGATGCAGGACCTGGTTGGCATTGTTCGCACCGAAAGCGAAATGCAACAGGCACTGACAAAAATCGCTGCTCTGCAGACCCGTGCGGAACAGGTGGGGATCGCCGGCCATCGCCAGTACAACAACGGATGGCACACGGCCATCGATCTCGGCAGCCTGCTGCTGGTCTCAGAGGCGATCACCCGCGCCGCGCTGCTGCGCAAAGAAAGCCGGGGTGCACAGTTTCGCGAAGATTTTCCCAACAAGGACAGCGAATGGGGCACGTACAACATCGTGGTGAGGCGCGGGCCTGAGGGCGAAATGCTGGTGGAGAAGCTGGCTCTCCCGCCGATGCCTGAGGAGTTGCAGGCGGTGATTCAAGAGATGAAATAGGGGGCAATCGATGGCCACGCAGGCGATGTTTCGTATTTGGCGCGGAGATCCGGCAGGCGGCGCCTTCCAGGATTTCGTTACGCCGGTGGAAGAGGGCATGGTGGTTCTGGACGCCGTGCACCGCATCCAGGCGCAGCAGGCGCCCGATCTGGCGCTGCGCTGGAATTGCAAGGCCGGCAAGTGCGGCTCGTGCTCAGCGGAAATCAACGGGATGCCGAAGCTCATGTGCATGACGCGGATGAGCAATCTCAACCTGGATATGCCGATCATCCTGGAGCCGATGCACACCTTTCCGGTGATCCGCGACCTGGTCACCGATGTTTCATGGAACTTTCGCGCCAAGAAGACGATTAAACAATTCAGACCTCGCTCTCCTGACTTGCCGGATGGCACATGGCGGATGCAGCAAGCCGATGTTGAACGAGTGCAGGAGTTTCGCAAGTGCATCGAGTGCTTCCTCTGTCAGGATGTTTGTCATGTCCTGCGCGAACACCATAAGGAGGACGAGTTCATCGGCCCTCGCTTGCTGGTTTACGTCGCGGCGCTCGAGATGCATCCTCTCGACGGCGAAGATCGCGTGAGCGACCTCAAGAAAAAGCACAATATCGGTTACTGCAACATCACCACGTGCTGCAGGCAGGTGTGTCCGGAGTCGATCACGATTACCGAGAACGCGATTATTCCACTTAAGGAGCGGGTTGTAGACAAATTCTTCGATCCTTTGAAGCAGCTGTTTCACATCCTCTAAGGAAAAGGGGGTCCCCATGTTCGTACTAAAACCTATTTCTCCCGATAGCCTGGAAGGCGCTATGGCCAAGGCCGAACGATACCGCTTGCTGAACGAGCCCAACGAAGCCGAGAGTATCTGCCGGGATATTCTCGAAGTTGACCCGGCGAACCGGGAAGCGCGCATCAGCCTGATTCTGGCTCTGACCGACGAGTTCCCGCAGGACGATCGAGCCTTCACCGGCGCGATGGCGGAGATAGCCGTTCTGGAGTCTGCCTACGACCGCGCCTACTATGCCGGCATCGCGTGGGAACGGCGCGCCAAGGCCTTCCATGAGACCGGTAGGCTGGGGTCCGGCGGCCATGTTTATGACTGGATCGTCAAGGCGCTGGAACTCTTCGAAGAAGCGGAGCACATACGGCCGGCGGGCAACGATGACCCTATTCTGCGATGGAACGCGTGTGTTCGCTTTCTGGAGCGCCACAAAGCCGTGGGTCCGAAGATCGACGATGTGAAGGAACCGATTCTTTCGGAGTGAATAAGCCTAATACATCCAGCTGCAGTCGCGCGTGAAATCGCTAGCCGGGGATCGCTGCCAGGCGCCCGCCGTTTTCTCGACCGCAAAGATGCCGCCGCTTCCGCAAAGGTGACCGCAGCTCTTGATCACCGATACCAGAGCCCGCGTGTGCGCGTGGTCAAATCCCGGAACTCCCAGCAGCCGCACATACCTGAGTTGCTTATAGTCGGCGCATTGCACGGCGTCGCGTTGGTGTGTTGCCAGGCACGTCTGCGCCTGAACAAGGGCGGCATGCGGCAGTAACCGATAGCCCTGGGCGATGGAAAATTTCTGCTCCCAGCGATGGCTTTGCTGGTTGGCTGCAGCGAAGGCGTCGGCCATCTCGTGCTCTTGCGGCGTCGCCGGCCTGAGGCAACTTCCGTTCACCTGCGGAATATCGGTGTCCGATTCCTCCGCGAACGCCAGCGGTTCGTGCATCGGAGCCTGGTAGAGCGCGGAGTAGACTTCGTAGGCTTCCGCGGGAGCAACGCCGCCGCCCGGCTGGTTGAGCGGCATGGTCACTCCCAAATCAGTGAATGGCTTGCTGGCCGGCTTCCGCGCGTGGGGCGGTGAGGCGATCCGCGTCCACACTAGCGCCAACGCGATCAAAACCAGAAGCACCAGCAACCCCAGCCGCCATTTCATTCGATCTACCTGATATACTCGGGCCGCTTCCGTGGCAAACAGAGGAAAAACTATGAGCCAGCGTGTATTGGTGACGGCCGGCGCATCCGGCATCGGTCGAGAATTTGTTAGAGCATTCGCGGCGAAAGGAGCCAGGGTATTTGTCAGCGATATCGATTCCAAGGCTATCAATGCCCTGGCGCGAGAGGTCAAAGGATTGGTTACCGGAATCTGCGACAATTCCAAGCGGTCAGACATCGAGGCCATGGTGCCTGCGGCCGCGGAAGCATTGGGCGGTCTGGATGTTTTGATCAATAACGCTGGCATCGCCGGACCGACTGCGCCGGTCGAAGAGACGGATCCCGACGAATGGGAGACGGTGATCAATGTCAACCTCACCGGAACCTTCAACGTAACACGGCTCGCCATTCCATACCTGAAGAAGTCCACTTCGCCGATCATTATCATCATGTCTTCGGCTGCCGGCCGGTTTGGCTTTCCCAATCGCAGCTCTTACTCCGCGAGCAAGTGGGGGCTGATCGGGTTCACGAAAACACTTTCACGGGAGCTCGGCGAGTTCAATATCCGGGTGAATGCCATTCTTCCCGGACCTGTCGCGGGTGATCGTATCGAGCGGGTGATCGACGCTCGGGCCAAGCTACACGGGAAGTCGCTCGAGGAGGAGAGGGCGGATGCAATGTCTCTCCTTTCGCTACAACGTTTCGTCGACCCGAAGGATATCGCCGCCCTTGCCGTCTTTCTCGCATCGGATGCGGCAAAGTCTATTTCGGGTCAGATGCTACCGATCGACAATGATGCACAGGGTTGCTAGTTTTTCGACCAGGAAATTCTGTCTCCTCCAAAGAGCAACAATTGCGAGAGCGTATTTGAGTCGGGAACGAACTTGACGTCGACGAGCTTCCCTTGAAAGCGGCGGCGAAGGCGAAGCGTTCGCATAAGCTTGGCCTGTTGTGCATTGGTTACATGAGGCAGAACAGCCCACAACCTGGATCCAATTGGGATGTAGGTTGGCGCGCCATTGACGAAAACCTCGAGCATCGGGCTAACCGTCACTGATCCATCGAAGAGCGCGCAGGTAACAGGCCAGCGCTGCAGCCCACTACAGGAGATTGCGGAGTCGCTTTCGATCGCTTGCGTCGGAGCGGTCAGGTCCTCTTTGCTGGACGCGCCAATCAGGATGGCCGGGGCTTTGGTGTTGGCAGATACGGCGAGATTCAGCAGGAAAAGGCGCAGACGAGGGCCGGTTGCGAATTGTGTCGCCAATGCTGCATCGGAAGAAGTCGGAACGGGCGTCGTCGACCCCGATCTCTTCTCTACACCAAGGAACTTGATCGCGGTTCCAGATTCATCATTACCAGAGATTTCGTAATTCGTGATGGTCGTGCCTTGATAATCCGTAGAGCGGGCGCCAAAGAAGTCCCGCTCAATGCGCAATTGCATGCCGGGCGCCAGGTCAACGTATCCCCCGGGTCCAAAGCCGTAGCGGTAATACAAGGTGTCTCCGGAAGGTGGAGACAGGCTCGCGGCGATTCTTTGCTTTGCGGAAAGATATTCATCGGGGGAGGCAAAGCAGTGGCGCTGCTGCAATCCGAAGAGAGCACTTTGAAAGCCTTGCCATTGGTCCATCATGTCGACGGCGCCGGAACTCCGTTCCCATGCGGCGGCGTTCGGGGTTTCGGCGATCCACTGCGGCTTGCTTCCCGGGGCTGGGTAGAAAGAGAACCATGGTCCTTTGATCGAGCAGTCTTTCTGATTCTCGGCTTGGCGAGATATGTGAAGCTGCGACGCGGCCGCGTCCGGCGAAAGCAGGAAATATTGGGAATTGATTTCGCTGAGGCGGTAGGTGCTGTTCGACTGCCTTAGAGCGCAGCCTGTGCATGCTGCGAGCAGGACTGCCACGAGTCCTAGCTTCAGCGGAGGCATGATCATTCTGCTCGCAGAGCTTCTATGGGATCCACCTTCGCCGCCTTCCGGGCAGGGAAGTAGGCGGCCAAGCCTCCGCTGATCAGCAATATCAGCGCGACGGTCAACAACGTCCAGAGATCGTGTTCCGCCACTCCGTAGAGAAAGCCGCGCACCAATCTGCCCGATGCGATTGCCAGCGCAGTTCCGATCGGGACACCGGCAATGACCAGGGCGCCTGCCTGGCGAAAAACCAGCCATAATGCCTGCCGCCGCTGTGCGCCCAGTGCGATGCGAAGGCCGATCTCACGGGTGCGCTGGGCAACCACATAGGCGAGCAATCCGTACAGCCCGCTTACGCAGAGAAGCAGCGCTGTTCCGCCGAAGAGCTCGAGCAGATGTGCCGCCAGCGTTTGGCTTCCGTAGGAATCCGCGACGACCTGGTCCATATTGGTGAACGTCGCATTGGCAAACTCAGGGCTGGCCTGGCGAAGCAGAGTACGCAGCTCCGGAGTGATGGAAGCAGGTGGCCTTGTCCGTACGCAGGGCGAGATCCATCGCCATACCTTCGACGCGAGGTACGAGGTTGCTGTCAGGCGTGATCTGCGGAATACAGATCTCGACCTCCGGCTCCGGTTGCGTGATCGAGTTTTGCCGCGCGTCGTCCAGCACGCCCACGACTTCTATCGGCTGGTCCTTGCGCATATTCAAGAGGTGCATGCCGAGGATGGAACTGCGGATTCTGTTGATCCGGAGCGTAGAGCCGCGCAAACGTGCGGATTCACTACTGCGACTGGTTGCGAACCCGCCGTATCTTGCTGATTGAAATATCGGCCGCTGAGCATACTGAATCCGAAGACCTGCTGTGCTTCAGGGCTGACCGCTCTGAAATTCGAGAGTGATGGGGTCATTCTCGCTCGGTGAGCTCCATAGCCCTTACCGACCAAAGAAAGCAGCGTGCGGAAGGTCTGGCCCAGTGGCACTTCTGTCATTAGCGTCGCAGCTTGCACCCCGGGAAGGTGCTGGACCCGCTCAAGCATGGGCTGGTAAAGCTCGGTGGTCATGTTGCGCCCGGCGAAGCGGTAAGCAGGGATGGTGAGGTTTGCCACCATGATGTGATCTGTACGGAAGCCGAGAGGCACGTGGCGCAAGGCATAGATAGTACGCAGAAGAAGTCCGCACGCGGCGAGCAAGGTGAGCGACATGGCAATTTCCGCGACCACCAGCGAACTGCGCACGCGATGCTGGCGGCGGTTTGTTCCGCTCTGCTGTCCACCTTGCCTGAGCGCGGGTTCGATGGGCAGGTGCGCGGCGAGGAATGCGGGCCAGAGCGAAGATAAGACCGTGGACAGCAGCGTGAGCCCTACCAGGACCAGAAGGATTGTAGACGTTCGCGCTTGCCGATACTATGAATGTGGAGGTGAGAAGGAATTTGTTTCTCAAAGATCCTGATCGCACCCAAAGCGAGCAGACTTCCCAGCAGCGAAGCTGCGCCGCTGAGAATGAGACCCTCGGCAACGAGTTGCTGCATGATCCTCGCGCGGCTGGCGCCCAGTGCACCCCGCACTGCAATTTCGCGCTGCCGTGCAGTGGCGCGCACCAGCAAAAGGTTGGTTACATTGACACAGGCTATGAGCCAGAGCACGCCCGGCGGCCGCCAACAGCGCGATCAGCGCCCGTTTAAGGTCTGCCTCTACCAGTGTATCGGCATATTTCCGGACAATGACGCTCGCTCTGCTATCACGAACATCGGGATCCTGGTAGCTTTTCGCAATCTGTGCTCTGCAGTGTTCTGCAGCTCAGCCTGCGCTGCGGATAACGTGACTCCATCCCTCAGGCGGCCGATCACGCGGTAGCTTCGCGGCCTTTCTTTCGACCCTTGTCTGCTTCGTCGAGATGAACGGTTGTCCAAACTTCCCACCAATCCCGTTGGCCTTCGAAAGCAAACCCCCTGGGCATCACGCCAACGACTACATAACGCTGGCCGTTGAGCAGCACGTCCTTACCCAGGATGGCAGGATCGCCGCCGTACATCTGCCGCCAGGCGGCATCGCTCAACACAATGGTGTTTGCATTCTTGCCGTCGGTGAACGGCTCAACATTCTCCTCGAAGCTGTGGCCCAATTGTGGATTAACGCCCAAAGTAGGGAAGAAATTCGGGCTCACGTTGGTTAAGATATACTTCGAGGGATCCTCCGTTGCCTTCGAGAAAGTTCCCCCGGCCGCCGACGGTGTAGTAGGCAATCTGCTGGAATGTCTTGTTCTGCTGTTGCCACGCTCTGAGATCAAGGTAGGCCTGCGCCGCGATTGACGTCCGGGTTGCCATGGATGCCCGCCTCGTCAACGATCACGAGCCGCTCGGGTGGTCAAAGGGCAGTGGCCGGAGGAGAACCTGATCGACCACCGCGAACATGGCAGTTGCCGCTGCGATGCCGAACACGAGCGTTGCGATCACCGTGGCAGAGAATCCCGGGGATCTCCGCAACTGGCGCAGAGCGCTCTTTATGTCTTGCTGCAGCGATTCCAGCCAGACCCAGCCCCACATACGGCGTACTACGTCTTTCACCAGCGCTGTGTTGCCAAATTCCCGCTCCGCCTCGCGGCGCGCTGCCTCCGGCGTCACGCCGCGGTCGCGTTTGTCGGCAGCCGCCAAGGCGAGATGAGATTCGATCTCGGCATCGAGGTCTGTTTTAGCCTGGTCGGATCGAAATATACGTCTCCAGAAGCCCATCGCGTGCTCAGCCTTCTGGTTCCACTTTATATCCTGGGCAGTAGATTGCCTATAGCCGCGACCGGTGACTTGAGGTACGTGTTTCCTTGCCCGGTTCCCCGGATTTCTGTAATACTTGGTGGCTTTGGCAAACTTCTGCGCCTTCCTTTCTGAAAGGACATGCGCCCCTCGTCCACGCTGCGTGCAGAAAGCCGGGTTCTCGGGAAATGGCTAAAAAGTGCGAACTAAGCGAACTAATTCGGTTCCTACGACGATTCTTCGGGTTCGGCGGTTTCTCTATTTTTTTTTACACTGTGATCGGGCCGGTTTCCCGGATTTCCTGTGGAACTTGGTGGTTTTGGCAAACTTCATTCACCTTTCCTTACTGAAAGGCACATGCGCCTCACTCGTCCAGCGCTGCGTGCAGGAAATCCGGGTTCTCGGGAAATGGCTAAAAAGTACGCACTAACGCACTAATTCTTCGGGTTCGGTGGTTTCTTCTTCCATTAGCTCTTCCTGGTCGTGATCGATGGCGGACCAGAGGATGGTGCGGCGACCGGGGCCGACGCCGTCCATGGTGGGACCGATGGCCAGCGTGCCTTGCTAGCATGCATTGCGACCAGCGTCCGGGTGAACTCCACAAGATGTTTAGTCTTTGGGCGCAACGGTACACCGGGCCTGGACGCACGACTGGCTTTACACCTCAAGCGAAAGCGAGATTACCTGTCTACATTCAATTTGCAAGGGAAAAGTTTACGACTTTGTTGAAGTAAAGATGCGACGCCGAGAATGAGCGGCGAATTATTACGCAGCAATTCGCGCTGCGCCATTCTCACTGCCCGGTAGTGCCACCCATAGGCCGATCAACACGCTCAGGAGCCGGGTTGGCGCCATATCATATATCCGCCCAAGATTAGATTATGAAGCGGGAGCCTGAGAGCTACCTCCCCAGCACTTGCGGCGATGTACACGAGCGGGCTGATCCACAGGCTTCGCACAATCCTGCGCAAGTTGTGGCTCGGTGTCATCAACGAGTGAAGAAGTATGTAAAGAATCAGTCCCGCCCATGGGAAGGCGATCTCCAAGACCTTCCAGAGAAGCAGAGCACAGAACGCAGAATTGAGCCATTCGATGCGCGCCGTGAAAGCCGTAATTTTATACACTGCGGGAATCACGACATAAAGCTCGAAGGCGGCTTGCAGCACGTCCATCGAGCTGCGAAGACCATCATCAGCCAATGGTTGCTCACCTCCTTAATGATTCCGCGAGCAGTCGCAACCCATACTTGACGCCAGTACCAGCTGGCGGGTCGCCCGCGTCGAAACTCTTCGAGTAGATCACCCGCGAGTGAATCGTTTTTGCCGCCGAACGTCAGGTGTTCTAATATCCATGTCGCAATGACTGGTGGATTTGCCGGCCTCATACGCGTTCTCCTCTCAACCGAGGCAGACCCCTCCACAATTTCGTCAAGATCTCGCGGGTCGCATGGACTTCTTGCAGGCCCTGTTTCGTCACGCGAAAATATCTCTTTGCCTTACCGCCGCGCTCTGGAGTCGGGTCGCCGAGGCTGGAAGCAATCAGACCCTTTGCCTCTAGCCGTTCCAGCGCCGCATAAACGCCGGCCACCGAAACCTCACGCTTGAGACGCTGTTCGAGTTCCCTTGAAATAGGAACACCATAGGCATCATCTCCCAGGTGGATCAGGGTCAGGATGACCATCAATTCGAAATCCGCGAGACAGCTTCGTCTTGGCATTTCTTCCATAATAGCGAAGAAATTAAACCACGGAAAGGCATTTATGGAACCACTTTGACCTGGGCCTGCCAGAAGGAGGCCTTCTGACCGGTTGGGTCCAGTACGGATATCTGGCAGTCATACTCTCCCGGCGGAAGCTGGCTGAGCGGAATGCTGAAGCTGAAGGGCATCGTTTGCAGATCGATTGTTCAACCCCCGCGTCATCTCCATCGGCTGCGTTTCAAAGGCTTTTGTTTGCTCGCTATAGAGGCTCACAAACGCGACTATGGGCTGCTTGCCCGATACCCCCTGCTCATAGGCCTGCAGATACACATACATGTTCTGGTTTTGGCGGAAGACGCGGGTCACGCTGGGAATCAGCTTCTGCCCATTCTGAACCAGCGGGTTTACGCCCTCCTCTTTTGCCCGGTCCTTGCTCTTTTCCGCGTTGAAGAGTGCATCTTTCAGGTCTACCCGCTGGCTGCTAAGCACCACGGAGCTGATGGGGACGTGCGCGACCTCCTTGTTCAGGTTGGGAATGACGAAGGTGGTTTGATAGGTGCCGATTCGGCCCGTCTCATCGTCGCGCGCAAGGAACTTGATCTGGTACTTGCCCGGCAGGAGCGTGAAGCCGGTGTCGTACTCGATGGGCCGCCGGGCCAGCTCGGCGGCAGTTGCATCAGAGAGCTTGATGTTGACGTTGTCGCGGACATTGGTGACCGTGGTGCCGCCGACCAGGTCCTTGATTTCGCCGACGAAGTCGATAAGCGTGTGCTCGGCGCCGCCGCGCTTGGCCAGCGCCAGCTCGCGGCCGGGAATCTTGACGATGATGGGGACGAAATATTCGGCGCGGTTGAGCTGGAAGTGATCGATCTCCATGGCGATGGTAAGCTCGGTGATCGGGTCCTCGAGCATCAGCGCGTCTTCCAGCTGACGCTCCTTGTCGACCGTGGTTGAACTGGCTGAACTCCTTATCGGCGTAGTAGCCCTGGCGGTAATCGAGGTTGGCGTCGCGTCCTGGGTGAGCGAGATTTTGACGCGGCGGAAGTGGCCGTTCCTGGCGGTGTTGGTGGTGTAGTAGCCAATGATGTAGTAGTCGGAGATGGCCTGCTGCGCCTGAACGATGCCGCGGGTCAGGTCGTTGTTATCGAAGAGCGCCTTGCCGCCGGTGTCGCCGGCGAGCGCGTAGAGCGTGTCCTGCGACTGCTGGAAGTTGCTGGTGGTGGCCTGGGCGGCGCCGCCGGAGTACATGCCGGCATTGCCGGGCGAGCCCTGGGTGGCGTCGCCCAGCGGAGCCTCGGCCACCAGGCCGCGCGCGTCGATGGGCCAGAAGGAGACGCCGGCGCGGATGGCCGCGTCGACGGTGGCGTGCAGCTGCGCCTGGTTGTCAATGCCGTTGAGGCGGAGGCCGCTGGCGAAGTAGATCAGAGATTTCTTCTCGTTCAACTGGCCCAGCATCTTGGCGGCGGTCTGCAGGGCGGAGAGCTGGCGATCGGTGTTGAAGACGTTGAACTCGCTGTCGTCCTGGCCGAAGGCGGCGCCGGTGTCGGCGCTGCTGGCGTCGTCGATCGGTCTCGGCGGAGCCCTGGCCTTCGCCGACGATCATGGTTTCCAGAATGCTGAGCAGCTTGTTGCGATCGGCGGTGAAGTCCTGCAGGATGTCGACGGAACCGCCCTGGTAGCGCAGGATGGAGACCAGGTCGACGGTGGTCATTTGCGTGCGGATGAACTTCTCTGCGGCGGAGAGCGCGCGCAGCTGGTCGGCCGGGCGCATGGCAGTCATGTCGAAGTAAAGCGCGAGCAGACGGCGATTCTTGTAGCGATCGTTCTCCATCGTTTCCGGCTGAATCTGCGTGCGGGTGAGTTGCTTGTAGATGTTTGATCTCTTCCGTGCCCGGCGCTGCGGCGGGCACCGGCGCCTGCGTTCGGCGGTCAGCGCCTGGTGCTCGCAGAAGCGGATCGTCTGCGGCACGCCGTCTTCGGTAAGGGTGAAGTCTTTGGCCGTGAGTCCCGGAATGAATTTTCCCTGCTTATCCTTGACCACGACGGTTTCGACCACCAGTTGCGATTTGACTGTGAGCGTGTAGGTTCGCGAAGCGCTGGAGGTCTGTTCTGCCCGATCTGCTGCGCCGTCGCGAGGCAGCGGTGAGGATTAAGCAGAAGAACCAGGAGTTCTCATCTTCAAAACCTCAGACGCAGCGAAGTTTCCAGACTGCGCATTGGGTTGGGGTTAAGCGGAAGACCGAATTGCGTGCTGTTCACGGTCGTGTTCCAGCCGGTAAAAACCGGATGATTCAGCATGTTGGTTGCCGCCACCTTCAAGTCGAGGTAAAAGCGTCCGCTGGGCCGGAATGTTCGGGCGACAGAGCTGTCGAGGCTGAACTGGCTGGGACCGGTGATCGAATTCCTGCCCGCGGTTCCCCATTGGCCCGAAGAGGCGCGGTGTAAGCGGCCGGGTTGAGGTGCTGACTTCCGCGGGACATGGAAATCGGCGCGCCGGTAGGGTTGGGCCGAATGGTGCCGGTGTAGCCTGTTCCGGGGACGGCCGCCAAGTAAACCGGCGTCTCCGGCAGCCCAGTGCCGACGACGGCACGTGGCCAACGACAGTCCACTCCTTGAGCAGCCTGCCGGGCCAACCGCTCATCAGCGTTCCGCCGCCGAGGCCTTCTCCAGTGGTGTATTGGGCCTGCAGGTTGAGCAGGTGACGTTGATCGAAGGAGGAAAGCGAGCGCTCGGCATGCAGGTTGAGCCAGTTCTGCGCGATGGCCGGTGTCGTCGCTGCGCTTTGCGTGGTGGTACGTTGTGCTCGTCGATCCCCCGCCGGACTGACCCGATCCTGACCCGAATTCGGGCCTTGCCCACCGGAGGGCGCCGCAGTCTGGCTGCCGGCGACCACGTGGCCCTGGCCGCCCAGGGTCGCGTCATCGTCTATCGACTTCGAATACGTGTAGAGCAACGAAGCGGTAAA
The DNA here is from genome assembly GCA_963834205.1 of uncultured Acidobacteriaceae bacterium. Lineage (GTDB taxonomy): Bacteria > Acidobacteriota > Terriglobia > Terriglobales > Acidobacteriaceae > PALSA-350. The sequence continues at coordinate 2,516 of CAWIBI010000018.1, read as the reverse complement.
GCCACTGCGCAGCCTGCGGCGCACCTGGACCTGGCCCGCTTGCCGCGTGGAGTCACCGCCTGAAGTCTGATAGACAAAGCCGGCCGGGCAGTCTGCGCAGGGGTAAGTGGAAAAAAAGAGACTTGGATAAAAGTCGGTAAAAATTCGAGAAAAATTTACAATGTTTTTTTTTCTTATCGAGACGCACCCTATTCGCTATCTTGGTCCTGGACCGTTCGTGAAAGGAGGTGCCCTTTGAAAATCCATCTGGTCGAATCGTTTAAAAAAAATCGGGAAAAAGAAAAAATAAAAGAAAAAAATCTCGTTTGTTTTGATATTTATATTTTCATCGCTTCCGCTTCTACGTCGGATTCTCCATGGATCTCTTTCTCGCCAAAAAAGACAACTGGACGCATTTGCGAGGCCCGAAAAGTGGACCAAATCGGGGTTACAGCGGTTCGACGAAGGCTTGTTTGGATTCGGGCATTATCCCCGCTCTTCATTTTTATAATTCCAAGACACTGGATCGGTTGAATCAGGAACTGAAAGAAGCTGGCTCTAGCCCTCGCTCGACATGGACGACATTTCAATGGCACGACCAAGAACTCGATTTCGAAATCCTCACCTGGATTCGCGATTGGCACAAACAGTTTTTAGAACATATGGGGTATTTAGAATTATTGATGATCGGCGTCCCTGCGGCTAATCTCGTGCGCACGCCCGACGGTCCGTTAGTCAGTCCCTTACATGAAAACAATCCCCAAATTGGACGTGCGTCCTGGGAGGAACTGGATCAAGGAGCGGTGGCGGTCAGTATTTTCAAACCGTTGTGTGGCCGTTTAGCTGAAGGGTGGAAAAAAGTCGAAAATGAACTGATGCAAGATTATGACTCTGGATTGGTGAACATGGACCAATTGCGAACGTTGTGTGAATGGACGATGGGGGTCAAGGATCAAATGCTGCAAGTCCAGCGCAAACAAAGAATCTGGATCGGCAATAATTGGTCGTCGTTGGTCGAACATATGGCCGAAGAATTGCTGGCGTTTTGTTGGCGGGTCTCGGGCCATTTAAACCAACTGCAAGAAATCGGGTTCTTCAACGACATTATCGCCGATCATACGAATTTCTTGGGCCATTTCATCGATCCATCAGGGGATAAAAAAATCCGAAAATTAGTGTACAAAGTGTTGGGCGAAGCCGATGAAGGGTACGATCAAATGGACGCGTTGTTAGAATCGACCCGGTTTGCCCGTCAATCCGAATTGGGCCAAGTCAATCAAGCACAAGTGGCCCTCAAACTCATTTCAAAAGCGGATAAATCGACCGCGGATTTGAAAAGCTCGATTCTAGGACAAGGCATTCCAAACACCGTCTTTCCCATAGATCTGCTCCACAATATTCGAGAGACGGAAATGGCATTGCGGCAATTACGAAAAATGGGCCGCAAGGACAAGAGTGAGGGGGCGCGTCGTTCCCATAACAGTTCTCACAGTTCCAGACGACGTCGTTCGCGTTGAAACAACGACCAGACATAAAACATAAAACATTCTTCGATTCTATTTTTTACCGACCTTGGTCCCATTCTCCTGAATAAATATCATTATTTCATTGTTCATTTTCTCATGTCTGCATTTAATTTTTCCAATTCAGTGGTGTATCCACAAGACCGGTCCTATCCTTTACTATTGGATGACACTGTTCCCCCTGCCGATTCGTATCCCTTTTATCAGCCGCCGACGCCCATGACCGTGTCTGCCCATTCAGACGCTGCTTCCATTTCATCTCATTCTTCTCATTCCTCTCATTCCTCTTATCCTCCTTATATTCCAGCGTTTCCTTCTTCTACCTCTCCGTCTGCGTCTTCCTCTTCGTCTTTGTATTCGATTATTCTCAAACCCCCCATTGAAGATCCCCATGAAGACGATGCATCCATGAATGAATCAAAGGAGACAAATCAATTTGTGGAAGAAAAAATCAAAGAAGAGGACCCCGGGGTGACCCAGGACATGTTGCCCTTGCGTTCCTTGCGTTCTTCCCATCCTTCGTCACATTTGTCCACCGTGGTTCCATTAATTCCATTACACGCGATTCAGATCACTCCGACCATGGCGACTTTGGCTCCTTCTTCCTATTCCAGTAGTTCTATTCAGCATTCTTCCATTCATAATTCTTCAATTGATAATTCTTCCGTTCATAATTCTGTCCTCCCCATGGAACAGTTGATCGCTAAATTCTCTCTCTATGTTTCTCGCAAAATTACGTACAAATTGTTTATCGATATTCCGGCGCTTCACAAGACATTCGTCCGTCTATATGTCGTCTATCGCGACTACGGGAATCTCTATCGCTCGCGTCGTGCCACGGGTGCCGTCCATATCGACGTATCTGCACAGGAGCAAGCCCAACTTTTCTTGCTCTCGAAAATCTTTGCGCATTTCGCTCAAATGTGTGCGTCTCCCAAATGGTCGCACTTCCAGAACCCCTTCAAAAATCGATGTTTGTGGACAAGTTTATGTCGACGATGAACACTGAAATCG
>CAWIBI010000017.1:0-134922 GCA_963834205.1 uncultured Acidobacteriaceae bacterium | reverse complement strand
ACTGGTCCTGTCGCTGGGCTGTTCGCTGCAGGCGCAGACCTACAAGGTAGGTTCTGCCGCGCCGGCAACACCGCAGACAAAAGCCAATCAACCGGCGGCCTCTTCGCCGGGCCAGGGGTTGGGTTTTGGCTCGAACATTGAGAACGCGCGGCTGGCGCGAGCCGCCGAGCTGGCCTTGAAGCGTGGGGAGCATGGGCTGGCGGTGGAGTACGCGCAGCGTGCCACGCAGGCATCTCCCAACGAGCCCCAGCTGTGGTTTTTGCTGGGCTACGCCGCCCGCTTGGACGGCAAGGGTCCGCTTTCGGTGGAAGCCTACTCCCATGGTCTGCGGCTGAACCCCTCTTCGCTTGACGGATTGTCCGGGCTGGCGCAGAGCTACCGCATGGTGGGCAAGAACGACGAGGCCGAGGCGCTGCTCAAGCGGGTGGTAGCGGCCGACCCCAAGCGCATCGACGACGAGATCTCTCTGGGCGAGCTGTATATCAAGGACGGCCAGTATGGCTCCGCGCTGCCGTGGTTGAATCGAGCCGAGCAGACCCAGCCGGGCACCCGGTCGGAGTTGCTGTTGGCCATTGCCTACCAGCGGCTGAAGCAGCTTGACCAGGCGAATCACTTCCTGGAGCTGGCCAAGGGCCGTTCCCCGGACAACCCCGAAGTGCAGCGGTCTCTGGCCGGCTTTTACCTGGAGACGGGCAGTTACCCGGAAGCGATCTCTGCGCTGGAGGCCATCCGCAACCCCAAGCCGGACGTGAAGGCAGAGCTGGCGTATGCCTACCAGCTGAGCGGCAACCCGGGGGAGTCGGCGCGGGTCTACAGCGAGGCGGCCAACGCGGCGCCCAAGGACATGGGGCTGCAGCTCTCCGCGGCGCAGTCCGAAGTGGCGATTGGTTCGATTGACAGCGCTGGTCCCTTTTTGACGCGGGCCGCGGCCATGGACGCCGACTACTACCGGCTGCACGCCATCCGTGGGGAGATTGCGCGGCTGCAGGAGCGGGACAGCGATGCGGTCCAGGAGTACCAGGCGGTGCTGTCGCATCTGCCGCCGAGCCCGGGCGAGGGCCCGCTGTACGGCATCCAGATGCACCTGAACCTGTTTGATCTTTACCAGAACCTGAAGCAGACGGCGGCGTCCGAGGAGCAGCTGGCGATTGCCCAGAAGCAGATTGCTGCGCTGGATGAGCAGGGCGCGGGGCGGGCGCAGTTTCTGCGCCTGCGGGCGACCATCGCGATGCACGGCAACAACCTGGACAGCGCGCAAAAGGATGTGAAGGAGTTGCTGGCGATCAACGGCAAGGACCCCAACAACCTGCAGCTGGATGGCGATTTGCTGATGAGGCTGGGGCAGCCCGACCAGGCGATCGAAGCCTATGGGCAGATTTTGGCGGCGGATGCGAAGAACAGGTTCGCGCTCACCTCGATTGGTTATGCGGCGCGCGCCGCGGGCAAAGACCCGGAGGCGGAGAAGTACTTTCAGCAGCTGGCCGATGCTTATCCCAAGTTGTATGTGCCGTACCTGGCGCTGGGCGATCTGTACACGGCGCGGCACGACTACCCCAAGGCGCAGGCGTCCTACGACCAGGCGTACGCGCTGGCGCCGCATAATGCGCAGATCGTGGCCGGGGGGATGAACGCGGCGATCGAAGCGCACACGCTGGATATAGCCGGGCAGTGGTCCAGCCGGATCACCAGCGCCATGCAGCAAGAGCCGCAGGTAATGCGCGAGCAGGAGCGGTATCTGACATTTCGCGGGCAGTATCAGCAATCGGCGGAGGTGGGCGAGCAGGTCATCAAGATGCTGCCCCACGACCGGGACGTGGTGGTTTACCTGGGCTACGATCTGCTGAACCTGGCGCGCTATGAGGATCTGAAAAAGCTGACCACGCAATATGACGAGGTCTTTTCCAAGGAGCCGGACATTCCTCTGCTGGCCGGCTATGTAGACAAGCACCAGGGGCAGCTGGAAGAGGCGCGGCTGGACTTTACCCAGGCGCTGGACCGGGATCCCAACGTGGTGACCGCTTATGTCAATCGCGGTTACGTATTCCATGATCTGCACCAGCCCAAGCCGGCGGAAGCGGACTTCGAGTCCGCCTTGCAGCGGGAGCCGGACAATAGCGAAGCGCATCTTGGCTTGGCCTATGCGAGTCTTGATCTGCGCCGGCCGCTGGTAGCCATCAAACAGGCGCAGCTGGCCTCGGCGAAGATGGGCGATATCCAGGCCGTCCACCTGGTCCTGGCGACAGCTTACGCGCAAAGAGGCATGCTGGGCCGAGCGGCGGCGGAGTATCGCGCAGCGTTGAAGTTCACCCCTAACGACGGAGCGCTGCACCTGGCGTTGGCCGATACGTTGTACAGTGCGCGGAAGTATCACGACGCGCTCGACGAGCTGCAGATCGCGCAGAAGCTGGCGCCCAACAGCGCGGCCATCTCGGCGTTGTTTGCCCGGGCCTATTCGCAGCTGGACGATCGGGAGCAGACGCTGCACTATGTGCAGCTGGCCGAGCAGCAGGTACAGCAGGATCCTCCGGCGTTGAGCCATGCCGGCAGCAGCCCCAGCAACCCGGGCAGCAACGCAGCCAGCGCGCTGATCGCCGGGCCGCGCTCGACGTTGAGCGGGATCTACCTGTCGACCGGCGAGGCGTTGAGCCAGATTGGCGATCAGAGTGGGGCGCTGGACCGCTTTGGCAAAGCCTTGACCGCGACGGGCAGCGACCGGATGAGCATTCGGCTGGCGATTGCGCAGATCATGGCACGCCAGGATCATGCCGAGGATGCCAAGCGGCAGATAGCCCTGGGGCTGATGGAAGCCGACACCGGCGAGACCCAGCCGTTGACCGGGGAACAATGGATCGGCGCGGCGGATATTTTCCGCGCCGTGCACGAGTACGATCTGTCGCAGACCTACGTCGAGCGTGCCCAGCAAGCCGGCGCCTCCGACAACATGGTGCGCATTGGCCTGGCCAACAACTACCTGGCACTGGGCGACTCGGCGCGGGCGCAGGGCGAGCTGGCGGCGATCAGCAGCGAAGCCGACAGCGAGCCCAACTATCAGTATCTGCTGGCCGAGGCCAACGTGCTGCGCCAGGAGCATCAGGGAACGCAGGCGCTGACCGCCTTTGCCCAGGCCTCCGATGTGGCCGGAGAAGATCAGACGGCGGAAGAAGCTTTGCTGTCGGCTGGAGCCAACGAGGGTCTGCGGGTGAACTCCCGTTTGAGCCTGCTGTCGGACATTTCTACTTCTCCGGTCTTTGAAGATACGACGGTGTATGTACTGGACTCGAAGCTGGACGCAACTTTCCCTGTGCCGCCTTCCAGTCCTTCGCTGCTTCCACCGCCGCGCTCCTCGCTGGCCTCGCAAGGCATGGTGGCCTACCACCTGCATCTGAACTATCTGCCGACGGCCAGTGGGTTCGTGCAGATCCGCAATACCGAGGGCACCATCTCGGTGCCGGCCACCAACTCGATTGTCACGCGCAACACCAACGACTTCTCGTTCAACTTCGGGTTGAATCCAACGGTTCACCTGGGGACCAATGTGCTGACCTTCAACAGCGGGGTGCAGGTGACGGTACGGCGTGATCTGGATACGCCGGTGCAGTTGAACCAGAATCTGTTTCGTCAGTTTACGTACATGTCGACCAGCTCGTTTTTCAACCTGGTATCGGTGAGTGGTTTTGTGCTGCACGAGTCCGGTCCGTTTACCGAAGAGAATCTGCACTCGGCGACCTTGGCCGGAGCGCTTGATTTCCGGGTAGGCGCGCCCTGGGGCAAGACGGCGCTGGTGACGGGCTGGGGAGCCGCAAGGCAGACGTTCAACCCGCTGACCAACGAGAACTACTACACCTCCTCCTATGTTGGGCTGGAGCGGCGGTTTGGCGAGCGGCTGGATGTGAAGGCGCTGGTCGAGGATCTGCGTGCGTGGCGTATCGTGCGGGCCAACTCGGCGATTGCGCAGGCGGTGCGGCCGGCGGCCACGGTGCAATACTCGCCGCAGCGCAACTGGACTCTGCAGGCGACGACGGCCTACTCCAACACCCTTGGCTTCCACGACTACGATGCGCTGCAGAGCGGATTTTCTGCCTCCTATGCGGTACCATTCCATCGCGGGTTCAAGGAAGAGACAGGAGAGGTTTCGCTGCAATATCCGATCCGTTTCTCGGGGGGCATCCAGCAGGAGAGTTTCTTTAATTTTCCGGGAGCGCACAGCCAGCAGTTCCGGCCTTATTTCAATATCAGTTTGTTTTAAAGATGAGTTGGAGCGTGGTGGGCCTTATGAAGATTTGCCTGGTTGCGACCTTTCCCCCCAGCGGACGTCAGCTGAACGAGTATGCGTTTCACATTGCGCGGGAGCTGCAGCGTGTTCCACACGTGCAGTTGACCATTCTGGCCGATGAGTTGACCGACTACGAATTTGCCACCGACGAGAATGGGGTCCACATCAAGGCCGAGGAGCAAGCGGAGCTGCCGGGCTTTCATGTGATTCGCTGCTGGAAGTTCGGCAGCATGTCGACGCCGGTGCGGCTGTTGAACGCCATTCGCCGGGTGAAGCCGGACGTGGTGTGGTTCAACCTGGTGTTCTCGAGCTTTGCCACGCCGGAGAATCCGCTGGCCGCTTTTGCCGGCTTGTCTGCGCCGGCGCTGACCCGGGCCTCGGGGTACTACACCCACATCACGCTGCACCAGGTGATCGAGCATGTTGATTTTGCTGCGGCCGGCGTGGGCGCGCGGCGGGAGAAGCTGCTGCGCATGGGCACCCACTTCACCACCAGGACACTGTTGCGGGCGGACTCGGTCTCGGTGCTGCTGCCTGCCTACCGGCGCACGCTGGTGGAGAAGTACGCGGTGCGCAATGTTCTGCTGGGCAAGCACGGAACCTTCGCTCCTGCCACCGAGCCACCGGACTTCAGCCAGCGGGGCAACCCGGAGCATCGTCTGCTGGCGATCGGCCATTGGGGCACCTACAAGCGGCTGGAGACGCTGATGGAGGCATTTCCCGCGGTGCTCAAGAAGATCCCGAACTGCCGGCTGATAATCGCCGGAGCCAATCATCACACCAAAGCGGGTTATTGGGAATCGATACGCGAGGCGCAGCCGGCGCATTTGCCGATCGAGTTTCGCGGCTACGTGGCGGAGTCGGATATCCCGGAGCTGTTCCGCACCACCTCGGTGGTGGTGATGCCCTACGACTCGGCGACCGGTTCGAGCGGGCCGGCGCACCAGGCCTGCGAATACGGGATCCCGATTGTGTGCGCCGACATCAACGATTTCCGCGACATGGCGGCGGAAGAAGACATGGCCGTGAAGTTCTACAAGATCGGGGATGCGGCCGACCTGGCGCAACAGCTGATCGCCATCCTGGAGTCCGCTGAGTTGCAGCGCAGCATGGGAGAACATAACTTCGCCACCGGCCAGCAGATGACCATGAGCAGCGTGATCCACAATTATCTGCGCTGGTTTGAGCTCCATCGCACCAAACGCGCACTGCGCAACGGAACCCTCACCGGCCGCCGCCGCCGGCTCTGGCACAGATTCTTATTCACCTCCTAGGTGGATGTCTGTATATTTCCTTATACGGGCTCTTTAGTACCCAGGTTTTGGTCACTGCGGTACTTGCGCGGCAGCAAATTCCCGCCGCAATTGATCCGCGCCATGGAAAATAAAGAGCGACAGTCAACGAAATTGAGAGCGATACATCAAAAAAGGATAAAGTAAGCTGTGTGAGTGCGACTTTTGAGGTATGGCGTGAGACCCCCCCTCCGCCAACTCAGCCTAGCCGGATCACAACGTAAGCCGGCGGATCCGCATCCCACAGCAGTGCTGTGCCACCCCCCTCGCGACCAGCTCCTTTGCCAGGATGTACGCCGTCGTGAATAGGAAACCATGATCAAGGTCCATATATCCCGGCTTCTCTCTCGGATACTTCCTCCGATAGCAACGATCTCTGCTTTCACACTGCTGTTAAGCGGTTGCGGGGGAGCTCACTTCAATGCAACGCCGACGCCGACCGTCAACATCACGGCGAGCCCCACGACGATTACTGCGGGCAGCTCCGCCACTCTGACCGTTTCAGCGACCAACGCTACCTCGCTGACGGTGAGCGGCTCCGACGGGAGTTCCTATACCCTGCCGTCCACGGGCGGGACGCAAAGCGTCAGTCCGAAGACGACCACTACGTATACTGCCACCGCGAGCGGTCTTTCCGGCCAGACCACGGCAACCATGACCGTTACAGTATCTGGTTCCACGACGCCGCCGGCGCCGACCGTCAGCATCACCGCCAGCCCGACTTCGATTACCGCGGGTGGCTCCTCTACCCTGACCGTGACAGCGACCAATGCCACCGGGGTTACGGTGAGCGGCTCCGACGGCAGCACTTATACTTTGCAGGCGAACGGGGGAACCCAGGCGGTCAGCCCGACAGCGAACACTACCTACACCGCAACCGCGACGGGAACGGGCGGCAAAGCCACGGCTGCCGCGACCGTGACGGTAACGGCGGGAACCCCGCCCCCGGCACCGACCGTCAGTATCACCGCCAGCCCCACTTCGATTAGTGCAGGCAGCTCCTCCACCTTGACGGTGGTGGCTGCCAACGCCACTGGGGTGACCGTGACCGGCAGCGATGGGAGCAGCTACACGCTCCAGGCCGGCGGCGGAACCCAGGCCGTCAGCCCGACCGCGACCACCACCTACACCGCGACCGCGAGCGGAGCGGGCGGCAAGACCACGGCCACCGCGACCGTGACGGTAACGCCGGCGGGAGCGGCGGCTCCGACGGTCACCATTACCGCCAGCCCCACCACGATCACTGCGGGCGGTTCCTCCACCCTGACGGTGGCTGCGACCAACGCCACCACCGTGACGGTGAGCGGCAGCGATGGCAGTAGCTACACGCTGCAGGCCAATGGCGGAGTGCAGGCGATTACCCCGGCCGCCACCACCACTTACACGGCCACCGCGACGGGAGCGGGAGGCAAAGCCACGGCCATGGCCACGGTGACGGTCACGCCGGTAGCGCCGGCGGCGCCCACGGTTACCATCGCTGCCAATCCCGCCACCGTCCTCGCCGGCGGTTCATCTACCTTGATGGTAGCCGCGACCAACGCCACTACGGTGACGGTGACCGGCACGGACGGCAGCTCCTACACACTGCAGGCCAATGGCGGAAGCCAGGCGGTCACCCCGGCGGTGTCTACCACCTACACCGCCACCGCAACCGGAGCCGGCGGCAAAGCCACAGCGACCGCAACCGTTACCGTGACGCCGACAGCACCGCCGGCGCCGACGGTCACTATAGTCGCCACCCCGGCGTCGATTACTACGGGTGGTTCTTCCACGTTGACCGTGACCGCAGCGAATGCAACCGGAGTCACCATTGCGGGCAGCGACGGCAGCAGTTACACCCTGACCCCTACGGGCGGGCCCCAGGTGGTCAGCCCGAAGACCACGACTACTTACATCGCAACGGCCAACGGAGCAGGCGGCTCCACGACAGCGACTGCGACCGTAACGGTGACCCCTCCGGCGGCAACCGTCACCATCACGGCTAACCCAACCACCATCTTCTCGGGCGGCTCCTCCACCTTGACTGTAGTTGCGACCAATGCCACCGCGGTGACGGTGACGGGAACCGACGGCAGCTCCTACAACCTGACGGCGACGGGCGGAACACAAGTCGTGAGCCCGACCAACACCACCACCGCCGCCATTACCGTCACCTATACGGCAACCGCGACCGGAGCAGGCGCCAGCGCCACCGAGACCGCGACGGTAACCGTGAACCCGTCAGCCACCGTTCAATCCATCAACCACGTCATCTTCATGCTGCAAGAGAACCATACCTTCGACAATTACTTCGGCATGTTGAACCCATACCGGGAAAAGAAAGGCTATACCACAGGCGACGATGGCGTGATCTACACCGTGGATGGCATAGAGGACAAGCTGACCAAATTTCCCGAACAGGACGATGCGGGGACGACGTTCAACCTGTTCCCGCTGACCAGCACTTGCGTGGACGACCAAAGCTCCGACTGGCTGGCAAGCTACGGCGACGTCAATCGCTATAACTTCCTCGCCACGCGTCCGATCCAAGAGAACGGTTTCGTGCACAATGCGGAAGGTTACGCGACGAGCTGCGCTCAGCCCGGTGCACAATGTTCCGGCACTTTCACCGATCTGAACGGCCAGCGTTCGATGGGGTATTACGACGAGACCTTCCTCAATTACTACTACTACATGGCCTCGCAGTTCGCGACCTCGAACCGTTGGTTCTCGCCGGTTTCGGACAAGAGCATCGATAACCGGATCGCGACCTTCACCGGCGGCACGACCCAGGGACTGGTGCTCGATCCGGGTGGACAAGACCACCTGCCTCAGCTCGACATCCCGACCATCTACAATAAGCTGGATAAGGCCGGCGTTTCGTGGAAGATCTACTACACCGTCAGCCTGGGCTTTTGCGTAGTCGACAACGATGATTGCAACGTAAAAGGGATCAACGCCTACTATCCCGCGACCGACTTCTCAACGTTAACGTATTCGTTCAACTATTTGTACGTAAAGGGGCCTTGCACCGGCAATACCCAGCCATCGAGCGTGGTGGGCGATGCGTCGAACTCCTTCTGCATCGACCCCAACCACATTGCTCCGCTGAAGCAGTACTACTCAGATCTGGCAAACGGAACGCTTCCCCAGTTTGCCTTCATTGAAGCCGGATACGCCAACAATGACGAGCATCCCGGATCGGGCCAAGAGGTCCTGTGGGGCCAGCAGGAGGTGGCGAATATCGTGAACGCCTTTATGGCCAGCTCTTCGTGGAACGACTCGGTCTTCTTCTTCAGCTACGACGAGGGCGGTGGACCCTTTGACCATGTTCCGCCGGTGCCGGGCCACTCTAATGAGAACACGGACGCTTCGCTTCTGGCATCGACAACGATTCCGGATATCTCAACCATCGCTGTCAATGCCGATACATACTATCCGTGCAACCCAGCTGTAGCCGGTACACCGACCACCCATTGCGACTTGCCGCAAGGTTGGCCAGGCTCCAGTTCGACCGATGCGCCGGCCGAAGAAGGGTTTGCCGCACAATTAGGCTTCCGCTTGCCCAACATCGTCATCTCGCCCTTCACCCGGCGGCACTATGTTTCCAACATACCGATGGATCACACCGCCATTCTCCGGTTCGTCGAAGACCGCTTCATCGGCGACCACACATACCTCACCGGCCGCGATGCGGTACAGCCCAACCTGCTGGACTTCTTCGACTTCAACAATGTGCCGTGGGCTACGCCGCCGTCGACGCCGGTTCCGACCTCAGACGACTCGCTGGGCTTCAATTCCTGCACCCCCGCCAGCTTCGCACCCTAGAACCTCATGCAGAGGCCGTCCGGAGAGGGACGGCCTCTGGGCTGGAGAGATGCTTGCAGAAGAACTCTGTTTTGTATCAGGGCACGACTTTAGTCGGGCCGTAAATCAATTGATAGACGGCGGGCTTTTTAAGAGTCTGCGTGAGAACTCGAAAAAGCAGCCCTCAGGGGCTAAAGCCCGACGTATTTTCAATCGTTTATGGCCCGACTAAAGTCGTGCCCTGATACAAAACCAGGTTCTCACGCAGACTCTTTTAGCCCCTGAGGCACGGATCTCCACGCCTGTATCCGCAGTTATGAACGGCCTAAAGGCCGTCCCCTTCGATCGCAGCTCAGGGGCTAAAGCCCGACGTATTTTCAATCGTTTATGGCCCGACTAAAGTCGTGCCCTGATACAAAACCAGGTTCTTACGCAGACTCTTTTAGCCCCTGAGGCACGGATCTCCACGCCTGTATCCGCAGTTATGGACGGCCTAAAGGCCGTCCCCTTCGATCGCAGCTCAGGGGCTACTTTGGCTTGATTTCGGTTGCCACGTAGCTGCCGCCATCGAAGGTTGCGGTCACGGTCACCTGCGTTCCTTCGTGAAGATCGCGGATGATTGGCAAGCGGTTGGGATCGAAGCTGATCTTATAGCTACTGTCGTTGGACGGATCAGCCAGAACCAGGACCTTGGTGCGCAAATCGATGAAAGTGATATTTCCACTGAACACGAACGCAGATCCTGGCTTGGCCAGTATCGAAATCTGGCTGGCAACGCCCTGGCCCTTGCCGTCGGCATTGAACCTCACGGAGACCAGCGTTCCCTTCACCAGATCGGACGAGCCGGCTCCCTGGGAAGAGGCGGCCTGGCCTACATGAAGGATCGTCGCATCTTCCGGCACCCGCAGTTTGAGTGGTCCCTGGCCCATGATGTCACTTACCGTCAACTCATGGCTGTCCGGGTTATAGTCGATGACCTGACCCCGGCGCTCGCCTTCGGGCAATTGCGAGAGCACGTGGACGCTGAGAGCGAAGACTTTGGTGCCATCCAACACTGTTTCAACCGAGGCATGATCGTCCGGGCGAAGCTCGCGCAGAGGAGTCCTTTTCCCGTCCCGGAACACCTGGGTGCGCTCGTCGAAAAGGATCTTCATCGGCTTGCCGCCGAAGACCTTCAAGGTGAACTGGTCGCGCACCGGATCTATATTCTGAATGGCGCCCCCGATGACGGTGCTCTTGCCTGGCGGCCGGGGCGGCAGAGTGTCCAGACCGGCGGTCGAAGTCTTGGTCGTTGGAGCAGGCGGGAGGGCGGTACTCTGTTGCGTCCCCAGGCTCGCGAAAGTAACCTGGGAAAACGCCGCACCGGTAAGCACCACCATAACAAGAAAGCGGTACATTCCACACACCCTTGTTGTAGAATCCGTCACAGGCATAGAAATTTTGATGTGAACTGTGTCTTTGTACCTTGAATAACTGGACTTGCAGTAATATACTGCCGCGGTTTTATCGAAGTTTGCATCAGATCCCATGCTTAGAAAACCCACTAGTCGCATCTCAGACGGTGAAGGTGAAGGCGAAAATGTCTCAAACAAGACTTAGATTACTCGCAATAACTGCAGTCCTCACAGCCTTTGGAATCCAGAATGCCTTTGCGGGAGACCTGAAAGTAACTCTCCCCAAGCACAGCCACCTGACGATGGTGCAGCGGCTTAATCGCGAAGGCGTCGACCTGGTGCGCAAGAAACAGTACGAGAAAGCCGAAGCGGCTTTTTACAAGGCCTATCTCTACGACCCGACCGACCCGTTCACGCTGAACAACCTGGGCTACATCTCTGAGCTGCAGGGCCAGCTGGACCGTGCTCTCAAGCTTTACGCCCTGGCAGCAGAACAGGGCGGCGAGGCCTTTATCGACCGCAGCAACGCGCAGCAGCTGGTGGGCAAGCCCATGAGCGCCGCGTTGAATGGGGTGAAGGATGTGCCCATGCGGGTGAACCGCATGAATGTACAAGCCATCGGGCTTTTGTCAGAGAACCGCAATTACGAGGCCGACGTGCTTCTGCAGCAGGCCCTCACCCTCGATCCGCAGAATACCTTCACGCTGAATAATCTCGGCGTGGCCAAAGAATCTGTGGGCGACTACGAGGAAGCGTTGAAATATTACCGCGAGGCTGCCGCTGCCCATTCCAAAGAGCCGATCGTGGTTACCATGAATAAGGCCTGGAGAGGAAAGCCAGTCAGTGAGATGGCCGCCAAGAGTGCCCGGGAACTGCAGGCACGGTTGGACAAGGTAAACAACGACGAGGCGCGCGCCGCCATGCTCACCTGGCGCGGAGTTTCCGCGACCAATCGCAATGATTGGAATGCGGCCCGGCAGGACTTTCTGCAGGCTTACTCGCTCGATCCGAAGAGCGCTTTCTCGCTCAATAATCTTGGCTACGTATCGGAGAAGGACGGCGACCTGGAAACGGCGCAGTTTTATTACGACCGGGCGCAGAGAGCCGACAATGCAGACACTCGGGTTGGTCTGGCCACGGATGGTTCCGCCGAAGGGAAGCGACTGCTTGCGGTTGCCACCGATAGCGATCAGAAGGTCGATGGCGCGCTGGATCAGTACCAGCAGGCGCGGCGCCGGCTGGCTGGTCCTATTCAGCTGAACCGTCGTAGCAACACGTCTGGCCCAGATTCCAAGGAGGCACCCGCAGCACCTCCCTCTCCGGATGCCGCAACGCCGGGTACAACAGATTCCGCTGCACCCACTCCCCACACCAACTAAGGGAACTGACTGATAATGCCGACTCCATCGCCTACACATAAATCGTTGGACCTGTTGTCTCGCTTGTTGTTTACGCCGCCTTCCTCGCAAGCTGAAGCGCTGGCTGCAGATGTCGCAGCCATCAGCCGGGATGAATTTGATGACCTGGTGACCCTGGCAAATCTCAACCACGTGATTATTCGCGGGATGGAGATTTTTCTTGAGATCGCGCGCGACGCTCACGACGAAGTTCGTGCCGAATGGGCACTGGCTGCGCTGGCGACGGAGCACGCGCGGATCAACAACGCGATGCCCTTTCTGCATGCGATCTGTGACGCCTTCCAGGAGGAAGGTCTGGATGTCACGGTGATCAAGTCCCTGGATCACTGGCCCGACCTGGGCAGCGACCTGGATCTTTACACCAACGCCGACTCGGAAGCAGTAGCCGCCCTGATGAGCAAGCGCTTCCAGGCGCAAATTGCGGCGCGAAGCTGGGGCGACCGCCTGGCACGCAAGTGGAACTTCGATATCCCCGGACTACCCGAGGCGGTCGAGATACACATGCAACGCCTGGGACAGACAGGAGAGCAAGTCGCCATCGCCGCCGGGCTCGCCGGCCGTGCCCGCGTGGTTCAGGTTGGAGAGCAGACTTTTCGCGTGCCGGCCGTGTCCGACCGGTTGATGATCTCTACTCTGCAACGTATGTACCGGCATTTCTATTTCCGCTTGTGCGACATCGTCGACTCGGCCAGCCTGGTCGAAGCGCGCGCTATCGACTACGACGATCTGCGGTCCGCGGCAAAAGTCGCCGGCATCTGGGAGGGAGTCGCCACTTATCTGGCGATTGTCTCCGACTATGTGAAGCAGTACCGCGGCACCGGCCTGGACCTGCCGGAAATTGTAACTACCGCAGCGCGCTTCGGCGGCGAGCAGGTCTTCTTCGCGCGAGCTTTCCTGCGAGTGCCAATTATGCCCCAGTCCGCCAAGCTCTACGGATCGCAACTTACCGGCATGCTGCAAAAGGGTGAATTGCAAAGCAGCGCCCGGCTTAGCCTGCTGCCATGGCTTGCCACAGCGGCTGCCGTGGGACAAAAGATCACGGGGAGCGATAAGGGTATCTGGTAACCGGCACTTCCCTTCTGCACTTTCGACGCGGCTTTTCTCCATGAAAGGCCGCGTTTTTCTTTGCTCCTGACGTTTGTGTTTCCCTCCTCACCACGGACCAGGGGGTCCGTGGCGAGGAGAAACCCAAAGTAAGTTTGCTCACCTGGCTTTTCACGCCGACCCTAAAAGCCCGACGCATGTAAAGCGAGAAAAATTCACGCAGTAATGCGGAGAAACTACCCGGCCGCCGAGCAATAAGTTCACCGTAAACCTTTCTCGAACAGCCATTTAAAGACCAACGTAATGCACAGTCGGTGGCATTGTCCGGGGCTTCGAGCCGCGCGATAGTAGCGAAATAGAACAGCAAATTCGCACTGGCCACAACGTGCCGCAAAGGCGCGTACGGCGTTCCACGCGTTCAAAACGGCCTCGTCCCCAGGCCCGCAATGCTTCCAGATTTCACCTTACGAGGTGATGCATGCGTATATCCCAGACCTCACAGGTTTGCTCCGGACTCCTGTGCAGCTTGTTGATTCTGGCGGCGGGTTGCAGCAACCCGTCTTCTCAAAGTCTTAACTCTTTATCGATCAGCGCAACGCCGTCGGCCGTGACGGTGGGTAGCGCGGTTACACTGCATGCCACGGCGCACCTGAGCGATGGAACGACGCAGGACGTCACCTCGAGCACACTGTGGACGCTATCCAACCCATCGTTGGCCACCGTGGCCAACGGAGTGCTTACCGGCAAAGCCCCCGGCGCACTGAGCGTGCAGGGCGCTTATGTTGAAGTGGTGGCGGCGGGATCAAGCTCCGCCCCACAGACCTTGAGTTCGTCGGCACAGGTCACCATCAGCGCGGCAAGCACGGACACCGTGCTTACGACTCCTACGATTGCATGGAGTACACCCGCGGCGATCCCTTACGGCACGGCCCTGAGCAGTAAGCAATTGAACGCAACCGCGAATGTACCCGGAACCCTCGCTTACACACCGGCAGCGGGGACGGTGCTCAACGCCGGCGCCCAAACACTCACCACTACATTTACTCCCACGGACACCACTACCTATTCCACAGCTACAGCCAGCGTGCAGGTTACCGTTTCGCAAGCCAGCCCGGCCATTACCTGGCCTGCACCCGCAGCGATCGTACAAGGGACAGCCCTCAGCTCAGCGCAGTTGGACGCCACCGCGAATGTACCCGGGACCTTTGCTTATAATCCGGCTGCGGGCGCCCTTCCTGGGATGGGCGTGCAAACACTGACGGTTACGTTCTCACCGTCCAACACAACCAACTACACTACGGCGACAGCGAGCAACTCTCTCACCGTTTATCCCGTCACCGCAGGCGATCTGGACGGAGCGGACAACTGGGAGTGGAATCACGACCCAGGCACACCGGGTTCATCCAGCGGGTCCAGCTTGTATCCGGTAACCAGCCCGTCTTTGGACAACACGGCGAGAGGCTTTTTTGTGACCTACTCCGACCACGGGGGAGAAATCTACCACCTCAGCTTCGCCAAGGACACGACGGTCTCGAATTTCGTCTATGACACTTATATCTATCTCCCTGATCCGTCGCAGATCGAGAACGTTGAGATGGATATGAACCAGGTGATGTCCGATGGCCGTACGGTCATCTTTGGCACGCAATGCGCCGCTGGTTCGGGAACATTCGAATACACATTGGTCACCAATGGCGGCACGCACTGGCATGCTTCCAATATCCCTTGCAACCCTAAGAAGTGGACCGCCAATACCTGGCACCACGTTCAGATTGCTTCGCATCGTGACAACTCGGGCAACGTAACGTATGACTGGGTGAATCTCGATGGCACGGCGACCAACTTCGAGAATGCGACTGGCCCTTCAGCCGAAAATCTGGGCTGGGCGATGGGGGATCTTCTGCTCAACTTTCAGCTTGACGGCGCCGGAACCAGCGGGTCGATGACCGCCTACATTGATGAGCTGACCATCCACCGGTGGTAGATTTTGTAACGCTTTGAGTACCTCCATCACTATGGAGATGTGTGAAGATGGGCTGGAGTCATGACAGCCAGGGCCTGTTAGCTCCATTCCATCCCGCCGGCGGCGATTCTTCGCGAGTTTTCATGCATGCCTTTCGGGGGGAAGGAATGCAGGAAAGGGAAGCTGAGAATCGCCGTGGTCGTTTCCCACCTCTCGCAAAACCCAATAAGCTCAATAGATGAGCACGCGGAAGCAATACGATGTGGCCATCATCGGGCTGGGGACCATGGGCAGTTTCGCCGCCGTTGAGCTGGCCAGGCGCGGCTTTTCCGTAGCGGGGTTCGATCAGTTCACGCCGCCTCATGGGCATGGCAGCCATTCCGGGGGCACCCGCATCTATCGCCTCGCTTACCCTGAAGGCACCGGCTACGTTCGGCTGGCGCAACGCGCCGGCGAATTGTGGGACCAGGCCGCCGAACAACTCGGCACGCCGCTGCTGCACCGTATCGGCATGCTCTACATGGGCAATCCAGACCAGCCATTTATCCAGGAGGTCCGAGAGAGTGCAGCCACCAACCGGCTTCAGGTGGAGACCTTGTCGGCTAGGGAGGTATCCCGACGTTATCCGGCATTCGAAATTCCGCAGGAGTATGTCGGGCTTTTCGATGTGCAGGCGGGCTGGCTCGATGTCGACGCTTCCATCGCTTCGAGCCTCGCCCATGCCCAGTCCCTTGGGGTCGAATGCTTCTTCAATCAACCGGTGACGGGATGGGATGCGTCCGCCACCGGTGTCCGCGTGCATCTGGGGAAGGAAACCGTCAGTGCTTCCCGCCTGGTCATCACGGCGGGCGCATGGACGAGCAAATTGATGCATGCCCTTAGACTTCCCCTGGCGATTAAGCGAAAGGTGATCGCCTGGTTTGATCCGCTGGCGCCGGAGCTCTTTGCCGCCGATCGCTTGCCTATCTTCAGCTTTCCCGAAAATTTCATTTATGGATTCCCCAGCATGCCGGGCCTTGGCGTCAAGTTAGCGGAGCATCACGGCGGCAGCCACCTGCCCGATGCCGATAGCCTGGTTCGCGCTCCTGGGCCGGCCGACCTTGATCCGATCTTCGCCTCGGCAGCGAAATACATGCCTCGGCTGGTTGGAGACTCGGCCCAGGCGCGCTCCCGCCTGCGGCATTCGGCCACATGTCTCTACACTATGACGCCCGACGATGATTTCATCGTGGATCGTCACCCGGAGTACAGCAACGTTGTCTTCGCCGCGGGCTTCTCCGGCCACGGCTTCAAATTTGCACCCTTGATCGCGGTTGCTCTCGCCGACTTGGCGCTGCTGGGCGAGACGTCGTTGCCCATCGGCTTCCTGTCGCTTGGCCGCTCGTCCCTTCAGGCTGGCACCCGGTTGTTAAGGTGATCGCGAAGCTTTGTCAAAGGAATGAACTTCGTGCCCCGTCGACGGCGGATTGACCAGCAAAGTATTTCCAACTATTCATAGCGAAGCGCTTCAACTGGCTCGACCTTCATCGCGGCACGCGCTGGAATCAGCGTCGCTGCCAGAGCCACAAGAGCAAGCAACAGCGCAACCGCCGCATATGGGACCGGATCGCGCGGACCCACGTTAAACAGCAAGCCCTTGAGCAGTTGCGCCGTGGCCAATGCCGCTCCCAAGCCGACCACTCCGCCGACCACGATCAGTCGCACGCCCTCAGTGGCAATCAACCGCAAAACATCCAAACGCGTTGCCCCCAGCGCCATGCGTACGCCAATCTCCTGCGTGCGCTGCGTTGCGACGAATGCAATTACACCGTAAAGCCCGATGACTGCCATCAGCAGGCCGCAGAATGCGAAGAAGCCAAGCAGAGCTGTTTCGAATCGCGGCCGGTCGGCCAGCTTGCTCACGCTGTGGTCGAGGGTTTCGATCTCCACCGGAACCGTGGGGTCTATGCCGGCAATCTGCGATCGCACCCAGGGAGCAACTGCCTCCGGCGAAAGGGCCGAATCGATCACCACAAGAGGCGCCCGTCCGGCCCAGTCTGCAGCGGCGCTGCTTCTCAGGAAGTAGAGCTCTGGCTGGTCGGGTTCGACAAGCCCGCCATTCTTTACGTTCTGAGCCACGCCCACAACCGTATACGCGGCGCCGTCCTGGCTGGTTTGAATTCGCTTGCCAATTGGATCCTCGCTGGGAAACAAACGCGAAGCCATCAGCCTGCTGATCACCACCAGATGGTCGGTGGAATTTCGATCCTCTTCGGTAAAGTTGCGGCCTCGAACGATGGGTATATTCAATGCCCGAAAGTAATCGGGTGTGACCTTGCGGTCGGCCACAGAGCCGCCCGTTCCGGGTGGCGGATGTTGCTTGCCGTAGATCGCCAGATCTGACCAGCGAAAGTCGTTTTCCCACCCCCCTGGTGGAACCGAGTCGGTGATCCCCACTGCAAGGATCCCTGGCAGACGCCGCAGTGCCGCTTCGGCCTGCAGATAAAACTCCATCTGTTTCTGGTCGGTGTTGTAACGGAAGCCGGGTAGCACGATCTGAGCCGTGAAGACTCCGCCCGTGCGCACCCCCAGTTGCTGCTCTTCCATGTTCTGAAAGCTCTTCAGAAGCAGTGCAGCTGCCGAGAGAAGAATCATGCTGATCGCAATTTGCCCGGCCACCAGGCTCCGGCGCAGCACCCTGCGTTGGCGTGATTTCGCGGTGCGCGATGCCAGAGCAACGACACGCGGTGTTTGCAAGGCAGGCAACAGCCCGAAGAGCCCTGCACACAGCAGCGACAGCAGCACAGTGAACAACGCGATGCGAAGATCCAGGCCGGCTCGCTTCAGGAATGGAATGCCCGTGGGAGCAAGGTCCACAAACACCCGCAGCAATCCTTCGGCGAGCGCCAGGCCCGCCGCCGCTCCTGCAAGTGAGAGCAGCGCGGCCTCGGTGAGCGTCTGCCGGATCAGCCGTCCGCGGCTGGCGCCTAATACGGAGCGCACCGCTAGTTCACGTTCGCGAGCCTCGCCCCGCGCAATCATCAGGCTCGCCACGTTGGCACAGGCAATCAGCAACACAGCGAACACTGAGCCGAGCAGTACCCACGCCGTCACCTGCACATCCTGCGTCTCGCGATCACGCAGCGAACGAATGCTGAGATGGATCTCCTTCCGATACGGAGCCGGAATCAATGTGTCTCGCGTACGGTCGAAGAGCGGCTCCATCTCTTCTCTTGACTGCGCGAGGCTCACTGCCGGCTTCAGTCGCGCGAAGGTACGCATCGGATTGCCAAACCCTCCATTCGCAGTCGCTTGGGCTGCCCGGTTGAGAGCCATGGGAAAAATCACGTCGGCGATTTGCAAGGTGGGAAACTGAAAATCCTTCGGCAACACGCCAACCACGTGGGCCGGACTGCCATCCACATCTATCAGCCGGTCGAGTATGCCTGGGTCGCGGTTGTAATGGTCCTGCCACAATCCATAAGAGATGAGCACCACGCGCGGTCCGTTGGGCCGGTCCTCCTCAGGCAGAAAGTTGCGCCCCAGCACCGGCGAGATTCCCAGCAGAGGCAGGAACCCGGCGTCGAATGTGAGGCAATCGAGCTGTGCCGGATTGCTCTCTACCAAATCGCAGGGGAAAGGCATGGTCCCCTGGGCTGCCATGGCATCAAATGGCTTCTGATTATCACGCCAATCGAAGAAGAATCCGCCCATCATGAATTCCTGCCGCTCGAGAGAATGCACCGTCCCGATTGAAACGAGACGGTCATCATGCGCATACGGCAGGCTGCGGAAGAGAATCCGGTCCACCACGCTGAAGACAGCAGTGGTTGCGCCAATCCCCACTGCCAGCGTGGCAATAACTGCAGTCGTGAACACCGGGTTGCGCCGGAATCCTCGCAGCGCATAGCGCACGTCCTGGGCAACGGTGCTCATCCACCAGCCGGGCCGCTCCTCATGGCACTGTTCCCGCGCTCGCTGTACGCCGCCGAACTCGATTAGCGCCTGCCGTCGTGCCTCATCCGCCGTCATCCCAGCAGCGATGTGCGCCCAGGTCGCCTGTTCCACATGAAAGCGTAGTTCATCGTCCAGCTCACTCTGCGATCGGCGCAGAAGCATAAACCGCAAACGCGTCCATAAATCCCTCATCATGTCGTCGCCTCCGGGCTCAGCACCAGACCAATGGCCGTCGACAGCCGCTCCCAAGTCTTTAGCTCCGTTTCCAGCTGCTTGCGACCCTGCGCGGTCAGCACATAAAACTTCGCCCGCCGATTGTTCTCTGAGGTTCCCCAATCGGCCCCGATCCACCCCTTGTATTCCAGCCGATGTAGCGCCGGATAAAGCGATCCCTGACCAATCTGCAACAGGTTTTTTGACATTTGCTGTATCCGCTGTGCCACACCCCATCCATGCATCGGACCGGCAGCAAGCGTTCGCAGGATCAGCAAATCCAGCGTTCCCTGCAGTAGATCTGTTGACTGTGCCATGCTCCCCTCGACATTCGACAGTAGCAAACGCTCCTGTCGAATGTCAAGGAGGAGCCCCCTGCCGAAAAATTGCTCGTCCTCAGTTGAAGCGTCAGCGCCGAGTCGATTCCTGTTGAGTTGGGTGCTGGTCGAGGGAACAGCAGGTCCCTCCGCTACGCTACGCTCCGGTCGGGATGACAAATTTGTTTTTGCCACGCACCTTAGTGGCGAAGGCCGAGTGAACTGCAGATCCCTCGGCTTCCCCGGATTTCCTGTTGAACTTGGTGGCGCTGGCGAACTTCATGCGCCTTTCCTTACTGAAAGGCGCACACGTGGCCTTGTCCTGTGCTGCGTGGCAGGAAATCCGGGTTCGCTTCGGGATGACACGTCGGTTTAGTGCCGCGCCTACGGCGCTCGAATCATCTTCGGGATCGGGTTCCCAGCCCTTCCCCGGATTTCCTGTGGAACTTGGTGGCTTCGGTGAACTTCATGCGCCTTTCTTCATGGAAAGGCACACGCGGTTCTCTCCGGTGCAGCGTGGCAGGAAATCCGGGTCCGGGCCTTGCATTCATGGCGATCTTTGCCGTGTCATTTCTCCCTCAACTTGCCGCAGGCAAGTCAGCTGCTTGGGATGACAAAGGAGAGGGGAACACTTCCATAAAAAGCGGTTGCTGGACAAAATACCGCTGGCTTGGACAAAGTAAGGCTCGGGATGGTCCCGATTTTTATAAAGTTCGATAAAATTCGATCCTTTTGAGGTCTTTTGGGGCCTTTAGAAGGTCAGCGGCGCGGGCGAAAGGGGTTCCTTGGGATAGAGAAGGGGACCCTGGTGTCTGGAACAAAAGCGGCATGAGACGGCGATTGCGGAGGCGCGTCTGCCGCTGAGCCGAGAGCGGGTTCGGCCCGGGGAAGGCCAAGCCCGGCTTCATCCTGGTCTTCCTGGTCAGGGGCAGGGTTGGGCTGGGGACCGTTGGTTTCCTCCTGCTGTTTGCCAAACCAGGGAGGGTGATAGATATGCACGTTTGTGGGCGGAGGAGCGGGGTTCTTCTGCGCGGAGCCGGCACGACGGTCCGGGATCAGGCCTTCGATGGCTACGATCATCGACATGGCCTTGACCTGACCGGTAATGCTGCCTCGGGTCATTTCAGAGCTTAGGTTGGCGAGTTCCCAGAGGCGGCCCAGGACTTGCTCGCGGCCCGGGTTCAGCGGGCGCAAGCCTTCGGTTTGCTGCTCGATGAGTTGTTGCTGCATAAGGGCACGGTGCTCGAGCATGTAGGCGCGGACACAGGGTTTGGATTTGATGTAGGCGGCGGTGTCGGGGTTGAGGCCTACGGCCGCGGCGGCACGCTGGTCGGTCATGGTTCCAGAGAAGATCAGGTGGACAAAGGCTATTTCCTGATCGGTGATGAGGTCGCTTACTTCATTTTTGGGCATAGGTGGCTCCAGGTAGGTAAGTTGAGTGAACGAGGCGTAAAAAATCCCGCCGTGGCGGGATGTCTTGGTTGGGTGATTTGTGACAGGGATCGGGTAGGACACCGGACAGTGTTAAAACTGTCCTTCGCTCGCGTGTAGGCCGAAACTACCAGCAACTGCCGGCCAGAGAGCGGTGACGCGAGAATCCGCTGCCTGCCGAAATCGTCTTCTTACAGGATAGATTCGCTCTGGAATCGGATAAAGGCGCAGGGGCGACTATTTTTGAGCCCGGAGGTACCGTTTCGGAGGTTACTCTCGGGAGTATGGACGAATGGGCGAAGGGAGGCAGCTTGGGGCATTCTCACCAGGGCTAAACAGGCTGCGGAAAAACCCGCGATCGGGCCAAGAAAGACGTACCTCAGGGCCTGAAGGCCGTCCCCTTCAACAGAAATGAGTTTTTCCGCAGCCTGTAAAGCCCGGAAGTATATGTACCGGAGCGTTCTGCGGGTTTGAAAACCCGCTCCCCGGTCTAAAGTCCGGGGCTACACAACGGCAGAGCTGTCCAAATTAGCGAGAAAGGCAGGCTGTTGGAGCAGTTAGTCAGCTGATTACATTAGGAGAGCTTGGCCAACATCAAATGAGGTTCCCTATTTTGGACCCACTGAAAACGAAGCATTAACCGCAGGTCCCTCCACTTCGCTTCGCTCCGGTCGGGATGACAAATTTGTTGTAAAAATGGGCGGTTGTCGTGAGAAATCATCGATTTCAAAACAAATTTGTCATCCCGACCGGAGCGAACCCGGATTTCCTGCCATGCTGCACTGGACAGGGCCGCGTGTGCGCCTTTCAGTAGGGAAAGGCGCATGAAGTTTGTCGAAGCCACCAAGTTCAACAGGAAATCCGGGGGAGCGAAGTGGAGGGACCTGCGGTTAATGCGATTTGCGCGCCGGAGTCAGGAGTTAATCCCGATTTGTCCCTTGGTTCCAAACCCCAATTTGGACAGGTCTGACACAACGGATCGGCACAGATCAAGCTGTAGCCTGCTACAAATATGGTGCTGAAAATGTAGTAACTCCATGCGATTGGGCTTCCGGTTAGCGGGGCAGCAGCCGCATCAGCCCGGTGGCGGCCAGATCCGCTTGCATAAAGTGGGCTGCCTTACCAGCGGCGCTACTCACTGCTTCAGCCGCCAGGTAACCGCTGCGCACCGCGCCCTCCATGGTGGCCGGCCAGCCAGTGGCTATCCAATCGCCCGCCAAAAATATATGCGGCCACGGGCTCACCGCCGTGGGACGAATCAAATCCAGTTGCGGGCGAATGGAGTAAGTGGCGCGAACCTCTTTGACCACCGCGGCCTTGATCAACTTCGCCTGCACAACCGCGGGAAAGAACTCCGCCAATTCCCTCAAGGCAAGATCGATGATCTCCTGGCGCTGCATCTCTACCAGAGACTTGGAAGCGCTCACCACCAGCTCGATATAGCTGCCCTGCTCACCACGCTTCTGCAGCCGCGATTTATGAAACAGCCACTGTATGGTTGCGTCCAGCAAGATGGCATGCTCCAGGTCGGTGATCTCGCGATCGAACCAAAGATGGATCCCAGTGATCGGCGAGTGCCCAAAGCGCTCCAGGTTCTTCGCCAACTGGCTCGCCTCAGGATTTTGCGGCAAAGCAGGCATCAACTTGCTTAAGCCCTCAAACGCCAGGGCCAGAACGATCGCATCGCTGGTAAAGCTTTGCTCCCGCGTGGTCACCGTCCACTGCCGGGTTTCGTCTGACCATTGAAACGACTCCGGCGCGGCGCTCAGGTGCACCTCCCCGCCACGGCTCTGAACGTACTCGATGGCACGTCCGTACAGCTCGCTCAGCGGGATGGTTGGGACACCAAACCGCCCCGCGCCGGGCGAAAGCAGCAACGACTTACGAATCACCTGCCCGGCGTAGTGCACCGACATGTGCTCCGGATCCTCATTCAGCGCGCTCACCAGCACCGGCTTCCAGAAGCGCTCGATCGCCCCTTTGGTTTGCCCGTGGCGGGCCAACCAGTGGGCGAAGTTCTCTTCGGAGTCCTGCGGAATACCGGCGATAAATGCGCTCAGCCCGCGGCCGATCGCTAGCTTGTCGGAAAAAGAAAACGCGGCCGCTCGCAGAAATGCCGGCATGTCGTGCAGCGGAGCCGGCAGAAAAGAGGGCTGAAGGATACTCCTGCGGCCGCCCGGCTCGACGAAGGTCATGCGATCGAACCAGCGGATGGCATCGCTCACTTCGAGGCGGCGGTAAAGATCGATGAGGTTGACGCAGTTGCCCAGCAGCACGTGCTGGCAGTTGTCGATTACTTCTCCGGTGCCGGGGTGCTCGTAAGAGGATGCACGGCCGCCAAGGTAGCGCCGCTTCTCCAGCAGCCTCACCTGGTAGCCCGCATCGGCCAGAGCACAGGCGGCGGAGAGCCCCGCCAGCCCGCCCCCGACCACGATGACCGACCGGATATTGGAAAGAGCAGTCAGGCCCACGCACCTAGCGCCAGCGTTTTGAAAAGCCCGCATCCCAATATGCTCAGCTTCTCATAGGCCGGAACCCTAATCCGCGCGGAAAACACATCGAAGTTGCGCTGTTCGATGTGGCGCAACAAACGGTGGTAGATGGTGACCAGGACCCACATCGCTGCCCGGCTGTCAGGAGAAATCAGGGGCAGCAACGCCTCCGCGGATTTATAAAACTCGCTCGCGCGCTCGGCCTGGATCTCGAGTACCCGGCGCTGCTCCGGCGTCAATTGACGGCCGCTCGAAATCCCCGCCATGGAGTTGGCAGCCACGCCGCAGCGTTCCAAATCCTCGAGCGGGAGATAAAGCCGGCCGCGCTGCGCATCCTCGCGCACGTCACGAAGAATATTGGTTAACTGAAAAGCAATGCCGGTCTCTTCCGCCAGCTTTTCCGCGCGCGGGTCGAGATAACCGAAGATGCGGATGCACACCAGCCCGACCACCGAAGCTACCAGGTAACAGTAGCGATAAAGATCCGCGAAGGTTGCATAAGCGGCAAACCGCCCGTCCGGTTCGAGATCCGTGGCTGTGCCTTGTACCAGCTGATCGAGCAGCTGCGATGGTATGGCAAAACGCTGTTGTGCGTCGAGCAGGGCTACAAAGACAGGATCGTTGGTAGCCGAGCCGGCCAGGGCCTGGTGCCAGGCGCCAAGCCAGGCATCCAGCGCGACGCGGCGGTCGGCGATGGATCGTGATTCGTCGTCGGAGAGATCGTCGGCCTGGCGCATAAAGGCGTACACCGCGCAGATCGCATCGCGCTTGTTGGCCGGTAGAGCGACAAATGCATAGTAGAAGTTCTTGGCTTTCTTGCGCGCGATGGCCCGGCAGGCCGCATACGCCGCTTGGACCTCGGTGGTCACGTCGGCCGTCCTACCCGCACAACTGCGAGTTTGCCGCAGAGCGCACGCGCCAGCAGCCCCAGCTTTCTGGCTTTCGAAATGACCGGCCGCGCGGTGAGCGTGTCGTATTGTCTTTGCTCGATCGCATGGAGAATTTCGAGACCGCCGCGGGTGAATAGATCCAGATCCAGCGCCAGCTCCCGATCAACCATCCCGACCAGAGGGGAACCCTGATTGAAGAGTTGGCGAGCGTAGTCCACCTCATGCCGCAGCAGTGCGCGAAAGGCCGCGGTGGGCTCGCGCCGCGCAATCGTTCCCTCGTCCACAGCGAAACGCTGCATATCGTCGAGCGGCAGGTAGATCCTGCCCCGTTCATAATCGCTGCTCACGTCCTGCCAGAAATTTGCCAGCTGCAAAGCGGTGCAGGTGAAGTCGGAGAGCCGGAACATCTCCGGGTCGCGATAGCCGCAGGCATAAAGAACCAGCCGTCCTACAGGATTGGCGGAATACGTACAGTAATCCAGCACATCGCTCATCGCCGGATAACGCGTCACTGTCTGGTCCTGGCGAAAAGCTACCAGCAGGTCGGCGAACGGCTTTTGCGGAATGTCGCAGGCATGGATCGTCTCGGCCAGCGCGACGAATACCGGGTGGCGGGCCTCACCCCGACAGCAGGCGTCCAGTTCCCTGCCCCACAAATCCAGCAGCGCCAGGGATTGCTCGCGATTGCCCACCTCATCGCCCAGGTCGTCGGCGATGCGGCAGTAGGCATAGATGCTGTGAAAATGCGGCCGCAGCCTTGCCGGCAGAAACCATGAGGCCACGTGGAAATTTTCGTAGTGCGCGGTGGCCAAGCGCCGGCAGTAGGCACGGGCTTGCTCCAGGGTCGGGCGCTGCTCAGGCATGCGGTATTCCGCGGGCAGGGCGGACCAGCCGCGTTTTAGCAGTTCCCTTTCGTCCTGAGCACTTTCGACCGTCATCTTATTCTGTCCCGTTTTCCCCGCGATTTCGGGCGGTCCCTCAGCGGCTTCTAAAGCCGCGTTCATTGGGAAGCAGTTATGGACGGCCTAATGGCCGTCCCCTTCACCAGCAGTTATGGACGGCCTAAAGGCCGTCCCCTTCAGTCTAAGGAATGATAGCCGTCTTGATGTCGTTGGAGCGATCGTTCAGGCGGCGCAACACCGTTTCCAGATCCGACAGCTGGGCTCTGCCGGTGATGTATTCGCTGCACTTGAACCGCCCGCTGGCCAGCAGGTCAAAGGCTTTGCGGCAAGCCGCCGGCGTATGGTGGAAACTCGCCTTGAGCGTAATGTCGTTGTAATGCAAACGGTTAGTGTCGATCTCCACCTTGGTGCCGGCGGCACAGCCGCCAAAAAAATTGACCGTCCCGCCACGGCGAACCATGTCCACCGCCCACTGCCAGGTCAGCGGAGTAGCCACGGCTTCAATGGCAATATCCACGCCCCGATGATCGGGCGTCAGGGCACGCACGGCCGCGACCGCATCGACCACGGAGAGAGTTTGCACCACGTGGGTCGCGCCAAAGGTGGTGGCTGAGACAATCTGCTCGTCGCGCTTCACCACGGCGATCACTTTCATGCCCGACAGTTGCGCCACGTGCATGAACATCAGGCCGATCGGTCCCGCTCCAATCACCACTACGCTGTCACCGCGCCTGGCGCCTGTCTCCTCCAGGCCGCGCACCACGCAGGCTAGCGGTTCGGTCAACGCCGCGTGCTCCAGAGGCAGACTTTCGGGAACAATCAGCGTATTTTTGGCCACGATCCGGGCCGGAATGCGGATGTACTCGGCATAAGCGCCGTTGTTGAAGAGCAGGTCCTCGCACAGGTTTTCCTGCTTGCGGACGCACCAGTAGCAGGCGCCGCAAGGCGCCGAATTCAGCGCGACCACCCGCATGCCTGGCTTAAAACCGCGCACACCGGCGCCCGTCTCGTGCACCACCCCGGCCAGTTCATGCCCGAAAAGAGCGGGGGGAGCGATCATGCGCGCGTGGTATCCCCGGTTGAAGACTTTCAGGTCGGTGCCGCAAGTGAGAGCGGCGTGGATCCGGATTACAAGCTCCCCCTTACCAGCGGCGGGGATGGGAACCCTTTCAATCCTGACGTCTTCCTTGCCGTAAAGCACGGCAGCATTCATCTCACTTAACATGCACTCTCTATTGTCACCCAATCGGGGCCGATGTGCCTTCAATCATGATTTTCATCGAAGTCGCCCTGGGCTCGGAGGCAACGGCAATGGCGGCGCACGCCTCCGCGAGAGGAAAACGATGAGAGATCAGCCGGGTCAGGTCGTATCCCTGGCCGTACCCCTCGAAGACCAGGCGCAGAGCTTCTTCCTGTATGTCGACCGAGGCACTGTAGGACCCCAGGAGTGTCTTTTCGTCCACACAGACCGCGGCGGGATCGATGATGGCCTCGCCGTGCTGGGTCTGGGCAAAGAGCAGCACCCGGCCGCCGGGACGCGCCGCATCCATCGCGGTGCGGATCAGCGCATTGCCGGCGGTGGCCAGAATGACGGCGTCGGCGCCTCGGCCCTCGCTCGCCGCGCGGGCGACCTGCACCACGTCCTCCCGTGAGGCATCGATCGGCGAATCGAGCCCGAAGTTCGCCGCCACGGCGTGCCGCTCCGGGTAAAGATCCGCGGTCAGCACCTGGCCAGCCGTCCGCTTGGCCAAAGAAGCCAGCATGATTCCGATCGGACCCTGGCCGATCACCAGCACCGTCTCGTCCGCCGAGAGGTTCAGGCTGCGCACCCCCTTAAGGCAGGTATTCAGCGGCTCGACAAAGACAGCCTGGGCAAAGGGGATGCCGTCAGGGATCTTTACCAGCCCGCGCTGGACGATCCAGTCCATCACCCGCACGTACCCGGCAAAACCTCCGCCGGAAGGTTCAAATCCTGCGGTGCAGCCGACCCGCTTGTACACCGGGCACTGGGCGAAGGTCTTCTTCCGGCAGTAGTAACAACTGCCGCAGGGGATATGGTGGAAGACAGCGACCCGATCGCCCACAGCGAAGGATTCAACCCCTGCTCCCAGGGCCGCGATCGTGCCTACCGTTTCATGGCCGAAGATGCGGGGCGCAGAGTGTGACCCGGTGTGGATCTTCTTGAGATCGGTACCGCAAATACCGCAGCTGTCGACCCGGATGAGCACCTCGCCCGCTGCAATCGCAGGCACCGGAACGGTCTCCACACGCACATCGTTCACACCCCGGTAGACCGCGGCTTGCATGGTCACGGGTAGGGCGGACGCGCTCTGCATGCTAACCCTCACTCATGAGTGGAGCCAGCGCGCCCGCCACCGCCCGGGCGCCGGTCTTCGCATTCTGGCCGAGGCGCAGCATCGCCGGCCAATACTTCGGGCGGAAGGCGACATGGGCCAGCAACGGCGGCTAAGTGCAAGCGGCCGTCTGGCCCGGTATAGCGGCCGAAGTCCGGCAATATGTCGGAGATCTCATCGGAGATCGCCTTCAGGCAGTAGAAGGGAATCTGGCGGCTGCGCGCAAAACGAGCCACGGTTGCAGCCTCCATATCCACCAACAGCGCCTGGTGACGCCCGGCGAGTTGCCGCTTTTCCGCATACTGGACAATGTGGTCGGTGGTGACCAGCTTGAAGGGCACGCCGATCTCCTGGTGCACGGGAAAGCTGGTAACGAAGGACTCCTCAGTGCGCGCGTCCACCACTTCGTTGACCGCATAGGCGGAGCCGGGATGGATTCCACAGGAGAGGGCTCCCGCCCAACCGACGGAAAACAACGCGTCTAATTCTCCGCTCTGGGCGGCGATATCGCAGGCGCGACCCGCAGCTTCGCTTCCCACACCGGCGTAGACGGCGACACACTCCACGTCTTGCAGCCGGGAGACCCACGCGGCCTCACCCTTGCGCGCAACCGCAAGCGGTTGCCAGCCCTGCACCAGCGGCTTCAACTCGCCGGGCAGCGCGGCGATAATGCCCACGCGTCTCATGCGGAGGGCGCGTACCCATGCGCCCGAAACCAGTCAATGGCCGCCCGCAAGGCAGGATACACGGGAACCACGCGAAACCCCAGATCGCGCTCGGCCTTGGCGGAAGAGACAAACATCATTTTCTTGCCCATGCGTACGGCCTCCACGGTAGCACGCGGCTCGCGCCCGCGCAGCTTGCCGGTGACGGTCTGGTCCCACAGCGCGAAGATCATGGCCACGCTGTGCGGAACGCGCATGGTAGGAGAAGGCAGGCCGGTAATCGCCGACATCTTGTCCAGTAGCTGCTTCAATGTCAGATTCTCTCCTCCTAAAATGTATCGCTCGCCGGACCGTCCTGCTACCAGGGCGTCCGCGTGGGTCCTTGCTACTTCATTCACATCCACCAGATTCAGCCCCGTATCCATGTACGCGGGGAATCTGCGGTTCAGAAAATCCACGATGATGCGGCCGGTGGGCGTGGGCTTGATGTCGCGCGAGCCAACCGGTGTGGTGGGATTGAGAATGATCACCTGTTGGCCGGCCTGCGCCGCCGCTACTGCCTCCTGCTCCGCCAGGTACTTCGATCGCTTGTAGTGGCCAATCATGCTGGCCAGCGAAACCGGAGTGGCCTCGTCCGCCAGCCGCCCGTCGGAGAAGAAACCCATGGTCGCAACGCTCGAAGTGTAGACCACGCGGGGCACTCCCTCTTCACGCGCAATGCGCAGCAGCTCGCGGGTACCGGTCACGTTGGTGGCATGCATGGTCTCCGGATCGGTGACCCAAAGCCGGTAATCGGCCGCCACATGCATCACCGCATCACAACCTGCCACCGCGCTGCGCAGCGCATCCGCGTTCATTAGATCGCCGGTAACGGTTTCGGCTTCAAGCCCGGCGAGATTTTCCAGTTTGCTGGTGGAGCGGACGAGGACGCGTAACTCGGCGCCGCGGCGGGAGAGTTCTTGCGCGACATGGCTGCCGATAAATCCTGTCGCTCCTGTGATAAAGACTTTCACTTACTGGTCCAGGGAGCAGTCCCGTAGGGACGGCTGCAAGTTCCCCAAGACAGAGTTGGATACCCAGGACTACGTCCTGGGCTTAGTTCAGGTCGCGCCTCCCCGGATTTCCTGTGGAACTTGGTGGCTTCGGCAAACTTCATGCGCCTTTCCTTACTGAAAGGCGCGCGCGGCCCTCGTCCAGTGCTGCGTGGCAGGAAATCCGGGTTCGGGGCTGGTCTTCCGACCGGCGTGAGTGTAACCAGGCCTGCGCTCGGAGCACTAATCGCTTCAACCGCAGGTCCCTCCACTACGCTTCGCTCCGGTCGGGATGACAATTCTGTTGCAAAATGGGAGTTACGAACAAACACCGAATTAGAAAATAATTTGTCATCCCAAACCGGAGCGAACCCGGGTTTCCTGCCACGTAGCGCTGGACAGGGCCGCTTGTGCGCCTTTCCGTTAAAGAAAGGCGCATGAAGTTCGCCAGAGCCACCAAGTTCCACAGGAAATCCGGGGGAGCGTAGTGGAGGGACCTGCGGTTGAAGCTTATTCCAGCGATTCGGGATGGAGTCCAAAGCCTTTTTCGCCGGCCGCCTTTTTTTCGTTCCACTTTTTCACCCAGGCTTCCCAGCTCGCACCGGCCGCACGGTCCTTGCCGAAGGCAAGTCCGGCAACCTCGCTGTAGGCGAGCGAACGCTTCTCCGGCGAATCCTTGGGGAAGAGCCGGACCCAGGACTCGGCCAGCGAGGCTCCCGTCTTGCGGTCAAAGATGTACCCTTCCATCACCGAGCCATCTTTGCAGGTGATGGTGACGTCCCCGCGGTAGTCGAAGGCCTTCTCCAGCGCGTCCAGCACTTCCGCGTCGCTAGCCAGCGTGGGCACCCAGCCCTCCAGGTTTTGGTGCTCGGTTCCCGGAGCCAGCTCCAGTGTGTCGGGATCAGGATTCATACCC
The DNA here is from genome assembly GCA_963834205.1 of uncultured Acidobacteriaceae bacterium. Classification (GTDB taxonomy): domain Bacteria; phylum Acidobacteriota; class Terriglobia; order Terriglobales; family Acidobacteriaceae; genus PALSA-350. The sequence continues at coordinate 104,605 of CAWIBI010000017.1, read as the reverse complement.
GTGTCTCTTCCATCTGGCGCTTGCCGTCGCCGCTGATCTGCACCAGCGATGGTGACGCATGGGAAAACTGCGGCGAGTTCAGCAGATCGCGCGCGCCGTGATCCTCGTACTTGTCGAAAAGGGTCGCACGCACCGCAGACGCGAAACCGCGCCAAGAGCCAAACATGTCGTTTACCGAGGAAGGCTCATACCCGCAACTGACCATGCAGTTGGCACACTTCGGATTGCCTGACTCGGTGCCGTAGTTCTCCCACTCCGTCTCCTCAATCAACTCCTTGAAGGTGGAAGCGTAGCCGTCCTGCAGCAGATAGCAAGGCTTCTGCCAGCCAAAGATGTTATAAGCTGGGTTGCCCCAGGGCGTGCATTGGTAGTTTCGCTTGCCCATCAGGAACTCGAGAAACAGGGGAGACATATTGAACTTCCAGTGCTTCTCCCGGTTGGACAGGATCGCGCGAAAAAGCCTGCGGGTACGGGCGCGGCCAAGGAAATGCTTCTGGTCCGGCGCCTTCTCGTAGGAATAACCCGGGGAGATAACAATGCCTTCGACACCCATGGCCATGACTTCGTCGAAGAAGGCGCGCACACTATTGGGGTCGGCGCCATCGAAGAGCGTCGCGTTGGTGGTAACCCGGAATCCGCGCTTGACCGCTTCGTGTATCCCCTCCACCGCCTTGTCATAACCACCCTCGCGGCAGACGGAAAAATCATGGTGCTCGCGCTGGCCGTCAAGATGCACGGAAAAAGTGAGATATTTACTGGGCTTGAAGAGCCCGATTTTTTCTTTGAGCAGCAAGGCGTTGGTGCACAGGTAGATGTACTTCTTCCGCGCCACTAAACCTTCCACGATCTCGGCAATTTGCGGGTGCATCAGCGGTTCGCCCCCTGGGATCGACACCATGGGAGCCCCGCACTCCTCGACGGCCGCGAAGCACTCCTCGGGCGAGAGGTCTCTCTTGAGAATGTGCGCAGGGTACTGAATCTTGCCGCAGCCGGCGCAAGCCAGGTTGCAGCGAAACAACGGTTCCAGCATGAGGACCAGCGGATAACGCTTCTGCCCGCTCAGGCGCTTCCTGAGTACGTAGCTCGCTACGGTCCACATCTGTGAGATTGGCACTGCCATCGAATCAAATCTCCTTAAGCTCTCGCCATCGCGCGGCGGTAGTCGGTAAGTGCCAGCAAGGGAAAGTAATTCCGGTATAGATGGTAGGAAAGGTAAAAGACCCGGGGAAAGCCGGTGCCGGTGACCACTGCCTGGCGCGTGGCGCCTTCGCCCATACTCTCATCCCACGAACCATCGGGCCGTTGCCGTTCCAACAGCCAGCGCACTCCTTTGGCTACCGAGTCGCTTCGATTATCCCCTGCCGATAGCAGGCCCAGGATTGCCCAGGCAGTCTGCGACGGAGTACTGGGGCCAACGCCCCGGGTTGTAGGATCGTCGTAGCTGGCACAGCTCTCGCCCCACCCGCCGTCTGCATTCTGCACCATGCGTATCCACTCCGCCGCTTGCTGGATCTGCGGCTCGTGGTTCCATACGCCGATCGCTTCCAGGCCGCGCAGCACCAGGAACGTGCCGTAAAGGTAGTTCACGCCCCAACGGCCGAACCAGCTTCCATCCGGCTCCTGCTCGCTATAGATGAAGCGGATGGCCTTTTCGACCCGGCGATCTTTTTGCGTGTAACCGTAGGTAGCGAGCATCTCCAGGATGCGCCCGGTGATGTCTACCGTGGGCGGATCGAGCATGGCGTTGTGGTCGGCAAAGGGAATGTTCTCAAACACCATCTTGGTGTTGTCTTTATCGAAGCTGGCCCAGCCGCCGTTCTTGCACTGCATGGCGCAGATCCAGGCAATCGCGCGCTGGCAGACATCGTACTGGTAGCGCTCCCGGGCGTGGTTGTCGACCTTGTTCAGGGCCAGCAGCACCTGGGCGGAATCGTCTGTGTCGGGATAGAACTCGTTGTTGAACTCGAAATACCAGCCGCCGGGCTGGGCGTTTCTCACCTTCACCGCCCAGTCGCCTTTGTGCCGCACTTCTTTCGCGAGCATCCAGTCCGCGGCCTTGAGCATTCGCGGATCGGTGCGGGGAACGCCACATTGCCCCAGCGCATATACCGCATAGGCGGTGTCCCATACCGGCGACATGCATGGCTGCATACGGAAGGTCGGTTCCAGATAGTCGGGCACCCCGTCGTCTTCAATGCCCAGCTTCTCGAACTCATCCATCGCGCGGATGGTCTGCGGGTCGTCAATCGAGTAGCCCAAACATCGCAATGCGAGAATAGCGTTGAGCATCGCCGGATAAATCGCGCCCAGCCCGTCGCTCATCTCCAGGCGCTCCAGAATCCACTTCTCCGCTTTCCTGATGGCCATCTTGCGCAGCGGCCGGATATGCACCCGCTCGGCCCAGTGAAAGAGCCGGTCCACTACCAGGAAGAAGTTGCGCCAGCCCAGCACCTTGTCGTGATCCCAACGCAAGTGGAGCTTGGCATTGGGCTTGCCCCCGACGAACAGCTCATCAATTCCATTTTCAGAAGCCAGCTTCTTGAAGGGCTTCTTGGCATAGGCAATGGAGAGCGGCACGAGAATGGCGCGCGACCAGGAAGAGATCTCGTAGATATTGAAGTAGCACCAGTTGGGAAAGAGCACCAGCTCGGGTGGAATGGCCGGCACTGCATCGTACTCGTATTGACCAAAGAAACAGAGGTAGATCTTGGTGAAGGTGTTACATTCCACCACGCCGCCGTGCTTGAGAATCCACTGGCGGGCATGGACCATGACCGGGTGCTCGGGCAACCAGCCCATCAGCTTGAAGGCGAAGTAGGCCTTGACCGAAGCGCTGATATTCGAGGGGCCGGCGGCGTAGATGCTCCACCCGCCGTCCTCATTTTGCTTGCGCAGTATCTCCGACACTGCCCGCTTCATCTTGCGCTCGTCGCCGGTACCCAGCAACGTGTGCACCATGATGTAGTCAGACTCAAGGGTAGTATCCGCTTCCAGCTCCCCGCACCAATAGCCATCGGGGTGCTGCTGGGTAAAGAGAAAATCCCGGGCTTGCCCGATGGCGGACTCTACCTGATCCAACCCGGCGTCAATACGGCCAAACCGGGGTATAGCGGGCTGTCCACCTTCAAAAGGTCTACTCATTCTGGACCCAGACGCTCTCTCTCAAAACAGCTTTCTTACGCTGTATCTAATTGACTGATCCCGGCACAGGCCTTATGGCCTGGACGATCTCCGGGGGCAGCCCAAATCGAACATTTTCCGGCATGACTTCTACTTCTTCAACGTCTGCAAAGCCGCGTCCGCGGAGGTACTCCACCACTTCGGCGACCAGGACCTCAGGGGCGGACGCTCCTGCCGTCACGGCGACCGTGCCGGCGTTCTCCAGCCATTCGGGATCGATGGCTCCCGAATCTTCAATCAGGAACGCATTGGTGCTCAGGTTACGGGAGACTTCCACCAGGCGATTGGAGTTGGAGCTGTTGGTCGAGCCCACCACCAGCACCAGGTCTGCCTGGTGCGCCACATTCTTGACGGCGACCTGGCGGTTCTCGGTCGCGTAGCAGATGTCTTGGGTGTGGGGTCCGGCGATTTTGGGGAACTTCGCCTTGAGGGCGTGGATAATGTCCCTCGCTTCGTCGAGGCTGAGTGTGGTTTGGGTCAGGTAAGCCACCCGCTCAGGATCCGCTACTTGGAGAGCGGCCACTTCTTCCACCGTGGAGACTACCTGGGTCACTTCGGGCGCCTCGCCCAGAGTGCCTTCGATCTCATCGTGATCGCGATGCCCGATCAGCACCAGCGAATAACCCTGGCGAGCGAACTTGACCGCCTCCACGTGGACTTTCGTGACCAGCGGGCAGGTGGCATCGATCACCTTTAGTTTCCGCAATTTGCTGCGTTCGCGGACGGCCGGCGACACGCCGTGGGCGCTATAGATGACCCGCATGCCCTCGGGAACGTCGTCAATGTCGTCGACGAAGATTGCGCCCTTTTCCGCCAGCTCGTTGACCACAAAGCGGTTGTGCACAATTTCTTTGCGAACGTAGATGGGAGCGCCAAAGGTATCGAGGGCGATGTTCACGATATCGATCGCGCGCACCACGCCGGCACAAAATCCGCGCGGCTTGAGAAGCATCACCTTCCTGGCCGCTTTGCCAGTACGGGGTTCGTCCACCCGGGGGGATAGTAGGGGAGTCGTCACAGTCATCAGTATACCGCGCCGGCCTGTATCTGTCTGAGACAAAAGAGTCTAAGCATCATTGAGCCGGCACCTAACAGGGCACGTCATTAAACGCCATATGCAACCCCGTATGGAGCGTTGGCCCAAAAAAGAAATAGCGCGAAAAGAGCGATAAGCACGATAAGCCCCCTGCCGGGCCGGCAGGGAGAATTCGGGCTCATACATCATATAGATTCGGTTTCGCGGAATTCCGCGCAGATTTGTTCGGATTGTTTTAACGCACAGACGGAGTTTTGGTACCGCACCTACGGCGCTCGGGCCATCTTTGGGGTTACGTACCCAGCCCTTCCGGGCTGGGCTGACGTTTCGCCGGCCGGCCCTCCGGGCCTCGGTTCGCGGCGACGACGAACCGGATCTTCCAACACTCGTGGTCTTCGGCTTCGAAGGCTGAAAGCCGCGGTGATGGTGATGGCGTTCGACGGCCTAATGCTCGCTGCGGCGAGGATGCTCGCTGCGGCGAGGATGCTCGCTGCGGCGAGGAAGGCCGTCCTCTTTGGGACCGTGATCACTTCACAACTGGGATAAGGCCCGGAGGGCCGACCGCTAGACGTCAGCCCAGCCCGGAAGGGCTGGGTACCAATTCGAAGCTGGCCCGAGCGCCGTAGGTGCGGCACCAAACCTACGCCTTCGGCTTGGGCACCCTTCGGCTGGTCTTCAACATCTGCTCTGCGTGCCGCAAGGACGTATCGGTTAACTTGGCTCCGCTGAGCATGCGCGCTACCTCCTCGGTGCGCTCTTCATCGTTCAACAGGCGAACGGAGGTTTTTGTTGTTCCCTGCCGCTCCAGCTTCTCTACCAGGAAATGCTGGTCGGCAAAGGCGGCAATTTGCGGCAGATGGGTGACGCACAGGACTTGCTGCGCGCGCGAGAGCTCCTTCAGCTTCTGGCCCACCGCTTCTGCAGCCCGCCCCCCAATGCCGATGTCGATCTCATCGAAGACCAACGTCCGCGGAATGGGCGTCTTGCGCCGGGTCCCGCCGGCCGCGCCCTCCTCCACGCTCACCTTGAGGGCCAGCATCACACGCGATAACTCGCCGCCCGAGGCGATTTGCTCCAACGGCTTCAGCGGCTCCCCCGCGTTGGTCGCGATGCGGCAATCGATCAGGTCCCACCCGTGGCGAGCCCAGTGGGCTTCCTCTTGCTGCGCGGTGACCTGGACCGCAAACCTCGCCTTCATCGCCAGATCATTGATATGCGCTTCGGCAAGCTTTTCCAGTTTACGGGCAGCGGCAGTGCGCTCCGCGGTTATCTCGCCCTGCAGCCACGCGATAAGCATCCGCTGCCTTGTCCCGGGCGGCCTTGCACTCCAACAGCAACTGCTCACGGTTCTCCACCTCCGCCAGCTTGGCCGCTACACTCTGGCCGTGGTGCCGACACCTGCGCCAGCGTCGCTCCATATTTCCGCTTCAGGCGATTGAGCGCCTCCAGGCGATCCTCAATCTCCGCCAGCCGATCGGGCGACGCCTGAATGCGGGACGCATAATCCCGCACGGTGGCGCCGACGTCATCCACCAAGGCACGCGCGGACTTCAGTTGCTCTACCGCACCCTCAAACTGCGGATCGTAGCGCGCGAGTTCCTCCACATTCTTCAGCGCGGCGCGCAAGGCTGCCTCCGCCGACCGGTCGCTCTCGTAGAGCAACTCATAGGCGCTCATGGCGGCACTCAAAAGCTTCTCCGCGTTTGCCAGCACGCGCCGCTCTATTTCCAGCTCTTCGTCTTCTCTCTCCTTGATCGCAGCGTTTTCGATCTCGTTCTTCTGAAAGCTCCACAGGTCGGCTTCGCGCAGGCGCGCCTGTTCATCGCCTTGCAGGCGCTCGAGGGCGGCACACGCGCCGGACCACTGGGCAAAGACCTCCGCCACCCGTGCGGTGGAAATGCCGGCACTCCGGTCCAGAAGCAGGCGCTGCTGGGCCTGGTCAAAGCTGCCCATGGTTTCGCTCTGGGCATGCACCAGCGCCAGCTCCGGAGCAAGCTGGCGCAGCACGTTGACGGTAGCCGGTTGATTGTTAACGTAGACGCGGCCCTTGCCCCCGGCTTGTATCTCGCGCCGTAAAATGATTTCCGTGCCTTCGGTATCGATGCCGTTTTCTTCCAACGTGGCTTCCGCCCCGACGGTGCACTCAAAGACGCAGGCAACCACGGCGCGATCGGCGCCATGGCGCACCACATCGGAGGATGCCTTATCGCCCATCAGCAGCGCCAGGGCATCCACCAGGATGGATTTGCCCGCACCCGTCTCTCCCGTCAGCAGATTGAGACCGGGCCCGAAGACCGCAATGGCGTGATCAATGACCGCGTAATTCTCAGCGCGTAACTCAAGCAGCATCGCGAGCGCAGCATAGCACGACCGCGCCGGTTGATAGGGCGGGTTACCTTGCGCCAGCATCTTATTCTGCAAGTTGGTTTCGCGCGCGCTTGTCTGCTACGTTTAAGAGGAAGTGATCATGCCCCCGGTTCATCTCGCAGTCTTTCTCATTCTTCAGGCGGAGGACGGAGCCGCGCCCATCGCTCATCCCACGACCTATGGATTCAGCGCCATCATCGACATGGTGCGCAACAGCGGTCCAGTGGCAATTACAGTGCTGGTCCTGCTGCTGGTCGCCAGCCTCTACTCCTGGGCCGTAATTCTGGGCAAGTCCTCGCTCTTCCGCCGGGCCCGAACGCAAAGCCGGCGATTTATGCGCGCCTTCCATAAGGCCAACCGTTTGCAGGAGATCGCAGCCGTCAGCGAGCAGTTCAAGCCCAGCCCGCTGGTGACCATCTTCGATGAGGTCTACGACACCTACCGGCGCCAGACCGGCGGCTTCGGACCACCCAAGAACATCACCGCGCTCGAGCGCACCGCGCAGGCTGCAGCCAGCGAATCGCTCACCGTGCTGGAGCGGCGGCTTACCTGGCTGGCCACCATCGGCGCAGTGGCGCCGTTCGTGGGGCTATTCGGCACCGTAATGGGCATCGTGGACGCCTTCCACGGCCTGGGCACGGAGGGGGCAGCCACGCTACGCGCCGTGGCTCCTGGCGTCTCCGAGGCCCTCATCACTACGGCCGCCGGCCTGATCGTCGCTATCCCAGCGGTCATCGCCTACAACCAGTTCACCTCGTCGCTGCGCGAATTTGCCTCCCGCATGGACGACTTCTCCCGCGAACTGCTCAACAGCTTCGAAGAAATCGGTCTGCACCCCAATCAGGATCCGGTGGAGAGGGAGGCCGCAAGTGGCCTTCACCGCTAGTTCCGGCCATACCCGTACCTCGCTCGCGGAAATCAACATCACCCCGCTGGTCGACGTGGTCCTGGTCCTGCTCGTCATCTTCATGGTCACCGCGCCGGTGCTGCAGTCCGGCATCGATGTCTCGGTGCCCAAGACGCGCAGCGTGAAGGAAATCACCCAGCAGCGCCAGGTGCTGACCATCGACCGCGACCAGAATGTCTTCCTGGGAGACAAGCCGGTCAACCTAGCGCAACTGCCGACCCTGTTACACCAACCGAAGACCGACCCAGCGAATCAGATTATTTATCTGCGGGCCGATGAGCGGGTTCCCTTCGGCGCGTTCGCCTCGGTCATGGACGCGGTCAAACAAGCCGGGATCACCAACATCAGCATCGTGACCCAGCCCATCGGGAAGACAGCGAAGTAGCGGGCCATGGCAGGGTCTTTTTCCAGCGAGATCGACATCATCGACCAGCCGGATGGCATTGGCTCTCCCTTCGCCAAGTCAACCCTGCTGCACGTGTTGATTGTGGGCGGGCTGATTGGCTACGGGTACGTACACAACCTGCTGCACGGCAGCGAGTGGGGCTCGAACGCCACGCAGCAGGGAGCCATCCAGGCCACCCTGGTTTCGAACGCGGCCTTGCCCCTGCCCCAAGATCACCCGCCCACCGACAACGTTTTGGCGACCGAGAATCCGAGTCTTGCGCCGGAGCTGCCGCAAGAGGAGACGGTGCCTCTCCCCCTGCCCGACGCCATTCCCATTCCTGAGAAGCAGACTCCCGCCAAGCCGCAGGTCAAGCCGAGCCCGGCTCCTCCGCCCCACCCCATCCCGGTAAAACCGCAAAACAAGGCGACGTTTGGCGAGGCAGCGCCGGCCAATGTGCCCCGGTCCGCCGGAAGCAGCAATGCCAGCACTCCGCAAGCCGTGACAGGCGGGGATTTTGGTTCGCGCTTCGGTTGGTACGTCGACGTGATCAAGCGCAACGTGGCCCAGCAATGGTACCTGCAGGAGGTGCAGCCGAGTACACCCGCAGGCGCCACCGTCTTCGTCCAGTTTACGGTTGCGAAAGACGGCACTCCCGGCAGCATTTCCCTGGCTACGCCCAGCAGCTCTCCATCGCTCAATTCCTCCTGCCTGCATGCGGTCCAGCGTGTAAGTACCTTCGGCCCACTCCCCGCCGGCTACAACGAAAGTACGCTGAACGTGCTTTATCACTGCACGTATCCTGGTGCAAAATAGATTACCGGAGTAACCAACATTCAAGTATCCTCGTATAAACTCAAGATTGCGCAAGGCATGAGAGCCCGAAGAAGAATTGCGTTCCCCTACTCCCCGGTTTTCTTTTTTGTTCTCCTGCTCCTGCCCCTCACCTGCCGGAGCGCGGGCGCGCAGGATTGGGTGCGCACCGGCACCAATCTTGGTGCAGCCCGCATTCGCCTGGCCGCTGCCAACTTCAACGCCGCTTCCGGCGACCCCTTGGGGCTGGCGCTGAAATCTACCTTCGACAGCACCCTCTTCAACGACCTGAGCAACGCCGGCATTTTCGACATGGTCTCGAAGAGCCTGGCTCCGCAGGCGACGCCTGCCTCCCCGCAGCAGATGAATCTGGCGCAATGGGCGGCTCCGCCAGCCAACGCCGCCATGGTGGCTTTTGGATCGTTTGCGGTTAACGGGGATCGCCTGGCGGTCTACGGCTGGCTGTTCGACGCCAAGAACCCGGATTCACCGCAGATCCTGGGCAAGCAGTACAACGAGGCGGCCAGCCAGGATAATGCGCGCCTGGTCGCTCACCGTTTTGCCGACGAGATCATCACCCGCCTAGGCGGCGGCATTCCCGGCATTGCGGAAACCCACATCTACTACATCTCTGCGCGGGGCGGAAACAAAGAAGTCTGGCAGACGGACTACGACGGGCAAGGCGCGAAGCAGCTCACCCATCTGAACACCATCTCCCTCTCCCCGCGGGTTTCGCCTATCAACGATCGCATTGCGTTTGCCTCGCTGGGACGTCGTGGCTGGTCGATTTTGATGTATTCGCTGCTGCTGGGCCGCACGGTCAGCTTCCCTTCTCCGGTGGGCAACACTTTTTCTCCCGCATGGTCGGGGGACGGCTCCAGGCTGGCCTTCTCCGACTCGCGCTCCGGGGATCCGGAGATTTATATTACCGACGCCAACGGCGGCAATCTGAAGCAGATCACTACTTTCCGCGGGCCGGATGTTTCGCCCACCTGGAACCCCAAGACGAACGCGCAGATCGCGTGGTGCAGCGGCCGTACCGGCTTGCCGCAGATCTACATCATGAACGCGGATGGCACCAACGTGCAGCGCATGACCGATGGCGGCTATGCCACGTCGCCGTCCTGGTCGCCTGACGGGCAGTTTCTGGCCTTTGCCTGGAACCGCAAGTATGGTCCGGGCGCGCCCGGGGGGCAGGACATCTACATCATGGATATTGCCAGCAAGCGCTGGACCCAGCTCACGCACGACCAGGGGCGGCAGGATTTTCCCTCGTGGTCACCGGATAGCCGGCACATCGTCTTCCAGCGCGAGCAGGGACGCGGCTCCGAGGTATGGACCATGCTTTCCGATGGCACCGAGCAGCATCGTCTGACCCAGGGCAGCGGAAATTCCATGCCCAACTGGAGCTGGAAGTAACCGGATTTTTGTTGTACCGGGCCCTGACGGCACTCACCGTCGCACATCATCCCCAGGTTTGAAAGGTCATTTGCGGGCTGCATGAACTTCCGGTGCTGGTGTTCCGACCCGGAAGCCGATGCAACCTGCAAACCTTTGAGAAAGAACAGGAGAATATCGTGAAGATTTCGCAGCACAGGCATTTCGCTTCGCTCATCGCTGTGGCCGCCCTGACGTTCATGGCCGGTTGCCACAAGAAAACGGTGCCGCCCCCACCGCCCCCTCCTCCGGAGGCTACCTCGCCGGCCCCCACGGCTAGCATTACCGTGACCCCCAGCAGCATTAACGCAGGGGGAAGCGCGGTGCTGGCCTGGAAGACCACCGACGCAACCGACGTCTCGATCGATGGAATCGGCACGGTGAATACCTACGGCACGCAGAACGTGTCGCCAACCGAGTCGACTACTTACCATCTGGTGGTTCGCGGGCCCGGGGGCTCGACGGATGCGACGGCGCGGCTGACGGTCAGTGCAGCTGCACCACCGCCGGCCACCGGCGAGAGCATGACCGAGGAGATGTTCGAGCAGAGTGTGAAGCCGGCCTTCTTCGACTACGACAGCTATGACATCCGTCCCGATGCGCAGAGTGTGTTGGCCCAGGACGCGGCGTTCCTGTCTGTGCATCCCACGCTCAAAGTCGTCATCGGCGGCTATTGCGACGACCGCGGGTCGGCGGAGTATAACCTTGCGTTGGGTGAGAACCGTGCCAACGCCGCCAAACAGGCGCTGGTTAATGGAGGGGTGAGCCCCGATCGTATCCGCACCGTAAGCTATGGCAAGGAAAAGCAGTTCTGCACTCAGGCGGACGAGGCCTGCTGGCAGCAGAACCGCCGGGCCGGATTCTCGCTCGACCAGTAGGCTCGTTTGCGAACAGCGGCCACGGCGGCAGCATAAGCGCTGCCGTGGCCGCTGTTGTCTCTGCCGCTCTGGAATAGACTTGAGATGGAGCCTTTCGCTCTAGTAAACCGCCACGGGGGAGCACCATGCACAAACACGTTAGACGACTCGCTGCCTTCGCCCTCTTCGCATTGCCTGTTGGAGCACCCCATGCTTTTGCGGTCTCCAAGGAAATGGTCCAACTGCAAACGCAGGTGCAGCAATTGCAGGACATGTTGCAGCACTTGCAAACTTCGAACGATGAGCGCATGGGCGTGCTGGTCAACCTGGTGCAGCAAAACACCGACAACGTGAACAAGATGATGACCTCGGTCAACGCCCTGCAAGCGGCATTGAAGGCAGAGAACGATCAACGCGGTTCCAGCAACACCCAACTCTCTACTCAGATCCAGTCGCTTAACGATGCTATGGATGAGCTCAAGACGCGCATTTCCAACCTGAGCACGCAGGTGCAGGCGATCCAGAGCCAGTTGCAGAACGTAAACAGCCTGCCGGCGCAACCTGGGGGAACGGCTCCGGCCGCTGGGGCGCCGCCAAGCCAGGGTCAGGGTCCTGGAGGTGGCGGCCAGGCGGCAGCGCCGGCGCCAGCGGCCCCTGCTGCGCCTCCTGTCGACCAGCTCTATCAAAGTGCGATCCGCGATTACAACTCGGCCAAGTACACGATTGCGGCCTCGGAATTCGGCGATGTCATCCACTACTATCCGCAGGACAATCTGGCGGGCAACGCCCAGTTCTACCTGGGGGAGATCTCCTATCAGCAAGGCAAGTACCAGCAGGCGATCAAGAACTACAACGCAGTTCTGGAGCAGTACTCGGGTAATCCGAAAGCCCCCTCCGCTGAGCTGCGCAAGGGGTTGTCGTTGATCGAACTGGGCCAAAAGGATGCGGGCGTGCGCGAGCTGAGGACGCTGGTGCAACGATATCCGCAAACCCCGGAAGCGCAGGAGGGCCGAAGCAAGTTGAACGGAATGGGAGTGCGCATCTACGCCGCCAAGCCAAGCGCCTACCCTCCCACTTCGCCCTAGAGATCGGTTTAGTGCCGCGCCTACGGCGCTCGAATCCTCTTCGGCATCGATTTCCCAGCCCTTCCGGGCCGAGTAGGTGAGGGTGTTGCCACCCTCACCCCTCACAGATCCGGACGTGCAGATTTCCCGCATCCGGTTCCTCACAGAAGAGGTTCGCTCCCCATCGTGTCCGCTATCTGCTGCCGTTACGTGTACAGGTTTGCGGGGTGCAGTGTCCCCTCCCGTGTGTCCCGTCAACAGCTCTCTTCTATGGCGTCTCCCTTCTCTCCAACGGGTCCCTTCGATCAGGTTCCCCGCCTTCACCGATACTACGGAGACGCTACGCCATCCTGCATTGCATACCGGTCGCTTATGGTTTCGCTTCCGGCTTCCGCGCTTCCCTCCCTTGTTTCGTGTTTCGCTTGCGCGCTCCCGTCAGACTGGAGGCGGTCTTTCCAGGCCAGGGGCATTGCTAGGCCGGCGTCCCCCATTCCCACGCGGACAATTCAGGACTTCTCAGGTTCCTTGGCCATCCATCCCATGCCTCTGCCGTGCTCCACGACCCCGGCCGAATCCAGGCATCCTCGCCCATAGCGGTTGCCTGAATGCTGCCCCCGCACCCAGCGCGGCGAAGGCCCCAGCGGTTACGTCATTTCGTGGCCAGACACACACGGCTTGAACATCTGCTGTCTACGCTTCACGAACAGAGTCGCCTCTGCCCATGCAAGACTTGCTTCCGGCTGGCGGGCTCGCCTTTACCGGGAGGGAGTCGAACCCTCTGGATCGCTGCGAAAGGTTTCAGCTGCTCTACATCGCATTCCCCTTTCCAAGATTTATCCTGACGCTAGCTGGGCTATCGATGCCGAAGAGGATTCGAGCGCTGTAGGCGCGGCACTAAACCGATCCTCCGCTCTCCCTGTGTCATTAGGAGCGGAGGCACGGGATCTGCGCTCCCATGCGAAACTCCATAGTGTTCAACCCACCAGCCCATCCACTGGACTGCACTTCAAGTGCGGTGCTATCGTTTCCCTCGGCGTTCAATGTCGACATTTTCCTGTCGATTACGCCGGAGGATATGATGGCGACCATCCCTATTGATTCCCGTATTGGTGCTAAAACTGCGGAGTTCTTTTCCCGGCAACACCGCATGTTGATCGACGGCCGTTTCGTCCTGGCCGCATCCGGCAAAACCTTCCCCGTCTACAATCCAGCCACCGGCGAAGTCGTGGCACACGTCCCCGAAGCGGAAGCGGAGGATGTGGAGCGTGCCGTCTCGGCCGCACGCAAGGCCTTCGACGAAGGTCCGTGGAGCAAGATGTCCACTTCCCAACGCGGGCAACTGATCTGGAAGTTGGCCGATCTGCTCGAAGCGAACCTCGAGGAAGTAGCCGAGATCGAATCCCTCGACAATGGCAAACCGCTTTCGGTCGCCCGCGTCGCCGATCTCCCGTTGTCGGTCGACATGTTCCGCTATATGGCGGGCTGGGCGACCAAAATCAGCGGTTCCACACTCAACTTCTCCACCCCGGGCGCCTTCCACTCCTACACCGTGCGCGAGCCCATCGGCGTGGTCGGCCAGATCATTCCCTGGAACTTCCCACTGCTGATGGCGGTGTGGAAGCTTGCGCCGGCGCTTGCGGCTGGTTGTTGCGTAGTCCTCAAAGTGGCCGAGCAGACGCCGATGTCCGCTCTCCGGCTGGCCGAGCTGGTCGATCAGGCAGGATTCCCCCCAGGCGTGGTCAACGTTCTTACCGGCTTCGGTGAAGGCGCCGGTGCGCCCCTGGCTGCGCATCCTCTGGTCGACAAAATTGCTTTCACCGGTTCCACGGAAGTAGGCAAGCTGATCGTGAAGGCCTCCGCGGGAAACCTGAAAAAGGTAAGCCTCGAACTGGGCGGCAAGAGCCCGGCGATCGTCTTTCCCGATGCCGACCTCGACCGCGCCATCGCGGGCACGGCCAGCGCCATCTTCTTCAACCAGGGACAATGCTGCTGCGCCGGATCGCGCCTCTTCGTTCACGAAAGCATCTACGACAAGGTTCTGCAGGGCGTGAGCGATATCGCCGGTGGCATTAACATGGGTCCCGGCCTCGACCCGCAGACCGCGATGGGACCGTTGGTCAGCGAAGAGCAATTCGAGCGGGTCACGGGCTTTATCAACTCCGGCGTAGAAGAGGGCGCGAACGTAGTCGTCGGAGGCAAACGGCATGGGGATCGCGGCTATTTCGTCCAGCCAACCGTCCTAACGAAAACCAAACCGAATATGAAAGTGGTGCGCGAGGAGATCTTTGGGCCGGTGGTGTGCGCGGAATCATTCTCCGACGCCGACCTGGATCGGGTCGCACGCGAAGCCAACGACACCATCTATGGACTCGCTGCCAGTGTATGGACAAAGGATCTGAGCACTGCGCACAAGATGGCGCGGCGCATCCGCTCCGGCACCGTATGGATCAATTGCCACAACGTCTTCGACGCCTCCCTGCCCTTCGGCGGATATAAACAATCCGGCTGGGGTCGGGAGATGGGCGAGGAAGTGCTCCACAACTACACCGAGATAAAGGCCGTCACCGCGGCCCTCTAGACCCAAACACACCGAGGGGCCGGAGATGCTCCGGCCCCTTGGTGTTTCCCGCGTACAACGCCGGAAGCAAAACCCTCATCCCTTAGACACAATGGCGAAACAAGAGCACCGTGACAGCGATGCCGACAAGGGCGCGGTAGAAGAAGAAATCAGCCAGCCCTCCACCACTGGCCGTCCCAATTTGTCTGACCAGCTAGGCCATCGGGACGGGGACGAAATGATCAAGGATGCCGACACGGATTTCCCTGAGCCAGGGTCGAGCCCGGAGCATAGCGGGGAACGGGGCTGAAACAGACTCGTGTGCTCTATTGCATGGGTGCAGGTTGAGGTTGTTCCACCAGCTTGAAACCTGCCCTTTTGATGTCCTGCTGCCTTGCCGCCTGCTGCAAATCTGAAAGACGTCGAACCAGCGTTTGAATTTCGTCGCCCTCCCCGCTTGCTGTGGAGTGCCGCAAGGCAAGAATCAGATGATAAATAGCGGCGCGGTCGGAAGGCGCATCATGCAGCGCAAGCCTGCATTGTTGAATAGCGAGGTTATACTGCCCGGAACGGATGTAAATGCTTGCCAGCACATCTCGTGCCTCGACCAGATCGGGCTTCAGTTTCAGCGCCTGCTGCGCTGCTCTGATTGCTTCATCGGATGTTTTGCCGTTTTCGTTTGCGTCCTGCCTGGTGAGCAACTGTGCGAGCAGGTTGTAGAGCAGGGGATTATCAGGATGAGCCTTCAATTGGGAGCGCACCTCCTGCAATGCTTTGTCGGGGTGGTTCCGCTGCAGCTCTGCAAGGTCCATGGCATATGAACCCAGGCTGTGCGCCGAATCGAACTTTTCGGCTGTATTGAAGTCCGCTTCCGCTTTGTCGTAATCAGCGAGCTGTGCATAGAGCAGGCCCCGTGAGATATACATCGATGGATCGCCTGAAACGCGCTCGAAACCGGCATCGATCATATCAATTCCCACCTGGTAGGATTCGTGTTCCAGGCAGAGCGCAGCAAAGGAAACATAATAGCCTGCGTTGGCCGGACTCAGAACGATCGCCTGACGCAAGAGGGACACCGCCTTCGGAGTGTCGCCCGTGGCCTCATAGGCCTCGGATGCCAGGCTGAGGACATCCGAATCTGTCTGCGCCGTTGTGAGTAAAGGCTCAAGTACCTTGAGGGCATCTTCGTCTTGCTTGGTGTTGACCAACAATACCGCGAGATCATATTTCGGATAGGTGCTGCCCGGCACGAGCGCAATAAGCTGCTCAAATACGGCGGTCGCTTTCTGAGTTTGCCCGGTCTGCGCGAGGCAATATCCATATGCTTGCAGCGAATCGGGGTGAGCGGCAATCGCTTGAGCGCTGAGCAGGAAATGTTCGATGGCAACTCCGCACTTTCCCTGCTTCGCCGCGAGTATCGCAAGCAGCTCGTTCGCGGTCTCATCTTTCGGGTCGGCCCTTAGAATCCTCTCGAGCAGGGGGATTGCGCGTTTGTCCTGCGTCCGATAAAAAATCTGCGCTTCGCCTCTGAGCGCTGCACGGTCGGCTGGGGAGAGCTTCAGCGCCCGGTCAAATGCGTTGAGGGCTTCATGATCGCTTCCCCTGATTGAGAATATGATTCCTTCCAATGTCCACAGGCGAGCATCGTTGGGCGTGTTACGCAAGGCCGATTCCGTCATCTGTAGAGCCTGGTCATACTGCTGAGAGCGAATCAGGGATTCAATCGACGCAACCTGGCCGTTGCCTTGCTGCCCCTGCGCAAAGACCGATGCGCCAAGCATGAGGATCAATGGCAATTTGCCGCACACCGGCATTAGATCAGTCCTCGCAATGTGCCGCCGATATCCAGGCTGGAGCCGGTAATGAACTTCGCCAGAGGTGAAACCAGAAAGACGACCGCATGGGCTACGTCTTCCGGCTTTCCAATCCCAAGCGGCATGTAGCGATCGTTCAGGAATCGCTCCAAGGCTTGATCTCTATCTACGCCGTAGGTGATCACAAGTTGATCGACCAGGCCCCCTGGGCGTGTCCACATCTTCGACCAGATGGGGCCGGGCAGCACTGCATTCACTCGCACATGGGGAACGTACTGCATGGCCAGAGCCTTTGTGAGGTAGAGCAAGCCGGCCTTGCAGACGCCATAATCCATCATCGACGGCTCCGGCTGCTTGGCAAGGTCGGAGGCGATATTCACAACCGATCCCGAGCCCCGTTTTGCCATGCGCGGAAGGAGTACGCGGCAGGCTCGTACGCATCCCATCAGGTTAATGCTGAAGCTGCGGGCCCAGCGTTCGTCGGAGATGTCTTCAAACGAAGCTGCATCACCCACGCCCAGATTATTGACCAGTATATCGGGAGCATCCCCAAAAACCCTGAGGACTTCGGAGATGGCATGACCCATGCCCTCCGCTGTTCCAAGGTCCGCTGCCACCGTCCCCGCCCACCGAGCCGACTTCTCACGCAGCGCAGCCTCATCCTGATCGGCCACAATGACCAGAACACCCTCCTGGGTCAGCAGGTCGGCGATCGATTCGCCGATCCCGTGAGCCCCAGCGCTGACGAAGGCCGTTTTCCCTTCAAGTTGATAGTTCATTGGCTGCTCCTCGGCAATCGTGCGTTGGGTATCAGTGGGGAAGCATATCTTCGTACGCCTTCGAAGGGTGAACAAAGGGATCCACATTCATTGCACGCCACTCCTCTGAAAGCTTTTCGATCTGATCCGCCGGAGCCGGCCCGTCGTGAACCACTACGCGATAGCGCAAGATAAGCGGTTCATCCGGATGGATTGTCCTCGGTCCAAGCGCGGTGATGCAGGGAGCCAACATCCATAGGGAACGCGCGTTGTGCCACAGCGTAGGCGGATTCAATGGGTGGTCGATGACAGCAGCGCCCACGACCTTGCCATCCGACTTAAGCTTGATGGTGAAGTCATACCACGGTTCCGAGGGCCAGTCCGAAAGAGGATAGGAATAGTGCGGGTCAGGAAGCGTGACCTTGCCCGCCGAAGTGGAAAAATAGGATTCTCCATACTTTTGCGCCTGCAATGAGAAGCCGCCAAATGCCGTCTGCAGTAGTTCGTAGTCGTAGATCGGAGCGAGCCGGTAATAGAGATCGAGGACGTATACGCCATGCCGTTCGGAGACGATAGCCTCGTCGGTTTCATCCAGCATCTTTCGGTTATCGATCAACCAGTCATTGTGAATCTCGATCTGGGCTTGTAGGGCGTCGGCGCTGATCAGTTTCACGCTGCGATTCTGGATCACGCGCCCCTCCCGCGGAGCATACGCGCCCCATGCCCAAAAATCACCACGCTCAACGGTAAAGCCGCGAACCGGATGAGTAGGCGGCGCCTTGGAGTAGTCATTGGGCCGGTGGAATTCGGAGTTCATGAATCCGAAGAAAATTCCACGATGATGCGGATGATCGTCGGGCGCGACATTTGTGACACGCTCGCCCGAAGGAGTGTTCACCGGCTCGAAGTACGCCGCACTGGGAGCCGTAAGCCCGATGTTTTCGGGCCTCACGGTCACGTATTCAAAGACCAGCCTGCCATCGGGGGCATGCAACTCCATTCCGCTCGGGATGGCGTTAAGGGTATAGGCCGGTGCGGTCGTCGCCTGAGCAGATGCGGCTCGCACGCTTCCCAGCGCTACAAGAGCGCTGGTTGCCAGGATGCTTGAAATGCGCTTGGTTGTTTGTGACATCTGCAATCCTCTCGGTGAAGTCATTCGGCTGGCGCTGCCCCTCCAGCGTCTTGTTTGGCGCCACTCATTTTGTTCCAGAAAATGAACGTTCCGAATCGCGTCGCAGTCACAACATCCACCTTCCCGTCGCGATTCAGATCAACGGCCAAGATGTCTGAACCGGCGCCCGAACGATTGTCGATCAGATGCGGAACAAATCTTGCGCCTCCCCGTGCTTTCGCATCACGAACGGTCTGGTACCAATACAGCACCGGCGTTCCGTAAGGATTGGCGTCCAAATGGTCGTCGCGATGCGACCAATAGCGCTTGCCAACAATGAAATCCGGTATGCCGTCTCCGTCGATATCGGCATAGGTGGCGCCATGGGCTTCTGAAAAGGTAACGCCACCGGCATTGTTCGTCGAGAAATCGTCCATGATCATGTGGCGCACAAACGAGATGTTTCCCTGAGCATCGCGCTTCTGCTCAAACCACGCCAATCCCCAGCCGTGTGCATCGAGAACAGTCACCACATCGTTGAGGCCGTCGCCATTCACGTCATAGACGGCCATGACGCTACCACCCATGCGCCCCCCACGGCCATAGCGCGCGAAAGCCACTGGATGATACGTCCAGGCCGCGCCGCTGCTTCCTGCCCGCGGCTGCTCCCACCATCCATACGCGTTCAGGATGTCTGTTCGCCCATCTCCGTTGATATCAGCCGCGCCAATTCCGTGGGCTGCACCGTAGCCGCGCTCTGAAACGTTGTGAACGATCCACGGCTTGGTCACATCCAACGGGTCAGGTTCGGCGTAACGGACATACCCATCGCCGGAATACACAAGGGCGGGCCTCCCGTTGCCATCAATATCCCGCACCACAGCAATCTCCGAATCAAACTTGTCGATCACTTGATGCACGTCCCAGCGCCGCGGTTCCCCTCTTGCGTTCACATAGAGGTAGCAACCTTGGGTTGGTCCGCCAAATTTGCAAGTCAACACGTCGGGCCAGCCATCTCCCGCAAAATCCGCAGCAAACTCCATCCAGGCCTTATCCGCATATTCCGTCGAAGGATTGGAGGTCTGGCCGAGATAGATCTCCCTCGAATGGGTGAAGTCAGGACCAAAATAGATATAGGGTCCGGAGACAACATCCAGAATCCCATCGTGATTAAAGTCGGCCGCTGCCGCGCCCCACGAATAATAGAAGTTGCTGAGGGTCTGCTTCATGAAGCCGGTGGAAGTCTCATCGGGGGCCCGATACTTGAGATTCAGATCCGAATACGCCACGTCTTCAAACTGCACTGTTCCCGAGCCGCCTGCATAAAAGGCAATCGGCCCGTATGCGTCCGAGCCGACCACTGCGCCAGTTTGCTCACCATTGTTTTGCGTGCCGCGCAGGATATTCGCATCGAACATGAACTCCACCGCGTTCCACTTGTCTGGAGAAAGCTTGCTGCCGGGCGGCAGAAAGGGATAGCTCACGCCCGGCGCCGGTTCATATGCGTTGAAGCTGCCCGGCGGACGGGGCTGTCTTGTTCCATTTGGATTGGGCGGGGGCGCGATTCTCATCTGGCCCCCGCCGGGGGGAAGCGGCGTGCGATCGATGATTTTGCCGCTTGCGTCTACGGCCACGGCATAATAGGCCAGGGTTTCACCGTTCAGCGAAACATAACTCCCCTGCATGCCGCCATCCGGCGTCTTCTTCCCACGAAATAAGATCCCTGCATCGCAGGCGCCCGAGCATTTGAATTCGACGTAGAGCCCGATGTCTTGATACGAACGATCCAGCACCAGCCAGCCGCCATCTCCAGACGATCCTGGCGTTCCGGTCAAAACGCCATGGTCAAGACTCCATTTCGCCGCACCAACGGTATGCCATCCGCTGAGACTCGATCCCTCGACGGTGACGTCTGGTACGAACGACGGCCCCGTGGCAAAGACCGGCATAGCATTCAGCAGAGCAAGCACCGTTCCCAGGAACACTCGCCGAATGGACATGACCCCTCGTTTCTGGTCGCTCCGTTGATTAACACCCATGTTCAATTCCTCACTTGGTTCGCCGGTTACTGTGGAAGGGCGAACGCAATATAGGCCCGATTGGCAAGCTCGCCGGCAGTAGGCTGCTGAAAAGCTCCGCGTCCTGAGGTCTGTGCCGCTGTGGCGCCAACTACGAGGTACTCCCGCCCGTCTGCCTCATATATGGCCGGAATTCCCTCGCTTCCCGTAGGCAGTTGATAGGTCCATAAGACCTTGCTATTATCTGCATCGAACGCCCGTAACTTTCCATCCGCGCAGTTGACAAAGAGCAAGCCTGTCGAGGTTACGATGATTCCCCGGTGATTCGCTCCCCGGATAACTCCTGTATCGATAACTCCTGTATCTTTGGCTTCTTCTTTCCCCGCGTCCGGGTTTTCGCCAAGCGGAACCTTCCAGAGAATGGTTCCTTGGTTCAGGTCATATGCCGCCATCGAAGACCAGGGGGGGCTGATGATATACGGGTAACTTACCCCGTAGTCCGAGTAGAAGCGTGGCGGCGCAGGAACGCCCGCCGGGTAAGGAGGACCGGCAAAGGCGCCAGGGTACTGCGCGGCAAGTTGCGCCCGACCGTAGTCCTGCTTTAGGCCTTCGGGAGCGCCGCCGGATCCCACAACCGGACCGCCCAGCTCCTGCTGTGGCCCGCGAGGCGCGTACACTGACCCATTTCCGCCTTCGGTTGCATTGGCAAGAAAGGCGAACAACCGATCGAGCTGCGTGCTGCCAAGGAAAGAGAAGGCCGGCATGTCTCCTCTTCCCGAAGCAACCAATTGCTTGAAACTATCCCGATCGAATTGTGAACCAATACCGAGCAACGACGGAGCTGTTCCGGAACCCCTCCGGTCAGCACCGTGGCAAACCTGACAATTGTTGTGATAGATTTCCGGACCATTGACGCCGCCGCCGCCACGTTGGTACGGCTGGTCGCTTAACTTCGGAAAAATCGAAGGCAGATCATCGAACAAAACGTAGACCAGGCCCTTGGGAGGATTCGACGCCGTGTCGCCCCAGTTGGCCCCACCATAGGCCCCCGGCATTGAAATCGTATCTTGCGTGATCGACGGCGGAGTGTAGATACCGTGATTATTCATCGCGGCGATTTTGGTTTTCCACGACGCGCGTTCCTGGTCTGTCATCAGATAGGGATCAAGATCGTTCAGCGTGAACGATTGCCGCGCAAAAGGAGGAGGCGCGGTGGGAAAGGGCTGAGTAGGCCATGCTTTCTCGCCAGGCACCTGGCTGGCTGGAACCGGCCTTTCTACAATCGGCCAGATAGGTTCACCTGTGGAGCGATTGAATACGTAGAGAAAGCCATTTTTGCCGGCTTGGGCGACAGCGTCCATCACTTTTCCGTTGTGATGTATCGTGATCAGCTGCGGAGCCGCCGTCAGGTCGTAATCCCATAGGTCGTGGTGAACATCCTGAAAGTACCAAATCAACTTTCCCGTCCGTGCGTCGATGGCCAGCAGGCAATCGGCGAAGAGGTTCCTGCCGATACGGTCGCCCCCATAGAGGTCGAAAGTGGGTGAGCCCGTCGGGAAATAGGCTATGCCGCTCTTCTCATCGAGAGTGATTTCGCCCCAGGTATTCGCTCCACCGATATACTTCCATGCGTCCCTCGGCCAGGTATCGTATCCCGGCTCACCGGGGTGTGGAACCGTATGAAAGATCCAAACCATTTTCCCGGTAATGACGTCGTAGGCGCGGAGGTCGCCCGGGGGCGACATGTATTCTTCGCCTGTAGATGATCCGAGCATAATCAGATTGCCAAATGTTTTTCCCGGCGTATCGTTCTTGATACGCGCGATTGTTTTAGGATCGCGCCCTAATCCTACCCTCAGATCGACCAATCCCTTATTTCCGAAAGTCAGGATCGACTTTCCCGTTTGGGCGTCGATTTCCTCAAGATAATGGTTGATCTGTAAGATCAGCCGGTGGTCGCGATGATCTTTGCTCTCCCAATAGTTCACGCCACGGTACGAGATCCCCGGCAAGTTTTCGTGAACCCAGATTTCTTTTCCTGTTGTGGCGTTCAGGGCCACCAGAGAACTGCCGCGCGCCAAAACATACATTACATTTCCGACAATGATGGGGTTGAATGAATAGCTATTGGCATCGCGCGTCGGATAACTCCAGGCCACACGCAGTTGCGCCACGTTTAACTTCGTGATTTGCTGCAGCGCAACATACTTCGAGTTATCCGGGCCCCCCTCGTAGTCTCGCCATGTAGTGTGACTCTGCTGACCGGGCACGCATGGAACGCCAAGGCTCAAACAGAGAAACAGGATCGCCATCTTCTGTGCCGTCGAGAGTTGCCGGTTCGACCTCCCTTGGTGAACCAAACTCACTGCCCCCTTTGTCCCTCTTGCGAAGATAAATTGCGCCTGGCGAGGGGTTGTCCTCGCCAGGCGCATGGACTGCAATTCTCTTTTTTGACAGCCTTGCCGGGCACTTGACTTAGAAACTGGCGCGCAGGTGGAGTTGTATATAGCGCGGAGTTAATTGACCCGTTGCCTGGCCAAAGTTGCCCGACGGGAAAGTGTTCGACACATTCGTCAAATTGACTCGATTGAACAAATTGATGAACTCGCCCTTTGCCTCAAATTTCAACTTCTCTCCAGAGAACCATGGAGCCGTGAAGAATTTCGAAACGCTGAAGTTCACGTTGTTATATCCCAGATTATCGTAGGTGTTTCTGCCCAGGTTCCCCTCTGTTCCCAAGGCCGGTGTGGGGAAAGCCGCCGAACCACCGGGAAAGACCCCTTTTAGGAAGTTGGACTTCGATAGACCGCCCAGGTGCCGGCCGAAAGAAGGTACGTTGGGCAAATCCTGGGTGCTGCCGTCCGCGTTGTAGTCACCTCCGGCATCGCCGATAATTGTGCTGCCCGCGGGACAACCACCATTTACGGGAGTCGCCTGGTTGCTGCAGATCGGAGAGAAGGCCGCAGTGTTCTGAACGGTGAAGGGCAAGCCGGTCTGCAGCACTAAAACACCACCGAACTGCCAACCGCCGAGGCTGTTTCTCATCAGCGCGCTGCCGTAGTTGTTGGGGACCTCCCAGGTACCAACAGCCGCGAACTGCTGACGGATGTCATAGTCGGACCGGCCGCGCTGCGCCCTAAAATCGCCGTTGGTGAAAATAGGGCCGTTTTGCGTGGTGGGCACGATTGATCCTTGATCGATGGAAGCCGAATTGCTGGTAGGCTCATCCAACGCCTTCCCCCAGGTGTAGATGCTACGGATCGCCTCCCCGCGAGAGAAGGCGCGCGTGAGCATGACAGAGGCATAGTTGCCCACTGAATTGCCATCGGAAGTGGCATAGTAAGTGGTGCCAAAGTTCGGATTCAGCCGCGCCAGAGAGCCATTGTTGACGATAAGGTCGCCGGCAAAGCGGTTGAGGTCCTGGTTGTAAGCCGGCAGATGATGGGCATCGGTTGCGGAGTAGTTCAACTCAAGAATGAGATTGTTTTTGAGCTGCTGCTGCACACTCAGAGTCCA
This sequence comes from uncultured Acidobacteriaceae bacterium, assembly GCA_963834205.1. Taxonomy (GTDB): domain Bacteria; phylum Acidobacteriota; class Terriglobia; order Terriglobales; family Acidobacteriaceae; genus PALSA-350. Next base: position 80,785 of record CAWIBI010000017.1, on the reverse strand, counting down.
GTCGTAGACCTGACCCATTTTGTAGTGGCTGTCATATCCTCCAATAACCGCTCTCTGTAGAACACCACCGACAACGACTCCTCCACTCGAGTTGACGGAAACGCCGCTGGTGTTCACCACCGGGCAGACCTGATTAAAACCTTGTGGAGGGCTGCAAAGCTGGAAGACAGGTGCTCCGCCGGAACGCACGTCCAGGGACGGGGTGAAGATGTTGGGCGGGTTACCCGCTGTGATGTCGGTTATATGGAGGTAGGGCGGTTGATCGGAGAACATGCCAATTCCGCCTCGTAACGAGGTTTTGCCGGTTCCGAAGATGTCCCAGGAGAATCCAACCCGAGGGGTAAAAGCCCAAAGATTATGGCCCAGGACATGATCATTTGGGGTCAGCGCGACGCTACCTGCTGCGATCTGCTGGTTAGCGGTTGAGCCCGACCCTAAAGTGAAGTTGGTCAGTTGCGGGCTAAGAATGGAAAACATGTTGATCATTTCGTCGTAGCGCAGACCGGCATTGATGGTCACCCTGGGCGTGAGCTTCCAATCGTCCTGGACGAAGAATCCCAAATACTGTTCGCGGTACCGGCGGTTATAGAGCGTTTGCTGGTGGGTCAGGATGTCGACCGGAGTGGCGGACTCGGTCAGAGGCTCATCCTGCACAAAGTCGAGCAAATTATTGAAGTTGAAGGTCGGGCGATCGAACGCGCCAGTTTGCGCATCGACTTCGCGAATATTGTAAAAGTCGCCGCCGAACTTGAGCGTGTGCCTGCTGATGGTAGCTGTCATCACATCGTGCCAGCCGATGGTGGTTTGGACGAAGTTCCCTGGTCCCCAGGATCCGAATCCCTGGTACCCACCGTCTACATTGACGTAGGGTATGGCAAGCGCGGGAACGCCCTGGTTCGCGCCCACGATACGGATTTCATCCGCGCCTAGTTGATTCAGGAGGCGGGGAGAGAAGGTGTGTGTCCAATTGGTATTGACAAAGGTGGAAAGGTCTTGGGTGGGTAAATTCATCGCAGGCCGGTTAGTATCTGCCGCCGAGGTCAAACTAAGCCGCTGACCTGCACCGTAAATGCGATCTTTGCTGCCAATATAGTAGTCAACACGGCCACTATACTGGTATCCGTTCCTGGGCACAGAAAAGCTGTAATTTGCGGTCCCAACCACATCCAACGTAGGGCTGATCCCTGCCGGGGGAGCGAAGAAGCCTGGCGTGGCTGTTTCATACTGCGCTACTGTCTGGAGGTTTGTGGTTGGGTAAACAATGGGAGGAGCCAGCGTCAAGGCCTCCGTAGCCACGCTGTTTGGGAAATTCGTCTTTGCATAATTCGCGAAATCCGAAGTCTCAAATACGCCCGAGCCGCTGCTGGTGCTGCTGGAACGAAGTAGATCGGCAGCGCCGAAGAAGAACAGCTTATTCTTGACGATCGGTCCGCCGATTGTGCCACCCACCTCGTTTCGCTGAAACGTCGGAAGCGTGGATTGAAATTCGGTACGCGCGGAAAGCGTGTTGTTCAGAAAGTAGTAATTAACGGTCCCGTGGAAGTTGTTCGATCCTGAGAGGGTGTAGATGTCGACGATCGCACCGGCATCTCTGCCCTTTTGGGCGTCAAAATCATTGGTCTTGATATCCATCGATTGGATCGTGTCAGGGATCGGGGAGATCGTGGCGCCACCACCTCGGGACGGCTCATTGACGTACGCATCATCGATCATGTATCCGTTTTGCTCCTGGCGCAGTCCAGCGGCATTGATGTTTACGGTAAACGCATTGGTATAGTTGTCGACCGAGGTAGAGGTAACCGCGGCTCCCGTCATACCGGGCGCCAAGGCGGCAAGTGAGTAGGCGTTCTGGCCCATCAGCGGTGTCTGCTGAACTGTAAGCTGCGAAATGACGGCTCCGGTTGTTGGAGTTGTCAGATTCACTGACTCCTCCGACGCCTGAACCTCTACATTGACAGACGCCGAGCCGACCTGCAACACGGGTACGATGGTGCGGGTTTCACCGGCTTGGAGGAGAAGGGCATTCTCCTGCCACGATTTGAAGCCACTCATTACGACTTCAACCTTGTAAGTGGAAGCGCCAATTTCGCTGATGCGAAAGTAACCGCTCTGGTTCGTGGTAGCGGCCGTTGTCACTCCCAGCCGGGTATCCGTGAGTGTGACTTCGGCTCCCGCAACTACAGCGCCTGTCGAATCCGTGACTGTCCCCTCAATTGCGCTTGAGAATTGAGCGAACGCTGGCATTCCCCCCAGACATAACAGGAACGTCACGAGTATTGAAATCCCGGTTGATCCCTTCTTGCTCGCCATACCGGCTCTCCTTTAAGTAACTGCCTGTTTTGCAAGCGTTATCCGCTTTTTTTGTTTTTTTGTTTTTGCTCGCCTGCCGCACGCAGCACACATAGATCGCAGTTACGAGCAGACCTCGAATTTCGAGAGCACTGTATGCAACGGGAAGGACGACTGTCAAGGGATAATTTCGCAGACCGCATTATGCATTGCACTATACGCATTGCACTATACGCATCTCACCTTGCTGAAGCGTTCCAGTGCACCATCGGCAGACCAGGAAAGGGCGCCCTGAAGTACGGGATACGGCTGCCGCGCAGCGAGCCGATATAGAGGGTCTGCAAATCCGGTCCGCCGAACGTAACGCTGGCCATCCAGGGCGCGATACCTCGACCCGTGGCGAAGAGGACTTGCTCTGGTTGACCTGATTGCTTTGAACTGCCTGTTCCAGCGCATCGACTTTCTCCGGGTCGCCTTCGTCGAGCAAGACCCGCAGATCTCCCTGCGGATTTATGACAAAGAGCTTGTCGGAATAGACCATGGTGCCCCAGAGGTTTCCGGCGCTGTCAAATGCGATGCCGTCGGGCCAGGCGCCCTTGCCCAGACTGGAGGGGCCGAAGATCTCGCCCGCGCTCAACGCAGCCGTCTTCAGAGACCCGCATGCGGCTGATGCAACCGCCGGTAGTCTCAGCAACGTAGAGATACTCCTCCCTGGCGTCCATGCGGATCTCATTGGTGAAATGAAATCCCTCCGCGACGATGCGAAATGTGCCGTCTACGTAGCGCGCGATGTAGCCGTCAGCGAGGTCAGGGCGGAGCGCGTGCATCCAGTTCTTGATCTTTGTGGAGATGGTGATCCAGATGCGATTTTTCGAATCACGGAGAACGAAGTTGACTTTGCCGATCGGCCGGCCATCGATCTGTCCGCCAGTAACCTTCGATTCGCCCTCGCGGGTCATTACTTCGAGCCGGTCGGTGCCGAAGTTAGCGATGAGGATGTCGCCATTGTCAGCAAAGGCAAGGCCGTTGGGCAGCGTGCCATGCAAAAGCCGGGAGTTCTCGATCCCGGAAGACGGAGAGAGGTGGGAACGATCCTCTGTAATGGTCTGCTGACGTCCATCAGGGAACAGATGGACGACTCCTCCACGCGCATCGGCAACCCATAGCGAGCCGTCCGCTTCGGCAAGAATGCACTCCGGCCGCTGCAAGCCATTTCCCGCATAGCCGAGCTTCGCACAATCTATTTCAAAGTCGAAAATCGATGTGGGGACCGGGCTCATGGAAATTACGATTGCACATTGTGCAATCCATAATTGGCGATCCTATCACGAGATCGGGAGGCCGGAACAGTATGGACTCGCTGCCCCTCAGGGCAGAACGGACCGATGATTGTTGCTTTGCCGGTTGGCGGGGCGGCCGGCCCCGGAGATCGAAGGCTGCAGCTTTGATCCGGATTGCGTGAAAGAGTCGCTGATGCGTTCCGCTACGATCCGGACTTTCTCTCCGTAATCGGGATACATATCCTTGGAGAAACGCGACGCTGGAACGGATATGCCGATGGATCCAACAATATCGCTTCCGAAGCGGATTGGCGCTGCGATGCAGCGCAAATCCGGGGCGTATTCCGTCTCATCGATGGCATAGCCGCGCTCGCGGATCGTGGCACACTCTTTGGCCAGAGTCTTGATGTTGGTAATGGTGTTCTTGGTGAACATCTGCAGGGGCTCTGAGCCAAACTGGGCGCGCAGCTCGCGCTCATCCGCGTTTGCCAAAAGCGCCTTGCCGTGCGCCGTGCAGTAAAGCGGCACAAGCTCGCCGGTTTGTCCGGAAACGGCAATCACCCGGGGGGCGTGCGCAGAATCAATGAATAGCGCGCTCTTGCCCTCGCGAATTGCCAGATGCGCGGTTTCGTTGATCCTGGTCGCAAGCAGGTTCAGCTCGGCATGGGCCACTTTGGCCAGCGTATTGTTCCAGTCGTAGTGGCGCGAAAGGGTCCACATCGACGACCCGAGGACGTAGTCTTTTCGGCCTGGCGGACAAGAGAGAAACCCTCGACGGCGAAGCGTGTGGGCAAGGCGAAGGGCGCTGCTACGGTCGATGTGGAGCAATGCCGCAAGCTCACCAAGGGAGACAGGCTCTTTGGAGTAAGCAACCGCCTGCAAAATCGCCAGTCCGCGATCTAGACTCTGAATTACCGGAGCTTGGGAAGTTCTTTTGGCTGGCATACCGTAGCGGCCAGATGCTGGACCTTACCGGCGCTTGACCTCGGAGGGATCATATCACGGGCCTGGGAAGCCTCCACGGGTACAGCGCTGTTTGACAAGGGAAGAGCGAGCGTGGAAGATCGAGCCGGTCATGCGCTATACGCAATTTATATCTCTTGCCGTGCAATGATAATTCTCGCTGCCGAGGGCGCGCCCCGGTGGCCGGCTAAACGTTCTTCGGACGACGAGGAAGCATGCAATGAACTATTCGAGTTTTGGACTGAAAGACAAAGTCGCCATTGTGACCGGAGCATCGCAAGGCATCGGGCGCGCGATTGCATTGGGGCTGGCAGAGGCAGGAGCGCATCTTGTCCTGGCGAAGCACCCGGTTGGCAGTATGAAGCAGGTTGAGGCGGTGGAAGCGCAGATCAAGGCTCTGGGACGTGACGCTATGATTGTGCCGACGGACGTTTCGCAGCCATCTCAGCTGACCGCGCTCATGGAGGCAGCAAAGGCGAAGTTCGGGCAGATTCACATCCTGGTGAACAATGCTGGATGGACAGGCACAACCGACGCCCTGCATGTAACGGAAGAAGAGTACGACAAGACGATGGCAGCATCGCTGAAGAGCGTATTTTTTGCCTGCCAGGCCGCGGCGCGCATCATGATTCCCCAAGGCGGGGGACGGATCATTAACATCGGATCGAACTTTGGGGTGGTCGGCTTCAAAAAGCGCTCGGTGTATGCGGCGGCAAAAGCAGGCGTGCATCACTTGTCTCGCGCGCTCTCTCTGGAGTGGGCCCATGATGGCGTTGTGGTGAACGTAGTGGCTCCCTGCATCACGGAGACAGAGTCGCGCAAGAACATCCTGGAGCGGCCTGGTTACAAGGAGTGGGCGACCGGCGAGATGATTCCGCGCGGACGTTGGAATCAACCGGAGGATCTGGTCGGAGCGGTTTTGTTTTTAGCCAGCGATATGGCCGACATGGTGGTCGGTCATGTGCTGATGGTGGACGGCGGCTGGACCCTTCACTAAGCCGGTCTGGCCGCGTAACTGCTCTCTTTCAGGCGACCAGCCCATTGTCGATCAACCATGTGACCGATTCCTGAACCGCCTGCAGCGAGGAATAGCGGGGCTGATACCCAAGCAGTTCGCGCGCCTTTTGGATGCTGCAATTCGGCGAGTGCCGGATGTGATCCGCGGTCACTGCGGCATCTTTCTCTGAGACTCTGCGTGCCCATTCGTCCCAGGGAAGAAAGCGCAGCCGGGCGGGTTGCCCGAACCATGCTGCCATGGACTCGGCATATCCACGGAGCGTCAGCGCGGCCGCCGAGACTGCGTGAAAACTCTGTCCCAAGGCTTCGCTTGGTGAGCGAATGGCCTTCATGAACGCGTGGGCCACATCTTCAGCATGGACGTGGTGAACAGTTTCCATGCCGAAGTTGGGAAGCTCGATTTCGTCGCCGTGGCGGAGCGCGGTAAATACGGCCGGGTTGAAGTTCCCGGCGGGATTGATGGGCGGCCATCCGGGCCCGACCAGGTGTCCGGGATGAATCACCGTAACCGGCAGGGAAGATTCCTCCGCCTGCCGCAACAGCCAGGCCTCAATGGCGGCCTTGCGGATGCCGTAGTCACCGAATGGCCGGCGGGGCGCGTCTTCCGCTGTGGGAACGATCGTGCTGTGTCCATGCACCCAGATGGTTCCGCAATGCAATAGATGCGTGGGCCGGCCGCGCAGGGCGTAAACGAGTTGCTCAGCGCTGTGCAGGTGATAACACGTAAGGTCGACGACCGCATCCGGTTCGAGTTGAGCGATGGTACCGCCGAATGTGCCTGCCGCCTCACTCTCAGTCCGATCGAGATGAACAAGAGGGATCGAATTCCAGGCGGAGTGCAGCCGATAAGGCCGACGCATGCCGCGGCACACGCACGTGACGGAGTAATTTTCGTCGATGAGCATGGGGCCCAGATAGCTGCCGATATGGCCCGTTCCACCAATGAGAACCACGCGCATGACAATCCCTTTTCCGGTTAGCCGATGGCCGGCCCCGGTGGCGCAATGTCAAGCATTCGCTTGCCGGCGCAAGTAGTCTTGGCACGCACAAATCAGGAGGATTATATTTTGAGGCGCCCACGCAACGGCACTTGCATATTAAGCATAGACCTCCTGGCGCGGATCCACCGAGGGGCCGGAAGTGCTCCGTCCCCTCGGTGTTTCCCGCATACAACGCCGGAAGCAAAACCCTCATCCCTTAGGCACAATGGCGAAACAACAGCACCCTGACAGCGACGCCCACAAGGGCGCGGTAGAGGAAGAAACCAGCGAGCCCTCCAAGACCGGCCGTCCCAATTTGTCTGACCAACTAGGCCATCGGGATGAGGACGAAATGATCAAGGATGCCGACACGGATTTCCCTGAGCCTGGGTCCAGCCCGGAGCATAGCGGAGAGCGGGGCTCCCGATGAGTCCACTGTGAGCGATTGAGAGAACAGCTACCAGCAGGTCCGTCACTTCGCACTGCTAAAGCAAAAGAGCCCAGGACGCGAGTCCTGGGCTTCTATTCAAATCAGCCAGCTTAGCCGATCTTGGTGAGTTCGCCTTTGTTCAGTTCCTTCCAGTTGCGGCCGTTGTCTTCGCTGAACTCGGTTTGGAAATGCATTACCTTGTCCGAAAGAAACTCATCGTTGGTGAGGAACATGATGGTCTTGTCCTGGTTCCGTACCTCGGTTCCGAAGCTCCAGACATTGCCCTTGACCTGCATGGGAACTTCCCGCGGAGAGTCGTCTTTGTCGACGCCGAAGAATTTGTAGGTTTTGGCCGCTTCGTCGTAGGTATACACCGACAAACTGTTGCTGACCCCATTGACCCCGTTCATCAGATGGTCACAGAGGATAAAGCCATGGTGGGGCGACCAGGCGCAAGTCATCTCAGAGGTGACGGAGGCGGCTTCGCTGTATGGCGTGGTCATCACCTGGGTCTGCGACTCCCAGGTGCCCACCCAGACGTTCATCTTGCTGAGCTCTGGGGCAACCGTGGGCACTTGCAAATGGTCGCTGGCAAGGGCCAGGGTGCTGGCTGCAACAACCGCGAAATAAAGCCCTCGTAGGAAATTTTTACGCATCTCGTCCTCTTGCTCTTATCTGAGAAACGAGCTGATGATACAACTTTTAGGGGACGGGTGAACACAAATAGCGGCATGCCATTAGCACTTAAAGTGCCAAAAGACTCGCTACGGTAACGTTACTAGCGCGAATTTACCGGGTACTACTGGTGCTTCTGCATGATCTGTTCCAGGACCTGGCGCGACGGGCGAACCCGCGACTCAGGCAGCGTGGCCAACGGTTCATCCACCAGGTTCAACATGTCGGTAAAGCTCGGCTTTTTCGGGTCGACGTAAAAAACCCCGGTCAACACCTCACCCTGCTCGTGAGCCTGCATCAGGGCGCTAACCGCACCGATGCGGTTGGTCGGATCGTACTCCGGGTGCAGCTTGCGCAGCCGCATGTGGGATCCGTCGTGCATCTCCACGTCGAAGGTGGTTCCGGGATCGTAATCTACGGTGATTTCTTCGAAAGAAGGCACGAAACCGACTTCGTTCACCGCCTCTTCGTGCTCCTGGACGTACTTGTAGCTCTTGGTCGATCCCTCGTGGTCGTTGAAGGTGACGCAGGGCGAGATGACGTCGAGCATCACCGTGCCGCGATGGGCAATGGCCGCCTTGAGCATCGCCAATAGCTGCTTCTTATCGCCGGAGAAGGAGCGGCCGACAAACGTAGCCCCCAGTTCCACCGCCACCACGCAGGTGTCGATGGGCGGCAGGTCGTTGATGACCCCAGTTTTGAGCGTGGAACCCAGGTCGGCAGTGGCCGAGAACTGGCCTTTGGTCAGGCCGTAAACCCCGTTGTCCTCAATGATGTAGATCAAGGGCAGATTGCGCCGCATGAGGTGCGCGAACTGGCCAAACCCGATGGAGGCGGTGTCTCCGTCGCCGCTCACGCCCAGGCCCATCATGGTGTGGTTGGCCATCAAGGCTCCGGTGGCTACGGAGGGCATACGGCCGTGAACGCTGTTGAAGCTGTGCGCCCGGCTCATGAAGTAGGCTGGCGTCTTGGAGGAGCAGCCGATGCCGGAGAGCTTCATCACCCGCTCCGGCGAAACCCCCATCTCATACATGGCATCGACAATGCGCTCAGAGATTGCGTTGTGGCCGCATCCGGCGCAGAGGGTCGTCTTGCCGCCGCGGTAGTCCAGAACCTGCAAGCCCAGGCGGTTCTTCTTAGGCCCGGGAGCCACCGGGGGATTGGTTACAGTCGCCATTAGATCTCCTCCTGAAGGACCAGCTTGTCGGTCACGGTTCGCGCGTCGAGGGGTAAGCCGTCGAAGTGGCGAACACTTCTGAGCTTGGTGACCTGGTCAGCAGGAAGATCCAGCTTCAGCAAACTAAGCATTTGTCCATCGCGGTTCTGTTCGATTATGTAGACCCGGGCATGGCCGGCCACAAAGGCAAGCACTTCGGGTGAGAAAGGAAAGGCCCGCAGGCGTAGGTAGTCGGTCTTGAGCCCGTATTCCTTCTTGAGCTGATCACGGCTCTCGCGCACGGCAAAGTCAGAGCTGCCGAAGGCGATCAGGCCGATCTTCGACTTGCCCGTCTGCACCACTTCCGGTGCAGGCACCAAGGTGCGCGCGGTCTCGAATTTCCGGCCCAGCCGCTCCATCAGGTTCTGGTAGTCGTCCGGCCTTTCGGTATAAAGAGCTTTTTCGTTGTGGCCGCTGCCGCGGGTAAAGTAGGCGGCCTTGGGATGGTCGGTTCCCGGCAGCGTGCGGTAGGGGATGGCGTCGCCGTCGACGTCCTTATAGCGTTCGAAGCCGCCCAACCGATCCAGATCCTCGCGGGTGAGCACCTTGCCCCGGTTCAAAGGCTTCTCCGGATAAGCGAATGGCTCAGACATCCAATTGTTCATCCCCAGGTCGAGGTCAGAGAGGATAAACACCGGAGTCTGCAGCTGTTCCGCCAGGTCAAAAGCCTCCATCGCGAACTTGTAGCATTCGTGGACCGAGGCGGGCAGCAGCATGATGTGCTTGGTGTCGCCGTGCGAAAGGTAGGCAATCGACAGCAGGTCGCCCTGCATGGTGCGCGTTGGCATACCGGTGGAGGGCCCGACCCGCTGGATATCGAAAATGACTCCGGGCACCTCAGCGAAATAGCCCAGGCCGGCAAACTCCGCCATGAGCGAGATTCCCGGGCCTGAAGTGGAGGTCATGGACCGCGCACCCGCCCAACCGGCGCCCATCACCATGCCGATCGCGGCGAGTTCATCCTCCGCCTGCACGATGGCGAAGCTGGCTTTGCCATCTTCTTCTACGCGGTATTTCTTCATGTAATCGATGAGGCTTTCGACCACCGATGAGGAGGGCGTGATGGGATACCAGGTGACGACGGTGACCCCGGCAAACATGGCGCCCAGCGCAGCCGCCGCGTTGCCGTCGATGATGATTTTGCCCTCGGTGGCGTGCATGGCCTCAAGCACCAGCGGGTCCTGCTTGGTCAAGGACTTGGCGGCAAAATCGTAGCCTGCTTTCACTGCGAGCCAGTTCAGGTCGGCGGCTTTTTGCTTGCGGGCAAACTGGCGCCGCACGGCATTCTCTACCGCCGCCAGGTCCATGGAAAGCAATTGCGCCACCACGCCGACGTAGATCATGTTGCGCACCAGCTTGCGCAGCTTGGCCTCGGGACAGACGGCAGCGGTCAACTTGTCGAAAGGAACCGGATAGCAGACGACATCGTCGCGATATTGCTTGAGGTTGAGCGCCTCATCGTAGATAGCGGCGCCGCCAGCGGGCAGCGAGAGAATGTCTTCGCGCGCCGTCTCGGCATTCATCGCCACCAGCAGTTCTATTTCCCGTTTGCGCGCGACGTACCCTTGTTTGCTCGCGCGGATGGTATACCAAGTCGGCAATCCGGCAATATTGGAGGGGAAGAGGTTTTTTCCGCTGACCGGAATCCCCATCCCGAATATGCTTTTGAGCAGCACCAGATTGGCAGATTGAGACCCCGACCCGTTGACGGTCGCTACCTGGATGCTGAAGTCATTGACGATTTTCTTGGATGCTGGCGTTTGCAGTGCCGATGAGCTACCCGTTCCGGGTACGCCCACGGCAACGTCTCCTGTCGCCATTTGGCCGGATTCCCTTCCCCAGATGATTTGCGCGGCGCCAGACTTCGTAGTCTGGTGATCAGGAACAGCCCGATCTCCCGCTCCAGACATTATAAGTCAGTGGTTCCCGCGATCTTATGCGCGCAGGCTCAATGGCTCTAATTAGCCACTAATTGGCGCGAGGGCTTGCGTCAACGGCGAACGCGCCGCCCTGCGACTTTTGTGGGACGAAAACCGTCTAAGGAGCACCCATGTTGCTCGAAGGCATTTACGCTGCCGTCACCACGTGTTTCTATCCGGACGGGCGCCCTTACTGGCGCAAGCTCGAACACAATATCGATCACTACTCCCGCAGCCCGATGAGTGGCATGGTGCTGCTCGGCTCGACCGGCGAAGCGGTGATGCTGAGCGACGAAGAGTCGCGCGAAGCGCTGCGGGTGGCCCGGGATGCGAGCGCGCCAGATAAGGTTCTGATCGCGGGTGTGGGCCGGGAAAGCGTCTTCGAGACGCTGCGCCTGGCGGATTACGCCGCCGAGCTCGATTACGACGTGGTTCTGGTGCGCACCCCGCATTTTTATCGCAGGCAGTTGCGCGACCGGGAAATGCTGACTTATTACCAGGCGGTCGCCGATCGATCCCCGTTGCCTGTGCTGCTTTACAGTGTGCCGCCCTGCACGGCCTATGATCTGCCCGTGCCGGTGGTTGCGGAGCTGGCCATGCACCCCAATATTGTGGGCATGAAGGATTCCAGTGGCAACGTCGAGCGGATCGCGGAGTTGGTGAGGGTCACCCGTGGCGCCAAGAAGCGAACGGTCCCAGTGACCACCGTGTTTGCCGCGGTGACTTCGAGAATGCTGGCTCCGCAGGAGCAGCAGGACGGTGCGACCTTCGTATCCGCGGGGGAGCTTGGCTCCGGCAAGACGGCAACGGCAATTGCTCCTCCTAAGCCGCCGCTGAAGACGCGCACGCGGGAAGTGGGATTTCAGTTGCTGTGCGGTTCTGCCCAGACGTTGCATCCCTCGCTGGACGCCGGCGCCACAGGCGGTGTGCTGGCGCTCGCCGACTTTGCTCCGCAGGCCTGCTGCGAGATTTACATGGCGTGGGCGGAGAAGGATGGACCTCTGGCCGCGGAGAAGCAGCAAAGGATTGTCCGCGCTGGGGTTGAGGTTTGCGGTCAGATGGGCATTCCCGGGGTAAAGTACGCGCTTGACCTGAATGGGTACTACGGAGGCCGGCCGAGAATGCCGTTGCTCCCACTGACCGCAGAAGAGCAGCGGAAGGTCGAAGAGTTAACGGAAGATATTCGTAACTGAGACAGTTTGATTGCACTCCTCGCAGTGCCCTCAGTGGCTAAACAGGCTGCGGAAAAACTCATGTTTTGTATCAGGGCACGACTTTAGTCGTGCCGTAAACGATTGAAAATACGTCGGGCTTTAGCCCCTGAGGTACGTCTTTCTTGCCCGATCGCGAGTTTTTCCGCAGCCTGTAAAGCCACAGAAATCTTATGTGGTTATGGACGGGCTGAAGCCCGTCCCCTTCAGAAAAGCGAGTTTTTCCGCAGCCTGTAAAGCCGTGCCCGTCCAGCCACTATCCACCACAACAAATCGACGCTAGTGCGCGGCGACCGGCTCGCGGCGCAATTCCTGCAGCGCATTGACGGTGATTTGCCGACGCTGGGTCGCGGCAATTCCCTCCGCCGCGGCCCTTGCCGCCGCGATCGTCGTGATCGTGGAGATCCTCTGCGTCACCGCTGCTCGCCGAATCGCTCTCTCATCGAAAAATGTGTCCTGGCCGTGCGGGGTATTCACGATGAGCTGAATGCGGTCGCCTTTGATCAGGTCCACCACGTTCGGCCGGCCTTCCTTTACCTTGTAGACCCGCTCCACAACCATGCCGGCCCTCTCCAGCACATCCGCCGTGCCCTGGGTGGCCACCAGGTGGAAGCCCAGCTCCACATACTGCCGCGCAAGGTCCACCAGGACTGCTTTGTCGCGATCGTTCACGCTAAAGAAAACCGTTCCCTTCACCGGTAGCACCTGCCCAGCCGAGAGCTGCGCCTTCGCGAACGCTTCCCCAAAATTATCGGCCACTCCCATCACTTCGCCGGTCGACTTCATCTCCGGTCCCAACACCGTGTCCACACCGGGAAACTTGTTCCAGGGAAAGACCGGCGATTTCACAAAGAAGTGGGACCCGGTCGCAAGATCCGTCCTGCTCGGCTACCTGCTCCGGCATCAACTCCCGCAACGTTCGTCCGGTCATCAAGCGCGCCGCCATCTTGGCCAGAGGTACCCCGGTCGCCTTCGAGACATAAGGAACGGTGCGGGAAGCACGCGGGTTCACTTCGATCACGAACACCTTATCCTGCTCTCCCGGCCTGCGTTGGATGGCAAACTGCAGGTTGACCAGTCCCACCACGTTCAGAGCCAGGGCAAGCTTGCGCGTGTAGGTGCGAATGGTCTCCAGCGTCGACGCGGCGCAGATCGGCCGCGGGCAGCACGCAGGAAGAATCTCCGGAGTGGATGCCCGCTTCTTCAATATGCTGCATGATGCCGGCAATCACCACGTCTCTGCCGTCGCACAGCGCGTCCACATCCACTTCCACTGCATCCTCGAGAAAGTGGTCCACCAGCACGGGCCGCTCCTGCGAGTACTCCACCGCCTCCTTCATGTAGCGGCGCACCGCATCGGCGTCGTAGGCAATCACCATCGCCCGGCCGCCCAGCACGTAGGAGGGCCGCACCAGCACCGGGTAGCCGACCCGGTCCGCGCCTTCCACCGCTTCTTCAACGGTGGTCACCATGGCGCCCGGCGGCTGGGGAATATTCAGATCCTCCAGCAATCGGCCGAAGCGCTTGCGGTCCTCGGCCAGATCGATGGACTCGGGAGAGGTGCCCAGGATCGTAATGCCCGCCGCCTTCAGCGGCAGGGCGAGGTTCAGCGGAGTCTGCCCACCGAACTGGACGATCATGCCGATCTCGGCGCCCGAGGATGCCTCGTGCTCATAGACCGCCAGCACGTCTTCCAGGGTGAGCGGCTCGAAGTACAACCGGTCGCTGGTGTCGTAATCGGTCGAAACCGTCTCCGGATTGCAGTTGACCATGATGGTTTCGTAATCGTCTTCTCTGAGAGCAAACGCCGCATGGCAGCAGCAGTAATCGAACTCGATGCCCTGCCCAATGCGGTTCGGCCCGCTGCCCAGGATGATGACTTTGCGCCTCGCCGTCGGCGGCGCTTCATCCTCTTCGTCGTAGGTGGAATAGAGGTAAGGAGTGTCGCTGTCGAACTCCGCCGCGCAGGTGTCCACCTTCTTGAAGACTGGGGTCACGCCGTGCCGCTTGCGCAGCTCCCTTACCTGGCTGCGCCTTCGAGGGTATCCATGCTCCATACTTCGGCGATCCTGGCGTCGGAGATGCCCATCCGCTTGACCTTTCGCAGGACGTCCGCCGGCATGGTCTCCAGCGTGTACTGCTCAAGTTTCTGGATGGCTTCGGTTACTTCTTTGACCTGGTAAAGAAACCATGGATCCATCGAAGTCATGCGGGCCACTTCGCGCACCGAGAGGCCGGTGCGCAGCGCATAGCGGATGTAGTTCAGGCGCTCGGGTTGCGGGGTCACCAGGCGCTGGGTCAGCCGCCGCGGTTCGATCACCTCCGCGCTTATCCGCTTGCCGGTGTCGAGCGAGCGCAGCGCCTTCAACAGCGCTTCTTTGAAGGTGCGGCCCAGGGCCATCACTTCGCCCACGGACTTCATTTGCGGGCCGAGGTTCTCATCCGCTCCGGGAAACTTCTCAAATTGCCATTTGGGAATCTTCACCACCACGTAGTCGATGGTCGGCTCAAAGCACGCCGGCGTCTTGCGTGTGATGTCGTTGGGAATTTCATCGAGCGTATAGCCGACCGCAAGCTTGGCCGCGACCTTGGCGATGGGAAATCCGGTGGCCTTGGAAGCCAGGGCGGAGGAGCGCGAGACCCGCGGGTTCATCTCGATCACGGTCATGCGCCCGGTTGCGGGGTTAACCGCGAACTGCACATTGGAGCCGCCGGTCTCCACGCCGATCTCGCGCATCACGCGGATGGCTGCGTCGCGCATCGACTGGTACTCGCGATCGGTCAGGGTCTGCGCCGGCGCCACGGTAATCGAATCGCCGGTATGCACACCCATCGGGTCCATGTTCTCGATGGAGCAGATGATGATCACGTTGTCCGCGAGATCGCGCACCACCTCCAGCTCGTATTCCTTCCAACCGAGCACCGACTCTTCGATCAGACACTCGTGCACCGGCGAGAGATCGAGGCCGCGCGCCAGGATATCCATCAGCTCTTCGCGGTTGTAAGCCAGGCCGCCACCGGAGCCGCCCAGCGTAAAGGATGGCCGGATGATCACGGGAAAGCCGATCTTGGCCGCGAACTCCGCGCCGTCGCGAATATTGTTCACCAGCGCGGAGCGCGGCACATCGAGGCCGATGCGCGCCATGGCGTCTTTGAACAGCAGCCGGTCTTCCGCCTTCTTGATCGCCTCCAGGCGGGCGCCGATCATCTCCACATCGTATTTCTCGAGAATGCCTGCATCCGCCAGATCGACGGCAAGATTCAGCGCGGTCTGCCCTCCCACGGTAGGCAGCAGGGCGAACTTGCCGGTACGCTCGGCCGTTGGCGCCGGTCATTCGCTCGCATTCCCGGCGGATGATCTCCTCGGCATACTCCAGGGTCAACGGCTCGATATAGGTGCGGTCGGCAAGTTCAGGATCGGTCATGATGGTGGCCGGGTTGGAATTCACCAGCACCACCTCGTAGCCCTCGGCCTTGAGCGCCTTGCAGGCCTGGGTGCCGGAGTAATCGAACTCCGCCGACTGCCCAATCACGATCGGGCCCGAGCCGATCACCAGAATTTTCGTTATATCGTTCCTGCGTGGCATTACCTTCTGCTTTCCCCGCGCGGATGAACCGCGATTTTCTCGTTTTCACCTTGGTGGACAGATATCTGTCACTTGGTCAGTAGGTGTTGCGACGAGCCTGAGTTTGACATCACAGGCGTTTGAACCCTCACAGGATAACTGCTCCGGCTGGTAGGATCCCGGCCGCTGTGCTACTCCGCCCACCATCCGCACAAAAATCAAGCGGTAGGTGCCGGCACTCACCGTCCCGAGTGAAAACCGGCCATCTTTTTCGATAGCGGCGCTCGCAATTGTTTCTTGCCCAGGTACTGCCCTCAACAGGACACTGGCACCCGGGAAGTCCCAAGGGTTTCCTGCCTGGTCGTAGGCATGCCCTGTCACCGGTTCATCAACAGGTACAGAGAGATTTGCCGGCGCAGCATGATGTGCTTCGTGAGCACAGATTTTTCTTTGCCATCCCTCACACTGCTGCTCCGTTCCCACACAAACTTGAGCAAAGGAAAAGCTACTCGACCCTAAAGCGGCGACGAGTAGCAGCTTTTTCACTTCTTCCACTCATCCATCATTTTGCGGAAGTCCTGGAAGAGGTAATTGGAGTCGTGCGGGCCGGGGCTCGCCTCCGGGTGGTACTGCACGCTGAACAAAGGCAACGTGCGATGGCGCAAGCCTTCCAGCGTGTTGTCGTTCAAATCCACATGCGTCAGCTCGACTTCGCTCTGGTTGATCGAATCCGGATCGACCGCGAAATTATGGTTGTGCGCGGTTATCTCTACCTTGCCGGTCTGCGTCTGTTGCACCGGGTGGTTGCCGCCGTGATGTCCAAATTTCAGCTTGTAAGTCTTGCCGCCCAGAGCCAGGCCGATCAACTGATGGCCCAGGCAAATGCCGAACATCGGCTTTCGTCCGGCGAGCTTGCGGATATTCTCAACGGCATAGGTGACCGGCTCCGGATCACCCGGCCCATTGGAAAGAAAAATCCCGTCGGGATTGAGCGCCAAAACATCCTCCGCCGAGGTTTCCGCCGGTACCACGGTGACCCGGCAGGCTTCGCGCGCCAGCATGCGCAGGATATTGTGCTTGATGCCGTAGTCATAAGCGACGACGTGCAGATCCGGCTCCGGCAACCTCAGGCTCTCGTCCCCTTGCAGCAAAGGATCGCCGTTGAAGTTCCGCCGGTCTTTGTTATCCCACTCGTAGGCGGCCTTGGTGCTCACTACCTTGGCCAAGTCAGTGCCATCCATCTTGCGAATGCCCCGGGCCTTGAGGATGAGCTTGTCGACATCCGTCTCCAGCGAGGAGATTACCCCGCGCAACGAGCCATGGGTGCGCAGATGACGAACCACGGCGCGGGTGTCGATCTCGGCGATAACCGGAACATCAAAACGCTCGAGGTACTCTTCCGTCACCTGCTGCGAGCGCCAGTTGGAGCTGATGGGCGAAAACTCGCGGGTCACCAGGCCCTCGATGTACGGACGGCTGGCTTCGTTGTCGGCTGCGTTGGTACCGTAATTTCCGATTTGCGGATTGGTCAGGACAACAATCTGTCCAGCATAGGAGGGATCGGTGAAGATTTCCTGGTAGCCAGTCAAGGCGGTATTGAAAACCACCTCGCCAAAACATTCGCGTTTGGCGCCATAGCTCTCACCGCGGAAGATGCGCCCGTCTTCGAGCGCGAGGATTGCCTGCATGGCTTCTCCGTCGAGTGGATTTAGTCAAGTTTAACAGGTATGAGCCGCGATGTAATCGCTGCTAGTGGTTTCACGATAGGTGTATCCCGAGAGAATGCTTCGTACAGGGCTTTTCACCAAGAAAAGCCCACCTCTCAAAGGCAGGACGAGGCAACGCAATCGTGAAACCACTTCTAGTGGATAACTCCCATGTCCTCCGCCGGCCAGTAGACAAACGCGGCCTTGCCGTAGATAAGCTGCCGCGAGACCGGCCCAAAATCGCGGCTGTCGCTCGAGATGCTGCGGTGATCGCCCATGACGAAATACTGATCGGGCGGAATTACGATCGCATCCTGCGACCGGCTGTCGTGGAACTTTTTCGGCACATAAGGTTCCGGCAGCAGCCTGCCGTTGACATAGGTGCGGCCGTCATCGATGCGCAACTCGTCGCCGGGCACCGCGATCACGCGCTTGATGTAGCTCTTCCGCGGATCGCGCGGGTAGTGAAAAACCACCACGTCGCCGTGGTGAACGTCCTCGAAGTGGTAGACAAACTTGTTGATGAACAACCGGTCCTGGTCTCCCAGGCGAGGCATCATGCTGGTGCCCTCAACCCTCACCGGCTGATAAAGAAAAGTAATGATGAAAAAAGAGACGGCGAGCGAAAACAGCATGTCGCGGCCCCACAACCAGAAACTGCGAGCGGGCAACTCGGTTGGGGTCTGCCGCTGCTCCTCGGGCTGCTTCGGCTCACACGTTTGCTCTTCCAGGCTCATTCATCAACCCGCCGGTTCAGTTGTTGCAGCCCAGGCTGCCGTAGGGGCACAAGACCCGGCGCGATTGCTTGGGCAACGGTTGCTGCTGGGACACAGGAGCAAATTGCGGGTGCCCGGGCGTGCCGTCCATGCCGGCGAGTTGGGCCTGCTGCAGAACCAGGGGCCTCTGCAAGACCATCTCGACCGATGTTCCGGTAGGAATCACAATGTCATTGCCGCGTGTGAAGAGCGTGTAAATGGCGCCCGCCGCCGCTCCGGCGGCCGAGCCGTAGCCTACTCCTTTGGCTACATCCCCGCTTGCAGCGCCGCCGAGAACGCCGGCTTCGGCACCGATCGCTGCCCCTTTGAGCACATTGCCCACATCCCGGCCCTTGTTTCCTGCCTGCTCCACTGTGCCTTCGCTGTCTTTGACTTTGGGTCCATCGGATCCGGGCAAACTGTTTAGCACGCCGGGTACTTCCACCACCTGGCCGTTGGGAAAGATCATGGTGGTGAAGTGCATATCAATCTGCGCCCGTCCCTTCACCCGGCCGGGCCGTTGCACGCGGTCAACCACACCCTGTACATAAACCCCGACGGGAATCATGACCTGGGAAGCGCCGACCACCGGAAAATTGGAGATCAGGTAAACACCATCGCCCTGCTGCGCGGTTTTGGTGTTGATCGCGCTCTTGAGCGAGAGGAGCACCTTGGTTCCTGCGGGTACCGTGACGGTGGGCGGCGCCGATGGCGCGGTTTGCGGCGGTGGGGGCGGCGGTTGCGTTGCATTTTGGGCCACGCCCTGAGCCACGGATATGCCAACCAGCAGCCCGATTGCGAGTAAATCACAGCGGACGCTCATCCCACCAACCTCGCTCATAAGTATAGACGGGTGCGAACTGGGAACGGCGAGCGCGTTGCAGGATTTGTCCTGAAGTGAAGGTCGCGCGGGGTGGTTTTCTCGCGGAAAACCACCCCTTCACCCTTCAATGCCCCGAAGGCTGGGCCGTGGTGGTTCTAACGGGCTTCCAGGATTGCAAACTGCTCGGCACGGCAGATGAAGACACGTTGAAAGAGCCTCAGGGGAAGCAGGCCGTCGAAGTCCGATGGCTTCGATATATCCTCGGCGCGGGCGGGCGCGAAAAAAGGAATATTGGTCAATTGCAGGCGTCCGATCTTCACGTCCTGCGGCGGAAGGGCAATGTAGGCTATTTGCAATCCGTTCGCGCCAGTGCCGCGCAACGAACCAGCCATGTATAGTTCAATCGGCTTGAACTGAGAGGCATCGTAGAGCACCGGTGCGTTTGCGCCGGAGTCAAGCTTCAGGCGAATCGGCCGCGTCCCATCGGAGAGGCGAACGGCAAAAATGAGCGAATTCGGAGGCACGCTTTCTGTCTGAGACGCCGTCTCCAACGCTATGCGAGATCCCTTGAGTTCGGCGCGCAAAACGGTCGAGCCGTCGAGACATAGGACTCGATGTGCGTTGTCTATCAGCATGTCAAATTGCAGAAGAAAATCCTCACCGAGAATTCCGCGGACGCTCGGGTTGTGCGGCCGGATATTCTGAACGTTGAACTCCAATGCTGCCAGCTTGGCGACAGCATAGGGGCCGACTTCGAGTCGATCGAGTTGCACAACGGAGGATGTTGTTTGAAAGCCGGTGCCTGCGACCGGGACCGAGCCTTTCGTGCCCAGGTTCAGTTCCGCAACCAGGGAGGGATCGACCATCGTGAACTGAGCGCCGGTATCCAGCAGAAAATCATATGGCCCCGAATGGTTAATAGTCACGGCGACGATCATTTGATAGCTGTTGACGAGACGCAGCGGTACACTGGCAACATTCCCCGGACAGTGGGTCTCCGCCCAAAGCGAGGGGACCAGTGCAGCAGTGAAGAAAGATCCAAGCGAGACCCTTGAGACTTGTCATCGAGACATCTCCTCAGCCGGATAGGCTGAGGGAACTCTGGGCGCGTGGCTCGACTTGTTCTTTTTGGGCGGATTAACAAATTCTTATGGATTTATGATGGCCATTAAGTCCTTTGTTTTCCGCTTCGACGATGTGGAAGTTCGCGAGCGGGAGTTCTCGCTCACGAAGGCCGGCGAGCCGTTGACGATTGAGCCGAAAGCTTTTCGAACGCTCTTATTCCTGCTCCACAATCCGCAAAAACTGGTCCGGAAGGAAGAGCTGCTGCATGCCGTGTGGGGCGATACTGCGGTAACGGATGGTTCCTTGACGCGCTGCATCTGGCTGCTGCGCAACGTACTGGGAGAAGATACCCGCAACCCGCGTTACATCGAGACTGTGCCAACCGTCGGCTATCGCTTTATTGCGCCAGTCGAGGAACGGGTTGAATCCAGCGAGAGGCAGCGATTCCAGTCTGCCTCGGACCTGGGCTTCGCGCCGGAGGCTTTATCCGAATCGGGCGGTTCCGCGATCCATGTGCCCGACCGCGTTTCGCGCGCGCGCTGGCCCTGGATAGCCGTTGTTGTGGCCCTGGCCTCGCTGGCCGCACTTGGGATTACATGGTGGCGGATTCCGCGCGCGGCTCCCGTGGTGGAGTCCATTACGCAACTCACTGACGATGGCGAAGCAAACAAAGGAAACCCGACCGCTGACGGGTCGAGGATCTACTTCAACGAGGGACCGCCCTATGCTCAGAAAATCGCACAGGTTTCTGTCACAGGTGGAACCACTTCATTGGTTGAAACCAACCTTGAAGACCAGACAATAAATGGACTGGCGCCGATGGTTCGGAATTGCTCGTTGTTGGGGGCCCCTCGGACGCTAAGGAGTCGTCTTTATGGTCGGTTCCGCTCCCGGCAGGAGAACCGCGCCGATTGGTCAGCAGTTTGATCAGCATCGATGCCGCAGACTTCCTCCCCGATGGCCGCATCATCTTCTCCCAGGGAGCAGACGTACTTACAGCGGATAGGGATGGCTCGAACCCGGTCAAGATAGCCACGCTTCCGGGCGAGGCCGACGGTTAATTGGCGGCATAGGCGCTTCACCCGACGGCCGGCGAGTTCTTGTCGGGGTGGGGCCAGCCGCCGTGAGCTGGGTCACGTTACTGACATTTTTGAAATGGCGCCGGACGGAAGCGATCTCCGCAAGATTCTGAGCTACGGCGCCAGGCTTCTGAACTACGGCCGCGAACTTGACGCCTTTGGTTGGAGTCCTGATCCGAGATATTTCCTGTACCTGTCATAAAGCAAGGAACGAGGTTCGACATTTGGGCTCTCCCGACGGCAAGGAGGCTCTTCCGCCGCTCAGCCGAGCCAATTCGACTTACAACGGGACCGCTTTCCTTCATCGGACTTTACCTGGGGCCGTGACGGAAAGCAGATCTTCGCTGTTGGCAAAAAAGAGCGAGGTCAACTGGTCCGCTATGACATCAAGTCGCATGAGTTCTTGCCCCTGCTCGGCGGGATTTCGGCGACGGATGCGACATTCTCCCGGGACGGAGGGTGGGTTGCTTATACCACCTATCCGGACCACGCCCTGTGGCGCAGCCGCAGCGATGGAAGCAACCGGATGCAGCTGACCTACCCCCCATGGAAGCGGCCCAGCCGTCCATTTCTCCAGACGGAACCAGAGTCGCGTTCCGATCGAATTCGGACGTTTATGTGATTGACATCGATGGTGGCGTGCCCCAAAAAGTAGTCGAGAAAAGTGATATTCCGGTCTGGTCGCCGGATGGCAACTTTCTCCTCGTTTCGGGCATTACCTGGCAATATATCCGGGCAACGGGTTGTCGACATGAAATCCCGCAAGATAACCCTTATCCCTACGCATGACGATCAATGGGGCGGATTGTGGCTCAGCGATAGCCTGCTGGCGGCCTCTAACGCCGATTAATCGGAGACTCATGACGTTTGATCTCAAGACTGGGAAATGGAGCGACCTCATTGCCGGCAACTTTGTAAATTTGGTCGGCATCGCCCGACTACAAATATCTTTACTTTGCGACCGGAGGCTCTGAGCCTAAATTGAACGCCTTCGAATTGCTGACCATCAAGTCGAAATCCGTCGCGAGCTTGAAAGGCTTTTCCCGGCTGGTGAACTTCAGATGGACTACATTGGGAGTTGCTCCCGACGGCTCGCCAGTCTTGACGCGAGACTGAGCAGTCCGGAAATCTATGCGTTGAATGTACGCTGGCCCTGAACAAAATGAATCAGATGTGGGCGGGTGGCCCTCGCTTTTGAGACTGGGGCGGGTCAGGAGGGCCTGATCTGATACCCGCAGACAAAACTGGAGTCATGATGACAAGGCCAATTTAACTCAGGAAAGCACCGCGAAAGCAACCCGGCTTGGCTCACACGAGATGCTCTCGCGAATCGGGGCGGTAGGATGAGGAGATCCATCCACATGCGGAACCTGATGGCCGAGATATCTCCCTTGTTGTTCGTCCTGCTCCTTTCGGCTCAATTGAGGGCACAGGATGTGGCGTCCATTACCGGTGTTGTTACCGACCCAACCGGCGCGGTGATCCCGGGCGTTACTATCAGCCTCCAGAACCCTCAAACCGGTGCTACGTATACGACCGTCAGCAATGGCGAGGGCTCCTATACGTTCAACCAGGTTAGACCGGGGCCAGACTACAAGATCAAATTCACGCGTGCCGGCTTCAAATCCCTTGTCATCTCCGGCATGTACATGAACGTAGACGCCACCCGGACACAGAACGCCCGGTTGAGCATTGGAACCGATCAGCAGACGGTGCAGGTGTCGGCGGCCACCGAAAATGTAACGCTGAATACCACCGACGCGACCGTGGGAAACAACTTTGAAGTTCAATTTGTGGCTGACCTGCCGCTTGAAGAGCGGAGCAACCCCACCGCCCTGTTTACGATGCAACCCGGTGTCACGCTGGACGGATCGGTAACGGGCGCTCGCATAGACCAGAGCAATGCGACGCTGGACGGCGTCGACGTGAACGATAATTTTAGGGGGGCTTTGGCGCCATCGTCGCCAACGCTCCTGTGGATTCGGTGCAGGAGTTTCGCGGGGTAACGGCGGGCCCGCTTTCCAGCGCCGGCCAGGGCGGCGGCGGCCAGTACGAACTGGTAACGCGCAGCGGCACCAACCAGTTTCATGGAACTCTGGTGGAATACCATCGCGACACCGACACGGAAGCCAACGGCTGGTTCAGCAACAACGACAACCCCGTTGTACCCAGGCCCCCACTCGTCCGCAACCAGTTTGGCGGCAGTATCGGCGGCCCGATCCTGAGGGACAGGCTTTTCTTCTTCTTCGACTACAACGCCCGCCGTGACACGCTCTCCAACGTGGTGGTTCAGACGGTTCCGATGGACTCCTACCGGAACGGCGAAGTTTCCTACATCAACACCACGAATGCAATCGAAACGTTGAGCCCGGCACAGGTCGCGGCGCTCGATCCCCGGGGCATCGGTTTCAATTCATCCTTGCTCGGCCTGTTCGCCAGCCGCTACCCGCACGCCAATGACCTATCGGGCGATGCTGGAGATTTGATCAATCTGGCGGGCTTCCGTTTCAACGCGCCCTTTCCTTATGCGGAAAACGACTTTGTGCAAAGGGTCGATTACACCCTGAACAGCAAGATGAATCTCTTCGGGCGCGGCACGTTTACCAGAACCAACGGCACGAACAACGCCATTCAGTTCCCCGGCGATCCGCCGACCTACCCATTTCTTCACCAAAGCTATAGTTGGGTTGCGGGGCACACCTGGACCATCGGGGGAACCAAAGTGAATCAGGCCGAATACGGCGAAGCGTTCGAAAGCGTAAACTATCCGGATACCTACAACAAAACCGGCATCACACAATGGCAAGGCTGGGGTGGGACCGGCACAGGAGGCTCGATCTTGACTCCTCCCTATGCCAGCGCCGCCGCCGCCCTTGGCCGCATTTTTCCCGTTCCGTTCGTGAAAGACGACTTCAGTTGGCAGAAGGGCAAGCATGGCATTACATTCGGCGGCACATTCAAGTGGGAGACCCCGGAGGGCTATGCGAACCTGGACTACAACGGAGTTGGGATCGGCTTGGGCGGCAATATGGATACCCTCAGCACCTCCGGCCCGAACCCGCTGCGGCCTGCCGATTTGAACAACAGCTCGCAGGATACGTCGTTCTACGATGAGGCATTTGCCCTGGCGCTGGGTCGTTTCGCATCGTCAGGGGCCACGTTCAACTACGGCGCATCAGGGAACCTTCTTCCCCAGGGCTCCGGATCGGTTTTCCGGGATCGGTATTACGAAACCGAGTTGTATGTGGGGGACACGTGGAAGCTGACGCCGCAACTTACGGTCTCCTATGGGTTGCGCTGGCAGAATTACACGGTGCCGTATGACACGCATGGCATTGAATCCGTGCCCACCTTGAACTTCAACCAGTTCTTTGGCGCGCGTCTGACGCAGAGCGCGGCCGGAGAGTTCGGCAACACAGCGGTGCCGTTTGTCTCCTATGTGCTGGGTGGCAAGGCAAACCACGCTCCGGGCTACTTCGCTCCTGCGAACCACAACTATGCGCCGCGGCTTGCCTTGGCCTACAGTCCAAGCTATGACAAGAAGACCGTATTCAGCAGCGGGGCGGGCATCATCTACGATCACACGGTGATCAACTCGGTGCTTTCCCAGGTCGAGGCATACTCCTACCTGTTCCAGTCCAGTGCGAACCACCCATACGGAACTCCGGGCGACCCGGTGGCTTCACTGAGGAACGATCCGCGCTTCACCGGACTAGGCAATCCTCCTCCTCCGCCGCCTGCACCGGCCGCGATTTCACCGCCGTATACTCCTTTTGTCAACGGGACGGGATCCGGCGCAGTTCCTTTTGGCCTTATCAATGGAGGGGCGGCCAACATTGGCATCGATAACACCCTGAAGACGCCGTATTCGATTCAATATAACCTCGGGTTCCAGCATGAGTTTCCGGCCGGCTTTTTGCTGAGGATGAGCTACGTGGGCCGCGGGGGCAAGCGGCTGCTGGGGCAGGCCGATGCCAACCAGCTGATCGATTTCCCCGATTCCATTGGGAACTCGGGGCAAATGATGTCCGCAGCCTTTGCAGGCATGGAGACGGACCTGCGGGCGGTCCCGGCAAACACTCCCATCACCCACGATCAGCCGTGGTTCCGAGACATGCTTCCCGCCGGCATCGGGGCGGCCAACGGTTTTGTCAACAACACAGACCTGGTTGCCCGCCAGTTTGCGCCTCTCACGTACCGTGGTGATTTTGCTGACACGGTTCAGTTGCTGGCAGCAAATGGGCTGATACCGCCGAATGTTGGCATGGGCTCGCAGTACTCCGAATTCACGTATTTCACCAACAAGGGTTTCTCCAGCTACAACGGGATGCTGGTGACTCTGCACAAGAATGCCGGCTACGGTTTGCAATTCGACCTCAACTACACGTGGTCGCATTCGATCGACGACACTTCGCTGATCGCCAACGCGACCGCCTCCTACGGCTATGGCTTCATCTGTGACGTGGTGAGGCCGAGGGAATGCCGTGGCAACTCCGACTTCGACGTGACCAACTACCTGAATGGCGACTTCATCTACGAATTGCCCTTTGGCCGGGGAAAGAGCATGGGCGCAACTATGCCGCTATGGGCGAACGCGATTGTCGGCGGCTGGGAGGTGAGCGGCCTTCCGAGCTGGCACACGGGGAATACTTACCAGGCGTTTGCCAATGCATTTGTGGCCGGATTCTCGAACGATGCACCCGCCATTCTGACGGGATCGATCGCTCTTCTGAAGGCAAAGGTGAATGGCGGAGAGGGCACGCGCGTGAACATTTACACCAACCCGGATGCAGCGCTTGCCGCTTTCACCGGTCCAGTCGGCTTCCAGATCGGCACGCGTAACAACCTGCGCGGACCAGGATGGTTCAACATCGATATGGGCGTTGCCAAGACCTTCCCGATCTATGGGGACAAGGTGATACTGAAATTTCGCGTGGATGCTTTCAACGCGACCAACCACCCCAGCTTCAGTACACCATGCAGCGACATCACGGAGGCCACCTGCTATCCGTTCGGCAGCATCTCTGGCACTGCCAGTTCAGCCCGCGTACTGCAAGGCGCACTGCGGCTGGAGTTCTAAACCGGTCGATTCACAAACAACAGAATCTTCGAACGCTTATAGAAAACCATGCCTCCGCCCCTGCTCACCATTCCCGGTTCCGCTTATGCGCAGCGCGATCAGTTTGCCGCGGCTTACTCTGTCCTGGAGCGAGCCGTTGCCGAGCGGGCTTTTCCCGGCGCGGCCTTCGGCGTGCTTGCCGGCGGCAAAGTGCTGGCATTGGATGGCGTGGGCGGGTTTACCTACGATCAGCCCACGGAAGCGGTCAACGCGTCCACCGTCTACGACCTGGCCAGCGTCACCAAGGTACTCGCAACCACCTCCATGGCCATGCTTCTGTACCAAAGCGGCGAGCTCAGTCTCGAGCAGCCCCTGGCGCAGATTCTTCCCGTTTTTGCACAGGGCGAGGCCGCCGGCAGCGCACGTCATCAGGTGACGCTGCGCATGCTGCTGGCGCATGCTTCCGGCTTACCCGGCTACGCCCGCCTGTTCGCAGGCTCTGCGGATCGGGACGCGCTGCTGAACGCCTGCCTCCACCTGCCGCTCGAAGCTGCGCCGGGAAGCCGTGCCGAGTACTCCGATCCGGGATTCATCTTGCTCGGCCAAGCGCTCGAAGCAATCGCCGGCGAGAGGCTGGAAGCCTTCTGCGGGCGCGAGGTGTTTGCTCCGCTTGGCATGAGTAGCACCTGCTTTCATCCGCCCGTTGATTGGCGATCGGCTATCCCGCCCACCGAAGAGGACACAAGCTTCCGCCACCGGGTCATCCAGGGAGAGGTGCAAGATGAAAACTGTTTCATTCTGGGCGGAGCTGCCGGCCATGCCGGGCTCTTCTCCAATGCACTGGATCCCCTGCTTTACGCGCAATGCCTGTTTGCTGCTCAAGCGAAACCGCTGTTCGCACGGGAAACCATCCAGCTCTTTACCACCCGCGCCGGCCTGCCGCCGGGCAGTTCCCGGGCGCTCGGGTGGGACACACCCTCCCAGCCTTCCTCGTCAGGCAGATTTTTCAGCCCACACTCCGCCGGCCATCTCGGCTACGCGGGAACTTCCCTTTGGATCGACTTCGACCGTCAGGTCACCATTGTGTTGGTTACCAATCGCACCTGGCCTGACCGCCAAAGCCAGGCAATCCGTCTCGTGCGCCCCGCTTTTCACGACTCCGTCATGCAAGCATTGGGGTAAGTACCGAGGTAAGACCCGGTGTAATTTGGCATCACCCAAAAGTGTTTGCGGGGACGGCACGCGAAGCCCTAATTTAAGAGCAAACTTTTGCGCTTGGAGATAAAATCAACTAGTTGAGTGGGAGCTGAGTAAACCAACATGGCCACAACCAGTACATTTCACACGGAGACAGGCGCCGGCAACGAAAATAATAATGATCAGCCGCAAGGCCTGCACGATCTTACGACGGAAAGTTCCAACGAAGCCTCGATGGGCTTCGATACCAAATCCGCCCTGGAAATTGCCCGCATCATCAACCACGAAGACTCAAAGATTGCCGCCGCAGTTAAGAGATCCCTGCCCGAAATCGCATTAGTGATCGACATGGTCGCCCGCAGCCTGCGCGACGGTGGCCGCCTGATTTACGTGGGCGCCGGATCGAGCGGCCGGATTGCCGGGCTCGATTCCTCGGAGTGCCCTCCAACCTTTTCCACTCCGCCGCAAAGCGTGCAGTACATCATGGCGGGTGGCCCCAAGGCGCTGGCATCAGCGGTCGAAGTGAACGAGGATTCGACCGAGCTGGGACAGCGCGATATTGCCCGCCGCCGCCCTACACGCAAGGATGTGGTCATCGGTCTTTCGTCCAGCGGCCGCACCCCCTACGTGGTGGCCGCGGTCGAATATGCGCGCGCTCGCGGCGCCAAAACAGCCGCTGTTACATGTAATCACAACACCCCCCTTTCTAACGTCGCCGATATCTGCATCGTGGCTGAGGTTGGACCGGAAGTGGTTTCCGGGTCGACCCGCATGAAGGCCGCCACCGCGCAGAAGATGGTGCTCAACATGATCACCACCGGCGCCATGACACGGCTTGGCTACGTCTACGACAACCTGATGGTCAACGTGCACATGCAGAACACCAAGCTGGTGGAGCGTGGCATCAGCATCCTGATGCGGGCCTGCAATATCGATCGCGAGCGGGCAGTGCTCACCATCAAGTCCGCCGGCCGCAGCGTGCCCGTGGCCCTGGTGATGCTCAAGGCAGGAGTCGACAAGCCCGAGGCGGTGCGCCGCCTGGCTAAGTCCGATGGCAATGTTCGGCTGGCGATTGAAGATACTACGCTGGAGTTGTAGCAGGTAAGAGAACAAATAAGGAGCACCCCCGGGCTCTCATGGATAAGTTTGTAATTCGCGGCGGTAATCCGCTGCTGGGAACGATTCGGGTAAGCGGCGCAAAGAACTCCGCTCTACCTTGCATGGCGGCCGCAATCCTCACCGAAGATGAAGTGGTGCTGGAGAACATTCCCCAGGTCCGCGACATCGAAACCGAGCGAAAGCTGCTGACTTCCATGGGCGCCGAGGTCGAGCTCGGCTACGGCCGAGCGCAGCACCGCAGCACCATCAGCTGCCGCGTGCTCTCCGATCCCACCGCCAAATACGAGATCGTCAGGACCATGCGTGCCTCGTCGCTGGTGTTGGGCCCGTTGGTCGCGCGCTGCGGCCTGGCCCGCGTCGCCCAGCCCGGCGGGTGCGCCATTGGCGATCGCCCCATCGATCTCCACCTCAAAGGGCTGGAAGCGATGGGCGCCACCATCGTGCAGGAGCACGGTTACCTTGAAGCGCGCGCCCAGCGGCTGCACGGCGCGCATATCGTCTTTGACAAGATCACCGTGACCGG
This sequence comes from uncultured Acidobacteriaceae bacterium, assembly GCA_963834205.1. Lineage (GTDB taxonomy): Bacteria > Acidobacteriota > Terriglobia > Terriglobales > Acidobacteriaceae > PALSA-350. The sequence continues at coordinate 51,913 of CAWIBI010000017.1, read as the reverse complement.
CACGGAAGATCTGCTCATGGCGGCTGTTCTTGCCGAGGGCGATACGCTGATGGAGAATTGCGCGCGCGAGCCGGAGGTGGTCGACCTGGCCGCCCTGCTGGTGGCCATGGGCGCGAAGATCGAGGGCGCGGGCACGACCACGATCCGGGTGAAGGGCGTGGACAAGCTGCACGGCGCCAAGCATCGCATCAACCCCGACCGCATCGAGGCTGGAACCTTTCTGGTTGCCGGCGCTATCAGCGGCGGCGACCTGGTGGTGGCCAATTGCCAGCCGGCGCATCTCGCCGCCCTGGTGACCAAGCTGGAGGCATGCGGGGTCCGCATCTCCGCCATGGGCGCTGATTCGCTGCGCGTGCGCAGCGAAGGCAATCTGACGGCCAACGATATCTCGACCGAAGAATACCCGGGCTTCCCCACCGATATGCAGGCGCAATACATGGCGCTGGCCACCCAGGCGGAAGGCACCACGACGGTGGTCGAAAACATCTTTGAGAACCGCTTCATGCACGTGGGCGAGCTGGTCCGCATGGGCGCGAACATCAAAGTGGATGGGCGAGCCGCGACGGTACGGGGCAAGACTCCGCTTTCTTCCGCGGTGGTGATGTGCTCCGACCTGCGCGCATCGGCCTCGCTGGTGCTGGCTGCCCTGGTGGCGGATGGCGAGTCTATCCTCGACCGCGTCTACCATATCGACCGCGGTTACGAGCGGATTGAAGAGAAGCTCCGCGGGGTCGGCGCACAGATTCGCCGCATCGGTGATCTCTTCGCCAGCAGCAAGCGCGAGGTCGCCATCGAAGCCCAGGTCTCCTAATTAGATGCCGGCACGCGAAGCTGCCCTGCGAGATCAACTTTACCAACTGCTGCGTGGGGCCAACGCGCACGTCGACGTGCTCTCCGCACTCAAGGATTTTCCGGCAAAATTCTACGGAAAAAAGCCCAAGGGTGCGGCTCACTCCGCATGGGAGATCCTCGAGCACATGCGCATGGCGCTGCGCGACTTGTGGGACTTCTCCACCAACCCGGAGTACGTCGAGAAAAAATGGCCTGAGGAATATTGGCCTGCGTCCGCCGAGCCGCCCTCCGAGGAGGCCTGGAACACCTCGGTACGGGCCCTGGAAGAAGACCTGGAGGCCTTCGGCAAGTTGATCAAGAACCCGCAGAGCAACCTTTTCGCGCCGATTCCCTGGGGCAACCAAGAGCAGACGCTGTTGCGCGAAGTGCTGATCGCTGCCGATCACAACAGCTACCACACCGGCGAAGTGGTCTTGCTGCGCCGCCTTCTGGGCGCCTGGAAGGGCTGAATTATTTCCAGCTGACGGCCAACTGCCAGCGCATCTGCCGCTGTGCCGTCTTGCGCAGTACGCGCTCGAATTCTTCCATCTCTCGCAGCACCGCCGGGGTTTCGGTCCCCAGCGCGGTGGGCGATGCTTTCAGGTGGTCGAGCAGGGTACAGACGCTGATCAGGCCATCTTCCGGCGAAAACCACTGCGGCGGCGGCAGCGTCTTGGCCCATTCCGGATCGCCCGCGCCTTCTTCGAGCAGCAGGGCCATGGAGTTTTCATCGGCGGAGAAGAACTCCAGCAGCGGCTTGACTCCCAGGCGCTGCGCCATCTTCTCCAGGGCGTCCTCATTGCGAGCCAGCGCCCGGCCGTTTACGAAGATGTCGAAGCCAGGATCCTCGCCTTCGACGACGATGTAGAGAGTCGCGCCCATGGCCAGCAGTTTATCGCATCGCCGGGCTGGATCATCCCCCCTTTGCCCATCAATTGCCCAGAAGGGAAACGCTATCGTCATCTTCCGGGCGGGCACGCATCACCACCCTCAGGCAAACCAGTGCAATCACGGACCCGGCAATCATGCTGAGCGAAAGCCGCAGGCGCAGGAAGGCCGCCGTCTCGGCCATGGCGACCAAGGGTTGAACCCATTGCACTGTCGCTAACTGGTACGCCTCCAGCTGCTGCAGCAGCCAGAAGTAGGCGGGATAGGCCGCGGCCGTGGCCACCGCAAGAAGAGCGACGGAGACGATCGCGCTGCTATTCCACTCCACTGCTTGTCCCCGCTCCAGCACCAGGCGAGCAAGCAATAACAACGGCGCGGCGGCACCCAGCAACCACGCGGTGGTCACCCAGGGGCTCAGGCTTGCCAGCTCCCGGCGGGCGACAAGCGAGGATGCGCCAATTGACGCCACCGCCAGCAGCACCACGGCCGCGCCCGGCGCCTGGGATATCCTGAGCGGCGCGCCGGTCGCCAGCACCATCGCTCCCAGCGCGACAATCGCCGCCTGCAGCGCGCTCCGCGGCACTGCTTTGCCGGGCGTCAGCAGTGCGACGATAAGCGGCATCGCAGCAAATGACACTGTCACCGTTGCTGATTCGACGTGTTCCCGCGCCCACAGAAGCAGCACGGAGGGCAGCGCGATCATGGCGGCGGCAAGCATCAGCACGACCCACAGGCTGCGGCCGCGGGGAAGCTTCGGGCGCTTGAGCAGGATCAGGGGAAGCAAAAGCAGCGCCGCCAGCAGGTAGCGCACCGCCGCTGCAAGCAGGGGCGGAACCTGCCCGGCCAGGTTATCGGAAGCCACCCAGGTGGTGCCCCAGACCAGGCCCAGTGCGGCAAAGGCGAGCCACAGCTTGAAACGAACGGACTTCAAAAACACTCCTGTCGCGAAGGGTACGGCCTTTTCGTGAGAACCGGGATTAGGGAGTCCCTCTGCATGACCCCCAGGTCTCAAAGGCGAGACCTTGGCCACCCGCGGGTAGCAACGTCTGTTTATCCCTCGGTATCCGCGTATCAGGGCACGACTTTAGTCGGGCCATCAAGGAGTGAAAGAGATTGGGCTTCAGCCCCTGCCTGCTCTTATCGAGCAAAGGGAAAAACCCAGGGGCTAAAAAGTCTGCGGAAAAACCCGCGATCGGGCAAGAAAGACGTACCTCAGGGACTAAAGGCCGACGTATTTTCAATCGTTTATGGCCCGACTAAAGTCGTGCCCTGATACAAAGCAATAGTTTTTCTGCAGCGTTCAAAGCCATGCCCTTCGTTGCGCATGCACCCGAAAGCAAAAGGGGCTGCGTACCTCACGCAACCCCTTGGTTGAACGCTCACTGGCCGCAGTTACTGCGGCCCGCGGTTTCCACCGCCGGAGCCTCCGGACCCGCCACCAGGGCCACGACCCCGGCTACGATGCCGCCTGCGCCGCTGTCCCCCGGGGCCACCCGGACCCCCTGCGGGCCTGCTGCGAACCTCGGCCGGCACGGCGTCGTGGGTGCCATCCGCGCGGTTGAAGTTGGGCTCTTCCCCGCCCTCGACAAAAGGCTCATCGTCGTCGAAATCTTCCCCGCCCTCGATGGTGATGGTGCTGGCGTTCGAAGCCGGCTGCCGTTCCACAGGGGCTGGCGCCTGCGCTCGCGGAGCACGCGGAGCCGGCGCGTCGCCACCGAAGTCGCCGCCACGGGAAGGCTCAGGAAGCCCAAGCTTCTCGCGCTGTTCCTTCAGCAGCGCCTTGCGCGAAAGCTTGATGCGATTGCCCTCGATGCCCAGGACCTTCACCAACACCTGGTCGCCCTCGCGCAGTTCGTCCTTCACATCCTTGACACGATGCTCGGCGATCTCGCTGATGTGCAGCAAACCATCGGTGCCGGGGAAGATCTCGACAAAAGCCCCGAACTCCGCCAGCCGCACCACCTTGCCCAGGTAGGTCTTGCCCACTTCCGGAACCGCGGTCAGATCGCTGATCATGGCCAGCGCTTTCTTCAGGCCTTCTTCGTCGCTCGAAGCAACATTCACGCGCCCCGTATCGTCGACATCGATCTTGACCCCGGTGGCCTCGATGATGCCGCGAATGGTCTTGCCGCCCGGCCCGATCAGGTCGCGAATCTTGTCGGTCGGTATTTGCAGGGTGTGGATCTGCGGCGCGAACTTCGAGCGCTCGGCCTTCGAGCTGGGCAGCACCGCATCCATCTTGTCCAGCAGGAAGAGCCGTCCGCGGCGGGCCTGCTCCAGCGCCTCGCGCATGATCTGTCCCGTCACCCCGCTGATCTTGATATCCATCTGCAGCGCGGTGATGCCTTCCCGCGTGCCCGCAACCTTGAAGTCCATGTCGCCGTAGTGATCTTCCGCGCCGGCAATGTCGGTCAGGATGGCGTAGTCGTCGCCCTCCTTCACCAACCCCATGGCCACGCCGGCAACCGATCCCTTCAAGGGAATTCCCGCTTCCATCAAAGCCAGGCTGGCGCCGCAGACGCTGGCCATCGAAGAAGAACCATTCGACTCCAGGATGTCGGAGACCACCCGCAAGGTGTAGGGAGACTCGTCTTCCCCAGGCAGCACCGCGGCAATGGCGCGCTCCGCCAAAGCCCCGTGGCCAATCTCGCGCCGGCCCACACCGGTCATGCGGCCCACTTCGCCAACGGAAAACGGAGGGAAGTTGTAATGCAGCATGAAACGCTTGCGCTGTTCTCCCTGGAAGGTTTCCAGCCGCTGTACGTCGTCGGAAGTCCCCAGGGTCACCGTGACCAGCGCCTGCGTCTCACCGCGGGTAAACAACGCGGATCCATGGGTACGCGGCAACACGCCCACCTCAATCGTGATCTCGCGAATCTGATCGAAGCTGCGCCGGTCGGGCCGTATGCGATCCCTGGTGACCTGCTCGCGGAAGATTCTCTCCCGCATCACTTCGAAATACTTGGAGAGTTTCTTCTTGGCGTCCGCATCCCCTTCGGGCAGCTCCTTAGCCAGCTCGTCCTTGAGCTGCTTGACCAACGCGTAGCTTTCCGCCTTGGGATGGGTCTTGGTGTCGAGCGCATCCTTCAAGCGGTCGTTGGCCTTGGCCTGGAGCGCCACGAGGTACGCTTCGTCGAACTCAACCGGCGGCACCACGCGCTTTGGCTTGCCCGCCTTGGCGACCAACTCCTCGATCACCGCACAGATTTTCTTGATCTCGGTGTGGCCAAATTCGATGGCATCGACCACCGTATCTTCGCTCACCCCGGTAGCGCCGCTCTCGATCATCACCACGCCGTCTTTTGTCGCCACGACGGTGATATTGAGGGTGCTTTCGAGCCGCTCGGCGTAGGAGGGATTGACCACAAACTGGCCGTTCACCTGGCCCACGCGCACCGCGCCGATGGGGCCGCCGAACGGGATGTCGGAAAGAGCCAGCGCCGCACCCGCACCGTTAATGCCTACCACGTCTGGATCGTTGTCTTTGTCCGCGGACAAGACCAGGGCAATCACCTGGGTCTCGTTGCGGAAATTCTTGGGAAACATGGGGCGAATGGGCCGATCGATTTGCCGGCAGGTGAGCACTTCACGCTCGCTGGGACGACCCTCACGCTTGATAAAACCGCCCGGAATGCGTCCACCGGCGTAGGTGTACTCGCGGTAGTCCACGGTCAAGGGGAAAAAGTCGAGTCCTTCTTTTGGTTCCGGTGCGGCCACTGCGGTGGCCAGAACCACGTTGTCGCCCTGCGTCACTACCACGGCGCCCGAGGCCTGCTTGGCCATCCGGCCTGTTTCAAAAGTCAATCGCTTGCCGCCGGCAAGCTCGACCGTCACTTCCTGTTTCATAAAAGCCTCATTTCGTATGTGCACAAAGGGCAGGCCGCCGCGGAGACAATCTTGCTGATCGTGCAGAAGGCGGGAATGGCTCCTACGCCAGAGCGCAGATGTGAGCGATCGGACGGCGCGGGTTTTCTGGACGGGCCGTGTGCAGCAGCCGTCTCAGCCTTCAGCTCGATCCAGTTAAGTCGCCAGATTGTGGGGTACAAGTTGCTCGCTTGATTACTTGCGGATACCCAGCTTACCGATCACGTCACGGTAGCGGTCAGAATTGTTCGTCTTGAGATAATCCAGCAGACGGCGGCGTTTACTCACCAGCATCAACAGACCGCGCCTGGAGGCGTGATCTTTTTTGTGAAGCTTGAAGTGCTCAGTCAGCTCGCCAATACGTTCACTGAGAATCGCAATCTGCACTTCCGGGCTACCCGTGTCACTGTCATGGGTGCGAAAGCGCGTAATAACTTCGGTCTTCTTTGCAGTTGCCAGCACGGCAGCGCGTTACTCCTCTACGTTAAATCGAGTCCACTCTCTAAGTGTCTGACTAAGAATAACATGGCTTCGATTGCGGCGTCCACGGACACAGCGGCGAATGGTTCTCGCGCAGAGGCTAAAGCCTCGAATACAGGGATGATGCAGGCCGCCGCTTAGTCCAACATCACCGCACCGCCGCCGCCGGGGCGGTTGCGGTCGAGCAGAAAAGCCATGGGCACCATCAGCACCGCGGCAATCGCCAGCGCATAATAAACATCCACATACGCCAGGGCCTGGGTCTGCGCATGAAGCTGGTCATACAACTGCCCCTGCGCCAGGTGCAGTGAATTGGCTTTGCCCGCGGTGACGTCGAAGGTGCCGCGCAGCGCGTCAATTTGCTGCTGGTAGTTGCCGCTCGCCGCCGAGGTGCTCTTGGAAAGCACGTTCTGATGCCATTGCGCCCGCTCGGTTACCAGGGCGTTGGTGAGCGAGATAAGAATGCTGCCACCGATATTGCGCACGAAGTTGATCAGCCCCGACACCTGGTTGTTCTTCTCCGGAGGGATCCCGAAATACGCAGCCGTGGTCACGGAGATGAAGACGAAAGGAATGGCGACAATCTGAAAGACGCGCAGCTTGGAGGAGAAGCCAAAGCTGATCAGCAGGCTGAGATGGGTCGCGGTGTAGAAGTACGACAGCGCAAACAGGACAAACCCCATGGCAATCAGGTTGCGCGCGGGAAATCGGCTTACCGCCTGGCCCGCCATCGGCATCACCACCAGCAGCACCAGTCCGCCGCCGGAGAGCGACAATCCGGCGATGGTGGCCGTATAGCCCAGCTGCTGCTGCAGAAACTGCGGCTGCAACACCGTGGTCGCGTTGAGCAGCCCGCCGGTCAGCAGCATGAGAAAAGCGCAGACTGCGAAATTTTTGAACTTGAAGAGCCGCAGATCCATCAGCGGCCGCTCGACATGAAACTCCCAGGCAATCAGGGCGATGAAGGCGATGATGAAGGTGGTGGCAAAGCCCACGATAAAGTGTGATCCGAACCAGTTCTTTTCCTCGCCCTTATCGAGCGTGATCTGCAGCGCGCCCATGGAGATGATCAGCAGGCTGACGCCGATGTAGTCGATGCGGTAGAGATTCTTCCGGTCCGACTTTTGGAACGGAGGATCTTCTACCAGCCGGTTGGTGAGGAACAAGGCCAGGATGCCTACCGGGATGTTGATGTAGAAGATCCAATGCCAGGAGTAGTTGTCGGTGATCCAGCCGCCGAGCGTCGGCCCAATGGAAGGTGCCAGCACCGCGACCAGCCCATACAGCGAGAACGCCAGACCGCGCTTGGACGGCTCAAAGGAATCGGCCATGATGGCTTGCGCCATGGGCTGCAAACCACCGCCGCCCATGCCCTGGAAGACGCGGAAGAGCAGCAGCAAACCCAGGCTGGGGGCGATGCCGCACAGAAATGAGCTGCAGGTGAAGATCACGATGCAGAGCATGAAGAAATTCTTTCGCCCGATCACGCTCGCGGCCCAGGCTCCCATGGGCAAAACAATGGCATTGGCCACCAGGTACGAGGTGAGAACCCAGGTACTTTGATCGGCGCTCGCCCCCAGGCTGCCGGCTATGTAGGGCAGCGCCACGTTGGCGATGGAGGTATCCAGCACCTCCATGAAGGCGGCCAGCGCCACCGTGGCGGCGATCAGCCAGGGGTTGCTCTTCGGCTTCCAGGCATACATCGCCGCATTCGCGGCTGAGGCGTCGGCTGTCGCGGTCCCTGCGGCCATGCTTCTCCGTATCCCCCTTGGCGCCTAACCACGAACAGTTTCATAGATGCCGCGGTTACCCGGATCGACGCCATTTCTGAAAAGGCAGCGCCGATGCTCTAAGGTGCGGGGGGAGCCGGTTGGGGTTGTTTGTCCAGTGCCCAGTAGCTGGTCCTGGCCACTACCCGGGCGCCCAGGTCGCGGGTGAGACGAACATCCAACACGTGCAATCCCGGAGTGTTATCTGTCGGACGAAAGCTCAACAGGTAGCGGTTGCGGGCATGTTTGGCAACCTCCTGCACCCGCGCTTCAAAGCCACGTTCGGTGGTGAAGGGCGAATATTCCCCACCGCTCATCAGGGCGATCTGCCGGGCCGCATTTCTGCGCATCGATTGCACCGCCATCATCAGCGGCATGAGCAGGTCGGCCACGCCTGCGCTCTGCCCGCCATCCTTCAGGTCGTGCAGCAACAGCGCCTTGGAGGGAGAAAAGGCGACACTCAGCACCAGGGTGTTGCTGCTGCCGATCTCTTCCACCACGTGCCGCGCGTCATCATCCTGGCTGCCATGGTCGCGCGTCTCGCTGATCAGCAGCAGCACCCGGCGGTAGTCTTTCGGCCGGTCTTCGAGCAGCTTCACCGCGTAGCCCACGGTATCGAGGATGGCCGCGCCGCCGTCACCCGGCTCCATGCGCCTCAGCTCATGGCCCAAGCGATCGGCGTCCTTGGTAAAGGACACCTCCAGGCGAGGTTTTGAATCGAAACTCACCAGGGCCGCTTCGCTCATTCCGTCACCCAGAAAAAGGTCGATCAGTGGGGCCAACCGGTTGATTTTTTCGAACTCCAGCGCCGCCATGCGGCCTTTCTCCACCGCGACTACAACGGAAACCGGTTCATTGTCCAGGTCGTCGTCAACGTGCAGTTGCTGCGGTACGCCGTTATCCAGCAACTGAAAATCATTCGGCCCCAGGCCGTAAACAATCTCTCCCGAAGGCATCTCGACCAGTGTGGGCACTAACACTTCTGAGGTCTGCACACGGATTGTAGTTTCGGGGGAGGCCGCCTGCCCGCCGTGGGCCTTGAGGCACAAGAAGAGCACGCAGGCAATCGTCAGGCCAGGCCGGAAAAGGCTGGAAAGGTTCAAGAGTGTGGCCGGCTGCGGGTGCCGAAGTTCCGCGCCCACGCGAGGAAACGCATCAGTTGTGCCCTTTCTTTCCACAGAAAGAACCAGAAGTAGCCGGCGTCGATGGTGTCCGCTTTGCGGCCGGAGTAGGTCTCGATGCGCCACTTGATGTATTCACTGCGCCATGGCGTGAGCCGATTGCCTCGCGTCGCATTCCACCAAAAGCGGACCGGCATCCCAGAGGGCCTCTGCACAAAGTATATCCAGCGCCAGGAGAGAGGGGAGGGTTGGGAACCAGACTTGTCCAAATTAGGTTTTTGAAGCAAGGGACGAATCGGGATTAACTCCTGAATCAGGCGCACAAATCGCACTAACCGCAGGTCCCTCCACTACGCTGCGCTCCGGTCGGGATGACAATTTTGTTGCAAAAATCGGCAGTTGTCGTGAGAAATCATCGATTTCAAAACAAATTTGTCATCCCGACCGGAGCGCACCCGGATTTCCTGCCACGCAGCACTGGACAGGGCCGCGTGTGCGCCTTTCAGTAAGGAAAGGCGCATGAGGTTCGCCGAAGCCACCAACCTCAACAGGAAATCCGGGGGAGCGTAGTGGAGGGACCTGCGGTTAGTGTTTCGTTTTCAGTGGGCCCAAAATAGGGGACCTGATTTGATGTTGGCCAAGCTCTCCTAATGTAATCAGCTGACTAACTGCTCCAACGGGCTGCCTTTCTCGCTAATTTGGACAGCTCTGGTTGGGAACAACCCCACTCAAGCCAAAAGAAGGCTTGAATGGTCCACCCAATCCAAGCATCTCAACTTGCCTCCGGCAAGTTGAGCGAGGATTAGTCTTTGGGCTGCAGCATGTGCTCGATGATTTTCCGGGCCACTTCTTCGGCGCTGACGTGATAGGTTCCGTCGGCCACAGCCTTTTTCAGGTCGTTGATTTTTTTGAGGCGCTCGGGATCCGGGGCGGCGTCAGCGCTGTGATCAGGAGCCTTAACCCCGCGCTCGCTGTGCTGCCTGGTGCTGTCCTGGGCGTTGTCGCTTTCCGCCGGCAACGGGACAGGCTGATCGCCTTTGTCTGAATGGCCCATGCCGACCTAAGCCTAGCATCATCGGCGAACAAAGCAAGCGCCACTTGGTGACGCGGCAGCGCATGCGTAATCAGGCCAACGGCAAATTGCTGGTCTACTGGGCTGGTGGGCCGGGCCTTACTGGGGCGGGGTGGCATTGTGCCTTTGCCGGATTGCGAGATCGGCGAGGCGTGCCCGAAGGTGCAAGACAGCCGAGGCGTGAATCTGCGAGATCCTCGATTCCACCACACCCAGGATCAGACCGATCTCTTTCATGGTCGTCTCTTCGTAGTAATAAAGGGTCATGACCAGACGCTCGCGCTCCGGCAGGCCGCCGATGGCCTCGGTCAGCCGCTGGCGCATCTCCGCATGCAGGTAACGAAATAACGGATCGTCCTCGGGCCGGTTGGGCAGGTAAACCAGCTCCTCTTCCCCCGAGTCATCGGAACGCTCGGAATACAACGTGCCGATCTCCAGGCCTTTCAATTCGCCCAGCAACTGCTGATAGGACGCGAGGTCCATGCGCAATTGCCTGGCAATCTCAATGTCGGCTGGGGCCCGGCCATATTGCGCCGTCAGTTCCTGGATTGCCTGCTCAATGGCTCGCCCCTTTCGCCGTAGCTCGCGCGGGCTCCAGTCCAGCGTCCGCAGGCTGTCCAGGATTGCCCCCCGGATACGGAATTGCGCATAGCTGCGGAACTGTACCTGCTTGGATGGGTCGAATTTTCCCAGGGCATCGAGCAGCCCGACCACCCCGGCGCTGTACAGGTCTTCGATCGGCACATGCTGCGGCAGCCGCTCGTGGATGCGGCGCGCAATAAAGCGCACGATGGGCAGATGCTCGATCATCTGCCGCTCCTGCTCGGCGCTCAACAGGTTGCCCGGCCGCGACCCGTTCGCTCTTGCCGGCTCCGTCGCTTCCTTCCCGGCACTCTCCGCGACCACGGGGGGTACTCTGGCGATCTCCGGGGGCGAGCCTCCACTCCGCCGTTGGCGCCTCGGACCTTTTGCTTCTTCCTGCATAGTCACCATCCAACATGGAGCCGAGCTTGGGAGCCGAGCTTGTTTGAGGAGCGCCGTCGACGGAACATCGATGGTTGGGGAAAAGGGAACAACAGCTGTATTTGTCCTATCGGCTGTCCCCGGGATAACTCGACCCTATGCTGTCACTTCTGAACACCGGGTTGGCAACCTGGGAACGCCTCAGCATTCGCCACCTTGTCGTGCTCCTTTACCCTGCATCTTCCCGGGAGCCGGCACAAGGGCCGATGGACGATAAGTGCGTGGCGCCTCCCGTTTCTGAACGCGCCCTGCGCTGCAATGTTCCAAAATAAAACACCCGCAGGCCCTGTCCCTCCCCCGGATTTCCTGTGGAACTTGGTGGGTTCGGTGCACTTCATGCGCCTTTCTTCATGGAAAGGCGCACACGCGGTTCTTTCCAGTGCAGCGTGGCAGGAAATCCGGGTCCGGGTGCTTCCTGCGCCCTTCTCTCTGCTTTTCCGGCGCCCGCAAAAGTTTTTTTATAAATTCGCTTTTTGTTCGCTATAATGCTGCCATGTCGGTGACCCGCAGGCAGAAAGAGGTGCTGGACTTCATCAGCAATTTTGTCCAGCGCAACGGATACTCCCCTTCCTTTGAAGAAATTGCGCGCGGCCTCAGCCTCAAGTCGCTGGCCACGGTGCACAAGCACATCACCAACCTGCAAAAGAAGGGCATGCTGCAGCGAGCGCACAACCGCAGCCGCTCCATCGACGTGCTTCCGCCGCGCAGCAAAACCAGGCGATCCGATCGCCTTCCCCTGCTCGGACGGATTGCAGCCGGACAGCCGGTCGAGGCGTCGGAGACCAGCGAAAGCATCTCCCTGGGTGACATCATCGGCAATCGTGAAGTCTTTGCCCTGCAGGTTCGCGGGGACTCCATGCGCGACGAGCACATCGTGGACGGCGACTATGTCCTGGTAGAGCACACCGGCAGCGCGCGCCAGGGAGAGATCATTGTCGCCCTGGTGCGCGGTAGCGAGACCACCTTGAAGCGCTACTACATTGAAGGAACCATGGTGCGCTTGCAGCCCTCCAACGCCGAGATGGAACCGATCTATGTTCCCCTGTCCCAGATCGCCATCCAGGGCCGCGTCCTGGGCGTACTTCGCCGCTACGCTTGAATTTGCTGCAGAAAACAAAAGCCCCGGCCAGGAGGCCGGGGCTCTGCGCAAACGGATTACCGCCTAAACCGGTTTCGCAACCGCTTGGACAGCGATCACCTTACTGATACTCTCATCGATCTTATCCTTGGGGACATACCCCACAATCTGCTCCGCCACCTTGCCCCCCTTGAAGAGAAGCAGCGCGGGAATGCCGCGGATTCCGTAGCGCATCGGCGTTGCCGAGTTCCGGTCCACGTCCATCTTCATCACTTTAAGCTTGCCCAGGTATTGCGCGGCCACTTCGTCCACCAACGGCGCCAAGGCTCTGCATGGCCCACACCAGGCAGCCCAAAAGTCCACCAGAACAGGCTGCTCTGACTGCAGAACCTCCTGCTCAAACGTCGCATCGTTTACCTCAAAGACCCCTGGACCTGCCATGTTCCTCCTTCAACTCTCTCGCTGAGCATAGCACTTGCGCCATACCCGGCCCTTGACAATAGATGCAACAGGCTTCGAAAAGGTGCAGACCGGGGCCTTCCGCCTGGCCCTCCTGACAAAGCAAAAGCGCCTGGGCCTCTCGGCCACAGGCGCTAGAGCAGCCCTCCCCCAGAACTGCCCACGTCGGGAAAATAGGGCTTAGCGGGGGTGGTTGTAAACAAAACTTAGGTAACTCAAAGGTAATGACCTCAGGCGATACCCCATTGAGGCTTTCGGCTACGGCAGGTCTTCACCTTTCCAGCCTGACCCGCGCGCCCTGGTGGCATAGGCCGGTGCTCACTATCTCCACTGGGCACACGGCTTGCGCCAGCTCCCGAATGGTCTGCTTCAAGGTTTCTTGCTCGACCATGCTTCCCTCTTCTTGCGATTTCTGGGTCAGCAGCAGCACCGCCGGGCCGGCGCCGCTAAGCGTCACTGAAATGACCCCGTGGCTGCCGGCCAGGGGCAGCAGGGCGGGCAATAGCGGGGAGAGCTGCATCCGGTAGGGCTGGTGGAGGCGGTCCCGGGTGGCTGCCCGCATCAGGTCAGCCCGGCCTAAGGCAAACGCGGCGGTCAACAGGGCTACGCTTTGCACGCTCGCCACTACGTCTTGCTGCCCGTAGCTCTGGGGCAGGATGGAGCGCGCCTTGGAGGTGGCCACCGGGATCTCCGGAAGCACCAGCAGCGCACGCCAGTTCGCCGGAGGCGGAATGGAAACAATGGCGAGCTCCTCGGCGCAAGCGGCAATCGTAAGCCCGCCATGCCAGCAGGCCGCCACGTTATCCGGATGCCCCTCGAGCCGCGTGGCCCGGGCGACGACCCTGTCCCCATCCCAGCCGAGATTGCCAAAAGCCGAGGCCAGCGCCACCCCGGCCAGGCGCACCGCCGCCGAGGAACCGCAGCCCATGCCGACCGGGATGCCGTTGCCCATGCGGATGGCCAGCGGCGCCACCGGGCGCTGCTCGCCGACCAGCACTGCCTCGTAGGTCTGGATCAGCAGGTTTCTGTTCAGCCCGGCGCAGATCTCCGGGTTGCGTCCGCTGGCGCTGATGGAGAACCGTTCCGCCGGCGCCGCCTCGATCTCCAGGAAGAGCTCCAGGGCCAGGGCCAGCGCGTCAAATCCCGGGCCCAGGTTAGCCGACGTGGCTGGGAGCCGCAGTTTTACTGTCTTCATGTCTGGCTTCATGCCCGAATTCATGCCTCGATCGCCGCCTCCAGCACGCGCAGCACGGCATCGGGCGAGGCATCGAGGGAGAGCGTGGCCCGGCGTCTCAGCGAGAGCTCCCTCTCCAACCCGGCACTCTCCTGCGCGGTCAGCAACGTCTCCCGGTGAAAATCGATGGTGTACTCAGAGTCCTTGAGGGTGTGCCCGGTGAGCAGCAGCACCACGGTCTCGCTGCTGTGGATCTTGCCCTGGCGCACCAGCTTTTTCAGGCCGGCCAGGGTTACGGCCGATGCCGGCTCGCACCCGATGCCCTCCTGGCCAATCTCCGCCTTGGCTAAAGCGATCTCCGCTTCGCTGACCTGCTCGCAGTAGCCGCCGGTCTGCCGGATGACCCGCGCCGCCTTGCGCCACGAGGCAGGGTTGCCAATCCGGATGGCGGTGGCCCGGGTATCGGCCTGCATGGCATGGATCTCACGCCCATTATGGTTGAGCAGGCTCAGGTAGAGCGGGTTCGCTCGCTCGGCCTGCATCACGCTGATCCTTGGCACCTTGCCGCTGAGCCCTAATTGCATCATCTCCAGGAACCCTTTGCCCAGAGCGGAACTGTTGGCCAGGTTTCCCCCGGGTACGATCAGGTGGTCGGGAACCTGCCAGTCGAATTGCTCGGCGATCTCGAGAGCGGGGGTTTTTTGCCCTTCCAGCCGGTAGGGATTGACGGAGTTGAGCAGGTAAACCGGCGCGCGCCGGACCACTTCCGCCAGCACCCGCACGCAGCCGTCGAAGTCGGTATTCAGCTGGCAGGTGACGGCGCCGTAATCGATCGCCTGGGAAAGCTTGGACCAGGAGATTTTGCCCTCGGGCAGCAGGACCAAGCTGCTCATGCGAGCCCGGGCTGCGTAGGCTGCCATGGCCGCCGAAGTGTTGCCGGTCGAGGCGCAGGCCACCCATTGGAAACCGCGCTCCCGGGCCTGGGAAAGAGCGGCCGTCATCCCCGTGTCTTTGAAGGAGCCGGTTGGGTTCATGCCCTGGTGCTTGGCGTAGAGATGCTCCAGGCCCAGTTCTTCCGCGCTGCGCAAGAGCCGGTAAAGCGGGGTGTTGCCTTCGCGCAGGGTAACGGCTTGCTCGGGATGCAGCAGGATCGGCAGCAGCTCGCGAAAGCGCCACACCCCGCTCTGGTCGATGTCCAGCTTGGACTGCAGCCTCTCCTGCCAGAGCCAACGCAAGGCGCCGGGGTTGGGCATGCGCCGGGGTCCGGGAAAGTCGCCGCCGCTCCAGGAGGGGTACTCCACTTCGAGAAGCTCGCCGCAGGCGACGCAGCGGAAATCCTTTTCCACAGCGTCCGGCGAGGTCACGGCGCTGCAACCGACGCAGCGCAGTTGATGAGAAGCTTCGTGCATGATGTAAGCCTAGCCTACAACCCGCCCAAATTAACCGGATGGTCGTCCCGCAGGGACCGTTGCATGTCTCCGCACGAAGGGCACGGCTTCACAGGCTGCGGAAAAAGTCCGTTTTAAGGGGAAAAGTAGCCCTCAGCGGCTTCTAAAGCCGCGCTCATTGCCAAGTGGTTATGGACGGGCTGAACAGGCTGCGGAAAAACTCATGTTTTGTATCAGGGCACGACTTTAGTCGGGCCATAAACGGTTGAAAATACGTCGGCCTTTAGGCCCTGAGGTACGTCTTTCTTGCCCGATCGTGGGTTTTTCCGCAGCCTGTTTGGCCCCTGGGCTTTTCGCTATGCCCGGTAAGATTCGACAGGGGCTAAAAAGCCCGTCCCCTTCAGGAAAGCGAGTTTTTCCGCAGCCTGTAAAGCCGATGCTTCGGCCTGCACCGAACCTGCCCTGGAAGAACCGTACCTCAGCACCTAAAGCCGCTCCTAGGCCAAAAAGTTTATGGCACGGCCGAAGCCGCAACCATCAGCCCGTCGAAAACCCTAATTTGGACAAGTCTGAGAAGAACGACCCCACTCGGCGACGGTAAGAAAGCCTGGGTGCCCCATTCAAGCCTTCTTTTGGCTTGAGTGGGCTATCCACGGTTCGTGCAAATTCGTATGGGTTGCGGCGGCGTATCGTATCATTTCGCTATGTTGCTCTCTCCACGCGAAGCCGCGCAGCGGTTGGGGATCTCCTACCCCACCATCAAGCAGTGGCTCTATCGGGGGAAGCTGAAGGCGGTAAAAACTCCCGGTGGCCACTACCGCATCCCGGAGGCTGAGCTGGATAGCCTGCTCCATCAGGCGAAACGCCCCGAGACTCCCAAGCGAGAGATGCTGCGCCTGCTCAGCGGGCGCAATCAGCTCACCGGCCGCATTGTCGAGCTGAAGATCGAGGGCCTGCTAGCCCAGGTCAAACTTTCCATCGGCGGGCAGATCATCACCTCGATCATCACTGCGGAAGCAGCCCGGGAAATGCAGTTGCAGGTGGGCCAGACCGCGGCCGCCCTCATCAAGTCCACGGAAGTGATGGTGCTGCGTGTTTAAAGCAAGACTGCTCATCCTGCCTCTTCTTCTGTTTCTGGCCGCGGGCCAAAGCTCTTTGAGCGCCCAGCAGAATGGCACGCTGAAAGTCGCCGCAGCCGCCGACCTGCAGCCGGTCTTGCCCGCGCTCATCGATCAGTTTGCGCAGCGAACCGGGCAAAAGGTGGACGCCTCCTACGCCTCCTCGGCCACGCTGGCCACGCAGATCTTGAACGGCGGCCCTTTCGGCCTGTTTCTCTCGGCGGATCTCTCCTTCCCCCAGAAGGTGGTTGCGGCGGGCCTGGCAGATAGCGCCGAACCGGTTCCCTACGCCCGCGGAACCCTGGTTCTCTGGGCCAGAAACGACTCCCCGGCACAGCCGCTCAGCCTCGACTCCTTGCGCAACCCATCGCTGCGCACCGTGGCAGTTGCCAATGCCGAGCACGCCCCCTACGGGCGGGCAGCGAAGGCGGCGCTGGCCAAGCTGGGCTTGACGGATGCTTTGCAGAGCAAGCTGGTGGTCGCGGAAAACATCGCCCAGACTGCCCAATACGCTGATTCCGGCAACGCCGATGTGGGCTTGATCTCGCTTACCTCCGCGCTGACAACGCGGCTGAGCGCCGATGGGAAATACGTCGCCATGCCTGAGGATTCCTATCCCTGCGCTACTGCAGGGCGCGGTGGTGATCAAGGGACCGGCGGCGGCGCAGGCTCACCAGTTCCTCGACTTTCTGCTTTCTCCGCCGATCCGCAAGCAGCTCGCCGAGCGCGGCTTGAAAGCGCCGTAAGAGCGGTTATGGACCAGCAAGCCATCTTCCTCACCTTTCGCCTGGCCGCCATCACCACCCTGATCCTGCTCGGGATCTCGATCCCCCTGGGATATTGGCTGGCCTACAGCAAGGCGCGCTGGAAAGCGCTGGTAGAGGCCGCGGTCGCGCTGCCCCTGGTGCTGCCTCCGACCGTCCTGGGTTTCTATCTGCTGGTCCTGATGGCCCCGCGCACCGCTGTGGGCAGAGCTGCCTCGGTGGTTTTCGGCCATCCGCTGGCTTTTTCTTTTGCCGGGCTCCTGGTCGGCTCGGTGATCTTCAGCCTGCCCTTTGCCGTGCAGCCCATGACCTCGGGCTTCCGCTCCATCGATCGGGAGATTCTCGAGGCGGCGCAGCTTCTCTCCCCTCAGCCCGCCAGAATACTGCTGCGGGTGTTGCTGCCCCTGGTCCGGCCTTTCCTGCTGACCGCCGCGGTGCTGGCTTTCACTCATACCGTGGGCGAGTTCGGCGTGGTGTTGATGATTGGCGGCGGTATCCCCGGTGTGACGAAGACGCTGTCGATCTCCATCTACGATCAGGTCCAGGACTTCGCCTACGCGCAGGCCAACCACACGGCCCTGCTGCTGCTGGGCGTCTCCTTCCTGGCGCTCCTGATCGTCTACGGCCGCCGGGGGAGAGTTTATGTCTAAGGCGATGGCTCTGGAAAAGAGAGATGGCCCTGATCTAGGCGGGGCCGCCGAATACCTGCAGGCCGCCATCGAGCACACGCTGGGCAACCTGTCGTTGCGGGTCGCGTTTGCTCTGTCGGCCCCGTGGACTGTGCTCTGGGGACCGTCGGGCGCCGGCAAAACTTCGCTGCTGCGGGTGCTGGGTGGTTTGACCCGGCCGCAGCGCGGCCGCGTCGTATTCCATGGGCGAACGCTGCTGGAGACGGCCAGCGGAGCCTGGGTACCTCCGGCGGAACGAGCCATCGGGTTTGTCACCCAGCGGCCCGCATTGTTCCCCCACATGGATGTAACCGCCAATGTTGCTTTTGCTCTTTCCGGTCTCAGCCGCAGCTCGATCGCGCAGCGAGTGGGGCAGATGCTTGCGCTCTTTCACGCCGCTCATCTCGCCAGGCGCTCTCCTGCCGATCTTTCCGGGGGCGAGCTGCAGCGCGTGGCCCTGGCGCGCGCGCTGGCGCCGGAGCCGCGCATGCTGCTGCTGGACGAGCCTTTTACCGGCCTCGACGCGGATCTGAAACTCTCCATACTAGAACCGTTGACGGCCTGGCTTGCGCAGCGCAACATTCCCGCACTGTATGTCTCGCACGATATTGCCGAAGCCTTCCAGACTGCCCCGGATGTAATTGTGATGGATCGCGGCCAAATCCAGGCGCACGGCCCGGCGCACGTGGTGCTGGCCAGCCGTCGAGCACAACTGCTACGGCAACTGGGCGAGGCCTAATCAACGCCCTGCCGGCTGAGGGAATACGCTGTTCCGCTCATTGCAGCTTGGCGTACTCCGCCTTTGCTTCTTTCAGGATAGGGATGTCGGGGTCGGCGTCTTTCCAGAGGGTGAGGAAATCTTTGTAGGCGGCAAGCGCCCGGACGCGGGCGGCATCGGCATCCGCTGCCTGCGCAGTTTTCGCCTCCAAGGCATTGGCACGAGCCACCCCCAGACGCGCCAATGCTCCCGTCCAGCAGTTCCAGACAATGCCGCTGTGATCGAGAATCTTTTGAAACTCGGCGGCGGCGGCACTGCCTTGTCCGGCTGCCAGGTATGCCCCTCCGCGCACGTAGGTTGGGTAGAGGCAGGAAGTGTTGATGACGAACATAATCTGCCCCAACTCGATAGAGGAAGCAGCTTGCAGAGCATTCAGGGCAACAGCAGGGTTCTTTCTGTCCAGCGCTAATTGAGCCTGAATCGCGGGCAGCCAAAGCGACTGCATCTGCGTGCTCAGCGGAAAGCGGTTGCCTAGGTCCCGGGCCAAAGATTCGGCTCGTGCCGTATCGCCCGCCATGGCAAACGCAAGCGCTGCTTCGGCCTCGGCTCCCGGACTGCCGGGAAGCTTCAAAGCCGCTGCCACTGACTGCTGGGATTCCGCGGCATTGCCGTAAGCAGCCTCCCGCTGAGCGGCAATCGCCTGCCATATTGCCCCATCTTCCCCCTTGCTGTTAGCCCGGATCGCCGCGTCCACAGCCTGCCTGGTCAGTTCTCTTGCCTTGGCAAGATGACCCGCATACGCCTCGGTGTCGGATGCGAGCGCAAGCCCGATGCTCTCGTACTGGGGCTTACCCGCGTACCACCTTTGCTGTTCCGCCATTGCCGCGGAGTCCACTCCGAGAAAGGCAAGAGCGTAAAGTGCATCGTGAGATATCCCATCATCCGATATTCGCGCCTGCGCCTCGTGGATGATCTGCCGCGCCTCGTCGAAGCGCTGCAAGGCAAGAGCATAGTTAGCGAGATCACCCGTGGGATGTGGCAGCACTTGGCGAGTGATCTCCGCGGCTTTCTCATATTGCCCCAATTGGGCGTAAATCCCGCCTAAGGCGTCGTACTGTGCATCCCGGGGGTAGCTCTCCATCTCCTCCTCAAGCGTCTGTGCAGCTTTGTCCAGTTCTCCGGTTACCGATGATGAATAGTAAGAGGCGGTGATCGCCAGCTTTTCCCGTTCGCTGGCATGCTCCCGCAATTGAAATGCTTTGGTCACGTACTCCGCGGCAGGCCCTACCTCGCCGAGCTCGTAATAGTGCCCGCCCACTGCCCTGTAAGCCATGGCAAAATTCGGATCAAGCTCGATGGCCTGTTGATAGTAAGGCAGGGCAGCAGCGAGGCCTTTCTCGTTTGCCGCCTTTTCGCCAAGGCTGAGCGCTTTCAGAGCTTCAAGCGAAGGCGTGGTGGCCTCTGCCAGCGGAACATCAAACTTCTGTACCGCAGCCAGCGATTCGCCCAGTTCACCGCGCAGCCTGGATGCCGCCTCGCCCAGCGCATCCAGCACCTTCTCCTTGGACGCCGCCGTCACCTGCTCCTCGGCCAGCGTGTCTCCGCTCTGGCAATTCACTCCTTTCAACGCCAACACATATTCGCTGCCCGGTAGTGCGAGATGGTTTGGCCGATCATGACGGCGTTCAATAGTAAGCCGGACCCGGGGACGGGTCAAAGTTTTGTGGGCACAAGTTGTGGACAGACCGGAGGTGGCACTTTGCAGTCGCTCTAAGCCCCGGCGCTCTCTGTCCACACGACTCGTGGGGTCAGGGTATCTCATCGCTCTCACCTCGGGGAGACAGCTTACCTATTGCAGCAATTTTGCGGGGGATCCGTATCGTGTCCCCCTATCCCCCCTATCTCCTGCTTCCAGACGGAGCTGGCACTTTGGCAAACAGAACCACGTCAAGGTTCAAAGGTGAATTCGCCTTGACTGCGATCGATAAGGGCCTTTTCCCGAGGCCCTCGCGGCACCGGGAGTCCGCCTTCGTGAAAGTGCCAGCCCCGTCTCATGGATGTCCACGAAACTCCAAGAAACGCTAGTCGAATGGGATTTCAACCTCAATGTAGCTGCCGGGTGTCGCGGCGTTCACCGCATCGATCACGAGATCAATGTGACGGTGCACGGCGGGGCGCTGCGGGTTGCCAAGGATAACAATCGCAAGACGGCGGCCTGTAAGGTTTTGCTGGTAACGGATGTTTTTGTCGGTCGATAGCAAAAGATCAAACCCGGCTTCTTCGGCCACTCTCAGCAACTCGCCGTTCGCTAATCTGTCCCAGCCACGTGCAATTGCTTCGACAACGGTGTGACCCCCAAGCCACCGGGCGATGCTGCGGGGTGTGCCGTGGTCAAAGAGAATGAGCATCGGCAAGCGTCGATGCTTGCGCCTGAACCGGGGGTGGC
This sequence comes from uncultured Acidobacteriaceae bacterium, assembly GCA_963834205.1. Lineage (GTDB taxonomy): Bacteria > Acidobacteriota > Terriglobia > Terriglobales > Acidobacteriaceae > PALSA-350. The sequence continues at coordinate 31,052 of CAWIBI010000017.1, read as the reverse complement.
GTTGCAAGGCTCTGCGCGGCGAAGTGCAACACGGCGTTGATCTGCTCGCGGGTGACGGAGAATTCCTCCATCACTTCATCCACGGTCAAGCCAGCTTCCAAATTCTCGAACACTGTAGCAACTGGCATACGGGTGTCCTTGAACACCCATGCGCCGCTCACCCTGCCGGGGACACTCTCCACGGCAGGGCACTGTGACCAATCGAGAGTTGCCATGTGATTTCCCTCGTTTCCATCATAGCCTTTACCACGTGGCGGCGATCCGGCGACATTAAAAGTGCCAGCTTGTGTCCACGCAACTCTGGCCGGGCCATCGAGAACATCCCCACCGCCCGGGTTCCCGAGGCGTGCAAGCACCCGCCCGAAAAGCTTGTTAGACCCGCTATTCGGTTCTCAAGGCTTGCATCGCATAATTGGTCACCAACTATGGTCACTAATTATGAAAAACGACGTCACTTCCGAGTTGGCGACGATAGGCTCGGAATCCGACAACCGACTCACCTTTCCGTCCCCGACAACCCTTGATCCCGTGCGTGGTGGTTAGTTCGGCGAAGGCTCTTCGACGTGGTCGATGACGAGAGTCTGTAAAACTGCGCGCGTGGGCTTGAGTTTGAGGCCGAGCTGCTCCTTCAGCGCTTCGAGGAAAGACGGTCCCTGTGCGTCAGGCGGCTCGCCTGCGCCAGATGCAGACCCGCTGCGATCCGGCAGCCAGTTCAGGGAGAAATCGTACGTTCCGGCAAGTCCCGTCTGATTCACCACCGGACGACCGAATTCTGCGACCGGCGGAATGGTGCCAAGGTTGGCCGCAATTGACTGCAAAGTAACATTGCGCGCGCCGAACAAGATTGTGTGATCCGCCACATTGATCGCCTGAACAACGCCACAAGAAGGCACGAACTCGCCGGGAAGCACGGAAGGCGAAGTGCGATCGGGTGGGGCAGTCCACCTGGCGTCGCAGGCGAGACCTTGTGAGTGCGGGCGAAGACGCGGGCCTGGTGTGCCGGGCTTGGTGAGGACGAGCGCCAGCACTGGCTGATCTTGCGTTTCAAAGTGCACGGCCAGCTTGAATCGGTCGGCTAGGAGCGATTGCATCATCAGGCGCATCTGGTCCTTGGTGACGTCGGCCGTTGGCGCTTTGGCCTCGATCACGAATGGCTGCGCGCCGACCCATTTGGGCAGATGCGCAACCATTGCCTGTTCCTGCGCGCGCGTGAGCAGGATCTTGTAGGCGAACTCGATGTAAATAGGCAGAGAGAAGTCGGCTATGAAGGCGCCACCGGGCGTGATCGGCGTGTCCTCAATACTAAGGTCGATCGTTGGGCGGATAAACTTGCCGGGATCTCCGGGCCGGATCGATGCAACTTCAACATGTGTCCGCCGGCGTCGGTTTGCCACGCGGGGATCGGCTGTGATGGCGGGGGTGCAAGGGGCAGCACGGAATGGGCTCGCGCGCACGGCGATGTCGATGAGACTGCGATCGCTGCGACGAATGCTGCGAAGGAGATCAGGCTACGCACGGAATTCCGTGAGAAACTGCGAATCGTGCAGAAACAGCATCAGCATCGATGGAAGCCTCTTTCTTGGTAACGGTTGACAACAAAGACGCAGAAACGCCGGATATGCTCGAAGTTGCTCAGGCATGGTAAGGAAACGGGTTGGTACTTGTTTCCCGTCTCTTCGCGAGGTCCACTAGCTCGCGAACACTCCCGGTTGAACCGGCAACCAGGAAGTAGCTCGAAAACGGCGTCACTTCCGAGTTGGCGACTCCGACCGCAATCTGCGATTTACCCTGGCACCTTCCGGTGTGCCGAGATATCCTGCAGAGCAAAATAGGCGGGATAGCCGAGATGCGCAAACCCCTCCATCATGGATTTCGTGTGAGCGACCGAAAGTACGCCGGTGACTGTCATGATGCCTATGACCCATGAAGTTGCTATCGCGTAGACGGTCTTCCTGGTTTCCATGGGTTCTCCTGTACGGAACGGTGCTACTTCTTCCTTCGGTTGACGTCGCAGAGCATATCGGAGTGGATGTTCAGGCCGAGGTTGGTCAGGTTGTAGAGGTGTTCGCTGGCCACGAGCCAGACGATCTCGCAGATGGCACGATCGGAGTAGAAGCGGGACATACCGGCGAAAGTGCTGGGTTGGACCTTCTTGTCTGTTGTGAGCTCGGTGACATAGTCAAGCGCGGCGCGTTCGGCATCGGAGAAGAGTGGACTGTCGCGGTACCGATCGAGGGCGTCGAGTTTGGTTTCGTTGATCGATGATTCGATCGCGAACGCACGGCCGATATCCATGCAGAAGAGGCAGATATTGAGGCGCGCCACCTGTTCGCGAATGAGAAAGACGGTCTCCCGCGGCAACCGCAGCTTCTTGTCCAGTTGGCCGATCTTCCCATAGAACAAAGCGAACGCAGGCGGCAGGCGGGCGGAATGTATCTTGATGGGGCCAGGCACTTTGCCGAACTTGCGGCGGGTGAGGTAGTACGCGAGCTTTATCGTCAAGCCTCTGGGCTTGGCGATGGGAGGAAGGAACGGGCTCTGGGTGTTCTGAGTGGGGATGTTCTGGACGCCGGGCGCGGGCATTGCGGATTGGTTCATCGGTAGCGGCATGTTTGTTTTCCTTTGCGTGGCCTCCGGTATCGTTGGCGACGGTGGAGCGGCCTGTTCCAGTCTGTGAAGAAGACCGCGGAGGCCGGGGTTCTGTGACAGGACGGGCTATTCCGAAGTGCCGGGGAGCGGGGGCACGCGGGCGAGTTTTACCGGGTTGGTGACGACGTAGACCGCGTGGATGCGGTCTTCGCTTGCGTCGCAGGTGAGCACGGAGTAGGGCTTGCCATTGAGATAACTGACGATGCCGGGATCGCCATTGATCTGGGTCCAGCGAATTTGCAGATCTTTTGGATGCAGCCTTTGGAAAGCCCCCAGTGCGCCGCGGGCGACCTTGTCGACGCCCCGAATGAGGTTGAGCGCCGCCACCCCCTTGCCGCCACCGTCGGAGTGAAGCACGACGTCGCTGGCGAGCAGGGCGACCAGGCCCTCCATGTCGCCGCTGCTCGTGGCCTTTAAGAAGCGTTCGAGCAGCTCTCTCTTCTCGCGTTGCGAGGTCTTGAAGCGGGGACGCATGGTGCCGACATGTTGCTTGGCGCGGCTGAGAATCTGGCGGCAGTTGGCTTCGCTCTGGCCGAGGATGGCGGCTATCTCAGAGTACTCGTAGGCAAAGACCTCGCGGAGAAGAAAGACGGCGCGTTCGAGCGCCGACAGGCGCTCCAGCATGACGAGAAAGGCCATCGAAAGCGATTCATCGACCCGCATCGTTTCCAGCGGATCGCTCCCTGGACCGGTAATGATCGGTTCCGGGAGCCACTGGCCCACGTACTCCTCGCGTTGAACCCGCGCGGACTGCAGATGGTTGATGCACAGGCGGCTAATGATGGTGACAAGGAACGCTCGCGGCGATCGAATCTCTACCTCGGGGGCCTGCTGCCAGCGGATAAAGGTCTCCTGTAGCATGTCCTCCGCATCAGCCACGCTTCCCAACATGCGGTATGCAATAGAGAAAAGCAGGCTCCGATACTGATCGAACGTCGCCAACCGGATGGGAATTTCTGGATCGTTGGCCAGCATCTTGCCAATCCCCTCGTGATCACCGCCATTCTGCAATATATCCCGCTATGTATGCTCGAGGTGAGAAAGTGCACCCATACGCCAGCGTGCGCACGAAAGTCAGGTTTCGTATTCCTAGACCGATAAGGCATCCATTTTGTGACAATCCGGCTGAACTCTGGCCGGCCCATCGAGAACATCCCCACCGCCCGGGTTGCCCGAGGGGTGCAAGCACACGCCCGAAAAGCTCCTTAGGCCCGCTATTCGGTTCTCAAGGCTTGCATGGGATCAAGCCGTGAGGCCCGCCATGCCGGCAGCAGACAAGCGAACCCCGCCACAACCAGCAGCAATCCGCTCACCGCGACAAAGACGGCCGGATCGAGCGGCTGAGTCCCATAAAGCATCGAGCGAATGAGGCGCACCGATGCGGCGCTTGTTCCCAGCCCGAGGACGAGCCCCAGGAACGCGGGGCGCAGGCCGTCGAGCAGCAAAACGCGGAGCACGCGGCCCCGCTGCGCGCCGAGCGCGATCCGAATCCCAATCTCGCTCGTGCGCTGGGTCACAAGATAGGCCAGCACTCCGTAAAGCCCCGCGGCGGCAAGCAGCAGCGCGATCACCGCGAAGGCCAGCACCAGAATGGAATCGAATTGCGAATCGATCGTCGATTTGCCGATCGTCTCCCGCAATGTCGTCGCGTCCCCGACCGGCAAATCCGGGTCCATCTGGCCGATGATCTTTTCGACCGGCACGGCGAGCGTCTCTACATTTCGCGCGGAACGGATGACAATCGTTGCCCCGCGCTGGCCGGTGCCATAGAACGGCTCATAAAACGTGGGGTGCATAGGTTGCGAGATGCTCCATCGCGTATCGCCGACTACGCCAACCACCTCATAGACCTGGTCATCCAAGCTGACTTTCAAATGTTTGCCGATCGGGTCTTCGCCCGGAAAGCAGAGCTGCGCGGCGGACTGGCTGATTACCGTGACATGGCCGCGCTCGAGGCGCTCGTCCAAGGTGAAGATACGGCCGCGCACCAGCGGAATCTGAATGGCAGAAAAATATCCCGGATCGGCGCGACGCGTCATCAGGTCTAACCCCTCGCCCTTTGCCAGCGGAGGATGCTCGACCACGCTGACTAGATTGTCGCCATTCCAGCCCTGCCCCGGCGCCCCGCTGACGTATCCAGCCCCCTGCACCCCGGGAAGTGCGCGGACACGCTCGATCAGCCGTTCGAAGAAAGCTGCGACCTGCACGGGATCTTTGTAGCGCGCATCCGGCAGGCCGAAATGCATGGTCAACACGTTGTCGACCGGCACACCAAGATCGGTGTTGCGCAGCCGCTCGTAGCTCTTCAGCAACAGGCCGGCCCCGACCAGCAAAACCACGGTGAGACCCACCTCCAGGACCAGCAGGACTTTGCGCAAGCCGGCGCGAGCGCGCCCGGCGCTATGCGCCCGTGACGACTCCTGCAGCGAGGCGAGTATTTCCTTCCGGTTCGCATTTGCCGCCGAGATCATTGCGGAGAAGAGCGCGCACAACAGAATGATGCCCACCGTCGCCGCCACCACCACTGCATCGATGTGGATGGCTTCGACCCGGTTCATATCGTGCCGGGTACGCACCAGCCATACCAGGGCGCCCCACGCCAGCAGCAATCCGAGCGCGCCACCGGCAGAAGTCAACAGGAAGCTCTCCATCAACCGCTCACCCAGCAGGCGCAGCCGGCCGCCGCCCAACGCGGTGCGAATCGCCAGCTCTTTGCTGCGCGCCGCGGCGCGCACCACCAGCAGGCTTGCCACGTTGAGACAGGCGATCAGCAGAACGCAGCCGGTAGCGGCCAACAATGCGTAGAGCGAAGTCTTATAGCCCTCGACCGCGTCATCGAGCATCGAGCGGCCACTGACCGCGTCGCGAGCTCCCGGCTCGGGATGGGCTGCCTTGATCTGCGCTTGCACCGTATTCAACTGGCTGAGCAAGCCGGCAAGAGTCGTGCCCGGCAGCAGGCGCGCGACCACCACGAACTCATGGTCTACATAGGTGCCCATCAGCCACGGCGGCGCCTCGTGGGCAACGGGAGTCCACACCTGCACATTTCCGCCGCCAAACGAGCTTGCGTACACAAACGAAGACGGCATGACCCCGATCACCGTATAGGGGCTGGCATCAAGCCAGATTTTCTTGCCCACGATCGCCGGGTCACTGCTGTATCGGCGTTTCCAGAAAGCCGAGGAAAGGATGACGGTAGCCTCGGCGCCGCGCCGGTCGTCCTCCGCCGTAAAGCTTCGCCCGATGGCCGGCGTTACGCCCAGCGTAGGAAAGAAATCCCACGAGCACCACGCGGCCTCTATCTGTTCGGGAAGCTTCCCCGCCTCGGACGAAACGTTGTACCCCTGCCATGGTGAGACCATCGCCAATTGAGCGACAGCCGCCGCCGACCTTTTCCACTCGGCAAAGCTGCCCGCATCGACCGGCGCATAAGGATTAACGTCCTTGCCCTTGTCCGGCCGCTGAAAGATAGAGAAGAGCCGCTCCGGGTCGTGATACGGCAGTGGATTCAGCAGCACGCTGCGCACTACGGTGAACAGCGCAATGTTCGCGCCGATCCCGAGCGCCATCACCAGGATCGCAACGGCCGCGAACCCAGGTGATCTCGTTAGGGTTCTCGCGGCGTACTTCAAGCCGCGCAAGAGATTGTCGATCAGGCTGAAGGTGTTTTTCTGCCACACGCCTTCGCGCACTTGCTGAGGGTTCCCAAATTTCACGTAGGCCCTCCGCCTCGCCTCGCCGGCAGGCATGCCTCGCGCGAGGTTGTCGTTCATCTCCTCGGTCAGGTAATGATCGATCTCACGCGCGAGCTCGATGTCGGCCCGTTTCCGGCGAAAGAACCTGCGCCAGCTCATTGCTCAACTTCTGCGATCGTCTTCTCGCCCATCACCAACCCGATCGCCCGAGCCATCTGCCGCCACCGGTTTGTCTCGCGAACGAGCTGCCTTTTGCCCGCGGCCGTCAGCCGATAGAACTTCGCTTTGCGATTGTTTTCGCTCGCACCCCAGTACGAAGAGACCCAGCCACGGTCCTCGAGCCTGTGAAGCGCTGGATAGAGCGAGCCCTGTTCCACCTCCAGCACGTCCTCGGAGGTTCGCTCGATCACCTTGGCGATGGTATGCCCGTGTGCATCTCCCGTGACCAGCGTTCGCAACACCATCATGTCGAGAGTGCCCTTCACCATCTCTGCGTTCGGCTCGTTCTTCTTTCCCAAAACGGCCACCTCTCCAATAGAAGTTCTATGGGAGATGAGCCTACACCACTCGGACTTCTATGTAAAGGTCTAATCCGGTGACAGCACGCCTGTTGCAGCCCTAATTTGCAAAGTGTCAGTCCCGTCTGGAACAACGCAGTATCGTACAGTCGGGTTTAGGACAAGGCACAGATTGAAGCGAGACATCACCCCAACCCATCTTTCGGGACGGATTGCCGGCAACTGTTACCTTGGGATTGCTTCAGGGTTGCCCGTGATCCCCCCGGGATCGTCGGCTTTTTTGACAAAACATCAACGTCGACATCGAGTCTGGTATCTTGGCGATGTTTGGGAGGTGGGCGGTTGGAAGATCAACTTCTGGCAATGCTTCGCGGCCAACTCACCGACATCGTGTTTGGAGCAGTTTTCCTGTTCATCGGATTGGCAGCTTGCTCCATTGCCGCCATCCGTCGGCGGAGCGGCGTACGTCTCGTCACCTGGCTAGGAATATGGAGCGCGATGTACGGAACCGGACTGTTGTATCGGTCGCCGGCGGTCGTTGCGGCTCTGCCGCTCGTGCTTCAGACGAGCGTCCCTTACGTGAACACTATCATCGCGTACCTGCTTGCTGTGTTTGCAATGTTGGCCTTCTTGGAATTGAGCCGGGGTGGAATTCGGCTTCTCACCAAGATTCTCATTCTTGCCGAGGTGGTAATCGCTGTTGTCGGAATTTACTGGTTCGCAGCCGGCGGCTCAGCCGACAAGTTCATCCTCTACCATAGGCTTGTCTCGGATTGCGGCCTTCTTATCCTCATAACGGTCGTTGTCGTGAAGAAACTGTCTGACAAGTTTCTGGTTCTATTCGACCGCCGCGCTCTCGCTATCGGCACGCTCGTTTTAGCCACTGAGGCTTTGTGGACCAACATGTTGCGCCCGGTGCATTACCAGCAATCGGGCCTCTCAAGCCATCTGGCTTTTACCGTGTTCCTGCTTTCGTTCGGGTACGTCGCCGTGCAGATCATCCACGCCAACGAGCGTCGCTTGCTGGCGATTGAAGACGAGCTCAAGGTCGCCCGGGAGTTGCAGTTCTCAATCCTTCCGACAGCTGTTCCCGAGGTCTGCAGTCTCCGGATCGCGGTTGCCTATCTGCCCATGACCGACGTCGCTGGTGACTTCTATGAGTTCATTCCCGTCGATGGGAAGCGGGTGGGCTTCCTTGTCGCGGACGTCACCGGACATGGTGTGCCGGCCGCCCTCATCGCTTCGATGATCAAAGTGGCGATGCAATCCGTGGTCCCCTGCGCTCATGAGCCGGGCGAAGTATTGTGTGGCTTGAACCGCATCCTTTACGGACTACTACAAAATCAATTAGTCTCTGCGGCCTATCTGTGGCTTGATTCCGGGAATCGCAAGGCACTGTATTCAGCGGCAGGCCACCCGCCGCTTCTGCGCTGGCGAGAAGGCAAGCTGGAATGCATCGAAAGCAATGGTCTGCTGTTCGGAGTCGTCCCGGAGGCCGACTACCCGGTTCGCGACCTATCGATCCAATCTGGCGACCGCTTCCTGCTTTACACAGATGGCGTGACTGAGCCCCAAAATGCCAGCGGCGATTCCTTTGGCGACCGGAAGCTTGAGCAGGTGGTTCGCGACAATCAGTCCCGCCCACCTTCTGAGTTATCGGAGCAACTGCTCTCCGAGATACGCGTTTGGCAATCGGCCTCGGTGGCCCAGCAGGACGACATCACACTCATCGTCATCGACGTGGTTTAGTCATGGCGAATGCCGGCGGGACACGACGCCAAAAGACCGGGCGCATCCACGAATCGCGAGATTTGCCATCGCCCGGCCCTCTGAATGATTACCAGAAAAGGGACAGAACTCCACGGCGTCGTGCAGCAAAGACCCCTTACGTCATCGGGAATCCAGAGAGGCTTGCCCGCGCGCGCAGAAAGCGCCGCAAACGCATCAGGAAGAGCCGTAGATGCGGGCTTAGTGTTGTCTCTGCCGAAGATGCGATTGATGCACGCGGGAAAATATACCGCCGCTGCACCCTCGCGTCTTGTTTGGGGATCGCGCTGCAGCAATCTGCATCGCCGGGCGCCAGCATTGCCTTTTCAAGCAACGATTCCCTTCCCTTCAACGATGCAGATATAGCGATCGACCGGCAGGTCGGTGAACCTCTCTACCCCGCTGCTGGGAGAGGGCCAGTGAATTTCCAGCTGGTCGATCCTGGTGTGTAGGCCAAGCCCAAGCACCATGCGAGGGTCATGACTGGAGAGGTAGCTGCCGCCACCCTGCTTGAGCCGTGTGCGTTTCAGGCTTCCTGCCTTCCAGGTTACGCGCGCGCCAATCGCGTCCATGTTGGCTACCCTCCCCACGAGTTTGACCCCCAGCCAATGGTTCCCTTTGGCTGCCTGGTTTCGCAGCAAGAGGGGCGGTCCATTGTTGGTCGAGATCAGAACATCTACGGCTCCATCGTTGTCAAAGTCGCCCAGCGCCAATCCCCGGGCCGCGAGAGGCTGGCGAAAAACCGGCCCGGCCGACGCACTGACGTTCTTGAGCATCCCGCCATCGTTGTGAAACAGAAGCAGCGGCTCGCGATAGGTGACGTTGCCGGAGTGCACTTCAATCTGGTCGTCGGGGTGACCGTTGGCAATGAACAAATCAATGTCACCGTCGTTGTCGTAATCGAAGAACCGCATGCCCCAGCCGCTCATCGCCCGCGTCGCTTCTCCGATCCCGTTTGCCGGCGCGAGATCGTCGAATGTGCCGTCCTTGTTATTGTGATAAACGGAGTACATCTCCTGGTCCACGTTGGTCACGCTCAGATCCTGCCAGCCGTCCTGGTCGAGGTCTGCCGCATCGACACCCATCCCGGACCGGGCGCGGCCGTCGGAACTGTACGCGACCCCCCCTTCGATGCCCTCGTCCTTAAACTTTCCGTTATGATTTACCCATAGGAAGTTAGGCGCGGTATCGTTGGCGACAAAGAGGTCCATCCAGCCGTCATTGTTGATGTCGGTTGCCACCGCACCCCAGGCTTTGCCCATACCCGAGCTGATCCCGGTTGCCGCCGAAACGTCGGTAAACGTGCCGTCCCCGTTGTTGTGAAACAGCCAGCTGTGCGCGGGTGGATAGATGCGGGGAATGCAGTAGTGGCGTTCTCCGTTGCCCCCATTACCGCAAAACTGGTTGGCCGCCTTGTCGAACTCGACAAATCGGCAGACAAACAGATCGAGGCGCCCGTCGTTGTCGTAGTCGAACCAGACGGCGCTGGAGGCCCATCCCGGCGTGGCGATACCCGATTTAAGCGTGACGTCGGTAAATGTGCCATCGCCATTGTTGCGATAAAGAACGCACCGGTCGTAGCTGGTTACAAACAGGTCGGGATAGCTGTCCCGGTTGTAGTCTCCGACGGCGACGCCCATGCCGTATCCCGTATCGGCCACCCCCGCCTTCGCGGTCACGTCGGTGAAGGTTCCATCCCGGTTGTTCCGGTAAAGCCCATTGCACAATGGTTTGGCAGGAGTAAAGAAGTCGCAGGGACCGCTGTTGACCAGGAAAATGTCCATCCACCCGTCGTTGTCGAAATCGAGAAAAGCACATCCCGCGCCGGTGGTTTCCGGCAGGTAGTAGGCAGCGGATCGTCCACTGGAATGCGACCAGGTTATGCCGGACTGCGCCGGTGCAACCGGAGTGAACAGGGCCGGGGAGGCTGTTTCCGAAGAATGAGAGGGCGAGGGGAATGCCCTGGACAGGATGCTCAGAGGCAGACCGCCAGCCAAGGCGGAAAGGAATTCTCTTCTGCTTGGTTGACGCATCGATTTATCTTACACATCTTATAGCTTGAGGCCGACTTGCCGCAGTAACCCATCAAAGCGTGGGTCGGAACGCAAGGGATCAAGGCAGGGATCGATCTTGAGATGCGTAAGCCCCTCATCATGCGCTTGATAAGATTCTTCCAGCCATTGAAACGCCTCGTTCCTTTCGCCCAAGCCGGCATAAACCAGCGCGATTTCGTATCTCCCCAAACCATCGTCTCGCACGTGCTCTTCAAGTTGCACGATGGTCTTGCGCGCCGCATCTACCTTACCTGCACGGGCGTAAGCGTTGCCTAGGTGGCCCAAGGCGTGGGGTCTATCGCCTAACTTGAGGAATTCACGGATGGATTCCGCGTACCGGCCCTTCTCTGCGTAGATATCGCCTAAGGGAAAGACATATTCAGGGGAACTTATATTCAGTGCCTGTGCTCTTCGAACGAATGGTAGCGCTTCATCATACCGACGAGAGAAATAATAGGTGACTGCCGCATCCCTGAATGTGCGGCCTGAAACAGGATCGAGCTCCACGCCTCGTTCTACCTCTCTCACGGCTTGCTGCAGGTTGCCCGTCCGCTCAAGGTAAACCGCATATTTCTCGTGGATGGCGGCCGAGTTTGGGTTGAGCTCCTGCGCCCGGTGGAACTCCTTTGCTGCAGTCGCCCAGTCCCAGCTCAAATTCATGGCCGCATTCGCAAGTTCAACATGGCCTTCGGGCAGAGAATCATCCAACTCGATCGCCCGGGCTGCTTCGGTCTTCTGCTGGAAAAATGCCTCGGTGTAGGGGAGCAAGCCCGACTCACCCATCCAGCCGTAACTATCAGCCAATGCAGCATGCGCCTGCGCAGAGCTGGGGTCTTTATCCACTGATTTTTGAAAATAACCCATGGCGGTCTTGAAATCGCCCGAATTTAAGCTGAGCATGCCCTGCAGATAGAGATCCTGGGCTTCGGTGTTGACTGGGCGCACACGGGCGAGACGCGCTTGCTCCTGCGGCGTGACGTTGATGCTGATCTCGTCTGCGATGGCCTGGGCCACCTCTCCCTGTAAAGCCAGAACGCTGGTCAGGTCGCGGACATAGGTGTGGGACCAGAGATGACGATCGGTTCTGGCATCGATCAACTGGGCGGTGATTCGCACCTGGTTGCCCTCGCGGAGTACAGAGCCTTCCACCACCCCTTCCACCGTCAACTCGCGGGCGATCTCCGGCAGCCTTTTCTTCGTGCCTTTGTAACTCATTGCCGATGTTCTTGAAATGACGCGTAGCGCAGAAACCTGCCCCAGGTCGGCGATGAGTTCCTCCGTCATCCCGTCAGCGAAGTAGTCTTGTCCCGGGTCGCCGGAGAGGTTTTCCAAGGGCAGGATGGCGATCGACCGGATCTCTGGCGGTGCATTGGAACCGCGAAACCACGTTTTGAAGCCGGCGTAACCAATCACCGCAACCAACCCAAATCCAAGTACCACGATGGCCGGCACGCGGGTCGCACGCCAAAAATTCCGGCCGGGTGGCCCTGGCGCTTCGACGACTCCCGCCTTAAGGGTTGCGTCGGACGTTGCGTGATCCTGAGAGGTGCTTTGCTCCCCAGAGGTGAAAGGGACAACTTCGGGTTGCGACACGGTGGTGGAGGTTAACGGTGCGAAGTGAAACCTCGGCACATACGATCCGCTCGGAAGTTCGATGCGGATGGCTGGATTTTTCTCGGTTTCAAGGTAGTACTGTGCCAGCTTCTTGCGAACTTCGGTGGCTTTCACGCGGACCACAGAGTCGTTGGCCGTATCGTAATCGATTGGGCGCCCGAACATCTCGGCCCCAATCATTCGCTCTCGCAGGCAATCGAATTGGCCTGCCAGGGCATGCCCTACGATCAGCTGGAGAAAATCCTGGGCACGTTTGCTCCCGGCGAACGCATGACTCGCGATCACTTCTTGGAGGTGATCGCGCACCAATCCGATCCGCAGCGGACCGAGTTCGTCCGGCTCCCAAACTTGATCGGCTGTTGCCATAACCTTGGTTGGAGTTCGTCCGGTTGCCACTCTAACACACAGCAAGCGGGTCCGTATGCAACCAGCAAACGGTCGGCGTTGGTTTAGCTAACTATCTGAAGCTAAGTCTCTTAGCGATAACGTTATCCGAGCAAACAGCTACAAGCATTCCAGCCGGGCGGCCCGGGTGCTTCCATGTAGCCCGTCTACGAATCGCGCAACATCTGGAGCTGAAGATTTTGTTGCCTGGCTTAGGCATTCAGGCGCATCGCCAGGCGATTGAGAAAACGTTTCCCCGGCCTTGTTCAAAGAAGTACAAGCAGTGCCAAGAAGTGCAGGGAGAAGGAGAATCTATGCGAGGCAGCTTTTCCAAAGCCAGAACGTGTCTTTCGGCAGTGATCGTTGGGCTGTTCCTTTTGCCCTTCAACCCGCAGAGCTTCGGGCAGGACGTCAATGCCTCACTCTCGGGTTCGGTAACCGACCCCAGCGGGGCGGTCATACCGGGGGCAAAGCTCACGCTCACCAATGAAACCTCGGGAGTCCAGCTCAACTACCAGACAGATGCCGGCGGGGAATACAACTTTCGCAATCTGACCCCCGACATCTATGACCTTTCCGTGACCGCGCCTGCCTTCGAGAGCTTCGTGCGCAAGGGGATCGAGCTTGCCGTCAACCAGGCTGCCCGGGTGGATGTGAAACTGACCGTCGGCAACACGGACCAGACGGTCACGGTCAGCGCGGACGCTTCGCTCATCAACTATGAAAACCCCACCATCGCAGGAGGTGTAAGTCCTGAAACGCTGCAGGACTTTCCCCTGGTTATCTCCGGCGCTCCTCGCTCCTCGGTGACCGTTGCCATTCTTATGCCCGGGGTGACCACCGGCGGCACCGGCAATGCCTACAACTCCCGGACCAATGGCGGCATCATCACCGGCGACGAAGCGGTGGTCGATGGCGCCACCGCGTCGGAAGGCTTCATGAATCAATCCGGGATGGTGAGCCTGCAGACTGACTTTGGCATGTCGCCCGACATCACCAGCGAAGTGAAGATCCTGGCCTCCAACTACGACGCGCAATACGGCAACTCGACCTCCGGCCAGTTGATCGTGCAAACCAGGAGCGGCGGCGAGCGGTTTCACGGCGCGGCCTACGAGTATCTGCGCAACGACGCGCTCAACTCCAAGCAGTACGGCGCTTCCAACAAGACGGCCGACAAGGAAAACGACTTCGGCGCGAACATTGGCGGCCCAATCTGGATTCCGAGGTTTCACCCCAACGCGGTCAAAGGCTACTTCTACTTCAACTGGGAGGGCTTCCAGGACCACGGCGGCGCGAGCTCCTCCACCCTCTCGATCGCCTCGCTGAATGCCCGGAACGGAAACTTCAGCGGCGCCGGCACCCAACTCTACTACCCCGCAGACACGGCCAAGTATGGGGCTCTGGCGGGCACGGCCATCCCCGGAAACCAGATCAACCCCATCTTTGAAGATCCGATCGCCAAAGCCTTTCTTGCGGAATTGCCGAGCCCCACCAATAGCTCGGAAGTCAACAACTACTTTATCCCCAGGTCGGGCCAGGGATCGTTAACCAACAGCGAGAACGTGTATTTCTGGCGGGTCGACGTCAACGTTGGCCAAAGAGACCACTTTTACTACACCTTCTGGTGGCAGTTCAGCGGTGTCAACACCCAGTCCAATCTCCCCATCGCCCTCTCGACAGCAGATCCGGCAAACCCGGAGAATGCGCCGATCCAGCGTCTCAACTGGGAGCACAACCTCTCCAGCCTGATGACCAATCACGCCACCGTCGGCTACCTGAGCCGCAACGAGGGCTACTACTCGCTCAACGGCAAGGCAGCTTTGCCCACCGTGCCGGGAGTGGCCAATTCCGCCTACCTGCCCACCATGCAGTTTGGCGGGGGCTACTCGACATTGGGAAACAGTGACGGACCGGATTCGGCCGCCAATCTTACCACCCGCGGAACCTGGGCAGTCAACGACGTCTTCACCCGGATCCAGGGCAAGCACACCCTCAGCGCCGGTCTCGAATACAAGCTCGCGGGCATGAGTATTCATACCGGATCCAATCAAGGCGGCACCTTCAGCTTCGCCGCGGATACCACCGGTAACTCAGGTTGCGCGAACTCGGCTTGCCCTGGAGACCCCATGGCCAGCTTTTACCTGGGGGCCGCCGGGACGGCGAATGTGGCCTACTACAACGTCCTGGCAAAGTACCCACGGCAGACCGGGTGGGCCTTCCACGCCGGCGATTCCTGGCGCATGACGCCAAAGCTGAACCTGTCGTACAGCCTACGTTGGGATTACATCAGCCCGTTCGTAGATAAGAAGAACAACTTATCGTTCATCGACCCGGTCGGGCTCAACCCGGATGCGATCACCGCTTCAGGAACTGAGCTCGCCGGACGGCTGGCTTTCGCAGGAACCAAGTGGGGCGCCGCCAGTTACGGCGCCCGTTATCCTGAGCTTGCGTTCAAGAAGGGCTTCGCTCCCCGGGTGGGGTTTGCCTACACGCTCAACGACAAGACGGTAGTTCGTGCAGGGTACGGGATCTATTTCGGGCAGGCGTTTTATCCTGGCTGGGGAGGCGGTCTGGCGCAGGATGGCTTCAACAAAAACCTAACCCTGACCGAATCCTCTGTGGGGAACTTCAAAACGCCGGCCATCTATCTTACGTCCGGCATCTCTCCCAGCCAGATTGGGCAAACGGAGAATATTTCCTCAGGCTTTGACAACGGCCAGTCACCCTCCCTTTACCGTCCGTTTGACGGCAACCGCAGACCCTATTCTTCGCAGTGGAATATGACCGCAGAGCGCCAACTCCCGCGCAACACGCTGTTAAGCCTCTCCTACGTCGGCACCAAGGGAACTCACCTGCCCTCTGCGCTGAGCCCCATCAACATATTGAACCCGCTCGACCCAACCATCACGGCCATCGGCTCTGATCTGGCAGTCAACTACAACGACCGCGACGGGCCCTGCGACCTTCGCCGCCCATGGCGTCTCTCAGCCTTATCTGAACTGGGCCACGCAGATGACGGGATGCGCGCCAACCATCGCCCAGGCTCTTCTGCCGTTTCCCCAATATTGCGGCAACCTGCAAGGGCTCAACGAGCAGCATGGAAACTCCATTTACCGTTCTTTCCAGGGAAAGGTAGAGCGGCGCTTACAGGGCGGTTTATACCTGCTGGGCTCGTTGACGCTGCAGAAGATGTACACCAACGCCTCCAACAACGTGCAATCCACCAATAATATAAGTGTGGGCTCGGGCGGCAACAGCGGCGCCTTCAGTCCCTACAATGAATCGCGCGCCTACGCGATCGCTCCGGACAATGTTCCCTATACCGGTTCTCTCGCGGCCGTTTACGAGCTGCCGATCGGGCAAGGCAAGCGGTACCTCAACTCTTCGGGGTTGCTCAATAGCCTGGTCAGCGGATGGTCGACCAGCCCCATCTTCCGCTATGAGTACGGCATTCCATTTTCGTTCTACTCCTCGGCATGCGCCACCAATACTCTGGTACCCGAGTTCCGTGAATTCTGCGTCCCTGGGACTCTCGCGGGGCAGCAGCCCTTATTGCACGGCCGCAACAGCTTCAACCCGGTTACGGACAACGGCAAGCTTATCAACTCCACGGCCTTTGAACACGACTTCTCCGCCTTTGGCTACACTGGTTTCGGAAAGGCCGTACAGCCTATCTACGGGCCCAGCTATCGCAACCTGGATATATCGTTCATCAAGAATACGCACATCACAGAGAGGTTGAACTTCAGTTTCCGGGCTAACTTTTTCAACACTTTCAATAACCACTACTTCATTTCCCAGGGGGATAACAACGGCGGCACCACCTATGCGTTCGTCACCGACATCGCGGCTTCGGGCAACTCCTTTGGTAACTGGAACGGATCGGTTACCACTCCGCGCACCATCCAGTTTGTCGGCCGGTTCGAGTTCTAGAGTCGTAACTCTCTGAGCTATCCAAGACCTCGCGGAATGCACGAGTCTTCGGCTAGTCACCGCGGTGATGCTTTGTATCAGGGCACGACTTCAGTCGGGCCGTTGAGGGCCAACAAAAATCTAGGCTATTAGCCCCTGGGTTTTTTCTTCGCCCGGTAAGGGTAGCAGGGGCTAAAGAGTCTGCGTGAGAAACCCATCGTGGCTGAATTCTGTCCTGACCGCAGACCAATGGGTGCCCCACATCTCGCTCGTTTTTCGCGAGATGTGGGATACCACGGCTGCCAATCTAAAGTTTTTGGTTCCTCCAGAGGCTGCCGAGCGAGATCCGCGTATCCCACATCTCGCGAAAAACGAGCGAGATGTGGGGCACCCATTGGTCCGTGGTCAGGAGAAATCCCAAAGCAGGTTTGCTCGCCGTTCTCACGCAAACTCTGAAGTCCAATTCTCTTTCATTTCCTTTACGGCCCAACTCAAGTCGTGCCCGGATACAAAGCCACCATCTAAAAGGAGCTTTCGTGCGATTTATGGATGCGACGCCGTCGGCTTGCGGCCGGCATCGCTGGCGTTGGCGTGCAAACGAAGATAGATCTCGACCTCTTGCTTGGCCGCATCTTTTCGGCCCAGCTCATTGTAGATGTGCGCCAGCGCAATGTGCGGCTCCGCGTACTTGTCATCCAGGCGGATCGCCTCCAGCATTTCCGGGACAGCAGCTTGGTGCCGGCCCTGGTGCTCAAGCACGTTGCCCAGCTGGTAATGTGCCGCCGCAAGCTGAGGATCGAGGCGGAGAGCTTCCCGTAAGGCGGTTTCCGCCTCCTGCGTCCGGCCTAGAAACTCGAGCGTCACCGCGAGGTTTAAGTAGGGCCACGGGGAGGGATGCGGCGCATTCCGATCCAGCTCAATGGCCCGGTCAAAATTTGTGACAGCAAGCTCATTCTTGTTTTGATAGAAGTAGCAGAGGCCAAGATTGTCGTAAGCACGCGCCATCGCCGGGTCGAGTGCGATCGCCTGCTGAAAGCGCTGGGTCGCCTCCGAATAATGTTGTGCGTCGTAATCGAGCCGCCCGAGCCAATAGATGTACAGTGCGTTTTTGCTGTCGTGCGCCGAAAGGGATTCGAGGACAGTGCGCGCCCAATCCGGATGCGCGATCCGGATGTACGCCATTGCCAGCGAAAATTGCAGGCCGGAGCCGAGGGGCGCGATGGCATCGGATTTCTTCCAGGCAATCGCCGCGTTCAAATAATCGTGGTTCAGGAAATACACACTCCCCAAATACGCCAGCAGGCGAGCAGCCCGCGCCGAATGAGGATCTTGTTCAATCTCTTTCAGCAGCAACTCTTCCGCGGCAACATAGTCGTGCGCAGCGATCGCCGCTTTCAAGTGAGATACTTTCTCCGGAGCCAGATCGGAAGATGGCGGAGCCATGACCTGTGCGTCGTTGGCGCCGTGGGCCGCGGCCAGGGGAGATCCGGCGTCGCCGAGTAGTAGGGCCAGCGTCACCGCGCCGATCACTCCGACCCTGCACGTCATGGAGTGTAGTTTAGCGTGGGGAGCGGTTGCTTTGTATACACCAGAAATGAAGATGCTGTAGCGGACGGGAGTGGAAACAAATAGTGCTCAGCTACTCTCGGCTTCGCGCCCTTTGCACAAGCCGCCTCTGCTTCCATACCGGGCCAACCGTCCTCCTGATGCTTGGTCTGCTTTGCCTGGTGCGACCAGGCGCCGCGCAGCCATCGGCTGAAAAATATCGCGAGCTGGTGCTGGAGATTCAGCAGCACATCCAGCAAAACGATCTGCAAGGCGCACGCTCACTGATTGCGCGTGCCGGGACAATGTTTCCCGCAAACGGGGGCCTGGAAAATCTTCTTGGCGTCATCGAGATCCAGGAGGGGCATCCGGATCGCGCCATCCAGCAATTCTCAGCAGCAATTTTGCACGATCCCAGTCTTGCCGGTGCTTATCTCAATCTGGGCCGGATTTATATGCAGAGGGCCGAAAGCGACAAGACCGCCCAAACCGCTGCTCTGCGCGTTTATGAAAAGCTTCTGTTGGTCGAGCCAGGCAATGCCGAGGCTAACTATCAGGCCGCCCTGCTGCTGATGTGGGATCACAATTACCAGCGTTCTCTCGAGTATCTTGCTCGGCTGAGCCCGGAGGACCGCAACCGTATCGGTGCTCAAATCGTGTTGTGCGCGGATGAAGCTGCTCTCCATCACCCATCTGCGGCAGATAAAGCCGCAGCCGCTATCGTCGCCGCTCCCGACTTTGCGGAGCAGGATGCCGTGCAGCTGTTGCCTGCGCTTCGCGCAGCGCATCGCGCCGACCTCATCGAGCGGTTGTTTGCCGCAGCCAACGAAAAAAATCCACTTTCGGCTGACGGCCTCCGCATCCTTGGCCTTGCCCAGGAAGGAGAAGGAAAGCTGGAGATCGCGCGCAAAACACTGGAACTTGCTTTCGCTCAGAGCAGCGCTTCGGTTCCCATACTCGTGGACCTGACCCGTGTCGCGAAGGCCGAGAAGGATTATCAGGGAGCACTGGGATATCTGGCCCATGCCCGGGATCTGCAACCCAACGATGCCGGCTTTGCCTACGAGTTCGGGGTGCTCTCGCTCCGCCTGAGCCTACTCGGTGAATCGCGCAAGGCTATGGCCGAGGCTGTTGCATTATCGCCGGAGAATCCTGAATACAACTACGGCATGGGCATTGTTTCTTCCTTCGCGCAGGATGCAACCCAGGGGCTGCCTTATCTGCAGAAGTACCATGCCTTGCGTCCCTCCGACCCGGCCGCGCTGCTGGCCATCGGAACTACCTACTTCCGGGCCAAGAACTACGACTCCGCGAGCGTATGGCTGAAGCTGGCGGTGAACCACGATGCCACCGCGGCAGACGCGCATTATTACCTGGGCCGAATCGCGCGCGTCCAGGGCCACCTCGAAGAGGCCAAACATCAACTGGAGCAGGCCAACACCATCGCTCCGGATCGAGCGGATGTTCTTGGGGAGCTCGGCCAGGTCTACATCGCCAGCCACGACTATGGCCAAGCGCAGGCCTGTCTCGACCGCGCCGTCTCTCGTGATCCGGAGAACTACGGAGCCAACTTCGCCCTGCTGCAGCTCTATGCGCGCACCGGGGATCCACGGCGTGAGCAGCAATCGAAGCGCTTCGACGAGATCAAGAGCCAAGACGAAGAACACTACCAGGAAATGATGCGAACCCTCGATCTTCGTCCTGAGAAATTGCCGGATAGAGAGTAGGCTGGGATTGAGAAGGCCGAATTCCCTCGTTGGAGGGTTAGGTATCACTGTCGACGCATTTACTTCTCAAGAAACCCGCACCTCTCTTCCGGAAGGTTAGCAAGCGCTTAGGCGGCAGTTGATGATTAGCCGCGCGACGCTACTCGAGTGACATAAAGTCGGGAATGGCGTGGGGCAGCCCTGCAACCGACTGGTTTGCTGCCGGCGAATCAAGAAATCCCTCCCATGAGGGAAAAAGCGCCTCACGCGCCTCAATCTCTTCCTGCCGGGCTCCTTCCGGCGACGTGAGGAACGCGAGAAACTTTTCCTGCACATGCAGTCCCGGATTGAGCTCGTCGAGCCAAAGGAACTGCCCTTGCTCGTTCACTTCGAAAAACCACCAGTGTCCGTCGCGGTCCACAGCAAAATCGAAACTGCCAAAGACGATCCCCGATTTTTGCGCAAAAGCGAGAACCTGTTGCCTAATTCCGTCCGGCGTGGCAAGGCTTTCGGCGCGCACAAATCCCTGAGTGACGTCCTGGCGCCAGTCAATTGACCCCTTCGGGTTGTAAAGCGCAAAGGAGTACACGGCGGTCCCCAGGAGCACCATGCGAACATCGAATTGCTTCGCAATCATCTGCTGATAAATGGCCGGCGCGTAGGTGAGCACCTCGTCGCCCGGCAAAATGTCTTCGGTGAGCTGGAACGTTTCCGTCACGGCCACAGACTGATCCGCGTCACTGCGCCAAATGTGCGGGAAAAAAGCTTTGCAAATCGACGGGACCGTGTGCTGGTGGAGGTAATCCCTCACCGGTCCGGGAGCGTTCGACATCAGCGTTGCCGGGACCCTGAATCCGCAGGTTTTTGCCAGCAACAGCTGGACGGACTTGTTCCTGATCATTCGTGAGGCGGAATACCTGTTGATGCAGCGCACGGGGAGCAGCTCGAACAGGTACATGAGGGAATCGGAGAACCAGCGATATTCGCCCTGGGCAAATTTTCTGTCGGCTTCCGAGACGTTGGGATTCGGGCTGGGTGGTTCCGGCCTGCGGATCCAAACCACATCCCCGGCCTCCAATTCTCCCGGTCCCAGACGCATGCTCAAATTGTCCAGCAGTGAAATCGATGCCTGGCGTTCGGGAGACCAGCCCAGGCCGGCCCAGCAGAGTACCTCATATCCCGCCCGTTCCAGCGCCCATTTAACCGGGGCGGTGTGATTGTCGTTTTCCGGCGCGATGATCGCAATTTTCATATGGGTTCATTGGGGTGTTGCGGGTGCGCCACGCACCCGCAACATGGTTCGGGGCGGTGGAGTCAGGCGACGCCGTCCCCGTCCAGATGGCCGGTGATTGGATTAACGGTGATCACGTTGGTGTGCTGGGCACTGCGCCCATTGGCGGTTGCCCGCTCAACTTCCTCGGGCGTCAGTTCGCGAGCGCCCAGGCGCCCGAGCACACGATTTTCTTTCCCTTTCCGCATACGATTCTCCTTTTGGGGAATATTGGGTCGCGCTGCGGCCCAAATTCTTTGTATTTCAATTTTGCACCAGATTCCCGGGATGCGCAGTCAACCAACTCTCATGGCGCAAAGAGTCGCGGGTCGAGACGAACGCACGATCAGCGACACTATTCCACAATATGCCGCTTTACATTTGATAAAATGTAAAGCAGGAATCTGAATCTCATGGAAGCTACGCTCAGCAGTAAGAACCAGGCGACAATTCCCAAGCAGGTACGGGAATACCTGAACCTCAAGGCGGGCGATCGGTTCAAATTCTTTCTTCAGCCAGACGGCACCGTGGTGATTCTTCCCAAGACCCGGATCTCGAAGCTCAGGGGAAGCGTACAGAAGCTGGACAAGCCGGTCTCAGTTGAGCAGATGAATGCCGCGATCAGAGCAACGGAGCGTCATCGCCGATGATCGGGCTCGATACCAATGTCATCCTGCGATATTTGCTCCAGGATGATCCGACTCAGACACGTCAGGTCAACCAAATTTTCGAGAGCCAGCTCAGCGAATCGAAACCGGGCTTCATCAACCTGGCCACTGTTCTCGAGGTTGTGTGGGTCCTGCGCAGCCTCCTCAAACAGACTCCTGCCCAGATCGCTACGCGGATCGAGAACCTTCTCACCTCGGACTCTCTTCAGGTCCAGAATGAACAACAGGTCTTCGAAGCTGCCTTTGCGCTAAAACGTGGCACTGGGGAATTTGAAGATGCGCTGATCGGTGCTCTCAACTCCTGGTCTGGTTGTTCCCACACGCTGACCTTTGACCGAGACGCCGCACGGTTGCCGTACTTCAAGGAAATCGTCTGAGAAGCGATCCCCGATAGGGTAATTCTCCCTGACGATCTTCCGAGGGTTTTTGTCGTCGCGCAGGCCGGCGAATTTTGGGGACGGAATGGACTGCACCCCTGAGTTGAGACACGCATTTAAGTAAAGGTCCAGCGGATCCGGTTCCATTAGGCTCACTTCCGGAGTGTGTCGGAGATAGCGTTTTTCAGATCATATGTTGTAGTTGCGGAAGGGAAAGAAACCGCAGGTTTTTCTCGGAAATTACCAGTTCTCACACACCCTCTAAAGCCCAGCTTATTTTCAATCGTTTACGGCACGACTGAAGTCGTGCCTTAGAGTTTCTACATTTCAGTGAAGGCGGATAGATCCAAAATCTGCGGAACGCGCGAGTTTTCCGGTCCTCACCGCAGTTAAATGCTTTGTATCGCGGCTCCCGCGGGTAGCAACGTCTGTCTATCCCTCGGTATCCGCGTATCAGGGCACGACTTTAGTCGGGCCGTTGAGGCCCAACAAAGATTTGGGCTTTACAGGCTGCGGAAAAACTCATGTTTTGTATCAGGGCACGACTTTAGTCGTGCCGTAAACGATTGAAAATACGTCGGGCTTTAGCCCCTGCGGTACGTCTTTCTTGCCCGATCGCGAGTTTTTCCGCAGCCTGTTTAGCCCCTGGGTTTTTTCTTTGCCCGGTAAAGGTGGCAGGGGCTGAAGCCCAACTCTCGTTCCATTCTGTACGGCCCGACTAAAGTCGTGCCCTGATACGCGGATACCGAGGGATAGACAGACGTTGCTACCCGCGGGAGCCGCGATACAAAGCCAAAACAAGGCATCCAAAGGAGTTTTTCTGGTTGAAATATCACCACGTCGTCCCTGAAATGTACCAACTCCAGGGCACGACTGAAGTCGTGCCCTGATACAAAACAAGAGTTTTTCCGCAGCACGTAAAGCCCTGAAGCGGATTGCATTGCCTTGATTCGTCGTAGCGTTCGGGACACGCACCTCGAATGGGAGCGCCTTTTCCGTTGCCACTCGCACCAACATCATGCGCACGGCATCGGAAACTGAGATTCCCATTTTTGCCGCGCGCATGAACCATGCGTATTTAATGTCCCTACGCCAGCCAGACCGGTTCGGGCTCAAGACGAATGGCAAAGCGCGATGCCACCGTCTCGATTACCCTATCGCGCAGGGCCGTCACCTCAGCGGCGCTGGCGCCCCCGCGGTTGATGAGGGCGAGCGTATGGCGGCTGGAGATCCCCGCGTTCCCCAGCGCGTAACCTTTGGCAAAGCCGGCCCGCTCAATCAGCCAGGCAGCGGAGATCTTTACCTGGCTGTCCTGGGCCGGATAGGCCGGAATGCGCTGCTTTTCGATGCCCAACTCCTGCGCCACAGAATCAAGCTTCGCAATAGGAACGATCGGGTTCTTGAAGAAGCTGCCCGCGCTGCGGCAATCTGCGTCGCCCGGCACCAGCAGCATTCCCTTCTGCGCCCGGATACTGCGCACCGCCTCACGCACCTCGGCCAGCGTGGGCGTCGTCACATTGCGGGAGGCGAAGTACTTAGCAACGTCCGCGTAGACAAAATTGGCAGGAGCATCCTGGCGCAGCCGGTACTCCACACGGCTTACTACGTAGCGTTCCCGTTCCGTGGAGTTGAAGATGCTGCGGCGATAGGAAAACCCGCAGGCCGCAGCCGGCAGGTTCACAAACTGGCTGGTGCTGCGGTCAAAGGCGCGCACCATCACGATGGTCTGCGAAACCTCCTGCCCGTAGGCGCCTACATTCTGCACCGGCGTGCCCCCCACCGTGCCGGGGATGCCGGAAAGGCACTCGATACCGGCAAATCCTGCCGCCACGGCGTAGGCCACCAGGCCGTCCCAGTCTTCCCCGGCCGCGGCGGAGACGACCGGCTGCCCATTCCCCCCACTCCCCTCGCTCGACTCGATGCCGCGCAGCGCGATGCGCAGCACCAGCCCGGGGAATCCGCCGTCGGAAACCAAAAGGTTGCTGCCCCCACCCAGCACAAAGAGCGGCAGCCGGCGCTGGCCGGCGAAGGCGATGCCCGCGGGGATATCGTCTTCGCTGGCCGCCTCCGCAAACCACCGGGCAGGGCCGCCGATCTGAAAGGTCGTGTATGGGGCGAGGGGTACTTCCTCTAGGAAGTGCATTTGCCTCAAGGTATATCAGGAGCCCAAGCCTATGCACTGGCGGAACTGCACTGGCGAAACTGGGTCCGAATCTTTACAATCATGGGAGTGTGCCAGGTTGCATCAGCGCCTGCGCGTCACCAGAGTATTCAAGGAGCAAGCATGTACCCTGAGATCATGATCATACCCATGCGCGAAGAGCTTACCCGCGCAGGCATCAAGGAAGTGCGGACCGCGGAAGCAGTCGACGAGGCGTTAGCCAAGCCAGGCACCACGCTGTTGGTAGTCAACTCGATCTGCGGCTGCGCCGCCGGCAAGATGCGCCCGGGCGTCAGGCTGGCTCTGCAGAACAAGAACCTGCCCGACCAGGCCGTCACCGTCTTCGCGGGGCAGGATCGTGAAGCCACCGAGCGTGCCCGCTCCTACTTCGAGGGTCATCCTCCCACCTCGCCGGCCGTGGCCATTCTCCGCGATGGCAAGCTGGTGTACCTGATGCAGCGTTCGGCCATCGAGACCGCAACCGCGCCCATGATCGCGCAGGAGCTGGCCCGGGCTATGAACGAGCTGTGCAGCAAGACTACCGCCTAAGCTAGAGCTTCCGCGGACAGGGACCATGTTGGGCGAGTAGCTGCTCGATTTGGGTCGCAGTCTTCGACCGCCAGGATTCCTGCACGGTGACATGCGGCTCAGGGTGAGCCTTGTCAACCTGTTCCTGGTAAACGAAGGTGATGACCCGCTCCTCGGGTTCATCGCGCCACACGTTGCCTTCGCCATCCCGGCGGCTCGATCCGGAAACCCAGCCGCTGGGTGTCAGATGCCATTCGGTCCACTGTTTACTAACGGCCATTCACTCTCTCCAGCATTGCATTGCCTGGGACGACGATTTAGGTTAACAGGACGAAAATGAAAACATCGGAAGACACTGCACCGCCTCGCCGCAAGCGATCGCTGTTCAAGGGATTTCTCGCCGGAGCCCTTGGGGGACTTGCGGGTGCGGCGGCGAAGGCGGCGGGCGAAGCAGCCTATCCGCCGCGTACCCAGGGACAGATTCCTCCGCCCGCGGTGCTGGTCAATCGCATGTCCGCCCATCCCTTGAGCGAAGAGGCAGAAGTTGCCTCGGTGCGCGCTATTCACTGGGGCTTCGGAGCGCTGGCAGGTGGGGTCTATGGAGCGCTTGCGGAGTATCAACCGGTGGTCACGGGGCGCCTCGGCCTTACCTTCGGCTTGACTCTCTGCGGCATCACCCACGCCTCCGCCTTGCCCATGATGGGCTTGACGGAAAGCCCGGAAAACCAGCCCGCGCGCGAGCACGCCAGCGAGGTGGTGACCCACGCAATCTACGGAGTCACCACGGAAGTAGTGCGCCGCCTGGCGCGCAAGGCTCTCTAATCTGCAGGAATGCACGGCTTCACGGGCCGCCGGTCGAAACCCCGGGCTTGGGCCATCTGCAGTTTGCACAGCTTAGGGTCGGCATTCGTGGAATCCCACATCTGCCAAAATCGGGCAGATACCCGTATTTCCTGTACGCGGTCCCAAAGAGTGCCACGTGTGCGGCTTTCATTAAGGAAAGCCGCATGGAGTTCCTGGAAGCCACCCAGCTTCACAGGAAATACGGGCTATGGGGCACCCGGGGTTCCACTATGCGTAGGAAGCTTCGACCGAAAGCTATTGGTGAGAAATGCGGGTTAGAGGCTGCGGAAGAAGTCCGTTTTGAAGGAAAGCATCCCTCAGCGGCGAAAGCCGCGCTCATTGCCAAGCAATTATGGACGGGCTGAAGCCCGTCCCCTTCAGAAAAGTGACTCTTCCGCAGCCTGTTTTAGCCACTGGGGCCCGGCGGTGGCTAGTCGAGGTACTCTTTGATCCGATCCATCGGAAAGGCGATGCCCTTTGGGACAAGGGAAAACGAATCGTTCCGCAGAAGCTGGCGCTCCTGATAACGGTAATAGGTTGCATCTTGTGGGTCGATGACCCAGATCTCCGCAATGCCCATGGTCGCGTAGTCTTGCAGCTTGCGCTTCAGCCGTTGCAGGCTATCCTCGGGGGACAGGATTTCGAAAACCGCCAGGGGCGGCTGGGTAATGATCTGTTCGACCGGCCAGTCGCGATCGAGGATCGTTACATCGGGAACCCGGAACCTGGTAGCTGCTACCTGAACCCGCAATTCGGCAAAAACGCGAATACCCCAGTCCTTCTTATGGATGCCAAACCACGTTTGGATGGCTTGCTGCCAGTCGGCGTGATCATACTCTCCCACCGCGCGTTCCTCGATCTCCCCGTCGACGTACTCCGCATCAGGCTCATAGGATGAGCGCAGATAGACCTCAACGGGAACACGCGTCGTGGTTGCCATTCCCCGTAGTTTACTCCCTAGTACAATCGCGTTGAGCCCACGCCCATGAAGTCTGTTGCCGAACGAGCTCCAAGGAGGGTCGAAAGCCGGCAGAACGGCCGCATCAAAGAGCTGCGCGCCGGCCTGGCGCGTGGCGTACGAACCGCCCACATCGCCATCGAAGGCCTGCATCTGATCGAAGAAGCGGTGAAGAGCGGCCTGGAGCTGCACACCGTCTTTGTGCGCAGCGGCAGCGAGGGTTTGCTCGAGCATCTGGCAGTGGGCAACGCCGAAATCCTGATCGTGACCGAGGACGTTTTTTCGAGCGCCACCATGACGGAGCATCCGCAAGGCATCGCAGCCCTGGTGCAGGCCCCCGAATTCACGGTGAACGCAATCTTTGACGGCATCCCGCTGGTAGTCGTCGCCGGCGGTTTGCAGGATCCGGGAAACCTGGGGACCCTGGTGCGGTCGGCGGAAGCCTTTGGGGCCACCGGCATGATTCTGCTCCCCGGCACCGTGAGCCTATGGAACGGCAAGACCTTGCGCGCATCCTCGGGGTCGGCCTTCCGCCTGCCGGCAATTCCCATGATGGCGGATGAGGCCTTCGCCACCCTGCGCGACCACGGGGTCAAAGTACTCGCAGCCGTGGCGCGGGCTGGTTCCGGCGAGCCCGATCTGCGCGGGCCCGTCGCCCTGCTGCTGGGCAACGAAGGCGCCGGACTGCCGGACGAGTGGATTGCCCGGGCGGACGCGCGGGTGACCATCCCCTGCCACGGCCCGGTAGAAAGCCTGAATGCGGCCGTAGCGGGCAGCGTGTTGCTTTACGACGCGATGCGGCAGCGAGCGAATGCATGAGCCTGTTTAGCCAGATCCCCGAGGAAGGCGCGCTGAGAGCTTCGACTCGAACGGCTCCGCTCGCCGAGCGGATGCGTCCCCGCACCCTGGACGAATACGTGGGCCAGGAGCAGCTGCTTGGCCCAGGCAAGCCGCTACGGGTAGAGATCGAGCGCGACGATGCGGCGTCGATGATTCTGTGGGGGCCGCCTGGAGTGGGCAAAACCACCCTGGCCAAGATCATCGCCGAGGCCACGCAAGCCAGCTTCATTGAATTCTCCGCCGTGCTGGGCGGCATCAAGGAGATCAAGCAGGTGATGGTGGATGCGGAGAAGGCCGCCGGCTTCGGCTCGCGGACCATCCTCTTCATCGACGAAATTCACCGCTTCAACAAGGCCCAGCAGGATGCTTTTCTGCCCTATGTGGAGCGAGGCACCATCCGCCTGATCGGGGCAACCACGGAAAATCCTTCCTTTGAGGTGATTGCCGCCCTGCTCTCCCGCTGCCGCGTCTACCGCCTGACGCCGCTGACCGATGAGCAACTGATACAGTTGCTGAAGCGGGCGTTGACCGACAAGCAGCGCGGCCTGGGGTCGCTCGGCGTCAAAGCGGACGACGACGCCCTGGAGATGATCGCCGGCTACGCCAGCGGCGATGCACGCTATGCCTATAATGCTTTGGAAACGGCAGCCAAGCTGGCGGCCGGTGGGGCGATCAAGAAAGAGATCGTAATCAGCGCGTTGCAGCAGCGCGTATTGCTCTATGACAAGCAGGGTGAAGAGCACTACAACCTGATCTCCGCGCTGCATAAGAGCATTCGCAACAGCGATGCCGATGCCTCCCTGTACTGGCTGGGCCGTATGCTGCAGGCCGGAGAAGACCCGCTCTATGTAGCCCGCCGCTTGGTCCGCATGGCAGTCGAAGACATCGGCCTGGCCGCCCCTGAAGCGTTGCGTTTGACGTTAGCTGCCCGCGATGCGATTGATTTTCTCGGGTCGCCCGAGGGCGACCTTGCCCTTGCCCAGGCTGCGGTCTACCTGGCGCTGGCGCCCAAGTCGAATGCGCTCTACACCGCTTACAACGAAGTAACTGCCGAGATCGAAGCCCATCGCGCGGAGCCCGTGCCCCTGCATTTGCGCAACGCTCCCACATCGTTGATGAAGCAATTCGGATACGGCGAAGGTTACCAGTATGCTCATGATGTCGAAGCCGGCGTCGCCGATATGGAATGCATGCCGGATACTCTGCGCGGCCGCCAGTTCTACCATCCGCGCTCCCAGGGCCGGGAAAAGCAGTTGGCCCAACGCATGGATGAGATACGCAGCATCCGGGCAGCCAAGCAGGCCGGCAAAAAACCGGAAGCTTGAGGGCTGAGGAACATCATGGATCAAGCAGCAGACCCGCAGTGGCTGACCTGGACCCGGCGTCTGCAGGCGATTGCCCAAACCGGGCTCACCTTTACCCGGGATCACTATGACCAGGAGCGCTATGAGGAGCTGCGTCTCATTGCCGCGGAGATGATGGCTGCCGGAGCCGGCATCCAGGACTCAGAGAAAGTGCTCGATCTCTTTCGTCAGGAACGAGGGTACGCGACTCCCAAGATCGACGTGCGCGGCGCGGTTTTGCACAACGATCAGGTCTTGCTGGTGCGCGAGCGAGACGATGGAGGTTGGACCCTGCCGGGCGGTTGGGCGGATGTGGGAGATACCCCCAGCGCCATGGTGGTTCGGGAAGTGAAAGAGGAGTCCGGCTACGATGTAGTGCCGCGCAAGCTGGCGGCGTTATTTGACCGCAGCAAGCATCCTCATCCGCCGATCGCCTCGCATGCCTACAAGCTCTTTTTCCTCTGCGATCTCATGGGCGGCGAGGCGGCGCCGAGCTTTGAGACTCCCGAGGTTGCTTTTTTTCCGCGCAACCGATTGCCTGGGCTCTCCGCTTCACGTGTAACCGAATACCAGATCGAGCATATGTTCGAGCATGCCGCGCATCCCGAGTGGCCGACCACCTTTGATTAAACCGACAACAAATGATTGACAATACGTCGGGCTTTAGAGTGTGCGCGAGAACCCATCGTTGCTGAATTCTGTCCTTACCACGGACCAAAGGGTGCCCCATATCTCGCTCGTTTTTCGCGAGATATGGGAGACCACGGCTCCCAATCTACAGTTCTTGGCCCTGCAGAGGCTGCCGAGCGATATTCGCGTCTCCCACATCTCGCGAAAGACGAGCGAGATATGGGCCACCCTTTGGTCCGTGGTGAGGAGAAATCCCAAAGCAGGTTGCTCAACGCCCGTTCTCACGCAGACTCTTCAGCCCCTGAGGTACTTTTTCGTGGCTCTAAGGAGAGCCACGCGAGCCATCGCCCTTCAGCCCCGCAATCAAGGCATCGCTGGTGATCGTGGGCGCCCAATACTTCTCGATATATTCGATCACCTGTTCCGTGCCGGCAGCATGGGAGACGAAGGGTCTCGACGCTGGGTTATACATAGCATCGGTAAGATCGCGCACCAATACGCAGCGCAGTCCCCACTTTGACAGCTGGCGCACTCCAAAGCTGCGGTTGAGAATGCACATGTTGGCATGCACCCCCATGAACAACACAGTGTCGATGTGACGCTGTCGCAGTACGTTGTAAATCTCCTCGCCCTGGTCGGAGATCACGTCCCCCGGTGCAATGGTCAGGGCTTCGGTCTCACGGCTCCATGCCTTGTGCGGCTTGTCTCCGGGGGTATCGCAGCCCTCATCGCTATCGTCGATCGGCAGCGGAGGGTCGGCGAAGGCAAGTTCCGCTGGAGGCGCGATCCTGGGGGCGTTCTCTGCCAGCAACCTGCCCGGCGCGTCCTGGTAGAAGTCCATCGTCTCGGAGGGCGCGTGGATGATGAGGATGCCGGCGTTGCGGGCTACGGCGAGCAGTGGTTCCATCCTCTGGGCGATCAGCCCCACCCTATGCGTGGCCCCCTTGCACCAGTGCTTGTCCCACATATCCGTAATCACGATCGCGGTCTTCGAGGGAACGATGGCTGCTTCAAAATGGGCTTCCACCCACGGTCCCCTCCCGTGGAATGGTTGAATCTGGGTTCGCAGCTGCAACTTGATCTCCTCACCCTGGGGTCCCGCCGGCGTGGACGCAGACACCGTGAGCACCAGCAGCGCGAACGTCGAAAGCACCATGAGTGGGTGGCTTATCGCGGCCTCTCCTCGTAGTGCGCTTGCGGCTGCTTTTGTTGTAAATGCTGTTGCTGCTGCGTGTGCTTCTGCTCCAACTGCGTGGTCTGTTGCTGGTGGCGCTGCTCCACCTGCTGCTTCTGGGCGTCATTTGCGTTTTGCTGGACCAGCCGCTGATGATCCGCTTCCTGTTTCTGCTGCAGTTGGGCGTGCTGTTGGTTTTGTTTTTGAATCAGCTGGTTCTGCTGTTGCTGGTACTTTTTGTCGAGGTCGGGGTTGCCGGTGTTGGGAGTAGGCGCCTGGTGCGGCTGCAGGTCGCTGGCGTGTACCGGTTGGGTTATCCCGCCGCGATTGGCCGTAGCGTTGGCCGGGGGATGGTACGGGGCTCCCGCTTGTTTGGCCGGGACGACGCCTTCTCCTTTGAACTCTGCCGGCTCGGC
>CAWIBI010000016.1:0-411174 GCA_963834205.1 uncultured Acidobacteriaceae bacterium | reverse complement strand
TGGTCCTTGCAGAGGAGGTCAAGACCATTTTGCTTTGGGAATTTTCCTTGGGGGATGAAACTGGTGAGCGGCGCCCCACCGGTTGTCAAATATTCCCTTAACTTCGGTTGGGCGACTAGATGTCCGTTGCGTGCCGAAGCAGCGGCGAGTCCGAGACCGTCCTGAATACCACGTATCGTCAGGCGATCGGTACTAGGAGCGGGATTGGCCGTTCTCCATCTAAGTGGAATATACCGATTGTCCGCAATCAGAGCGACCAAACCATATTTAGCCCCTACCACTTCGCCGAACAAGCTCGGGAATTCCGGGACGAGATCCCGCTCATCAATCCCAGGACCAATCCGCCCCGGTTGCTTTGGGCGTATGGCGCTCACTGGCTCGCTGTCCTGCCCGAGTATGATGGGAATATGCTTTGCTGTCCTAGAGATGGAATCCGCCAGTTGCTTATCTTGTTCGGGACAGTCTGCCTCAAAGTAGAAATCGAATACGATGGCCGATGCCATTTGGATCTCCAACGCTTCGGCTAATTTGGATAAGTAGAGTCTCCGTTGACAACCATTCAGAGCCACCTCCGGCGGATCGTGATTGCTTTTTGCGTTGTCGTCCAACAAAATCAATGCTGTGAACCTAGCGTCCGGTTTACGATAGCCGAAGGTACTCGCCCTCAAGTAGAGGTCACGCGCCGTCGCAGACATCGGACGCCCTTCATTCTCTGCACGCTCGCCGGTCCTCTCAAGCGTGAACGTGATTGCAACCAGAACGAAATACAGCGCGATACGCCAGCGCCGCTGGTAAAGCGTATGTCGGAAATTCTGTAGTGTGAGTCTTGCCATCTGAATGCCGGAGCAAGACAAATTATAGGGTTGTTTTCACCAAATTCAGGGATTTCCTTTTCGGGGGTGGACGTTAAGGGCCCATTTCCTAATTTCCTATTCTTCGAAGGGGCTTCCCGTCTGGACTGATACGTCGTTCCTCAACCAACGATTTGTCTGGTTGCGAAATAACTTGGCCATTCTTTGAAGGATTCTACTTTATCGACCACGGAGTTGCTGAAATTCCAGCTTAGGGGTGCATCCCAGTATCTGTCACCTAGTATCAGATGGACAACGTCTCGCGGATATCGCGTTTAGGTGGAGCGTCAAATCGGTGTCTATAAATACTGCTGCACGGGCTGGAGAAAGGACCAGAACCGCGTG
Organism: uncultured Acidobacteriaceae bacterium; assembly: GCA_963834205.1. Classification (GTDB taxonomy): domain Bacteria; phylum Acidobacteriota; class Terriglobia; order Terriglobales; family Acidobacteriaceae; genus PALSA-350. The sequence continues at coordinate 409,978 of CAWIBI010000016.1, read as the reverse complement.
AAGCGAGGTACCAGACCGGGCGCTAGCGCCAGCGAAACCTGAGAAGCTCCGTTTCGTATCTCTGGGCCACCTCCTTGAATCGCTCGATGGAGCCTCCGAAAAGTCCAGAGCGGATGGGTTGCCAGGCGTCTCCAGCTTTTCCTGCCTCTTCGAGCAGCGCGGAGTAAGGGTTGCCTGGCTGGCCCCGCGAGACCTTCCATCCAAACCGTCCAGGCGGTCCCCAGAAATAGGGACAGGGCATTGAAGGGACGAAATAACCACCATTCGTCTCACCACGCTGAAACCGTTCGGATGGTGGTTACTTCGTCTCTCCCTTCAATGCCCCTTATCCGTCACCCCCTTTCCACCGGTCTAATGGAGCCGAAGTCGATTTTGGAGGGGTTGAGGCAGATAGCGTGAGGAACTCATGGCTGCCTAGGCTTTTCAGAACCATCCACGAAAAGATGTACGTTCCCGACGTCGTCCCATGTTGCTCCAACGAAATGCATGCCTTGTTTCGGCTCCAGAAGAGGCCGTTCCAGTTGAAATAGCTTTCCATTGCTAATCATCGTTAAGTGAACGGTTCTAGATACTGGATCAAAGGTTATTCGACGGCTTGGGCCTGCAGAAACCGTCATGTTATTGGGTCTTCCATCTGGGAGCCTTTCCGGAAACCAAAAAGTGAAGGAGCCAACCGGTCTCCTGAGTCCATCCAGAATGATCTTGTACGGAACGAGTTCTTTATTGACGGTCTCTTCGCGGGATGTTGGCCCTAGTACGTTTTTCGGTTGAAGATCAATTGCGCGAATCCGGAATCCGTATTGTGCGGTCATCGTTTTATCAAACCCGCTCATACTATAACTAGCCATCGCACTCAAATTCCCCGGAAGATCGCTTCGGTCGACAACTCCGTTAGTCACCAGTTCACCGCCTGGTATTACCGTTCGGACCGGTTCCTCGGAACCCTCCCATGCAGTCTTTGTAAAACTTTTGTACACCAGATGGGAAATGGTGACCTCTTGGGGCCCATTGTTTTTCAGTAAAAAATGAAACTGCACCATGTCTTTGCCGACTTTATCAATTATCAGAGTCATCACGAGATATGACCGCAGCGCCGGAGATGCGGTTGGCGAAGATGGGGTTACCAAAGACGGCGTAGGTTTAATCCACCAGCTCAACGAAAGAGTTATGGCGCTCACTGCGCAGATACCGGCAAGGACCAGCCTCCAGTCTTTTGTGCCGGATCGCATAATGGCGAACACTCCAACCAACCCAGCAGTAAAAAGAAGTAAGTTTGCTGCGTGGCGACTAAACTTTCCGCTCACTGCGATCGCCCCGAGCACCAAAGAGAGGACGAGAGAGGTGAGTGGATGCACAAGAACTTGCAATACATCCATGCCCGGTATCCTCTCATCGGGCACCACGTTGAGTCGACCCGTTTACGGGGACGACAACATTTTTGCCTATGGATCGAAAATGGCCCAATACCCTCTGTTTCGGATTGACGAATGACGGCGTGCTGTGATAGACCGCCGCCACTGTGCCCCACGACATCGCGGACTTCCCAAAGCTCGGTCCCCCCCAAACTCAAGGGCCAATCAGGACACTATGAAGTAGCGATGGGAGAGCTTCGCGATCCGTTTACGCCTCCGCACACAAAGGTCGACTGCGACAAGCCGTGTTTCAACGCGTGCTGTGGCTGGCGGGTCTTCTACCAGTGGATGTATGTAAATCCAACTCTAATCGTCGATTTTGCGAAGGTTGGAGACTATCTGGCAGGGGTCCATGAATGCCATAACAATGCTGTGGGCGCCGGACTTGTCGCTGGCATAATATCGGCATACCTAACGAGCGGCATTGCCGGAGCCAAGGCCGCCGTCGATACCTACATCGCTGTGGTAACTGCTTGCATTACTAAAAAGTTCAGCGCCGCGGAGTTGATTAGTGTTCGAGTCGATTTCCGTTCGCACTGGGGCGATTGGGAATAGAAGCCACTGGTCCCAGCACTGCGTCTCGCGTGCCGGGAGGAACCGCGGGAGGAACCGGGACAAACGAAAGATCCCCCAATGAATTACGCACAGAGCAATACGGTAGCCCCTTCTTGATGGGGTACGTTTCGTCCCCGCCACATTGTCCCCGCCACATGTCCCAAAGACCTACCTGTTCCCTCAAAGACCTACCTGGCGCCCTTAGAGAAAAGGCGCTTCCGTCGGGGGAAAAGATTCAGGAATGCATTTATTCGCCGCATTCGCTGAGGGCGACCACGGCGACGCTGCTGCTCGATGCCGGGGAGCGCATCGAATCCGTCCAGGAGCTCCTCGACCACAAGCACATCACGACCACGCAGATATACGATAAAACGCGGCGAAGTTTGAGGGATTCCGCCTCGCACAAGGTGACGATTTGAGCGCTGAGGAACCCTCAGTGAGGAAAGAGAGCCGCCTTTACTTGCGGATCGAGAGCCGTGTTCTGCAAAACACCGAAGTCAGCCGAGTTGTAGTCCCATACCGCCCAGCCCAGTTTGTCACTGTCGAGCGCGCCACGCACGGCGTCCAGCCATTTCGAACGTGCTGTAAGAAAAGCAGGATCTGATCCCCTATTCGATTCCCCTTCCATCTTCTTCACACCGAATTCGCCGCACCATACGGGTACATTGTTTTTCACACTCCATTGCTGGGCGAAGTAGATTTGGGAAGCTATACGTGTACCGTCCGACTGATTGAGCCTGTATTCGTTATCTTGATATTCGGATTCCAGCGGTTCCTTGCCGAGATGCGGCTGTATTTCCCTTGGATCGCTTGGGAAAAGGCGGCGCTCGTGCAACTGCTGTGTGAACTCGGGGGGCATGTAGTAATGAAATGTGTAGGCGATTTTGGCGCTGGATTGCCGCGGGACCGGCGTGAATTGCAGCAGATCCTCCACGCCTGAATTGCTTCCGGGAGTGGCGATGATCCAATTATCATGCGCGACTTTCCTTATGGCTGTGATCAGCTGGTCTTCAAATTTGCTCCAGGCCCATATGCCGGCGGTGGTCTTTACCTTCGGTTCGTTTAGGATTTCGAAAAGCACACTATCCGGATCAAACGGCGGCTTGGAATAGTGCGATGCAAGTGCCGTCCAGAGACCTATGAACTCTTGCTGCCGTCCGTTTATGCCTGCCGGCGTTGGGCATTCGGTGCCGTCGTCCCGGAAAACACGGTCGTTTAGTTGGCATCTATACTCGTCGCTGGGATCGATGGTGATTACGACCTTGAGGCCCGAGCCCATGATTTGTTTAATTTCTGTCTCGAGGTCATCTGCGTTTTTGTTCAGCCCGTTTTGCGCAGTTAGAGGAAGCAACAGCACTTGTGATGGGTTCGGATGATGGGGATCTGCTGGATACTCCGGGTTCACAAGAAGGCGCACGAAATCGAACTTCTTTACATCTGTGATGGGTGCGAGATCGCGGTTTGTGTTGAGAGCTCCCGGTCCGTGGAATGCAAACCGGCGGGAAATGCGGATCGCGGTAGGGACGCATATTGCTATGCGCCCCCCGCACAAAACCGTACGTGCGGCTTTCCCGCATACGGCTTCCACCTAGGGTATTTGACGGCGAAGCGTTGATTAGGCCACGGATGCTGGATGCGCGGTTGGGGGAGCCACTGCGAGACTAACTTCGTCATGTCCGACCAGTTCACACGGTCCTTCTGACTGCGTCGCCTAAGCGTGCGCCGCCATAGACCGGTGACGAAGTGGTGAAACGCCACGAGCGTGTCGAGGTTACTCGGCACGGCGTGGTAGGCGAAGTAACCGGTGACGACCTGCCCAAGCCATCGGCCTTGCTCAGGAATGGGTAGGTGCATCTTTCTTCGCAGCGTGTCTTTGATCTCTCGCAACTTGGCCTTCACGCGATCACGACGGGATTTCCGCTTGACGAGGAATTTGCCCTGACGTGTCTTTCCGCTGATGAAAGTGAAGCCCAGAAAATCAAAGGTCTCCGGCTTACCCAGACCCGCCCGGGCGCGTTGGTCCGCTGCAAAGCGGCCGAACGCGATCAATCGAGTCTTGTCCGGATGCAGCGCCAGCGAAAACTTTTCCAGCCGCTCTTTCATAGCCCCCAGGAAGCGCCTCGCTTCGGCTTCGTGTTCGAAACCCAGAACAACATCATCGGCATATCGCACGATGATCATGTCGCCCTGTGCCTCTCGTCGGCGCCACTGCTCGGCCCAGAGATCGAAGACGTAGTGTAGATAGATATTGGCCAGCAACGGTGAAATCACCGCTCCCTGTCCCGTCCCCGTCTCACTCACCGCCACCATCCCGTCTTCCAGTACCCCCACCTTTAGCCATTTCTGGATCGGGCGAAGGATGCGCTTGTCACCGATCCGATGTTCCAGGAATCTAATCAACCATCGCTGGTCGACAGAGTCGAAGGAAGTTACGACACACTACCCATCATCAGGACCTTCCCGAGCGAGTCACTATCATTCGTCCTCGTCATGCGTTTGAGGGAAGACTGCTTGAGGTTCTCAACACGATACATCGCAAAGGGGAGTTGTATCTCATCTTGGTCTTACCCGACGGCAGCAAATCTATGGTCCGTGCGGACTGGACAGATTTTGTCTCTGTAACTGGGCCTCGACCGACTCTCTCTGTGCATGCCACAGCCAAGCTGGGTTCCGTAGAGGACTTGCTTCACGCTCGCGCCATCACAGACGCTCTTCTCAACCGCCTTGCGGCCACTAAGAGCGAGGCGGCTGAGAAGGAGAGCCCCCTTGCGAGAAAATCATCCGAGTCTCTTCGATCTGCTTCTCGACGAAAGCTGTCCCTGGGAAGCCTTCGAAACCGAGCAACAGCTTCGGGCCATCGACATCCTGGCAAGGATGATCGCCAACACCACCCTGCCCCACGACGAGGAGAAGAACGATGAATGAATCCGGAAAGGTAAAGCTCACTCATACACGACGCGCAGCCTTCGTCTACATTCGTCAGTCCAGCCCATCGCAAGTGGAATACAACCGGGAGTCGACGGCGCGGCAGTATGCTTTGGTGGAAAGGGCTTGCGAGTTAGGTTGGGCCAGGGAACAAGTAATCGTCGTTGACGAAGACCTTGGCCTTTCCGGCTCCGGATCGGTGAAGCGCTCCGGGTTTGCCCGCATGACCGCGGAAGTGGCTCTCGGCCACGTGGGCATCGTGCTGGGACTGGAAGTCTCCCGTCTGGCGCGCAACAACGCCGATTGGTATCGCCTGCTCGATCTGTGCGCCATGACGGATACGTTGATCGGAGATAGCGACGGGATCTATCATCCGGCTCTTTTCAACGATCGCCTGATCCTCGGTTTAAAAGGCACGATGTCGGAAGCGGAACTTCATATCCTGCGCGCCCGGCTTGACGGAGGAATCCGCAACAAAGCCGCGCGGGGCGAACTGCGCCGTGGTCTTCCTGTAGGTTTTGTGTGGGGCGAGGAGGACGGCGAAGTTCGCTTCCAACCCGATGAAGCCGTGACCGGTGCCATCCGTACGGTGTTCTCCAAGTTCACGGAACTTGGATCGGCCCGCAAGGTCTGGCTCTGGTTCCGTTCCGAAGGACTCTCCTTCCCGTTGCGCGCAACGATGAACAGCCCGATTCGCTGGGTTGCTGCTACGTATACCGCCATCCACAATGTGCTCACCAACCCGGTGTATGGTGGCGCATATGCTTACGGAAAGTGCCGCCATGAGCGTTACGTCGATGAACAGGGCCGCTTGCGCAGACGAACCCGTCATCTGCCCCAGACCGAGTGGGCGGTGCTTCTTACTGATCACCATCCCGGCTTCATCGACTGGGCAACCTACCAAGCCAACCAGGCCCGCATCGACGCCAACGTTCATCCCCAACCTCACCAGGTGGGCGGCGCGGTGAGAGAAGGCGCCGCACTGCTGCAGGGGCTGGCCATTTGCGGCAAGTGCGGTCGTCATCTGCATACTCACTATCGCGGCAGAAATGCCTCGCCCGGCTATCACTGCTCGGGGAAAGACATCGTCCAGGGACGAGGCGTTTACTGTCTCAACGTTGGCGGTGTGCAGATCGATCAGGCGGTGGCGGATACGTTTCTGAAAGCGTTGACGCCCGCTGCGGTAGAAGCTACCGAACAGGCTATGCGGCAACTGGAAGCGGATCATGATGCGGCGCTCGGGCAGTGGCGCCTGGCGGTAGAACGTGCCCGCTATGAGGCCGAACGCACCGAACGCCAGTATCGCGCGGTGGAACCGGAAAACAGGCTGGTAGCGCGCGGCTTGGAAACCGAGTGGGAAAAACGACTACGTGATCTCACGGCGGCTGAGGCAGAGCTCGATCGTCGGCAGCAACAGCGTCCTCGCACGCTCAGCCCGGAAGAGAGAGCCAGGGTCCGTGGTCTCGGTTCCGATCTGCGCAAAGTCTGGACTGCTCCCACCACCACAGATCGCGATCGCAAGGAGCTCTTGCGTACGCTGCTGGAAGAGGTGATCGTGGCTGTCGATCGCCCCGAACATAAGGCCCATCTGACGCTGCGCTGGCGAGGCGGCGAGCTTACAGAGATCGATCTTCCTCTGCCGCGCTCCCTGCCACGCGGTCTGCGCACCAGCGAAGACACGCTCTCGTTGTTACCCCGTCTGGCGGCTCTCTATCCCGACGAAGTCATCGCCGGCATCCTGAATCGTCAGGGACGCAAGACAGCGACCGGGGAGCGCTTCACCGCCAATCAGGTCGGCAGTCTGCGCCGTTACCGCGGCATCCCGCGTTACCAGCCGCCGGCGCAGCCTCCGCAGGGAGAAGTCGTCCCGATCCGCAAGGCCGCGCTGGTCCTGGGCATGAACACTTCCACTATCCATCGTTGGCTGGCCGATGGCTTCATCGCCGGTGAACAGGTTACTCCCGGAGCGCCGTGGCAAATCCGCATCACCGAAGAACTGCGCGCGCGAATCGTCGAGCAGGCCCCGCCAGAGTATCTGCCCATGCTGGAAGCAACCATGAAACTCGGCATCTCGCGCCAAACAGTGTTGCAGCGTGTAAAGCGCGGCGACCTCGAAGCCATGCTTGTTACAAGCGGACGACGCAAGGGCTTGCGAATCAAAGTCGTAGAAGATCAACCCACGCTATTTGCTACTACTTCATGAGTCTGGGGGCAGTATGAAGATGGATCGAAGAAGCTCCGGATGTCGGCGTCCAGGATGAAGTTCACTTTTCGACCGGAGATCCCCACCACCAGCGCATCTAGCGCGTCGTGTGGGTTACGCCCTGGCCGAAAACCGTAGCTGAACCCGAGGAAGTCCTCCTCATAAATACTGTTCAGCACCGCCAGTGTCGCCTTCTGGACAATCTTATCCTCCAGTGCGGCGATCGCCAGCGGGCGTTGTTTTCCGTCACCCTTGGGTATCATCACCCGCCGGGACGGTTGCGCCCGGTACGCGCCTCGATGGACCCGCTCATGCAACTCCATGAGCCTGGACTCAAGATCGAGCCCGTAGTCCTTCCATGTCACGCCATCCGCCCCGGGGGACGCATCTCGTCTCAGTGAAAGATACGATTCCCGCAGCAGCCGCACATCCACATGATGAAGCAGCGTCGTAAACTTTTCCGTCTTGCTTTGTCTTGCGGCTTTCCGTATGCGGCCCAGCGCTTGTGACACGCCTGCCCGATCCTGTGCTCGGAGCGTGCTTTGCCGGTCCACATTTCCCTTGGTCCCCGCCCTTGGCTCCATCCACTCCTCCCCTGGTTGCCCAGCTTCGTTCGCGGACTTCGCAGCTACTGTTACGGGGTCTGACTTCTCGCGTTCGTTCATCATCGGCTTCGGCTCATCACCTTCCCCATGCGGACCGGTGCGATGCTAGCTGCCCGGCCAAACGCGAGATCTCCCAAGTTCCGACGTCTTCCTTTTGTGCGTGATAGGGTCTTCGACCACGGCTGAGCGATAGACCCTCGCAGAACGGGTCCACACATGTTGCCTTCGGCTCTGTCAACGGCCTCGGCCTCAGCGGCATAGTATCTTTCGCGGCTCAATAGCCTACCCCACACAATCGTTGTGTACGCTTCGCAGTGGTCGTCACCTTCCACCACGCAACACTCACTACCAGGCGGCCGCTACGCCTTACCTGGGCCGGACTTCCACCGGCTGGAACACGCCAGCTTGCTTGGCGCACTGACAGCATATTTATTGCTGCAAATGAACATTCTCGACGGTAAATAGGTATCCTGTCGCCGCATATCCTGTCTGTCGCCGCATATCCTGTCGCCGCATATCCTTGTCGCCGCATATCCTTGTCGCCGCATATCCTTGTCGCCGCATATCCTTGTCGCCGCATATCCTTGTCCGACGGTAAATAGGTATCCTGTCGCCGCATATCCGTCCAGTGGCAAACCCACGGTGATGATGGTTATGGGCTGATGCTCGCCGCGGCGAGGTAGTCTGTCCTATTCTTGGTCTGGATTTGAGGCTGGAGGGACCAACAGCGGATCCCTCCACTTTGCTACGCTACAGTCGAGATGACAATTCATTTGTGACGCTTACATTCCTCATCCATTAAGAGAACTGCAGATCCCTCGGCTTCGCTCCGGTCGGGATGACAAATTTGTTTTTGCCACGCACCTTAGTGGCGAAGGCCGAGTGAACTGCAGATCCCTCGGCTTCGCTCGGGATGACACCGAGGGGAATGCAGACGATCGGTTTGGTGCCGCGCCTACGGCGCTCGCATCATCTTCGATTTCCCAGCCCTTCCGGGCTGGGCTGACGTTTGGCGGTCGGCCCTCCCCCGGATTTCCTGTGAAACTTGGTGGCTCCGGTGAACTTCATGCGCCTTTCTTCATGGAAAGGCGCACACGCGGTTCTCTCCAGTGCAGCGTGGTAGGAAATCCGGGTCCGGGCCTTGCATCCAATGCGGTTTTTGCCGTGTCATTTCTCCCTCTACTTGCCGCAGGCAAGTAGAGCTGCTCGGGATGACAAAGGAGAGGGCGGCGCTTCCATTTTGTGTGATGGAAGTAACGACAGCCTCACGAACCTCGTTCATACCTTTCCCAACTTGCCGCAGGCAAGTCAGGTTGCTCCTAATGACACAGGGGGATGGCTTGGTTCCAACAACCCCACTCAAGCCAAAAGAAGGCTTGAATGGGCCACCCAATCCTTTGTGGCTAATGCATAGAGCCCGTGCCATTTCTCTGTCAACTTGCCGCAGGCAAGTTGGCTGCTCCTAATGACACAAGGGGAGCGGACGATCGGTTTAGTGCCGCGCCTACGGCGCTCGGATCATCTTCGGAATTTTGTACGGCCGGCCCTCCCCCGGATTTCCTGTGAAACTTGGTTGCTCCGGTGAACTTCATGCGCCTTTCTTCATGGAAAGGCGCACACGCGGTTCTCTCCAGTGCAGCGTGGCAGGAAATCCGGGTCCGGGCCTTGCATTCGTGGCGATATCTGCCGTGTCATTTCTCCCTCAACTTGCCGCAGGCAAGTTGAGGTGCTCGGGATGACAAAGGGGAGGGTGGCGCTCCCATTTGGTGTAATGGTGGTAGTGACAACCGCGGGGACGTTGTTCATTCCAGGCGAAACTTGTCGCCGGCAAGTCAGGCTGCTCCTAATGACACAAGAGAGTCTGGGGTTTCCAATCCACCCGGTTTGTTACCTAGTCATTTCTCCCGCAACTTGCCGCAGGCAGATCCCCGCGTATTTTAGGCGAGGACCTTGGTCACTACGTTGCCCGCAACGTCGGTCAGACGGAAGTAACGGCCCTGGAACTTGAAGGTCAGCTTGGTGTGGTCCACACCTAACGAGTGCAGGACAGTCGCCTGCAGGTCGTGGATGGGCACGGGATCTTCCACCACGTTGTAACAGTAGTCGTCGGTTTGGCCGATCGAGATGCCGGGCTTGATGCCGCCCCCCGCCATCCACATGGTGAAGCATTTCGGGTGATGGTCGCGCCCGTAATTGGTGTCGGTCAGCTTGCCCTGGCAATAGACAGTACGGCCGAATTCTCCGCCCCAAACTACCAGCGTGTCGTCAAGCAGCCCGCGCTGCTTCAAGTCCTGAACCAACGCAGCCGAAGGTTGATCAGTTCCCTTGGCCTGCAAGGCTATGTCCCGGGGTAGGTCGGTGTGCTGGTCCCAGCCGCGGTGGTAGAGCTGAACAAATCGCACGTTGCGCTCGGCGAGACGCCGGGCCAGCAGGCAGTTGGCCGCATACGTACCAGGCTTGCGCGAGTCCGGCCCGTACATCTCGAAGACCGAGTCAGGCTCCTTGGAAAGGTCCATGAGATCGGGCACCGAGGTCTGCATGCGGTAAGCCATCTCGTATTGGGTGATGCGGGTTTCAATCTCAGGATCACCGTAGGCGTCAAACCACATCTTGTTGAGATGGGCGAGGCTGTCAAGCATGCGACGGCGCGTCTCCGCACTGATGCCCGGCGGGTTGTCGAGATAGAGTACCGGCTCAGCACCAGCGCGAAAGCGGACGCCCTGATACTTAGAGGAAAGAAAGCCGTTGCCCCAGAGGCGCGAGAACAATGGCTGGTCGGGGTTGAGCGCGTTGGCCTGCGAGATCAAGACAACAAAGGCGGGCAGGTTTTGATTCTCACTACCCAAGCCGTACGTGACCCAGGCCCCCATGCTGGGACGGCCGGGCTGCTGAAACCCCGTCTGGATGAAGGTGATCGCCGGGTCGTGGTTGATGGCTTCGGTGTTCACCGTCTTGATGATGGCGATGTCGTCGACGATTTTTGCAGTGTGAGGTAAGAGCTCACTGATCCAAGTGCCCGACTTGCCGGCCTGCTGGAACTTGAAGATAGGCGCGGCCACGGGGAAGGACGCCTGGCCCGAGGTCATGCCGGTGATGCGCTGGCCCTTGCGGATCGAGTCAGGCAGCTCAGTTCCCTGCAATTGGCGCAGCTTCGGCTTGTAATCAAATAGTTCGATTTGCGACGGCGCGCCCGACTGGTGGAGGAAGATCACTCGCTTGGCCTTAGGGGCGAAGTTCGGCATCCCCATCAGGCCGCCGGTCTTGGGATCAATGGCTGCGTCCTCCGCCATCAGGCCCTCGGGGCCGAGCAACGAGGCGAGCGCCGCCACACCAATGCCCCTCGCCGTACGGCCGAAGAACTGCCGGCGGGTCATCTGCAGCAAGATTTCGCGTTTCTCGTTGTCCATAGGAGTCACTCTTTCGTGATGGTCTCATCCATGTTGAGGATGGTGCCGGCAACCGTGGTCCAGGCAGCAAGCTCCGCCGGGTCCAGCTTTGGGTTGGGCTTGGCGTCGCCGACGCTGATGAGCTTCAATGCCGAAGCTTTGTCGTGGCGGTACTCCACTAGTTCCTGGCGGGCGAGCTGCAGCAGCACTGCTCGCTCCTGGGGCTGGGGCTTGCGGTCGGTTGCCAGGCGGAAGGCAAAGTCGACGCGCTTCTCAGGATCGCGGCCGGCCTGAACCAGCGTCTTCTCGGCCAGCACGCGGCTGGCCTCAACATAAGTGGGATCGTTAAGCAGCACCAGAGCCTGCAGGGGCGTGTTGGTGGGGGTGCGGCGCGCGGTGCACTTCTCGCGGTCGGGGGCATCGAAGGTGGTCAGCGAGGGCGGCGGCACGGTGCGCTTCCACACCGTGTACATGCTGCGCCGGTAGAGATCGGCGCCGGTGGACTGGGTGTAGGTCTGCCCGGAGAAGCCACCGCCAAAGGCCATCTCTTCCCATAGGCCCTTGGGCTGATAGGGGTAGACGCTGGGACCGCCAATGCGGGTGTCAAGCAGGCCACTTACATCGAGCGCGTTGTCCCGCACCATCTCGGCGGGAAGGCGGAAACGCGGCCCACGCGCCAGCAAGCGGTTCTCAGGATCGCGCTCGTTCAACTCCCTCGTCTCGCGCGACGACTGGCGGTAGGTGGCGGAGGTGACAATCAGCCGCATCATCGCCTTGATGTTCCAGCCTCCGGCGATGTACTCGGTGGCCAGCCAGTCGAGCAATTGCGGATGGCTGGGCGACTCACCCTGCGAGCCGAAGTCGTCCGCGGTTTTTACAATGCCGACGCCGAAACAGTCCTGCCAGTAGTGGTTGACAGCTACGCGCGCGGTCAACGGATTTTTCGGGTCTACCAGCCACTGTGCCAGGGCCAGACGATTGGGCGGCGCACCGGGCGGCAGCGGCGGCAGGAAGGCGGGGACGCCGGGAGTGACCTTCTCGCCCGGATTGTCGTATTGGCCGCGCCCCAGGATGAAGGTGTCGCGCGGCTGCTTCATTTCGGTCATCACCATGACGGAAGTGATGGACTTTTGCAACCTCACCTTCTGCCGGCGCAAATCGACCAGCTGGGCGTAAAGCTGCCGGTCTTTTTCCGGCGCCGCATACTTCAGGAAGTACTCGCTGAGCGCAGCCTGGTGTTCTTTCTCAATGCGCGCCGTCTTGGCGGCTGGGGTCTCGGCCTTGTTCTCTTCCCCGATCTCCGGTTCTGCCGGCTCCTTTTCCGGCTGCAGGGTTGGGATCTGCTGCGTCGGCTTCCCTGCCAGCGCCAAGAGCACGGAGCGTGCCGGCACGCGGATGGCCAGGGTTTCGGCCTCATCGCCGGTGACCGCGCGGCGGTAGATGCGCAGGTCGTCGAGGCCGCCCTCGAAGGGTTTTCCGTTAGCCTTGTTACCCACTTCAAGCAGAGCAGAGGTTCGGAAGGAACCGCTCAAGCTGTCCTTCAGCACTTCAGTCGCGACCGGCTTGCCGTCGACGTAGAGCTTGATCCCTGATGCTTTTCCCGAGCCGTCATAGTCCACGACCAGATGACGGAACGAGACGGTCACGAAGCGTTCCCTGGTTTGGACCTCAATGGCATCGTCGGGCCAGCGGCCGGCCAGGCGGACGATAAAGCGGGAGATGCGGTCGCGCTGGCCGGTGGAAGTGGGATCGTCGATGCTGTAGCTGGGATCGTCGACCATGACCTCGTAGCCCTGCCAGTGGTCGGTACCGTCCCGTTTTTGGATAAGCTTAACGGCGTTCGAGGTCGACAGCCGGGTCCACAACGCCAGGCTGAAGCGGTCGCCTCGATCGAAATCGCCGGCGTTGCCGAAGTTCACCTGGGTCTCACCGCTGAACTCAGCAGCCTTCCCCACAGTTCCCTCGTCGTAGACCACGTCGCCACGGACGGCTTTGCCGTCGTGCTGGCCGGAGACATCGGCCAAGCTGCCGTCCAGCGGGTAGTAGGCAATCAAACCATCGGACGAAGGCTCGGGGATATTCGCCGAGGCCTGCCATGCATTCCGCGACGCGACCACGTCTTTTTCGGGCAACTGGGCGAGGGTGCTCGTGATGTTGCTATTCAGCTCGTCGAGATGTTGTTGCTGCGCCGCGGTGGGCAAGGGCAAGACGGGGTCTGCGTTGCCCTGGTAACCATCAAGGCCCCTCTCGGGAACGGTGTTGAAGAAGGCGACGAGGCGATAAAAATCCTTCTGCCGGATGGGATCGAACTTGTGGTCGTGGCAGCGCGCGCAACCCACGGTAAGACCTAGCCAGGTGGTCCCCGTAGTGCTGGCGCGGTCGATAACGTACTCCGCATGGTATTCCGCAGGGATGGCGCCGCCTTCGAAGTTAATCATGTTGTTGCGGTTGAAGCCGGTGGCGATTTTGTCGTCCAAGGTGGCGTTGGGCAGCAGATCGCCGGCCAGTTGCTTGATGGTGAACTGGTCGAACGGCATGTTCTGGTTGTAGGCCTTGATCACCCAATCGCGCCAAGGCCACATCTCACGCAGGCTGTCGATGTGGTAGCCGTGGGTGTCGGAGTAGCGGGCCAGGTCAAGCCACTCCATGGCCATGCGCTCGCCGTAATGGGGCGAGGCCAGGAGCTGGTCCACGCGCTTCTCGTAGGCATCGGGCGATTTGTCGGCCAGGAAGGAGTCGACCTCGGCGGGGGTGGGCGGCAGGCCTGTCAAATCGAAGCTGACCCGGCGCAGCAGGGTGGCCTTGTCGGCTTCCGGACTGGGCTTCAGACCTTCGGTTTCGAGGCGCGCCAGGACAAAGCTGTCGATGGGATTGCGCACCCAGGTCTTATCTTTCACCTCGGGCACTGGCGGACGCTTGGGGGCGACGAACGACCATTGCGTCTCCCATTTGGCGCCCTGGTCGATCCACTGCTTGATGACCTCGATCTGCTTTGGGGTCAGGGTCCTGCCGGAATAAACCGGGGGCATGCGGAAAGCAGGGTTGGTGGAACTGATCTTCTGGTAGAGCTTGCTTTGGGCCGCGCTTCCCGCAGTGATGATCTTGTAACCCCCGCGGTCGACGAAGAGACCTTCGGTTTCGTCGAGGCGCATGTTGGCCATGCGGTGCTTTTCGTCCGGGCCATGACAGGTGAAGCAGGTGTCGGAGAGGATGGGACGGACTTCGCGATTGAAGTCCACTGGCTTGGTGGGGGCGTCGGCCGCGGCCACGGGCCGGCTGAGGGCCCAGACTAATGAGGCAGAGATCAGCAAGGCGATGAACAGCCGCAACTTCAAATTCCCATCCCTCCTTAGCGGCGGTTTCAAATCGCGCTGACTCGGACAGGCTGGAACTTAGCCCTTTCCGCTGCCTGACACTATACCCCCCGTGCCCTACGATGAGCCAGATTTGCATTCAGGTCGTAACCCCCAGAGTTCCCAGATGAAATGATGGCCTAGACGTCGCATAAATCGGCCGCCTGCCGTAGGGAGACATAGGGATCCTGGGTTGGCAGGAACTCATGCGCGACATAGCCGTCGAAGCCGGTTGCCACGATTCCACGCATCACGCCATCCCACTGGACTTCCTGTTTATCGTTCAGTTCGTGCCGCCCAGGGACGCCGCCGGTGTGAAAGTGAGATATCCATTGGATGTTTTCCTGAATGGTGGCTATCAAATTCCCTTCCATAATCTGCATGTGGTAGATGTCGTAGACGAGTTTTACGTTTGGAGAATTTACTTCCTGAACTACCCGCACGCCCCAGGTGGTGTGATCACACATATAGTCGGGATGATTTACTTTGCTGTTCAATAACTCCATGCAGATGATGATGCCGTTGTCTTCGCCGATTTTCTTGACCCGGTTCAGTCCGATGATTGCGTTCTTGAGGCCCTCCTCGTCGCTGGTGCCCTTGCGGTTTCCGGAGACGGTGATGGTTCTCTTGATGCCGGCCTTGGCCGCTATGGGAAGGTACTTGCGCAGTCCCGCCTCCAGTGCCTCGTGATTCTCGATGCGGTTGTAACCTTCTGGAATTTCTACTCCGGGGATCAATGCCATGGTGCAAACCAGACCATAGCGGCGGGGAATTTCATATTCCTCGGGCTTAAGTAAGTCCACTCCACTTAGGCCAATGTGCGCGGCGTAGGCGGAGAGCTGGTCGACGGAGATATCCTTATAGCACCAGCGGCAGACGGATTGGTGAATGCGGCCCTTGCGCTTTGGCGCCGCTTCCTGGGCCCACAGCAAACTCGAGTTAAGAGCGGCGACACCAGCTAGGCCAGACTTCAATAATGCACGTCGCGTTGGAGCGGTCATGAAAGCGGTTCCTCCGGATGTGGATTGGTTACGGGTTGCGGAACTGCAGATCCCTCGGCTTCGCTCCTAATGACACAGAGCGGAGGGTTGGGGTCCGCAACAACCCCACTCAAGCCAAAAGAAGGCTTGAATGGGGCACCCAAGCTTTTCTTGGTCATTTCTCCCTCAACTTGCCGCAGGCAAGTTAGCTGCTCGGGATGACAAAGGGAAGGTGGCGCTTCCATTTGGTGTGATGGTAGCAATGACAACCTCGCAGGCGTTGTTCATCGAATCATTTCGTGGAGTTCAGGATCAGTTTCTGTACTCGCCAATTCAGCAGCTCGCTTACATAGAGCTCATGCTCCGACGGGCAGGCCATTTCGTGAATCCAGCCGAATTGCTTGAGCTGCTTGCCTGACTCGCCGAGATATCCCAGCACCTTGCCATCGAGACTCAGCTTGTAAATCCGGCCGGGATAGGCGTCGGAGCTGAAGAGCACCTGGTTCGGCCCGGGGGTGATGCAGATGGCCCAGGGCGAGCCGGCCTGCATGGTTCCGTTGCCGGAGACGGTCTGCACCGGCTTGGGCCCAATCGCCGGCCGCGCATTCGGATCAAAGGGCACATCTATGGTGATCTGGCGGAGGATATTGCCGTCGCCATCAAAGACCTGGATGCGGCGGTTGCCGCGATCGGCCACGTAGACATTGCCTTTCGCATCGACGGCAATGCTGTGGGGCATATTGAATTGCCCGGGCCCGTCCCCAGGCTCGCCCCAGGACTTGAGCCAGTTGCCTTTCTTGTCGACCTTCGCGACGCGCGAGTTGATGTAGCCATCGCTGATGTAGGTGTTGCCAGCCTTGTCCCATGCCATGTCGGTTACCTGGCGGAACATCCCGTCGACTGGCGGCAGCGGCGGCTTGACGTGCTTCAGCGGCTCGGTGCCTTCGTCCGATGCTTCCTGCTTGCGGCCGAAGACCATCGCCACCCGGCCCTGCGGGATCGAACTTGATGACCATGTCCGAGCCTTTGTCCGCTACCCAGATGTTCTCCTCCGTATCGACCTTGACCGCATGGCCAAATGACCACGCATAGAGATTGTGGCCGATCTCGCGAATGTACTTGCCATCAGGTCCGAATTCGAGAAGCTGCGTGGCAGCTGCCGCGTACGCCGGTCCGGTGGTATTGCCACGCGAGAGGACGAAAATATGTCCCTTGCGGTTGACGGCCACGCCGGCTGCTTCTCCAAAATAGATATCCGGCGGAAGCTTCAGGAAATTGGGAACCGAAGTGTACTCGATCACGGGAGGTTGTTGGGCACAGACGGCAAGGTTCAACAACAGGAACAAGGGAAACACCAGGCGCTTCAAATCGACCTCCGGAAAAAGCACGATCCAGCATAATCTAAATATGTCGCAGAACTATCAGAGCCAGGATTTATGGAGCCGGGCAACTTCGGCCAACGGTTATCCATTCGACGAACTCCGCTCCGTCTTACAAAAGTCGATACGCCGGGGTTGGACCGAAGACGCGGTGCTCGCTGCTTACGAGTTCTTCGTGAGCGGGGTAGAGGCCGAGGAACAACTGTGGCGCAGGCTGGAGATCATCGCCACGGAAGATGTCGGCTTTGGGCTGATAGAAGCGCCCGCCATCCTCGAGGCCTTGAACGCCCAACGCCTGCGCATGGCCGATCGCGGCGACCGCTGGATGTATTCCGTTCACGCCGTTCGCCTGCTGGCAACCGCTAAGAAGGACAACACGACGATGGAGCTGGCTTCGTGGGCGCAGTCGGTCGTCGGCCGCGGAGAGCGCCGCGTCGAAGTGCAGGATTTCCAGGTGGACATGCATACCCGCCGGGGCGCGGCGATGGGGCGCGACATCGTTCACTGGTGGACGGAGGGCGCGAAGCTCGAGAACAAGCTCGAGCAGACGCAGACTCCCTGGGGTAGGTATCTCGACGACCTGTATATGGGGAAAAAGAGCTAGCGATAGCGGGCGCGGACGCGCGTCTCCACCCCGCCGGCGATGGAGTAGAGCACAACCGAGAGAGTCATGGCTACCAGGCTGGCGCCCCAGGCGCGCTCTGTTTGAAAGGCCTGGCTGGTGAGGGCGAACATATTGCCCAGGCCTCCGGTCTGCATCAGGTACTCGGAGATCATGGTCACCATCACGCTGTAAGCCGCGCCGATGCGCAGGGCAACCGCCATTTCGGGCACGGCAGCAGGCAGAGCCAGCCAGCGTAGCTGTTGGCCCCGGGTCGCCGCTAACACTGCGAAGAATTCACGGGACCACGGGGGGAGCGTCCGCAAGCCTTTGCCGGCAAAGACAAAGCCGGGGAAGAAGGTCATGATGGCGACGGTTACGAACTCGGTTCGACTTTGATAGCCGAAGATGCGCGCGAGCAAAGGGATGAGGCAGACGACGGGCGTGGAGCTGAGCAGCAGCGCGGCGGGGCTGATGGCGGCGGAGAGTAACTGCGACCTCCAGGCGGCGATGGCGAGCATCAGGCCCAGAAGCATGCCGGCGGCAAGGCCGGCCACGGCAAAGCCCAACGTCCACAATGCAGGCAGCAGATAGACCAGCGGGTGCAGTGCGATGTCGCGAACGACAGCGACCGGAGAGACAATCACGATGCTGTTGTAGTGCGATGCCATGACCCACAGCTGCCAGACGGCGAAGATCAGCAGCAGGCCCCAACTCTGGGAGAGGAAGCGCCGGATCATAAAAACCTCCGGGCCACAAAGCGCTCGGCAGCATGGGCGGCTCCGTATCCGGCGAGCGTGATCACGGCCACCAACAACACTGCTGCCCACATCAGCGGAATCTCAAAATTCTGCATGGTGTTGAGGATCACGATGCCGAGGCCGGTTGGAGCCCCGAACCACTCACCGACAATGGAGCCGATCATGGCGGCGGTTACCGAAACCTTGAGCCCGCTGAGAAAGGAGGGCACGGCGGATGGCAGATCGAGATAGCGCAGGAGTTGCCATCTGCCTGCTCCAAAGGTGGTCATCATCGCGCCCAGGCGGCTGGATGCGGAACGCAGGCCGGAGGCGACGGCGACGTAGATGAGAAAGAAGACCGAGATTGCCGATAGCAAGGCCGGCGTTAATTCACGGCTGACCAGCAGGATAAAGATGGGACCGAGCACAATGGCGGGGATGGCATTGATGGTCACCGCGAGGCGGTCGAGCCCGGGCCGCAGCGGCGGGAACAGATACGCCACCAGCGCGGTTACCGTTCCCAGCAGAGCGCCGGCAGCCAACCCTTTCGCCGCCGCGGTTAGCGTCGCCACCGCGGAGCGATAGAGCAGCGCGGCGAATCTTGGTTCCAAATAAACCTTCAGCACGCTGGCGGGGGTGGGCAGGGTGAGCCCGGCTGCTCCTGAACGGGCCAGCAGCTGCCAGGCGGCCAGGATGACGAGTTGCGCCAGGACTGCATAGACTGCCTGCTTCTTCATTAGTGCTCCAGCAGCAACGTTAGGTGATCGGTGAGCTGGTGAAACTGTTCCAAGCGCATGCAGTCGATGCGGCGCGGCCGGGGGAAAGGGACGGCGATGGTTTCCACAATCTCCCCGGGGCGGCCGCTCATCACCATCACGCGATCGGCCAGAAACAGGGCCTCGTCTACAGAGTGAGTGACCATTAAAGTAGTGAGGGTTCTCTCCAGGAAGATTTGCTGCAGCTCCAGATTCATGCGGCGGCGGGTGACGGCGTCGAGGGCGCCAAAGGGTTCATCGAGCAGCAGTAGTGTGGGTTCGAGCGTGAGCGCACGGGCGATGGCGGCGCGCTGGCGCATGCCTCCGGAAAGCTGGCTGGGCCTTGCCTCGGCAAAAGCCGCCAGGCCGGCGAGATGGATCAGGTGGCGCACGCGGGCGCGATCGACGGGGCGCCCGGCAATCTTGTAGGGCAGCGCTACATTGGCATTGACCGAGAGCCAGGGCAGCAGCGCGGAATCCTGAAAGGCAATGCCCAGGCGATGCTGGTCGCGCAACAGCGCGGGCGCTTCGCCGTCGACCTGGATGGAACCTGTGGTTACTTCCTCGAGCGCGGCCACCAGGTGCAGCAGCGTGCTCTTGCCGCAGCCGGAGGGGCCAAGCAGGGCGACGAACTCGCCGTCTTCAATGGTGAGATCAATTCCCTTGAGGGCCAGGACCGAATTGCGGCGGTCTAAAGAGTAGGATTTGCTAACACCCCGGATCTCCACTTTGGCCATCAGGCGATCGCCTTTTCAAAGCGGTCCATAAGAATGCTGTATTGCCGGCTGAGGCGCTCCTTCATCGACGCCAGATCCACCGTCAACAACACCCGGTCCTTCATGACTACGCGCCCATCGATGATGACGGTTCTGACGTTGGGGCCTACGGTGCTTTCGGCCAGGGTGATCATGGGGTCGTAGTTGGGAAATTGCGCGGGGCTGGTTGACTCGACCAGGATGATGTCGGCCAGCTTGCCGGGTTCGAGGGAGCCGATGTGCTTTTCCAGACGCGCGGCGCGCGCGCCTTCACGAATGGCGGCGCGAAGCATCTGCTCATGGGTGATGGGGGGATCGATGTGGTAGGGCGTGCCTCCTACAGCCTGCTGGCCTACGGTGGCCGCGTGCACGAGCTCGAACATATCGAGGCTGCCGCGGGTGGCGGCGCCATCGGTGCCCAGGCCCATGCGGATTTTACGCTGCAGCATCTCCAACACCCGGGGCGCGCCCATGGTGTAGTTGTTGAAGGAGCAGTGACAGGCGGAGACGTTGCGGGATTGGTAGAGGTCGAGTTCGTGCAGGCTCAAGAGCACAGAGTGGGCGGCGTGGACATGCTGGTGGAGCGCGCCGATGCTTTCCATATACTCGGCCGGGCGCAGGCCCCACTTGCTGATGGCGTAGTCCACCTCATAGGTTCCCTCAGCCAGGTGGGTGTGGATAGGAGTGTCGAGCTGTTTGGCCAGAGAGCTCATGCCACGAGTGAGCTCGGTGGTGTTGACCATGATCTGCCGCAAGGAAAGCCAGGCATTCACCCGGGGATGATTCTGCCAGCGTTTGACTAGTTCTTCGTTTTTCCTGAGGGCTTCGTTGGTGGTGAATCTTGAGCCGGCGGGGATGGTCTCGTCCATGTCCATAGTCGAGAGGGCGATGCGGCCACGGATGCCGATGTCGTCGGCTGCCCTGCCCATCTCGTCGGGAAAGGGTCCCCCAGCTTCAAGAAAGCAGGTGGTGCCGGAGCTGATCATCGAGGCGTAGGCGACGAGGCCACTGCAGTAGACGTCATCCGGTTCCAGGCCGCTTTCGAAGGGGATGAGGTAACGGGCCCACATGGGATGTTTCAACTCTCCTTTGCGGCGGATGGCGGCGATCTTGCCGTGGAGAAATTGCTGCGCGGTGTGGACGTGCGCATCGACAAAGCCAGGCATGGCGATCAGCCCTCGGGCGTCGATGGTCTGTTTCGCCTGTATAGGGCTCGCCGGCCCGACCGAGACGATACGATTGCCCACCACCGCAATGGACCCATCGCGGATCTCAGTGCCGGCGTCGTCGAAGGCTACAATGCTCGCCCCTTGGATTACGAGGTCGGGAAGTTCTGTCATTCGGTTTTGCTCTCCTTAAATGTTTGCCCTCAGGGGCTAAAGAGTCTGCGTGAGAACTCGAAAAAGCAGCCCTCAGGGGCTAAAGCCCAACGTATTTTCAATCCTTTACGGCCCGACTAAAGTCGTGCCCTGATACAAAGCAATAGTTTTTCCGCAGCCTGTAAAGCCAGTAAGTGTTGTTTGGTTACGTTGCTCCCGTCCGCTGCAGGCCTTGATAGGCATCTTCTAGTAAGGACATATCTATCAACCGCGCGGGAGCGGGCAGGTTGGTTCGGCCCGCGGCAGTCGCGGCGCTGTACATGTTTTTGACCAGATCGTCCTCGATCCAGAAAGGGCCTGGCGCTCCAGGGGTTTGATACAGCGGTAGTTGCAGCTGATTGGTGCGCAGCTCGTGGCGGAAGGTGAGGCCC
Source organism: uncultured Acidobacteriaceae bacterium (assembly GCA_963834205.1). Taxonomy (GTDB): domain Bacteria; phylum Acidobacteriota; class Terriglobia; order Terriglobales; family Acidobacteriaceae; genus PALSA-350. The sequence continues at coordinate 388,579 of CAWIBI010000016.1, read as the reverse complement.
AGGTCGGCTCCGTACTTGTCTACGGAGAGGCGTGCGGCATAGGCGGGGTCAAGCTGGTTGCGGGCTTTGCCGCGGAGCCTGGCCTTGAGGAAGCCGACCAGCTCGGATCGCCGCGCATGCAGGGTCTTGCGGTCGACAAAGAGCAGGGTGGAGGGGACCTTGTAGCCTAACTGGTCGAGACGGGTCACGATGAAGTCCACCCCGGGGCGCATGCCCATATCCTCAAAGGCCAGGGGCTGGTTGGTAATGAAACAGTAGTAGGCGTCTCCCGCGCCGTTCAACAGCGCCTCGGGAGAAAAGCCGACAGGGACGAGTTGATAGTCAGGCGGGAGATGATTGAGCTTGAACATAGCTTCAATGGCAGTCCGCTCGCTTGGCCCCTGGACCAGGAAGCGGCAACCGGGCAGGTCTTGCGGCCGGCGGATGGGCCGCCGGGGAAGAGACATCAGAGCCGCAGGATGTACGGGGAAGATGGAGCCGATGATGACGAAGTCATTGCCGCGCAGGCAGGCGTCGAGCAGAGGCAGCCACTCCGCCTCGCCAATGTGGGCCTGGCGGGCAGCCAGCTCGACCACGGGCTGCGGCGCATTTGGACCACCCGGCCAGACCTTGATTGGGACCTTCTCCTGGGCGAAGTAGCCGTTTTCGAGCGCTACCCAGAGGTCGGCGTACTCCACGTTGGGCACCCAGCCCAGGACGAAGATCAGGTGGCTGGCGTCAAGAGACTTGCAGGCCGTGAGCCATGGCAGCGCGGCAGCCAGCATCGCGCCGCCTCGGAGGAAGCTCCGCCGGGTGCATGAGGATGCCGTAGAAGGCGCGGCCGGCGCGTGCTGCATAGAATTAATATGACAGCAAATTCTCTGTGGAGGGTGCGCGTTAAGCGCGTTATGCGCGTTAGGTCCTGGTCAGCCAGGCCTCGAAGCCCAGGGGGGCGGTCTCCATCCGCGGTTCGGTCCAACCCGCTTCCAGGGCCATGCGGCGAATTTCCTCCAGCCGATAGGCACGTTTGATCAACATGTTGCGGAAGACAAACATCATGAACCAGCGGTTCAAGCGGCTCACGCCCAGGCCGTCCACGTAGCGCCTTATCTCGGATAGCGAGGTGTCACGGCGCATATCAATGAGCAGCGCAACCCCGCCCGGGCGCAGGACGCGCCGCATTTCCGCCAGCGCCTTGACCGGCTCGGTGAAGTTCTTGAAGGCGGCACGGCAAACGACAAAGTCCACGCTGGCGTCTGCCACCGGGAGGGCCGCAGCGTTGCCCTGCTCGAAGCGGGGTGAAACGCCTTCGTGGGCTGCGTTGCGGCGGGCGATTTCCACAAAGGTTTTGCTGATGTCGACGGCGCGCACCTGGAGACCTCGCCTGGCTAGCTCGATCGATAGAAATCCGGGGCCCGGCGCTACCTCGAGCACCAGGGCCGACGAAGGGAGAGTTGCCGCGATGCGGACCGCCAGTGCCTTGAACTCAGCCATGTCTTTGCGCGTGGTGCGGTCGTACCAGCGCGCGGTGCTGCCTTCCATGCCCATTCCCTTGTAAGCTTTAGCTGTTGCCGTCATTTATTCATCTCCCATGTATCTTAGTTAATAAGATACATGGATAGTAAAGCATAAGAATGGTCGCCGGTCTATGCCCAGGAAAGAAAAATCTCGCGGATCTGACTTGACCACGGTGCCGGCGCCGGTCACTACCGCCGATCGCATTGTGCTGGAAATCCGGAAGTTTATCGCGGCAAGCATCTTCTTCAATACACAGGCCGCGGAAAAGGCCGGGCTGGGGCTTACCGACATGCAGATGCTGCACATGCTGCAGCTCTATGGGCCATCGACGCCTAGCCACCTGGCGAAGTGGACGGGCCTAAGCAGCGGCGGCGTCACGGTTGCACTTGACCGCCTGGAAAAGGCGGGCTATTTGCGCCGGGAGCCGAATCCCGAGGATCGACGCAGCCTGCTGATCACACTCATGCCCGCGCGCTTGCGGAAAGTCGCTGCTATGTATGAAGGGGTGGAAAAGGAGACCCGGCGACTGCTGGCCACATTGCCACCCAGCGATCTCGAAGCGGTGGTCCGGTTTTTCGAGACGATGCATGATGTGCGACGGGATCGCTAGGTGGGGATAAGGGTTTTCCACGCATACATGATAGGGGTCAAAGGAATCGAGCACAGGACTAATCCAGGATCCTCCCAATCAGCCACATGTGTCCGAATGGATCGACGACCGCGCCTTGCAGCATTCGTTTGATCGGACTCGGTCCAGTCGTCGAATGATTATGTTCCTCGACGGGACTATGGTTGATGGCTCCTGCCGCCCGCGCCTTCTCATGCACGCCAACGGGATCATCGACAAACAGTTCAATTCTCACTGTAGTGAACCCGGCGGGGCTTCGCGTGCCGTACTCGGGGGACTCTTCTGCCAGGAAAAACTGGGCCCCGTCAATCGAAAGCCCGGCAACTGCACCTTCTAATTCCCACAACAGTGTTGCTCCGAAGGCCTGCTGGTAAAATGCGATCGCAGTCCTTCCATCGCGCACGGCCAACATGGGAGAAATCTGCGTTGTCATCTTGCTAAGACCCTGAGTATCTGTCTGCCTTACACCCTAGAGTTCGGCCGGCGTTCCGCCCCATTCTCTTGGATCAACGTCCGCGATGGATTGCGAGAAACACCAATGGTGGCCGGCGAAGTCATCAACGTTGTATTGCCGTTCGCCGTAGGGATAGTCCGTGGGCTCCCGAACAATCTTTACACCGCTTCGCCGAGCACGTTCGTAGTGAGCGTCGACATCCTCGACCCTCACCATGACTGCAGTCCGAGGCATTGATCGATTGGAGAGCATCCGTGCAATTCTAACAACAATGGGGTGATCCAGCCTTGTTCAGCACCACCCGGCGCACTGAATATGGCGGTTTCGACACCGAGGTCGTGGCGCGGCGCAACGCACTGGCGTTCTTGCTCAAGTCGCTGGTGCCCTTGTTCCTGCTCACGATCTCTATCTCCCCCCGCGCAAGGAGCCTCCGGGTCCCTCTTTTTGCATGGGGCGTTGATGGCCATATGGCGTAGAACGGCGAGATTCCACCCCTGGACGCAACTGACGCTTGCTTATCACACGTAGACGATTCAATATTGGGTGAGGCTTTGCAGTCCTTCTCAAACATGAAGTTAACCCGCCGAAGCTTCCTTCCTCTGCTCACTGGTATTCCGTTGCTGTCCCGTCCTGCCGATCTCGTGGCGCAAGCGATGGCCAGCCGCCACGTCAAACCCGCGCCGCGCGGCAAACCCTCCGGCATCCCGTTTCTGGCTCACTTTACGGACGTTGCGGCGTCTGCCGGATTGACGGCGCCCACCATCTACGGAGGGATCGACCGGAAAGACTACATCGTCGAGACGATGGGCTGCGGATGCGCGTTCTTCGACTACGATAACGACGGCTGGCTGGATGTTCTGGTGTTGTGCGGCACGCGGTTCGGCGAAACGCCCAACGGCGCCACCAACCGTCTCTATCGCAACAACCGCGATGGCACATTCACAGACGTCACCGTGCACGCAGGCCTGTTGCGTACAGGCTGGGCTTCGGGCGTGGCAATAGGCGATTTCGATAATGACGGGTACGAAGACCTGTTTATCACTTACTGGGGCGACAACGTCCTCTACCACAACAACGGGAACGGCACCTTTACGGACGTCACGAACAAGGCCGGAGTTGGCGCAAACCGGACCCGTTGGGGTACCGGCTGCGCGTGGATCGACTACGACCGGGACGGCAAGCTCGATCTGTTTGTGAGCAACTACGTGAACTTCGATCTGAGCACCGCTCCGAAACCGGGACAGGGCCGGAATTGCCTGTTCAAAAACGTCCCCATCAATTGCGGGCCGACAGGGCTCCCTACGGGACTGCTGTCGCTGTTTCACAACAACGGCGACGGGACTTTCACCGACGTCACAGAGAAGGCAGGAATCGCGGATATCAAGGGACGCTATTCACTGACAGCAGTGACGGCCGACCTGGACGAGGACGGATGGCCGGATATCTTCGTGGCCTGCGATTCGGGCGCCAGCCTGATGCTGATGAATCAACACAACGGCACGTTCCGCGAAGAAGGCATCGAGCGCGGCGCTGCTCTCAGCGACGATGGGCAGGAACAGGCGGGAATGGGTGTGGGCATCGGCGACTATGACCTGGATGGCCACCTGGACCTCTTCAAAGGACACTTCACGGACGACACCAACGCCCTCTACCACAACGACGGGAAGGGTAACTTCAGCGATGTAACGCTAAGCGCCGGGCTGGGCGTCGAAACACGGTACACGGGTTGGGGCGCGGGGATTGTGGACCTCGACAACGACGGTAACCCCGACCTGTTCCTGGTGACCGGCAATGTCTACCCGGAGCTCGAAGCGAAACTGGAAGGATACCCTTACCGCACACCCAGGCTGGTGTTTCGCAATCTGGGGAACGGCAAATTCGAAGAGCTAATCGAGGAAGCCGGCCCCGGTGTGTCAGCCGCGCATTGCGGACGCGGCTGCGCTTTCGGCGACTTCGACAACGACGGCGATCTGGATATCCTAATTATCAATCTGAACGAGCCTCCCTCCCTGCTGCGCAACGATGTGCGCGGGAACGGCCACTGGCTCAAGGTGAAACTCATCGGCAGCGAATCCAACCGCAGCGCGATCGGGGCACGGGTGACGGTGCAGTATGCAGGCAAGCGGCAGGCGCAGAACGTAGACGGCCAGGCGAGCTACCTTTCGTGCAGCGACAGGCGTCTGCACTTTGGTTTGGGGTCGGCGGAGGTTGCGGATGTCGAAGTCAGTTGGCCGAATGGCAAGAAACAGGCATTCCCGAAAGTGGCCGCCAACCAACTGGTGGTCATTCGGGAAGGCGCTACGGCGGTGGAGCGCGCTCGGTGGCCGGGACGCTGAAATAGGCGAGGCTTGGCTGGATCGCGGGCAAGCTCAAGCTCGCCCCGCCCGGGGCCGCTCGGGGGCCGCTCGGCTCGGAGTTTACCTGGGCAGCGAGGGATCGTCGGGGTGATCGTTCTTGGGCTGAAGGCGCATGTCGCGGTAGGTTTGCCTCAATTGTTCCTTCATATCCTTGAGTCTCTGGAATTCCGCCAATTCGCGGTGGGAATCGGCCTCGCGTCCCAGGGAACGGTAGACCGTGGCCAAGTGGTAGTGAACGACGGCATCGAACGGCTCGGCCTTGGAGGCCCGTTCCAGAAGCGGCAGGGCCTTCTCCGGCTGGCTCATCGCAATCGCAACCTTTGCCTGGCCGACACCTGCGTCGATATCCTCCGGTTGCAACTTTAGTGCTCGTGAAAAGTGATCGGACGCCGTCTTGAGGTCGTTTGCGCGCAAGGCTGCCTCACCCAGCCGGCATTCGGATTTTTCATCGAAAGGATTCTCCGCCAGTGCGGCCCTGTACTCCTTTTCGGCGCCATCGGGATCTCCGGACTGGCTCAGCATTTCGGCCAGCTCGAAATGGATACCGGGAAGATGCGGGTCGATCTTGAGCGCCTCGCGATACTGCGCAATGGCCCCATCGTTGTTGCCCTGGCGGGTCAGTTCGTGGGCCTGCAGCTGGCGCATTTGCGCGGATCCGGGCGCATTCATGGCGAGGCTGAGGGTGGCTTCGTCAGTCATCGTGGAGTAGATCCGGTATGCGGTATAGAGGATGGCGGGGTCGCCGGGTTTAAGCCGGCGGAGCTCGCCGACCACGCCGGCAGCTTTCTCGTAGTCGCCGTCGGCGTCGTAAATCTCGATCAGTTCCAGGCCGGTTCGGACCTTCAACTTTTCTTCCTGCAAGCTGGGGAAAGCCTCTTTCAGATCGCTCTCGGCGCCGGCGGCATCGCCGGTGCGCTTTTCGCACATTCCGAGCAATGCCTGGATCTTTGCCAGGCCCGGCTGGAGCTTGACGGCGGCCCGAAGATGCGGAGTGGCCAGAGCGTAGTCGTTATGGAAGAACAGAAGCACACCAAGATTGCCCTGAGCATCGACATTGTCGGGGTCGAGCGCCAAAATGGCATTGAACTCGCCGATCGCCTGGTCGGGCCGATGGTCTTTGAGGAATTCAGCCGCCTGGCGCACGTGGAGTTCGATTTGCTGTTGTTTGCTGAGAGAGGATTGCGCAAGAGCGCAACCAGCAAGCAGTAAACAGATGACAAGTGGGTTGATGGCCTTGAGGTCCATAATCACATCATGGCATGGAGGGCGTTGGGACGCCGTATGAGGCGTGCCGGCTTCCGGCTTTCGACAAAATAACCCAGGGCGGGTCCCCCGGATTTCCTGTCCAGACCCGTGGCTCTGATGATCTGCATGCGGCTCTCTTTTAGGGAGAGCCGCAAACGTGGTCGTCGCCGGCAGCGCGACGCAGGCCCGCCCTGGCATTCACGGTAAGGCGATCAGAACGAAAATCTGCCGCCCAGTTGCACCAGCCGGCCGCTGATGTTGGTGCCGGTAATCTGGCCTGCAGAGGCGCTCCCGATAGTGGCGTTCGGATTGCTGAAGCTGGTGTGGTTCAGAATGTTATTAGCGTCTATCCGAATCTGGAACCTGCCACTTTCGAGCTTGGGGATGGCGAAGCCCTTGGCCATGGAGAAATTCAGAGCGGAGTAACGGGGTCCGATCAGGGAATTCCTGGCGACATTGCCCCAGGTACCCCCGGCAGGCGCAGCGAAGGCAGCGGTGTTGAACCACTCCTGAATCGTGGGATGGGACAGCTTCGGGTTGCCGACCAGGTCTGGAAACCAGTTTCCACTAAGAGCACCGCTGTTGTTGGGGCCGCCCATGGTTGGCGTATACGGCTGGCCGGATTGGAATGCGAAGGTGCCGGAGGCTTGCCACCCACCGGCAATATAGTCGAGCGGTCCTCCATGGCTGAGGTAAGTCTTCCCTCTGCCAAAGGGAAGCTCGTAAATGCTGTCGGCCTTGAAGAGTTGCGCACGATTCTGGTTGGAAAGACCGTAGTTGGATGCGGGGTTATTAGCCTCCTGCCACACCGCGGTGCCACCGTTCCCGGACCAGCCCGAGGAGTCCTGGTCCGCCAGCATCTTCGACCACGTGTAGTTGGTATCGAACATCAGCCCGCGAGCGAACCGTTTCTTGAGCGACAATTGCAACGAGTCGTAGTTGCTGATCGCGTTGTCAAACCCGCCTTCGCCGCCGCCGCCGATGTTCTGGAATTGCGGATACGGGCGCAGGCTTTGCGCGGTGGTGGGATTTGCGTAGGATTGCGCGAGCTCGCTGGCGGGTACTTGATTGATATCGACGCCCGAGTAGGGGAGATGCGCAGCGTGATTGGCGACGTAAGCTGCCTCCGCCACCAACCCTGGAGTGAGTTCCCGCTGAACACTGAACGACCACTGGTAGGTCTTCGCCACGGGGGTGTGGTAGGGGTAGAAATCCACGCCTTGGCCGTTGTAAGCGCTGGCCACCTTGGAAGCCGTGCTGCAATTGAGGTTGGGGTTGGCCGCCGAGAACTGAAAGACAGGAGTGAGCTTAGTGTTGTCGGTCACACCGCAAATGGTGGCAGCGCCAAGACCCTCTACATCGGCAGCATAGGTATCTTCGCTCCATGGCTGGATAAACATACCGAAGCCTCCGCGTACCACCAGTTTGTGGGGGGCGGACCAGGCAAAGCCGACTCGCGGAAGGACGATATCGTAGACGTTGGCCATGAGTTGATTCCGCGAGTCGTTGGGTGAGAACCACATTGCGCCCAGGGTATTGGTCGCGGGGTTGATGATGGAAGGGTCGAAATCCCCTAATTGGTTATGTGTCTCGTGCCAGCCTGTCATGATTTGATACCGCAGGCCAAGGTTAATGGTGAGGTTCGGCCGGATCTTAAAATCGTCCTGAGCGAATATTTGGGGCTGGGTTTCGCGCATCGCGTTGATGGGCGAGTTGGTGGAGGCGTAGCTTTGCACGTCGCCGAGCAGGAAATCTGCGAAGCCGACACTGGTGGCCGCGCTCGGGCCTGAGGACGTATACGTTCCACTGAAGGTAAGACTCCCGGGCTGTATGTTGCCCCATTTGGTGTCATTGTCCATGAACTTCAGAACTTCGCCGCCGAAGTGAAGGACATGCTTGCCGTGGATCCAAGTGAATGTGTCGCCTAGGCTGAAGGTATTCTGCGCGTAATCCGCGTTCTGATCGGTGCAGCCGATACTTTGCGAGGCGACCGTTCCGCCGGCGGAAACGCAGGGAAACATGTTCGCCTTGGCAAATGTCCAGCCGAGTTTTTGCGGGTAACCCAAGCCCAAATCGTTTTGCGAGTAATGGTCGTCCTCGCGGTGATAGCTGATGCGGGCCTCATTGACGAGCGCAGGACTGATCGTCCACACATCGGAAACCTGGGCGTTATAAGAATTGGATTCGCCCGTGTAATTGTCGATCACGTCGTAACTGGGGTTAAAATTTGGGTTGTCCTGCTGCGTCGCCGACATGGTCAAACGGTTCGAACCGGTGAGCTGGATGTCGGCCCTGCCGAAATACCTCGTCCAGGGATTCCTGCCGGTGGTGCCAGTCAGATTGTTGTTGACGAAAGCCGACGCGTTCGGGCCACTCGGGGCGGGGAAATACTTCAGCACCGCAAGTGCGACCGGATCCATGTCGGCCTGCGGTATCGTATTGTTGGGAAATGGCGTGGTGCGGCAATAGACCGTCTGGCCGGCAACCACGGCCGTGGACGTGCAGAGGGTGCTGCCAACGGGCTGGAGCACAGCGGAGTTGGGCTCGTAAATGGTCCCAAACACCGCGGGATCAAAATATCCCGCCTCCATAGCGGCAGTGGGCACGGTGTTAAATCCGTACGAGCTGCCGGTGTTGTGGATCCTGTCGAGGTTGAAGAAAAAGAACGCCCTGTTCTTGATGACCGGCCCCCCGACCGAGCCGCCGTAGTTGTCGTACCGCAAATTGGGAACCTTGGGTGAAAAGTAACTCCGCGAGTTGAAGAAGTCATTTTCCAAAAACTCGTAAAGGGAGCCGTGCCACTGATTCGTTCCACCCTTGCTGATCTGGTTGAAGACCACCGAGCCCGTGCCGTATTGCGCGGAGTAGTTGGATGTTTCGATCTGAATTTCGGAAACGGTTTCGAACATGGCGGGGTTGGTGTTGGCGCTGTGAGGATTGATGGAAGTGCCGCCATCCGACAACCAGTTGGCCTCGTATGGCTCAACTCCATTCAAGGAAACGCCAGTACCCGTACCAACGGCCCCGGGTAGCATCGCGGTTAGTTGCGACCAGTCGCGGTTGACCAGCGGAAGTTCCTTGACGGCCTGTTCCGCCAGGGATGTCGATTGGTCGCCGGTCTCCGTTTTCAGCAGCGGTGTTTCCGCGGTGACATCTACTGTCATCGCCGTTGTCCCGATGGTTAGCCGTCCGTTGACGGTCTGGGGAGCACCAACCTCTAGAACGATGCTGTCAACCGTGAGCTCCTTAAATCCCTCTCTGACAAACGTTACGCTATAGTTTCCTGGGAGAATAGACACCGTGTCGTACAAACCGGCATCGTTGGTGGTGTATTCCTTGGAAACGCCGGTATCGACGTTTAGAACCGTCACTTTCACGCCTGGAATTACTGCCCCGGACGGGTCAGTGACGATACCACGGATGTCACCGGAATTTGTGCTCTGTGCCAAGGCTGCGCTAGTAAAGCACAGAGTTACAAGAAGAAGCCCGATGCCGAGCACTACTTGAGAGAGTTTCGAAGCCGCGATTTTGCTGGTCGTCACCATACCTGGTTCCTCCAAAGGTTGCGCCATTGCCATGTCGTCCCTTTTTGCCCGTCTTCCTCGCCATTCGAAATCTTTTTCGGCCGGCGGCAGCGCTGGATCTGGGGTGCGAGTTCTTAAATTTTTTGAACCACGCGCACCATACGCGCGGCATGAACGAAACCGGAAGGTTAATCTTGTACGATCGATGTTTCATACGCCGCACTGTTGTACATGATTGTTTTTAAGGGATTTAGCGGTGTGATCGGACGCGTGTTACGGGCAGGAAGTAACAGTTGTAAATGTCCTGGAGCGAACGTATGATTTTGGATCAAGAACCGGTCAAGAGGGCTTTATGCAGGTAAGTGGCGCTCTGTCTTCCGCCGAGGAAGAACGCGCTGAGATTGCAACAGTAGCCGAGGCATTCGCCCGTTCCCCAAGACTGGTGCATCTGCTGCGCTACATAGGCGAGAAATACTTTCGTGGCGAAAGCGATCAGCTGAAAGAGTGCAACATCGCGACCGAGGTCTTTGGCCGGCCGGCGAACTTCTTCAACCCTACCGACGACGCCATTGCCCGGGTCGAAGCTCATCGGCTAAGAAAGAGACTGAAGCAGTATTACGACACCGAAGGTAAGGACCACCCGATCTACATTTCTATTCCATTCGGAACCTACGTTCCGATTTTTACACATCGAACAGACTCCCTAAAAGCTATCCCACCACCCGAACAAGCAGAAACACCACCAGCGCCGGCGCCACTTCCGGCGACAGAAAGCACACAACCGGCAACACCGGACGAGACCGTTCCACTCTGGCGTAAGCGGCGTTTTTGGCTCTTTGCTGTCGTGGCGGCAGGGCTCATCGTTGCCGTCGTCGGAATTCGTTTACTGCACGGGCCGCAGGCGGCCGTGATGACGGCCCCGGGCTTGCAGAGCCTGGCCCGGCCTACTCCTACGCAGCAGGATTCCCCGATCGCCGCGGCATCCCTGCCGCTCCGTCTGATGGCGGGTTATAGCGGAGCACCGGTTGTTGATAGCTCCGGCGCCGTGTGGGAGGCGGACCGCTACTTTCAAGGAGGAAGGCCCACGCCCCGAAGCCGGGTGTTCACTGGACGGACAAGTCGTCCGGCAATATTTCAGCAGTGGCGAAACGGTGAATTCTCTTACGAGATCCCCTTAAAGCCCGGGGTCTATGAGCTGCACCTGTATTTCGTCGATTCAGATTACGGACCTGGATTGGAAGGCGACACTAACGACGACACATTCGCGGTCAGGCTCAACGGGGACCCTGTGCTTTCGCCATTCGACGTCGAACCGGACGCGATGGGTCCGAATATCGCGGACGAGCGCGTCTTCAAAGACGTACACCCCGGACCCGACGGTAAACTTCGTATAGGGTTCCAGGGAGAGCGAGGAATACCATACCTCAACGCCATTGAAGTCCTGCCAGGTTTACCGCACAAGCAGATTCCCATCCGTCTGGTCACTCAGCCCCGTTCTTTCACCGATCACGAAGGACGATTTTGGCGTCCGGACGACTACTATCTCGACGGGCGGCTTGCCCCGCCGGCGAGTTCTCTTTCGGGTTCTCCTGACCCCGATCTATTTGCCGCGGAGCGATACGGGCATTTTACCTATGCTATCCCGGTCGACACTCACGGCCAGTACACCGTGACTCTGCATTTCGCTGAATTCTACTTTGGCCCTCAGGCACTTGGTTCGGGCGGCATCGGTAGCCGCGTATTTAATGTGATGTGCAATGGCGTTATGCTTCTCGATCACTTTGACATCTTCAAAGAAGCGGGGAGCCGCCATACGATCAGCAGGACGTTCTATCACCTTAGACCGACCGCCCAGGGGAAGTTGAATCTTACCTTGGAGCCGGTTGCAAATAACGCCACCATCTCCGCCATAGAAGTCCTCGACGAGTCTCAGTGACGAAGAATCGCGAGCTCGCGAACGGGATCGTAGGCGGACAAATCCGGTGACAGGGTCTGCCGGCAATATTTTTGCCAAACTGCCCCAATCACTATCGGAAGAAGTCTTTCAGGAAATAATCCACGGGGAAAGATTTAGATTGGAACGAATAATCTCTTTCGGTCAGGCAACAGCAGGTGGGCAATGGTATGACCAGGAGCAGCATGAATGGGTTGTATTGTTATCCGGTGCAGCGGGCTTGCGTTTCGAGGGAGAAGAAGGTCTACGAGTATTACATCCCGGAGATTTTGTTAACATACCTGCGCACACACGGCATAGGGTTGAATGGACAGACGAGAAGCAAAGTACTGTTTGGCTAGCTTTGCACTACTCAAAATCTGACGCAGCACAATAAAAAAAGTAAATGTTATTTTACGGAAGCCCTTTTCCGGAAACCCCCTCACTATATTTTGCGGACCCCCAGCGAACGCCCTTTGACGGTTTGCGATTCACTCCTGACGGAGCGCTTGCGTGGGATTGATCTGAATCGCTCGTCGCGATGCGATTGCAGCTGCGAGAAGCGCTGTGATCGAGAGCACACAGACCGCGCAGATGAGAGATTGCGGGTCATATCTCGAAACGTGGAACAGCGAAGCACTCAGCAATCTCGCGGCAAAAATAGAGCCCACCACGCCAGTCGCAGCGCCCGCCCCTGTCCAGCTTGCAGCGTCGATAAACACCATCTTTATTATGCTTTGACGAGTAGCTCCCACTGCCATTCGTATCGCTATCTCTTTTGTTCTCTGCGCCATGAGAAACACAAGAAGCCCATACGCTCCCAATGTGGCGATAACCAGCGCGGTCGAGGCAAAACCGCCAAGAAAAACGGCGTTAAATTTTGCCCTTGCGGTAAACCGTTCTACTTTGTCGGAGAGTGGCTGTATTTGTACGGGAATTCTTGGATCTATCGACGCCACCTCGCTTCGCAACCACTCGCCTAAGTCCCGCTCACTGGTGGAACTTCGAACTACGATGTTGACCCGGCGCGAAGCATCAGGATACTGAAAAATTGCATCGTCCGTCCTGTGCTTGCGCGTGATGTAGAATTCAGGTTTTTCCTGTTCGGTAACACCGCTATTCTTAACGTCTGCCACAACCCCAATCACGACATAAGAGCGACTTTCGATATCGATCCTCTGATAGAGGGGGTCGGAATTACCAAATAGCTTTTGTGCGAGCGCTCGACTCAGGACTATGGAATCTTGCCCGGGTCCACGATCACTCTCTTGAAACACTCGACCACGAAGAATGGGAATACGTAACACGCCAAAGTAGCCTGGGGTTACGCTTCGCCAGGCAACAGCTCCTCCCAAAATGGCTTCCGGGGGCGTCTGGCCCGGCACCCGAAGAACCGAGTACGGCCGGGTGTGGACCGGACCACCAGGAGGCACCGAATCGGTAAGAGCGACCGCTTCCGTGCCAGGTCTGCGAAGAACTTGTTCTTCCAGTCTGTCGAAGAAGGCCAGCTGTTGCACCGGTGTCGGATAGTGCTGCTGACCAAGCGTCAGCGATAATGTCATGACGTGATCTTCTCCGAATCCGAGAGGAACACGCTCCATGTTCCGAAGACTGCGCAGCAGTAGGCCGGCACACGTGAACAAAACAATCGACATACCGATCTCGAGAGCGACCAGGCACTTCCGGACTCCGATGCCGGAAGGTTTTCCTGATTTGGAACCTGCAAAGGGGCGCAGCCGGACTGTACGGAACGCGGGCGCTAGTCCACAAATCAGGGCCGCAACTCCACACAGCAGGAGCGTAAACACTAAGACTCGGCCGTCCAAAGCTGCCTGGCGCAGTTGTGGAATATCATCGGGCCCGAGGACGCGAGCTATTCTAATGACAAAAAAGGCCAAGATAACTCCGGCAACCGCGCCGAACCCGGCGAGAACAAAACTTTCTGTCAGAAGTTGCTGAACAATCCTGAAACGTTGAGCTCCGAGAGCCAGCCGAATTGATATTTCGTCGGTTCTCTGTATCCCCCTGGCCAATGAGAGATTGGCGACATTGAGACACGCAACCAGTAGGACGGCAAGCACCCCGCTCAGTAAGAGCCATGATGCGACGCGCAGGTTCTCAACCTGGTAATCGCGTAGCGAGTGCACGCGAAGCCCAATCTCCTTTCGGAAATTGGGTGGAGCGCCCATACGAAACCGCTGGAACAGCGGTTGCAACATTGCGATTGCCTGCTGGATACTCACGTGCCCTCGCAACCTGGCAAACACGCGTACCACTCGCCCAGGCCCGCCTTGCGGATTTTTGTTGAGAGCCTCGGGGACAAGTAGGTCGGCCCGTTCGAGATTGGGGAGTTGGAAGGTCCGAGGAAGAACACCTAACACTCTGACCTGCTGTCCATCGAGCGTAATAGTCTTCCCTATCGCCTCCGGATTCGACCCGAAGCGGCTCGACCACAAGCCATATGTCAGCAGGGCGACTTTCGGAGCAGCAGGCTGATCTTCTTCATCCGTGAAATTTCGACCGAATACCGGGGCTATTCCGAAGGTCGACAAGAAATTCGATTCTACTGATGCACAACTCAGTCGGACCGCGTTCTGCTCTGTGAGGTCACAATCATCGATTCCTGTCCATGAGGTGACCGCTTCAAAGGGCGTTTGATCCTTCTTGAATGCGTAATACGAGCTTGAAAACATGAACTCTTGCTGGATAATAGGGATAGTCATTCCAACAGAAACGAGCCGGTCGCCAGCAGAGTAAGGAAGGCTGCGAAAGAGGATCAGATCAACGATGCTGAACACCGCGGTCGTCGCTCCGATCCCGATTGCAATCGAGGACACAGCCACCGCCGCAAAAGCTAGACTCCGACGTAACGCCCGCATTGTGAAGCGAACGTCCCGCATTACTCCACCAAGAAAGCCCACTGCTGACGCCATCCTTTGGCCCGGGCTCCTGGATCTTGCTTTCTCGATAAAGTTCATAAAGGTCATCTCCAGAATGTCCAGCTCAAAACTTGAGGCAGCGTATTTGTATATCGGAATCCGACTATATCGGATCCCGACTATGGCGGTCAATCGCGGGCTGAGGACCAAAGGCTGGAAGATAGAGAAGTTGCACCGCGCACCTTAAAGCCCGACGTTGCTGGTTAGCCCCGGACTGCGGGACACAAAAACCGGCGGACCCAGTCCTTGGGGATGAAGCATTGGTGGTCAGACGTAGAGTTTCGGAGTTTAGCGGTCCGGAGTTTCGTGGTCAAGTTTCGTGGTCAGACGAAGTTTCGTGGTCAGACGGAACTGACACTATAGGAAAACAGAGACGGCTACGAATCGAACGTGAATTCGCCCTGACTTCGATCCGTAACAATCTTTTGGTTGGGCCCTCGCTTTTGATAGAGCCCCGCCGGCTCTCCCTGAAACATGCTTGACGCATCCTGGAAACCGGCAGAACTAAATCGCATGAGTCGCCGCTCATTCTCTGAGGATAAAGGGACAGGACCTATTGCAGCAATTTTGCGGGGGATACGTATCGTGTCCCCTTATCCCCCCTCGCGGTGGTCGTCGCCTTCCACCACGCAACACTCACTACCAGGCCGCCGCTACGCCTTACCTGGGCCGGACTTGCACCGGCTGGAACACGCCAGCTTGCTTGGCGCACGGACACGATACCTATCCCCGCAAATTTGCTGCAGTAGGTAAGCTGTCGCTCTATCTCCCCGGTGGCGCCGTCGCCTTTCCCTTTCGCGGGAAATAGGTATCCTGTCACCGAATTAGCTTCAAAGCAGTTTAAATGCCTCGTGAGTGTATGATGAGTAGCCATCCTGGTTCTCCTCGATTGCTCGGATGGCTGGGGGCCGGGCCGAACTAAGCCAAAGAATCGGGGAGAATCCGAATGAAGACGTTATTTGCCTTGGTGGGAGCGGCGGTCGTTGGCCTTTTCGTCATAGGAATCTTCGTCGCACTCCTTTCGTCGAATCATCCATGGAGCGAGAGTTTCGGTGACGAGCTTCTTTGACAGATGGAAGTGGCACTTTGCCATGCCGAATTGGCCGGTAGGCTTGACCCCAAAGGCAGGTGAGCGACTCGTCGTTTTCCAAAGTGTCACTTTCGTCTGTCAACGCGGTACGACCTGCACTCACAAACTGCTTCTGATTGGCCTGGCTGCCTTGGCAGTTCTGATACTTTTTGGCTTTGTTGATGTACCGCGCCTCAGTGCCGCCCTATTGCAGAATTCGGGGAGCAAGCCAGAATTCAGCTTCGAGGTGGCAACCGTCAAGCTGAGTTCCGGGCAGGGTGGAAACCGGGGAATATTGATGTCTCCCGGCAGCTTCAGAGTAGAGAATTGGCCCCTCAAAAAGGTCATTATGTTCGCCTATGACCTTAGGTCTAACTCGCAGATTTCTGGTCACCCCGACTGGGTGAATTCAACTGAGTACGACATAGATGCGAAAACCGATGAGAACACGACTGCGGCGTTGGATAAGCTGCCTCCGGATCAGAAGATTCGGCAGGTGAAACTAATGGTACAAACGCTTCTGGCTGAGCGTTTTCACCTTAGAGTGAGCTATCAGGCAAGGGAGATCCCCATCTACGCCCTCGTGATCGCGAACGGAGGACCGAAATTGATGAAATCAACTGGGCCACGATTGTTAGCAGGTGGTGGGACGCAGAGTTGGATCATGATGAGCAAAAGTGGTGAACTTGAAGGCCTCAATTCTTCCCTAGACGAATTTGCCCAGGCAGCTCCTGGCTTGTGGCCCGAGGTCGGCGATCGTGTTGTGGTCAACAAGACAGGGCTCGCCGGCAATTACAATTGGACGCTCAAGTGGACGCCTGAGGCGACCGCACAGGACTTTAGCGGAACCAACGGCGGCACACCTCCTCCGCCAGGTTCCGACGATTCTGCTCCGAGTTTATTCACGGCACTCCAGGAGCAGCTTGGCCTGAAGCTCGTGTCTCAGAAGGGATCAGTAGAAACGCTCGTCGTCGACTCCATAGACAAACCAACAGCGAACTGAATGAACCTTAGGCGTCACGGCGGCAGTTGGTTAGGTGGATTGTGTTCTGATCGAGCCGTCAATGTCATTTGTGGTCCGGCAGCTTACGAAAGACTAGAACGGATGTCGAGCTTCTAATCACCGCGCCACTGTTTTTCTCCGCATCTTCAGGCACGACTTCTCTTTTAGTCTGGGTTTTTGTCTCGGTCAGCGTTTGGCCGTCCGCTGAAACGGCGAAATGGCTCACTTCCCCAACGTTGGTGTTCTTTGTGTTCAGTCGGCTGATCATGTCGAAAGTCGAATCATCAATTCGCCTGAAGGAGAGAGAACCAGGGCCGATGACCGTCTCCTGCCCGTCAAGACTGAGGCTGCTTTCCTCGTGAACCTTGTGAGGACCGTTCGCGTCGGAATAAACGATATCGGCTGACATTTTCAATTTATCGGTCGCTTGTTCCAACTTGGCTCTCTGGCTCAGGAGCGTGAGATCGACAGGCGCGCCGGGAAAGAGGATTTTCCCGAAACTAGATTCTTGAACGTCCAGTTCCCAAGTCCCCGCCCACTTTGGAATGTCGGCTTTCTGGCCGAGAACAGCAACGTTAATAATCACTGTAAGGGCGCAGACTCGGGCGAATCGGCTCACAACACTCGACTATACGGCAACCGCGCAGCGGGGCCAGCCCGCTGCCCGATTCGTTCAAAACTGGTGAGTTTGGGATTCCGCGCAACCCCTGGAGAAGCGTGAAGTGCAGGGGAATTTCGGTTACCTGCCCCCGGGCGCGCGACGTCGCAGCCGAACCGTGGTAAAGGCTACAATGGGAAGGAGGGTAATCACATGGCAACCCTGGATTGGTCACAATGCCCCGCCGTAGAGAGCGTCCCGGAGCGACGCAGCGGCGCGTGGGTTTTTAAAGATACGCGCATGCCTGTCGCCACGATTTTTGAGAACCTTGAGGCTGGTTCAAACATTGAGGAAATCATCGAGCAGTTTCATGTGACGCGCGAGCAGGTTCAGGCGGTGCTCGAATTTGCTGCCCGCAGCCTCGACGCGCCGCCGCAGCTTCCTCCCGGCGCAGCCATTACGACCGATGCGCATTCTCTTTGACCACGGCACCCCAAGCGGAATAATTCCCTCGCTTGCCAGCCACGAAGTCACAGAGGCGATTGAGCGCGGATGGGACAGGATTTCAAACGGCGAGTTGCTCACGAAGGCCGAAGCAGCAGGGTTTGAACTCTTGCTTACCACCGACAAAAGAATTCGCTATCAGCAGAATTTGAAAGGCCGGAAAATAGCCGTTGTGGTGCTTGGAAATTCAGCATGGCGCATTGTGCGCAAGCACCTTAACCGCATAGTCGATGCAGTGAACGCAGCGACGCCGGGCAGCTATACCGAAGTGGACATTCCCTTCCAATAATTCCACCCCGCCGCGTGGGTAAAAAGAGCAGCAAAAGCAGGAAAAGAGCAGAGAAGCAGGACGAGAAAAAGCAGGACCGCCGGAAGAAAACTCTTTCTCGCTTGGAAGTGTGCAACGAGGATGACGACAAGAAGAGAGCTTCTCAGATTTGTAGCCCAAACTACGACTGCTTCAGTGTTGGGGGGCATGGCGACGCTGCTGCATCGCAGAATCAAGCTCACCATACGACCGTACGCCGGGATCGCCACTCCTCAAGCTGCAACAGCGGTTTGTGGAGCCGCTTTCGCGCGCAGAGATGGACTCGATCAGCTGGCAGGATGTGGAGGCTGAATCGCCCGGCCTGGTGGTCATCAATCGCTATCGCGAAGCCCCGGGGGCCTTGGCCACATTTGAGAAAGATTTCTCCACTCGCCTACAGCCCCAACCGGGTATGAAAGTCGTATACGCGACCACCACGATCGATTCGGACCGTGACCAGATGAGGAAGTTGAACATCGGCTACAGCGATGAGGTCAGCGTTTTCTTGAACAACAGGGTTCTCTTTCGCGGTCGAAGCGCCCAGGCCTTTCGCGATTCCACTTTCCTGGGCATTGCCAACGTGGAAGACGATGCCGTTTATTTGCCATTAAAGAAGGGCAAAAACGAACTCACCCTTGCGGTCAGCGAAATCGGTGGAGGCTGGGGATTCATTTGCCGGCTAGACAAGGGCACTCACTAAACCCGCAGAGGAGCAGTTTGCTGTTGGTGAATGACGCTTATCGTAAACCGCAGGTTGCATAGTCGCCCGAGATTATGAAAGGTTCGACACCGCACTCAAGAGGGAGATATAAGAGGGAGATATAGGGACGGAGATATTGGGCCTATTGCAGCAGTTTGCGGGGGATACGTATCGTGTCCCCTTGTCTCCCCGAGGCTTGCTGCATGCGGGGCCCTACGGACCCGCAACGCATTATCTCCACACCCATGTATCGGCGAGCAAGTTGCCGTTGAAATCCTCCCCCCCGAACAGGACCACTTGGCCTTCCGCTGCATCGTAAGCCATCGCCCCGATGGAACGCGCGGACGGACTGGTGGCCGGGTCTTCCTGTGTCCAGTCGGTCCCGTTCCACACCCATGTGTCGGAAAGGACGCCGGTGGAACCCCGCCCTCCGAACAGAACCACCTGGCCTTGCGCTGCGTCGTAGGCCATGGCAGCCCCGTAACGTGCGGCCGGACTGTTGGCCGGGTGTTCCTGTTTCCAGTCAGTCCCGTCCCACACCCAAGTGTCGGAAAAGACGCTGGAGCTGGAATCGGTCCCGCCGAACAAAACCACCTTGCCGGCAGCCGCGTCATAGGCCATGACGTAGCCGAAACGTGCAGACGGACTGTTGGCCGGGTGTTCCTGTTTCCAGTCGGTTCCGTTCCACACCCATGTATCGGAGAGGAGGCTGTCTTTGATGCTGGCAGGGAGCCCTGCGAACAAAACCACCTTGCCGGCAGCCGCATCGTAGGCCATGCCGGCGTAGGCGCGCGCGGACGGCTTTTTGGCCGGGTGTTCCTGCTTCCAGTCGGTTCCGTTCCACACCCAGGTATCGGAAAAGGTGTTGACGTCACTGGCGCCTCCGAACAAAACCACTTTGCCGTCAGCCGCATCGTAGGCCATGCTTGCCAGATAGCGCTTGGAAGGACTGTGCGCAGAGTCTTGCTGGGTCCAGTTGGCGTCCTCCCACACCCATGTTTGGTTGAGGTTGCCGGTGTTACTCACTCCCCCGAACAAGACCACCTTGCTTTCCGTCGTGTCATAGGAGGCCATGCTGAAGAAACAACGCGCGGAAGGGCTGTCCGCGGGCAAATCCTGAGTCCAGGTTTGTGCGTGTGACGTTGCGGGCAGCAGCAAGACGGCAGCGACGGCCAGCAAATTGGAAAGACGCGCACGCAGGGAAAACAACTTGCAGCGGTGGACAATCTTGAAGAAGTGGTTGCGCATCGTGCGTTTCTCCTTGGGATGGATTGGCCGACGTTTTCGGCCGCCTCTCACTTGGATAAGCGCAAAAGGAAAAAACATTTCACAAGACTAATTCGATAACCCAATCCGAGATTATGTCCTGTTTCCGCAGCCACTGAGTCTGAGCGAATGATGTTTGGAAATACGGTGACATGATACCTTTCACTGGCAAGGCGCTTCGTTTGCTGCAATAGGTATGCTGTCCGTGCGCCAAGCAAGCTGGCGTGTTCCAGCCGACGTAAGTCCGGCTCAAGTAAGGCGTAGCGGCCGCCTGGTAGTGAGTGTTGCATGGCGGAATGTGACGACCACTGCGAAGCGTACACAGACCTGGGCAGTGAATCCAGGCGACCTCCTCCGGCGAGCCGGCCACACGAGGGTCAAGGGGGCGGGGTAAACGCCTGCTAAAACAGAAACTTCAACGCAAACTGCACCTGGCGCGGAGACTCCGCCTCAAGGATATGGTTGAACGTCGGCGAACTGATGTCACTGTCGGGCAGCCGGAAATTTGTCCGGTTCAGGACGTCAAACAACTCCGCGCGGAACTGCAACTGTTTCGATTCTGTCACCTTGAAATTCTTAAGCGCTGCGAAGTCCCAGTCGGCATAAGCAGGGCCGAGATTTACGTTGCGGCCTTCGGTGCCGAATTGGCCGGCGTTGGCTGTTGGATCAAGCCGCTGGAAAGCGCCGGCGTTGAGCCAAGCGCCCACCGAGCGCGGCCCGTTGTTCGGGTTGCCGATGAGATTGGGCCGCTGCGCGGAGAATCCAGTGATCTCCGGCGCACTGCCTTGTGCCGCCACGTCGTTCGAGTCGAAGACGGTGAACGGCGTGCCGCTCATCAGTGTGGCAATGCCATCCAGCTGCCATCCACCCAGTGCCCACTGGTACCAGTTCTGCCCCTGCGTCCAGAACGGAAGCTCCCATTCATAGCTTCCAACGAATCGGTTGCGCGCGTCGAACAGCGAGAGGCCACGCTCTGCCGCCAGATTGAAAGGATCCTGGGCGAGATCATTCTCGCCTGCGACCGGCTTAGCCGCCGATCCGGTGATGTTAAACGACGAAACGTCGTCGATCACTTTCGACCACGTGTACGACAAAAGGAAGGACATACCGTGGTTCAACCGTTTGCGCATCGACGCTTCCATCGCGTTGTACGCCGAGTTGGCGATGCCCGCAATCTCGCCGGTCGAGGAAAACACGCAACTGCTCGGCGAATCGGCGAGCGTGCAGCCGGAATAAAGCCGCCGCTGATCGGCATTGCTCGAATTCGAAATCGGCTGGCCGTCCACGTATCCGGGAACGAATACCGCTGGGTTCGCTTCAATAAAGCGCGGCAGGCGCGTGCCCTTGGTACCGACGTATCCGATCTCAAACAGCCAATCGGACCCGAACGCTTGTTGCACATTCAAGTCCCAATCCTGGGTGTAAGGGAGTTTCAATGTTGGCGACAGAGTCAGGTTCGTGATTGACGGAGAGAACGTCCCCGGGGCCGGAGGATTGCCATTGAACGGATCCGCGAAGTCCGGCAAGCTTACTTGCGGCGTTCCCAGGAAGGGAGGCGCACTGATCGGCGCCTGCAAAGGTCCACCTTGGCCGGTGTAATACGGCTCATAGAAGATGCCGTACGCCGCAGTTACCAGCAACTTGCCATTACGGCTGGGGTCCCATGCAACGCCAAGGCGCGGGGCGAACGCCTTCATGTCGGTGGGGATCAAGCCCGCGGGCACACCGGGATCGCCCGGATAGAGCAACCCCACCGGCGCATCCGGTAAAACCCGGGACTTCTTTCCCGGCTCGAACAACGACACCCGGTTATGAATCTCGGTATAGGGTTCGGGTAACTCGTAACGCAGTCCGGCATTGACGGTGAAATGCGGCGTGACCTTATACGTGTCCTGCACATACCCGTTCGCACTGTTGCCGCGAATACCGCGCGAAAAATCACCGATGCCTTGCAGGAAGACCACGGGCTGCCCAGTGAGGAAGCTGGCGAATGCATCTGTGATGGGGAACGGCGAGAATACGAAGAAGCCGTTGGTCGCGATCCCTTGCAGCACATTGATCTGCTGTCGCTCGTATCCGCCGCCGAATTTCAGCTCGTGCTTGCCGCGCACCCAGGTCAGCGCTCCCGACAAGTCGTAGACATCTTCATAGGTGTTGCGCGGGCCGGTGATCGGATCACCCACCTCGGTATAGCCGTTTACCTGAATAAATGGCGGTCCGGCGGCGATATCGAGACTCGGGGTGTATTTAAATCCAAGGTCTGAGGGCAACTCATGGTTCTCATGCTCGCCGAAGAGGAACTTGTTACGGAGAAACGAGAATCGCGCAACAGCGATGACGGCCGGCGAAAACGTGTGTGTTTCTTGCGCGACGAAGTTCTGTGCACGCTGGTTTTCGCCGACCGGGAAGCCGGGCACACTGGCGCCGCCCGGCGATAGCGGATCGACCTGGGAAAGCTGGTTGAACATGTATCGGAAGGTCAGAGTGTCGTTCGGATCGAGGTAATGGTCGACCTTGATGCCGAACTGATCGGTGTTATTGCTGAGGGTTTGCGTTGTGGAGAACAGATTCGTGCCGGCGTTAGGAAGAGGAAAGAAGGGCAGCAGGTTTTGTGATACCGCGTCGAACTGAGTCTGCGGCACCTGGTTATTCGGGTACGGCGCATTGGCAAAGACGTTGAAAAGCTGGTTCGCCGGATTGTTGCAGAAGCCCTCCGTGAAGCCCTCCGGGCAGAGTTCAGAGAAGTCGCCGGTACGCTGCTTCAGCGACGGCACTGTGGTAAGAGCTGTCTCGCCCTGGCGGTTGCGGAAACCTTCATAGAAGCCGAAGACGAACGTCTTATCCTTTTTGATCGGCCCACCGGCCGCGGCGCCAAACTGGTTTTGTTTCAGCGGCTCCTTCCCCAGGGCGAAATAATTGTTGGCATCCAAATCGTCGTTGCGCAGGAACTCCCACAACGTCCCGTGGATCTGGTTCGTGCCCGAGCGCGTGATGATGTTCGTCGTCGATCCCAGCGCGTTTCCGAACTCGGCATTCGCGCTATGCGTGATGATGCGGAACTCGCTGATCGCGTCTATCGGCGGCTTGAGGACGAATCCACCATCGACGCCGTTGACGTTGTTCGCGCCGTCGATGAGAAAGTTGTTGGATTCGGGTCGCTGGCCATTGACCGCGTAAGCCTGTCCATCGCGGAGCGATCCGCCCGCTTCGGCTATCCCAGGCGTCAAGGGAACGACCCCAGGCTGCAACAAGCCAAGTTGCGAGAAGTTGCGTCCGTTCAGCGGCAGATTCTCCAATTCGCGTTGCTCTACAACCTTGCCCATGCTGGTGACGGTTGGCTCAATCAACTCGGCATCGGCGCGCACCAGCACCTGTTGCTTTTCGGATCCGACCGCGAGATGTGGCGAGACCGAAGCCGTCTCGTTCACGTTGAGCGTGATGCCATCCTGCACGTATTCCTCAAAGCCCTTCGCTGCGACATGCAGGCGGTAGTGTCCGACCGGAAGTTCCAGAAGAACGTAGTTACCGTTGCGATCGGTGGTTGTCGTGCGCGACAGGTCCGTTTCCGCCTGTTGTGCTGTTACCTCGGCGCCCAAAATGACTGCGCCGCTTGGATCTGTCACTGTTCCGCGAAAGTTCCCCGTGATCTGCTGCGCAAAAGAATTGAGGCAAGCAAGCACTACAAATGCCAGCACATTGCGAACGATGTTCATGTGGTTTGGAGTCTCCCGAAAGATTTCGCACGATAAACAGAGTGGCCGGTACTTCGCGTGACAGCGTGTTGAAATCGATCGCTGTGACATGTGCGCCAGAGGACGTGCCGCATCGTCAAGGCTCCGTAAATTACAGAATTCTGGCGGGGAACGCCAGCAAGCAGGGGTCCGCTCACAGTCGGGGGAAGAAAACGCTCTGCGGGCTGCATGGATGAACAGTAATGGTTAAGTTAAAGATTGTCCTGCGCCTAGAGATGGATAGCTTACTCAATCCTTCGGTGGAGTTTCCCCCTAATCAAGGAGATAGAAGAGATAGAGGAGATAGAGGACGGCGATGGGGTTTCAGATAAACCATTGCCTGTGCCAAGTGCAAACTGCTTACATTCCTAGTGCGCTTGAAAATCCCGCAGCCGGAGGCTTTCCGTGTTCTCCCATTCAAGATCGCTGACTTTGCCATTCCTTCTATCGCTCGCCGCTTTCTCGGTAACCGCTGCATCTGCGCAGAGCGTAAGCACGCTCTCACCAGCCGTTTCGCGCCCACCGACTTACTCCAATCCGTTGACTCTGAACACCGGGTCAGGCCCCGCTGTGAGTTGTCCCGATCCAGCCATCATTAAGCAAAGAGTCGCCCACCAGGACAGCTGGTACCTCTACTGCACAGGCGATCCGCTGAACTCGAGCGATGTGAATGCGCAAGGCAATCTCAACGTTCACCTGATCACCCAGTTCCAGTCATATGACCTGATTCACTGGACGTACATCGGTGACGCCTTCAAACAGACACCTGCGTGGATCGGGGACGCGACGAACCAGTTTTGGGCTCCGGCCGTCAAGTACTTCAACAACCAGTACTATCTCTACTACACTGCTCCCAACACGCCGTCAGGCTACTCGGCCATCGGTGTGGCCACCAGCGCGAGTCCGGCTGGCCCCTGGACCGATAGCGGCGCTCCGGTCGTTGGACCAGAGAACAATCCGTACAATGGCGCCCCGGGCCGAGCGGTCATTGATCCGGATGTGATCGAGGATGATTCCGGGCAGCGGTACATTTCGTATGGCAGCTTCAACGGCGGCGTCAGCATTCGCAAGCTCTCGGCGGACGGGCTGACCTCCGACCCATCCTCGGAGCAGCAGATCGCCATCGACAACTACTATGAAGGCGCGAATTTCTTTAAGTACAACGGCCAGTACTATCTCTTCGTCTCAAGTTCTACCTGCTGCGATGGCCCACTTAGCGGCTACAGTGTACGCGTCGGGCGCGCCGCTAGCCCGCTCGGACCATTTCTTGACCAAGAGGGTGTCTCGCTTAACACCTTCGCGCCCGGCGGAAGCATCTCCATCGCACCAAATGGCAACCGATGGGTCGGTCCGGGTGGAAATGTGGTATTTACTGACGACTCAGGGCAGGACTATATGCTCTACCATGCCGTCGACCAGACTGCACCGTACTTCGACGGCTTTCCCGGCGCGACCCGGCGGCCGCCGCTGATCGACCCGATCGTCTGGGTGAATGGCTGGCCGCAGGTACGCGGCGGGGCCTGGGCCTCGGCCACAGCGCAACCCGCTCCGTCGGCCCAGCCCGGCGAGCCTAATGCCTATGTCCCCGCAGTGCACGAAGGCTTCGCGCAGCCCGGCGAAGAGATCGCGGCGCTCTCAGATGAGTTCAACTCGGCCACGCTGTCTCCGCAGTGGCACTTCATTCACCCCAACGCGAACAACACCTATGCGTTGACGGGTAGCGCGTACCAGGTGCAGACGCTGGGGCCGGACGAGAATAGCGATCCGCAGGGGGTTTCGATCCTCGGCGAGCCGGTGCCGGCGGAGGGCGACTGGATGGTTGAGACCAAGGTGACCACTAGCGTCCCCTTCGATAACTCCTGCTGCTACAACTTTGCGCAGGGCGCTCTCTTCATCTACCTGAATGACCAAAACAGCATCAAGCTTGATGTCTTTCCCGACTTTGACACGCGGCAGACGGAGTTCGGCAAGCAAATAGGACCTGTGCCTGCCAACTATCCCACCTACGACCATCAGAATGCCGGCACAGCCGGGCAGACGACGTGGCTCCGCATCGTTCGCAGGAGCAATGGGGACGCCGGTGAACTCTATTCGGCGTACTCTTCGCCCGACGGCCTGAACTGGACCAAGGCAGGGACGTGGACCCATCAACTTGGCTCAAGCGCACAGATTGGCATCGCGGCTGAGAACACAGCCGGATTCACTGTAGATTTCGACCATGTCAGAGTCTGTCGGTTGAAGGAGTAGAGTTAGGCGGGCCATGTTATTCATTGGGCCCCACCTTTCCACCTCAGGCGAACATCCTGGCCACAAGTTTTGTGGTCAAGTTTTGTGGTCAGACTGGACTGGTACCTTAGGAGTCTCTAAGCAAGAGACTTGATAGCAGCCGTTCCGACTGGCCGGAATGCACGGTCTAATGTCACGACGACTGCGTTAATTTCCCCGGCAAAAACAGCCAGATAGGCATCTGTCCAGGCGTTTGAGCCTCCCTCCATTTGCTGTCCCAATAGTCGCCATCGGTCACTGAAATCCGCACGCTCCGTGAGGAAAACAACCCGGTCATCCGTCCGCCATTCGTCGTAGACACCCCAGGCTTGAGCCGGAGATAGAACGTCCTTCCCCATGACGTGAGTATTCGTCAGGAGGCGAAGAAAGCCCAACTCGCTGACCCGACAGAAGGCTACCGTGTCATGGTCTAAAGCCTGGAGCCATTCGGTAGCTATTTGATGGTGAACATGACGGTTGGAAGTGAGAGCGATCCAGATATTGACATCAGGCAAGTAGATCATCGAAGTTGAAGTCTTTCAGATCCAGGGTGCCCGGCTCCTTCGAGGAGACGAGCGGCAGCGTTACCCTCTTGGAATGGGAGGGCGTCTCAGGTTCGTTTCTCAGCTCGCGCTCGAAGGCGCGGATAATAAACTCCTCAATCGTTACGCCTTGCGTGCGTGCGACCTTCTCGCCCTTGCGGTAGACAGAATCAGGCAGCTCGATTGTGGTTCGCATGGCTCACCCCTTACGTATGATACCGCTTCCTCAGCATAGGGGGGAACCAGGTTTTCCCACGTTTTCTCCAGGTTTTCCGGGCAACCAAGCTCCAAACTTTCTCCTGCAAATTGCATCTATATAGGCAAGCCCGCTTACGCTCGAAGAAAATGTCTCAAGGGTAGAGCGCCGTCGTGCAATCCAGACCGAATGTACCGGAGCGCCCAGAGACCCACATCTCGTGGGTGCACCCGGACGCAAGGTCGCGATGCATCCATGCGAGGCACCCTGGCGGATCGCGCCGCCATCGAACCGCTTTTCGATGGAAACCACGTCCGAGACTAGCAACCGTAAGCGTGGCGAATGCTGACACGAAACCTAAAGATGGCATACCCCGGCCCTACGCGCCTGCCCTCGCAGAGATAGAACAGCAAAGGGAAGAGCTGCCACGTCAGTAGCGGTTCGATCGACCAGGCCCTCGAAAAACTCGGCTCTCTCGAAGTAGCTACTTCTCGTTATCCGGTCGATTTTGGGTGCTGGTGGCGGGAACGGCGGGTCCCTCCGCTGCGCTACGCTCCGGTCGGGATGACAAATTCATTGCAGCCGAAAGATTGAACTGCAGATCCCTCGGCTGCGCTCGGGATGACAAAGGGGAGGGTGGCGCCTCCATTTGGTGAGCTGGTGGTAATGACAACCACCCAGATGTTGTTCATTCCTCCCGCAACTTGCCGCAGGCAAGTTAGGTTACTCCCTATGACACAAGGGGGGCTGGGGTTTCCGATCCGCATCGGTTGCGAGGATCCCAGGTCTCAAACGCGAGACCTGGGCCACCCGATTTCTTGAGCTGCTCCTAATGACACAGAGCGATTGCTTGGTCCGCAACAACCCCACTCAAGCCAAGAGAAGGCTTGAATGGGGCACCCAATCCTTGGCGGTGTCATCTCTCCCTCAACTTGCAACAGGCAAGTTGAGATGCTCGGGATGACAAAGGGGAGAGTGGCGCTTTCATGGAGAGCGGTTGCTGGATAGAAGGCGCTGGCTAAGTCCGGGACTGGACACTTCGCTTCCGAATACGCACAATGGTCCGGGCGATGGAGGACAGGGATGCGGCTTAAAGATAAAGTGATCCTGGTGACCGGGTCGACTACCGGTATCGGGGAGGGCATGGCGAGGATCTTCGTGCGCGAAGGCGCGAAGGTCATGATCCATGGAAGACGAAAAGATGCTGCACAGGCGCTGACCACTGAGCTCGGCGCGGGAGCATCCTTCACCATCGGAGCCCTCGAGGATCCACGGGTGCCTTCGCGACTCATCGCGGAAACGGTTGCTCATTTTGGCAGGATCGATGGCCTGGTCAACAATGCCGCAGCTATCGTTCGGGGAAACATCGAGAACACAGATGCAGAGATATTCGACAAGACTGTGGCCATCGACCTGAAGGCGCCGTTTCTGTTGATTCAGGCCGCGCTTCCCCACTTCCGCAAACAAGGCACAGGACGGGTGCTGAATATCGGCTCGATCAATGCATATTGCGGAGAACGCAACCAGCTGGCCTACTCCGTGTGCAAAGGGGGCTTGATGACCATGACACGCAACCTCGCAGACGCACACGGAGCGGAAGGTATCCGGGTGAATCAGTTCAATGTCGGTTGGACGCTCACACCGAACGAATTCGGGCTGAAGATAAAAGAGGGCTTGCCCCAGGACTGGCCCACCCGGGTGTCCAGGACATTTGCCCCGTCAGGCCGGCTGCTCTCGCCGGAAGATATCGCCTGGGCCGCGGTGTACTTTCTTTCCGACGAGGCAGCGCTCATCAACGGCGCGGTTCTCGATGTGGAACAATATCCCGTCATCGGGCGCAATCCCGTAAAAGAAAGCCCGGCTGGAACACTTTCATGACTATGAAAACTGTCGTACAAATTTCGCTTGACCTCACCTCGATCTCCGAGGCCCTTGAAGCCGCGCGGCTCGCTCTCCGTGCAGGAGTTGACTGGTTGGAGGCGGGCACTCCTCTCATCGTTTCCGAGGGGATGAACTGTGTTCGCGCCTTGCGCGCCGAGTTTCCCGGCGTTCCCATCGTTGCTGACCTCAAGATCATGGACGGCGGTTGGCCCGAGGCCCAGATGGCGGCGAAGGCAGGAGCTACCCACGTGGTGGTTATGGAGCGTGCACACCCCGAGACCATCAAGATGGTGGTGCGGGCGGGAAAAGATTTCGGCCTGAAGGTCATGGGAGATAATCTCGCAGCCGAGGATAGAGTCGCGGCGGCCAAGAGGCTGGAGGATCTTGGTTGCGATTTCGTGATTCATCATGTCGGGTACGACGAACGCCGGGGACTGGCGGCGATGGGAAGACCGTATCCCAGCCCGCTCGACCAATTGCGAGAGGTGGTTGCGGCAGTTCAAGTGCCGGTGCAGGCGGTTGGCGGTCTTTCCATCGAACAGGCGATCCGCATTCCCGAATATGGTGCTCCCCTGGTTGTTCTGGGCGCGCCGCTGGCCATCGATGCGGCTGCCCTCAAAACCGATTCAGATAGCCTCGAAGATAAGCTCCGCCTGGTGTGCCAAAAGGTGCATGCTTATCGCGAGTAGCTATCCCTCAGCTAAAGAGTCTGCGTGAGAACTCGAAAAGCAGCCCTCAGGGGCTAAAAGCCCAACGTATTTTCAATCCTTTACGGCCCGACTAAAGTCGTGCCCTGATACAAAACCAGGTTCTCACGCAGACTCTAAAGCCGGGTTCATTTCAAACAGTAATGGACGGCCTAAAGGCCGTCCCCTTCAGGAAAACGAGGCGGGCCGGGAGGGCGCCCTCTGCGTTGCGCTCCGGCAGGGGTTGCGGTGGGATCTACCGCGGCTACCAGATCCGCGTGCATCCCTTGAGCGAAGTTTCCCGGCTGCAAGCGAGCGATGGCGAGATGGCCGTTCTGGTCGCCGAAGACATGATCCTCCCCCTGAGTGGTGCGGTGGATCCGGCGCAGAGTGTAAGGCTCGTGGAGCATCAGCTCGGTGGCGACTTGCTCTGGGAAAAATATCTGGCCGGTGTGCGAGGTGTGTCCCGCTTGGTACGAGGTTCCTTCAAGATGGCCGCCTATCCTCACTTTGAAATGGATGTGGTTGGTGCGGCCCATGTAGTAGCCGGGAAAGACGGTTTGAAAGTTCACCGCGCCATCGGCTCCCGTCAACTGAATTCCACGCAGGAAGGCCAGGTTGTCGGTGGGATGATTTTGCGGTGGCGGCCCCATTTCTTCCGGAGGAGGCGGCGGCGGACCTCCCGGGCCCATGGGATTTTGCTGGGTGAAGCCGGCATAGAGGCCGAGCGCATCACAGTGCCAAAGATCGACAGCAGCGTTGGACAACGGCTTGCACGATCGCGCGTCCAGCACCTGGATGCGGAGGGAAAGAGGCACCCCGGGCTTGCCTTCCACGATGTTGGAACGGACGAGTTCTCCGGCAACGTAGTAGGGTCCCTCCTCCTGCTCGGGGATGAGACGGCAGACATCGGCGTCAGCAGCGAGCGCCGAACGCTGCAGCTGGAGCGTAGTCGCCAGTGCAGCTCCGGCGACCAGAAAACGGCGTCGAGTGAAGTCTTGATTCATGGGTTTCTTGTTAGCCATAGACGATACTAAGCCTCAGTCGATTACAGAGGAGCGTTATGTCGCTGGTGGAAACATTTGTGAAGGAGATTGGCAGGTTCTTTCGTACCCACGAGTCTCAGGTGAACGGGTTGGATATCTCGCGCTTGTCTCTTGCTCAAGCCTACGAAGTGCAGGGTGGATTTATTGCCGCGCGCGTGCAACAGGGGGCGAAAGTTGTGGGTTGGAAGGTGGGATGCACAAGCGCCGCCATCCGGCAACAGTTCGGCCTGACGGAACCGATTTCGGGGAAGTTGCTCATGCCCGATGTCTTTCAGTCGGGAAATCATTTGCCTGCCGCTTCCTTTGTGGACTGCGCCGTCGAGCCGGAACTGGTATTTCGTGTGGGCACAGAGATCCACGGGGACATGCGCGACGATGAGGTACTGGGCGCACTCGATGGTGTTTGCGCCGGCATCGAATTGCATAATTATCGATTCCGGTACGGAAAGCCGACACAACAGGAACTGATTGCTTCGAACGGGATCCATGCGGGCCTGGTGCTCCAACCGATGCTTCCGTTACTTCCCTTCTGGGATCTGCCCGCGGAGAAGGTTTCGCTGCTGGTGAATGGTGAGGTCAAAGCTTCGGGCACTTGCCGGGAGATTATGGGGAGCCCTCTGCTTTCGATCCGCTGGCTGGCTCGACATGCAGCTTCGCGCGGCGAAAGACTTCGAGCAGGAGAGCTCATTATTCCCGGATCCGCGGTCGCGTTGGTTCGTGTCGCAGCACACGACACCATCGAGGCGCGATTCGATTCCCTTCCCTCCTGCTTCGTCATCCTGGACTAGAAGTTAAAAGCCACTTGCAGATCGATGCTGCGGTTGGACGAGGGCGAGGAGAAGAAGCCTCCGGCCAGCGCATTCGACTTGCCAAAGAGCGGCGACTCAAGAACACCCACCGGCGCCGCAAGGTTCACGTTGTTGAAGATGTTTCTACCCATGGCCGTGAAGTTCAGGGAATAGCGCCTGGGTACTTGCTGATCGAGCATCGGAGGCCTTCCGCCGGCGCTGCTGAGGCCGCCTGGGCCCAGTCCGCCTCCCGGAGGGCCGCCTCCTCCAGGACCGCGGCCGCCGCCACCGCCGCCCGGAGGCCCATTGAATCCTCCGCCGGACCCGCCCTCGACGCGTGGTCCGATGCCGATCGACTTGCTTACCCGCAGGTTGGTGCTGAACTGGCCGGGACCATCGACGTAGTTGTAGGGTATGCGGGCCTCCTCGGCCCCGGGATTGAGGTCGAAGTTACCGTATTTGGTGTTAAGCACGTCGGTACTGGAGGAGGTGGCAAACGCGGGGCGATCGTTGAACTGGTTGTCGCCGTTCAGGTCTTGCCCCACGGTGATGTTGAAAGGCGTCCCCGTGTTCAGGACCAGAAAGGGGCTGATGGAAAATCCAAAGGGCGCCGAATAATTGCCGCCCACCAGGAACCGCTGACGGACATCGAAGGTGGACCTGCCGTAGTCTGCGCGGGGATCGAATTGGTTCGAAGGAAAGTAGGTTGCCCCGGAGGTATCGGCCTTGGCGTCGTTGATGACGTAGAAGCCGAAGAGCGTGAGCTTGCGCTCGCGAATGCTGAAGTTGGTGATCAGCTGATTCTGGTGATAGATGCCGCCCGATTGGTATTGATAGATATTTTCATTAATGCCGTTGGGCCGCACGCCGGTTCCGGTGGTGATGTCATAGGTGCCGGGCAGGAAGGCATTGATGTTGTCGGAGTACAGCTGATGCAGGCCGCGCGAATTGATATAGGTACTGGAGACGGTGATATTTTTGCCGAACTTATGCTCCACTCCAATGGCTGCCTGCATGTTGATGGGGGCGGTGAGATTGGGCGCGATGGAGTAGGTGGTCGGCGCCGCCTCGCTCGAAGTGGCCGAGAGAGTGCCGTCCGGAGATGGGTTCTTGATTACGAATTGCTGCTGATTGATGCCGTTCTGACGAATGGCCTGCAAAACGTTGGTGGATTGAAAGCGGTCGAAGAACCATCCGTAGCCGCCCCGAATGACCGTGGTTGCCGGCTTGCTCTTGCCGTTCACCGCCCAGGCAAAAGCCACGCGGGGTCCGAAGTCGGCATGATCGCTGATCCGGTTTTGCCCTTCGTAGCGCAGGCCCAGGCTTAGCGTGAAGTCGGGGCGCAGACGCCAGTCATCCTGAACGAAAATGCCGGCGTCAAAGAGATCGACACGGGCGGCGGGATTGCCGGTGGTCACCTCATACTGCGATGGCTGCCCGGCGGCGTAAGCAGTGAGCGATGCGTAGGTGTAGTTGCCGTTGAAGCCGGAGGTCGACTCGTTGGCGTCGCGTACCAGGCGCAGCCTGCCGCCGAAGCGGATGGAGTGGGCGCCGAGCGCGGCCGAGGTGTAGTTCTGTAGCTCATAGTGATCCTGAGCATCGCGTATTGTTCCCTCGTTGTTGCCGCCACCGGTAAAGGCGCCTTGCACGGTGACGGTGGGCGTATCAAACAGGGGAAGTTGATCGTCGCGATCGCGGATGTACTCGAAGCGGGTTTCATTCACTACCTTGGGGCCGAGTATCTGCGTGTCACTTAGTTGCAGCGTGTTCTCCTGGTTCAGAGTGTTATAGCCCTGTGCCTGCAGGGCGAACTGGGAGACTCCGTTGTTGGTGCTCTTTTGCCGGTCGTACATGTAACGGAAGGTGAGGGTGTTGTTGGGCGAAAGCTGCAGGTCGATGCGGGGGCTTAGATCGAGCCGCGACTGCGGATTAGAAACCGCCTCAGCATAGTTGTAGGTTCCACCATTGGGGTCGAGCAACTGCGCATTGATGATGGAGTTGGCATTGTTGTCGCGGCGAAATCCGCTGAGAAACCAGGAGGTTTTGCTATTGAACGAGCCGCTCACGTTGCCCAGAAAGAAGGTCGTGTAATAAGGCGGCTCGCTGGTGACAAAGGTGTTGAGGGAGTTGAAGGCAGAATCGTTGCCGTCGGCCATAAGCATGCCGTGCAGCTTGGTAGTGCCCGGCTTGGTGAGGATCTCGATGCGCCCATAGCCGAGCTTGTCGAATTCCGCGGAGAAGGGGTTCTGGTTGATTCTTATTTCGCGGATGGAGGACTTCGGCGGGAGCTGCCCACCGGTAAAGCCGTCGATGTAGATCTGTCCTCCGTTGGGACCGGCCGCAGGGCCGGCGAGCGCGTTCAGCTCATCCTGTAGTTGATCGGGATCGTCGGAAAGTGCGTCGAGATCTTTGCCCTTGATCACGATTGCGCCCGCGTTGTTGTCGGGGCTGGTATCGAGGCCCGCACCCTGATCGGTGACCGTGACCTGCTGTTGGTCTACGGCGATGCTGAGGGCAAGGTTTTCGAGCACGGCGCGCCCCGCATCCACCGACACACTCTGCGCCTGGGCGAGGGCTAGGCCCTTTGCGGTGACGGTGATGGTGTAGGTACCGGGGGCAAGCTGGGGAAATATGTAGGCGCCATCGGCACCGCTCTGCACCGCCGTTGTGGTTCCATCCTCCGCCTGTAGGGTGATGGTCGCTTTGGTGACGCGGGCTCCGGAGGGATCGGTCACGACTCCGTGGAGCGAGGCGCTCGCCGGCAAGGCAAGGACGCGGGTGGCCGCGAAGAGAGCTACGCAGAACAATAGCAGGACGATTCGCAAAGGCTGTTGGTTGTTCATCACCTTTTCAGGAGACACCCGCTGGCCCGGCAACGCGGTCACAAAGCGTCACGCTTGGTAAAGGATTGTCACGGGCATGTGACAATTTGTTACATTTACGGCGGTCACGGGCGGCCCGACGGGCGTAGGCTCGGAATGGTAGAAAGACCGAGCATGGAGCCCATTCTTCTTATCGACGACGACGTGGAACTTTGCTCAATGTTGAGCGACTACCTGGGGCGCCATGGCTACCAGGTGACCGCGGAACACAACGGCAAGACGGGCCTCGGCATTGCGCTGGGCGGCGGCTACTCCATCCTGCTGCTGGACGTGATGCTGCCCGGGC
The DNA here is from genome assembly GCA_963834205.1 of uncultured Acidobacteriaceae bacterium. GTDB lineage: Bacteria > Acidobacteriota > Terriglobia > Terriglobales > Acidobacteriaceae > PALSA-350. The sequence continues at coordinate 354,252 of CAWIBI010000016.1, read as the reverse complement.
TGGATGGTTTTGAGGTGCTACGGCGGTTGCGCGCAGCAGCCTCGCCCATGAGTGTTTTGCTGCTTACGGCGCGGGGGGAGGATGTGGACCGGATTGTCGGTTTGGAGATCGGGGCCGACGACTACCTGCCGAAACCATTCAACCCGCGTGAACTGCTGGCCAGGATCCGAGCCATTCTGCGGCGCAGCGGAGGGCCGGAGACGCCGGCAATGGCAGGCGACTTTCTAACGGTCATGGGCCTGGAGTTGGACACGGCGGCCAGGGTGGCGCGATGTGGCGCCGCGGTGCTTGACTTGACGGATGTGGAGTTCGGTCTGCTGCAGGCGTTGATGCGCTCCGCCGGCGAGGTGGTGGCGCGCGAGCAACTGGCTGAGGGGGTGCTGGGCCGTAAGTTTCATCCCTTCGACCGCAGCCTGGATATGCACGTGAGCCGGTTGCGCCACAAATTGGATCAAGCGGGCAATTTCGGGGACCGGGTGAAGACCATTCGCGGCGTTGGCTATCAGCTGGCAGTGCCGGCCCCTCGCAAGCTGGCGGGAGAGCGATAGGCGATGCGAGGACTTTTTACCAAGATCTTTCTCGGCTTCTGGATCGCGCAAAGTCTCACCTTTGTTATCTCGACCATGCTGATCCTGCAGCATAGATTTGTGGGCCCGCACGAGATTATCCAAGTTCTCAACACAACACTGCCCAGCACAGTAAGCGCCGCGGTGAACGCCTACGAAACAGGCGGATGCGCAGGGTTGCACCAATATGGCGCGTCGATCCAGCAGAGTATCTACCTGGCCGATACGCCGAACCACTTTCTATGCGGGGCTGCTCTCTCCTCCGCGACGGCTGTGGCGTTAGCGGCGGCTGATACGAAGCCGGGGGTGTACACCAACCTGGATGGCGACGATTACCTGTGGAGCACAGCGATGCAATCCGCGGGCGGCCAGCGCTATCTTTTCCTGCTGAGCCGTCCGCGGACCCCCCACCCATTTCACCTGGGCGATCTGCTTCATTTCGCGTTTCCGCAGCTTCCCGTAGGCATCGTGGTTTTCGGGTTGACCACGTTCATCCTGGTTCTGCTGCTGGTGCGGCCGATCGGCAAACTGCGCATCGCCGCTCGCAAGCTGGCGAACGGAGAGCTGGCCACGCGCGTGCCTGAGCCGGACGGAGAAGAACGTCTCTTTGGCGGTGACGAAATCCAGGGACTGGTGCACGACTTCAATTACATGGCGGAGCGGCTGGAGCAACTAGTGGGGGCGCAGAAGATGCTGGTGCGCGATGTCTCCCATGAATTGCGTTCTCCGCTGGCCCGCCTGAGCGTGGGCCTGGAATTGGCGCGAGAAGAGGCTCCCCCGGCAATGAAGGGCCATCTGCAACGCATCGAGCGTGAAGCGGGGCGCCTGAATTTGTTGATTGGGCAGCTGCTTCGGTTGTCCTCCATGGAGTCCACCGATGTATCCACTCACACGGACCGCTTCCCGCTGAATGCACTGGTGCAAGACCTGCTTCCGGATGCGGAGTTCGAGGCGGAACAGAGGTCCTGCAAAATTCGGATATTGCGTCAGTGCGACTGCATGGTCCAGGGGAACCCCGAACTGATTTATCGGGCGATCGAGAATATTGTTCGCAATGCCATTCGCTACACCCGCCAGGAATCTGTGGTGGAGTTAACGATGAGCTGCGAAGAACGGGGTGGAGCGCGCATGGTCACGCTCGACGTGAGCGATTGCGGGCCGGGTATCCCAGAGAAAGAGTTGGAGAATGTTTTTCGCCCGTTCTACCGGGTCGACGATGCACGACAAATTGATACCGGAGGGTTTGGAGTGGGATTGGCAATCGCGGACCGCGCGGTGCGCCTGCACCACGGCGAAGTGCGGGCACGGAACCGGCCGGAAGGCGGGCTGACGGTTAGCCTGAAGCTGCCTTGCGAGAAGTGAGGCTGGAGGTTTGGTGAATAAGGGGTTGAGTACCGCGCCTACGGCGCTCGGATCATGTTCGGATTGATTCCCCAGCCCTTCCCCGGATTTCCTGTGGAACTTGGTGGCTTTGGCAAACTTCATGCGCCTTTCCTTACCGAAAGGCGTACACGCGGCCTCCTCCAGCGCTGCGTGGCAGGAAATCCGGGTTCCGGGCTGGGCTGACGTTTGGCGGTCGGCCCTCCGGGCCTTGAAATAGCGACGCTTTCATTTGGATCGGATGCCGGTTCAAGGAACTGCAGATCCCTCGGCTTCGCTCCTAATGACACGGAGGGTTGGGGTCCGCAACAACCTCACTCAAGCCAAAGGAAGGCTTGAATGGGCCACCCAGTCCTTCGTGGCCAGTGTAGAGCAGACTTGTCCAAATTAGCGAGGAAGCCAGCGTGTGGGACCAGTTAGTCAGCTGATTCCATTAGGAGAGCTTGGCCAATAATCAAATCATGTTCTCTATTTTGGACGCACTGAAACGAAGCATTAACCGCAGGTCCCTCCACTACGCTGCGCTCCGGTCGGGATGACAAGTCATTTTGAAATCGATGACTTCTCGCGATAGCTCTCATTTTCCAACAAAATTGTCATCCCGACCGGAGCGCAGCGTAGTGGAGGGACCTGCGGTTAATGCGATTTGTGCGCTTGAGTTCTCAGGCAGGGGCTAAAGCCCGACATATTCTCAATCGTTTACGGCACGACTAAAGTCGTGCCCTGATACAAAGCATCAGAGCGGTGGCTAACGGAAAACTAACCTTTTCCGCAGCAATGTAGTTTTTTTTACAATGATTTTCGAGAGGGGAAATGATGGGAACTAATCGGAGAAGGTTTCTTAAATCGATGGTTGCGGTCGGGGCGGCTCGCGTGGTTTGGGCTCAGCTTCCGGCGGAGACGGCGAACCTTTGGGGTTCGCCGGTGATCGATTGCCACTTTCATCCCCGACCGACGCTGGAGGCTAACCTGGCGCACCTGAATGGGTCCGGATGCCAGGCTGCGTACCTTCTGGCGCGGCTCACCGCGGCTGATGACTGCAAGCGCTTTATGGCACAGGAGCCGACGCGCATCGCGGGTTACTCGGTCAGCACCGACGTTTCTGCTCCCGATGCAGTCAAGCTGCTGACCGAGGCGGTCAAGGCAGGCGCACATGGCTTCGGCGAAGTAAAGTTTCATGTGGAAGCCGACGGCCCGGAGATGCGGCGACTCTACGCGGCAGCGGCAGAGCTTGGTGTGCCGGTAACTATCCACTTTCAAGAGGTGCCGCATACCCCAACAGAAGGTGTTTTCAATACCGGGTTCAAGCGCTTCGATAAGATATTGAAGGAATATTCGAAGACTACCTTCGTGGGCCACTGCGACGCGTTCTGGGCCAACGTGAGCGCCGACTACACCAACGACAAAGACTACCCGAGGACGCCGATCGTGCGCGGCGGCATCACCGACAAATGGCTGGGAGATTATCCCAACCTGTTCGGCGATCTTTCTGCAAACTCGGGCAATAATGCGCTTACGCGCGACCGGTCGTTCACTGCCGATTTTCTCAAGCGCCACAAAGATAAGTTACTGTTCGGCAGCGACTGCTCGTGCAGAGATGGACACGGCGCCGGAATCTCGCAAGGCGGCAACCCCGGCGCAGCAAGACTCGCAGGCAAGTGCGTGGCACGGGAGACACTCACCGTGCTCAAGGCCAACACAACTGGCGCGCTCTTTTACCAGTTGGTCTGGGTGAACGGGCACCGGGTTTACAAGCTGCAGGGATAGCACCTTCAACGAAAAGCAAGGATCATAGACTGCAGGGCGAAGTCCATGTGCTCACCCATAAGAGAGCTGGCACGCACGGCATCGCGGGCTTTGATCGCCTCCACAATATCGCGGTGGCTCACCTTGTCTTTGGCGACCGCTATCAAATTGAGGCGGCGCAGGAAAGCCATGGTCAGCCGCATCTGCGCAATCATGCGGCCATTCTCGGTTCGCTCGGCAAGCGCGAGATGGAACTGCTCGTTGAGGGCGAAGATTTCCGGCAAAGAGTTATCGGGATTATCTTCGGCATCGAGGATTCGCTCCAGTTCCGCAATGTGCGCAACAGTCGCGGTCTCAGCCGCGCGCTCACAGGCATACCGCTCAAACAAGCGGCGGTAGGCATATAACTCAGAGACATCGGCCAAGGTAATCGGCTGTACCTGAAATCCCTTGCGGTGGAAACTAATGACCCAGCCGTCCTGGGCAAGGCGGCTCAAGGCTTCGCGGACCGGAGTTCGGCTGGTGTGGCAACGCTCGGCGAGGTCCGGCTCTGCAAGAAAGGAGCCTGGCCGCAATTCCCCCTCAATGATCCATTGGCGCAAGAGGTGGTAAACCCGCTCTACTTCGCTGCCCGATTCCCTGGTGCCGTTGGTCAAGCCGTACGACGTCGTAATCATATTTGTGCCAGCATACCGTAACTGCACTCATCCTGTCGCGACCGCGCCGCTCTGGATAAGCAACTCAGAGAGAACTCATTTTTGGTCAGCTAATGATCCCAAAAGTTCAGTGGCCTATCATCGTTTTGCAGTAACTCCGGGACCACCCAGACGTGTTCCCCAAATTGCTGCGTGGTGGGCCAAAGCTCATCCAGGGTGGCCGCGTCATAGAGGGTTCCAGCCTTCATCACGAACTTGATGTCCGCTGTGTTGTGGATGTCATCGAGGGGATTGGAATTCAGCACCACGAGATCTCCGAGTTTACCTACCTTGACGGAACCAAGGTCCTGATCCGCTCCCAGGAAATGAGCTCCATGCAAACTCGCTACTTCCAGCGCGCCCATTGGACCAAGCGCAGAGGCGATCATCCACGTCTCCCAGTGGGAATCGACACCCAATTGCTGGCCGTGGGAACCCATCGCGCCGTAACCTCCCGCGGCGATGATGTCTTTCATCCCCTCGGCCAAAATCGGGAAAGCGTAGTCGGTGCTCGGCCGGAGCATGCGATGCCTGGTGAGCATGAGTTGCGCCGAAGGCAGCCAACTTCTCTGTTTCGGATCCTTCCACACGTCGTTCACCTGGCGAAAGTATTCGTCGTCGAAAGGTCCAGGACCGACGACGATAATCGTGGCCGAATAGACCGCCTTTGCCTGGCCCAGAAACGTAGTGATGTCGCTGTACAGTGGAACGTATCCACCGTTGTGTTCAAATCCAGTCTGCCCGTCCATGATCATGCCCAGATCATAATTGTTGTCTTCCCCCTCGGCCGTGACACGTAGCCCTGTCTTGCGAGCGATATCGGCAATCCACTGCCGCTGCTCGCGCAAAGGGTTGGTATATTGCTTGACGGACACCATGCCAAGAGAAGCCTCGTGTTTCAGCTCGTTTTCGGCATCCTGGTAGCTTGTAATTTGATTGGAGTAAGGAGCGTCTCCTGACCAGACAATGTTGCCGGCGCCAAATGTCCTTGGACCCACGGCCAACCCGGCCTCAACCAGCTCCGCGCTGGCAAAAACGTTTTCGTCATAGGTGGCAGGATCGAAGCTGGTGGTCACGCCGTAGGCGAGTCGAATCGCTACTTCGTAGCCCCGGTTTTGGGTGATCCCCTCCTGGGAGTCGTGGGTGTGCGCATGCATGTCGACCCACCCGGGGATAATCGTTTTGCCTGCCACGTCGATAACCCGGTCCGCGCCCGCGGTGCTGCATTCCCCAACACAGGTAATGCGAGTGTCTTTGACGACGATCGTGCCGCGCTCGATGACCTTTCGATTTTCCAAAGTAATAATGCGAGCGCCCACCAGAGCGATGGTTCCCAGCGCGGCCTTTCTTGGCACCTCAAGAACAATGGTTGTGCTTTGCGTCTTCTTGGTGTCGACGTTGTAGGTGAAGTAGTGATTCGCCACCCCATATTCGAGGAGCGACGACGACTTCCAATGGGGGCGCAGGCCGCCGTCGAAGGTCAACTGGGTCGTCGGCCAGTCCTGCTTGCGCCGATCCACGCGGATGGGCTCGCTCGCCTTTGAGCCCCAGGGAAACGGCGTAAGGTAAATGTTGTCTCCCTCCTGAAAGGCCACCCATTTTCCATCGGGTGAGGGGGCAGCCGCGGTGGCGTAGGGAAAGACCATGTGGACGCGCTTATCGCTGCCATCCGGTTTCATCGAAATCAATTCCGTGACCGCCCCGCCAAATGAATCAGACCAGGGACGCAGTCCCGCGGCGTCGGACACGCTGAATTGCGTTACCTTCTTGACCCGCCTCTGGGACGGCTTAGCGAACGCGTCACGGGAATCGGTGTAGAAGATCCGGCCTTCCGGCCCGTACCAGGCCTGCCAGATCTGCCCCCCGGTGTAGTACGTGCGCGGCGGATTCACTGTGGCCAGCGCTTGTTGCGGGCCGCCGTCCGCAGCAATCTGAACGATCTGATACCAGGGGTTGTCGCGCATGGAACCGCCACCCGCAGTCGCCCCCGCTCCCCGCGTCATCACAATTTTCGTGCCATCGGGACTCCATGCAGGATTGACATATTCACCGGCTTGCTCCGTCAAACGCTGAGGCGTTCCTCCCCTGGAGGAGACTTTCCACAGCTGCCCGCGTTTCTTGTCGTCCCACGAGGTAAAGGCGATCCATCGACCGTCTGCTGACCAAGCCGGCGAAAATTCCAGATCGGTGAAGGTAGTGTCAGTCAACCGGCGCGGCTTACCCTGCGGCAGATCCTGTATCCAGATTTTCCCTACCGCCTGAAATGCGAGCTGTTTGCCGTCCGGAGACCCGCAATGCCAACGGATCATCCTGGCGGTGAAGGGCTTGTCGCCAGAGATATCAAGGGGCGAATAGGCTTGTTCGGAGATGGTGCGGTGTACCTTGGCGGTGAACGGAATAGTGTCGACCTTTCCAGTGTCGACCCAGAGCCGGCGCAGCTTTCCCCCTTGGGAGAGCACGATGGATTTTCCATCACGGGCCCAGTTATAGCCTGGCAATCGTCGTTCGGCGCTGAAAACGGCTCTGCCGCCGAGTTGACGGTCGGCCAAATCCGCTTCGATGGGATCCATGACCACGCGCTCCGCGCCGGTTTCGAGATCACGGATCCACAGCGCCGTGCGCGGCCCGTAGTGGTGACCGCGAAAGGAAATGGTGCCGTCCGGGATACGGCGTGCGAAGGCCATCCATCCGCCATCGGGCGAGATCTCCGGAGCGATCCCGCCGCCGGCTGCGCGGAAGGGGACGCCAAAGGTGGCCCCACTGGTGATTTCAATAATCTCGTTGCGCTCTAAATCCAGCCGGAAAATAGCCCTGGATCCTGCGACCATCTCTTGACAACCTTCGGTCGTTTCATCGGTGCAACCATCAAAATAAACAAACTTGCCGTCGGGCGATACGGTGGGCTGGCTGATCAGCCGTCCTACTTCATCGGGGGCAACTACTTTAGTGCCATGACCGCCGCCGGCGGGATACATCCAGATACCCGCGGTATTCATTAATCCCACGCCCCATTCGTGCTGTCGTACGAGGATGTAATTTCCATCCGGAGTCCAGGCCGGTTCGAATACGCGAATGTTCTTGTCGTTGAAAACCGGATGTGGATGCGATCCGTCCGCGTCCATAATCCAGAGATTCTCTCCGCCCAGACGGTCGGAGACGAACGCAATCTGCTTTCCATCGGGCGAGTAGCGAGGATGAAAATTCTCGGCAACGCCGCTATTCTGCGTTAGACACTCGGCCGCGCCACCCGCCGCCGGGACGCGGTAGATTTCTGCCAATAGGTCAAAAACGATCCACTTTCCGTCCGGCGACAAGTCCACTGACATCCAGGTGCCTTCGGTGGCAGTGAAATCGATATTCCGGGTATGCCCCCGGGCAAGCGTCGTATCCCAGGTAGGCGCATCGCTCTGCGTCCATGCGGGGCATATTGAGGCGAGGACGAACAGCTGCGTCAGAATGGTGCGAATCCGCATCAAATAAGGGTCCAACTGCGCAAGGATAAGCCGCCGCTCGCGGAGGGGAACTGAGTTATCTGTGAGTTTGCTTTTCACTCCGCTCGGGAAGCGAACTCAGAGAAAACTCAGTTCGATTCAGCGGACGCAGGAGCTATGCTCTCGGTGAAAGAAAGCCTGGGGTAAGTTCCGGTTGTGGTCTTGCCGGTCCCCTCAGGGTCTTTCACAGCCAGGCTGGTATTCATCGTTACCTGGCCAAGGGCCGTTTCCGTTACCCAAGCCGTCCGCGCCCCCCGTCGCGCGCGAGAGTTCTCCTAAATCCGAATGCAAGAGTAGCCACTTGCGAATGCCGCCTCTATGCAGGGCTCGCGCCGTTATCCAGCGCAAACGGTTGAGACCAGGCTGAACGCATTTCATCCGCATTTCTGCGCAGCACAAGGGGGATCCGCGAATGTTTCGGCGTCTATCCAGTTCGGCCATCTTGACTCTCGTCTTGTTGCTGCTTCTCGCGCACACTGCGACCGCGCAGAACTTCCGCGGCGGTATCAATGGAACCGTAACCGATCCCACTGGAGCTGCGATTGCGGGCGCCAAGGTCAGCGCCGTCGCGACCGGGACTTCGGCCCAGTACAACACGGCCTCTTCCAGCGCCGGCGAATTTCTCTTCCAGGATTTGCCTATTGGCCTATACACCATCTCTGTGGAGCTGAACGGTTTTCAGACGTCACAGATCAACCAGGTGCCGGTGGTGGCGGGTAGCGTTTATACGCTTCAAGTGAAACTGTCCCCTGCGGAAGTGAATACGAAAGTGGAGGTGAACGCGGATCAATTGGAGCTGGCCACAACACAGGCGACCCTCAGCACTGTGCTTCCCACCCAGGCGGTGCAGGACGTACCCAACAATGGACGCGATTACACCGTCCTAGTGGCCCAGGCGCCCGGCTTTGCCGGATACGCGATCACCGGCGGCGGCGGCACCGGCACGATCAATGGCTCGCGGTCCAACCAGATCAACTATCAGATCGAAGGAACCGACAACAACGACATTTGGTGGAATGTTTCCGCAGTGAATCAAAGCGGCTCCTCCAGCATCGCCGGCACGCTGCTGCCGCTGGACGCTATCAGCGAATTCTCCTTTGTCACCAACTCGGAGACGGAGACAAGCCGCAACTCCGGCGGCACGGCAAACGTGGTCATCAAGTCCGGAACCAACCAGCTGCACGGCTCCGCCTATTACTTCAACCGCAATGAATTTTTTGCCGCCGCGTCGCCCTTCGCTCCCGCGGGCACCAAGAAGAATGAAGAGCGTAACGCCAATGAGGGGGGATCGATCGGCGGTCCTGTCTGGAAAGACAAACTCTTTTTCTTCGGCGCCTTCGAGTATCAAAGGTTCGTCATTGGCAATTCGGCGAACGCCACGGAACCGTCCACGGCGTATCAAGCGGCCGCCGCCAGTGTCCTCTCTTTTTATGGAATTCCGGTGAACAGCGTTTCCAGCGGACTGCTCGGCGCTGCCTGGCCGGCATACGCCCTTACCGGCCCGGCGGCAGCGGGCAATTACTATTCCAACGCTCCGGCGAGCGGCACCAGCTACAACGGCATCATCAAGTTGGACAGCACCCTGGGCAGTCGCAATCACCTCTCCTTCAAGTGGTTCGACGGTGATGGAAAGCAGGTAGCGCCGGACGGCTCAGATCTCCCCTGGTACTACCAGCAGGCTCCAATCCACGTCCAGAATTACTCGCTCATTTTGAATACGACGCTTTCCGCTCGCATGGCCAACCAGCTTTCGTTTGGCGTGAACTATTTCAAGGAAAACTTTGCCGATGCCGTCGACAACGTCAACCCGAGCGCCCTCGGCCTGAACACAGGTGTCACCGACCCGAGCCTGGCCGGCTCGCCCAAGCTCGTCCTCGGGCCCCCTTCCTACGGCACCTCGGTGAGCGCAGGCAGCAGCGGATTCGATACTGTAGCCCCCATCAGCCCCTCGGGGCGCCAGGATATCGCCGGACATATGAACGATTCCCTGTCCTATGTCATCGGCGCCCACCAACTGCAACTGGGAGGCGAGTACCGCCGGGATTATGTTGACGATTTCTACCAGACCAACGGGCGCGGAGTGTTTAACTTCGATGGTTCGCAGGGACCATGGAACTACCCGGCTTCAGGTTCCTTGACCTCCTGTGATGCGCTAGCCACGCAGAATCTGGGATCGTATGCGCCGGGATATTCCCCGACGGATAACTACGATGGAAATGTTCTCATCCTTGCCGATTTCATGGCCGGGTGCATCTTGAGCGCCAACGTCGTCTTAGGCAACCAGAAGCGGTTGCTCTATATGAACACCTTCAACCTGTTTGCGCAGGATAGCTGGCAGGCGTTCAAGAGGCTGAATCTGAGCTTCGGGGTGCACTATGACTATTATGGGCCTGTCCACAATGGCGACCATAACCTCACCGTCTTCAACCCCACGGCGCCCAACGGCTTGGCGGTTGCGGGCACCAATGTGGCCGACATCTACCAGAAATATTGGACAGGCTTTACACCTCGCCTCGGTTTTGCCTACCAACCGAAGAACAACAGCCAGATCGTATTTCGCGGTGGGTTCGGCTTATTTTACGATTCGCCTTACCTGATTCCGTTTATGAGTCTGCGGGGGTTAGCGAATGGAGGCGCCGTGGGCGCCCAGGACAATCCGGCGGGGAACAACCCAGTCGCCGCTCCGACCGTTGCCGGCGCAGTGATTGTTCCCCAACAAGCGGTTTTCCCTTCCTTAGCAGACGCCATTGCCGGCGCCGGCGTGATCAGCGTGTTTTCCATCGATCCCAAGTACCGGCCCTCGTACACGTCGAACTTTCACCTCGATATGCAGATCGGCCTGGGCCGCGGCATGCTCGGACAGATCGGATATGTAGGCTCGGTGTCACGGCACCTGACGGACGTAGTCGACATAAACCAGGCGGCGCTAGGGAGCGCCTTTGATACGCCAACCTGCGCTCCCCAGTATGCCAACGCCGGCTCCGGGAACCAGCAATGTTCGCGGCCCTATTTTTCGCAGTACCCGACTTATAGCGTGATTAACCAGGTACAGAGCGGCGAGGGCTCCAACTACAATTCACTGCAGGCGCTTATCAAGACCCAGTCATGGCACGGCCTGACCTCGCAGTTTAGTTACACCTGGTCGCACGGTCTTGACTACGAGACCGGCTTGATTCCTTACCTGGCGCAGGACAGTACCAATCTGAAAGCAGAGTACGGCAACACCGACTTTGACACGCGTCACGCGTTCGCCGCCTTCATGGTCTACAACGTGCCCGGCTCGGCCCATGGGCTCTATGGGTTGACTCACGGTTGGCAACTGAACTCCGGCTTGTACTTCCACACCGGCCAGCCTTTCACCGTGCTGGCGAGCACCAATGCCAGCGGGAACGGGGAGAACGCCGACCGCGCGGATGCTACGGGAATCAGCCCCTTCGCAGGAGTTTCCCACGCGATCTCGGGTGGATTGGTGCAGTGGTTCAACCCCGCGGCATTCGCCGATCCTCCCTCGGGAGAATACGGTACGACGCGCCGTGGCCAGTATCCGAACCCGGGCTTTTCCGACGTTGATTTCTCGGTCATCAAGAACACCAAGATAACGGAACGAGTGACGCTCCAACTTCGAGCCGAGATGTTCAATCTCTTCAACCGCATCAACCTGGCGCCGGTCGGAGACCCCGGAGCAGGCGACTCGGGAGGCGTTATCAATTCAACAATCGGAGCTTACCTGGCCACGCCAGGATTCGGCCAGGGCGAACCCTTTAACACTCAATTGGCAGCCAAGATCGTTTTCTAGAAGGCAACGTAGTTGATTTGGACGCATCTCTTTCAGGGAGGTGCGCCATGGGTAAAAAGAAGAAACAGGCTGAAGCACAGGAGAAAAGCCAGCACGATCGGGCTCCTTATCAGGAGAATAAAGATCGCGATCCGGTTAAGAGCGCGGAAGAGACGCGGCATGTTCCTACTCAGCATGGGGCGGTCAAATAGTTGTGGTTGGGTGGTTTTTGATGCCGGTGGGGGGAACCGCAGGTCCCTCCACTCCGCTCCCCCGGATTTCCTGTGGAACTTGTTGGCTTCGGTGAACTTCATGCGCCTTTCTTCACGGAAAGGCGCACACGCGGTTCTCTCCAGTGCAGCGTGGCAGGAAATCCGGGTTCGCTTCGGTCGGGATGACAATTTTGTTAAAGGGCCGGCGGGAAAATCCGATCACGCTCGACGAAGGGTACGTTGGGGCCCTAATTGAGGGAACGGAGGCCCCTCAACTCCCCAGTCAGAGGGGAGGTTGGGAGTACTCCTCTTCGGTGACGTGCTCTAGCCAGACCACATCGACGCCGTGGTCATCGGCTTCCTGCATGGCGAGATGAGCCATGGTCCTTCCCGGCGCGGCGCCGTGCCAGTGACGCTCCTGAGGCGCAATCCAGACCGTGTCCCCTGGCCGAATGATGCGCGGCGACTCACCGGCCAACTGCACGAGACCAATGCCCTCCACCACGTGCAGAGTCTGCCCCACAGGATGCGTGTGCCAGGCAGTGCGGCTGCCCGGGCCAAACCAGACATGGTTTGCCTTGAGCCGCGAAGGCGCCACCGGGTTGATGATTTCGTTGAGCCATACCGCTCCGGTAAACCACGCATCCGGCCCCTTGCGGCTGCCTCGCGCCTCTGCAGTCAATATCTTCATGGTGCAGCCCATTCTACATCGCTGGTATACGCTAGATGCTCATGAGATGGATTCGGAATGCTTTGGCTGCCGGGGCAATTTCCTGTGCGATGCTCGCAGGGCAGAACTTCACGGAGGTGAAGCCCTCCCCACAGCAAGTGGCGTGGCAGGATCTGGAGTTCGGAGTCATTATTCATTTCTCCACTAACACGTTCCTCGATCGCGAATGGGGCGATGGAACCGCCAGTCCGGCCGTGTTCAATCCTACGCAGTTCGATCCGGACCAATGGATGCAGGCAATCCAAGCCAGCGGAGCTAAGTACGTGGTGCTGGTTGCGAAACATCACGACGGGTTCTGCCTGTGGCCCACAGAACAGACGGACTATAGCGTGAAAGCAAGCCCGTGGAAGAACGGCAAAGGAGATTTGGTGGGAGACGTGGCGCGCTCCGCCCATAAGTACGGCCTGAAATTCGGGGTCTATCTCTCTCCCTGGGACCGGCATGATCCGAGATATAGCAATGCAGAGGCTTACGATAAGTATTACCTCTCCGAGTTAGAAGAACTGGCCCAGAATTATGGCAACCTGGTTGAATTCTGGCTCGACGGCGCAGGGAGCGCCGGACACGTTTATAACTTCTCCAAGATCATCGAAACGCTGCGGACCTATCAGCCCAATGCGATCGTATTCGCCGATACCGGCCTGTTCGAGTACGGCGATGCGCGCTGGGCGGGCACAGAATCAGGTCGCGTGGACTACGAGAACTGGAACGTCATCGACCGTCACGGGTACCTGCGCTGGCGCCCGGTCGAGGCAGACACGCCGCTGCGCGCTCTGCATTGGTTCTGGCATCCACACGACGAGGCGTCGCTGAAGAGCCTGCAGGAGCTGACTACGACCTATGAGCAATCTGTTGGACGCGGCGCGCAGCTGATGCTTGGATTGGCGCCCGACACGCGGGGACTTCTACCGGATTCCGATGTGGCCCGGCTGAAAGAATTCGGCTCGGCGATCCATCGCCTGCAAGCGGACAACCTCGCCCTGCAACATCTGCCGACCACAGCGGAAGCGGCCGCGGCCCTGGATGGAAACCCCGACACGTTTTGGTCAGCGCCGGCTGGCTCACACCACGCAGTGCTGGAAGTCGACTTTGCCAAGCCCGTCAGCATGGATCGGGTGACGTCGATGGAATGGCTCAACGACGGACAGCACGTGGAGAAATATGCGGTTGAGATATGGAGAGATAACGCATGGAAGACCGTAGCGTCAGGCCAAGCGATCGGGCATGAGAAGATCGACCGGTTTGCTCAGAGTGACCGCGAGCCGGATCCGGCTTAATATTCTCTCCAGCTCGCAAGAGGCACATATTCGAGAATTTCAGGTCTACAGCGATGAGTCATAGTTCCTGGGTACGTTGATCTGTTTCGCCAGGCCCAGCTTGCCCAGCAACCAGATGCTGTAGTAATTAATATCCACTTCATACCATTCGAGGCCGTGTCGGGCGGAGACCGGATAGGCATGATGATTGTTGTGCCAGCCCTCTCCTCCGGTGAGCACCGCTACCCACCACAGATTGCGGGAGTCGTCGCGCGTGGCAAAACGCCGCGAACCCCACATATGGGTTGCCGAGTTTACAAACCAGGTCGAATGCAGCCCGAAGGTGACGCGGAAAAAGGTTCCCCATAGCATCCACGGCCAACCTCCGGCCGCAAACAGCAGGAGCGTAAGCACGAGCAGCGGCGCCCAGTGATATTTGCTGAGGAGGACGAGAAAGGGGTCCTTCAGCAGGTCAGGAGCGTAGCGGGAGAAGAGTGCCGGCTGATGCTCGAGACCTTTGCCGTGCAGAACCCAGCCCGCATGCGACCACCAACCGCCGTCCCGCGGAGTGTGCGGGTCGCCATGCTGATCGGCCAACTGGTGATGGATGCGGTGATTGACTACCCAGTGCACCGGACCATGCTCCAGGGCTAGGGTTCCACAGACCGCCAAACCATATTCCAGCAGCCTGGGAACTTTGTATCCACGATGCGTCAGCAAGCGGTGATAGCCCACTCCGATGCCAAGGCAGATGCTGATGTACCAAAGCACGGCAGCAACCGCGAGAGCCTGCCAGGTAAAGAAGAAAAGCGCCAGCACCGCGCCCACGTGAAATAAGGCCATAAAGGAGATCGCGAACCAGTCCAGGGATTTTTCCTGGACTTCGCGGCTTAGAGGGTACGCCTGGTGCGGCTGTGCCTCGACCGTGCTCACTGAATGCATTGTCCGATCCTCTGGGGCATGGAACCAGAGAATTACGCGCTATTTGATGAGGTTTGGGTAATAGTCTTGTAATTCGTGAACGGGCTGAACCAGAATGCTTATTCTTCGCGTAGCAATTGGGCCGGGTCCACGGCCAAAGCGCGGCGCGCGGGAATCCAGGTGGCGACCAAACCTACCAGCATCATGGTCGCGACCGCGCCGGCCAGAACCAGAGGGTCGCGGGAGGTGGCCTGGTAGATAAGGTGGGCGAGCAGACCACTGGCAACCACTCCCAGAAGCAGGCCGAGAAGCGAGCCGGAGAACAGCAGCAGCAGCGGACGGAGCAGCGCGGCGCGCATCAGTTGCGTGCGGCGCGAGCCCAGCGCTACACGAATGCCGAACTCCTTCAGCCGTTTGGAGACCGAATAGGCGGCCATGCCGAAGACGCCAGTGACGGCCAGCATGGCGGCGAGCAGGCCCATTACGCCAAGCGCCGCAGTGGCCACGCGAGCGGGAAACAGCACAGGCGCGAACGCGTCGGACCAGCTATGAAGGGTGAAGGGCAGGCTGTGATCTACCCCGGCGAGCACCGCATTGAGCGCGGCTGCTACCTCGGCCTGGGGCAACGGCGAGCGGACCACAAGGGCGGTGTCGGTCTCGGCGAACTGGGCGAGAGGAAAGAACATTGCGGGTGTGGGGTCTTCGGTCAGCGATTCGTATTTGCCGTCTTCTACAACGCCGACTACTTCGATGAGGTCGCCCTGAAGAAAATGCTGCCCCACCGCATGGGTATTGCCGAACATCCTGCGGGCGAAGGTCTGGTTGACTAACGCGACTCTAGGTTTGGTTGCGTTGTCCTGCCAGGTGAGGTCACGGCCCGCGAGCAGGCGCGTCTGGGCAGCCTTAAGATAGCCGGGCGAGATGGAGTAGTAGTGAGCGGCCATCACGCTATTAGAAGTACGCTGGTCGGCTGTGCCCTCGCGGTACACCGGCGTGGAGCTGCCGCCGGTGCCGAGCGGAGTATCGTTGATGGTTCCCACGGCGGTCACGCCCGGGATGTGCCCGGCAGCCTCTATGATGCGCTGTTGCAGGGGCAGAGCGGAGCTATCGGAGTAACCCGCCATGTGCATATCGGCCTCGGCCAGCATCGCACCTTGCGGCACGAAACCGATCGGCGCGCGCAGCGACCGCTCCATGCCGCGCAGCGAGACCAACGAGGCGGTCACCAGCAGGGCGCAGAGGGTGATCTGCACGCCGAGCAGCAGATCGCGCAGGGTAAGGCGGTGGGATGAACCCGCGATCGGGGCGCCGCTCTTCATGGCCTGCATGGCATGCGTCCGCCAGACCTGGCGCGCTGGGATGAGGCCCGGCAGCAGGGCGCTGGCCGCCGAGAGCAGGAGTGCGATCAAGTACACGCGAGTATCCGCAACGACTGTAACGCGAATGGGAAACTCCGCAAAGGGCTGCCAACGGCTCAGCGCCCCCAGCAGCGCGGCGGCCGTGAGGGTTCCCACGAGGCCCGCGGCGATCGAGACCAGAACGGCCTCGGTGAATAGTTGGCGGAGGATGCGCCAGCGGGTGGAACCGATGGAGAGGCGGATGGCGAGCTCGCGAGCGCGATCGGCGGTGCGCGCGGCGAAGATGCTGGCCAGGTTGACACAGGCCGCCAGCAGCACGAGCAAGGCGAGCACCATGATGCCGGTGAGAAATGGCCGAGCCGGGCCGGCCAGCATGTCGCCCAGCAGACCCGGCTTGATCAGGCGTGCCGACAAAGTGTCGTCAGTTGACGGATTCTCCTGGGCGAGCCGATGGGCGATGGAGTTCAGGTCATCGACTGACTGCTGCGGAGTGACGCCGGGCTTGAGCGCGCCGAGCACATTGGTGCCGTGGTTGAACCGCGTGTCCAAAAAGTTGAAACCATCGATCTGTTCTTCATTCACCATCGGGACCCAGAAGTCAGGCCAGAAAAATAGCTCGGTGCCATGGAAGGTTTTGGGGGCTACTCCGATGATGGTGAAGGGATGCTTGTTGAGGTCCACAGTTCTGCCAACCACCAGCGGGTCGGCGTTGAACCGCGTGTGCCAGAAAGTGTCGCTGAGCACGACGAAGGGCGCGGAGTTTGGACCGCGCTCATCCGTTGCGTGGAAGAGCCGCCCCAACTCGGGCTGGACGCCCAGCATGTCGAAGTAATTGCCCGAGACTTCGTAGTTCCAGCGCTTTTCCGCGGCACCTCCGATGCTCATACCAGACATGGTCAGCCGGTACGCTGCTAGATCGCTGAAGGTCGCGTTGCGGGCGCGGTAATCGAGATAGTCGGGATAGGATTGCGAGCTGTATCCCTGGGGCTTTTGCACGATCTGGAAGAGCCTGTCGGCCCCGGCCACATTGAGTGGGCGCAGAAGCAGCGCGTTGAGCACACCAAAGACAACCAGGTTCACGCCGACACCCAGGGCCAGGGTGAGGATCGCGGTCAAGGCAAAGCCGGGCGTGCGGCGCAGTTGACGGAGTCCGTAACGAATGTCGAAGGCGAAGTTCTCTAAACCCAGGCTCGCGTCCATGGCGGTTACCCGCTCGTCGATCACCGTTGGGTTACCGAAGCGGTGGAGCGCGTCGCGGCGGGCCTCGCCGGGCGACATACCGGCGGCGAGGTTGTCCTCGATCCGCATTTCGATGTGGGAGCGAAGCTCGGCATCGATTTCCTGTTCTAGTTTTTTGCGGGAGAAAAGATTCAAAATGCGACGCAAGATCGACATGCAATCACCTCACGCGTACCGGAACATGGCACGTACACCCTTTACCAGCTGCTCGAAGCTCTTTTCCGCCTCGTCCAGCTGCTTACGTCCAACGGCAGTCAGCTTGTAATACTTGGCCTTGCGCCCGGTCTCCGTCAGGGCCCACTCGGAACGGATCCATCCGCTATTCTCCATGCGGTGCAGGGCCGGATACAGCGATCCCTCTTCTACGTTCAGCAATGCATCGGAGGCTCTTTGAATGTGGAGCACGATGCCGTAACCGTGCAGCGAGCCGGTCTGAGAGAGCGTCTTGAGCACCAAGAGATCCAAACTTCCCTGAAGGTCATTTCTTGCCATGCGATTGATACCTATATGTCTTGGTATTTAAAGCATAGACCTAGAAGTAGAGGGGTGTCAAGCTGGGGGTAGCTCAGTCTATCCCTTGTCGGAGAAGTTAAGCTTTCGCCCTCTCTGGATGGCCCTTCCGATCTGTTCGACGTTTTTCGAACGCCCGTTGTACCAAAGAAACCAGTCATCGTCTATCTGTAACGCGAAGGGTTTGTAACACGCGTCGGCGTCCCATCCACCTGGAGTCGGAGAGATGATTGGGTTGCCGGAATGCCGAGCCCAGTTGGTGAGGCCGTCCCGCGAGCGGGCCAAGCCAATCTGCGCGTGGTCGATATCTCGA
Organism: uncultured Acidobacteriaceae bacterium; assembly: GCA_963834205.1. GTDB lineage: Bacteria > Acidobacteriota > Terriglobia > Terriglobales > Acidobacteriaceae > PALSA-350. Next base: position 336,060 of record CAWIBI010000016.1, on the reverse strand, counting down.
AAACCGATATAGAAGGCATAATAAAATCCGTCGTGCTGAATAACCTGGGCTGCCGTAACTCGGTCCTTCTCCCACGCCTGACTGGGATCCGAAACGAGCACCGGATTGGAAGGGTATTTCTGCCAGGTCGTACCATCGTTACTGGTGGCTACGCCTATTGCATTCGGTTCGTACTGCTCACCTCCCGAATACCACATGCGCCAATGACGCGCCGAGCTTTCCCACATGACATGAGGCACCATCAGCGCGACCCCTTCCCACTTCTCGCTCGGAGTGAGGACAGGCTGCTTCTGGGTTCGAACCCACTTGAGGCCATCGGAGCTGCGAGCGTAACCGATCGATGAGCGGCCCTTCGCCTGGCCGGTATACCACATGTGATATTCACCCTTCCGCTTGACGACGATTGGTCGATTCACGTTTTCTTCCCAATCACTTGCGTCGACACCGGAAAGCACGATCGTGGGCGCGCTCCAGTTAATGCCATCCTGGCTTTCCGTAAGGGCGATGCTTTTTTTGGGTCTCCAGGAGAACCACATCTTCAACGTCTTGCCCTGTCGCAGGAGGCAGACGTCGAAGCACGTTCCCAGATTGCCGCCAAGGACGGGTTTGTCTGGATTCTTTTCCCAAACGGAGTTCGCCGGGACTTTTGAGCCGGCAGAACATTCTGGCCCGAATTTCAGCGCAGCGGCCGCAGCCAAACCATTTGAAATAAAAGCACGCCGATTTGTCGAAGCCATTGTTGCCTCTCTCATCCGAATGCGATCGTGCATCTGAAGCTTTTCAAAGATTTCGGAGATACTTGACCATCTCATATTCAATAAGCGCAGGGTCGTTGGGATATGGCTCAGTGTTCCCGGTGAAGGCGTAGCCGAGCCGCTGGTAGAAGGCCGTCGCGATTGGATTACTACTGGTCACCATCAGGCGTAGCTCGCCGGCTCCGTGACTTCGCGCCCACAGTTGTACAGCATCCATCAACATGGTTCCAACGCCGGTTCTTCTATGCACAGGAGCCACCCACATGGATGCTACGTACGCTCTTTGCGGATCAGCTTTGTCGAAATAGCCCGCGATGATTCCACACGGCTCACTCTTGTCCATAGCGATATAACAGGCGGCGCTATTGCTATTCCAGGTCGTGACTCGCTTGAGCCAGTCCTCGTCGGAAAGCTGAGATTCCTTCAGATAGGTGCTTCCGAAAGCAGACGGAGTGTCTTCAAGAGCACGCAGACGGACGGTTTTGAATTCTTTGATAAGCCGCAACGATAGCTGCTCAAGCGTGGGCATATTCCAGATATTTTATCGAGGGCCACCCGTGGTTTTGGGTAGGGGTAGAATTTCAGGTGGGGGATTCGGTGAAGCTTCGTGTCGCGCTTTGTATCGGTATGTTGTTTGTCTCGCTTGGTCATGGGCAGGAGAAACCGGCCCGGCTTACGTTTGAAGTGGCAGCAATCAGGCCGACGCCGCCGGATGCACGCTACGGCGGGATCAAGCCCCTGCCCGCAGGCGACGGATACCTGGTGCAGAACATGGCGGTGAAAACGATGATCAGCCTGATGTATAAGGTGCCGGGTCGACAGATCAAAGGGGGCCCAGACTGGCTCGATACCAGCCGCTGGGATATTGAGGCGAAGGCAGACCACTTTTACAACATCGACGACCTTCATACCATGTTTCAGAACCTGCTGGCCGACCGATTCAACCTGAAGTTCCATATAGAGACCAAGGAAGGTCCCGTGTATGCCCTGATGGTGGACAAATCAGGATCGAAGATGAAGATTAACGATAGCGCACAGGACTTCAAGATCCCCATCATGCCCGGCCCGGATAATGTCTTCGTAGGGACGAGGGTCCCCCTGAAGTACTTCTGCTGGTTTCTGAGCAACCAGCTCACAGCAGAGGAAAGACCGGTGATCGACCGGACAGGGCTGGGTGATAAAAACTTCGACTTTACCCTGTCGTTTGCGCCGGAGCTGCCACCCAATATTCCGAAAGAGAATCTGCCCCCAGGGCTGCTGGATCGTCCATCGCTGTTCGACGCTTTGAAGGAACAGCTTGGCCTGAAACTGCAGCCCGAAAAGGGACCGGTCGAGTATTACGTGATCGACCACGTTGAGAAACCATCGGAAAACTAAAGGAACCGAAATCAGCGTAGGATGGCTGCTGTGGTTAAGGAGGCGGAGATGCTTCGACGCGCGTCCGCTCTGTTGGGATTGACTCTACTGGTGACCTTCGGATTCGCCAAGGATAAAACAAAGAATATTCTGCCGGCCTATGTTTTGAATGCTCATACCGTGGCCATCATCATCGACCCGCATGCAAGCATTTCGATCGACGATCCGCAGGCCAACCAAATGGCACAAAAGGATGTGGAGGCTGCGCTGCTGCGTTGGGGACGGTTTGAGCCCGTGCCTACGACGCAAGGCGCCGATTTGATCATCGTGGTGCGCAAGGGGAACGGACATCTGACGGATGAGACGATTCACGGTGCTCCACAGAACAACCGGCCCGGCGGCATCGGCTCTTCTGGCAATGGAGGTTCGACGGGGCCGCAACATGGCGTGCCACAGGGAGTCTCGGAAACGCCTGGGCTGGGACAGGGCGACGAAGGTCCACGTCCGCAAATGGAGATAGGGGATACGGCGGATTCATTTACTGTTTTTCAAGGCGGGAAAGAGAAACCGCTCGATAGCGCGCCGGCATGGAAGTACTTTGCCAACGATGGACTGCTGCCGCATAGCGTGCCTGCAGTCGCGGCGTTTAAGAAGGCAGTCGGGGATGCGGAGAAGGCCGCGGCTAAAGAACAGGGCAAGTAGGGGCTCGTTTTTCGTAATTGGGTTCCTCTGCATAACTCCCAGGTCTCAAAGGCGAGACCTGGGCCACCCACCCAGCGTCCGCGTTGCTCGATCATTGAGAGAACTGCAGACAAAGGGGATGGGGACGCTTCCATTAGGATTTGTTACCAGAAGAAGAGAACAGCAGGTCCCTCCACTTCGCTGCGCTTCGGTCGGGATGACAATTTATTTACGGGGTGATGACTGTACTTCAGGGTCAAACGGATGTTTATTTTGCGGTGAGGTGGGCGGCCTGGTAGACGAATTGAATGCCGATCACCAGCAGCCATAGCGATAGCGCAAAGCGCAGCTGGCGGTTGGGGATGCGGGGAGCGACTCCGCTGCCGGCCAGGGCTCCGAAGACGCCGCCGATCGCCAGCTTCCACAACAATGCTGTGTCGTAGGCGCCGCCGATCATGTGGACTCCAGTACCCACTACAGAAAGAGCAAGTCCGAAAGTAAGATCGGTCCCAACCACCTGGGCCGCGGTTAGCGAGGTCAGGCCGAGAAGCGCAACCGTGCCCAGTGCGCCCGCACCCGAGGAGGAAAAGCCCACTTCCGCGGCGATGAGGAAAGCGACAAGCGCTATCCATTTGGGGCGGTTGGTCGTGGGCCGGACTATGGCGTCGGGACGAAAGTGGCGGAAGATCTGCCAGCCGGAAGAGAAGATGATGATGGCTCCCAACACCACGTACAACAACGCTTTTGGACCGTACTGCGCGACATGGCGGAAGAAGAGCGATCCCAGGATCACTCCCGGGATGCCGCCCAACAGCATCCATACCAGGATCCGGTAGGAGACTTGCTTGCGGTAGATCTGGACGGGGACCACAATCAGCTTGACCACGGCGGCGTAGGCCAATGCGGTGCTCACCGCTATCTCCACCGGCACGTGAAGAAAAAGTATCAGTAACGGTGCCGTAACCACTCCGGCTCCCACACCTGTGAGCGCGATGATCACCGCGATGACGAACCCGATCAGCAACTGCAGCATGGAAAGCTCGCTTCTATTCCGCTTGCACGTGGATACCGCATTCCTGTTTGCGTCCACCCCAGCGGCCTGAACGAGGGTCGTCGGGGTCAAAAGGCAGGCTGGTACATGGTTCGCATCCAATGCTGGTGTAACCCTTGTCGTAGAGCGGAAGCAGCGGTATGCCGTGGTCTTCGGCATAACGCCATACGTCCCGGGTGGACCAGTCTACCAACGGGCTGACCTTTTGCAATCGTTTGCCGGTGGGCAGGGTAAAGGTATCCACCGCTCGCAGGTTGGCGCGGGTCTTTGCCTGCTCCCGCCGCAGCCCGGTGAACCACAGGCGATAAGGCTCGAGCGAGGCGAAGAGTGGACCTACCTTGCGCATTCCACAGCAGCGGTCAGGCGCGGTCTGGTTGAGGATGCCGAACTGCGCCTCCTGCTTGGCTACGGTGAGCGCGGGCAGCACATTCACCAGGTTCAGGTTCCATTCACGGGTAAGCCGATCGCGATACTGGTAGGTCTCGGCAAAGTGGTAGCCAGTGTCAAGGAAGATCACCGGCACATCATCGAACACCTGGCGCACCATGTGCACCACGACCATGTCCTCTGCCTGGAAGCTGCTGGTTACACAGACTTCGGCTAGGAGGGTGGCCGCAATTTGATCGCTTACCAGGCGCTGCGCTTCGGCTACGTTCATTGGGTGCTCCGGTTAAGCAAGTGCAGCAGGTGGGCAGTCGCTTCGGCGGGGTCTTGCGGGAGCCCGGCGATGGGCTCGAAGATCGGCGCCCGAGAGCGCGATGGATACCTCGCCGGCGTTAGTTTCGATAAGAACCACGACTCCGGCCTGAAATAGTCTGTGCAGCAGATCCCGGTTCCCTTCCCGCGTGCGCACAACTTCTAGGCCGGCCTCGAGCAGGGCAGTTTCGAGCAGGCGAAGCAGCTCTGGGTCAGGAATGGCGATGGCCGCGACGGGGGCTTTGGTGGGCGATTGGCCGCTTAAGACCTCGCGCACCATGCCGGCGGCTACCGTCGCGTGCGATGCAGCATCGATAAGGATGAAGCTGCCGGTCACGCGCTGCGCGGCATAGGGATCGAGAAAGAGCGGACGAGTGGTCTCCACTTCGACTAAGCCGATACTGTTGAGCTCGAGGGTCGCGGCCGGCTCCGGCTCGAGGGTCTGCATGTTGACGCGATGGTGGATTTTCCTGACCCTGGCCTTGACGGTTTGCGAGGTATGTTTCAGCAGGTAGGTCTTGCCGGGATCGAGAGGCTCGGCATTCATCCAGACCACGGCGGCTAGAAAGTTGGCGGCAACCACGGGCGGCTGGTACGCGGCGGCAAGCATCTCTCCGCGGCTGATATCCAGCTCATCTTCGAGGGTCAGGGCGATGGACATGGGCGCCACGGCCCGCGGCAGATCGCCGTCGAAGGTGGTGATGCTCTTTACCCGACTCGTCTTGCCTGAAGGGAGGGCAACGACGCGATCACCTGGCCAGATGGAGCCGGAGGCGATCTGCCCGGCGAAGCCGCGGTAATGCTGGTCTGGGCGGATGACGCGCTGTATGGGCAGACGGAAGGGCGCGTTGGCCCCATCCTGCGCGGTGGGCACGGTCTCAAGGTGTTCGAGCAGCGTCGGGCCCTCGTACCAGGGCATCCGTTGGCCGCGCTTGACCACGTTGTCACCGTGCAGCGCGCTGATGGGGATGCAGACCAGGCCGTTAATCCCCAGCTTGGCCGCAAGATTTTGGAGATCGGCTTGCAAGGAGTCGAAGACTTGCTGCGAGTAGTCCACCAGATCCATTTTGTTGACGGCAGCTACGATGTGCCGAATGCCCAGCAGCGAGGCGATGTATGCATGGCGGCGCGACTGGGTGAGGATGCCCTTGCGGGCGTCGACCAGGATGATGGCTACGTCAGCAGTAGATGCGCCGGTGGCCATGTTGCGGGTGTACTGCTCGTGGCCGGGAGTGTCGGCGATGATGAACTTGCGATGCGTAGTAGAGAAGTAGCGGTAGGCGACATCGATCGTGATGCCCTGCTCCCGCTCGGCGCGCAGGCCGTCGGTCAGCTGGGCGAAGTCGATGGCGGTGGCTACATTTGCGGTGGCCACTTTGGTCACCGCGCGCACGTGATCTTCGTAGACATTCTGCGAGTCGTAGAGCAGCCTGCCGATCAGCGTCGACTTGCCATCATCCACGCTGCCGGCGGTGCTAAAGCGCACCAGGTCTTTGGCCTGCTCCGCGGCGAGAAACTCTTCCATCGAAAACATATCTTCCACGAGCGCGAGCGGCATTAGAAATAGCCCTCCCGTTTCTTCAACTCCATCGATCCGTCCTGATCGTGATCGATGACCCGGTTGGCGCGCTCAGAAGAACGAAAGGCAACCAGCTCGGCGATGATTTTCGGAATGGTGTCGGCGTCGGAGCGGATGGCTCCGGTGCAGGGGCTGCAACCCAACGAACGCAGACGGCACTTGACCCACTGCTCTTCTCCGGGCAAGCCCTGGACAAATGGCTGCTCGATGGGGATCAGGCTATCGCCGCGCACCAGCATGCGGCGCTTCTGGGCGAAGTAGAGGGGCACGACCGGAATGTTTTCCAGGTGGATGTAGTGCCAGACGTCGAGCTCGGTCCAATTGGAGAGGGGGAAGACGCGGATGCTTTCACCTGGGTTCACGCGCGCGTTGTAGATATTCCAGAGCTCGGGGCGCTGGTTTTTCGGGTCCCATTGGCCCGCACTATCGCGGAAAGAGAAGATACGCTCTTTGGCGCGGGATTTTTCCTCATCGCGACGGGCTCCACCGAAGGCGGCATCGAAGCCATGGGCGCGCAGGCCGTCGAGCAGCGCGGTGGTCTTGAGCAATCCGCAGCAGCGGCGGGTACCCAGCGCGATGGGATTGGCTCCATCGGCCAGCGCGGCTTCGTTCCGCCATACCAGCAGTTGCACGCCCAGCTTGCGGGTATATTCGTCGCGGAAGGCTATCATCTCTTTGAATTTGTAGCCGGTATCGATGTGCAACAGGGGAAACGGAATAGGGCCGGGGTAGAAGGCCTTCTGCGCCAGGCGCAGCATCACGGAAGAGTCTTTGCCGATGGAGTACAACATCACCGGCTTCTCGAACTCAGCCGCCACCTCGCGGAAGATGTGGATGCTCTCCGCCTCGAGCATCTGGAGATGGCTCAGCCTGGGCGCGGCACTTGCCTGCATTGTCTCGACTACCAAACTTGCCACGGTCGCTCCTATTTCCGCATGCAATAAAAAACCGCTCGCCAGAGGCTGGCAGCGGTTGTGGTATTCGTCTGAGTTATGCGAAGGTCTTAGGGGACCTGTCTGCTAGAAAAACTCACACCCGCCTATGCGCAATGACAATGAACAACACTTGTCACAGCAACAACAGCCAGCGGGATGATGCGAGACCAGCATTAACTTTAATACTCTTGCGTCGCTTCCCTTTTGTCAAGCGCAGGAGCCACCTGCGGTGAGCTAACCCCTTCACGTATAAAGACTAAACAGGAGCGCCACGATATTTATGAAATGCCTACGAGTTGGCCTGGTTGGCTTTGGATTTGCCGGACGCATCTTTCAATCGAATGTGATTGAAGCGGTGGAAGGATTGGAGCTGGCCGCGATTGTGCAGAGGAGCGGGGGCAGCGCGGCCGCGGCCTTCCCCCACGTGAAGATCGTCCCTTCGGTCGAGGCGTTACTGGAAGATGCCAGTATCCAGGTGGTGGTGGTGGCTACCCCCAACGCCACCCACCTGCCGATCGCGCGGCAATGCCTGCTGGCCGGCCGCGATGTGGTAATCGACAAGCCGTTTGCGGTGAGCTCAAAGGAGGCGGAGGAGTTGATCCGGCTGGCCCGGTCGCAACGCCGGCTGCTAAGCGTGTACCAGAACCGCCGCTGGGATGGTGACTTTCTGACGGTGCGGAAGTTGGTCGAGAACGACCGGCTGGGCCGGCTGGTGAAGTTCGAGTCGCACTATGACCGATACCGCCAGGTTCCCCGTCTGCATGCGTGGCGGGAAGACGGGTCGGCGGGCGGAGGGGTCCTCTTCGATTTAGGAGCGCACCTGGTGGACCAGGCACTGGTGCTGTTTGGCGTTCCCCATTCGGTGTGGGCAAGCGTTCGGGCGGAGCGGGAAGGCGCGCGGATGGATGACGCCTTCGACCTTTACCTGCATTACCCCGCGCCGCTCGGCAAGGTGTCTACTTCCCCTGCCGGCCCGGTGCCCTCGGGTCTCGGCGTGTGGCTGCGCGCCACCTGCCTGGCACGCGATCCTGAGGCCCGCTTCACGCTCAACGGCACACAGGGCACGTTTCGCAAGTTCGGCAATGACCCGCAGGAGGCGCATCTGCTCGCAGGAGATATGTTTTCTTCCAAGCCGTGGGGCGTGGAGAGTCCGGAGCATTGGGGCACGCTGGTCACCGATGAGGGCGGCGACCCGGTGACCACACGCGTGCCTACCGAACCGGGCGACTACCGCGGGTTCTACATCAACCTGCGCGACGCGCTGCATGGCAACGCGGCGCTGGAGGTTACTCCTCTGCAGGCTTGGAAAACCGTGCGGATATTGGAGCTGGCGGTTGAGAGCAGCCGAACGGGTGGCACGATTACTTGCGACTGGACTCTTGAGCCTTAGTGCGCAAAGGTTGCGGCCTTGGCTTATTCGCCGCCCCCGAGGGTCTGGACGGGTGCCCCATGTTCGCGCCCTGGGCTAAGTTCAGGCAGAGCTGTCCAAATTAGCGAGAAAGCCAGCCTGTTGGGGCAGTTAGTGAGCTGATTACATTAGGAGAGCTTGGCCAACATCAAGTCAGGTTCCCTATTTTGGGCCCACTGAAACGAAGCATTAACCGCAGGTCCCTCCGCTACGCTACGCTCCGGTCGGGATGACAAATTCGTTTTGAAATCGATGATTTCTCACGACAACTGCCCATTTTGCAACAAAATTGTCATCCCGACCGGAGCGTACCCGGATTTCCTGCCACGCAGCACTGGACAAGGCCACGTGTGCGCCTTTCCGTAAAGAAAGGCGCATGAAGCTCGCCAACGCCATTAAGTTCGACAGGAAATCCGGGGGAGCGTAGTGGAGGGACCTGCGGTTAATGCGATTTGTGCGCCTGAGTCAGGAGTTAATCCCGATTCGTCCCTTGGGTCAAAGCCCTTGGATAGGTCTGAAGTTCAGGTCGTCCCTTCGGGACTGGATAATGGGCCAGCGGGACCTCCTTCGGACCGAAGGTCGAAACGGCTACTGGGGTGGATTGTTGGCTGGCGTGTTCGGCTTGCCTTCCACCTTGTTGACCCCGGTCTTCGTGGCGTGCGCGGTCTTGTGGTACCCCGTCTCGGTTCCCGACTTTGTTTTGTCGTAACCTTTCTCGGTTCCGGACTTGGTCTTGTTGTAGGCCGTCTTGCTTCCCTGGCTAACGCCGTGCCCGGCGCTGGTCGCCGCGTGCTTGGTGTCGGATCCGGCGTTTTTCATATCCTGCTTTGCGCCGGAATCGGTGGTTTGCGCAAGCGCGACGGGTAGAGTGACAGCCATGGCTGCGATGAGTGCCAACGACTTCAGGTTCATGAGTATTGCTCCTTGCAAACAACAGTTGGTTAGATGCAGGCGGAGGCAAGGGCGTTCGGCGGCCTTGTAGTAGCCTGTTCTGTGAGCAACTTGCGAGCACGTCGGTATTCCTGCCTGCTGAGCGTTCTGCTGCTTACTCTGCCGTGCAGGGCACAGGGACCCGTTTCCATCGACGTCGACCTGAGCAAATCCGTGGGGAAGTTCTCACCTATCTATAGCTGGTTCGGGTACGACGAGTCAGGTTATACAGTCACGCACAATGGCCAGGCGCTGCTTGGCCAACTGCATGATTTGAGCCCGGTTCCGGTGTATATTCGCGCCCACTTCCTGCTGGCGACGGGCGATGGAAAACCCGATCTCAAATGGAGCTCGACAAACGTCTACACCGAGGATGAGCAGGGAAACCCGGTGTACAGCTGGACGATTCTCGATGAAATTTTCGATGCATATGCCGCAGCCCACGTGCGCCCAATGGTCGAGCTCGGCTTTATGCCGAAGGCGCTGTCTACCCACCCCGACCCTTACCACATCGGGTGGCCATTAAAGCCCGGCGAGGTGGAGGGCTGGTCGTTTCCTCCAAAAGACTACAAGCGGTGGCAAGAGCTCAATCGCCAGGTGGCTGCGCACATGGTGAAGCGCTATGGCCTGGAGACGGTCTCCACGTGGTATTGGGAGGTTTGGAACGAGCCGGACGGGAAGTACTACTGGAAAGGAACAGAGGAGGAGTACAACAAGCTCTACGACTATGCGGTCGCGGGAGTGCGACAGGCGATTCCAGGCGCGCGCGTAGGCGGACCGGCGACGACCGGCCCGGGGCCCAAGGGCAACGCCTCACAGTTTCTGCAGGATTTTCTCACCCACTGCGCGACCCGGAAGAGCGAGGCAACCGGCAAGTCAATCCCGCTGGATTTCATCTCCTTTCATGTCAAGGGAAGCCCCAACGTGATCGCCGGCCACGTGCAGATGGGCCTCGACCGCGAGCTGAACAACGCGGAAGCCGGATTCGCCATCGTGCGCCGGTTCCCGCAATTCCGGCAGTTGCCTATTATCTTGAGCGAAGCCGATCCGGAAGGATGTGCAGCTTGCTCCGCGCGCCTGAATCCGCAGAATGCATATCGCAACGGGCCGCTCTATCCCACATATACCGCGGCCGCGATGAAAGGGTTGCTTGAGCTGGCAGATCGTGATCACGTGAACCTGCTGGGCATGCTGACATGGGCGTTTGAGTTTGAAGGCAAGCCCTATTTCGAGGGCTACCGCACGCTTGCGACCAACGGCGTGGATAAACCGGTGCTGAACTTCTTCCGCATGGCGGGATTGATGCGAGGCAATCGCGTGGCGACGACCAGCAGCGGCGCGGCGACGCTGGATAGCATTTTGAAGAACAGTGTTCGTCTCGCGCCGGATATCGACGCCCTGGCAACCAGCGCGGCGGGGGAGGCCTGTGTCTTGCTGTGGAATTATCACGATGAGGATGTGGCTGCGCCCGGAGCGACCGTCGCCGTTTCGATGCAAGGGATTCCGCCCACGGTTCATCGCGTGCTGCTGCATCATTACCGCATCGACGATCAGCACAGCAACGCCTACACGGTGTGGAAAGAGATGGGATCGCCGCAGGATCCCACGGCGGAGCAGTACGCAAGGCTGCAGGCCGCGGGGCAGCTGCAGTTGCTCGACTCGCCGCGATGGATCACCCCCGCAGATGGCAAGATAAGACTGGATGTGCAACTACCCCGGATGGGTCTGTCGCTGTTGCGGGTTACGTGGCCGGCCTTGTAGCCTGTTTTCGTGAGCAAAGAGGAAGCTGCCGAGGTGCTCTCGATCGAGGGGCGCGAGGTCCGCGTCACACACCCCGATAAGCTCTATTTTTCAAAGCAAACCAGGCTGTCGAAGCTTGAGCTCGTGCGGTATTACTTATCCGTTGCGCCCGGGGCACTGGGCGGAATCCAGGATCGTCCCATCGTTCTGAAACGTTTTGTGAACGGCGCTGAAGCGGAGGCGTTTTATCAGAAGCGCGCGCCCAGCGATCGTCCGTCGTGGGTGCGCACGGTGACGCTGTCTTTTCCTTCGGGGCGTACGGCGGAAGAGATTGTGGTTGATGACGCGGCGGGGTTGGCGTGGATCGTCAACCTGGGTTGCCTTGAGCTGCACCCGCATCCGGTGAGGTCCGGCGATCTGGACCACCCGAATGAGCTGCGGGTCGATCTTGATCCTGGGCCTGGCGTTGGATGGGCCGATGTGCGCCGGGTCGCGCTGGAGGTGAAGGCGCTGCTTGAGGAGCTGGGGCTTCGCGGGTGGCCTAAAACCAGCGGCTCACGCGGGATGCACGTGAATGTGCGGATCGAACCACGGTGGAGCTTTACCGAGGTGCGGCGCGCGGCACTCGCTCTATCGCGTGCTGTGGAACGGCGCGTGCCCGCGCTGGCCAGCTCGAAGTGGTGGAAAGAGGAACGTCATGGAGTTTTCCTCGACTACAACCAGAATGCGAAGGACCGGACGACATGCTCGGCATATTCGGTGCGGCCGCTTCCCGACGCTCGGGTTTCTACGCCGCTGCGTTGGGCGGACGTTCCGGATTGTGAGCCGGCGGATTTTACGGTGCTCACCGTTCCGGGTCGTTTTGCGGCGATGGGCGATCCCCATGCCGGCATGGACGATGCTGCCGGCTCGCTCGAAGGATTGCTGGAACTTGCGGCGAAGGACGAGTCCGCAGGGCTGGGGGATGCTCCGTGGCCCCCACATTTCCGGAAGATGGAGGGAGAGGCGGCGCGGGTGGCTCCCTCTCGCGCTAAGACCGCCGCCGCCAAGAAGACGCCGCGGACCAAGATGCCCCTGGTGGTGGTGGCGAACTCTCCTAACAGAGAAGCTGCGCTCGCTGGGTTGGAACGATGGAAGGTTAGACATGCAGAGGTGGCTGAGCTGCTGGCAGTGGACGATGTTCTGGTTGATTCCATGCGCGGGACTTCTTCTACCTGGACGCGGATACGGGTGAACTTGCGGCATGTTCCGGAAGAGATGAGACCGGCGCAGGAGACGCCTGACCCGGATGTTGATCCTACACGGGAATGGCGCACGGGACGTGGTGTTAGGAAGAAGGGGTGAGGGGCTTTCATTTGCATTGGTTGCTGGTTGAGTGAACCGCAGGTCCCTCCACTTCGCTACGCTTCGGTCGGGATGACAATTCACATTGAACAACATGCCGGTGCTGCAAATGAATTGTCATCCCGACCGGAGCGCACCCGGATTTCCTGCCACGCAGCACTGGACAAAGCAGCGCGTGCGCCTTTCAGTAAGGAAAGGCGCATGAAGTTCGCCGAAGCCACCAACCCCCACAGGAAATCCGGGGTAGCGAAGTGGAGGGACCTGCGGTTGTCTTTAGCGGCCGGCGGCGAAGATGGAGGTTAGCTCGTGCGGGGGCACAACTTCCAGCTGAGCATAGGTGCAGTCACTGGGCCGCTTATCGGTCCGCCAGCGGCGAAAATGGGCCATGTGGCGGAAACGACTGCCCTGCATGTGCTCGTAGGCAACTTCCACCACTAACTCAGGACGCAACGGCTCCCAGGAAAGATCTTTACCCTGACTCCAGCGGCTCTGGCCGCCGGGCATGCGCTGCTCTCCTTCAACCGCGGCCCAACTCCTCCAGGGATGATCGGCGAGCGCGTTCCGCCGGTAAGGCGCAAGAAACTCTGCGAGCTCGCGGCGCTTTTCGGTGGTAAAGCTCGCACAAACACCCACATGCTGCAGCGCGCCCCCATCATCAAAGAGACCGAGCAGCAGCGAGCCTACAGAGCCCTCTCCGGTCTTGTACCAGCGAAAGCCGGCAACGACACAGTCGCAATCGCGCTCGTGCTTGATTTTAAGCATTACGCGCTTGTCCGGCTCATAGGTTCCGCCTCTTGGCTTGGCAATTACTCCGTCGAGACCCGCGCCCTCAAAGCGACGAAACCAATCGGACGCCACACTCGCCTCGTGGGTTGCCGGGGTTAGATGGACCGGCGGCGCTGCGGAGGCAAGCAGCGATTCCAATCGCGCACGCCGGGTTTCGAAGGGCTGGCTGCGCAGATCAACGTCTCCCTCGCAAAGCAGATCAAAAAATACCATCGAGGCGGGGGTTTGCTGGGAGAGCAGCTTCACCCTGGATGCCGCGGGATGAATGCGGAGCTGCAGGGTTTCGAAATCAAGGCCACTCTCCGTGGCAATCACGATTTCACCGTCCAGCACACAGCGTTGAGGCAACCGGGCGCGCAAAGTCTCAAGCAACTCGGGAAAATAACGGTTGAGCGGTTTTGTGTCGCGACTCTGGATGAGAATCTCATCCCCATCGCGGAAGACCAACGCGCGAAAGCCATCCCACTTCGGTTCAAAAATCCATGAGTTGCCCGCCGGTAATTCGTCGACTCGCTTGGCCAGCATCGGCAAGACCGGCGGGTTCACAGGAAGATGCATGCCCCATGTTACTGCGATTAAAGTGGACACGGAGGGTCTCAACACATGCCGGTAGAGGCGAGCAGAACGATTGCTGATCTCGAGGAGCTTCGTGCTCTGACCGCGGATGAGCGCGGCGCACAACGGATTGCCTGGACTCCAACCTGGCTCAAGGCGCGCGCGTGGTTCCAGAGCAAGCTGGCGGGGCTTCCGGTGGAACACCATCTGGACGCCGCTGGAAATTCCTGGACGACGCTGCGCGGCGAGTCGGATCGGACGCTTATCCTGGGCAGCCATCTTGACTCCGTTCCCAATGGCGGTTGGCTCGATGGCTGCCTTGGGGTTCTTGCCAGCTTCGAGGTACTACGCGGGTTGGCAGAGGACTTCCACGGCCGGCCGCCCATTACCATCCGGCTGGTGGACTGGGCGGACGAGGAAGGGGCGCGTTTCGGACGTAGCCTCTTCGGGTCCTCTGCGTTCGCCGGCACACACTCGATCCAGGCCGACCGGGGCCGGACGGATCGGGACGGGATCCGCCTGGAGGATGCCCTGCGAGGATGCCAAGTCGACGTCGAACGGATCGGAGAGGCCGCGGTCGAACGCGGACAGGCTGGGGCATACCTGGAATTGCACATCGAGCAGGGTCCGGTGCTGGAGCGAAAGCAGCTGCCGCTGGGCGTGGTGCTGGGCACCAAGGGCGTGGAACGCCACGCCGTCACTTTTCATGGACAGGAGGCGCATTCCGGTTCCACTCCTATGGCAGTGCGACGGGATGCGCTGGCGGCGGCGGCCAAGCTGGCACTGGAGATTCGGCCCATTGCTAAGAAACATCCCGATGCGGTGGCTACTATGGGCAGCGTGAAGACGTTTCCGGGGATAGTTACCGCGGTGGTGGGACGGTGCGAAACCACGCTGGACATGCGCGATCTGGATGCGGGTGTGCTCGCGACCATGCTGGCCGAGGCCCAGGAGGCAAGCCAGCGTTTCGCCGCGGAGGAGGGTTGCACGGTGCAGTGGTCCAGGATCTGGAGTATTGAACCGATACCGTTTGACCCGCGGCTGATTGAGTTTTGCGATGAGGCAGTTCGCGAGATCGCCGGAGATTCTCACCGGTTGCCCTCGGGGCCGCTACACGATGCCGCTGAGGTGGCGAGGGCCGGGATACCGGTGGTGATGATGTTTACCCAGTCGCTCGCGGGTCTTAGCCATAATCCGGCGGAGAATACTAAGAAGGAGCACCTTGAACTGGCGGTACGGGCGTTTGACCGGCTGGCCAGGAAGACGATGCAGTGGCTGATCTAGGTTATTTCTGGTAGTGGGCTACTTTCAAATGTCTCCTGCGATGGCCGCAGGCGTTACGAATCGGCTCTGGGAAGTGTCCGACTTGGTTGCCCTTTGGGAGTCGTATGAGCGGAGGTCAAAAAGAGCGGCATGACTAAATTCCAAACCTGGCCACTATGGGTACAGCAGTTGGTAGTGATCCCCCACATCCCTATCATTATCTGGCTTATGGTCGGAACTCCTAAGACTAAAAAGGCGTCCTACTTCGCATTTGGTTTTATCGTCTATATGGTGATCTTTTACTTTGTCTTCATTCATTGAAAATCAAAGTAACCCACTACCTTATTTCTCGGCCTTCCGTGCACCCGGATAGTGCATAATGATGGTTTCCGGCTCGGCGGGAGAGGATATCGCCCCCATGAGCGGCCAAACGTCTTTTGTGCAGCAGGCGCCGGTCCAGGCGGAGACGTCCGCGCGGTTCCCGGATTTTCATCCTCCACTCGACCGGCAGGCGGCCCTGCCAGAGGCCAACCGCTGCCTGTTCTGCTTCGACGCGCCGTGCGCCTCAGCATGCCCTACCCATATCGACGTCCCAAAATTCATCAAGAAGATCGCCAGCGGCAATCTGCTGGGATCTGCCCGCACCATCCTCG
The DNA here is from genome assembly GCA_963834205.1 of uncultured Acidobacteriaceae bacterium. Taxonomy (GTDB): domain Bacteria; phylum Acidobacteriota; class Terriglobia; order Terriglobales; family Acidobacteriaceae; genus PALSA-350. Next base: position 320,328 of record CAWIBI010000016.1, on the reverse strand, counting down.
ACGCCAATATCCTGGGCGCAAGCTGCGCCCGCGCCTGCCCGGTCGAGGTGCTGTGCGAAGGCGCCTGCGTGATGCACCGCTACAACAAACAGCCCATCCAGATCGCACGGCTGCAACGCTTTGCCATGGATTCCCTGCACGCAAGCGGCGCTCCGCTGCCCTTTACACCGGCAGCGGACACCGGCCTCTCCGTGGCACTGGTTGGCGCTGGACCAGCCTCGCTCGCCTGTGCCGCAGAATTGCGCCGGCGCGGCATCCGCGCCATCCTCTACGAGGCACGGCCCCTGCCGGGAGGCTTGAATACCTACGGCGTGGCCGAATATAAGCTGCCGCTGGTCGAGAGCCTGCGGGAAATTGAAATGCTGGCGCAGCTGGGCGTGGAGTTTCACTTCCAGACGATGATCGACCCAGAGGCGCTCGCCAAACTGGAACGCAATCATGATGCCGTCTTCCTGGGAATTGGCTTGGGCGCTATCCATCAACTCGGCATCGCAGGCGAACAACTCCCGGGCGTGACCAATGCACTCGATCTGATTGCCGGCTACAAATCAGGAAAGCTGACGAGAGTGCCGCCGCGGGTGGTGGTGGTTGGGGCGGGCAATACCGCTATCGACGCGGCCATAGCTTCGGTGCGGCTGGGCGCCACCGATGTACACATCGTGTACCGGCGCGGCGAGGAGCAGATGTCAGCATTCAGCTTTGAATACGAGCACGCGCGGCTCGAAGGCGTAAAGTTCGTGTGGTACGCACAGCCCAGACGTGTCTTGGGTGGCGCGGCCGTTGACGGGATCGAGCTTACCCGTTTGGCCGACTCACAAGACGGCTCGTTTATCCCGCATCCTGGCTCGGAGTTCCGCCTGCCCGCCGACCTGGTGGTGCTGGCGATCGGGCAATCGAGTCAGACGGAACGGCTGGCTGCCCTGGTGGAACTGGATCGCGGACGCATTCGCATCGACCGGGCAACCGGCCAAACCTCAAACCCTAAGTACTTCTCCGGCGGCGATTGCACCAACGGCGGCCGCGAAGTGGTCGACGCAGTAGCGGACGGAAAACGCGCGGGCATTGGGATTGCCGCGTGGCTGGGGGCGCCCGTTGCCGCAGCCTAAACCGACTCTCGCAACCACGTTCTGCGGCATCCCTTGCCTGAATCCCTTCTGGCTTGCGTCGGCGCCACCCACCAACTGCGGCGAGCAGATCATGCGGGCCTTCGATGCAGGCTGGGGCGGCGCAGTGTGGAAGACCATCGGCGAGCCAATCACCAATGTCAGCTCACGCTACTCCTCCATCGACTGGGAGGGCCGGCGCATGATGGGCTTCAATAACATTGAGCTCATCTCCGACCGCCCCATTGAAGTGAACCTGCAGGAGATGACCGAAGTAAAACGGCGCTATCCACACCATGTGGTGATCGCATCCCTGATGGTCGAGAGCAAGCGCGATACCTGGCACGATATTGTGCAGCGCACAGAAGACGCCGGGGCCGACGGGCTGGAACTGAACTTCGGATGTCCGCACGGCATGAGCGAACGCGGCATGGGGTCGGCGGTCGGGCAGGTGCCGGAATACTGCGAACAGATCACGGGATGGGTCAAGGAAAAGGCGCGCACCCCGGTGATCGTAAAGCTTACGCCCAACATCTCCGACATTCGTATGCCGGCGCGTGCCGCTAAGCGCGCGGGGGCGGATGGGCTCTCCGCGATCAACACCATCAACTCGATCACCGGCATCGACCTGGACACATTCCAGCCCAACCCCAACGTCGACGGCAAGAGTGCCCACGGCGGCTATTGCGGCCCGGCAGTGAAGCCGATCGCGCTCAACATGGTGCGGGCGGTGCAGTCTGACCCAGCCAGCGCATTGCCTCTCTCAGGTATCGGCGGTATCGCCAACTGGCGGGATGCTGCGGAATTTATTCTGCTGGGCTGCGGCACGGTGCAGGTGTGCACTGCGGCCATGCACTACGGCTACCGCATCGTGGAAGATATGCAGGATGGCCTGCTGGGATGGATGGCGGAAAAGGGCTTCGCATCCATTGAGGATTTTCGCGGCCGGTCACTGCCCACGGTGGTCGACTGGAACCAGCTCAATTTGAATTACCAGATTGTCGCTCGTATCCACGAGAACCTGTGTATCGGGTGCCAGCTTTGTTACACCGCGTGCTGGGATGGCGCCCATCAGTGCATCCACCTGGATCGCACTGCGCCCGAGCCCGATACCACGCGCACACCGGCCATGGTCGAGGCCGAGGCGGCTCGCCGCATCTCGACTACTCCGATCCCCAAGCTTGATTCGGGCGGCCCGGGCCATAGCAATGCGCTCACGCCGTTGGAGCGGATTCCCCGGGTGGATGAACATCACTGTGTCGGTTGCAATTTGTGCTCGCTGGTATGCCCGGTCGAGGGGTGCATCACCATGGAACGCGTGGACAATGGGCTCGCCTCGGAGAGCTGGGCCGAGCGGACTGCAGCCGGCGCGCTTCCGATGGCGCACATGAGGTCGTAGTCCACACCTATGCCGACCCTGATACAGAATGGCACCGTCGTCAGCGCAGAGGGGCAACAAAAAACCGATGTCCTGTTCGAGGGCGAGACCATCGTGCAGGTGGCTCCCGGCATTCCTGCAAATGGACACACTTTAATCGATGCGCACGGGCTGTTGGTAATGCCCGGCGGGGTGGACGTTCACACTCATTTGGATATGCCCTTCGGCGGGACGGTATCGGCGGACGATTACCGCACCGGCACCATCGCCGCAGCGGTGGGGGGAACGACCACCGTCATCGACTTCGTCCTCCAGTCCAGGGGACACACCATGAGCGAGGCGCTCACTACCTGGCTGGCTAAGAGCGCGGGCAAGGCGTGCATTGACTTCGGGCTGCATATGGCGGTGACCGACCTTGGGCCGGGCGACGGCGCGCAGGGCCTAGCCGAAATGGAAGCCATGGTGAAGCAGGGGATCTCATCGTTCAAGCTCTTCATGGCTTACCCCAACGTGCTGATGATCGACGACGGGCTCATGTACAAGGTAATGCACAAGGCTGGAACGTTGAATGCGCTGTGCTGCGTGCACGCGGAGAATGGCAGCGTGATCGATATCGTGGTGGCGCGCATGATTGCGGAAGGCAAGACCGCGCCGCACTACCATGCGCATAGCCGCTCGGCCAAGGCGGAGGCGGAGGCCACGCATCGCGCCATCCACATCGGGGATATGGCCGACGCGGTCGTCTACATCGTGCATCTGTCGAACGCGGATGCCCTGCGTGAGCTCAAGCATGCGCAGCAACGCGGCTTGCGTGCCCTGGCGGAGACTTGCCCGCAGTATCTGGTGCTGTCGCTCGAAGAGCAGATGCCGGGGAAGAGCTGGGATGAGGCTAAATACGTGTTTACACCTCCGCTGCGCGCAAAGCATAACCAGCCTGCGCTGTGGAAAGCACTGGAAGACGGCACGCTTGCCGTGGTTTCCACCGATCATTGCCCTTTTCGTTTTGCCGATCAAAAGTCTTTGGGCAAAGATGATTTTACGAAGATTCCTAATGGCGGCCCGGGGATCGAGAACCGCTTGCAGATTCTTTGGCACTTCGGGGTGAATTCCGGGGCGTTCACCGCGGAGAGGTTTGTGGAGCTGTGCTGCACCGCGCCGGCGCGCATTTTCGGCATGCCGCAGAAGGGTGCGATCGCACCGGGCAAAGACGCGGATATTCTGCTTTGGGATCCTGATGCCGCCTACACCATCACGGCCGCTACCCAGTGCATGGCGACGGACTACTCCATGTTTGAAGGCTGGCAGGTGAAGGGAAATGCCAGGGATGTATTTTCTCGCGGAGAGCTGGTGGTGAAAGACGGAAAGTGGATCGGGCAGACCGGACGGGGGCGCTTTCTCAAGCGCGAAGCAAATGCCGGAGGGTTCGCCTGATGGCGGTTATCGTCGATGCGGACCGCCAGCTCTACAACGGGGACCTCGCGCCGACGACTCCGGCGAATCGCACCTGGGGCACCTATAACTACATCGCGCTGTGGTTCTCCATGTCGATGGAGGTCACCACCTATATGCTTGCCTCCTCGCTGATTGCCGGGGGCATGAACTGGAAGCAGGCTCTCTTTACCATCCTGATGGGCAACCTTATCGTGCTATTGCCCATGCTGCTGAATGCGCACGCCGGCGCCAAGTACGGAATTCCCTTCCCGGTTTTTGTGCGCGCCAGCTTTGGCACGCTGGGGGCGAATATTCCCGCGATGCTGCGCGCCCTGGTGGCTTGCGGATGGTTCGGCATTCAGTCGTGGTTGGGCGGGCAGGCGATTGCCGCCATGATCGCGGTGGTATGGCCGGCGACGGGGCACAATCCAGCGGTGCTGTGGGCGAGCTTTCTCGGCTTCTGGGCGCTCAACATGTTCGTGGTCTGGTGCGGGGTGGAGTCGATCCGTTTTTTGCAGAGCTTCTCGGCGCCGTTCATGTTTGTGATGTCGATGCTGCTGCTGTTCTGGATGCTGCATAAGGCAGGCGGCTTCGGACCGATGCTTTCGGCGCCCAGCCGCTTCCACTCCACCAGCAGCTTTCTGCATTTCTTTTTTCCGTCGTTGACGGCGATGGTTGGCTATTGGGCCACGCTGTCGCTGAATATTCCGGACTTTACCCGCTATGCCAAGTCGCAGGACTCGCAGATTATTGGCCAGGGGTTTGGTTTGCCGGTCGCCATGACGCTGTACTCGTTTGTCGGCATCGCCTGTACCTCGGCCTCGGAGACGATCTTCGGGGAGCCGATATGGTCGCCGATCACCCTGCTGGGACGGTTCCATCAGCCGTTGGTGGCGCTGCTGGCCTTAGTGGCCGTGCTGGTGGCTACGCTCAACGTGAACATCGGGGCGAATGTTGTTTCCCCTTCGAATGATTTTTCCAACCTGGCGCCGCGGCTGATCAGCTTCCGCACGGGCGGCCTGATTACAGGGTTTCTTGGCCTGGCCATGATGCCCTGGAAGTTGATGAGCACCTTTGGCACTTACATTTTCGGGTGGCTTGTGGGGTACTCCGGTTTGCTTGGACCAGTGGCCGGGATTATGGTCGCGGATTATTTCCTGATTCGCGGCACGAAGCTGGACGTGGCCTCGCTGTACCACCGCGGCGGCCCCTACGATTACTCCCGCGGATTCAATCCTCGCGCGATTGCGGCACTGGTGGCGGGGGTTTTTGTGGCGCTCATTGGGCTGGCGGTTCCGGCGGTTCGGTTTCTCTACGACTATGCCTGGTTCGTGGGGTTTTTTGTTTCGGCGGGTCTTTATTATTTTCTGATGCTGCGGTTCAAGCCTGAGACCGCGTAGCTTTCGTCCCGGGCTTGGCTGGCAAGGACAGACGTGATCAGATCTTTGTTGGCTTTGCATTGATCGCTATGGCTATTAGCTCGGCGGCCGCACAAGATCGTTCGTATGGCCGCTCCGTAGTGAGTAGTCCTTACGGCATTGTGGCTACCAGCTATGTGCAGGCTTCGCAGGCGGGTGCAAGAATACTGGAGCAAGGCGGATCGGCCATTGATGCGGGAATCGCGGCCAATGCCGTGCTAGGCGTTGCCGAGCCGATGACGAATGGAATGGGCGGCGATCTCTTCGCCATCTACTGGGAAGCAAGTACGGGCAAGTTGTACGGCTTGAATGCCAGTGGGTGGGCTCCCAAGGGTCTGACGATCGATCATCTGGAAGCGAAGGGCATACACACGATGCCACAGAAAGGGATCGATTCGGCAACCGTGCCCGGCGCAGTGGACGGATGGACCAAGCTGCATGACCGGTTTGGCAAGCTGCCGTGGAGCGAGCTGTTTCAACCTGCGATTTTCTATGCCACGCAGGGCTACCCTGTGGCGGAAATGATCCATGCTTACTGGGAAGGCGCAGCGCCGGGACTGATGCAGTATCCGGAAAGCCGAAGGGTTTTCCTGCCAGGCGATAAGGCGCCTGCGATCGGCCAGATGTTTCGCAATCCCGATATTGCCGGGGCGCTGACGATCCTCGCCAAGGAAGGCGAGACGGCTTTCTATAAGGGCACGATTGCACAGGCGACTCTGAAGACTTCGACTGCACTGGGCGGGACGATGACCGCGGATGACCTTAGCGAATATTCCGCGGAGTGGGTGGAGCCCATTTCGACAAAATACCGCGAGTGGACGGTGTATGAGCTTCCGCCCAATGGCGATGGCATCGCTGCGCTCGAGATGCTCAACATCATGGAGAACTTCAAGCCGTCTCCCGATGGTCCTTTAAGCACCGCAGAGCTACACACTCGGATCGAGTCGATGAAACTCGCCTATGCCGACGTGACCGCGTACGACGGAGATCCCAGGTTTGGACATATCCCGGTAAGTGAGCTGCTGTCGAAAGAGCACGCTGCCAAACGAGCCGCCCTGATCGATCCTAATAAGGCGAATTGCGATGTGGCGCCGGCGGGATTGCCACGCAGCGATACCACCTATCTATCAGTCGTCGACCGCGAGGGTAATATTCTTTCCCTTATCCAGAGCAACTACGATTCTTTTGGATCGGATATTACGGTTTTGGGCATGGGATTCGCGCTTCACAATCGCGGAGGCCTCTTTTCCGTCGATCGCAAGTCACCGAATGCACTCGCCGGCCGCAAGCGTCCCTTCCACACCATTATTCCCGCCTTCATGGAGCACGGCGATCAACACATTGGCTTCGGCATCATGGGCGGCATGAATCAGCCGCTGGCCCACGCACAATTTGTCTCGAATGTGGCCGATTACCACATGAACATCCAGGCGGCGTTGGAGGAGGCTCGCTTCACGGTAAGCAAGAAGTTGGGGTGCAATATCCTGATCGAGTCACGGGTTCCACCGGATGTGCTGGGAACGCTTGGGACGATGGGCCATATATTGGAGGTCAGAAAAGAGTATTCCACCACGATGGGGCGGGGGCAGGCAGTACTCCACGACAGCTCTACAAGAATCAACTATGGAGCTTCTGAGCCTCGCGCGGACGGCGCGGCTATACCGGAGGTTCCCAAATGATTGCGATCATCGGCCTTGATTAAATATGATCTTCAGCACTGTGTTGACCTCAACGGGTTCGCCGCTAAGCAGGAACGGACGAAAGATCCATTGATTCACCGCATCCAGAGAGGCTTGTTGCATCATGCGAGGACCATCTGTGATTTTCGCCTTTGCAACATGACCATTGCGGTCGATTGTGAACTGTATCCTGACAACACCATCGTCGCGTTGCACTTTGGCCAGTGCCGGATACACAATGGCAACGCGCTTGAGCACTTGCAGGCTCGCGACCGAAAGTGTAATCGGCGCTGACGAAACGAGCACGGCGTCTGATGGCGGAGTGAACATTGCATTGTCCGGGTCTTGCAGACGCTCCAGCGAGTCGACCGCCAGCTTAAAGACCGTTTTGCCCCGGATGTTGATTATCAATTCTCCGGCGACATAATGGTTCTGAAAGACCTGGATCCGGTTGTATATCGTTTCCGTACTGGCGCCGTAGGGAACGCCGAGTCGCAGGACCGGTGTTTCCGGGTCGATGCAAAAAGTAGGGAAGGTTGCACCAACGACTGGGTTGGCCCCGGTTGAGGGAGCCAGCACGATACAATGCAGTTTTACATTGCCCGTAAAATCGGCTTTTTCAAAAGTGAAGTCTTTGGTGCCTTGTAGATCAGGCAGTGGCTCGAATAGATTGATGGGAATCTGGAATTCGTCTCGGGCGGCCCAGTTCTGTTCGCCCGCACGATATAGTCCCGCATCGGTCCCGTAGTCGGTCTGGGTAAAGCCCGGACGATTGTAACTGCGTTTGTATCGATGCGGGCCCATGTACCACTCTTCGAAGACTCCGTTGACGGGATTGTTCCCTTTGGCGTCGAACAAAGTATAGGAAGCCTTGATATGCCAAGGTTTGACACCGGGGAAGTTCAGCCCCTGGCTCTTCAACGCGAGCATGTATAACATTTCCGGATCGTCGAGTGTGGGTACCGCCGCCCTGGTGGCGGGCAGGAACAGAAAACAGGCAAGCAGAACGGCCAAGGGTACGCGCATCATTAGGGAACCGGTGGAGTTCCTGGATGATATTCCCTCTCCGTATGCCCTTTCAATTGGTCGCGGTAAAAATAAACCTCGCGCAGGTTACCGGTGGTGTACCTCTCCACTTGATCGTTGAAGTGGCGTGAGGTCGGATGTCCGCTTTCTCCTCCCGCGGTTACCGCCCGGGCTCGCACTTTATCGCCAAATTCCACCACCGCAACAAAGCTGTTGCCCTTGGTTCCGTACCACTTCTTCGTGCCTGGATAGGGCTTGGCCCCGAAGGCAGCCAGTGAGCCCCAGCTGGAATAAGTGAAACCTACAGGGGTGCTCGGCCTGGCATCATCAAAGCGCTGCTCGATGTCTCCGGTCAGACGCTGGTAGCGATTGATCTCGCCCCATGGCACTTGCCAGGTGCCGAAATCTGCCGTGAGCTTGTCAGAAGCGGTCGCCAGGGCCTTCAGGGCTACATCATCGGGCACTACCGGCGCGGCAAATTCACCTTCGTAGCCTGCTGGTTGACCTCCCTTCGCGACCTCCTGGCCCCAGAAGATGGCTAACGAAGTGGCTACGGAATTGACGCCCCAGCGCAGGTCCCACCGCTGCAGCACGCCAATCTGGCCGGCGAGCGCGACCTTGGTTTCTGAACTGGCGGGCAGGTTTTCCCAGGCATGGATGAGGCGAGGCAAGGGCTTGATAAACCACGGCAGGTAGCTGTCGTAGGCCGCGGTAACCAGTGAGTCCAGGGTGAAATCTTTCCTACCTTGCAGCAATTGCAACGCATGCAGGCCGCGAGCGGACTCGCTGCCGGTTTCAACGTAGGCAGGGTAATCCTGCTTGTGCAAGCTGCTTTCTCCGGCGCCGTTCCAGGGTGAATCGTTCACGTTGAAGAGATAGCCGCTTTTGGGATCGAGCAGGTGGGGCGACTCCTCAACAGTGAGCAGGCCCTGCCACTCGGCCGCCGGATCGCTTCCATCCACCGGCTTGGTGAAGTCGAAGCGCGGGTCGCGGCGGGGTATGAAGTTGCCGTGGAAGTAGGCGATGTGCCCATCGGCATCGGCATAGACGGTGTTGTTCGACGAGTTCGCCTGCAACCGCATGGTTTGCAGGTATTCCTGGTAGGTTTTGGCCTTGGTGCGCAAGTAGGACTGCATCAGCGCCTTTACCGGCTCCTGCATCAGCCGGATGGTCACCCACTTGCCATCCTGATCGCGAATAACCGGGCCATGGTGGGTGTAGTAAGCGGTGAACTTCTTCTCTGCCATTCCTTGCGGGGTGATGTAGGGCACGGTGATCTGCTTTTCGATTACCGGCCGCTCGCCATCGCCGTACTTGTAGGAGTAGTGCCCGTCTTTGCTGCTCACCGTTTCCAGATACTCATCGACGGCGTCGACGCCGCTCGAGGTGTGCATCCACCCTAGACGCGGGTTGAAGCCCTGGTAGATGAAGAACTGCCCCCAGGTGACGGCTCCATAGGCATCGAGACCTTGCTTGCTCACCATCTGCAACTCTGAGCGGAAGAAAAAGGAGGTGTGCGGATTGATCAGGAGCAGCGCGTGGTGCTGCACCGTGTTGGAGGGCGCGATGGCGATTCCGTTCGATCCACCCGGCTCCGGGTCGGCTTGCTCGGGCAAAGATGCTACGGCTTTGCCGCCGTAGAAGGCTTCAAGCTTGGCCAAGTCGACTCGCTCGAAATCACCGCCGATACTGCCCTCGCTGAAAGACAACGCCATCCATGGTTCGAAGTGTTTAATCACTCTGGGCTTTACCTGCGGGTGCTTGGCGAGGTAGAAGTTGGCACCGTCGGCAAATGCGTTCATCAGCTTCTTCAGCCAGTCCGGGCTTGCCGCGTAGTCCTTTTTTAAAGTCTCGGGATCGATGAACAGCTTCATGCGGAGATCCTGATAGACCTTATCTTTCCCTTCTGCCTCAGCCAGGCGGCCCATTGCGTTGAGGTAGTTCGTCTCCACCCGGTTGAAGTCGTCTTCGGCCTGGGCATAGATCATCCCGAAGACGGCGTCGGCATCGGTTTCTCCATAAACATGGGCGATGCCCCAGTCGTCGCGCACGATGGTGACGTGGCTCGCCTCGCGGGCCCAGCGGGCGGCCTGCGTGGTCTGTGCACGGCAGGAGGGCAGCGCGAAGAAGGCAAATGCAACAGCCGCGATTACCAGAGTTTTCCTAATTGCGAACGTCAGTTTGCCTCCCATTTACAAGAGCGGCGCTCCTAAGGGGTGAGTGTGGTGAGGATACCATCTGCTGACCGCAGGTCCCTCCACTACGCTACGCTTCGGTCGGGATGACAATTCATATTGGAGGGCATGCCGGTGCTACAAATGAATTGTCATCCCGACCGAAGCGTAGCGTAGTGGAGGGACCTGCGGTTTCTGGTCGTAGAATGAAGCGCGAGAGGGGACACAGAACGATGCCTACCGACGGAGAAGGCCTGAATGATCCGAGGCTTTTGGGCGAATGGTTTGCGGTTGCATGGTCGCGAGAGGTGGAGCCGGGACAACTGGTGGCCCGCAGACTGCTGGGCCGCAACATCGTACTGTGGCGGTCGGCAGAAGGCGTCCAGTGCTGGCGCGACCTGTGCGTTCACCGCGGCGCTCAGCTATCCCTGGGCAAGGTGTGCGGCGAACGACTGGTGTGCCCCTATCATGCCTGGGAGTACAACAGCAGTGGACAATGCGTGCATATGCCTTCGCATCCAGGACAACCTCCTCCGGCCAAGGCACGCGCCCAGACATACCAGGCACAGGAGCGCTACGGCATCGTCTGGGCTTGCGTTGGGGAACCACGCGGCGATCTTCCCCAGTTTGCCTTCGGCGAGGACCCGGCATTTCGCTTGATGCTGGCCGGCCCGTATTTCTTCCGCGCCAAGGGGCCACGAGTGGTCGAGAACTTCCTGGATGTCGCTCACCTTGGCTTCGTCCATGCCGGTCTGCTGGGCGATCCGCAGCACGGCGAGATCGAAGATTATGAGGTGGGTATGGGACCGCATGGGCCAGAGGCACGCGAGATTCGCATCTGGCAGCCCGATCCGGACGGGACAGGCAAAGGCGCCCTGGTCACATATCACTATTGGGCTTCCGGTCCGCTCACGGCGGGCCTCAAAAAAGAGCACGGCAATCAGCGTTACAGCCTCTTGATACAGGTCGCGCCCATCGATGCGGATACCTGCGAATCGCGCGTTCTCATCGCCATGGACTATGGGCACGACGTTCCCGCACAAACGATCATCCAGTTCCAGGATGAGGTTACCGCCCAGGATAAGGTTGTGGTCGAATCACAGCGGCCGGAGCTGCTGCCCCTCGACCTGCAGTCAGAGCTGCACCTTCGATCGGATCGCATGGCGATTGCTTATCGTAAGTGGCTGCGCGAGACTGGCTTCTCCTACGGGACGGCCTGATGGAGGTGAAGTGGTTCACCCCCGGAGACGTCGACGGCTTCTTCGGACTCTTCTTCAGCGGCTTTCCTGACCTGCTGCTGATCGTGGGCCTGGCGCCAATTTGCGGCTTTCCCCTGAGCTTTGTCGCCAGCCACATCCTGCCCGGCGCTGCGATTTCCATCCTGGCAGGAAACTTCTTCTACGCATGGCAGGCGCGCCGCCTGGCCAGCAAAGAAGGGCGCAGCGATGCCACCGCGATTCCCTTCGGCGTCAATGCCCCCACCATCTTCGCCTACGTGTTCCTGATTATGGGCCCGGTCTACGCCCGGACGCACGATGCAAACCTGGCATGGCATGCGGGAATCTTTGCCAGCCTGTGCAGCGGAGTGGTGCAGACCGCGGGAGCCTTCTGCACCGATTGGCTGCGGAACAAAGCGCCACGCGCCGCATTGCTGTCGCCGCTGGCCGGGCTTGCCCTAGCCTATCTCTGCCTGGGCTTCATCTTCGGCGTCTTTCAGCAGGCGGCCATTGCACTGCTGCCGATGATCGTCCTCTTTACTCTGTATGGCTCCCATCTAAAACTGCCCTATCGTTTGCCTGCTGGCATGCTGGCGATCGGGCTGGGCGCGGTGTTGGTTGCGGTGCTGCGCTGGATGCATATCTACACCGTTCCCCGGCCCGTGGCGCCGGCCCTGCAACTCTATCTGCCCCATGCGGTCAACATCTTTGACCTCTTCGGCCAACGGGGGTTTTGGCCTTATCTGGCCATTATTGTTCCGCTCGCCGCGCTGGACACGCTGGCATCGCTGATGATTCTGGAAAGCGCTAAAGTGGCGGGCGACGATTATGCGACGACCCCGTCGCTGCTCATGAATGGGCTGAGCACGTTGGCCGCTGCCTGCCTGGGCAGTCCCTTTCCCACGACGCTCTACCTGGGCCACGCCGCACACAAGGCCAATGGCGCGCGCTCGGGGTATTCGGTGCTGAATGGGGTGGCGACCCTGGTGCTTTGCACCACGGGGATTCTGCCGTTGGTGCTGCGGTTTGTGCCGCTGGAGGTGGCAGCTCCGGTCATCATCTGGTTTGGCTTGATTACTGTTGGGCAGGCCGTCACCGAGGTGCCTGCGAACCAGGCCATCGCCGTGGTGATTGGACTTATTCCGGCCCTGTCGCAGTGGGCGACCAGCCTGGCAGATGCCGTTGCGCGCAAAGCAGGAAGCAGCCTGATGGAGATTGCGCCACGCATGGGCGGCGACCTGGCTATGGGGGGATTGATTGCACTGGGACAAGGGTCGCTTCTGACCTCGATGCTGTGGTCCGCGACGCTGGCGCTAATCGTACAGCGCCGCTTCGCGCCGGCGTCGGCCTGGCTGGCAGCGGCGGCGGGCTTTTCCGCGGTGGGCGTGATCCATGCCTACCGGCTCTCTCCCAACGGGGTGGAAAGCATGATCGGATGGTGGGTCGCGCCTCAGTTCACCCTGGCTTACGCGAGCGGGGCGGCGTTTCTCCTGGTTTGCGCATGGTATGCGCGGAGTTCTGATTGATGCAAAGGCCCGATCTCGCGAGTGATCCTCTTCTAGGGTGATGCTGATACCTTGGCCTGAACCGCCGCTCCATTCGACGACCACCAGGATCGCCAGAAATCGAGGTAATAGGATTCCCTTTTCGAAATGGTCGGTAAACCCATCGCGAAATGACTGAGAGTCTCTTCTGTCTTAAAAATGCTGCTGTAATTTAGATTTAGCCGCCCGTCCGGTCGCGTAGGATCCAGTACCGGAACCCCGTTCGCGAAACATGCGATGCCTCCAATGGCGTATGCCCGGAACGTGGCATCATTATTGTCATAGAGGAAAGGTGCAAGGTAAGTTAGAGCCAAGGGAGTATGGATTTCGGCGAGAGCCCTCGCAGCCGCGTGCCGTATAGGCTGGGAGGAAGTAGATGCTTGTGACAAACGTCCCAGCTGTTTAACTGCATCATCGCTAGAATTCGAAACCCTTGCGACGGTTTCGGCTATTACTGTCTCTTGCGTTTCCATCCCTTGTGTCGGCGTAAGACCGGAGCTCCCATATGAGATCGGTAAGCGTTGACCATATCTGAGATATGTTCCCCTCCGTGGTTGCTGCGCTGCTTGGTTAACATTGTCAGCAAGTGCCCGCAACGTATCGGCATCTCCGAGGCGAAGCAGCCCGAGCATCCCCGTGATGCGAATATCGGGTGTACTTGATGAATAGAGCTCCCGATAGATTTGCAGTGCCACGGTCTTACTCGCGCCGTCCAGCAGATTAGCATTCATCACCAGCGCAACTGGCCCGTCCCCCTGATGGGATTCGATAGACCAGGCTAACTCGTAAGCGAGTTTGTCCTCCGGTTTCGCATCCTCAGGGTAGGACCACTGCGCGGGCAGAGCTCCCTCTGGCACCTCATAGTCAGTCAGGAACGGATGACAGGATTGCGACTTAGGACTGTTGGCAAACGCCATTGCGCCGCTTGCCTGACGCGTTAGGAACCAGATTGCCGTCACTGCTACGGCTGAAGGAGGAACAGTACACTGGGCCGATCTACTCGCGAATGGAACCTGCATTTGCATATTCGGAACAGCCTTGCCCTTCAGCACCCGCTCTACTTGAATGTCAACCGTAGCTGACGTTGTCGTGACATCCTCCGGCGTAGCGGTTCCTACAACGATGACGTCGGAGAATCCAGCGAGGATTGCCACAGACGGAACCGCATCACCCTCGCATCTAGCGTTCTGTGGAAATCCAAATCGCAGGATGCAGAGAATGATCGTCAAGGACCTGGCGCTGCTGCGTAAACTCATCATTGCTCCTTGTTTGCTCTCACGTACAAAACCGTCCCTATTCATGCTGTACATTCAGGCAGACCTGTCCAAATTACGATTTTAGACGGGCTATTCTTTGTACGAAGGGCACGGCTTCAGCCGTGCCGTAATTTCCTTCGCATGAGGCGGCTTTAGCCGCTGAGGTACGGTTTTCAGAGTTGGGTCCGTGCAGGTACTCATGGAAAAACGTACCTCAGGGGCTAAAGCCCTGACTGGCTGCGGCTGTGTGCGGCACGGCTGAAGCCGTGCCCTTCGTCAAGAGACGCTTTGCCATCCGGCTAAGTACCGTCCGCTTCGCTAAGACTCTCAGCTGTTACTGCAGCAGTGGCGCCGCTCGCCCTGCAATCTTCGATACCCAACCCGATTTCACAAGACGGGTTCACGATATCAGTTTGCCCAATCAAATCAATGCAACAGACGCGACCAATACCCTATTTTGGACAGCTCTGAAGTTCAGGCCGGTCCTCCGGGCCTCAGTTTTTATGGGTAATTGAAATAGCTGCGGGTCCCTACAAACAAAAGGGCTGCCTCGTTGGAGAGGCAGCCCTGCATGGCACGCAACCTACTGAATGTTCACAGTGAAACTTCCAGACCCGGTGATGGCGGAATTGCTGCTGTCAGTCGCGGTGATGGTAACGGTGTAGGTGCCACCCGGCGAGCCTCCGCCGGTTCCACCGCCGCAACCAAGCCCCGCACCGACGCTCAGGAACACCAGCATGATCAGCGCAGCCGGCCATCTCTTCTTGCGGATGCCCGGTATGAGCAGCAGCAGCAGGCAGCCAGCAGCGGTTCCTCCGGCGGCAGCTATCCGGCCGCCATTCTTGTGAAGGTCGGCAACCACACGCTTCCGCAAATTCCCGGTGGCGGCGATGGTGGTGATGGTGATGGTCGTGGTTCCCGTGCCACCCGAGGATAAAGCGATAGTTGCCGTCTGCGCCCCACTGCTGCCGAAGCCGTAGTCGGCGTTGAGCGAGGGAGCCGAGGCGGCTAGATTCGCCGTGCCGGCGTAACTGCCGGTGGAGGTGAGCGTGATGGTCGAGGTGCCGCTGTTACCCGGCGAGGGCGACGAGATGGTTATATTCGTAGCCGAGACGGTGATGCCGGGATTGGTGACGGTCACGGTTGTGGTCCCCATGGAGGTTGCGTTGTAGCTGTCTCCTCCATATGTAGCCGTGATGGTATCCGTACCGGGGACGAAACCGAGCGACGCAGTGGCGGAGGAAACACTCAGGACCGCCGTTGCCGTATCACCGGTGGCCAGCGTTACCTGCTTGACCGTGCCGATCGTAATCCCGCCGGTAGTGAAGGTAACCGGCCCGGTGAGCGTGCCCGCCGTGGTTCCGGTTACGGTTGCGGTGAACGTGACGCTACCCCCCAAAGCAAAGGTGGTTGGACTGGCTACAACCGCGGTTGTGGTCGCCTGCGTTCCCTGCGATACGACAGTCACCGTTACATTCGCACTGGTCGACTGCGTATAGGTGGAATCTCCCGAATAAGTGGCGAAGACAATGTGTGTACCTGCGCCAGCGAAAGAGGTTTTGAATGAGGCGGTAAAGGGGGAAGCGGTGGAGATGGTGATGGGGGCTTGCGCATTGCCATCCACGGTAAAGGTGATCGTGCCGGTGGGCGTTGTCGATAAGGTGTTGGGTGTAACCGTCGCGGTAAAGGTAGCTGACTCATCGATGCCGAGCGAAGTGCCAGGGGTGACCGCCAGTGTCGTCTTGGTACCCGTCGCGGCCACCAAGGCAGCGAATGCCGTCGCCAGATTGTTGGCGTCGACCGACCCTAATCCAGTTGTCTGGTCATAGCCCGTACCGGCGGTGTAACCGATCACCGTGGTGCCGCTTGGGCAATTAGTGGTACCGGTGGTGCAGGGTACCTGGTTGTTCCCGGTGGTTATGTCGTGAAAGGCAGAAGCATAGGTGGTGGAGTTCGAGGCCAGCGTGTAAAGGGCTGGATCGATGTTTCCCAGTCCTCCGCCGGTGGCCAGCTTTTGTTCAATGATCGCCAAAATACCGGCAAAACTAGGCGCCGCGAAGGAGGTTCCACCGGCCACGGCAATGAGATTCTCGTCGTTGGTTGACGGCACATTCGGCGTGCGAAAGCTGGTCGCCTGGCAACTGGAAACGTAGGCCGCTCCTGCCGTTGGTTGCACCTGGGTGCAATAAAGCAGTCCGTCGTGGTCGGGAGAAGCTGCCAGCGCGATATCCGGCACATCGCGATGACCATCGGCCGGGATGCCCGCGACTCCGGTTTGCCAAGTGGGCTTGGGGAACAAAGCGCTGGCGCCACCGCCAGTTGCGGAAAAGCCGCCATTATTCTCGATGGAGAAAGTGGTGTCATTCCACGCCATCTCAGGAATATAGGACTTAGCTGAACTGACTAGATCGTTGGAGCCATTTGCACTCCAGTAGGTGCCTGCACCCGTCTGCGGAGCAGCCGCGGTGCCATCACCCATGAACTCGCTGCCGCCCACGTCGGTCACGTAAGCACTGCTGCCGGGATAATCCACCCACAGTCCCTGGGTGGCTGAAGTGATGGTTACCGTAGAGCTGCTCTCGTCGCAGTCCGCGGCGCCGTCGTCTCCGGCAGCCTGCAATACTGTCTGTCCCTGGCTGTTGGCCTGCTGCAGCCAGGATTCGACCTCAGCAATGTTGCCGGTGGACCAATTCATCTCGCAATTGCCGTAGCTTAGGCTGATGATCGGGATGGTGATGCCATTGATCGAATTCTGGATGGTGTACTGCAACGAAGCGAAGACCTCGCCCTCGCCGTTTGCCCCGGCGTTTACCAGCACGATGGATGCTCCGGTCGCCACGCCACCTGACCACTCGAGGTCAAGGTCGGTCTCCGATAAGTCGTCATTGGCAGCGCCGACAGCGACGGTTTCAGGGGTTGTGCCTGGCACCGTGAACACAGTTGGATTATTGACGGAAAGACCCGAAGCCGAGCGAAAGTCGGTGATATCGGCGGGCACGATATCGGTCTGCCCCATGATGGCAATGGTCACACCTTTGCCGTCGTACCCCGCGGAGTAGAGCGGGCCGAGGTCATAAATAGTTGCAAAATCCGGCGGGGCGAGATAGTGGCCTCCGGTTACTCCCGAAGTAAAATGGGGGTTGCTGCTGGCCTGCCTGCTTTTGCAAACTGGATCCTCGGTTTCGGTCTGAAGTCATCCAGCCCGCGAACATTGCTCACCAGACCCGCGAGGGCGCTCGGGATGGAGATCTGTGTGGAGTTGGCAAAGTGTTTTTCGCCATCCACGGTGTAGTTGTGAATCTGCGTTTGGAAGGCTTTCTCGACCGATGCGATGCTGCCGCTAAAGCTGATCGATTGTTGCTCTGAGAGGTAAACGCGACGGTAAATCCCTCTTGCTGCAACCACGCGGAAACTTTGGCCAGGTCGGCCGCGCTCATGCCGAACTGTTGTCCAAACTGGGCCGGCGTCAACCATTTGTGATAGCTGGGTGAAGCGGGATCCTGTTGTGCCTGGAGCAGTGCCTTGAGGGCAGCTTGCTGCGCGTCGGTGCGCTTGAAGCCGATGGACATGCCTTGCAAAACCTTGGAATTGTCGGCCGGCCCAGTGTCAAATTCGGCTTTCGCCAGGGGTTGCATAGTTCCAACCAGCGGCGACATGCTGGCGGAGTCGATTGGCTCGGCAATACGGTCTTGGACGGCCTGAGCCTGGGATCCCTGAGAGAGGGCACTCACAGCAAGCACTAGCAAGAATGGGGCAGAGAGAATTTTGCAGAATTTTCGCACAGGGCCTTCTCCTCGGGGTCGGAGCTCCACAACGGAACTCCCAAATCATGGTCACGTAACGGCGCGTTGCAGGGTACGCCGTTACCGGTTAGACGCGTCCAACTAAAAACGTTACGCGGGCACATCGATATTCATGAGGAAGTGTCTCCCACGGGAACGTCGCTGTGCAAGTTACTTGCTGAAGATGTCATCCTCTAAACAATGCCTCGACGTTTTTCGCCGACACGTGTACCTGCGATTTACAGACGTCAATCCCTGGTCCCGAGATTACGGCCGGCCGGGAAATCGAGGTGATTTTCTGTTGACATCCTCGACGAACCCGGGCCGCCATGCCCGCTGCCACGATGTAACCCTAATTACGAGGATAAGTCTCGTTTTTCCGGCTTGATCGGCACCCAAAAGGTAAAGGTTGCTCCCTGGTCGCGATGGCTGGCCACGTCAATTCCACCGCCGTGGGCGCGGAGAAGCGCCTTGGCAATGGCCAGGCCCATGCCGGTGCCATGCAAGAGGCGCTGCCGGCTGCCGCGGTAGAACTTGTCGAAGATGTACGCCTGCTCGGCATCGTCGATTCCCTGCCCCTGGTCGGTGATGCTTAGCAGCAGACGTTCTGGTTCGAGCGCCGCGCCGATGCGCACCGGCGACCCGGCGGGCGAGTAACGCGCGGCATTTTCCAGCAGATGACGCAACACGCGGCGAATCAATTCCCTATCCAGGGAGACTGGCGGCATGTCAGGGGGCATTTCCACGGTTACCGGGCGGCCGCGCAGCAGGGCGTGGCAGTCCTCCAGCGCCATGTCGATCACCTCCTGCAGCGGCTGCAGTTTCGGCCGCACCTCAATGCCGTCGGTATCGAGCTGGGCCATTTCCACTGCCTGACCGATCAGGCGATCGAGGCGGGCGCTCTCCTCATCGAGGATGGCGTACATCTCGCGCCGCTGGCTCTCTTCGAGCGAACGCTGCGACAACAGGCTGGTGGCGGCGGCGCGTATGGCGGTAAGCGGAGTTCGCAGTTCGTGGGTCACCGAATCGAGCAAGGCGCTGCGCAAGCGCTCCCCCTCACGCGCCGCTTCCACCCGGCTGAAGCGATCGAGAGCGGTGGCCCTTTCCAGCGCAATGGCGAGCAGGCTGCCGATCGCGTCATAGAGGCCAGCGGAGTAGCCCGCCTCGGTCATGGCAATCGATCCGCTGGCGCGCATGCCCAGGACCAGGGGAACGATGCACACTCCATCGCGAAGCGGCCTGGGGGCGTCCGGCAGCCGCGCGGCAGCACGCAGCTCATCGAGCGAGACCAGGGAGCGACGCGGATCGGAAGAGTAGGCGGAATCGTTTTCCGTGAGATAAACCATGACCGCATCGAAGGCGAAGATGGAGGCCACGACTCGCGGCGCGTGACTAGCCACATCGTGCAGATTTTCTTCCATCAGGAGCTGATGACTGAATTCGTAGAGACGCTCCATCTCACCGCGGCCCGCCTCGCTCAGTAAGGCCTGCCGCCGTTCGCTCTCTGAGATTCTGCTGATAAGAATGGCCGAGCCCAAAAACGACAGCAGCGCAATCCAGTTCTGCGGGTCGGCGATGGTGAAGCTGCCAATGGGAGGAAGGAAAAAGTAGTTATAGAGCAGGGTGCAGCCGAGGGAGAGGCAGACGGAGTAGACGAGTCCCCAGCGGAAGGCTGCCAACTGCACCATCACCAGGAAGGTAAGGGCGACGGTGGTCTGGTTGACGTGGAGTATTCTGCGATAGACCAGCACCACCAGGAGGGCGGCGGCGGTCATGGCCAGATAACGAAAGACGGGCGCCCGAGCCCGCGAGAGACGCATAGGTGGCGATGATATCGTAAGGTGCCTGGCAAAGGAGGGGGATGGCAGAACGAGTTCTGGTGGTGGACGATGAGGCACAGATCACGCGCGTGCTGCGCACTGCGCTTTCCGCCCAGGGATACGACGTGCGCGCAGCCAACGATCCTGAAGAAGCCCTTCGTCTATTCGAGGAGTGGAGCCCGGATCTGATTGTCACCGATCTGATGATGCCGGGCATGAGTGGAGTGGATCTGTGCCGCCGGGTGCGCAGCAAGGCCGCGACCCCCATCATCGTGCTGTCAGTACGTGACCAGGAACGTTCCAAGGTGGAGGCGCTGGATGCCGGCGCCGACGACTACGTGACCAAGCCTTTCAGTATTCAGGAGCTGCTGGCCAGAGTGCGGGCACACCTGCGGCGCGCCCCGGAACGGACCGTCGATGCTCCTCTTGAGATTGGGGATTTTGTGGTGGATGCATCGGCACATACCGCGACGGTAGGCGGCAAAAGCTTGCACCTGACGCCAACCGAGTTCGATCTGCTGCTCTTCATGGCACGCAACGCGGGCAAAGCCCTGACCCATCGCGCCCTGCTGACTGCGGTGTGGGGGGGCCAGTCCGCGCATCAGCCGGAGTATTTGCGGGTGTTTATTGGGCAACTGAGACGGAAATTGGAGGCCGAAGGTCCGCGGCAGTACATCCAGACCGAGCCTTGGGTAGGGTATCGTTTTTTGCCTGAGGGTGTGCCGGAGTAGAGGCGTAGGTGAACTGCAGATCCCTCGGCTGCGCTCCCTATGAACAACAGGGCTTCCGGTCGAGTTGGATGCGCATCGAGGGAACCGGCGCACTCCCTCCACTACGCTACGCTTCGGTCGGGATGACAATTCTGTCGCAAAGAGATCGCAACGAATCGTCTTGAGGGAAGTACCGTAAACTCCTAACAAAATTGTCATCCCGACCGAAGCGTAGCGAAGTGGAGGGACCTGCGGTTTGGAGTCAGTTCTGAGACCACCCCATCTTTATTAATTCCTTATCTCTCTCTTACACCACCCTTAGTCGAGGGGCGTTCCACTAAGAACACTATGGAGCACACAATGCAGGATTTATTGATGGTTGTGTTCGCAGTGGTCTTCTTCGGGGTCGCGCTGCTCTACGTTCGCGGCTGCGACAAGTTGAGGTAGGCCATGACACATACCACGCTGGTGGTCCTGATCCTTACGGTTGCCACACTGATCTACCTGGTGATCACGCTGCTGTTCCCGGAGAATTTCTAGAATGACTGCGAATGGCTGGCTGCAGTTTGTTGTGTTCTTTGCCGTGCTGCTGCTGCTGATGCGGCCCCTGGGCCTGTATATCGCCCGGGTGCTCCAAGGGCAAAAGACATTTCTCGATCCCCTGCTGCGGCCGATCGAACGGCTTCTCTATCGTGCCTGCGGGATCCATGCAGAACAGGAGATGAGTTGGCAGCAATACTCCATCGCCATGCTCATCTTCAGCTTCGTTTCCCTGCTGCTGACCTACCTCATCGAACGAGTCCAGGCTTTTCTGCCGTGGAACCCGCAGCATTTGGCTGGGGTGGCGCCGGCGCTGGCCTTCAGCACCGCGTCCTCGTTCACCACCAATACCAACTGGCAGGCCTATACGCCGGAAACCACCATGAGCTACTTCACCCAGATGGCAGGCCTGGCCTATCACAATTTTCTCAGCGCAGCCATCGGCATCGCTGTGGCGGTGGCCCTGGTTCGCGGCATCGCCCGCAAACAGTCGCCCACCATCGGCAATTTTTGGGTGGATACGACGCGCACCGTCCTGTGGATTCTGCTGCCCATCTGCCTGGTAATCGCCCCGGTGCTGATCGGCCAGGGAGTGATTCAGAACCTCAAGCCTTATACCAACGTCGCCACGCTGCAGAAGGGTGGGCAGGTCATCGCCCAGGGGCCAGTAGCCTCACAAGAAGTGATCAAGGAGTTAGGCACCAACGGCGGTGGCTTTTTCAACGCCAATAGCGCCCACCCCTTTGAAAACCCCACGCCCTTTAGCAACTTCATCGAGATCGAGCTGATCTTCCTGATCCCCGCCGCGCTCACCATCACCCTGGGCAAGATGACCGGTTCTCCAGGACACGGTTGGGCGGTCTTCGCGGCAATGGCTATTTTGTTTTTGGCCGGCTTCACTGTCTGTTATTGGGCAGAGACGCAAGCTCATCCGCTGCTGCATGGCGTGGACCAGAAGACCACTCTGGTCAATTCCGGCGGCAATATGGAAGGCAAAGAGGTACGGTTCGGCGTCTCGCAGTCTGCGCTTTTCGCCACCATCACCACCGACACCAGTTGCGGGGCTGTCAACTCCGCGCATGACTCCTTCATGCCTTTGGGCGGAATGGTGCCGCTGGTGGACATCATGCTGGGTGAGGTGGTCTTCGGCGGGGTGGGCTCGGGACTCTATGGGATGTTGATCTTTGTCGTGCTGTCGGTGTTTATCGCAGGCCTGATGGTTGGCCGCACACCGGAATACCTGGGCAAGAAAATCGAAAGCTACGACGTGAAGCTGGCGATGCTCTATGTGCTCATCTTTCCCCTGCTGATCCTGGTGCTGTCCGCTTTTTCGGTGCTCTATCCGAATGCCCTGGCCAGCCTGAACAACAACGGGCCACATGGCTTTTCCGAGATCCTGTACGCCTACGTATCCACCGCGGGAAATAACGGCTCGGCCTTTGGCGGACTAACTACCAACACCAACTGGTACAACCTGACGCTGGCGTTCAATATGCTGTCCGGGCGCTTTCTCATGATGGTGCCGATGCTGGCATTGGCCGGCAACCTGGCGCAAAAGAAGAGCGTTCCCCCCTCATCGGGAACCTTTCCGGTCAACACAGGGCTGTTCACCGTGCTGTTGGTGGGCGTGATTTTAATCGTGGGCGCATTGACGTTTTTTCCTGCGCTCAGCCTGGGGCCGATCCTCGAACACCTGTTGCTGCACGCGGGAAAGACCTTCTAGGGGAGATGTGATATGGCAGAAAAACAGAGTCTCTGGAACCCCGCGATCCTGCGCCAGGCGGCGCTCGGCTCGTTTCGCAAGCTGGACCCACGCCTGATGGTAAAGAATCCGGTCATGCTGGTGGTGGAGATCGGCAGTGTGCTGACGACAATTCTGCTCATCCAGGGGGTTCTTGGGCATAACGGCAGCCTTGCTTTCAACCTGCAGATCACGTTGTGGCTGTGGTTCACGGTGCTGTTCGCCAACTTCGCGGAAGCCATGGCGGAAGGGCGCGGCAAGGCCCAGGCGGACACGCTGCGCAAGGCCAAAGGCGAGACAACCGCCGTCCGCTTGAAGACCGGGGACAAGGACGGAGCCAGAGAAGAAGTTTCGAGTGCCGCATTGCGCTCCGGGGACCTTATCTATGTCGAGGCCGGGGCTTATATCGCAGGCGACGGAGAAGTGATCGAGGGAGTGGCTTCGGTGGATGAATCAGCCATTACGGGGGAGTCCGCACCAGTGATCCGCGAGGCGGGCGGCGACCGGTCCGCGGTAACCGGGGGAACCAAGGTGCTCTCTGACTGGATCCTGGTCAAGATCACATCCAATCCCGGCGAGACATTTCTGGACCGCATGATTGCCCTGGTGGAAGGGGCCCAACGGCAGAAGACGCCGAACGAGATTGCCCTTAGCATCCTGCTCTCCGGGCTCACCATCATCTTTTTGCTGGCGGTCGCCACGCTGCAACCGATCGCGGTATATTCGCAGGCGCCGCAGACCATCTTCGTGCTGGTCTCGCTGCTGGTTTGCCTGATTCCCACCACCATCGGCGGGCTGCTTTCGGCCATTGGGATCGCGGGCATGGACCGGCTGGTGCAATACAACGTGCTGGCTATGTCTGGCCGCGCCGTGGAAGCGGCGGGCGACGTGGATACGCTGCTACTGGATAAGACCGGCACCATCACCCTGGGCAACCGGCAGGCAACGGAATTCATTCCCGCTCCGAATATCAGCCCGGAGCGGCTGGCGGATGCGGCCCAGCTTTCCTCCTTCTCCGACGAGACCCCCGAAGGCCGCTCGATCGTGGTGCTGGCCAAGGAAGAATACGGTCTGCGCGGCCGCGACCTCAGCGCTCTGCATGCGGAGTTCATCCCCTTCAGCGCGCAGACACGGATGTCCGGAGTGAACGTCAGCGGCCATGTAATCCGCAAAGGTTCGGTCGACGCCATCTCGCGCTTCCTGGTGGAACAGGGGTCGAACCTGCCCCAGAAGGTACGGGAGAGCGTGGAAGAGATCGCGGGCATGGGTGGAACTCCCTTGGTGGTGGCGGAGAATTCCACTGCACTGGGCGTGATCTACCTGAAAGACATTGTCAAAGGCGGCCTGAAGGAGAGGCTGGCCAAGCTGCGCGCCATGGGTATACGCAGCATCATGATCACGGGGGACAATCCGCTGACCGCGGCGGTGATCGCCCGGGAGGCGGGGGTCGACGATTTCCTGGCCGAGGCCAAACCGAAGGACAAGATGGACCTGATCCGCCGGGAGCAGGCCAAGGGCAAGCTGGTCGCGATGACCGGGGACGGCACCAACGACGCCCCGGCCCTGGCCCAGGCCGATGTGGGGGTGGCCATGAACTCCGGCACCCAGGCGGCCAAGGAAGCGGGCAACATGGTCGACCTGGATTCGAACCCCACCAAGCTGATCGAGATCGTGCAGATCGGCAAGCAACTACTGATGACGCGGGGCGCGCTCACCACTTTCTCCATTGCCAATGACGTGGCCAAGTACTTCGCCATCATTCCGGCGATGTTTGCCGGGGTCTTCCCCGTGCTCGGGCAACTGAATGTGATGCGCCTGAGCACACCCCACTCGGCGATCCTGTCGGCTGTGATCTTCAATGCTTTGATCATCGTGGCGTTGATCCCGCTGGCTCTGCGGGGGGTGAACTATCAGCCCCGGCCGGCACAGGTGCTGCTGCGCAACAACCTGCTGATCTACGGCGTGGGCGGGGTGATCGTCCCCTTTATCGGGATCAAACTGATTGATATCTGCTTAACCGGGCTGGGTTTGTCCTGATTGGAGTTGTCATGCTGCGCAGTGAATTGAAGATCGCAATCCGCTTCACGTTGCTCACCACGGTGTTGCTGGGGGTCCTGTATCCGCTGGCGGTCACCGGTATGGGGCAGCTCACGCTTCGTCACAACGCGGATGGAGAGCTGATCTTCCGCGACGGCCAGGTGGTGGGGTCGCGGCTGATCGGGCAGAGCTTCAGCGGGGATCTGTATTTTCATGGACGCCCGTCGGCTGCCGGCAACGGCTATGACGCCACCTCTTCCGGCCCCTCGAACTATGCTGCCTCGAACCAGAAACTGATCAGCCGCATCGACGGCGACGTGGCGCACGATGCGGCGGAGAACAAGAGCCAGCCGGTGCCGATCGACCTGGTTACGGCCTCCGGTTCGGGTCTTGATCCTGACATCTCTCCCGCCGCCGCGATGTTCCAGGTGGCCCGGGTGGCAGAAGCCCGGCATCTGCCGGTGGCAACGGTGCGCGATCTGGTGCAACGCCACGTGCAGGGCCGCCAGTTTGGCTTTCTGGGAGAGGAGCGGGTGAATGTGCTCCTGCTTAATATGGATCTGGACCGGCTGGGGCAGTAGGAGCAATCTGACTTGCCTGCGGCAAGTTTAGGGAGCAAATGAACATCGCGAAGGTTGACTACAGGGAATGTAAGTGTCACAAATGAATTGTCATCCCGACCGGAGCGTAGCGAAGTGGAGGGACCTGCGGTTCTCTCGACCAGCACCCAACTCGACCGGAAGCCCGGCTTGTTCATAGGGAGAGCGCACAGCACCAAGGAAGAGGGCATGACCTACCCTTCCGCAGCCTGGAAAGCCCGAACCCTTCAAGCGCCCCGCCTTTGCCGAGGCAAAGGCGGGGCAGCTCGGGGATCGTTTTGGGTTAGAGCCGGGGATGACCCAGCGGTCTAGACTGCTTCGCTGTACTGCTCAACGTACTCTGAAGCTTCTTCTGAGACTTCTTCAGGCACCGGCGCTGCCTTTACGGCAACAGGCTCTTTCTTCGCCGGGGTCGCCGCTTCGCCGAGATCGACATAACCCTGCAGGGTTGCGTTGTCTTCAATCGACAGCCGCGCGGCGGAGATGTCTCCGACGAACACCGCGGAGTGCTTCAGTTCGGCGCGCCCACTCGCCTTGACACTCCCCTCAACCCGGCCGAAGACCACCAGATCGCCGGCCACGATGTCTGCGTGGATTACACCGTTGGCGCCAATGGTCAGCCGCTTGCCGGTCAAGGTGATGTTGCCTTCCAATACTCCATCCAGGAAAAAGTCCTCCTGTCCCGTAACTTCGCCGCGAATGCAAATGCCTTTTCCGATCACTGTCCCCGAGCTATTCATCGTTGGTACCCTCCGATGCAGCAACTTTATGGACCAAAGGTAGGGCTCGCAATCACCGAAACGTCGCAGATGATGACTGTTTATAGGCGGCACACCTCAATGACCGTTGAGGCGGGAAAGCGAGAGCCTCTGCCGGCCGGCCGGGTCGAAGTTCGAGGGTGCGAGCCATTGCTCGAAATTCGACTGGAGCTGGGGCCATTCCGAATCCAGCATGGAAAACCAGGCGGTATCGCGATTGCGGCCCTTGACAATCATGTGCTGGCGAAAGATTCCCTCGAAGGTAAAGCCGAGCCGCAGCGCAGCGCGCCGCGAGGGCTGGTTCAACGCATTGCACTTCCACTCGTAACGGCGGTAACCCAAGTCGTTGAAAACGTGGCGCGCCATGAGATACATGGCCTCGGTCGCCCCGGGGCTCCGCTGCAAGGCCGGGGTGAAGATAATATGGCCGACTTCGATCGAGCGGTGGGCGGGCTCGATGCGCAGGTAAGAAGCCTGGCCGACGGGAAGGCCGGTAGCATTATCGATAATCGCCAGAAAAAGCGGGTCGACGGATTTCTGCTTCTGGTAAAAGGCAGCTTCATAATCGTCGGGACCCGTATACGGACCCTCGTTCATGTAGCGCCATAGATTTTCTTTCTCCGGCCCGTGGGTGCCATCGTAGAGCGCCTTTGCCTGGCTAGTCTTATGGAAGGGACGAAGCGTGACCACGCGCCCGGGAAGCACCACGGGCTTGGGCCGTGGTGCGGGAGAGGGGTCGACCGCGATGCCGATCTCCGTCATGGAACGATACTAGCAAGAGGAGGCCGGCGGCTAATGTTTGTCCTGGCCCGATGTGCTCTCCCCCGAGTAGTAGCCTTCGCGGGTCTGGACCGTCAGGTCCTTAGTCTTGGTAGTCAGATGAATGGAGTGAAAGCCCGCGGTCTGGTCCTTGGGCGGGGTATAGCCCAACATGAATTGGGTGCGCAGTTCCTCGGCGATTTGGGCGTAGATGTCGTCTACCGAGTCCTTCTTCTTGGCCTCAAAGAATCGTCCCCCGGTCTGCTGGGCGATTTGCTGCAGGATCTTCTTGCCGTTGGGACGGTTCACCTGCGAGCCTCCCCCGGGGTAGCGGCCCCCACCCGGATAACCGCCACCCGGGTAGCCTCCGCCCGGATAACGCCTCCCTGGGTAGCCTCCGTTGTCCCTCGGGCCGTTGTTGAAGCCGCTATCGCGGTCCTCATGCCCACCTATATAGATGGTGTAGACGACGGTCTCCGCCTTTTGGGCTGATTCGATGGCACTATTCATCGTCTCCTGGCTGCCCCGATCCTCTCCATCCGTCAGGACGACGATGGCCTTGCGGCCCTTCTGCTTCTTGGTTATTTCATCGCAGGCCAGGAAAATCGCATCGTACAACTTGGTGCCGCCGCCGCCGCCGCGATGGGCCCGGGGCGATCCGTTGTCCTGGTCGCTGGTTTGGGTGTTCTGGACGGCCGACTCGACGTCGATCAGGCCGACTGCTTTCTCCAGCTTGGCGTGGTCCGAAGTCAGATCCTGCAGCAGCTCGATCTCGCGATCAAAGTGGATCACAAAGGCCCGGTCCGCCGGACGGGTGATCATCTGGTCGAGGAAGCTTCGGCTCGCGCTGCGTTCCTTATCTATATTGTCGCGCTCGCTCATGCTGGTATCGACCAGCAGACCGACCGTCAGGGGAAGATTGTTTTCCTGGCTGAAATAGCGGATGGACTGCGGCTTGCCATCCTCCTCCAGCACGAAATCGTCTTTGGTGAGATTGTTTACGATTTTGCCGTGCTTGTCGCGGACCGTCACCGGCAACGTGACCACATTCACGTCGACCGAGAGAGTGGTGACGGGAGGCGCCGGGGTCTGGGCCGCGGGGGTGGCCGGGGCGGCAGTTGAGTTTTGCGACTCGAGCGCCGAAGCCAGAAGAAGGAAGCAGATCAGCGGAAAGATCCGAAGGAGACCCATGCCCAACTTAGACGATACAGGATGGAATCTTGTCACCTCCTGCGGGCTGCACAGGCTGCGGAAAAAACTCTTGTTTTATCAGGGCACGACTTTAGTCGGGCCGTAAACGGTTGAGAATACGTTGGGCTTTACAGGCTGCGAAAAAACTCGATTTCAGGGTAGATCCGTGCCAGCCCCGGACTTTTAGCCGCTGAGGTACGTCTTTTTTGTTCCATCGCGCATTTTTCCGCAGCCTGTGCAGGCTTCGAAAGGAAGACCCGCGGTGATGACAGTCCCGTGGTTGTAAGTATGGAAATGGGAGACGGCGGTCTGCTGGCCAGCCCAAACGTGAGGCCGAAGCGCCTTGGCGACCAAGAAACCAATCGCGATGCATGTTCAGCGTCTCATTGTTCAACTCGAAGTTGACTTCAGGTGCCGACCAGTCCGACAGAACCTCGTTTATTACCTCATCCTCCCACCCAAAGGCGTCTGAGGCCTGAAGGGCAAAGGCATCCGCCATCCTGGATAGTCGATGTAACCACTTGAGATTACTGCCGGTAATCGTGACCAGGTAGTTCGTGACAGGTAGTTCGTGACCAGGTAGTTCGTGACCAGGTAGTTCGTGACAGGTAGTTCGTGACAGGTAATTCGTGACAGGTAATTCGTGATCAGGCTTCGCGGCATTGAAGGCGGCATTGAAGGGACACGGCATTGAAGGGCATCAAACAGACGAAATAACCACCATTCCTCTCACCACGCTGAAACTGTTCGGACGGTGGCTACTTCGTCCCTTCAATGCCCCGGGCAGCAATATGCGAATGCGCGAAGTGTACTAAGCCTTCAGCATCTCTATAACGTGAGCCGGAAGAAGCGGCATCCTTCGCATCGGTTTGCCAGTCGCATCGAAAACAGCGGACGCGATTGCCGATGCCGCCAGAGCATTTGCGGCCTCCGAGCCCTGTCCGTAGTAACCAACCTCAGGCCGGTTGAGCATCACGACTTTGATCTCAGGAATCTCGGCCATGGTGGCTATGGGATAAGAAGACCAGTTTGCCGTGGTTACCGCACTCTCATTGAACTTGACCTCTTCGTGCAGCGCGATGCTGATACCCATTACGGCGCCGCCTTCCACCTGCCGCTTTAACTGCTCCGGGTTGACCACAATACCCGGATCGAGGACGACGGTGTAACTTCTCCAATTTGACCACGCCCGTAGCTGGGACAACCGTGACGTCGCAGGCGCAGGCCCAGTAGGTACCGGAGCGGAACATGGCCGACATGCCCTGGCCGCGCACAGCGGTTGACCCGGTCGAAGCCGCCTTGGGGTTCGGTGTACGTCTGCTCTCCCAGCCCGATTCTGCCTTTAGGTGCTGCAGAACGTTCAACAACCGCTCGTCGGTGGCGTGATCGATGCGAAACTGCAGCGGATCGGCTGCCGCGAGTGCGGCCGCTTCATTCATTGCCATCTCGCGAGGAAAGTTCTGCTGGAACTGTCCCGGTGTGCGCATGCTGTGGTCGCGCAAACCAATCGCCAGCGGCGACTTCTGCTGTCCGACCTGGAAAGTGCCGTGGCAGCGCTCATCCAGGTTTGCCACACTGTCGTAAAGCCACTGGTCGGAGCTGCCGTTGGCGATATTGTTAACCATGCCGCCTTTGGGTCCTGGGGCGGGCATGGTTGGCAGACCTGCCAGCACGGCTCCAATGAGGCGATCATCCTGCATTGCGGGCTGGTAGTGATCGATCTCATAGGCCGCGATGCGGCCGCGCTCGTCCAAACCGATCTTCACATCCGAGAACGCCGCCGCCGACTGCGTCGACCACTGCATTTCGTCGTTGCGCATCCACTGTACGCGGACGGGCTTGCCCAACTCCTTCGACAGTAGCACCGCTTCATCTTCTGCGCCTGCGTTGCCGCCGTTGGAGCGGCCGTAGTGGCCAGCGCCGGCATAGGTCTTCACCACCACCTTATCCACGGTAGCGCCCAGCATCATCGCAATCTGGCCGCGCAGGGCCTGCGCATTCTGGGTGTGGGTGTGAACCGTGACGGTGCCATCAGGACGGTAATCCGCAACCGCAAGTGTCGGGCCTATCGGAGCGTGTTTCCAGTACGGCAGCTCATACGTGGCTACAAGAGTTTTCCTGGAGGCTTGTGCTCCAGCTGCAACATCGCCCTTGGATTTGCGGCTCTTCGCAACCGGCGCAGCCTTCCAGTCTGACTCTTCGCGGAGGCTCTGAAAGAGTTTGTCCTTGCCAGGCAATCCCTTCCATTCCGTCCATTGCGTATTCTTCGCCAGCGCCCACGACGCCTGTACCGCCTCCCACTCCGTGGGAGCGACGACAGCGACCAGATCACCTTTCACGACGACCTTCGAGTTGGGAAACTTGGTCTTATCGAGAGTGCCAACCTGGACCAGCCGCGATCCGAGGGTAGCCGGATGGACCACACGGCCGTGCAGCATGCCGGGTAGCCTGACGTTTGTTACCCACAGCTCCTCATGCCGTACCTTGGCAGAAACAATGCTGTTCTTGTAAGACTTACCCACTACCTTCAGTTCGCTCGCCGGCTTCAGCGGCGGATCTCCACTGATCCGAAGGCCGAAGATACTGGTGAGGTCGCCAGTCACCGGGATCGTGAGCTTCAACTCCTGATGCTTCACCAGATCGCCGTATGAGATGACCTTGCCTCCACCCGAAACTTTGCCGTCGGCTGTCGTGAGCTGGTCCCGGGGCACACCAAGTTCCTGGGAGGCGAGCTGAAGGATTGCCTGGCGGGTGTAGGCTGCCGCCTTGCGGATGTTCGGGGTGCCTTCGCCAAGCAGACCGAAAGTGCCGCCGCCTTCAGGAGTGGTGTCTGTATCCGCCGAGACCACTGTGGTGATCGCCTCAAAGGGCATGTCCAGCTCGTCCGCCACAATCTGGCGGTAGGCTGTGTAGATTGTTCCCTGACCGAAGTCGCTCTTACCGGTGCGGAACAGGACTGTGTTGTCAGGACGGATCTCGATCCAGGACTGAGGGAGAGACGCGTCGAAGGCATTGCCATCCATACGTCCAGTAGCCTTTGCGGCACGTGCTCCGAAGAACCCGAAGCCCACCACCAGCGCTCCACCTGCCTTCACAAAGCTTCGACGGCTCAGGCGTGCGCCATACACCTCCGACACCCGCTCGAATTGTTCGCGAAGATGTTCCATTACACCTCTCCCTTCGCCATCTTTGTTGAGGCGAGTCGCACTGCATCCACGATCGCAATATAGGTTCCGCAACGGCATAAGTGCGGAGAGACGCCCCCGGTAGTGAAGGCTTCTTTGATCTCGCTCACAGAGGGATTCGGCTTGCTCTCCAGCAACTCCGTCGCCTTGATCATCATGCCGCTTTGGCAGAAGCCGCAGAGCGGGACCTGTTGCTCAATCCACGCCTGCTGCACTGGATGAAGTATGTCCTTGGCCTGCGCATCCGACAGATGCTTCTGTTTGGCCCACCGTGCAGGCAATCCTTCCAGGGTGGTGATCTCTTTGCCGATAGCCATGGAAGCAGGCGTGACGCAGGAGCGGATCTCCTTCCCGTCAAGCAGCACCGAACACGCGCCGCACTGTGCAAGCCCGCAGCCGAACTGTGGACTGTCTACACCCAGTTCATCCCGAAGCACGTAGAGAAGAGGGGTGTCCTGCGAAGACTGTACAGCCCGGTTCTTGCCGTTCACTGATAGGTTCAACATGAATACCTCACGTATGGTCCATCTGCCTCAGCGGGATCTAGCCCTGGTTTCCGCCGAGCGAGAAGGGTCGATCAAAGCTTAGCGCATCTTTGCTTCAAACGGCCATTCCCCATGCGCTTTGGCGCATCTTGAGCTTTGCTATCGGCTGGGTGAGGCCGCTTCGGAACCAGCTCGACTTGCCCATACATCGAAAATCAGGGCTTTCAGTCCCAACGCCCAAACAGCGGTCAAAAAGATGCGGCGAAGCCATAGATTGCCGATGCGAATAGCAAATCGTGCCCCCAACACCCCCCCCAAAACATGGTTGCACCAAGAATCAGCCCAAGTCTGTAGCTGACCAGCCCGCGCCACATAAACACGCCAGTGGCGACTGCGGAAGAGAAAACGTTCATCAGCTTCGTTGTGGCAATCGCCTCGACGAATGTAAATCTGAAGACAGCGACATAGACGGCTGTCAGAATCGTGACGTAGCCTCCGCTGAAGAACCCACCATAGATACCAAGCAGGAACGTCAAGACGTAGCCTGCGATTTCGGCCTCGACAGAGGCCGCAATCACCAATTCCGGCATACCGGACCTGCGATAGACCACAGAGAAAGCCGCTACTGCGATAACCGCGATTGACACAATCATAGGAACCGAGCGGGTAGGCACACGTATGAGCAGGAACGCACCTAATACAGAACCGAGCAACATCAGACTGGCCAGTAACGGAAGCCGCTTGTGGTTCACATCCGGGCTGCGTAGGAACCGTTTACCAGACCCTGGAAGCCCGAGTGAAATTGAGCACCTCAGCCAGCGTGGCTCCAGAGAGTTGAAGCGTTTCCCGTTGCAAACGGGCCTGCTCTATGCTTAGATGATCGCTATAATCATATTAGTTTGTTTAGAGTATTCTAATAATCTAAAATTGGGAGGGATACCGAACTGAGAGTAAGCAAAGAGGCCATGGCTGCTCACAGGGAGCAGATCGTGGCAGCCGCTGCGAAGCGATTTCGGGAATATGGTTTCGACGGAATCAGCGTCGCGGACATCATGAAGGAGGTCGGCCTCACACACGGTGGCTTTTACAGGCACTTTTCCTCGAAGGAGGAATTGGTGGCGGCCGCTGCTGGAAGGGCGTTTTCAGAAATCATCGACCAATTGGAGAAGATCGCTGACGAAGCTCCGGGGGATCGACTGGAAGCTGTCATGTGCTTCTACCTTTCTCAACGCCATCACGACCATCGAGAACTTGGGTGCCCGCTAGCGGCTCTGGGCGGAGAGTTGGCTCGGCAAGGTACGAGGGTGAAGGAGGTCGTAACTCGAGGGGAAAACCGGGTGCTCGACCTCCTTAGCGCTCTCGCCCCGGGTAAGACGAAGGCTCTGCGACGCACACAAGCGATTGTCGCGCTGGCATCAATGGTGGGCGGGATGGTTCTCGCGCGTGGCAGTAGTGGCGGTGGACTCCGCAGAGAGGTCTTGCATACTATCGCAGCCGCAGTTCCAGCAACCATGTCACAGACCTAGGGATGTTAGAGCCTCTCGACAACCCGGTCTGGTTCGCATTGACGACGGAACACCGGCTTCTTGCCCGCTCGCACGGCCTTGCGCGACGATACCCGCCGGATGTTTCACCGCTGGCGGCTTTGCTTCATCCCACGAGTGACGCATTCACCGATTTACAACAGCTGGTCAGTCCCGGCGAGCACGTCGCGCTATTTACCGCCAGCCCCTTCGACGTGCCTGGCGACTGGCAGGTCGACCGCTCTCGGTGGATCGATCAGATGATTTGTGAGGCTTCAGCGGCCTCCCAGCCCGTCGCACCGATTCCACTCGGGACGACGGACGTTCCCGAAATGCTTGAGCTTACCGCGGCCACTGAGCCCGGCCCGTTCCTGCCGCAAACCATCCAGATGGGAAGCTATTTCGGAATACGCGCGAGCGATGGGAGGTTGGTCGCAATGGCTGGCGAGCGATTACAATCCACCGCGTTTGTGGAAATCAGCGCGGTGTGCACTCGTCCTGAATTTCGCGGCCGCGGATATGCGCAGACCCTCACCACCTTCCTCGCAGCTCAGATTCTGGCGGCGGGAAAGATTCCATTTCTTCACGTCAAATCTGAAAATGGCGCAAAAGCGATTTATCAAAAACTTGGGTTTCGCTTACGTGCCGCAATATACCTAACCGTTATCTCCCTTCGCTGAAGGGGTGGTGAGTTGCGAAATATATTGTCGCGTAGAACCAACACAGACGCATTTTACGTGATACCAGGAGCTATGACGATGAGACACCGACAGATAGAGGCAAACGGAATCTCCCTTCATTTCGTAGAGGAGGGTAAGGGGCCGACAGTCATCTTTTGCCACGGCTTTCCGGCAGTCTGGTCGTGCTGGAAGGCTCAGATAGAAGCAGTAGCGAGGGCCGGCTTTTTGGCAATCGCCCCCGACATGCGTGGCTACGGACAGAGTTTTGCTCCCGTGGAAGCCGAAGCCTATATGCCATACGAGACGGTTGGTGACCTTGTTGCGATCCTCGATGCGGCTGGTGTTGCAACAGCGTCAGTCGTTGGTCACGACTTTGGTGCCAACATTGCATGGAACGCTGCGATGATGCGTCCCGATCGCTTCACTGCAGTATGCGGCATGAGTGTCCCGTTTCGACCGCCGGGTAGCCCCAGCTTTTTGGACAAACTCCGCGCCGTTGGAAAAACCCAGTTCTACTGGTTCGACATGATGAGGGCGGAGTCGGATCGGGCTTGGGAAAACGCTGTGGTTACGGTCCCTGGGATGATGTATTGGACTTCTGGCGAGGCGCCGGAAGCAGGCGGATGGGATCCCTTCGATCCATCACGCGGACTATTGCGCCCGGCTCCCGTGGCTCCGCGAACGATAGACTCAAACTACATTGCTGATGCAGTTGCAGCCCTCACACGCACGGGATTCCATGGGGCGCTGAACTACTACCGTGCAGTCGACCCCTTCACACGTCACTCGACCGCTTTCGTGGGGGCCAAAATTCGGCAGCCATCCAGGTTTCTGGCAGGCACCCGTGACGGGATGAACCTCATCTCACAGCCGAGCCCCGAGTCAATGCGCAGCAACCTCACGGATCTTCGCAGCTTCACCATGCTGGAAGGCGTGGGGCACTGGGTACAGTTGGAAGCACCCAATGCAACGAACGCGGCGCTACTCGCATTTCTGCAGAGCCTCTGAACCTTAGCAGTCGAAGAAGTCCGCCGCCTTCTTCATGCAAAGCACAACTGATGCAATCGCGCGAGCGAAACCTTTGCGCAATGCCTGATCGACATGCACGCAGCGAAAGAAAACGGACTCGATTGTGCCGAGTCGAGAACACCTGAAAACCCGACTCCGATCCTTTCGGCAGTGGTGAGAAAAAGTGCTAAAGCCCGCAGTGCTTAACTGATCGAGCGCCCATCCGCGATCTGAGGGGTAATGCGTCGACACGGTAATGCGTCACACGGTAATGCGTCGACACGATACCTATTCCCCTTTGGTTCGTGTAAAGTTTGCGCTCATGACGCGTCCTGCAATAGGTATCATGTCGACGCATTTCAACCTGAGAGTAATGGTCCCCGACAAGGCTGCAGGATGCGGGAACCAGGTAGTGTCTGGGCTTAAGGCTGCTTCACTATGCCTGAAAAGTCGGATTTTCGGTAAGTTCCTCCGCGCGTTAGGTGCCGGGAGCCGGGCAAGTTACCGAAATTCCCGTTTCAAGGAGCTCCTCCGATACTCCACGACACCCAAGGCTGCATTACTTCCGGATTGGCGACAAACCGGGCGGAATCCTTTTCGAGGCACGTCATGGCTCCCATCCGAAACCCTTGCTCAAGCCTCCGCGCAGGCGGCGAGCATTTAACGAGTCGAGGTTAATGGGCACGGCTCGCGGAATGACGGTAAGATTGCCTCCATGATAGGCAATGCGCTTTGCACACGGCATCTGAGCCGGCCAATCATCCTCTTCCTGCTCATGGCGCCAGCACACGCACAGTCGTCGAATGGATCGCATACTGCATTCGAGGTGGCATCCGTCCGACCATCAACAGGGCAAGAAGCGGGCGGTGAAGGCGGGTCACGCTCGGAGATTCAATACGCAGCAGACAGCCTCACGATGCGGAATATAGATCTGCCTGAAATGGTGGAATGGGCTTACGGGCTCGAGCACTACCAGCTTGCGGGTCGGAGCATGCTGGATGGCAGGCGCTATGATGTTCGTGCCCGAGCGGGTGCGCCAACCGATGTCGACTCACTCCGACTGATGCTTCAGGATCTGCTTGCAGCCCGATTCAGGGTCGAGCTTCATCGTGAGAAGAAGCGCACTTCAGTGTACGAACTGGTGGTGGCTAAGGACGGCCCTAGGCTTCCTAGGGACAAGACGGATTCACTCCCGCCTTTGTACCCGAAAGAGACACTTCCACGAGTGGTGGACGGAGGCTTTGTTTTCACCAATGTGTCGATGACCGACTTCGCGAAGCAATTGACCGAGCTTCGCGGCATCGATCTACCTGTCCTCGATCACACAGGCATCAAGGGAATATATGACATCACCTTAAAATCGGCGGCACGGGCGCTCTTGGAACCGGATGGACCTTCCCTGTTGACCCTGATCCACGAACAACTCGGACTCAAGCTTGTCTCAGCGAGAGATTTCGTCGACGTGATTGTTGTGGATCGCGCCGAGGCACCTACTGCCAATTGAACCTTCAGTTCTTGCGCATATCTGACTTCACTCGTCGTGGTTCGGCTCTTGTGCACCTTAGCGCTCGCTTATCCTCTTCGTGCCCGCAACCTCAACAGAATCGGCAGGGCTTGAACATCGAAATTCGCTTAGCACCGCGGTGTCAGCGAATTGGGCAGGATTGTGAGACCGGGATACCATTCCGGCTGTGTGACCGCCTATTCGGAGTGTCGTCACCTTCGCTGCCGGCGGCGCTCTGACCGATCAAACCACCTGGTACCTGACCAACCTGAAGGCAGCCCGGACTACGGTTCCAGGAACCTGGATGCCGGAGTATACCTTCGCCGGCGAATGGCATCGCCCGCGTCTGGACGCAGCCAGCCTCAACTCCATCTACGATCAGATCCGCAGCAATCCTGACGCTGGTCAACGGTGGCTGACGCTCCTGAACGTCTCCAGTACGTACCACCCCGTGCCCGCCAACGGAGTGCGTACCCTGAAGTGCGCGATCGCCGCACTGGACCCCGCAACCCCTAAGGCTTGCTACTGTCCCGCTCCCTGACTCATCTTGTGTTCTGGGTTTTCGGTGGGCAAGCTCATGCTGCTCCATGTCGGACAAGCCATTTCCGCCGATATCTTCGTTTCGGGGGTCCGGTCCTTCAAGTCGATTTTTCATCGTCTTCCAGTTCTCCGAAAACCCGTCTATCCCCCGTAACCCCACTTGGCGCAAGTCTATCAATTGGTCATTCCGAAACGATACCAGTGTTCCAGGCTTGTTGGGCTCGTCGGTAAGCTTAAGCCGCGTTCACCGGGCGAGCCATGAAAGCCTGCAAAGTCGCATTTCTATGAGACGTTAAATTGCCTGGCGGAGGGGTCAGGTAGCAGCAAGTTACCGAAAACCCACTTTGCACGCACAACGGCCTCCAACTTAACCGTCTCGGCTTAGCCTCCCCGTCGGCTATTGCGGAACCGCGACACCCGCGAAACAGACGTCGGATCATCTACAGGGCCAAAGAATTATACTTTTGGCGGTATGAACCCACGCCTCAGAATTGCCCTAAAGTGGCTGCTGGTGTTGCCTGTATTGGTGGTCAGCATGTTTGCGGCGATGGTGACGATGGAATTCTCTATAGTGCTTGACCGTCCTCTGATCGCAAGGGTTTCCGCACTGGGCTTCAGGCCTTCCCCGCCGTTACTTCTACGGCCTCTGCATCTGTTAGTCGTGCTGGGCGTTGCGCTATTGTTGGTGTTGCCATCCACACTAGTTGTCGGTTTTGCTCTTCGCGTTCGCCTGAGGGTGTGTTTGCCATGGGGTTTCTCAATTGCGGCGCTATTGACTGCCACCCTTGTCTGGTTTGTGGCGCCTAGCGCAAGCCAGCCCTTAGCTCCGTGGACCGCCGGTGCCGCTGCAGCCATAGTGATCGGCGGCATTGCCATTGCGCTTCTAACATCACAGAGGCCCGAACGCATACTGTCGCGAACACTCTCGGAATATTTATGTTGTTTGTCCCATCGCTTAGTGCGCTCGCACATTCCAAAAAGTATCCTCCCGAAGCACGAAAAGTATGGTCCACGGTTCTACAGGAACAGACATGGCAGGGCATGAACACCGGATCGGAATATGCTGCAACGCGCCAAGTCGTTTTTGCGGGAGACCGAGTGTTGGCAGTTTTTGATTCGGGTTCGGCAGGGTATGAAGGAAAGTGGCCGCTGTCCAACTACCGTCTCCTGTCCTTAGATCTGAGGACGGGAACAAAGAAGAACGAAATAAATCTCACCGGGCGCTGGGGCACAATGCCATATATCTATGCGACAAATGATGACCACATAAAGGTACAAAGCAGCCCGCCTCGCGTACTTAATCCCGACCTTAGTTCCGCTAATGAATCTGCGTCTGCATCTGCCCCAGGTACTTCGAGCAACGACGTAACGGGGCTGAAAACACTTGGCAGATGCGAATTTAGTCCAGGGATTCCGGTGAATGTTCGAAGCTGGCAGTTCGGATGCAGCACCATTAAGATCGTGGATCCCGACGGTAGGATCTTGGCGGAACAGCCCGTAGTTGATGGATCTGGCAGGTTTGCTGGCGCAAGTAGGGACGGCAGCCGATTCGCACTTGAATCCAGTGAAGGGGAGGGTGACCCTTCGTTCCTTCTGTACGAGCACTTCACAATTTATGACGGCAACACGGCTAATGCCCTTGCGATAGTACCGATCACTAATCTTCCAGAGCGACGGTCGTGGTCTGCATTCTCGCCCGATGGAAAGTACTTTGCGGTTGGGAATCCCAATAATCTGGGCTTGTATCGGCTTCCATAGCGATTGTCTTTGCACCCCTCCCCGAACCCGGCGTCGTGAGGAAAAGCAGGACGAAGGAAAAGCAGGACAGGGGAAAGACAGAGTTTCGTGGACATCCACGAAACTCCTGATCCGTTCTTTGCAGCAATCGGCTTGCTCAGCGTGGCAATGGACTCGTCCCACAGCCCATTGCACACCTCAGCCACTATTGCGCCGTCTGAGCCGGCTTTTCCGGTTGCGGGGCGTGCGTCTGCTTGAGCAGCTCATCGGCCTGCGCGAGCTTCCCTTCGGCCTTGTAATCCCGGACCAGTGCGTTGAGTGATTGAAGCGTGTCAGGATTGCCGGCACCCAGGAGTTCGCGGCGCTTCGTGAAAACCTGGAAGTCGAGTTGTTCGGCCTTCGCAGGCTGGCGATCTTTGGCGTAGGTATCGCCCAGAGTATTCATGTGTTCTAACGTCAGGTCGCTGCGAAGGCCGACGGTTCGTTTTTCTGCCTCGATCGCCTGGCTGAGAAACTCTTCGGCCCGCGGATAATTCCCCGCCAGTGCATAGTCTTCGCCCAAGTTGCCAAGAGCGCGGAGCGTCTCGGGGTGGTCCGGCCCGAGAACGCGGCGCTTGATTTCGAACTCCTGATTGTTCAGAGACTCGGCTTCGGCATATTTGCCCTGTTCCGCACACGTAATGGCCAGGATATCCATGGCCATGAGGGTGTTCGGATGTTCCGGCCCGAGAACGCGCCGGGCGATATCGAGGGTTTGCCGGTCGATGGCCTCGGCTTCGGATCTCTTGCCAACATGATTCAGGAGAATGCCCAGGTTTCCCATGCTCGCAAGCGTTCGCGGGGAATCGGCCCCGAAAAGCCTTTTGGAGATATCCCAACCTTGCCGGTACATCGCCTCGGCCTGCGCAAATTTTCCCTCCTGCTTATAGACGGCCGCCAGATTGTTAGTTGCGGGCAAGATGTCCCGATTGTCGGACCCATTGACGCGCCTGAGACTCTGGAGAGCCTCGCTGAGTATGGCCTCCGCCTGCGGATACTTGCTTTCCTCAAGATAGACCCCACCGAGGCGTCTCAAAGCCATGAGGGTCGTCGGATTCGTTTCGCCCAGGGCCCGCCTGCCGGCATC
The DNA here is from genome assembly GCA_963834205.1 of uncultured Acidobacteriaceae bacterium. Classification (GTDB taxonomy): domain Bacteria; phylum Acidobacteriota; class Terriglobia; order Terriglobales; family Acidobacteriaceae; genus PALSA-350. The sequence goes on along the minus strand of CAWIBI010000016.1, from coordinate 280,377 downwards.
AAGCGCCTGCTTTTCAAGCGTCTCGGCCTCTTCGATGCGGCCTTGTTCCTGATCGAGCCATCCCAGACTCACCATGATCTGAAGCGTCTTCAAATTATCCGGACCGAGAGAGCCGCGGCTTAATTCGAGAGCCTTCTCCAATTGCTTTCGCGAGTCGGCATAGAGGCCCAGGTCGCTGTAGGTTTCTCCGATGGTGCCGCGAATCGCCGCTTCGACCTCCAGATGGTCCTTGAACTTGCCACCGATGTTCTGCGACGCGCGGTCGAGCGCAGTGCGGAGTTTCATGTCGGGATCGGGTTTCGACTGGTTAAAAGGGCTCGCCTGGGCGAGCAAGTCCTTCTGCAAAAAATCATTGACAGCCAGGGCAATTGCCGACTGCCTCTCGGCTTCGCGTTGCGCACGCCGCGCGCGCACCGCCTGCCACGTGCTCACCACGGTGCCCGCGGCCAGCACCACGAAGACGGCCACTGCACCGGCGACCAACGCTTTGTGGCGTCGCGCGAATTTGGAAAGCTGATAGCTCGCGCTCGCTGGACGTGCAATGATCGGCTCGTCGTCGAGATACCTTCGAATGTCGTTCGCAAGCCCTGCCGCCGATGCATAGCGGCGGTTTTTGTCTTTCTCGAGCGCCTTGGCGACGATGGTCTCGATGTCGCCCCGATAGGTGCGGTTGATAGTGCTTAGCGGCGCAGGATCCTGCTCCTGAATCGTGCGCACGGCCTCATGCAGGAGTTTCGGCAGCGGGTATGGCATCTTGCCTGCGAGAAGCTCGTAAAGAATCACCCCCAGTGCGTAGACGTCGCTGCGTGTATCGAGCGCCAGAGGGTCGGCGAGCACCTGCTCGGGGCTCATGTAGGCGAGCGTGCCGAGAAGCTGGCCGATGTCGGTCTGTCGCGTGGCCTGAGTGTCGGAGTCGGTTGCGCGCGCCAGGCCAAAGTCGAGGATCTTCGGCTGGCCGGTCTCGTCAACGAGAATGTTGCCAGGCTTGAGATCGCGGTGAATGATCCCGCGCTGGTGCGCGTGGTGCACCGCGTCACACACCTGGATCATCAGCTCGAGCCGCTGGCGTGTGGACAATTTTTTCTCGTTCGCGTACCCAACCAGCGGCTTGCCATGGATGAGTTCCATGGCGAAGAACGGCTGCACGCCGTAGCCGGCGTCGGCACTGCCGGCCTCGTAAATCTGTGCGATGCCGGGGTGGTGCAGGCGCGCCAGGGCCTGCGACTCCGCATCGAAGCGGCGGAGCGTCTCGGGGCTCGCCCACCCGGACTTGATCACTTTCAGTGCGACCAGGCGGCGCGGCTGATTTTGCTCCGCCTCATAGACCCTACCCATCCCGCCCTCGCCGAGCAGGCGAAGAATTCGATACAGGCCAATGCTGGCGGGATAAGTGGCCCCGTCCGCAGTGGCCGCCGCTTGCGCCTGGCCAAGAAGAATGGTCGACTGCTCCGCGGGATCTTTGCCGTCGTTCGGCATGGTTGGTCTCCCAGGCGTCGATATTGATGATGCTCACCAGAATAGTGAGCGACGGAGCGCAATTTCAAGAGAAACCGGATCGCCTTCATCAGTAACACTTTCGAAGCGATCCCCGAAGGCACGCCAAAGGTGTTGTAGGGGATGATCTTGAAGTAGATCGTTTCCCCGATCCAGGCGGGCAACAGGGTCTGCGTGAGAGCTCGGATTATCCAGCCCGTACCCGGATTTCCTGCCACGCGGCGCTGAACGAGGCCGCGCGTGCGCTTTTCAGTGAGGAAAGGCGCATAAAGTTTGCCAAAGCCACAAAGTTCCACAGGAAATCCGGGGTCAGGGGCGACCTGAACTTAGCCCAGGACGCAATCCGAAAAACGGAGTCCTCGGTGAGAGAGGAATAGTTGGTTGTTGTACGAAGGGCACGGCTTCAGCCGTGCCGTAAACCTTTGGGTGAGGGGCAGCTTCACAGGCTACGGAAAAACTCGTGGAAGCCCCCGCATTTATGCGGGGGAAGGAGCGCTTTAGCGCTCCGGGAGGTCCTTCCGCTCCGATTTCGCGCTTTAGCGCTGGTGGCCTGTAAGATTTCACGCGGGCGGGACACACGCGACGTTTACTGATCCAACAGGAAGAGTTTCAGGACATAGAGTTTCAGGACAGACGGAGTAACCCCTAATCGAAAATATGGTGGTTACTCCGTCCGTCGCTTCAAGAGTTTCAGGACAGACGGAGTAACCCCTGATCTGAAATACGGTGGTTACCTCCGCGTCTGTCACCTTAACTTCGTCAGACGGTGAAAATTGTTGACTGAAGACCTTAACCGTTGAGCGACCTGTCGCCGGACTTTGAAATCGCCCCGGCCTATTTTCGCGCCGTGGTCACCGACGAGCAGGATCAGCAACTGGTTGATTTCCTGCGCCAGCCCCTAGACTGATTGATAGCGTGGATCCACGGCTTCAATGTCTTTGTAGCGAGCGAAATCACGTTGGTTGAAGGTCAAAATCGTCTTTACGCCATGCACCCTCATGGATGCCACCAGTCGGGCATCATGCACCTGGACGCCGGATACGGAGTATTCAACGACGATTTTCCGCCATTGCTGGTGCACCTCCGGGTCGTCCTCTAGAAGGTACAAGCTTCGCTCGATATGACCAGCTCGCAGGTCGGTTTCGGGGATGTTGAGGCCGTACCCGTTGCCTTTGACTGGCCGGGTGCAGGCATTCCAAAACTCCGCGAGGTTTTGCGGGGTGTAGCAAAGCTTGACGTCCTACTTGAGCAGATCGTCGATAGCCGTCTTCACGGCATCGTAGTCCCGGTCGTCCGGTTTGACCCAACGCAGCAGGATATTGGTATCGATCAGGTTACGCGTCACTGGCTATGTTTCGATCCTCGTAAAAGCTCTCACGGGTAAAGCTTTCCGTCGCTAAATTAGGCAGCTTTTCAGCGCCTCGGGCTAGCTCGTAGAGCATGGCATGAAATCGCTCGACGGTCAGTACCCCGAGCTTTACAGTTTTAGCGCCTTCCACTGAATCGAGCACTGGATCGTACTCTTCCGGTTGAACGCTATGGGCTAAAGCCGCTTGCAGCAGATCGCCTGCGTACTTTTCCGGTGGGACGCCACGGGCCACGGCCTCGCGTGTAAGCCGGGATTCATCTTCGGGGGGTAGGTCTACTTTGATGGTCATGGCTTATTCCCACATTATAGTCGCCTGATCGGGAACCGGACCCTCTACTGAGGTTCCTTCCCCGAATACGCCCGGACGCAGTTGGCCATGACTGCCCTGTCTCAATCCGACGAAGCGGAGAAGAGTGTCACCAAGCTGCTCACCTGACGCATGAAGGCGTTCTGCTTGCCGTGCAAACGCTGCCATGGTCTGCCTGGTTACCGAGGAGCGACCGGGTATCTCTGTCGCGATTGCCTGGCAGAATACAACCGCCAGGCAGCGGGGTTTTCTTAACGGGCCCGCTAGTCGAGGAGGCGGATCACCCGGCCACCTTCGTTCCGCGACGCCGACCGAATTCAAGGCGTTGATTTCAGACCGTCGATTGTAAGCTGCTGTAATCAACGTCTGTTGCTTGGCAGGCCTCCCGCCATGTAGTAGCACCGAGATGCCGCATCAAATCCTGCTGCTGGGCCTCTGCCAAGTGAGGCAAACTGTTCTGAATCTTCGCCTTCGATATACCGCCGAAAGGGTCTCCCGTAATGAGCAAGCACACAAACGGAATACCCTCCGCATCCGCCCGTGCGGTTTCAAGGTTTCTCACAAGTTGATTCCGTGTTCGATACCAATCTGTGGAAGATGATGGGACGTCCGTAAATTTGCCCTCTACGTAGATCTTTAGCTTGGGAGTTGACAGATAACAATCGACTGCAGTTTGGCCCTCGAATGCCCACCATTTCCCCTTCGATCTGGCGGGACCAAATTGCTCAAGGCTTTTGATGCCTTCAGAGATTGCAGCTTTCCGATCGGTGTCTCGGATTTCCTCCTGCCGGTCAGGCGGCTCGTGAAAAAGGTCCCGTAGGCCCATCAATCTTTTTCTCCACTGCTCCGTATCCGGCGCAAACTTCGCTTTGCCATTCTTGGGCCACTTCATCTTTTCGGGGTGCAAAATAAGCCACTTGAGGAATTCTTTCGGTGGATACAGCTTTTGTTCCTTGTCGAGGGAGGTCGGTTGAAGAAGTCCTGGGTCCGCTGATAAATCGGATGAAAGCGCCCGGACATTTTGTCCGAGCGCCAGCAGCTTTGGCAGCCAGCTCGATCCGCGAGGATCACGGGCGAGCAATTGCCGAAAGAACGGTTGGACTTTAGTCCTAGAACTGTTGTTTTTGCCCACGATGTAGAAACCTCGCTGCCCTCATCGTCTATCGTACTCCAGCGCCAAGGTGGTCTTGCCTCGACCTGCCAGACCAGAGATATAGGCCACAGATCCGGGTTCCTGCAGGCGATGCCGCAGCTCTTCGATCTCCTGTTCGCGCCCGATACAGAGCGGGGGCGCTGGGGCAGACGTACAACCGGCTGCGCAGGCGGACGCTGACCCAGGAGCCACGTCTTGATCAGGCGGAAGCCCTCAGGTTGGTTGGTCCTCAGATCGAAGTATTTCTTAGTGCGGGTAATTCGTGACCGGTAATTCGTGACCAGAAGTAATTCGTGACCGGACCGGAGAGTGTGTCGGAGATAGATTTTTCACTGTTTAGAATCAACAGCTTACAAAATCTGTTGTTTTAAGTAAGTTATTGATAGTAAGTCACTTATACAATTACAAATTCTTATTCCCGACACACTCCGGAACTGACCCTTTCGTCGAAAGTTGCCTTGTCCTTGCCTCTCTAATTTGCAAAGTACCATTGGGCTCACCCATCCCGCGCAGTTCGCGTACATTGGCGGCTTCAGCTCCGCGGTGCATCTGCTGGACCCGGCGACGCAGTTGGCGGGCGGGGATGCGGCGAAGCTGCGCCTGCTGTGGATCGCGTGCGGCGTGGATGACAACCTGGTGACCGCGAACCGCAAGTTGATCGCCTATCTAAAGGACAAGGGACTTACCGTCACCGCGGTGGAGACGCCGGGCGCGCACCATTTCAACGTGTGGCGGGATAACCTGGTTCAGTTCGCGCCGCTGCTGTTTCGCTAGGGAACAACAAGATCCCTTCGCTGCGGCCGTGATTCGTAACAGCCATCCCCGAAAGAAAATTCAAAATCTCCTTTTGCTTTCCAGACGTCTTGCAAGGTGACGGACCGTTACCCACGTAATAATGTAACAAGAACGGTATGCCCCGTTTGTCACCGGGTTTGGCTGTCACCCGTATCGCAACAGATAAGTCGCCGCTGATTCTCGGCGTCGCATGTTTATTTCAACAAAGCCTAAACTTTTCTAGGGCAAATTGTATCTGTACAGGTAAGCTCGCTGACACTTGAAGAGAACGTCTCAAGGGTAAGTCGCCGTCGTGCGTCTCTAATGTACTGTGGCCCCCGCCGGCCGCGGCCGCCCCACCGCCCTCTGGCCCGCCGTCGATCACGAATATGAAGAGCTGTTGGAAGAAGAAACCGCCGAACCCAAAGAATCCTCGAAGGAGCCGAATTATCACGCTTACCGCGCACTTTTTAGCCATTTCCCGAGAACCCCGGCCCTTGGGAAGGCCTCAGCAGCGTCAGGAGCTCAGAGGAACGCAGAAAAATCCCCTGCCCGAGGAATTATCACGCTTACCACGCACTTTTTAGCCATTTCCCGAGAACCCCGGGCCCTGAAGGCCTCAGCAGCGTCAGGAGCTCAGAGGAACGCAGAAAAATCCCCTGCCCGAGGAATTACCACGCTTACCACGCACTTTTTAGCCATTTCCCGAGAACCCCCGGCCCTTAGGAAGGCCTCAGCAGCGTCAGGAGCTCAGAGGAACGCAGAAAAATCCCTTGCCCGAGGCCTTATCACGCTTACCACGCACCTTTTAGTCATTTCCCGAGAACCCCGGCCCTTAGGAAGGCCTCAGCAGCATCAGGAGCTCAGAGGAACGCAGAAAAATCCGCCTGCCCGAGGACTTGGTGCGCTTAGTGCGCACTTTTTAGCCATTTCCCGAACCCGGATTTCCTGCCTCGCAGCGCTGGACGAGGCCGCGTGTGCGCCTTTCAGTAAGGAAAGGCGCATGAAGTTTGTCAAAGCCACTAAGTTCCACAGGAAATCCGGGGAACCCGGATTTCCTGCCTCGCCGCGCTGGACGAGGCCGCGTGTGCGCCTTTCAGTAAGGAAAGGCGCATGAAGTTTGTCAAAGCCACTAAGTTCCACAGGAAATCCGGGGAACCCGGATTTCCTGCCTCGCCGCGCTGGATACGGCGCCTTTGCCTGGTAGCAACAGACGCCAATTTCGTCCGCCCGAGCCACGATGATGGTACCGGCCGCGATGGTTCTATGGGCGTTCTGGCGCGAAACTGAACACAGCTTAACCCCGTGGTTCGCTGGCCGATGGAACAGACAGAGCTTTCCTGGGCCAGTAGAGGTGCTCGATCGATCGGAACCAATCTGATTTCGCGCGCTGCGGCCAAAGTTAACTGAACAAATCGAAAATATCCGATGCTAGCCGCTCCGCGACGAACTCAGCTTGTGGAATCGGTATTTTTACGTCCGCGACTACGCTGTTCCGCAATTGGTGTAGACCGAAGCGGTAAGCCTTTTCGTGGTTTTCTCTCAAGGAAAACCACGCTTCGCGATCTTTACCAGGCAACGGTATTGCGAAACTGCTCTAAGCTGTAGAGCCTTAACGACTCAATGAAGGTGGGCCTCAAACCCATGGCGACGATCGCTTAACTGCCAAGAGCGGCGTTCACAGAATTAACCAGATCGAACCTCAGTCGCCCTAACTTCTGCCCACGTGGCTGTGAGCGATGCGGCCCGCGGAGCCGGAAGGAATCATGGAAGACACGAGCATCGAAGATCAGGAAACGATTCGCGAGTTTCTGGTTGAGAGTCACGAAAACCTTTCGCGCCTGGATCTGGATCTGGTCGAACTCGAGAAACACCCGCAAGATGCGGATCTGCTGAGCAGCATTTTTCGCACCATACACACCATCAAGGGAGCATGCGGCTTCCTGGCATTTTCTATTCTGGAAGCGATCACCCACCAGGCGGAGACCCTGCTGAGCCAGTTGCGAGACGGCAAGCGGGAGCTCACTCCGGCGCTGGTGTCTCTGGTTTTGGAGACGGTGGACGCAACGCGCAAGGTGCTGGCCGCGATTGAAACCAGCGGCAAGGAGGGCCCGGAGCGCTTTGCAGACTTGACCGAACGCTTACGCGTCGCGGCGCAATTGACCGTCGCCGGTGAGGACCCACCTTTGCCCGATTTTTCCAGCGCGGACGAGTCGCCGATTCCCGTGGCGGAACCTCCGGTAGAAAAAAAAACCTCTGAGCTGCACGAGGACGGACCGCCCGAAGAAGAAAGAAGAAGCGGGGAAAGAAGGAAGGAGGGAGGAAAGGAAGAAGATGTTGCACGCCCTTCGGCTGCGGTGGATTCAAATATCCGGGTAGGCGTCGGACTGCTGGACAAACTCATGGATCTGGTAGGCGAACTGGTACTCACCCGTAACCAGATTCTGCAATTCAATGTGGAGCGGGAGGATCCCGCCCTGAACGCCACTTCGCAGCGGTTGAACCTGATTACCACCGAATTGCAAGAGGGCGTCATGAAGACGCGCATGCAGCCCATCGGGGTGGTATGGAACAAGCTGCCGCGGGTGGTGCGCGATATGGCCACGACGCTGGGCAAACAGATTCAGTTACAGATGGACGGAGCGGAGACGGAGCTCGACCGGACCATCATCGAAGCCATCAAGGACCCGCTGATGCACTTGGTCCGCAATTCATGCGACCACGGCATCGAATCGCCGGAAGTCAGAATCCAGGCAGGAAAACCTCCTCAAGGAGTACTGACCCTTCGTGCCTATCACGAAGGCGGCCAAGTGAATATTGAAATCGCCGATGATGGGGCGGGGATTGACGTCGCCCGGGTTAAACGGAAGGCGCTCGAAGAATGGGCTGCTGCGGCCTGAACAGGCGGATAAGCTGAGCGATCGCGAGGCACTTGGCCTTATCTTCCTGCCCGGATTCTCCACTGCGAAAACAGTGACCAACTTCTCCGGCCGTGGGGTTGGCATGGATGTGGTGAAATCCCACATCGAGAAGATCGGCGGAGTCGTCGATGTTTTCAGCCGGCTGGGCGAAGGGGCCACGGTCAAGATCAGGATCCCGCTCACCCTGGCCATCATTCCCGGCCTGGTCATCACCAGCGGTGGGGAACGATTCGTGATTCCCCAGGTGAGCCTGCTGGAACTGATCCGGCTGGAGGGAGATCAGTCGGGAAAACACATTGAGTATGTGCACGGAACGCCGGTGTTTCGCCGGCGCGGAAGTCTCTTGCCCATTGCCTATCTGAACCAGGTGCTGGGACTGAAAACAGCCGACCAGGACGAGGCCGTCAGCATGGTGGTGCTGCAGGCGGAAGACCGCCAGTTCGGCCTGGTAGTGGACGGCATCAACGACACCCAGGAAATTGTAGTCAAGCCCCTGGGCAAGCAATTAAAAGGGCTCACCCTATACGCGGGCGCAACCATCATGGGGGATGGCCGGGTGGCGCTCATCCTCGATGTGCTGGGCATCGGCCAGCGCTCCGGGGTGTTAGCCGAATTCCTGGAACAGGCGCGCGCGCGGCGGCCAGCAGAAGGCGCAGTCAGAAATAGCAGCAGCAGCGGTTGCTTCTGTTCCGGGCCGGCTCCTTCGCCCGTTTGGCGGTTCCGCTTTCGTCTGGTCGCCCGGCTGGAGGAGTTCCCGCAGTCGGCCATCGAGCATGCCGGCGGAGGCGAGGTGGTGCAATATCGCAACCGGATCCTTCCCCTGGTGTCTCTGCGCAGGGTGCTCGAACCCCACGCTCCCGGCCCCGGAGCAGCCGCCCGATCCGGTGCAGGTGGTGGTTTTCAACGACGGCGACAGCAGTCTGGGCATGGTGGTTGACGAGATCCTGGATGTCACCGAAGAGGCAGTCACGGTGCGCCAGGAGTCGGAGCGCAATGGCCTGCTCGGGCTCGGCGGTGGTGGGCAAGCAGGTCACGGATTTCCTTGATCTCAACGAGGTCATTCGGGCCGCCGGAGGGGACTGGTTCCAGGGCGCGGACGGGCATGCGGGTGGGCAGAGAATCCTGGTCGCCGATGCCTCGGCATTCTCGCGCGGCATGGTGCGCAGCGGTCTGGACATGGCGGGCTATGTGGTGCTCGAGGCCGCCAATCTGGACGAGGCGATTAGCAAGCTGGAGCAGCAACCGGTGGACGTCGTCCTGGCGGCGCTCGATCTTCCGCCCGGGGGCAGTTCCGCTCTGCTCGCCGCCATGCGCCGCCGGCCGGAGTGGGAAAAAATTCCTGTGCTGGCTTTGGCTGACTCGGCGGAGCAGGTCCAGGCCGCAGCCGCCCGAACAGCGGGTTTTGAGGATTGCCTGGCCAAGTTCGACCGCGTGCTGGTGCTTGAATCGGTGGCTAAGCTGGTCTCGCCGCTGGCCTCGTTCGCCGTGGTGGCAGCCGGCGCGGGAGGGGAAAGATAACCAATGGCAACTGATACCGCGGCCACGAAAACGGAATTGGTGCAGGCGAGCGGGCAATTCTCCACGTTTTTTGTGGCCGACCTGTTCTTTGGCGTGGATGTTCTCAACGTCCAGGAAGTGTTGCGCTTCCAGCCAATGACCCCCGTCCCTCAGGCCCCGGAGGTGATCGAGGGTTTGATCAACCTGCGCGGCCAGATCGTCACCGCCATTGATATGCGGCGGCGGCTGCGGTTGCCACCCCGCGCCGAGGACAAGTCACCCATGAACATGGTGGTCCGCACCGCAGACGGCGCGGTCAGTTTGCTGGTAGACGAAATCGGAGATGTGCTGGATATGGACGCTGCTACTTACGAACGGACGCCCGATAACCTGGACCCCGCGGCAAGAGAACTGATCCGTGGCGTCTACAAGCTGAAGGACCGGCTGCTGCTGGTTCTGGATGCGGAGCGAACGGTGGATCTAGCGGCCGGGGGAGCACCCTAGAGCGCGGGAAGCAATTGCGGGCGCAAGAACGAATCTGTGGGTTCAGAGACTGGGAAACGAATCTAATCGAATTCAAGAAGCAGGAGAGGAAATGAGTATGGCGAACGGAAGAAACAAGAACGGGGCCGCTGTTCTGGAGGCGCCCATGCATACGCCGAAGGTCTCCCGAGGGCCCAGCAAAGCTGAACTGGAAGCCAGGAATGCCACCATCACGAAGCTCTCAGCGCTTGACTGCGTATGCGCCAATGTGATGATCGCGGATGCCGAGTACATGATTACGTACATCAATCAGAGCTTCACCAAGCTGCTTGTGGAAGCGGAAAGGGAGATCCAGAAAGATCTGCCGAATTTCAACGCTTCCCGCCTTATCGGGAGCAGTATCGACTTCTTTGACAAGAATCCCACACATCAGCGCCGGATGCTCGATGCGCTCACGGGGACGCACCGGGAGAGCATCGTGGTGGGAGGGCGCACCTTCGACCTGATCGCAACGGCGATCTTCCACCCGGAAAACAAAACGCGCATCGGCACGCTGGTGGAGTGGTCGGATGCGTCGCAACGGCTGGCCAACGCGGACTACCAGGGCGAGATCGCGGCCATCAACAGATCTCAGGCCACCATTGAGTTCAAGATGGATGGAACCATCGTCACCGCCAACGACAACTTCCTCAAGACCATGGGTTACACGCTGGACGAGGTCAAAGGCAAACATCACAGCATGTTCGTGGACGAGGCTTACCGGCAGAGCGGCGAGTATCGCGAGTTCTGGGCAAGACTGAACCGGGGCGAATACCAGGCGGCGGAATACAAGCGCCTCGGCAAGGGCGGCAAAGAGGTCTGGATTCAGGCCTCCTACAACCCGATTCTGGATATCAACGGCAAGCCGGTGAAGGTGGTCAAGTATGCCACCGATATCACGCAGCAGAAGGTGGCGCTGGCTACCATGCAGGCAGACGCCGTCATGCTGGTGACTGCCGCGGTGGAAGGCAGGCTGTCGACCCGCGCCGATGCCAGCAAGCACACGGGCGACTATCGCAAGGTTGTCGAAGGCGTCAACGAGATGCTGGATGCCATCCTGCTCCCCATCGGCGAAGGCAACCGCATCCTGGCACAGATCAGCACAGGCAAGATCGACGAGCTGATCACGCAGACTTACAAAGGCGACCACGAGAAGATGAAGCAGGCTGTCAACAACGTGGGTACCGCGTTGCAAAGCCTGGTGGCGGACACCGCGATGCTGGCCAAATCCGCGGCGGACGGCCGGCTGGGTACGCGCGCCGAGGCCGGGAAGCACCGAGGAGACTACCGCAAGATCGTCGAGGGCATCAACCAGACGCTGGACACGATCGTTGAGCCACTCAAGGCTACGGCCGAAAGCGCCAGTTCGCTGGCGTCTTCCTCCGAAGAACTCACGGCGGTGAGCCAGCAGATGGCGGGCAACGCGGAGGAGACCGCGGTCCAGGCCAACGTGGTGTCAGCAGCCAGCGAAGAGGTCTCGAAGAATGTCGCCTCGGTCGCTTCGGCCTCCGAAGAGATGCAAGCTTCGATCCGCGAGATTTCGAAGAACGCCAACGACTCGGCGCGGGTGGCGAAGAATGCGGTCAGCGTGGCGCATACAACCAACGAAACCATGAAGAAGCTGGGCGAATCCAGCCGCGAGATCGGCAACGTGATCAAAGTGATTACTTCGATCGCGCAGCAGACCAACCTGCTGGCGCTGAATGCAACCATCGAAGCGGCGCGCGCCGGAGAAGCCGGCAAAGGCTTCGCCGTGGTGGCCAATGAAGTGAAGGAACTGGCCAAGCAGACGGCCAAGGCAACGGAAGAGATCAGCCAGAAGATCGAGGCCATCCAGGGGGTCACCAAGGGAGCGGTGACGGCGATCGAGGAGATCAGCACCATCATCAACCAGATCAACGACATCTCCAACAGCATCGCCTCGGCAGTGGAAGAACAAACGGCGACCACCAATGAGATCGGCCGCAGCGTGAACGAAGCTGCCCAAGGGGTCGACGACATTGCCAAGAACATCGGCGGCGTGGCCACGGCGGCGAGGAATACCACGCAGGGAGCCAACGACACCAAGACGGCCTCCCTGGAGTTGAGCGAGATGGCGGCCCGGCTGCAGGCATCGGTATCGAAGTTCACGTTCTGACGCAGATGCAGCGGGACGAGCCTCAGTGCAACGAACAGGTGAATGAATGATGGGCAAAGCACTCATTGTGGACGATTCCAAGACGATTCGCATGATCCTCGGCAAGACCTTGAGGGAACTCGGCTACGAGGTCTGCGAGGCGGCCAACGGAAAAGATGCCCTGAAGGTGATCGAGGCCGAGAAGGCGGCCGTCAATTTGGTTCTGGCGGATTGGAACATGCCGGAGATGAATGGGCTGGATCTGCTCAAACAGTTGCGGCAGAATCCGGACCTTGCTTCGCTGAAGGTGATTATGGTGACCACCGAAACCGAGCTGGACCACATGGTATCCGCCCTGGAGGCGGGGGCCAACGAATATGTCATGAAGCCCTTTACGAAAGACATCCTCAGAGGAAAAGCTCGAGATGGTTGGAATTCATCCTGTGGCGAGCGAGTAGACATGGCCGCAGTGAACCGGCGTTTGCTTCAGCCTGGGGAGCGGATTCGTGTGATGGTGGTGGACGACTCGGTGGTCATCCGCCGGCTGGTCACGCAAGCGCTGGAGCAGGATCCGATGATCGAGGTGGTGGGAACTGCCTCGAACGGCGCCATCGGACTGCAACGGATCCCGCAGTTTAATCCTGACGTGATCACGTTGGACATCGAGATGCCCGACATGAACGGCCTGGAAATGTTGCGGCGCGTTCGACGCGAGTATCCGCAGCTGCGGGTGATTATGTTCAGCACGCTCACCGAGCGCGGCGCGGCGGTCACCTTGGAGGCCCTGACCCTGGGGGCCGACGACTACGTGGCCAAGGCCTCGAACGAAGGGTCGCTCGATCGCTCGATGGCCCGTCTTCGGGAAGAGATGATCCCGAAGATCAAGCAGTTCTTCCACCTGCCCGCAGCAAACGTGGCCGCAGCCAAGCCGGCATACGCGGCTGGCGCCGCCAGCCGCGGGCGGAGCGCTCCAGTCCTGCAGGGTTTGAAGTTGCGGCCCAAAGTGCGTGGTGATCGGAGTTTCCACGGGCGGGCCTACCGCGCTGGGCGCGATCCTGCCGTCGTTCCCCGCCGAGCTTTCCGCTTGCCGATTCTGCTGGTGCAGCATATGCCGCCTCTCTTCACCCGGTTGCTCGCCGAGCGCCTGAACGCCACCTGCCAATTGAAGGTCGAGGAAGCCAGCCAGGGCGAGGCGGTGGAAGCGGGAAAGATTCTGATTGCGCCGGGAGATTTTCATATGAAGGTAGCCTCCGGCGGAGGCGGGGTTCGGGTGTGTCTGGATCAGTCGCCGCAACAGAACTCCTGCCGTCCGGCGGTCGACGCGCTGTTTGCTTCGGTCGGCGGAGTTATATGGCGGCGCGGTGCTGGCCGTCATTCTGACCGGCATGGGGCAGGATGGTTTGCGTGGGGTGGAGATTCTGAAGGCACGGGGGGCCAGGGTCCTGGTACAGGATGAGGCATCGAGTGTGGTTTGGGGTATGCCCGGCGCGGTGGTGAATGCCGGCCTTGCCGACCGCGTGCTTCCGCTCGATGCAAGTTGTGCCTGAGATCCTTAGCATCACGGGCATTACGGGCAGAAATTAAGAGGGACTGCATGGGGAGCCAGACGATCAGCACCGAGATCCTGCCCGGAGAACTATCGCTTCCTTCAGGAGCACGTCCATTCCCAGGTGGGCATCGTGCTCGAAGATAACAAGCATTACCTGTTTGAAAGCCGCCTCGCGCCCATCGTTAAGCAGCACGGCCTCGGGCTCCATCAACGATTTGTGCGCGCTGCTGCGCGCTAAGCGCGATGTCGAGCTCGGCCACCAGGTGGTCGAGGCCATGACCACCAACGAAACCTATTTCTTCCGCGATCCCGCCCAGTACGAGGCGATACGGACGGTGTTGTTGCCCAGACTGAAGGAGGAGAGGCGGGATACAAAGAATCTGCGCTTCTGGTCGGCCGCGTCATCCACCGGGCAGGAAGCTTACACCCTGGCCATGCTGCTGCTGGAGAACGGGTTGCAGCGATTGGAACATTCAAATTCTCGGGACCGACTTCTCCGAGAAGGTGGTGGAACGTGCCCGGTCCGGCATTTACCAGCAGATCGAGGTGAACCGGGGACTGCCGGCGGCGCTGCTGGTGAAGTATTTTCGCCGCTCCGGACTGGACTGGCAGTTAAGCGAGCAGTGCGCCAGATGGTTCGGTTTGAGACGATTGACCTGCGCAAGAGCATGCGCACTCTCGGGCCTTTCGATTTGGTGTTCTGCCGCAACGTCATGATCTATTTCGACAACGAAACCAAGCGGAACATCATGAAAGAAATCCACAGCACGTTGTTTCGAGGCGGTTGGCTGCTGCTAGGTGGCGCCGAAACGGCCTTCAGCCTCGAGGAGCGGTTTGACCGACAGACAGTGGGAAACGTGACCGTTTACGTTGCCCGATGAAAGGAAATGCCGTGCTGACTCAATGTAAATGCGGAGATGGTGGCGCAGATTGTTGAGTCGGTATTCATCACCATGATGGACCTTGAAGTGTCCCCTAGCGGGACGCCCTGGTCTCCCTCCCATGACCAGTTGACATCTGCTGTTCACCTGTCGGGCGATTGGAATGGAGCATTGTTGTTCGAGTGCGACCGGCGGCAGGCTTGCCAATTCGCCGGCCGGTTTCTTTCCATGGAGCCGCCGGAGGCGGTGAACGACGACGTGCGCGACGTGCTGGGCGAACTGGCCAACATGATCGGCGGAAATATGAAATGTGCACGTGGCAGCGGGTCTGAGCCTGTCGATGCCCTCGGTCACGGATGGCAGCGACTACGGGCTGCGAGTTTGCGGATCCGAAGTTCAGGATAGGCTTGCCTTTCAATGCGCCGATGGCCCGTTCTGGGTCACGCTGCTCGCTGTGGCGCCGGGAAAACCCCTCGGGAACAAGCCGCGGTCCTGAAATTCACCGAACGGCAGGTCCCTCATTTTATTTGAACGTTCACCCTGACCGATTATGTGGAATGTGCCGATAGAGACCTAGACAACGAGTTATTCCAGATAGATTAGGCGGCAGCATGGATATTCTTCTAGTGGACGATAGCAAGACGATGCGCGGGATCGTCCAGCGGGCGATACGGCAGGCTGGTTTTCGCGGGCTAACAGTGAGCGAAGCGGAAAATGGGGTCCAGGCTTTGGAAAAGTTGCGTGCGGAACAACCAAAGCTCATTCTTTCCGACTGGAACATGCCTGAAATGTCGGGGATCGACTTCCTGGTACAGGTTAGGGCATCGGCAGAACAAGGTACCCTTTGGCTTCATCACCTCAGAGGCATCGGCCGCGATCAAAGAGCTGGCGATGAATTCGGGAGCAAGCTTCCTGATCACCAAGCCATTTAGTCCGGAAACCATGCAAGAGGCGTTATCCCCAATTCTGGGCAAGTGCTAAACCATGCCAGAGCCGACGCCGCACGCTCTGTCAAAGCTTTTTAGCGAATTGATTAGTCGCAAAGTGACCTTCGCCCAGACAACCGCCGCGCCGGAAACGAAGGTCAAGCAGATGTACGGCATTTATACGGTTCTTCCCCATGAGAACGCGATCGTCGTCAAGTGCTGACCTGCCGCTGCTCGGCTCGCTCGCGGGGGTACTCGTGGGCCTACCGGATTCCGCGGTAAAGGAGCATCTTGCGGTGAGCCCCAGTTGAAGAACTCCTGCGCGATGCGATTTACGAGGTTCTGAACATTGCCTCAGCCGTGATTACCACCGAAGGCCGGGCGGTTTTCGTCAAGATGGTAGCAGATCCAGTCCTCATCGACGGCGCCGCGGGAAAGGTCTTAAAAAAGCCAGACCACAGGAGTTATTTCAATGTCCTGGTCGATGGTTACCAGGGCGGTAAGTTCACTATATTTGCCCAGTCCGCGCCAGTTTAGACAAACTTGATTCGCGGGCTATCTTCCTTTCTTTTCACGCCAGCGACTGGTTCGATGTTTATGTCTGTAACAACATCCAATAAACAAAGGTTCATCGGCAGACAGGCTATCTTCGACGAGAAGATGGGCTTTACGGATACGAACTGCTGTTTCGTTCTGGAACGGAAAACGCCTTCAGCGGGGATGTTGAAGACGCCACGAATCAGACCATCGACAGCTGCCTATCGATGATTGCCTGCTCCTCCTGCCACAAATCTTTTCATCAACTGTACGCGCGATGCGCTGGTCAACATGAGCGTAAAGTTGCTGCCGAGCCGAACGGTGGTGCTTGAGATTTTGGAAACGTCACCGCTGACGCAGAACTTGTGAAAGCATGCAAAGACCTCAAACGCTCTGGTTTTCGCCTGGCTCTGGATGACTTTTCTCCACATGACGACAAAGGTGAGCTGGTCGAGATTGCAGACTACGTTAAGGTGGATTTTCGGGCCTCTGATCCTGCCGACAGGCAGGAGATATATAAGATGTTTCGCAATAAGAAGACTATCTTTCTGGCAGAGAAAGTCGAAACGCTGGCCGAGGTGCGATCCGCACAAGCGGAAGGTAACACGCTCTTTCAAGGCTATTTCCATGCGCGACCGGAGATTATTGCCGAAGCGCAGATCTCCGCCGTTCAAGTCCGCCTATCTCCAACTTTTTGCCGCGCTGGCTGATACCCCCGATGGATGCGAGGAAGATCGAACGTCTTCTCTGATGGAGCCATCCCTCTGCTACCGCCTGCTTCGGCTTGCCAATTCCGCAGCGTACGGACTTCGACACCGGATATCAACGATTCAGGCAGCTTTGAACGCAGTGGGCGAAGATGCCTTTCGCAAGCTCGTCACCGTAGTTCTCGCCAGCAACTTGTCTCACTCGGTGGTTGACAGGGATGCGGAGCAGGCCGTCGAGCGAGCCTTCTTTGCGAGTCTCTCGCGTCGATACTCAATGAGAACGCGGCAGAACTGTATATGCTCGGCATGCTCTCCATGATGGATCGGATGTTGAATATCCCCATGAAGCAACTGGTAGGCCTCATTTCTATTGACCCCCGAATCCAGGAAGCATTGCTCGGGTCCACGCAAGGGATGGGCAGGGCGCTGGAACTCTGTCGATATCAAGAGCACGGAGGGGATAGCCAGATGCTCGTCCAACCTAGTGGATCGACATTTGACAGCGCTCCATACTACTTTGAAGCTTTGTTAACAGCAGGACGTAATTTGCATGCGATCCAAGGCTAACGCGGTTATGCGGGGCTACGGCAGCTGCGGATAGAGGTCGAAACAAGGTTAACTCTTCATGCTTCCACCAACACCCGACAAGCACCGGTACCTCGGCAGACAGGCCATCCTCGACCAGAAGATGGACCTGTATGGATACGAGTTGCTGTTTCGCGCCGGCAGGGTCAACGCATTCTCCGGGGATGGAGAGGATGCCACAAACCAGACGATTGACAGCTGCTTATCGATGATCGCCTGCTCCTCATCTAAGAAGCTCTTCATCAATTGCACCCACAATGCCCTGGTCAACATGAGCGTGAAGTTGCTGCCCAGCCGAACGGTAGTTCTCGAGATTCTGGAGAATGTTATTCCAGACCCAGAGCTGGTGAGGGCGTGCAAGATTCTCAAGGGTTCTGGGTTTCGCTTCGCGCTGGATGACTTTTCTGCGCACGATAACAATGGTGAGCTGGTGGAGATAGCAGACTACGTTAAGGTGGACTTTCGCACCTCCGATCCTGCCGCGAGGCAAGAAATATACAAGATATTTCGTAACAAGAAGGTAACGTTTCTGGCAGAAAAGGTCGAAACGCTGGCAGACGTGCGGATGGCACAGGCGGAAGGTAACACCCTTTTCCAAGGCTACTTCCATTCTCGACCGGAGATTATCGCTGAGGCGCACATATCTACCATTCACTCCGTCTACCTGCAACTGTTTGCCGCGCTGGCTAAGTCGCCCATGGATGATAGGCAGGTTGAACGCCTTCTCTTGATGGAGCCGTCCCTCTGCTACCGGCTGCTTCGGGTTGCCAATTCCGCCGCGTACGGATTTCGACACCGGATATCAACGATCCAGGCCGCTTTGCACGTAGTGGGCGAAGATGCCTTTCGCAGGCTCGTGAGCGTGGTTCTCGCGGGTAACCTGGCCCACTCGGCCGCCGACAGGGATACGCAACAAGCCGTTGAGCGAGCCTGCTTTTGTGAATCTCTCGCTTCCATGCTGCATGAGAGTCCCGCCGAACTGTACATGCTGGGCATGCTCTCCATGATGGATCGGATGTTGAATATTCCCATGAAACAGCTGGTCGGCCTCATTGCAATCGACTCCCGAATACAGGAAGCGTTGCTGGGCTCAGCGAAGGGCTTGGGTAGGGCGTTGGAACTCTGCAGATATCATGAGCAGGGAGGCGACGCCCAGGGTTTGATCCATCCTGATGCATTTGTAAAGGACAGCACCTCGTACTACTTTGAAGCCCTGTTAAAGGCAGAAAGTACTTTGCACCAGGCTTAGCGCGGCAGCTTTGGCCTGGGCGGCGGGAGTGGTAGGTCAGAAGCTTTCCCTGCAGCGGGCGTGGAGGTGGAGACGACCACAATATCCACTCGACGGTTCGCTCTGCGACCTTCCGGGGTGTCGTTGCTGGCGGATGGATGATACTGGGCGTAGCCTGCAATCGACATGCGCTGGGGATCGACACCGGATTCGTTCAGCAACATCATCGCTACCGCCATAGCACGGGCAGTCGACAGATCCCAGTTCGAAGCGAACATCGCATTGTGGATCGGCACGTTGTCAGTATGCCCCTCTACCCGCATATCGAGGCCGTATTGCGTCAGCACATCTGCAATACGCTTGATCTTTTCTCCCGCCCCAGGCATGAGCCGCGCCTCACCACTATCGAAGAATCCCAGTTCATGAAGGCTGATCACGAAACCCTCCGGGGTCATGCGCAAGACAACCTCCTGGCGCTCGATCTCTTTGCCTAGCGCTTTGTGGAGCTTCCTTTGCAACTCAAGCATGTCAATGCCCGCGTTGGCGGGCACTGTGCTCGGCCTCGCTTCACCGGTGCTGGTTGGACCGAGGATGCGTGAATTATCCGCCGCGCTGTCGCTGCTGGAGAAGGCTCCCATCTCCTGAAACCCATTCTTCACAGCTTTGGATACACTTTGAATCGTCTTCCTGTCATGATGAGAGGAGGCAAACAGGACGACAAAAAGAGCGAACAGAAGGGTCATGAAATCTGCATAAGACACCAGCCAGCGCTCATGATTGGCATGTTCCTCACGTCTCCTGCGGTCTCTCACTTGGTCACCAGGCGTGCTACTCTTGCTGCTGCGGCCGGGCTGCCCAGGTAGGTGGAGAATTTCGCTTCGAAAACCCTCGGGTTGATCTTATCCACGATGGAGATCACCCCATCGAGAATCAATTCGCGCAGCACTTGGTTTCTGCGCATCAAGATCTTGATCCTTCCGGCGCAAGGCAGAAAGAAGATGTTCGCTGAACCCACTCCATAGACGGTCGCGACAAATGCGACTGCGATTCCCTTGCCGACTTCGTTAATATTCTCCAAGCGCTGCATAACCTGAATGAGGCCGATGACGGCGCCAATAATGCCGATGGTGGGGGCAAAGCCACCTGCAGCTTCGAAGACTTTCGGTATCAAATCCTCATGGTCGGCCTCACTGTCCATCTCAAACTCCATTCTCTTCCGCAACTCGGAGGAATGGGTGCCGTCTACAGCGAGTGTCATGGCCTTTCTCAAGAATGGATCCTGAATTAACTCCAGTTCTGAATCAAGAGACATCAGGCCATTGCGGCGGGCTCTCACAGAGTAACTCGTCAGGTCTTCGATCAGCTGCGCGGCAGGATCCTTTCTGCCGACGAAAACCGTCTTCAATTGGCCGAACGCCTGCTTCACAACCGAAAATGGAAATTGCACCAGCACCGCCCCGAGGGTGCCTCCGAAGACAATCAGGGCTGCGGTGGGTTGCAACAGTTGCCCGACCTTGCCGCCGTCGAGATATAAACCAACAGAGATTCCGGCAACTGCGAGGCCAATTCCACCCAATGTGCTCTTATTCACGTTGAGCTCCTTTCACAGATCGCTCAGCGATGAAGGTGCGATTGGCGCCGGAGCCACGGCCCATGAGAGGCATCCATGACTGCGAGCGCGCAGCAGCGCGGCTAAAGTTATCTTGAGGAAACAGGCAGACCTTGCGGGCAATCATTCGTGCTCTCCTCTTGCGCCAGGCGGCCGGCTCCTTAACTTTCAAGGCCGGGCTCGGAGCTGACATCTACAACATTCTTATGGACTTACTATCGGCAAGAGAGTTTTTTTCTATCAGCACAAGAGATGCCCCACAAAGGTGATGGATAAACACGAATGTAGTAGTCAGCAGCATAGCTGCTCTACCGAGAATTCATAGTGCCCCGCATCACACGGCTCCCCCGTTAGCAGCATTTCGCGCGTATAGGACCCATGGTCTGATTCGAGAGAGACGCTTCCATAACACTCCCTGCAGGAATAGCGCCGTGTCTCGTCCGCAGGCGACCCGACCCAGCTGTAAGGAGTTTCACTTTGACTCAGCAATTAGCGGTTGTGGGCAAACGCCCCAGCCGGAACGATCCCTGCCCGTGTGGCAGCGGGAAGAAATTCAAGCGCTGCTGCCTGCCGGCACCCGCCTTCGCAGAAGGGGACAGGAACGAAGCGACGGTTGCCGCGCTACTGCAGGCTGCACAGGCTCATCTCGCGGCTGACCGCTTTGCCGAGGCGAGTGCCATCTACGACCAGATTCTTCTGCGCGAGGCGGAACAGCCCGTAGCCCTTGGCAACCTGGGCGTAATTGCAGACCGAACCGGGCGATCCGAGCTGGCGATCACACTGCTTACGCGAGCCGTTGCGGCAGACCCGCAAAATCCTTCCTTTTTTGTCAACCTTGGTAACGTCTATGAGTCCAGCGGCGCACTACCCCAGGCAATCGCCAACTATCGCCAAGCTGTGGCTCTCGATGCTGGGTTGGAATGGGCACATCTCAGGCTTGGCGATGCACTCCGGCAACAGGGAGACCTGGTCGAAGGTGCGGTAAGCATTTCCAGGGCGCTGACGATCAAGCCCGATTTTCCGGAGGCGATCAAGGGCCTCGGAGACGTGCTCCTGAAGGCCGGCAAACTGGAGCAGGCAGTCGTCTGTTTTCACAAAGCGCTCACGCTCGCGCCCGGCTATGCGGAGGTCCACAATAACCTGGGAAACGCGCTCGACAAGCTGCATCGGGTAGAGGAGTCGATAGCCAGCTTCCAACAGGCGATTGCTCTTAAGCCAACCCTCGCTCCCGCGCACGCCAATCTGGGCCGGGCGTTCATCATGCAGGCCAGATTTCCTGAAGCCGCCCAGTGTTGCCAGAGGGCCGTCGAGCTGCAACCGGATTTCCTCGAAGCTCATTTGAACCTGGGAAACTCCTACCGGAAACAGGGGATGCTCTCCGAGGCCGTCGGCTGCTATCGCCACCTGCTGTCCCTGGCGCCCGATCATGCGGTCGCACACAATAACCTGGCAGGGACCTACATGGAGCAGGACGAGCTGGCGATGGCCTATGAGAGTTTCGAGAAGGCAATTCAGGCGCGGCCTGCTTTCCCGATGGCGTATAGCAATCTGCTCTACTTTTGCTCGTTCACCAGATATATCTCACCCGCCGCCGAACGCGCCCTCGCCGAAGGATGGGAGAAAGCCCGTCTGACAGAGGTGCAGCGTGCCACCGCCCGCCAACGTGCATCCGCGAGCTCGGGCACCTTCCCCATTTGTCCCCTCGAAGGGAGAAAGCTGCGCCTGGGCATTGTCTCCCCGGATCTGGGCGAACACCCGGTCTCGGAGTTCCTGGAGCCATTCTTCAACCAACTTGACCGCAGCCGGTTCCGTCTCACCCTCTTCCCCACTCAGTTCAGGGCGGAGGCTCGCGCCGTGCGCATCCATAATCTTGCCGACAACTGCATCCCACTGATGGATCTCACCGACGACCAGGCTGTAGCGCTCATCGAGTCGGAGCAGATCGATGTTTTGGTGGATGCGTCGGGGCATACGTTATGGGACCGCCTGGGGATCTTCGCCCGCCGCGCGGCTCCTGTCCAGATCAGTTACGTCGGCTATTGGAGCACCACGGGCCTGACGGAGATGGACTGGTTCTTCCCCGATCCTGGATGCGACGCCAGCAACGATGCGCATTTCACCGAGGGCCTGTGGCGGTTGCCTCGCTTGACGGTCTCTTACATCGGAGATCGATCGCTGCCGGAGAGTGGCTGGAAGCCAGATCCGGATGGCACTATATGGCTGGGTTCCTTTAACAGGTACAGCAAGATTCGCAAGCAGACCCTGGCTCTCTGGGCCGGAGTTCTCCACGCGCTTGCCGAAGCCAAGCTGCTACTCGAAGATAGCGCTCTGCATGAAGAAGAGACTCATCAACGCATTCTCACCGTGCTGGCCGGTCATGGCATCGAAGGCGGGCGTGTCGAATTCATTCCCTACATCCGCGGACATGAGCGCCACATGGTGCTCTATGACCGGCTCGATATAGCCCTCGACACGGTCCCGTTCAACAGCGGGACCACGGCCTATGACGCGCTGTGGATGGGGGTTCCCCTGGTCGCACTGGAAGGCGACTGGGTGGGCGGCAGGATGGGAAGCGGTATCCTGACAGCTTTCGGCCGGCCGCAGTGGATCGCCCAAGACGCAGCGCAATATGCCGCCATAGTGGTCGCGCTGGCGCGCGATGTAGAAGGCCGAAGAGCCCTGCGCCGAACCCAGCGCGCGCGCATGGCTGCCGGCCCTCTGTGCGACGCAAAGGCGATGACAACCGCGCTCGAAGATGCTTTCGTAGCTATGTATAACCGCTGGCTGGCAACAGCCCGGATGGACTTCCCGTCTCTCCGCCGAGCGTCGGAATCAGAGTCAACGCTCTAGCAGCTCAGCACTCGACCCTGTGCAACGGGCGCGGTCTCGGACTGGGGCGATGAGAAAGTTTTCCTCGAAATCATCTTAGGACTGTCGGGTAGCCGTGCCAGGCGACGGTTCGGCGTATTGCATCTTCCAGTTCGACTTCGCACTTCAGGCCAAGGTCTCGCTGCGCCTTACTGATACTTGGGACATATTGCTGCGCCTCCGCCCCAGCATTAGCCCTTTGTGCGACCCGGACGGCCGCAGACGAACCGATGGCGGCGGCCACCGCGTGCGCGAGTTGCAGGATGCTGATGGCCTGGTCCGACCCCACATTGAACACCTGGTTTGAGGGGCCCCGCAACAAAATAGTCCACAACCAGACGGCCAGGTCGGCTGCGTACATATAGGAGCGCATTGAGGTGCCATCTCCCTTCACCTCAATCGAAATTCCGCGCATGGCGTCGCGAATGAAGTTTCCGATGGCAAAGTGCGCATCCAGGGGTAAATGCGGACCCACGAAAGCGAAGCCCCGTGCAATCTTACATTCGATACCCGTACTTGTTGCTGTAGGCAGCGCACATCAACTCGGCTGCCCGTTTGCCCTTGCGCATATTCAGAAGCACGGCCAAGTGGGTCCGGCACAAACGCATAATCCTCCACAAGGTGACTGATCGAAGCAGGTTGGCTTCCGTAGACCGCGCCCGAGCTGGTGAACAGAAACTTCCGGGCCCCGTGCGTGGCCGCAAATTCGAGCACTCTTTCCGTTCCGCGAAGAATGGTCTCAGTCATCTCCAGAGGCTTCTGCGGCGCCTGCCTTGCGCTGCTTTCGGTTGCCGCGTGAATCACATGCGAGAAGTCGCCATGCGGGTAGGCGAAGTCCCGCACATCGCCAGGGAGCAGAGTGATCGCTGGATCGGACGCCAGGTGGGGGCATTTCCGCACAAACGCTGTGGGGTCGCGGGTGAGAATGGTTGCGCGCGCATCAAGCGCCAAGACGCGATTTGCGTGAGCGAAACTTTCCGTTAACCAGCAGCCGAAAAAGCCCGTGCCTCCGGTGATAAAGATACGTTGATCGCGAATCTCGCACCATAAGTTCCGCGTCTTTTCGAGGATGAGGTCAAGATCTACTTGCGACAGGGGCGCGGCCAATCTGGTTCTCCCGAATAGTGCCCACGTCAGAGCTGCTCTTGCAAAGGAGGGATGATCATATTGGCGCGAAATTCCTCTCGTGGCAATGGTGGCGCCAGGTCTTCCATGGGCAGGCTGAAGAGACTTCCATCGGCGCGGATTGAGGCGGTTGCTCGCGGTAGCGTCGCTTGATCGGAAGAGACATGGACGGCACACACGACGGGTCCGTCATAGGCCAGAACCGTCGCCACTTCATCCTGAATGTTCCGCTGGTCCTTAATCTCCATCGCTTTTATGCCATAGGCTTCGGCGACTTTCATTACGTTCGGCAGGGTCAAATGGCTGGATGGATCGCTTCCGACCAGATGCCCTTTGAAATGGTTGCGCTGAGCAGCGATGATCGATGCGTATGTGCCGTTACACAGGATGAAGTACTTGATCGGCAGCTTTAGCCGCTTCACGGTTTCCAGATCCTGGATGTTCAACTGGAATCCGCCGTCCCCATTGACGCAGATGGTCCGGCGCCTGCCGCTCGCCAGGCATGTTCCGATCGCCCCCGGCAAGCCTGTTCCCATTGCGCCCAGGCCTTGGGCGTTAATCAAACGTTGGCCTCGCTTTAAACGGAAAGACTGGAGAAAGATCTCGCTGCAAGCACCGGAGCTGCCAGGGGCAAGAACGTCCTGCGGCGTACACTGCTCCGACAGCACGTCGATAAGAACATAGGTGTTTACGTACCCGGTCTCATTCGCCCAATACTCCGGCAGCACAACGGGATACTTCGTCAACCAGTCCTTCGCCTTCTTCAGCCATGGGGCTGTGTTGGGAAGGACGATTCCCTTCAATTGCAGCAATAACTCTTTCAGAAAGTCTTTGACATCCGCGTGAACCGGAACATCGATGGTCATGTCGAACTTGCCGATCTCATGAGTGTCGATATCAACCAGGACCTTTTTGGCAGCGCGTGCGAAGTTCTTGTGGCTAAAGGCAACCTGGGGCAAATCGAGTCGTGCGCCGAGCACCATGATCCAATCCGCATTCTGCTGCGTGAAATTCGCCCCTCGCGAGGCGATCGATCCGGGACGTCCGGCGAAACAAGCATGGTCATCAGGAAGCATATCGGCCGTCTTCCAGGTCAACAGCACAGGCACCCTCAGAGCGTTCACGAATTCTTCGACCAATCCGGCAAGGTGTGCCTGACGGGCGCCATTGCCGATAAACAAGACCGGCCGCTTAGCCTGTTTGAGGAGTTCGATCGCTCGTGCGGCCCTCTCCGTGATATCGCTGGTTCGGTTTAGTGTCGGGTCGGGGGTAAAGCCCCGCAAACGTGCCTCGTCTACCATGGCCGCCTGGACATCCAGCGGAACATCCAGCCAAACCGGGCCGCGCCTCCCGCTGGTTGCGCAGTGCACGGCCTTTTCCAATTCGTAACGAACGTCGTTCGGGTCTATCAAAGTTTTGGCGTATTTCGTTATTGGCGTCACGACAGAAATGATGTCTACCTCCTGGGGACCCATGGAGCGCACGCCACGCCCGGTAAGTAAGTCGGCCCGCTTCACCTGGCCGGAGATAAAGATGCATGCGGTTGAATCCAGCCAGGCAGCCGCCAGTCCGGTTACCGTGTTGGTGCCACCAGGACCCGCGGTCACGAGCGCTGCTCCCAGTCCGCTCAAGTATTCGGCATACGCCTGCGCGGCAAAAGCGACTGCCTGCTCATGGAGACAGCAAACATACTCCATGCCGTTCTGGCGTCCGAAGGAATCAACCAGATGCATGGCGCCGCCCCCGGCCAGCATGAAGATGTGTTTGACGCCTCGGTCGGCCAGGAACTGCGCCAGGTAATCGGAGACTTTAATCACCGCGCCCCGCTTTCATGGTGAGCTCAAGCAGAGTGTTGGTTGTATTTTGCGTCGAGCGGTTCCAGGGCTGAGGCCACGCGACGGTTCGGAGACCCAGCTCGGTAGCCTGGTCAAGATTCTCTTCAGTATCATCCACCAGCACATCTCCTTTACCGAGCCAGCGAAGATAGTCTCCCTTCCCACGGTCGTACATGGGAACATCGTCACCAACACGCGTCGGAACTATGCCAAAACAGCGAATCCAGGCGGCAAAGTGGCGCATGACCCAACTGGCAACTTCGGGAGCGGTCTGCAATGGACGCGCGGTCAACGCGACGTGTCTAAAGCTGCTCCCATATTGGCCAAACCAATCGAGCACCGCGGCGTTGGGGGTCAAGTGTATTCCTGACTCAGTTTTTCGAAAGGCATCGATCGACGCCAGATACTGCTCGAGCGTAACGCCGAGGATGAATTGCGGTGGATTTTCCGTCAGGCCCGAGTATTCGATCCGGCATTCCGGGTGTTCTTTCATCCAGGCTTTGGTAAACCACGCATGCGTCAAGCTGTTGAGCACATCGTCCACATCCCAGACAATGGTTCGCATTACTCCTTCCAGTGCGTGACAAATGTCTTACGCTTGGGATTGTTGGTAATGGACTCATCCGTATACCATGAATCGGCCGCGACATGGGTGGATGACACTTCCTCTATGACCGTCCCATTCCTTGTCCAGAACGAATGTTTTAAGCCGTGAGGGATGGTGACGACGTCGTTTGCCTTGTGGGTTGTTTGTTTGCCGCCCAGTTCGACCGTCGCATCTCCATACAGGATGTGAAAAGTCTCGTTCTTTTCTTTGTGAAATTGCTCAGGAAGCTTTTGCCCTGGAAGCACAACCATGAGTTTCTTGCAATAATCGCGATTGACGACGGTGAAGGCGGCCAATCCGCACTCGCGGAACCTTTCCATTCCGTAGTGGTGGGATATCTCCAACTCACACTGCGCTGGAACCTGGACCTTGCTCTTCTTGATAAGAGCTCTCACGTCGTGCACAATGTCGAGAATTTTCTGCCTCATATCGCTGGCGGTTACATTGGCCTGCATCACGGCGCCGTTGGCTGGAATCTCCTCGACGGCGGCGTGCTGGGTGTACTTGGAAAAGTCCTGGGCCACCAGTTGTCCGGCGATATTGGGCATGGCAAAGAACAGGTTCTCTGGATTCACTGTCTCCCCGGGTGCGACCGCATCTTTCACAAACGCGCCACGAGCGAGATCCCGCAGCGCCTGTGCCTCTGCCGCCGGGGCCTTGTACCGGTGATCCATTCTCCCGATCATGGCGAGAGCTTCGGCAGCAGACTGCAACCATTTGGTCACCTGAGGAGGGGTGGCGCTGTAAGAATTCACCGTGTACTTGTCCGTGGCTACCCCAACATGCTTCTCGAACATGGTGGCTCCGAGTGCGAGTGCAACCTTCACTGCTGCGAAGTTGTCCGGCCGCTCATGCGTCGAATAGCCGATCTCAAGCTCCGGATAACGCTTTTTCAGCAGCGGGATCTGGCTCAAATGTAAATGTTCATCCGGAGACGGATACTCGCCGACGCAATGCATAAGAGCAAGCGTCTTGTTGCGATGCGCAAAGAAGCTGACCACCTTGTCGATTTCCTCCAACGCCGCTGCCGCGGTTGAGGCCACTATGGGCAGATCGTAGGTTGCAATCTTCTCCAGGATGGGCCAGTCGGTCAGATAGCAGCTCGGCACCTTGATGTAGTCGTAACCGTGCTCGGCAATCTCGTCCACCGAGATTTCATCCCAGGGAGTGCACATGGAGAGGAAACCGGCATCGACGATTGCGTCCTTGATCTGCTTGTACTGCTCCCAGCTGAGACGGGTTTCGGAGAAGCGCTTCACATACTTGAGGTCGAATCGTCCCTTGTAGGCGGGATGAATGCAACTGTCGAGATCGCGATACTGCAGCTTGATGCAAAAGTTGAAGGGATAGCCGTCGGACACCTGCCTTAACTCGCGAATTATGCGAATTCCGTGTTCTACGTCTCCCATGTGATTGTTCGCCATTTCATACACGAACAAGGGCCGCTTTTTTAGGTCCTTCACCGTTGTCATCTCCCGATTGCCGTTCTATTGCAAATTCAATGACCGTTTGTGCAACATAGTCGAGCATGGGCCCGGTCAGTCCCGGGTAAACGCCAAGCCAGAACAGGTTGTTGGCTACCCAATCGGTATTGGGAAGGTCTCCGATTGCGCGATATACGCAGTGTGCGTAGGCAGGCTGGCGGACCAGATTCCCGGCGAAGAGCAAGCGTGTGCCGATCTTACGAGCATTGAGGGCGCGGGTCAGTTGGTCGCGTGTGAACGGCGCTCCCTTGCGGACCGCAATGGGAAAACCGAACCATGAGGGATCGGAACCAGGATCGGAGCGAGGCAAGACGAGGAACTCTTCAACTGGGAGCAGCGCCATCTTAAGATAGTCGAAGTTCTGCTTGCGGCGCTCAATGAAGCGCGGCAGTTTGTCCAACTGCGACACACCTACCGCGGCCTGCATGTCGGTAACTTTCAGGTTGTACCCAATATGGGAGTAGGTGTACTTATGGTCGTATCCATAGGGCAGACTGCCAAGTTGCCACTCGAATCGCTTACCGCAGGTATTGTCTTTCCCGGGCGCGCACCAACAGTCGCGGCCCCAGTCACGAAAGGACTCGATCAGTTTGGTGAGTTGTACATTGTTGGTCGCGACACACCCGCCTTCGCCCATGGTGATATGGTGGGCCGGGTAGAAACTGAAGGTTGCCATATCTCCAAAGGTGCCGACATGCCTGCCTGCAAAAGTGGAGCCAAGCGCATCGCAGCAATCTTCGATGAGCCATAGATGATGTTTTTGGGCAAACTCAGCGACAACTGCGACATTAAAGGGATTTCCGAGTGTGTGTGCGAGGATGATGGCTCGGGAGCGCGGGCTGAGAGCTTGCTCCAATTGGTGGACATCCACATTGTAAGTGCTAAGTTCAACGTCCAGGAAGACCGGCACCAGTCCGTTTTGTACTATGGGGTTTACGGTTGTCGGAAAACCTGCTGCCACGGTAATGACCTCGTCGCCCGGCTTGAGTTGCCGTGCTCCGAGGGTTGGAGAGGTGAGCACCGAAACCGCCAACAGATTTGCGGAAGATCCTGAATTCACCAGGCGCGCGGCGCGCACTCCCACAAATTTTGCGAATCTGGATTCGAACAAGTCGGCGAATCCACCGGCGGTCAGCCAGCAGTCCAGTCCCGCCTGAACAATGCTGAACATGTCCTGGTTGTCAAACACCCGGCCTGAGACCGGAACCGGTGATTCGCCGGCAACAAAGGGCTTCTCACTGTGGACCGCCTGGTAGTACTCGGCGGTAAGCTGCTGCATTGTTGCCCGTATCTCGTCAGCACGATCATTGCTCACACCGCAACCTCGCAGCTTTCTAATAAGGTGTGTGAGCGGGAGGGTGAACGCTGCTCATACTGTTGGATCTGACCAAGGGTGAATGCATGCATGTCGTTGCCTTGCAGTCTTGCCCGATACCAGGCTGCAGTCATCGCGAGCGAATCTTTCAGGTGCAGGCTGGGACGCCATCTCAGGCGATTCGCCGCCTTGGAGCATTCAAGTGTGAGGCTTTGAGCTTCATGCGGCTGCACCTCTTTTTCCTGCTCCCAACGGGCGGCGCCGCCCCAAAGCTTTGCCAATTCATTCACCATCCATTCCACAGGCCGTGCATCGGATTGATCCGGCCCGAAGTTCCAGGCTTCGCCACTGGAAGCGCCTGCGTCGTACAGCGATTCCGCGACGGCAAGGTAGCCTCGCAGGGGCTCCAATACATGCTGCCAGGGGCGGATGGCATGCGGGTTTCGGATGGTCACGGAACGTTGCTCCATGAACGCGCGCATGATGTCTGGGATTAGCCTGTCTTTAGACCAGTCGCCGCCGCCGATGACATTGCCGGCTCGAACCGTTGCGATGGCGACTCCGTGCAGGTGATGTTCTGCCGGATTAAAGAACGAGTTGCGATAAGCCGACACTACGTGTTCCGCGCAGGCTTTGCTGCTGCTATAAGGGTCGTAGCCGCCAAGCCGGTCGGTTTCCCGGTAAGGCCATTCCCATTGACGATTTTCATAGCATTTGTCGCTGGTGACGACGACTACGGCTCGCACCCCGTCAGAGTTTCGCACCGCCTCAAGCACGTTCGCCGTGCCCATCACATTGATCGGAGTAAGTACCTAGAGGATCTTCATAGGAGCTGCGAACCAAAGGCTGTGCTGCGAGATGAAAGAGAATCTCCGGACGATGTTGATCAAACGTCTCTTTCAGGAGTTCCAGGTCCCGGGTGTCCCCGATCACCGAGCGCATACCGCGGCCCACCTTCGCATCCTCAAACATGCTTCTTTCTTTTGCCGGCTCAAGGGCGATGCCGCACAAGACTGCGCCCTTCTGTTGCAGCCAGAGCGATAGCCAGCTCCCCTTGAATCCGGTGTGCCCGGTTAACAAGACGCGCTTGCCGGTCCAGTTCATGGCCAGACCTTCCACGGGGCTTTACCGCTGCTCCAAAGCCCTTCCAGGGTGGCTTTATCATTGAGCGTATCCATCGGATGCCAGAATCCAGCATGCTTGAACGCCGCTACGTTTCCCTCGCTTGCCAGCGTTTCCAGCGGCTCTTGTTCCCATATCGTAGTGTCGTCTTTAAGGTAGGAACCGACCTGAGGAGAGAGCACCAGGAACCCACCGTTGACCCATCGCCTATCTCCTTTCGGCTTCTCCGTGAGAGACACGAGCGTTCCATCTCCGCTCATGTTCAGCGCACCGAAGCGGCCGCTTGGCTGCGCCGCGGTCAGGGTGACCATCTTGCCGTGACGCTGATGGAATTCAATCAGCGCGGCGATATTCACATTGGCCAGACCATCGCCATAGGTAAAGCAAAACATTTTCTGATCCTGAACCAGAGGCAGAACGCGGCGCAGTCTTCCGCCCGTCATGGTATCGAAACCGGTATCAATCAGGGTGACGCGCCAGGGTTCGCACACGTTCTTGTGGTACTCGGAGGTACGCTTGACCAAATCGATGGTTACGTCGGCCGAGTAAAGAAAGTAGTTCGCGAAATATTCCTTGATCATGTTGCCCTTATAGCCCAGGCAAATAATGAAGTCGTTGATCCCGAATGACGAGTAGATTTTCATAATGTGCCACAGGACCGGCCTGCCTCCGATTTCGACCATGGGTTTCGGTCTCAGTGCAGTTTCCTCGCTTAAGCGGCTTCCCAGGCCTCCAGCCAGAATGACGACTTTCATTTATGTCCTCAAGTTCTAACCTCTAAATAACCCGCTCTCAGTTATGAATGCGCGATTACCTCTTGCCCGGCGATCGGCGAAGGTCTGAGGCGCGCTCCAGCAACCTCGAGCATCGTACATTGCCTCGAATGCTTCTTCGAGTGACCTGGCGATGTCGTTTGCGTCGCACAATGGGCTGGCTGCCATGCGCGAGCGTTGGGTTTTGCGCAGACTCTTGCGGCCATCGAGATCCCGAGCCAGCGAACAAACGATGGATACGTACTCCTGCTCGTTTTGGGCAATCCAGTCCCGGTGTTCGAATGCCTTAAGGGCGGCGCTTACCAACCTCCCTCCGCTCCAGTTTCCTTCCATTGCGACGATTGGAACGCCCATCCAAAGCGCATCGAAGGCGGTCGTCCCGCTGTTGAAAGGGATGGTGTCGAGGGCTATATCGAGCCTGTCATAGAGCGCCATGTGCCTACGATGATCCGAAATTGGGGGAACGAAGGTGACCCGCTCCGCACTCACTCCCTGCTCCAGCAGAGTGGCCAGAATGCGCCGGTGCGTCTCTTCCTCACAAGGTGCGCGATCCTCCAGCAAGAGCTTCGCTTCAGGCAGTGCGCAAAGCACCTTGGCCCAAAGACAAAGCGTATCTCTCCGAATCTTGCCGTACCTATTAAAGGAGCCCAACCAGATCGTTCCATCAGGATCTGGAATCCAGCTGACTCTCTGGCAGCGACGGATCTCCCCGGTAGCATGCGGCCACGCGGGGCAGCCTCCAAACGCCCTCTGTAAAGTGCGCCTCCATGGAGGGCAGGAAAAAGGGATCGACGATGATCCAATCCATCTCGCTGAGGCCGGTAGTACTCCAATAGCCGATATAGGTGCATTGCACTGGAGCAGCGCGATGGGCGCATATACCCAGGCGGCCCCCGAATGTATGGCCTGTCGCATCGATCAGAACATCAATTTCTTCTTCCCTGATCCGATCTGCGGCACGACTGTCCGACAATTCGGTCAAGGGTATAAAGCTGTCAGCAAGGTCTGCAGATGCAGCGAACGAGAGCAAAATCTTCTGTGGGTGGGGAAAAGCGACAGATGGAAACGGCTCCGGTCGAGTTGCTCAAGGAATGGCTGCAAAAACTCCGCGACTGCGTGGGTGCCCAAATCAGCTGAGACGATGCCCACCCGCAATCGCCGGCCCACTCGGGAATGGCCGGGAAAGGCGCCGGAAAATGCAGCGGCTCGTTCGCGCGCTGTGACCCGCTCAGCGTCGGTGAGTATAGCTCTTCTCCCACCCTTCAGCCGCAGCGCGTTCTGCTTCAGGCGAGATATGGCGAGTGTTGGCGTAAAGGTAGAGCAGATTACTGTACGCTGGGCCGAGGTCTAATTGTGCTGCGAGCGCCTTCTGGAAGGCCTCGACGGCATCGTCCAACTTGTCCTGCTCCTGGTAGGTCGCTGCGAGATTGTTGTAGGCCGCCGCACAATCCGGTGCGAGGGAAATGGCGTGCTGAAACCTGCAGACCGCTTGGCTTAACAAGCCTTGCGCCTTGTAGGCGTTTCCCAAACTCAAATGAGCGTCGGAGAGATTCGGTTGAAGTTCGATGGCCCGGTGCAGCGTTTTGCGGGCCTCATTGAAGTCGCCCCGGTCTATGAGCATACCGCCAAGATTAGAATGAGCCGCGGCGAGATCCGGCTTGAAAGCGATCGCCTGTTCGCAGCTTGCGATCGCCTCGGCGAGCCTGCCCAGGGCTTTGAGAGCAGTGCCTAGATTGTTGTACGCCTCGGCATAGTCCGCCTTGAGAGAGATCGCCTTGCGGTAACAAATGACGGATCGCTCAAGTCTTCCAATCCTCTGCAACAGACTTCCGATGCTGTTGATCGTTTCCGGAGAGTCTGGCTTTAAACTTAGCGCCCGGGAGTAGCTCGCGGCAGCTTCATTGAAGTTCCCTTGCTTAAGCAGAGTGTTGCCGAGTCCCTGATGCGCGCCTTCTAAATCAGCATCGAGTGCGGTAGCCGCGCGGTAGCTTGATATTGCCTTGTCGAGTTCGCCTGTCGCCTCAAGAACGTGGCCGAGGTTGAAGAAAAACAGCGCCCGCCGGGGCTCTATTTCGATCGCCCGCAGCATGAGCTCAACAGCACTCTCACAGCGGCCCCGCTGGTGAGCGATTACTCCTGAAAAGTGAAGTGCGTCGGCATTCTCCGGCTCAAGCCGGAGAATCTGCGCATAGATTTCTTCCGCTTCGCCAAGCAGACCATTCTGATGGTGTGCCAGGGCACGGGCGACGAGTTTGGAAGTTGGCGCGAGTGTCGACGCAGCCGGCCCGGATCTCTGGCCGCAACACCGTGCGTTCTTCGTCCCACTGCCGCAAGGGCAGAGATGACTACGCCTGCGGCGTCTGTCTGCTCCTTGTGGCAGCCGGGTCACGCGAAGTTCCCGGTAACTTTCCAGCAGGCTGGAGAGGCGATGGCAAGGCCCACCTTTCTGATCGAGGTCACTTCAATCGGCGGCCGGTTCATATCGAAACATATGTAGCACTTGTTGTGCCATTCTTGTGCGGTGCTCGACAGACACGCCGCGAAAGGTCACCAAATCGTAGCTTGGCGACACATGAGCCGTTCCGTTTGGTATCGCGCCCGGGGCATCGCACACAATATTCTCTGCCATGCCCTGGTTATCGGCTAAAAACCAACCGCGGCGAACGTCAGCATTGGAAAACAATGAGACCGACTTATCCGCGGACCTGCACAGTCACGTACCACATGCAGTTCGGCTCAGGAGTGATTAACTTCTGCAGTGGACTGTCTGGGGCGCATACTGTTTGGGTGCGGAAGGACGTCACCCCGTGTGTGACCATGAAGACCTTGAGAAACTGTCCCAGTTGTCTTGGAGCTCCGGCCGAAGTTTTGCACCATCAGGAGTTCGATTTAATTGCCGGGCACCCGTTGGCCAATGGCTACGACGTGGTTGCATGCCATAGTTGTGGATTCGTTTACGCAGATACAGCAGCGACCCAGGAGGACTACAACGAGTTCTACGAGCAGATGTCGAAATACTCCGACCCGGCAACCGGTACCGGCAGCGGCGCCGTCGCGTGGGATGCGGAACGTCTTCGCGATACTGCGACGATAGTGGCGAAGTTTCTCGATTCGAGCGAGTCCCGCATTTTGGACCTTGGATGCGCCGGGGGTGGCTTGCTCTGTTGTCTGGGTGCATTGGGATTTAATAACTCAATTGGAGTTGATCCGTCTGCAATCTGCGTCGCGGAAGTCAAGGCGAAGGGATTAAACGGAATGCAGGGCGCTATTGGATCGCTCGCGTTCCGGCCGCGCTCGTTCGACTGTATTGTTCTGAGCGGAGTTTTGGAACACGTAAGAGACCTGCACGGAGCCCTGAAATGCCTCGTGCCGCTATTGAAAACAACAGGATTTCTGTACATCGAAGTGCCCGATGCAACCGCATATGCTGAATATTTATACTCGCCATTCCAGGATTTCAGTACCGAACATATCAACCACTTTTCGCAATCAACTCTACGTGGCCTGGTCAGAAGGTTTGGGCTCGGCCCAGTGTTTGAAGGCGGAAAAAGCATCCGGTCTTCGGCCACCAGTTTCTATCCCGATATCTACGGGGTGTTTCGAGGCGGTAGCAATGGCGCCGACGAGGATCGCACGGACGACCTAACCAGCAGAATCAAACTCTACATCGCGGCCTCAGGGCAGATGATGAGTGAGGTGTCAAAACGTTTAGATCGCGATCTTGCCGGCAGCAGCGGCGTCATCGTCTGGGGGGTCGGGCAACTTACAATGAAGCTATTGAAGTATTCGCCGCTGGGCCGATCGAAAATAGTCGCGTTCGCGGACAGCAGCCCGGTCAATAGGGGACGGATACTCCGCCAGGTCAGAATCGTCGGCCCTGAGGACTTGAGGGGAATGCCTCATCCCATCGTGATTGCATCACTCCTCCATCAATCTGAAATCGCACAGCAGATTCGTTCGATGGGTCTCGACAATCGGTTGATATTCCTTCGGGACCGTCCCGAAATACCCTTCATCCATTAGGAGAGTCAGTCAGCGGTGTCCGATTGGGGGCATGATCATTTTGGGTCGTTCTTCATCTGCAGCTGCGACGACCGGGCGGCATCCGGCCATGCACTCACAGCCGCCAGGCGAGCCCGACCTGGGCCAGCTTCTCATCAATCTGCAGGGAGGTAAAGGGCTTTATCAAGTAATCATCGGCTCCGGCGATGAGCGCTCCGTGCAGCTCTCGCATTGCCGGCTCGGTAGCCACCAGCATAACGACCCTGGTGTCTTCGACCGACTCGTGCCGCAAACGAGCGACGAACTCCAGGCTGTCTATCTGGTGCGGAATCCAATCTACCAGTACAAGATCGGCTGCGCCCATACCACGTAGAAGATCCATAGCCTGTTGACAATTGCCTGCTTCGGTTACTTCGAACCCGCGCATGGAAAGTATCCGGTGCAGCACCGATCTCATTGTGTTCGAACTGTCTACTACAAGTGCCTTCATCAATTCCTCGCTTACAAACTGCGGACCGCGGGAAGCCCAGACGCACGCTCACGGCGCCCCTGGCGGGGACCAGCAGATTGGCGGACGGACGGCGCGGAAACGCACGTCGGCATCCTGTTTTTACTTAGCTGGTGATGCTGAGATCAGCCGGTTTGCGAAAATGGAATTCTTTCGACCTTCGCCTCCGATGCGGGCGTAGAAGGCATACTCCGTTGCTGGGCTGGGTTTTCGGCTGGCTTTGCCGGCATCTCTATCGGTCCAACGTCCAGCTTTTGCCAGGCGCTTCTTACATGCAAGATCATGTCTATCTGCGTGTCAAGGAGCTTGGCTGACTTGGATACGGCCGCCTCCATCATCTTTGCTCGCAGGTAGGCATAAAATCGGGATAGAGTCTGGGCTGACTCTCCACCATTTTCCGGATCGATCCATTCGTTCAGCTGCCCGAGCACCAGCGTCGCGTGGTTCAATTCTTTGCAGCGCGTCTCGATGTCGTCCTTGCGCAGGGCGAAGGCCGCCCGGCGAAGATCGCCAACCAATGTGTCGAATAGCGCGATCATCAGACCCAATGGGGCTCGCGCCCTCAATGGCCGATCTGCGATAAGACAGTTCTGTTTCACTTAGCTTCATGAACTCTTGCTCCCGTTATTACCCAGTTCCGCCTGAATATTCGCCATCTCCGCGGGTAGTTGCTGCAGCGCGACTTCAGCAGAGCTGTACTCGGCGGTAAGAACCGTTTGCTGGTTGGCGATGTAATTTGTTTCAAAACTGTTGATTTGCGAAGTCAGATTGGAATTCGAGGCGCTGATGCCGGCCAGGTCCACCGTAAAGGCGCCGTCGGTGGGATCGGTGTAAGTAGTCAACGCGTTGGTCATCGAATTGGCAAAGCCGTTTAGTGCGGGACCCTGGAAAAAATTCTGCACATCGCTAGGGTTGTTGGTGAGCGCATTATCCAGAGTAGCTGTATCGACGCTGAGTGTGCCGTCCGAGTTCTGGGTGATGCCCAGGTCGTTGAGGCTTGACACAGTGGTCGTGGTTCCCGTCGCGGGCGTAGCCTGATAGTTGAGCGCCTGCTCCAAGGTGCTCTGCAGGTTGGAAACGGTGCTATCGGAGCCGAGCACCCCCTCAGTCCCCGTGGAGCCGATGGTGAACTGTGAGTTCACCAGTCCTATGGCCGTGTTGTAGTCAGTGACAAACTGGTTGATCGCGGTTGAGACCTGGGTAGCATCGGAGGCTACGGTTAGATCTACGGGGACCGCGGGGGCTGCGCCCAAGAGAGTCAAGGTAACTCCACTGATCGCCCCGGTGACCGTGTTGCTCGCACTACTGATGGGGACGCCGTCGACCGTCAGGCTGGCATTGGCTCCCGCGGTGGCCTGGGTAAAGGCAAAGGTCGTGTCGCTCGCACTCGGCTCATTGATGGTGAAAGGCGTTGTGCTGTTGCTGGTGATCGCCAGGGATTGGTTGCCGCTCGCATCGGTGGTTGCTGTCGCGGTAACGCCAAGACTGGGTGAGACGGCATTGATTGCGGCAGCCAGTTGGGTATAGGTTTCGCCGGAAGTCGTGGCGATGGTCGCGGTGGTTGCGGGAGTCGTTGCGCTGGTCATGGTGATGCTGTTGGCGCCCAGCGTTTCGCCCGCAGGTATAACGGGAGCGGTCCACGACGTGTATGGCTCGGATATGGAGAAATCGGCCGCACTGCCGGAGTTGTTGGAGATAATCGCAAGCCTGGAGCCGGTCGAGTCGCTTACCACGGAAGCGGTAACACCGAGACCATCGGCATTGATGGCATTGGAGAGATCGTTCAGTGTATCGCCGACAGCCCCACTTCCCGTCGCGATGGTTTTTGAAAGCCCAGACGCGGTGGTAAGCGTTATGGAAGAAGAGGGTAGAGTCGCGGTGGGACCGGTTTCAAGGTCTGAATACCACGCTCCGGTTGTGGCTAAGCTATTGACGACGACCACGTGGTCGCCGGCGACAGTGCCGGTAGCCGCGGTTGCGGTGACGTCACTGCCGGAGGATGTAACGGTTCGTGCCGCCAGGGGTCCAGTCAGGGTATTCAGTGATGCCAGATCAGTTGTAACCGCTGTGGTCGCTGTCTGGATCGCGGTTAAAGCGGTTGTCTGGCTGGTGAGTGTGGTCTGATCAGCCTCCCACACCCGCTCCGGTGCGCGGTCCGCATAAATACCTGCCGCGACCGCAGCAGTGACGTCGAGGGCGGCCGCGTTTCCGCTGGTAGCGGCCAGGATGGAGCTGATATTAATCGCAGGGGTGGTGGTGGTGGTTCCATTTATTAACGAATTGACTGCGGAAACTGAACTCATGATGTTTACCTAGCTTTTCTTGCAAAGCGTGATCGCGCACACGCCGGCCGCGATCCGCTCCGTCTGCCGGGGAACCTGTAAATTCGTGAAGAACCACATCGAAAGGCCAATTAAAGGATGCGGCTCGTTGAAGAATGAAGCAGAGGTGGAACCTTGCGGCGCCACCCCCGTGTTGCGTTGCTTGCCGGTAACTTACTGGACCAGCTTCAATACTGCCTGCTGGGCCTGGTTGGCCTGCTGCAGAGCCGCCATACCGGTCGACTCCAGAACGTTGTACTGGGTCATGTTAGCCACCGTGGTGCCGATGTCAGCATTCTGCAAGCTGTTGACTGCGCTTTGCAGGTTGGTGACCTGGTCGCTCATAACGGTGGTTGCCGCGTTGAGCCGGTTGACGGAAGCCCCGATGGTGCCGCGCTGTGCGGAGACAGTGGTGATGGCGGCATTAACTGCCGTCAGCGCTGCCTGTGAATCGCTCGCACTGGTAAGGTCGACGCCAGTCGCACTTAGGCCCAATGCGCTTGAGGAAAGGGCAGCAATCGTGGTGGTGATGGTGGTGTTGGCTGTACCTGTAGTCGTACCGTCGCCGATGTAAACCGTGTTGCTGCCGGTCGTGGTGGCGGCTACCATTGGTCCCAATGCGGTAGCGTTGGTGCTTACTGTGAGGCCGATCGCTCGCTGTGTCCGAGATTACTTCGCTGCCACTTGCGGTACTGCCTGTGACGGTTGAAGAGAGCGTACCGGCCGAGACCGCGGCGGCGATAGCGGTATTCAATGCGCTGACGGTGCTCGCGGATGTTGGTGCGAAGACAAACGTACCGCCGGTGCTTGAGTCGGTGATGGTTGTGACCGTACCGGCCGCGATTACAGTGCCGGCGGTAATGGACGCCTGAGTAGAGGTAAAGCTTGTGGGCGCGTTGCTGGCAAAGACATTCTGGCCGTTGAAGTTGGTGGACTGGCCGATCTGATCGATTTCCGACTTGATCGACGAAAACTCTGTGTTAAGCGCCGTATACTGGCTGCTCGTGATGCCGCTGCTCGAGCCTTCGGTGGCGATGGTGACGGCGCGGTTCAACAGCGTGGTGACCTGCGACAGGGCGCCATCGGCGGTCTGCAGCATGCCAACACCGTTGCTGGCGTTCTGCTGGGACTGCGTCAGGGCGGCAATGTTTGCTGTCATTCCATTTGCAATCGACAAGCCTGCCGCGTCGTCCGAGCCGGAGTTGATCTTCA
This sequence comes from uncultured Acidobacteriaceae bacterium, assembly GCA_963834205.1. Lineage (GTDB taxonomy): Bacteria > Acidobacteriota > Terriglobia > Terriglobales > Acidobacteriaceae > PALSA-350. The sequence continues at coordinate 241,030 of CAWIBI010000016.1, read as the reverse complement.
TGCCGGTCGAAAGCTGTGTCAGGGTCTTTTGCAAACTCGCCTGCGTATTGCCCAATGCTTGCTCCGCAGTTAGATCGGAGATATTGTTCAGGACGGTAATTGCCATGGTGTGAAGCTCCTTTGGGTTGGTTGCCAATTGCGCCTGCACTCGGCATTTTTGCGGACCTGGTTTGAGGCTCCGGTTCCGTCGAGGGGGAGGTCGTCTTGGACAAACATCCTATCGACCATCGCGGAGAATCATTTCAATGCAAAAGCCGTTTCAGGTGTTTTTTTTAAAAGATTTCGATTTTTCCTTGGCGAGAGTGGATTTCTCAGTCATCAACTGAGAGCAAGTGAGAGCAGGTGTAACAAATCCGGGCGAATTCGCCGTCCACAGGGACAGACAGCCGCTGCAACTCGTTGGTTGAACCTCGGTTGAACGCAACGGTGGCCCCGGACTTCAAGATTATCCCTGTGAGAGATAGGTGAGCAGGGTTTGGGGCAGGACTTTCGCGGCAGCTGCCAGCACGGCGCTGTTCGCGGTCTCCGCCTGGGCGAGATTGGTAGCTGACGTCGCCAGGTTGACTCCGACCAGCGCAGTCTGCTGGCGTGGTCAGCGTCAGTGTTTCCTGGTTCAGGAAGCTCTCCTGAGAACTCAACTGGCTGATGCTGTTGTCCAAGGGAACGCGTTGCTGGGTAACACTGTTCAATGATGTGGAAACGGCGGCGGTCGCGGTTTGGATTTGCGCGCTCGTCCCAGCTCTGCAGGGCAGTGATGAGGCCGTTCAGGGCGCCGATAACGTTTGCCCCCGAAGTAAACAACTGCGCGCCAGGAACGTTGGTCGCGACACTCAGTGAATCGCCCACTGGCACACTGTTTACGGTGCTGTTTCCGACGTATGCGTATGAATTCGCGACTTCTGTACCCGGCGTGGCGTTCATTGCGCCAAGGGCAGGATCATTGGTGGTGACCACGATGCCGTCGGAGCTCGAATTCGAGCCGATCGACAGCTGGCCGGTGGAATTGATGGTTGCGGTCGTGCCGGCGGAGAGCGTGCCGGCGGCCGCGGCATTGGCAACAGCAGTGGAAAGTTGGGAGAGGGTCGCGCCCGCGGATGCAGTAAAGACAAACGTCTTGCCGGTGGACGCATCGCTGATGCTGGTGACCGAACCGGCAGTCAGCGGATAAGCGCCGGTCAATGGAAGAGCTACCGTCCCCGCCAACGAGGTGTAAGTTGTGGAGGCGGGCACCAAGGGCAGGGTGCTGCTGGCCGAGCCGGCGAAGAGATAGACGCCCTGATAAGAGGCGTTGCCCTGCGCAACCACGCTGCTCAAAACCCCCTCCAGCTCGGTGGCAATGGCTTGCTTGTTGGCGGTGGAAACGGTGCTGCCGGCGCCCGATGTGCCCAGCGTTACCGCAGTGTTCAGCGACGTCACGATCGCGCTAAAGGATGAGTCAGCAGTCTGCATCTGAGAGGTCACAGAGCTGATATTTGCTGTGTACTGGTCTACGTCGGCCGAAGATGCGAGCGAGATCGTCATTGTAGCCGCGGCTGCCGGGATCGTCGGAGGGCTGGTTGACCCGCAAGCCGGTGGTGACCTGTTGCAGGGCCAGCGCAAGAGACTGCTGGCTCTGGTTCAGGTTGTATTCCATATCGGGAACCATGTTCGCAACTCGCATCGTAACCATCCTTTGCGCGGTTCATTCACCGCGCCTTCTTTGTTACTCCGCCGCTGCGGTGCCCATGCTCACGGTCACCGCGAACATCGCTTGAATGGTCGTGACCACTCGAGCAGCGGCCTCGTAGGCTGTCTGAAAGGTGATTAGATTGGTGGATTCCTCATCGATCGACACCCCGGACACCGAGCTTAGCTGGTCGTTGAGCTGCAGCAGACTGGCCGTGGTGGCACTCGATTCAGCCGTGGCGTTGGAGGTAAGACTGCCCACCTGAAAGACCAGGCCCGCATACGCGTCAGCGGGAGTCTGGCCGGCGGGAAGCGCGGTTGTCTGCACGGCGCTGAGATTGGCCAGGTTCCCGTTGCTTCCGGCGGTACCGTCCGAACTGGCGGCGATTGCGGTAGGATCCGTGATCGCCATGCTGATGCCGGCCGCCGACCCTGCAATCGTCGAGGGAACGGTGAAGAAGTTACCGCCCGCTTTACCGTTTTGATCGAAGCCTTTTGCCTGGGCCGCATTGAAGGCGGTAGCAAACTGATTGGCCAGGGTATCCAGCGAAGTCAGAAGGCCAGTAATGGTCTGATCGCGCGTCTGAATGCTTCCGCCCAGATCGCCGCTAGTCAACGACGCCGTGATGTTGGTGCCGTTCTGATCCAGCACCTGCTGCATGCCATTGCTGCCGGGGGCGGTGTGCAATGCAAAGCTCTGCGAACCCTCAACCAGGGGAGTTCCATTTCCCGTGGACAGCGTCTCGCCGTCCGCGGTCTGGGTTACGGAGACATTGGTCAGGGCCGATAGACTCAGCACCAACTGGTTCTGCTGATCCTGAAGTGTGCCACCATTCTGCCCGGTGGCCGTAAGCTGCGGCAATCTGCGGGTTCAAAGCCGCAATCTGCTTAGTGATTTGGTTGATCTGGCTGACATCCTGGGTGACCTGGGTGTTGAGCCCGGCCTGCTGTGAGGTCAACGCGGTGGAAGTTTGGTTGAAAGCCTGGGCCAGATTCTGCCCGGCGGCGATGACTCCCTCGCGTGAAGCGGAGCTGGTCGGATCCGTCGAGAGACTTGAAATACTCGCGAACAGGGCCGACATTTGCGTCCCGATGTCTTGGGTTGAGGTGGTAAAGGTGGGCTGTATCTGCTGCAATGATGCCAGTTGGGCATTGGCACCACCCTGGGCCTGGGTCTCCTGCTGGATCTGCGATGTTACCAGCTGATCACGCACGCTCTGAAAGCCCTCGAGGACAACGCCGTTGCCGACGCTGAAGTTGCCTTCATCGGTGGGCGCCGCCTCCTGAAAAACAGCCACCTGCCGGCTGTAACCCGGCGTGTTCGCGTTGGCGATGTTGTTGTTGGTTACCTGCAGAGCACCCGTATCAGCGCCCAGGGATTGTACGGCGGTGTTGAGTGCGCTGCTCAGAGAGGACATAGGTTACATCTCGCAAGACCAGGTCTGACGCTTCAACCTGGGCCCGCGAGCCTCCTGGAATTGACCTGTATGGCTTCTGCACAATGAAGCGAGAAGAGCAATGGACCGGCCGGAGTGCTTGAGCAGCGCGGCATACTGCAAATTCAGTCTCGCGGATCGCTTCGCTTGCCGCGCGAATCCTTAGTTCGATTGAGCTGTCGCTCAAAACCAGCAGCGGTTGCTCCGACGACCTGACTTTTTCACGGATGGTTTTCGCCATGTTTGCCAGTACGCCCAAAAGCATTTCCTGCTTGGCAACACTTTCTTGAAAACTGGTTACTGCATTGGCGGCAATAGCATCCATGGCCACGGAAATCTCGAACGCCAGCGCCTGCAACTGCAGCAGGTACGCGGCGCCGAGCGGATCGTGGGTCTGGACTGCTTTGTCATTCATGCATAAGGCCTTCTGGGCGAAACTCTGTCACTGGCCGCAGCACGCTTCTACTGCCGTTCTGTTTTACTCGCCACCGCTGTTGGCTAATGGCGGCAGCAATCCTGGTGGGATCCAGCTGATATTGACCACTGTTGACCGATTGGCGGAGGGCATCGACCGTGCCCTGGCGAACCTCGGGCGAACTTAGAGCCTGGCTGGCCAACGAAAGAACGGAGTTACTGTCTGAATGGAACGAAGTCGCAGTCTTGCGCCGCACCCTGAGTACTGGTAGCGGCTTGCCCAGTGCTGGAAACCCGTACCGCAACGCTGTCAACTGGCAATTGGGCTTCTACCGGACTGATGCCATCAATCTTCATCGCAACTTCTCCTGTCTCAACGATACTGCTATCGGCGTTTCCAGATAAAGTTTTCAATCTGTTCGTCGAAGCTTTGAAAACAGTAGAGTTGCAGATTGAGCTGGCTATTCGGTGTGGGCCGGGGCCACCTTGGCTGCAGCCGCTCCCTGCAGGTCCGCCGCCTTGTGAAGTTGCTTGGCAATCATCTTAGCAATGCCGATGCCGCCTGCCGCGGTCATCGAATTGCCCAACGATTGCATGGCAATCCCCTGAAACTGCTCCTTGCCGGCATCCGCGTCGCCGTCGTCGTCTCCGCCGGGCAGGCTGCCAAAACTCTGCTCCGCCTGCTGCAGCCAGCTTCCCAGGAGAATGGACTCAAAGTCTTTCGCCGACTTCTCGATTTTGCTATTCTCCGTCGCCGCCGAGCCAGGATGCCGCAGAACCTTGTCTGCCTGAGTGGTCAACGGTGAGATGGCGGGAGAGGGCATGCTGCCGAACGTCGAAATATCGGACACTAGATCACCTCCAGATCGGCCTGTAGTCCACCGGCCGCCTTGATGGCCTGGAGGATCGCGATGATGTCGTGGGAGGTGGCGCCAATGGCATGCAATCCTTTAATCAACTCATCCACGTTCGCCCCCTCTTGCAGCTGTATCGATTGTGCCGGAGCATCGTTCACCGACAGCCTGGTTTCGGTAACCGTCTTGGTCTCTCCGCCTGAAAATGGAGGCGGCTGGGAAACGACGGTCGCGGTCTGCACGTCGATGGTCAAACTGCCGTGGATCACAGAGACCGGCGAGAGCCTCACGTCGCCGCCCATCACGATGGTGCCGGTGCGTTCGTTGACCACAACCTTGGCCGGCGAACGGAAATTGATAGAGAGGTTCTGCACCCGCGAGATAAGGATGGGCACGGAAGGCCGCGCCACTCTCGGCAACATTGACGTCGATGCGGTTGCTGTCGATGTGCAGTGGCGATGGGCTTGCCAAACTCCTTGTTAATCACGTCGGCAACGTCGCGTGCCGCGGTGAAGTCGGAGTTGAGCAACAGCAGCGAGACGATGCGAAAGCGGCTTAGATCGACGGCTGCTTCCCGTTCGATGATTCCGCCTTCGGCAATCCTGCCGACCGTTGGATGATTGACGCTTCTTATATTGCCGGCGGCCCCCTCGGAGTAGCCACCTATCACCAGCGGCCCTTGCGCCTCAGCATAAACCTGCCCATTGGCGGCGCGGAGGGCGGTGAGCAGCAGCACCCCGCCAACGATGCTCTTGGCATCGCCCACCGAGGACACGGTGACGTCGAGCTTCATTCCGGGACGAGCAAATGGCGGCAGATTGGCGGTGACAAAGACGGCGGCTACATTTTTTACGACCACCACGCCGGGCGCGATCTGTACTCCCATGCGGGTCAAAGAATTGGCCAGTGTCTGCACGGTAAAGAACGTCTGCTGAGTGTCGCCGGTGCGGGCCAGACCAATGACCAGACCGTATCCGACCAGTTGATTTTCGCGCACCCCTTCAATCTGGGTTACGTCACGAAGCAGTACTTTGTGCACGGTTTCGGACGCCAAGAGGGCAGACGAAGAGATACCCCACAGGGCGGCGAGCGATAAGAACCGCTCAGCCGCTTGGCTGATTTCTCCGATTGCGCAGCATGCCTGTCAAAAATTTAATAACCATAGGAGCGCCCTGGTGATGGCATTCGGCGGACGAACTCCGTCCGCGATGATTCCCTTGCCCTTCATCTCAATCTCGAGATTAGCTGAGAGCAGCCGAGGGCACGGTGTTGCCGGGGCCGATGTCGCCCGGCCGGACCATGCCGCGCAAAATTATATTTTCGTGCTGATTATTCATGAAAATCTGACGCTCTGCCTGGACTACGAGATTGCCGTTGGGAAGTACGGCGATCACCTGGCCGGTAAGGCTGGTGGAGAAGGTGGTATTGGACGCCGTCGATCCCTGGCCCTTCAGCACCGATGACGAGTTCCCCGACAGCAGAGGGTTGACCGCCGAAGGAGTCCTGCCCAGGACGCCGGTGATGGCCGGAGCTGGAGGTGAGGCTTCGCTCGCTGTCGACGGTGCCGGACTGCGCTGCCGTTGTCTGAACGGCGACTTGAATGGTGATGGTGTCGTTCAGGTTGCGCGCCTTGTAATCGGAAGAGAAGTCGCCCAGAGAGCTTTGCGGCGTCCACAGGCTCCCGACGGTGCCTTCGTCGGCTGCGGGAACATACTGCTGCTGCAAGCGAGCGATGTACTCCGCACGCAACTGCTCGGGAGTCTTTGGCGATGTTGCTTCAGCTTGTCCAGGGGGAGGAGGCAAGAGTGAAGAAGCTGCAAGCAACGCGAGGACGACGGTTGGTCTTAAAAGTGCCACACGCAGCTGCATCTTAGAAGCTCGCCTTTCAACAGACTCGCGCTGACCACTTCCCCGAAATAGACCTGCTTGTGGTCCGGACTGGCGACGCGAATCCGGTGGCCAGCCATGCCGTTCTCCAGACTTATGACGGCGACCTGGATATGTGAGCGATCGATCATCCATCACCAGGGTGGCGCGCGTACCCGCCCGCATGGTGATTTCGCTGTTTGCAGTTGAGCGTGGATGGGATGCCGGCGGATTAGTCGCAGGGCCGGGCCTGTGGATTGGGACCAACTCACGATGGCATAGAAAGGCAAACATTCGCCCGGCAGATGGCAGGCCAGCCTGACCCGCGAGCGAGCCGGGGAGTGCGGCGCCAGCTGTCCCTGACCATAGTGGTCAACGGACAAGACATCCAGTACAGGATGCGGACTCGGTCGCTACCACCCTGGCAAGCAGAGACACCTGCTCGCCGGTGGTCGGGATCCCGCGGCTGGAGAGAGCCCGCGCGACCTGCCCGGCGGTAAGCGCAAAGCGCTCCTGCAACTGAGATTGCCCCCACCCCGGCATACCCGTAGCCGCCATCAACAAAACCGATAACCATCTGGCCCTCATGTATCCTCTCTGCCCGTCGCTTCTCAGTTTCTATGTAGAAAGTTGGTTAAGCTGCTGCAACATTTCATCCGCTGCTTTCACTACCCTGGAGTTCGATTCGTAGGAGCGCTGGGCCAGGATCATAGCCACGAACTGGTTGACCACGCTGACATTCGACTGCTCCAGCATGCCCTGCTGCAGGGTTCCCAATCCTTCCGCGCCGCCCGGCGCTCCTATCACCGGTTGACCGGAAGCAGTAGTAGCCAGATAGATGTTGTCTCCCGTGCTATTCAGGCCACCTGGATTGACGAACAAGGCGGTCTGAATGGCACCCACCTGGGTGGCTGCGGTCTGGCCTGGCTGAGTAACGCTGACCGTGCCGTCGCTGCCGACGGTCACGCTTATCGCATCCGCCGGAATGGTCACGGCGGGTTGCAGCGGGTTGCCATCGGCGGTGACCATCGCTCCCTGCGCATCGGGATGGAAGGAGCCGTCACGGGTATAGCCTATTTGTCCGTTGGGCAAGAGGATCTGAAAAAATCCCTGGCCCTGGATGGCCAAATCGAGCGGGTTGCCGGTGGTAGCGAAGTCGCCCTGGGTCTGGATGATTTCGGTTTCCGAGGGCCGGGTGCCGAGACCGATCTGCAGACCCGCCGCCACCGTGGTCTGCTGCGTTGCGGCAGCGCCGGGCATGATTTCGTTCTGATACAGAAGGTCGGTGAAATTTACCTGACGCTGCTGGAACCCGGTGGTACTGGAGTTGGCGAGATTGTTGGCGATGTTGTCCAGATTCAACTGTTGAGCGGTCATCCCGCTGGCGGCCGTGTAGAGGGCACGAAACATATCAGGTTCCTTTCACAACTGGTTCAGCCGGCGTATTTCGAAGATGCGTCAGTTAGTGCGTGGTAATTCCTGGGCTGCCGTCTTATCGAGCTCGCCGTTGATCATCGTGAGTACGTGGCGCATCGTTTCGACCTCACGTTGCGCGGTAATTAACTCGACAACGCTGGTCACCGGGTTGACGTTTGAGCTCTCGAGCATTCCCTGGCGCACCTGAGAATTCTGGGCAGGAACTGCGGTGCCGGCGGGCGCCTGGTAGTAAGTGCCGCCCGCACTCTTTATATCCACCGTGGGCGCAAATTCGACCAGCTTCAGCCGTCCGGAGATAGCGCCGTTGGTCGAAATGGTCCCGTCCGCGCTAATCGAAATGGGCGCTCCGATAAGGGTGATAGGGCGGTTATTGTCGCCCATGACAGGATCGCCCGCAGCGGTGATCAATTGCCCAACGGGCGAGACACGGAAGTTTCCTCCTCGCGTGTAAACTGGCCCCGCCGCGGTCTGTACCGCGAAGTAACCAGGTCCTTCCATGGCCAGATCGAGATCGTTGCCCGTCTGCACCAGGGCGCCTTGGGAAGTATCCAGCCGGGTGCCGCTCAATACTCCATAGTCATTGGCGTCCTGGTTGAGAACAGAGAGAGGAGAGTTACCGGTAGTCGCAGAAGTGAGCTGAAAACGTTATGACTGGCGCGAAATCCCGAGTACTCACGTTGGCCAGGTTATTGGCTATGGTCTCGAGCGCTTCGGTTCGGGCCATCAGCCCGGTACAGGCTGCGTAGTATCCACTGTTCATTGCGTGCCCTCGGGCAGGTAGTATGCACGCCGAAGGCCAATGCAGCTTATACCGGCTTATCTCTTTTGTTTTCGCAGGGAAGAAGAATGGCGCGCAGCTTGGTTGTGGTGCGGATGAGGAGTCAATGAGAAATGGGTGAGACGGAAGGAAACGATCAAGAGCCGGCCAGCATGCAATCTGCAGCAGTTGGAAGGAATGGCCGCCAACGTGGACTGACGCCTAAGGAGCTGCAGTCGTGGGGAGTAGATGGATCGAAACCGGTCTTGGCGCCGGCCAGTTCGTGGGCTGCGGTCAGGACGAGTCTCCAGCTAGAGGAGGAACAGGAATCATTCATGCTTCGGACTGGCAGAAAGAACGAACAGCGGCAGCGAGCCCTCCATGGCCAACAAGGCAGCCGATTCCCTGTAGCCCGGGCCTTGGTTCGGCCAACCCAGTACATTGGGAATAGCACCAATCTCATGCAGCAGCCCAACCAGGTAGGCCTCTTCCGGTGAAATGCCATCGAGCGATTCAGCAACCAGTTGTGCATACTGGGCGACCAGCCGGGAGTGATTCCAGAGCGAGCTGGTTGCCGCGTGTTCGCGGTCGCAGGCGAAGGTTCGCGCCGAGATTGCATCGAACCAGGTACCCGCGTCCAGACTGGCCAGGCAGTCACCCATCCGGCAGGGGTGCTCCGTGGCAAATTCATATTCTCTTCCAACCAACCGCAGAATCTGGATGGTCGCTCCGACATCGCTCAGAACCAGTTCCGAAGCCATTCGCAAATCGATACAAGGCTCATGCAGGAGTATTTCTAAACCGAGAACCGTTGCCGACATGACCGGTATGTCATCCAGGAGATCCACTTTCTTGCGCGCGAACTTCTTCTGCTGCGGTGAGCCGAGACGGCGCCAGGCAGATGATGGAATCCAGCTATGATCTGTTACCGTGTCGATCGCCTGATTGAGCATTCTTTCCCACCCGCTGTGGCTCTATCGGCAGGTGGAGAAGATCTTTCCAACAAAAGTTGCATTTTATTCTGACCTACCGCGCGGGTTCATCCCGTTCTAAAGAGAATGTCCACGGCTTGGGTCTCACTCTTCAGCCGTGCCCATAGGTATTCCTTGCACCTTTCGATGAAGGCCTCATCTGCCTCGATCTCGACGCCAGAAGCGCACAGAGTATGGGCTATCTCCGCTGGGGTCTGAATCGCTTTCGAACCTCAGCTCTCTGGCTGGGTTATATCCGGGCTGCTCTTGCTCTTTTTCTTGTTGCTGCATCTGCATCCTGAAGTCGCTGGGGGTTACGAAACAGGGTCTTGTCTCACATCCGGTAATCTGCTCGATAGCGTAAAGCAACCCATACTCAATGCTATGAACGAAGCCGACCAACAGTAAATTAGTCCTGACTACGTAATGGACTGGAATCATGGAATAGATCCGCATAAGAGTGGAAGGAATGTTAATCCCAATTCGGAACGCATGCTTCGGTACGGCAAATACGGGACACCCCCATTCCGTGGCACGGGCGGCAGTCACCTGCTTTTCGCTGACTGAGCCCTGACGCACGAGGAGTTCGCCGATCTCCCCTCCAACCTCTTTTTGTTCGTCGGTCGCTTTCTTCAATTGCTCCATCGTCAGCAAACCGTGGCTGATCAAATTCAGGCCCAGCGGCATGCGCTGACCCGAGCCGCCTGCTCCGTTCCCGGCTTCAAGAGCCGCAAGACCTCCTGCTCCGCAGCTGATTGGAAACAGCGCGAGCTGCAATACCAGTTGCCGTGCATCCTGATGCCGGCCTTGCGCGCGGACAGATGGCGCAGGGCCAAAGATCTGTGGCAGCATTTCGCATCTGGATGTGATGACCTTTAACCCGGCAACCCAGGCCGGCATCGCGATCGAAGAGATCAACTTCATGGGTTTGCTCTGCTCCTCTCTGTACGCTCAACGGAGCACCTGGGAAGAGATCGGTTGCGGTACTTCGGTCACGCGAAGCCCATAGTTGCCATCGATTACGACTGCTTCGCCCCTGGCAATCACCTTGCCTTCGAGAAGCAGCTCGACTGGTTCCTCCACCTGGCGATCGAGTTCGATGACCGATCCGCTGGTCAATTCCAGCACTTCGCGAAGCGCGAGTTGGCGCTGCCCGAAACGCAGGGTCACATTTAGTTCAACGTCCATAACCAGCTGCAGGTTTAACTGCTCCGGGTTCTGGCTGCCCTTCCTTTTCGCCAGCAGCCGTTTGTCGACTTCCCATTAGCTTCGTCCGCGCCTGTCTTTCTTTGCGCGGAGAGATAACGCTTCGGCCAGCGCCGGGTTCAGGTACATCAGAATCGAAACGCGATTGCCGCCATCGTCGGCAGCAGTCACTTCAGCAACGTTGGCGCTGTCGGACGCTGGTTCGGAAGCGATGGAGGCCTGGCTGGTGAATGTGCCGTACTCCTCCGCAACCGCGGAACAGAATTTACTCATTCCTGCTTCGACACATTTCAGCAGGGCTTCGGACTGTTCTGTTCCGAACTCACCGGCGGCTTGTTGCAGGCACTTCGCCGCCAGCAGGGCCGCGTCGGCGCGGCGGAACTCCAGCAGGAACTCCCCTCGCAGGTCCCCCTCGAGCGTCAGGTTTATGCGGACTGGCTCGGATTCATCCGCAGTCGATTGCGCGTCCGGCACGGCAGCGACCAGCCAGGGCGATCCGCTAGCCTCGCTGATGGCTGCCACCAAAGCACTAAAGAATGCGTCCGAAAAAGGCCGGTAAGTTTTCTCGGCTAAATCTTTGGTCGTCATGCTACTCCTTTGTCGGCCGCCGGTTCCTGTGACCGGCCTGAGAGTTGCGCTGCTTTCAGCGTACCGTTGCGAACTGGCAATGCCTCGAAGATGTCGACCCCTTCCACGGTAAGCCGGCCGGGATTCTTCACCGGCGCTTTCATCTTTAAGATCATTCCCGGTTTGAGATCGATCAGTTCTTTCACCAGCACTCGCATCTGGGTTATATCTACAGCCACGTTAAAGTCACAATCGAGAATCCGTTCGCGAAGGCTGGGATTGGGAAGATGGCGAAGACTCGATATCTTCTTCGACTGCGCCGCTTTCAAATGCCTCAGGAGAAAGCCCACAAAGGAAGTTGGCAGCACGATTTTGAAAGATCCGGTTGTGACCCCAACGGTCATCTCGAACATCAAGAGCACAAGCTTTTCGTTGGCCGGGTAGATCTGCGTGATCAGAGCCGGCTTGATGCAATGGCCTGGCGTCAGTGACAGATTCAGGGCGCGCCAGGAGCGATCCACCTCCTTTACGATGAGGGCGGTGATACTCTCCATAATCTCTTCATCGATCTCGGTAAGCTCGCGTACCTCATCCGATGCTGTGGTGCCGGCGCCGCCGAGGAGCAGGTCGATGATAGGGAAGATCAGCCTGATGTCCATCTCCATAAGGAAATTACTCTCCATCACGTTCAGGGCGCAGGGGCAGCAGGTAGGTGTTCGGCGCTACGCCGCTGATGTAGTCCTGGAGAGCCAAGCTGTTCCAGCGACACCATTTTCAACCGGATAGAGGTGCCCAGATAGACCTCCAGCGAATTGGTAACGTTAAGAGCAAATTTCTCATGGAGGGAAGTCAATGCACGGGCATTTTCATTCGACAATCGCCCCGCATAGCGAAAGTTGCAGGAATGAATGGTGCGGGCCTTGGGCTGCACGCCGCTCTTCGTGGTCATTGTTTCCTCCGATCCGGACGCTGTGGTCATGGCTGCGTTCTGGGCTGTGGAGGATTGGTACTCTGAGCGAAGCGGCGGAGTTACGCGCCCGCGCCTGGCGACGCGGCTGCTTCGCGGAGATGGGCCAGGGAGACGCGTAATTTCAGCATAGCGGCGGCGTGGATTTGCGAGACCCGCGAAACCGCGATGCCTACTACTTCCGAGACCTCCTTCATGGTCAACTCTTCGTAGTAATACAACGAGAGAATCAGCTGTTCTCTCTCTGACATTCGCGATACCGCCGCGGCAAGCTGCGCTTTCATTTCGCCTTCCAGGCAAAGCTCAAAAGGATTGTCTCTGCCCGCACTTGGCGCCGATTCAATCAGATCGAATGACTCCGCGTTGTCGCCGGCGACATTGGCCAGTTGCCCCACCAGGAATAGACCGTCCAGTTGTGCCAAGGCGCTTTGCAATTCGTCGACCCGCATCTTCAGGTCGGCTGCGATCTCCTCTTCAAGCGGGTGCCTTCCCAGCTGCGATTCAAGCTTGGCGGCGGATGCGGCGATCGCACGGCCTTTGCCGCCGTAAGGTGCGAGACCCCCAATCCATTTTGCGCAGACTGTCCAGTATTGCGCCGCGGATACGGTATTTCGCAAAAGTGGAGAACTGCGCATCCTTCGTCGGGATCGTAGTTACGGCAGGCATCGAGCAGGCCGATCACGCCCGCCTGAACAAGATCATCCATGTCCACATGTTTAGGCAATCGCTCGTGGATTCTCGCCGCCACGTAATAGACCTGTGGTAGTTCCCGCAACACGAGTTCGTTTCGTTCTTCGATCCCTTTGCTGCTCGCGCGGTAAGCTACTTCTGGATTTGTCATTTTGTCACTCTCTTGATGAGGCACTTACTCACTTTGCTGTGGAATTCGAGAACTTGCATCCGCTCAGACTTCCGCCTATCTGTCCCTAACTCACGCGCCGGCTTCTCTCAATGCAGCACCCCTATAGACTGCACCGGCGTTAAAGGTGGAATCTCCCCGGGAGAGATGACGACGATCTTGGGAATGAACGGTTCCAGCAGGCGGCGAAGGTAGTACCGGCCGGGAGAGGAGCAGAGCAGGACAGGAGGCGCCATGCTGATTTCTTTGCCGAAGTTGGTTCGTAGTCCGTCGAGTACCCGGCGGGCGAGGGTTAGTTGTTGTGGAGTGGAGGTTGCCTGATTTGGTTGCAGGTTTGACCCGCGCATGCACTCCTCTTCAATCGCCGAGTCGAGAGTGACGACCTTTAGTTCGCCTTTATCGTTCAGTAAGGGCCGGATCAGCGCCCGGCCGAGCGTGTGGCGCACTGCTTCGACCAATGCAATCGGATTCTTGTTGAACGACGCCGCGTCGACCAGAGTTTCGAGGATTGTTCCCAGGTCACGGATGGACACTTGCTCGCGGAGCAGCTGCTGTAACACCTTCTGTACTTCACCCAGGCTCATGAGCTTAGGAATCAGTTCATCGGCCAGTTTGGGGTGCGACTCACTCAGCCGGTCGATCAGTCTCCTGGTTTCGTGCCGCGACAAAAGTTCATGAGCATTTTGCCTGATCACTTCCGCCAGATGAGCGGCGAGCACGGATGTGGGGTCCACCACCGCATAGCCGGCGGCAATCGCCTGGCCCTGGGTTTGCGGAGAGATCCATTTTGCGGCCACATCGAAGGCCGGTTCGCGAGTATCCTGGCCGGGCAGATCGGCGAGCATCCGCATTGGAGCTGATGGCCAGCAGGCAGTCGCGGCGCAGCTCCCAGCGCGCGATCTCGACTCCCTCGCAGGTAGATCACATATTCCCGCTCCTTCAGCGAAAGGTTGTCGGTGATGTGGATGGAGGGAACCAGGAAACCGAGCTGCTGGGCGAGGTTCTTGCGCATCGACTTTACCCGGGCCAGGAGTTGACCTCCCTGCTTGGCATCGACCAGCGGCACCAGGCCCATTCCTACTTCGAGCATGAGTTCGTCGAGCTTGAGAATTGCATCCATGGGATCCAGCCGCGGGCGACGCCGGCCCACCAGGCAAGGCAGTCTTGGCAAGCAACTCCAGCTCGTCTACCTCATCTTTTATGACTTGCGGCTTCATCTTCCACGCCGCGTACATCAGCACGGCGGCCAGGCTGAAGAAGGAGAATTTCGGCAAGCCCGGAATCAGCCCCAGGGCGGTCAGTGCGCCGCCCGCGATCCACAGCAGGCGCGGGCTATTGAAGAGCTGCTTGCCTACATTCACGCCCAGAGATTCCTTCGATGCCGCCCGGGTGACGACAATGCCGCCTGCGACCGAGACCAGCAAGGAAGGCAGGATGGTCACCAATCCATCGCCGACAGTAAGGATGGTGTAGGTCTTCAGTGCCTCCTGAAAGGGGACACCCTGTTGAAACACTCCGATCAGGAAGCCGGCGATGATGTTGATGGCCATGATCAGAATGGTGGCTAAAGAATCGCGTTGACTGAAGCGTGCCGCGCCATCCATCGCGCCGCAGAATTCCGCTTCGCGCGCCACTCGCTCCCGGCGTGCTTTGGCCTGTTGCTCATTGATGATGCCGGCGTTCAGATCGGCATCGATCGCCATCTGCTTGCCCGGCATGGCATCGAGAGTAAAGCGGGCTGTGACCTCTGCCGTACGCACGGCGCCGTGACTAATGACCAGAAACTGAATCGCGATCAGGGCCAGGAAGAGGACGAAGCCAACGATGTAATTGCCACCAACCACGAACTGACCAAAGGCTTCGATCACCTTCCCGCCGCCGCGGTGCCCTCATTGCCATGCAGCAGAATGCGCCGCGTGCTGGCCAGGTCGAGCGACAGGCGGAGCAAGCGTGAGCAACAACAGCAGACTGGGAAAAACCGAGAATTGTACCGGACGCAGAATCTGGATCGCGGTAAGCAGCACCAACATCGAAGCGGTGATACTGATGGTCAGCAGCAGATCGAGGACGAAGCTGGGCAACGGAACCAGCATCACAAAGACCATGGAGACGGCAGCTATGGGCGCGATCCACTCACCGGACTTACGCAGCAAGGCCACCAGGCGTGCCATCATCGCGTCGCCCCCGTGGCTGGAATCGCTGGACCATTCTCAGTCTTCTGGCCAGAAGCGTTCCTTGAGCCCCGCGC
The DNA here is from genome assembly GCA_963834205.1 of uncultured Acidobacteriaceae bacterium. GTDB lineage: Bacteria > Acidobacteriota > Terriglobia > Terriglobales > Acidobacteriaceae > PALSA-350. Next base: position 225,783 of record CAWIBI010000016.1, on the reverse strand, counting down.
CGCTTCGGCCTTGCGGACTTCGGCCTCAGCACGGAATACCAGGGCGAGAATCTCGGCTACTGCCTGGTACAACTTGGCCGGTATCGAATCGCCGACTTCCACGCTCTTGTAAAGCGCCTGCGCCAGCGACTTATTTTCCACCAGCATGATGCCGCTGTCGCGTGCCAGTTGCTTGATCTTCTCCGCCAGCAGGTTCTGTCCTTTGGCGACAACGATCGGCGCCGGCATCTCCGTTTCATAGCGGAGAGCGACTGCATAGTGAGTGGGATTGGTCACAACTACGGTGGCCGTGGCTGCGGCCTTCAAAGCCTGCCGTCTCGCGCATTGCCCTGCGCAGCCGATGGATACGCGATTTGATGACCGGGTTGCCATCCGATTCCTTGTGTTCCTCACGCACCTCCTGCTTGGTCATCTTCATGTCGCTGTTCATCTTCATCAAGGTGAATACGTAATCCACCGCGGACCAGAGCAGCAAGACCAGCCCGGCCTTCCAGGTCAAGGCGAACACCATGCTGCCCACAAAGCCGGCGAACACCCTCAATCCGAGGCTGGAGGCGTGCACCATGGTTTCCCAATTGGCGCGAATTGCATTGATTGCCAGCCAAAGAATGGCGCCGAACGGTAGCAGCGACTTCAACAGGTTGCTGAGACCTACGGGGGAGAAGATCTGGCCCAGTTTGCTGGCCGGATTGAATCGATCGAACTTCAAAGCCAGTGCCTCGGGGGCAAAGTTGATGCCGCCCTGAGCCACTCCGGAGAGCGCCGAGAGCATCACGGCCGCCAGCAGGATGGGGACAATCCAGCGCATCACTTCGACCGAGCTCCAGAAGAACAGCGGCCCATTGCTCTCGAAATTGCCGGTGGAGGCGACATAAAGCGTGTTGCGGTAGAACGTCGTCCAGTGAGTGACTGAAGTGAACGCCATCACCATCGTCGCCCCAGCTACGCCAGCAAGCGCAAAGACACCGGGGAGTTCGCGGGAACGGGCTACCTGGCCCTTTTCCCGCGCCTTACTCCGCCGCTTCGGTGTCGCCTGTTCTGTCTTGCTGCTATCAGCCATATATTCCTATCGCGTGAATTGCTACCGAGCCAGGTGGAGAAGGTGGTCGGCCGTGACCATGGAGCGGAGAAAGAAGGTTTCAAACAGATTCGGCCAGTATTTGAGCGCGGAAATCAGGACTAATATTCCGAGAACGCTCTTGACCGCCGGCCCCAGTAACATGAGCGGCAGTTGCGGAGATGCCTTGCCCAGCAGACCGAGCGCGATGTCGGCAAACAGTGTGGCGGAGAGCACCGGTGCGGCAATCTGGACGCCGATGGTAAATACCCCTGCCCCTGCCTGCAGCGCAGCCGTAGCGAACGCGCCCTGCGAAATGGCCGGAGGCAGGAGGAAGATAATCGAAGCTGCGCTGCCAGTGCGCGCAAAATCCAGAAGTGGACGTTGAGACGCAGAAAGATCAGCATGGCGATGGTCTGATGAAACGTGGCCACTACCGTCGATTCCGCCAGTGTCTGCGGGTCGAGGATGCTAACCAGCGAATAGCCCATCTGCACGCTCAATACCTGTCCGGCCATTTGCACGCCGTCGAAGACGATGTTGGTCGCCACTCCCAGAGCGATCCCGATCAGCAACTCGCTGAACACCATCATTGGCCACTGGCTGATACTCAACGGCGGGTATTTTGGCGGAAAGCATGGGATAGAGCAGCGCGGTCAAAGTGATCACCAGCATGGCCTTCACGCGGGCCGGAACCACGGCGCTGCCAAAGAATGGCGCGAAGAGCATGATGCCGGTAAGCCGGACGCCGATGGTTAACAATGCGCCGAAGATCTGAACCAGAGATATGTTCACTACTGCAGGACCTGGTGAAAGTCGGTTAACAGATTGATGGTGTAGTGCGCGAGGTGGCGCCACATCCAGGGCATCAGCAGGAAAAGCGCCGTTCCCGTGACCAGCAGCCGGGGCACTTGTGACAGGGTCTGGTCCTGCAGGGATGTCAGCACCTGAAGAATGTTGACGACCAGGCTGACGACGATGGCCACAGCCAGAACCGGCCCAACCAGAATCACCACCTCCTGCAGCATCAGACGCGCCAACAGAACTACTTGATCGACGCCCATTAGCTGAAACTCCTCATCAGAGCGCCGATAAGCAGGTGCCAGCCGTCGACCATGAGAAACAGCATCAGCTTCAACGGAGTAGAAATGACCACGGGCGGCAACTGCATCATGCCGACAGAGGTGGTAATCGACGCCACGACCATGTCCACGACGAGGAAAGGCAAAAAGAGGACGGCGCCAATCTGAAAGCCCGCTTTCAATTCGGACAGGATGTAGGCGGGCAGCAGGACGCGGAACGAAACATCGCCGATGTTCTGTGGGCGGGACTCCTTTGCCATGTCGAGAAACAATGCGACGTCTCTCTCCCGAACGAAATGCGACATGAACTGGCGCATGGGTATGGCCCCGCGGGCGACCGCGTCGATGGCGGTGATCTTGCCCTGTTGCAGAGGGATGATCGAGTCGCGATAAATAACCTCGCCCACCGGCTGCATGAGGAAGAAGGTCATGATCACCGACAAGCCAATAAGGGTTTGGTTCGACGGCGTAGTTTGCAGGCCGAGCGCCTGCCTGAGGAAATGAAAGACAATCAGTAGCCTGGCGAATGGCGTCATGCAGATGAGCATGGAAGGAATGAGGGTCAGGAAAGTCATCAGGATGACGATGGTCCACTGCGACGACCCTCCGCCTAACCCGGTAATTCGCAATTCGTTCGGATTCGAAGGCGCGGTGCAACCAGTTGGATGGGTGCGGCGGCTAACAGCATGGGCAGCGATGGCGAGAGTACTACGCCCAGGCTCTCCGCGGCGCCTGCGCGGTCCGGCCTTGCCACGGCCTCTGCCGAATTCGCGCCCAGGCAGAGCATGATGCAAAGCATCGCTCGCGCGATCACGGGCTTCCTCACGCGTAGTACCCGTCTGTTCTGTTGTCGATTTGGAATTCTGCTTCCCGGCATGATTCTCCGGCTGCCTGCCGGCAGCCACCGTCTTCTGCAGCACATCCCCGAAGTTTTGCGTTCCATTCAAGTGTGTTATCAGGGGCGCGCTTGCCGGCCCTTGCGCGAACTGGTTCTGCCTGCTGGTCTGTTTCGCCGCTGCGTGCGGTGCGTCTGCGGAGCAGTCGGCCTGCTGTTTCGATTCGGCTGCGCTTGCGCGGCGAGGTTTGCCGGCCGCTTACGTTTTGCCGCCTGCTTCCCGGGGTCGGTCAGGGTTTTCTTGAGCACGTCTTCGAAGGTTCTCTTGTATCCAATTGCGCCAGCAGCACGATGTTTGTGGGCCCGCCTGCTAATAGGAAATGACGTCCATCTACCTGGACCACGGCGACGAAGCGCTTTTCACCAAGCGAAACTGTCTCCGCCACGCGCAATCGCCGGGGGCCGGATCGCGCAAGCTGCCGCGACTGTAGCCATCCCCATGCGCGGGAGAGTAAGCCGGTATGGCTGCGAAGAGTACTCAATGCGTCCTCAGCGGCGAGGACGGGAAGCGGCGAGGCGTCGCCTTTTATGGGACTAGATTTGCCCGAATGAGTGGTCTTCATGACAGGTCTGTGAGTCGCACGGCAAGACGTTCGCCAACGACCTCGAATTCTGTCCATCCAACCAGTTGCCCGTTTACGCGGAGAGGCAGATCGCTGCTTTGGTGATACGCGGTCTCGACGATTGAGCCGTTGGTGAGGCTCAGCAGATCGCCAACCGTAAAGTTCACCACCGGAAGGTCTAACGCCAGCGTGCAGGGGAGCCAAGGCAGAAATTCGCCCGGATCCCGTTCTTGAGGCCGGTCCGGCGAATGCGGAGCCATTGGCGACTTCGCTTCGATCATCGGTATCGCGCTCTTGGTTGATGTTTTCATTGGTCTCTCTTCCCTGTGTGTGTCCCGTTTCCATGCATCACCCTCGACGCGAGAATCTCGCTACGGAAGATTGTGCATGTGGATTGCTGCCTGCAGGGACACGCGCATCCGCCCTTTGATAGGGGTTTAGCAATCGGGGGACCGTTGCCGAAAGGAGAGTGGGTGAGTGTAGCTTTACGGCACAGGATGAGAGAGTAAGTTACCGTGCGACAAGGAAAACAGCTTTCCCACGGCGGCCATTCATTTACATGCGGCGCAGTAACAAAGCAAGGCCTGCAGTGACTTCGTGAGGCAGATATGAGAAATGCTCTCAAAAAAGGAGCTCCGCCGCTCCGCCGAGACGCAGAGCGGCCGGTCCTTAATGCAATGCTAAGAAAGCAGAAGCAATCTTGCTTACTGCAGCATTGCGATGGTCGCCTGGGAGACCTGGTTGAACGTAGTAATCGACTTGGCATTTGCCGAGTAAGCTTGCTGCGCCACGATCAGCTTGGCAAACTCGGTAGCGATATTTACGTTTGACTGCTCCACGGAGCCGCCAATTACGGTGCCCCGTCCGCCAGTTCCGGCGAGGCCAACCACGGCCGCACCAGAGGCAGCGCTCGCCTGGTAATTGTTGTTGCCAATGGCGACAAGTCCCTGAGTGTTGGAAAAGGAAGCGACCGCAACCTGCCCCAAAGCAAGTGTCTGCCCGCTGGAGAAAGTGCCGTCGATGGTTCCGTCGGGCTGTACGGCGTAGGTGGAGAGCGTGCCGCTGGCGAAGCCATTGGTGCTGGTGGCACTGGTCGCGCTTGCTGTAGCGGTCTGGGTGATGGTGGGAGTGCCGGCGGTTACCAGGCTCCAGTTGAGCCCAGTCATGGCTGCGGCGCCATTGGCAAAGGTCGTGCGTGGCAGGGGGAATGGTAAGCGCAATGCCTGCCGATGGGGCGACGGTAGCCGTGCCTCCAGTAGGTTCAGTCGAGACCAACACGCCGGAACTGCTAAAGTTCAGCGTGCCCGACGCCACCGGTTCGTTGGCGGGAAGGACAGTGGGAGGCGTGGCAGCCGCGGGAGTTAAATCGGCCCCCGGAATGGTAACGGCATAACTCCACGTATTTGGTGCGGTCATGGTATAGGTAACAGACAAGGTATGCGAGCCGCCCAGCGAGTCGAAAACCGGAAGGGTACTGCTGGTCGTGGAATGCGCCGACCGTGGCGCCGGCATTAAGATTGGCCGAAATGTTGATGGTGGTGCTGGCCACTGCGGGGCTGGTCACACCGGTGCCCACCTGCAACGGCTGTAAAGTCGTCGCGGTGTTCACCACTCCGTTGACTGCCGGATATCCCAGCAACAATTCCCCGCTGGGTGTCGTGATTTGTCCGGCATTGTTGGTGGTAAAGTCGCCGGCGCGTGTGTAATCGGGCAAACCGCTCGAACTCTGCGTGACAAAGAACCCATTTCCCAGACAAGGCCATGTTCGATGCAGTGCCTGTCGCGTTCAGACTTCCCTCGGTGAAGTCGGAGTCGGTTGAGGAAATCGTGACGCCAGATCCCGTCTGTACCGGGTCGCCACTGCCATTCGTGACGCCGGTCTGTGAAAATACGTCGGCGAAGGTTAGAGTCTGGTCCTTGTAGCCATCGGTATTAATATTGGCCAGATTATTGGACACAGATTGTAGCTGGCCTTGAGCAGCCGTGAGCCCGGACAGTGGCGTTGAGAAAGAACCCATTACTTACCTCCTGAGGTATTGTTGCTGGTACTGGAAGAGCCCATAGATGCTGGATTAATGGCAGAGTTGATGGAGGCACCCATCGCGCCGGCATTGCCGGAGTTTAGGGGCATCATTGTATTGGGGTCGAACGGCAGTTGGTTGGCCACTGCACCTGCTACCGAAGGTGAAAGGGTGCTTGGCGAGGCCGCCATTGGCTGAGGAGAGCGCAGCATCGCTGGCCGTCGCAGCCGCTGGTTGCACCAACCCCGTCGTTGCTGTGCCTGTGGATCCGGTGAGCGATCTGATTGATGCTGATGAGCTGATCCAGCTGGTTGAGTGAGATCATCTGGCCGACCATCGCTGTTGAATCCACGGGAGCCGTGGGATCCTGATTCTGCAATTCCGTCGCCAAAAGGTTCAGGAAGGTGCTGCTCAGGCTACTGGCCGTGCTGCTGCTGGAAGTCGTTGCCGTGGTAGGCGCAGTGCTCGCTTTGCCGCTGACAGCTTGTCTAATTCCGCTTGTGGCGGCCGGCTGGAGTGTCTTTAAAACCGTCGGCAAAGTGTAGTTCGCTGAAACCGTATGCATGATCGCTCCTCCTAAAGTGCGTAATGTGCTGAAACTTTACCTAAGCCCTGATGTCGAGGCGGGCGTCGATGCCTCACCCAACGGCAACCCCGCGGCGGCGATTGAACTCCCCTGCCCGGCAAAACCGTCGGCCGACTGGCTCGATGTCGCGCTCGCCCTTTTGCTGCCGGTCGCCGCGTGATCCGTCCGCCGATCCGTTTGACATACCGGGCGACGTTCCCGCGCCCTGCCCGGTTGCCTGCCCATTCATGTCAATGCGCACATCCATCGCTTGATTGCCGCCCAACCTTGCCTGCATCTCCGGCAGGTGCGCGGCAAGCGTCCTGGCGAGTTCGCCGTGATCGAGCGAAATCTGCGCTGAGATCAAGTCCCGGGTTGCAGAGGTGCTGATCGAGATGTTGCCAAAGTCGTTTGACCGCATACCCACTCGCATCTCGGACTGGCCCATACTCTGGATCAGCTTGGCTGTGTTGATAACGGGCACAGCCTGCGGCAAAGCGATCGTGGCCGGAGCGGCGATGTCGGCAGTCTTCGCGGTGTGACCAGTCACGCCGGCGAGCGTTGGAGCAGTTTGCAATGGGGCGGCAACGCCCGCGCTCTGAGCGTGGTCAACGGCGGCGATGGTATGGTTTGCGAAGTTGACCTGGGCCGGGGCTGCGCTTTGCCCCTGCTGGGAGGCGCCACCCTGGCTCTGATCGCCAGATGGGCCCGTCCCTTGAGAGCCTGTCTGCGATCCGGTCTGGTCCGATGCGGCCGGTGTATGCTGCTTTAGTCCTGTGGCGTCGTTGATGGCGCTTGCTCCATCCTTGCCATTGGCAATGGCTGTGACCGAAGGTTTCGCCACCGCGGCGGGGCTCGCGCCCGATGCACTTGCCGGAGCGGGTACGAGCAATCCGCCGTCCGGCTGGATCAGTGCAACAAGCTGATCGGCTGTAGCGCCCGGAATGCTGAGGCCCGCTGGCAATCCGCTGGGATCGGGTGTTGCCGCCGGCGGGTTAGCCTGGCTGGTTGATACGGAGTTCGATTTCGAAGCAATGTCTCCCCTCGCAGCGGGGCCCGCTGGCGATCCGCTGGGATCGGGTGTTGCGGCCGGCGGGTTAGCCTGGGTGGTTGATACGGAGCTCGATTTCGCAGCAATGTCTCCCCTCGCAGGGAGGCCCGCCGGCGATCCGCTGGGATCGGGTGTTGCGGCCGGCGGGTTAGACTGGTTGGTTGATACGGAGCTCGATTTCGCAGCAACGTCCCCCGTTGCGGAGGGGTTCGCGGCGCGATGCGGGATTGACGCCGCGTTGGAAGAGGCGTCCGGAATTGCGTTGGGGACGACCGGTGAAGCCGAATTCTGGGCGAAGCTCGGAGATGCACTTGGAAGTGCGGTCGCGACTCTGCTGGGAATGGCGCCCGGGACGGCTTTTGCAAGCGTGCTTGAGACTACTTCAGGGAGGGCGCCTGGAAGCGCCTTTTGGATGGTATTGGAAACCACGCTTGGTACAGCGTTCGGAGCGCCACCGGAAACTGGACTGGGAACTGTTTCTTGGACAACATCCGGGAGCACGCCCGGAAGTCCATTTGAAGTGGGGTGCGGGAGCGTACTAGAAAGCGTGTTCGAGACTACATTCGTTACTGTGTTAGATAGATTAGCCGCGGCCTGTGAGACAAGTGAGACCGGCGGCAATATCGATGCAGCCTGCGGGGGATCGCTTTCCTTCTGGACGTGACTCGGTGGGACGCTGTCAATTTTAGCGCCGGCTGGCTGAGAAGTGTTCGATTCTATCGACAAGGACCTCACCGCTGCACCATCGCGCTTTGGCTGCAAAGCTGCAACGGCCCAGGCCCCGGGGGGCAGCTGCATCGCAATGAGGGCTGAATGAATCAACTGTGGTTGCTGAGTCACGAGGACTTGCTGCGGCACCAACTCCTGAGAACGAGGCGGCGACACGACAGCACGGATATAGGGTATAGTGGGCGGCAGTTTCGGATCCTCCGAAACAGGTTTCTGCCGGCGCCCGGTACCAGCGCCGGCCTGGTACTGGGCTCCAGCCCCGGAAGGCGCCCTGGAGGCTGCAAGCAGTGATTCCTTAAATGTCGGCGGGGACTGATCGGAGACTTGCGCCAGCGAAGCCTTGCTCGTCGCCGGGGGAGACTCACTGAACGTTTCGACGATGGATGCGACCTTCACGCCGATACAGTAGCATTTGCCGGGCCAAACACATTTTCGTCCACGCGGATCCAACTAGATTGCTTTTCTCATTAGAGTCAATGGCCTGGACATGACCCAGCATTGCGTCTTGTGACCCCTGAAGCCGGCCCGGCAAAGTTTGCCGGATAACGCATAGGCAAAGGCTGCCGAGTTGAACCAATCGGCAGCACAGCAGGTCCCTCCACTAACCTCGATCCTGAACTTAGCCCAGGACGACAGTCCCGTAAGCTGGAACGAGTTTGGGATGTTTTTCGTACTCCCACAAAAACGTCATCCTGAGCGAAGCGCCTCACAGATTCATCGCGTGACACGGCGCTTGAGGGCGCGCAGTCGAAGGACCCCGACGGTGCTTATCTTGCCCATGCTGTCCGGAGCCTTTCGACCACCGAAGCCCGAGAACTGGATCTTGCTGGGTACGCTCTGTGCAAGTTTTTTGAACTCGGGATGGATCTTGCGAAATAGGTTGTTGTTCTCGGCCCCAGGGAAAGACCGCGGCGGCTCCGCCAGGAGCGGAACTTCGATGTTTGAAAAGCTCCGAGCGGCATGGGCAAGATAAGCACCGTCGGGGTCCTTCGACTGCGCGCCCTCAAGCGTTGTGTCACGCGAGCAAATCTGTGAGGCGCTCCGCTCAGGATGACGTTTTTGTGGTGAGTTGGAGATGCAAAAACAGCGTCTTCCCTGATTTCTATTGTCTGCGAAACAAGTTAGCGCGTATGGGGCTTAGTTCAAGCGTCGCTGCGGGACTGATATCTGCAAACCCTGGTTCTCACACTGTTGATCTGATAAGGAATGGCTCGGGCGGCGCAACACCTCCCCAACACAGCGCGCTCGTGTGGCCCTCTGCGAGAGGACAACAGATCAGCAGCGGCCGCGCCGGGCAATGTAATTGTCATCCAGGGTGCTCTGCTCACGTTTACTCATATCGGAGTCATACGCAGTGCGTTTCTTTTCGCGCATATCGGTGAGCATTTCGCGATCCCGGCGCGCCGCCTCGTAAACGATGAGTTGCTCATCTCGCGCCTGCTCGAGTTTCTCGATCTGCCTTTCCAGGTCTTTCCTGCGCTGCTTGAGCTGTCTCACTTTTCCGTAGGAGTCGTGAACTTGAAGTCCGATACAGGATTGGGAGACGTCTGCGTGACGCGATGCGTCTGACTCCGCGAGCTCGGCGTCGTTGCGTTCGAGATGATCGAAGATTTTCGAGATGTCGAAAAGAATTTTTTGCAGTACGCCTTCTTCGCGCTCCTCAATGATTTTGCGCACGCGAAGTACGGTAGCCAATGAAAACTGAAAGGCCATATCAGCTCGGGAGCTCAAGAAGCGATTTGACAACTGTCGCAAAGGGGATGATCTGATCCGGACGCTGCTGTAGGAAGGCGTTCAACTGGGGCAGTATTTCGACAGCCCGGTCGAGCGTCGGATCAGCGCCTTTCTGATAGGCGCCGATGCGAATCAAATCTTCAGAACGATTGTAGGAAGCCAACAGGAGACGAAGAGCCTTGGCTTTTTGCATGTGCTCTTCGGAAGCAACATTCGGCATCAAACGGCTCAGGCTCTCAAGCATGGAGATGGGAGGGTAATGATTCCGCATGGCCAGGTTTCTGTCGAGAATCACGTGTCCGTCAAGCAACGAACGAACGGTATCGGCGACCGGATCCTGCTGATCGTCGCCTTCCATCAGAACCGTATAAAATGCGGTGATGCTGCCGCTCTTGAAGCAGCCCGCCCGCTCCACCAATCGAGCCAGCATATTGAGCACGGAGGGGGTATAACCTTTTGCCGTAGGCGGCTCGCCGGCTGACAAACCGATCTCGCGTTGCGCCATAGCGAATCGGGTCAGCGAGTCGACCACCAGCAACACGTTTTTTCCCGCGCTGGCGAAGTACTCCGCGATGGCGGTTGCCGATAAGGCTGCACGTAATCGCAGCAGAGGAGATTGGTCGGAAGTAGAAACCACTACCACGCATCGCCTTCGACCCTCTTCGCCGATCACCTCAAGGAACTCTCCAACCTCACGCCCGCGCTCGCCCACCAGTGCCAACACCGTCATATCAGCGCCGGTGCCGCGCGCCATCATGCCCAGCAGCGTGCTTTTGCCCACACCACTGCCGCCAAAGATACCGATGCGCTGGCCACGTCCGCAGGTCACAAAAGCATCGAGAGCGCGGATACCGCAGCCCAGCGGCTCGCGGATAGGCACACGATCGAGCGGTAGCGGTCCCGACCCATCTACCCACACCGACCGTTGCGCCCGGTATTCGCCCTTCGAGTCGATGGGCGCGCCGGTAGCGTCAATCACGCGGCCCAGCAGGTCACTGCCAACCCGAATCGACGAACGGGTTCCCCAAGCGACGATCCGGTCTCCAAAGCGGATGCCCTGCGGATTCTCCACCGCCATGGACAGCATGGTGGATCCGCGAAAACCAATCACTTCGCCGGAATACTTCTTGCCGATCGCGCTGGTGATCTCACAAGACTCCCCGATGGAACAGAAAGGTCCTTCGGACTCAATCAGGTTGCCCACCACTTGCAACACCCGTCCTCGCCAACGAAGGGTCGACCCTCTCTGCAAGCGGTCAAAATATGGAGCAAGTACCCGCAAAGGACTCACTTGATCACAGGCCTCTGCGCCAGCAGATCGAAGAATCCCTGCTCAATTTCCTTCATCTGCGCTTCGATGCTGAAGTTTGCCGATCCCAGTTCCGTTTCAAGAATGCAATCCGCGGCGCCCAGATGAGCATCCTCTACGATTTCAATGGTGGAACCATTGAGCGGATCAGCCAGGAACGCGCGCCACTTCCCTGCCTCCGCGGGCGAAACGCGCACCGACACGCTCGAGCCGTCGTGCAGCTTATCGATGGCTACCCGCACTAACGCCGCCACCAACATGGGATCAACCTGGGCCTCGCGATGCAGGATCTTGGTCGAGATGGCCAGGGCGAGTTGAACCACGTCGGACTCAACCCGGGAAAAGTACTCCTTCCGCTCCACCTGAAAAAGTTCGAGCGCCTGCCGGATCTTACTCGCCTCTTCCGCTGACCTCGCTTCATACTCCATCTTGAGACGCCGCTCGGTCTCGGCCACAGCCTCAAGCCGGGCAACACCCAACAGAGCCTTCACCTCTTTCTCCGAAACCCCCGGCATCGCGGGTTGCTCACGTTCCTGTTCCGCGCCGGCCTGCCTTGTTTCGTTCACCTGAGAGGGCGCAGGAGTACCCATATCGCGGTACGAGAATGATTTAACCGGCACGGAGAATTCCTGGCTGCCTAATCCATTAGACGACATACTCATCATTGGCCTCGCCCTTCAGTACAATCTTGCCCTCAGTCTCAAGCTGGCGGGCAATCGCAACAATTTCAGACTGCGCTTTAAGTACGTCTTTATTACGCACAGGGCCGAGCGATTCGATATCTTCTTTGAGCATTTCGATGGCCCTTGACGACATGGTCCGGAAGAAGTGGTTTTTTAACTCTTCGTTGGCTCCCTTGAGCGCTGTGGCCAAGACTCTCTTGTCAATCGCTCCTGTAAGCTCACGAACTTGCGACTCGCCCACCTGAAGAAAATCTTCAAAAGTGAACATCAGATCGCGAATGCTGATGGCCAGCGTCGGTTCCTCGTTTTCAATATCCGCAAGAATCTCCTGGGCCACGGTCGTATCGATGCAGTTCATGATGTCGGCCACGCTCTGGAAGCCCGAATAGGTTCGCTTGCCCTGCTCTCCGACCGAGCTCAATCGTTGGGCGAGAACGATGGAGACTTTCTCCGCCATCTCCGGCGAGAAGCGCCGTAGGTTCGCTAATCTTTTCACTGCTTCGGCACGAACGTCGTTAGGAAGATTCATGAGAAGGGCCGAAGCCTGGCGATCGCCGAGTTGGCCAAGAATGAGCGCAATGGTCTGCGGATGTTCGGCTTCCAGAAATCTTGCTAGCTTCTGGGGATCGGCCCGTTGTAACGACTCCAGTGGGTTGAGCTCGCGGGCCTTGGTCAGCCGCTGCATGATGCCCTCTGCGTCGTTTTCCCCAAAAGCCTTAACCAATAGACGCCGGGCCAGGTCATGTCCGCCCTGGATGATGAAATCCTGCGCCTGGGTAAGCCGCTGGTACTCCTCAAAAACCTGAAGCGAGACTTCCACCGGCACTGTTCCCAGACCTGCGACCTCGTCGGCAACTCGCTGCAAGTCCTTTTCGTCCAAATTGCGGAACACGGTCGCGGCAGAATCCTCGCCCAGAACCGTCAACAGAATGGCAGCCTTTCGTGCGCCGCTGATCGCGAGTTTTCCCGGCGACGGTGTCATGGAGTCTCTTCCCGCAGCCATGCACGCACGGCGTTGGTGCTGCTCTCAGGCTCAGCCTGGACGAACTCGGCCAGCTGCTTTCTCAAGACCTGGGAACGCAGGGCAAGACTGGCCGCAGATTCACCCGTCGCTCCGACTTCAGCTTCGACAACGACCGGAACACGACTGTTCGCCAAGAGGGGATTCGGAGCCGCCAGAGCGCGCTTCTGGATGGGCCGAAGCATCAGCATGTAGACGAGGAGAAAGAGGACCAACAGACCGGCGTAACGCAGGACTGAGGAATAGTCATTGATTCCCTTCCGGGCCTTATCGGCAAAGGTAATGGGAGGTATTTCCGCCGCTACGGGGTGGTCAAAGCTAAGGTTCTGGACGCTGATCACGTCGCCGCGAGCGCTGTTGAATCCGATGGCTGCCTGGGCGATTTCGCTAATGGTCTTCAACTCATCGGGCGTTCTCTTATGATGAGTCTCAACCCACTTACCCTTTTCCTGCCGGCGCTCGATAGCGTCGTCGAGCAGCACCGCGGCGGTGACACGACGGATACTCCCGGCGGGTTCAATGAGGTGGCGCGTGGTTCGATTGACACCGTAGGTGGCGCTTTCTGTCTTTGACGATTGACCCAGGTCGCGGATGATGGTGGGGGGAGGGGTTGTGGGCGCACCTGGTGTTGTGGCAGCAACCGGCTTCGCAGCAGCTACATTGCTCGAGGTTCCAGGCACTCCACCCACTCCAGCGCCCGGAGCTGTGGTCTCTTCGGAGCGCTGCATATTCAGTGTGACGCTCACCGCGGGATCGTACTTGTCCTGGCTCTCTTCACTGCTGCCGGTTTCGTATTCCACGTTGACCGACGCGCGCATACGATCGGCTCCGACGACGGGCGCAAGCGTCGCGATCAGCCGTTGTGTCAATTCGTGCTCGATGCCGTCACTTCCGTCCGGGGTGCCGGCACTCAGTCCAAGGGTCTTATTCGAATCGGCGTCAATAATCACAACATCCGCCGGCTTCAGCTCGTCCACCGCGGCGGCCACCAGTCGTGATATTTCCGAGATCTCGGCGCGGGTTAGACTTCCACCTTTAAGCCGCAAGGTGACCGAAGCCTTTGCGCCGCGCTCCCGGTCCATGAAGACCGAGTCGGTCGCCATGACTAGGTGGACGCGAGCGCTCTTGACATTGCTCATGGTCTGAATGGTTCGCTCAAGTTCGCCTTCGAGCGCCCGCTGATAGTTCACCTTCTCATCGAATTCAGTTTGTCCCCAGGAGACCTTGTCGAAAATCTCGAAGCCGATGCGGCCGCTGTTGGGTGCGTCATGGGATGCCACCTCGAGCCGCGCGGCGTCGACCTGATCCGCCGGAACAGTGATGGACGTGCCGCCGAGACCGACAAGATAGGGTATCTTTTTCGCTGCCAAGTTCGGCGGTGATGGCTTGCGCATCGGCCGGTTCGAGCCCCGACATCAGTGGCTTGTACTCGGGCGTTGCCATCATCTTCACAAAAAAAGCTGCGACGCCCAAAGTGGCGGCGAGACCCAATCCGAGATAAACGCGCTGCTGCGAGCTGCGGCCGGCCCAGAACAGCTTGACGCGATCGATCGCGGCGCCCCCGCTCGCTGTTTGTTTGGTAACCGCTATCGGGTTCTTGGCCGCCATAAGTCCTTAATCTTGCCGCGCTGCCGGACCTGAGAAAGACATCCTCTAGAACTGCATTTTCTCGATGTCCTGGTAAGCGCTCACAATCTTATTGCGAACCTGCATCATCATCGAGAAGGCTGCACCTGCCTTCTCGACCGCGATCATCACCGTGCTCACATCGCCGCCGACGCCTTTCAGCAGGTTGCCAACCTGTTGATCAGCGTCGCCGCTCAGCTCATTCAGATGATGCATCGCGCTTGACAACACTCCGCCGAACCCCCCCTGCCCCTCCGCCGGCTGCAGCGACGGCAATTTAGGGAGTGGACTAATGGTGCCGATGCTGCCTAGACCTGTAACTACGCTGCTCATCGTTTGCCTCTCCTGCCTAGCTCTTAAGGATGCCGATCGCCTGCTGGATCATCTGCTTGGCCGCAGCTACCGCGGAGGCATTCAGTTGATAGGCGCGCACAGAATCCATCAGGTCCACCATTTCCGCGGTCGGATTGATGGCCGGATAGGCGACGTAGCCCTCCTTGTTGGCGTCCGGATGGCCTGGCTCATAGCGCATCACCGCGGGCGATGGATCGTCGACGACTTGCGTGATTTGCACGCTGCCGGGGGTCGGCCCATGAAACTGGCCGGTGCTGGCAAGGGCTAGCCGGAAAGCGGAAGAGCCACGCGTCTCGAATACAACTTCCCTGCGCCGGAACGGGCCGCCGGCCTCGGTGTGTGTGGTCTGCGCATTGGCCATGTTTACGGCGATGACCTCAGAACGTTGCCTTTCAGCCAGCAGTGCAGAACCGCTGATGGATAACGAATCGAAAAGATTCATAATTAACCTCCTCCGTTGATGGCGCTCAGTGTTTGGTGAAAGTCACTCTGTATCAGCTGGATGGCAAGCTGATACTGCAATTGTGTCCTGGCCAGCATAAGCCCCTCGTGGTCAAGGTCCACGTTATTGCCATCCGGGCGCTCCATCAGACCTTGCACTTCGTGAACCACGGGACTGAGTTGCACGGCTTCGGAGCCGTCCTCCGCTTTACGCATGCTCCCGTTCATCACCTTGTTGAACTCGCTCTCGAAGTCAATGTCACGCGTGCGGTAGCCGGGTGTGTCAATGTTGGCAATGTTGGCCGAAATTGCCTGTTCGCGGCTAGAGGTCAGCTTCAGGTAGCTCTCCAATAACGCCATCGTCGGTGTGCCGGTTGTCATGCGTATCTCCTTGGAGGTAATCCGTATTCCTTGATCCTGTTGCGCATCGTGCGTACGCTGATCCCCAACATCTCAGCGGCGTGGGTGCGGTTTCCATGGGCCAGGGCGAGGGTGTTTTCGAGATGCATTTTCTCTAACACAGATATGGGCGTTCCAGCAGCCGGCATGGGCCGGCGAACCTCGTGAAGTTCCCAGGGGTCGAAACTCCTTATAGAAACATGCCGCATCGATGCTGGCGCCCTGGTTGAGGGAGAGCACACGGCGCATAAAATTGCCCAGCTCGCGTATGTTGCCTGGCCAGTTATGAGCCTGCAGCCTATCGATGAAGCTCGCTTCAAGCGCCGGCACCGCGCTGTTTGTTTCTGCGGCGAATCTTTCGGCAAAGTGCACGGCCAGCGCCGGTATGTCTTCGATGCGTTCGCGCAGCCCAGGGATGGAAAGAGGAATGACGTTCAACCGATAGTACAGATCACTACGGAAGCGGCCCTGCTCCACCATCGCGCCCAGGGAGGCGTTGGTGGTGGCGATGATTCGGATGTTCACGTGGATGGAGCGGGTCTCGCCCAGGCGCTCGAACTCGCGCTCCTGAAGAACCCGGAGCAGCTTGGGCTGCAGGTTGAGCGGCATTTCGCCAATTTCGTCGAGCAACAAAGTACCCCCGTCCGCCAGTTCGAACTTCCCGGCTTTGGCGGCATTGGCGCCCGTAAAGGCGCCTTTGGCGTGGCCGAATAGTTCGCTCTCCAGTAGGTGCTCGGGTAGCGCCGCGCAGTTCACGGCAACAAACGGCTTGCGGCTCTGGTCGCTGCTTTCATGGATAAACCTGGCCAGCAGTTCCTTGCCGGTACCACTCTCGGCCTCGATCAATACATCGGCGCCGGTACTGGCGGCAGCACGGGCCCGTTGCAGGGCCTGCAACAGCAAGGGAGAACGGCCGATGATTCCCGCACCGGCACCTGTGATGGTTACGTTTGTGCCGGGAAGCTTATCGGAGGCTGTCTTATTGCTTACCCGCTGCATGACGCGGGTGGCCGCGGCCTGCAGCTGTTCAAACGATACTGGTTTGGTTAAATAATCAAATGCGCCGCTGCGCATCGACTCGACTGCTTCAGGAACACTGCCAAACGCCGTCAGCAGAATCACCGCGGTGGCAGGCGAATTCTTAAGCACCGAGCACATCACTTCAAACCCGTCCCCATCCTGCATGCGGATGTCGCTGACTACCAGATCGAAATTAGTGTGTTGCAAGACGCGCGTGGCGTCGCCCACGCCGGTCGCAGTTTCTACACGCCATCCGTGACGCCGGAAATTGGCCTCGAGCGCAGTACGCATACCGGGCTCGTCGTCAACCACCAGCACGGAGGAGTTCTTGCTGTTCAAAGAGCTAGTGTTCATGCAGAACCGGCTTCCAGTTGGAGTAGGGGGAGAGAGAGCGCGAACCGCGCGCCGCAATGGATCCGGTTGGCCACGCAAATCCGGCCGCCGTGCTGCTTCATGATCCGGGCGCACACCGCCAGGCCCAACCCGGTGGTATCGCCACTGCCGCTGAAGCCCGGTTCGAAGATACGTTCCATCAGATCAGGCCGGATACCGCAGCCAGTGTCGGAGAACTCGACGATCACGTGATTCTCACCCTTTGCGGTACCGTGTTCGGCCCGCAACGAAACAGAGACGCTGCCGCCTGCCGGCGTGTGACGAATGGCATTCGCAATCAGATTGAGTACTACCTGTTGCAGCGCGCTGTCATTGCCCATGACCGGATGTGGACGGTGATCTTCCGACCATTCCAATGAAACCGCGGACTGATGGGCAAGAGGTTGAACGAACTGAACCGCACTGCCGATCAAAGCAGACAATGAAACCGGGGCCAGCTTCAGTGAGCCGGAACCATGGAAGCTCAAGACATTGTTCACCGTTCCGGAGAGCGTGCGTATGCCCGCCCGCAAATTAGATATCCATTGCTCGCGGCGATCCCCGTCGTTCTCAATCAATTCGGCAAACAGTTCCAGGCTGGCTAATGGATTTCTAATTTCATGGGCGAGAATGGTCGTGATCTCCGCCAGGGCCATCGCCTCGCGAGCGGCCCCGCGCTCCTGTTCCGCACGTCTCTGAGCGGTTATGTCGCGCAGAATCAAAATCGTCCGGTCGGGTTTGCCGCTGCGGCCTGATTGCTCTAAGAGCGGTCGATTACGCACCTCGAGCCAGCGCTTCCCTGAAGGCTGGTTGACGCAGACCTCCAATGCACTTTCATAAGAGGATTCGAGGTTGATGCCACTCAACGCCGAAATCTGCCGCAGAGTCGCTTTCGACCCTTCGGGAAAATGCGCCCCATCAAGTCCCAGGAGCCGTCCGCTTTCCGGGTTGATCATGGAGATTTCCTCGTCACCATCGAGGACCAATACCCCGCAAGGCATGGAGTCCACGATCTGCTGCAGATCCAGTCGCATACGTTCGTTTTCCGCGAGGCTGGTGTTCAGGGCCGCATTCCGCGCGGACAACTCCACACGAAGCACCGACACTTCCTCTTGCAGTTGGCGGTAGGAGTTCTCCAGCCGTGAGGACGCCGAGATGAATGCAGTGAACGCAGAAGTGAGCACTCCACTTCTTGCCTGCATATGAGACTCGTCCTTGCCCACTGCCTCATGCATTTGCCCGTCGACGCGGTTATCCCCGAGCGAAGCGTTCATTGGTTCCAAATGAGAACTAGGCAGCATCTGTCTATTCAACAGCACGGCGATGGCCAATTCGCATTTCAGTCCCGCAGGGACGCTGAATATAGTCCAGGATTGCGTCCCCTAAGCGCTAACTTGTTTGGGATGTTTTTCGTCAAAACTCCCACGAAATCGTCATCCTGAGCGCAGCGCGCTCAGGATGACGTTTTTGTGGTGAGTTGGAGAAGCCAAAAAACCAGCGCCAACATCAAGTTAAAGAAGAATATGCTGGGGAAGGATCTCGCGTTCTCCAGCGACAAATATGCTGGCCCGCTCGACCACGTTTCGCAGTTCGCGAACGTTTCCTGGCCAGTCGTGCCGGCACAGAGCCTCGACCGCTCCACCGCTCAGGATTGCGCCCGGACAGAACTTGGCCAGAAACGCCTGGGCGAGCTTTTCGACGTCTCCCAGGCGCTCGCGCAAGGGCGGTAGCTTGATGGGAAAGATCGCCAGGCGATAATACAAATCCTCGCGAAAGAGATGCTCCTTGACCAGACCATGGAGGTCGGCGTTGGTAGCCGCCACCACCCGGACATCCACCTTCAGGTTGTCGTTCCCGCCAATCCTCTGCACTTCGCCCTGCTCCAGGAAACGCAGTATCTTGCTCTGCAGAGACAGCGGCATATCGCCAATCTCGTCGAGGAACAGCGTTCCCCCGTGGGCCGCATGGATGCGGCCTATGCGCGATTGCACCGCACCGGTGAAGGAACCCTTCACATAGCCGAATAGTTCGGCTTCGAGCAGCGGCTCAGGGATGGCTGCACAATTGATCACTACCAGTGGCTGCTTCTGGCGCGGACTGATGAGATGGATGGCTTGTGCCACCAGGTCCTTGCCGGTGCCGCTCTCCCCAGTCACCAGAACGGTCGTATCGCGGCGGGCAACCATGTTGGTCAGTTCATAGACCCGCTGCATCGGCGCCGTGTCTCCGACCATACCCCGAATGCCGCGGCCTGCGCTGTCATTGCCCGCCAGCGCGCGGCGCAACTGAACCGGCGAAATCGAGTTGGGCTGCGCATTTCCACCGCAATAGAGCACTTCAGTCAGCTGAGCGGAGAGTGTTGTGGGCGATGATGTGCCGAGAACAAGCTGCCCGGTATGCGAATTAACGGTGAGAATCTGCACTCCGGGAAACTGCTCCCGAACCATGGCGCTAAACTCGGTGGACTCAAGGTCCGGGAGCAGCGGATCAAGCAGAAGAATCTCGCTGAAGAATTCGTGCAGACACTCAAGTGCCTCGGCGCCACTGGCAGCTTCGGTCAAACTCCAGCGGGGCCGACGAAGCTTCTCCCGCAGCTGAAGGCGAAGCCCGCTGTTGGGACTGACGAGCAACACACCGATGGTGTTGCTCTCATCCACGCGAGACTTCGGGAGAGGAGGAGCGCTCATAAGTTCTTTTCGGCTTCGAACGATCCTCACACGATACAACTTGAGTACTAGTAAGCCAACGGCGCCTTCGGCAGGTCGATGCGCACAGTGAACGGCTGCAGACTCAAAGAAAGGCCGGCCTGCTGGCTCCGCATGTCGGCTTCGGCGACGGCCAGGCTGAGGCTCGCTTCCGGGTTGATTCCGGCAACCGACAGACGCAAATTTCGCACTACGATTTGCACTGCATTGCCGGACGAGGATGCAATGAGCTCGACCATGTCCTGAGCTCCTGATAGCCCATGGACAACCAGTAACACCCTCGAAAGAGCCTGCAGGGTCCGGGCGCGATTGATGAGCACAGGCGGAGAGGTATCGGGCACCACTGAGCTAAGAGTGATGCCGTTCTGCTGAAACACAAGGTCGAGTCCGTCAACAGCGTATGCAATCAGAGGGAGGATCGGCGTCGGGGATAATTGGGGCTTGATGCTCTCGGCCATGACCAGCTGCTGCAGACCGCTGAAGAACGTACACACCCGCTGCACCTGCACCGCGGAGCTTGCCGTGAGTTCGCGCAGCTCGTCGGAGTTCATCCGGTCTGTATTGCATTTGCTTAAGCTGGCCCTAAGGACGGTGAGCGGCTGGGCGGCAGCATGGATACCCTTGGCCAGGTTCGAGCAAAGTATTTCCGATGCGGACGATGATTCGCCGGATGTGGTGTGGCTAATCATTTCTTAGGACGTATCCCACGCCACGAACGGTGCGGACCAATTTCACTTCTCCTTCGATGTCGATCTTGTCGCGTAGATACTTCATGTAGACGTCGACGATGTTGGTTGTGGAGTCGAACGGGATGTTCCATACATCGCGCATGAGTGTCGCGCGTGATACGGTTTTGCCGGCGTTGTCCATCAGGCACTCGAGAATGGCAAACTCCCGCGGCGTAAGATCGATGGTGCGCTCGCCACGCATCACGCGATGTTGTTCCCGGTCGATACTCAAATTGCCAATCTTAGATGAACTCACTGCGGAGGAGGAACCGCGGCGCAGCAGACCGCCGATGCGCGCCAGCAATTCCAGGAGCGAGAATGGTTTGATCAGGCAATCGTCGGCTCCCTGCTCCAGCGCCAATACCAGGTCCTCGGTGCGATTCCGCGCTGTCAACACCAGCAGGGGCAGTGCCGGCTGAGTCAGACGCACCCGCTTCAGCAGCTCCATTCCGTCCATTCTGGGAAGGTTTAAGTCAAGAATTACCAGGTCATAGATGGAGTTCTGCAGCGCTTCCCAGGCGACCTCGCCATCGAGTGAGATCTCGACAGAAAAGAGCTTCTGCTTGAGCGCACGGCTGAGGAATTTGCCCAGAGAGACATCATCTTCGACGATCAGGATCCTGGTACTCGCCGGCGGCTTGGATCCATCGCGGAGCGCCGGGCCGGCCGTTGCGGAAGCGGCTGCGGAACCCGCATCGCCTTCCGGCACCGTCGGTGGTACGGGCCACGAAGTCATTCGCCGCTCCTGGTCTTTATTATACTCGTAACTATTACAGTACCGGTCAAGAGGTCCACACGGGGGACTTTGCATCGCCTTGACAGAGAGGGCTGGGGCGACGAGCTCATGGTTGAGCTTGATTGTTTGAAGAGATGTGGGTTCCGTGCCGATACATACGAAGGGTCGATTGGGTTTGCAGGCCCGTCCCAGGCCAGCCGGGTGGGACTGACGGGAATGAGAGACTTGGACAGTATCCGCAGATTCGTATATCGTGAACACCGCATGGCCACCGGCTTCAACGTGGATTTCTTAGCTGGAGGCTCGCCCTTGCGCGGGTTGTGCCGGGATGTCAGCGACACCGGTATTCGCGCCGAGTTCGATGATCCCCTCATCTTGGGAGATACTGGGTTACTCACCCTTCGCCCTCCGACCGGGGTGCTCGAGCTGCGTGCCCAGATCGCTTATATCGAAAAGCGCCAGGTTGGGCTCCTGTTCCTTTTTGAAACACCCTGGGAACGCAGGATGACCGTCGAGTTTATCGCGGCGATTGCCAACGACGCAGGTACGGCCCCAATCGTTCGCTTGTGATCGTTTCACGGTGCTACTTCTCCGGCTTTGCTTGCTTAGTAGTTGCTCCCGGTACCTTGGCGGCTGGTGCGGGGGGCGCAACGGGGTCCCTGGATAATGGGAAGGAGCCATTGCTGGTGTAGAGAGGCGCCGGGCCGGGTTTGACGACGTATTGAATAAGCAACGTGATCCTCCGGTTAGCAGCATCTTCGGGTTGCAGAGGCTTGCGCAGGTCCTGATCGGCGTAGCCACGCACTTGCACCACCTGATTTGGCCTTAAACCGTTATCCTCCATCAAGCGCCTGGCTGCGTTTGCGCGATCGGTTGATAGCTCCCAATTGCCGTAGGTCTGGGAATCGGAAAAGGGCTTGGAGTCAGTGTGCCCCTCAATGGAAAGCGGATTTGGTAACTTGCCCACTTCGGCCGACAGTATTTTCAGCAAACTCTGCAGAATCGGGGTTGGCTGGGCCTTCCCGTTCTCGAAGAAAGTTCCCTTAGGATCTTCCATCAACTCGATCTTCAATCCTTCCGGTGTGACGGTCATCTCAATCTGCTTCCTGAGCTTGTCGAAATTCGGCAGTTTTTCCAGGGGCTTCATCAGTTCTTCTTTCAACTTAGCCATGTCCCCTTTTTTGACGACGGGGACGCCATCGCCGGGGCCACCCAGCCCCGTTCCCTTCTTCTGGGCTGTACCATTCGGATCGCGAAAGTATCCACCCACGGCCTCCTGCACGGGCTTGCTGGCGTTCATCAGCCAGAGCACGATAAACAATGCCATCATGGCAGTGACAAAATCGGCGTAGGCCACTTTCCAGGCTCCGCCGTGATGGCCACCATGCCCGCCCTTCTTCTTGACAATAATGATCGGCTGTTCGTCTGCCATGCTTTGTAAACCTATGCGGCTCCGACAGCCGCGACCTCCTCAAGTTTCTCTCTGCATGCTTTCTCCACATCGGAAAAGCTGGGGCGAACATGCCCGGGGATTGCGCGGCGACCCATTTCCACCGCCATGATGGGAGAGGTACCTTTGATGAAGGCGAGCAGCACGACCCGGAGCATGGCGTAAAAGCTGTGTTCTTCGTCGATAGTCTTCGACATATTGGCGGCCAGCGGTCCCACCACACCGTAGCAGAGCAAAATTCCCAGGAAGGTGCCGACCAGGGCAGCAGCCACCTTGTGTCCGATTTCTTCTGGCGGCCCGCCGAGCGAACCCATGGTGACCACCACGCCAAGCACGGCGGCGACGATTCCCAGCCCGGGCAACGCATCCGCCACGCTGTTTAATGACTGGTTTGGCTGGCTCGCCGAATGATGATGGACGTCCATATCAAGCTCCATCATCTGGTCCACATCGAACGGGTTGACGCCGCCGGTGATAGCCATGCGCATGGTGTCGCACACGAAGTCTCGCGCGTGATGATCCGCCAGGAAAACCGGGTATCGGGAAAATATCGGACTGTTTTCCGGGTCTTCCACATCGTTCTCGATGGCAATCGCACCCTCTTTACGAGATTTGGCGAACAGATCGAACAGCATCTTGAGTGTGTCCACGTACCGCTGTTTCGAAAACGGGGATCCTTTGATGACTCCAAGCAGGCCGGCGAACATCTGCTTCAGGAGGTACATCGGGTTGGCGGCCAACACAGTTCCAATGGCCGCGCCGCCGATCGTGACCAACTCGGCCGGCTGCACGAGAACAGCCAGTTTGCCTTTCTCCATGAGAAAACCAATGATGATGCAGGCGAAGACAAGTAAGATCCCGGCAATCGCAATCATTCTTTATTCAATCCCAGCGAAGCGTGAGTTCCGACTTGCGCGAAGAAGACCGCGCGATGAGTGGAAGCAGGGGTAGCGAAATTTCAATAACATTGAACGCGGAGGGGACCTGTAAGACCGCCCTTCCAACACGTCGTTTATCGGCAGCTCTTCCCTTCCCTTGAGCGCTCATCCTGGCATCGCATGACTCGAATGCGAACACTCTCAGAAGACCCGTCGCATCATGGCATTCCAATTGCTCTGACCGTAGGGGAAAGCGCGCGAACCTGTCCTGATAAGGAGATGTCTCTGAGAGAAAACGAAGTCCGCGAAACCATGAGCGGCCGCGGCGCAGCCGACGAGCATACGGCCGCACCGGCGGCAAGCGCCTCGCTCGACCCGGAGGATTGGACCGGCCTGCGCAAGCAGGCCCACCAGATGCTCGACGACATGCTGGGGTACATGGAAACCATGCGCGAATTTCCCGTGTGGCAAGTGATCCCGGACGAGGTTCGCGCGCGCTTTCGGGAAGACCTTCCCGCGCAGCCCACGCCATTGGCGCAGGTCCACGCGGAGTTCATGGGCTCCATTCTGCCCTTCGCGGGGCGCAATGCCCACCCAGGGTTTCTGGGCTGGGTACAGGGCGGCGGAACTGCGGTAGGCATGCTGGCGGAGATGCTGGCCGCGGGTCTGAACGCCAATCTAGGCGGCCGCGACCAGATTCCGCTGGAAGTCGAAAACCAGGTGACCCACTGGATGCGCGCCCTATTCCAGTTTCCCCCCACCGCGAGCGGCCTCTTCGTCACCGGAACGTCGATGGCCAACCTGCTCGCCGTATTGATAGCCCGAGATGCGCGTCTCGGCCCGAATGTTCGCGGGCACGGGGTCGCAACCTGCGCCCAGAAGTTGACCGCCTATGCCTCGAGCGCCGTGCATGGAAGTATGGGCCGAGCGCTTGATTTCGCCGGGCTGGGAAGCGAGGCCCTGCGGCTGGTAGCAGTGGACAGCCGGCAGCGAATCGACCTGGCAGCGCTGGAGCAGGCCATCTGTGCGGATCGCACGCGCGGCTTCACTCCGTTTCTCGTCGTCGGGACTGCGGGAACGGTGGATACCGGCGCCATCGACAACCTCGACGGCATAGCCGATCTGGCCGCTCGCTATCAGCTCTGGTTTCACGTGGACGGCGCTTACGGTGCGCTGGCCATGCTGGCCCCGGAGCTGGCGCCGCGACTCAAAGGCATCGCGCGAGCCGATACGCTGGCCTTCGACTTCCACAAGTGGGCTCAGGTACCCTATGACGCCGGTTTCATTCTGGTGCGCGACGGCCAGCAGCAGCAGCAGGCGTTCGCTTCCTCCTGCGCTTACCTGATGCGGGAACAACGAGGCATGTCTGCCGGCTCGCCATGGCCATGCGACCTGGGCCCGGACCTCTCACGCGGCTTTCGTGCGTTGAAAACCTGGGCCACGCTCAAGGTTTATGGCATGGACGCGATCGGGGCGGTCATCCAGCGCAGTTGCGAACTGGCGCGATATCTGGAGTGCCGCATCCTGGACTCGACCGAACTCGAGCTGATGGCGCCGGTCGAGCTGAACATCGTCTGCTTCCGCTACCGCTACGGTGACGACGAGCTGGCTGATCAGCTCAATCGGCAGATCGTAATCCAGTTGCAGGAGTCCGGCGCGGTCGCACCCTCAGCAACTATGGTCACGGGCCGGTTGTCGATCCGCGCGGCCATGGTGAACCATCGCACTAGTGAAACCGAGATGGACACCCTGGTGGCGGCGGTGCTGGTGGCTGGCCGGGCTTTGCGCCCGGCAGATCCACCCAAGTGGCAGCCGTGGATCGAGCGGGAGTGCAGGATACAGCGGCTCGATGTTCAACTCAACCCGGCCAGCGATTTGCAGAAGGACATTGCGGTCGCGCTGCGCTTTGAGCGGGCGACCTTGCTGGCCGAGATGGGACGCAACCTGGAGGCCAGAAGCGACCATCTGACGGTGCTCGAACTCGAGCCCGCCCACCGGCTAAACCTGTTCGGGCTGGGCCGGCTGCTGGTCAGCATGGGGCAGCGCAAGGCCGCGCAAATGGTCTATGCGGAGGGGGTGAAGTACTATCCCGGCGACGTTGCTTTGCGCGTGAACCTGGGCAGTGTGCTGCTCGAAACGGACCATCCCGCGGAGGCCCGCTCCCATTACGAAGCAGCGCTCGCCATCGACCCGGAGTTTCCCCAGGCACACGGGGGAATGTACTATGCGCTCACCCGGCTGGGCGAGCCGGAGCGAGCCAGGCTGCACCAGGAGAAAGCTTTTCGAGCGCATGCCCTCTTCCCCTCTTCTTATCGGGGCGAAGCCGAACCCGTTCCCGTGCTGTTGCTGGTCTCCTCAACCGGCGGCAACACCCCCATCGAGAAGCTGGTCGACGGACGAATTTTTCAGACCTATGTTGTAGTCGCGGACTTCTACGATACCAAGACTCCGCTGCCGCTGCATCGGCTGGTCATCAACGGCATTGGCGACTGCGACGCGGCCGGGCAAGCATTACTTGCGGCCGAGGGGCTGCTCGCCTCCACCTCGGCCCCGGTCTTGAACCACCCCGCGGCGGTACGCGCCACTGGCCGCTGCGAGAATGCCAGCCGATGGCAAAAGCTGCCGGGAATAAAAACGCCTGCGACGGTTACGTTTCCCTATGCGTTGCTCGCCGGGCAGCACGGAGCAACCGCACTGGCTGGACGTGGGTTCACCTTTCCCCTGCTGCTGCGCACTCCGGGCTTCCACGGGGGACAGCGTTTTGTGCGGGTCGAGTCGAGTGCGGCGCTGGCCGATGGAGTGGTTGAGCTTGGCGGCCCCGGAGCCGGCGCGGCCGAGTTGATGGCGATTGAGTATCTCGACGCGCGCGGCGCCGACGGATGGGTACGGAAGTACCGGGTGATGATGGTTGGCGGACAGCTTTATCCGCTGCACCTCGCGATCTCGCAGCAATGGAAGATTCACTATTTCAGCGCGGACATGCGGGACCGTGCCGAGCATCGTGCGGAGGAAGCGAAGTTCCTCGCCGATATGCCGGGGGCACTGGGCGCGAAGGCGATGGCCGCTCTGGAACAGTTGTCGGCGGCAATCGGACTCGACTATGGGGGCATCGACTTCGCCCTCAATCAGCAGGGCGAGATTCTGCTCTTTGAAGCCAACGCGACCATGGTGGTCGAGCAACCGGATGGAGACCCGCGCTGGGATTACCGGCGTGCGGCGGTGGAGCGAATCCACGCGGCCGTGCGCGATCTACTGCTGGCCAGTGCAGGGGTGGTCCCAGTTATTCATTCTCCGTCTATATGAACGAAACGACCTGTCTGGCCGATAGAAGGTCGAAGGGCGTGTTCGCCTGCGCCCGCCGGAAATCGGATCATCTTGCATCAGATATCGACAACATACAACTATTGGCTTGTCGCCCTATCTTTCGCGATTGCGATTCTAACCTCTTACGCCGCGGTTGACCTGGCGGCGCGGGTCACCACCAATCGAGGGTCCGCCCGCTTCGCCTGGCTGACCGGAGGCGCCTTCGCGATGGGCAGCGGCATCTGGTGCATGCATTACGCCGGGATGCTCGCCTTTCGCCTGCCGCTACCCGTCTACTACCATATTCCCACCGTCGCACTGTCGCTTTTGGCTGCCATTCTCGCCGCTTTCACTGCGCTTTATGCGGTCAGTAGAGAGCGTATGACGCACGTGCGCGCGGGGATTGGAAGCCTGGTCATGGGTACCGGCATTGCCGCGATGCACTACATCGGAATGGCGGCGATGCGGCTTAACGCAATGCATCAGTATGACCCCGCACTGTGTGTCCTTTCAGTCGTGTTGGCGGTCGTTATCTCCTTCGTCGGCCTGACGCTTATCTTCTACCTGCGCGACGAAAACCACGGCCTGCGTTTCAAACTGGCGATCTCTGTAATCCTCGGGTTGGCCATTCCTCTAATGCATTACACCGGAATGGCCGCGGTCAGCTTCACCCCGATGAATGGACAGGCGGATTTCACGCACTCAGTCGATATCTCGGCACTAGCTAACTCCGCAATCTTTGCCATCACCGGAGCAATTCTTGGATTTGCGCTGATCACGTCGCTGATCGATCGGCGCATCTTCGTTTGGCAACGGGTTCGCGAAAGTGATCGAGAAATGCTCCGGGCACTGATCGACCACATTCCGGAGTGCATGTACGTCAAGGACGCTGAGGGCCGCTTCGTGGTTGCCAACCTTCACTTAGCGCGGAGCGTTGGTATGAACGATCCGCAGCTCCTGATTGGGAAAACTGACTACGATTTTTTCCCGCAGGACCTGGCGAAGAAGTTCGACGCGGACGAGAAGCGCGTGATGCAGTTAGGTCAGGCCTTGTTTGACCTCGAAGAGACGGCATTCGATCTCGCGGGCAATCGCGTGCCCCTGCTTACGACCAAGGTGCCACTGCGCAACGCCAGGGGCCAGGTCACGGGTATCGCCGGCGTCGGACGGGACATTAGCGAACGCAAGAAGAATGAAGATGCACTGAAAGAAATGGAGCGAAAGTATCGCAGTATGTTCGACGAGGCGTTCGCCGGCCTGTTCGAGCTTG
Organism: uncultured Acidobacteriaceae bacterium; assembly: GCA_963834205.1. Classification (GTDB taxonomy): domain Bacteria; phylum Acidobacteriota; class Terriglobia; order Terriglobales; family Acidobacteriaceae; genus PALSA-350. The sequence goes on along the minus strand of CAWIBI010000016.1, from coordinate 197,791 downwards.
GACCGGACGGCCACATTCTTCAGGTGAATCCTGCGATGGCTGAGTTCCTGGGATATGGCCGCCCGGAAGACGTGCCTGTAGAGATGACCGAACCCTTGTGGACGAGGGCCGTGTCACCCGAACGGAGCGCGGAGCTCACGGCCAGAATGAAAGCAGCTGGATATGTCAGATCTTTCGAAATGGAGGTCCTTCGTAACGATGGAAGTAGGATCTGGATCTCAACCAGTGCTCGCGCTAAGTGGCAAAACGGTGTTCTGACCGGTTATACGGGCATGTTCGAGGATATTACAGAGCGCAAGCAGCTGCGTGAGCAGTTGCTGCAGGCGCAGAAGCTTGAATCGGTAGGGCAGCTGGCAGCCGGCATCGCCCACGAGATCAATACCCCGGTTCAATACATCGGGGACAATGTTCGCTTTCTGCAGGACAGCTTCGGCGAGCTGGTGGCTCTGAATGCCGGATATGCCCGCCTGCTGGCTGCGGTTCGCAGCACGGAAGCCATACCGCAGATGATTGAGGAGGTCTCGCGAGTGGTTGAGAAGGTAGATGTCGATTACCTCTTTGAGGAGATTCCAAAAGCAATCGAGCAGACACTGGAGGGCGTGTCGCGGGTCTCTTCACTGGTGGGCGCGATGAAGCAGTTTTCCCATCCAGGTACGGGAGAAAAGGTTCCCCTGGACCTGAACCGCGCGATTGAAAGCACCATCACGGTCGCCCGGAATGAGTGGAAGTATGTGGCGGACATGAAAGTGGAACTGGACCCTACGCTTCCGCTGGTTTCTTGTTTCCCTGGTGAGTTCAACCAGGTGATTTTGAACATGATAGTCAACGCGGCTCATGCAATTGAGGAGGTCGCTGCGAGAGGTGGCCCGGAAAAGGGCCTGATCACGATTCGCACGCGCAGTCTGGCCACGGGGGTTGAGGTGCAGATACAAGATACCGGCGGCGGGATTCCGGAGAAGGTACGCGCGCGTATCTTCGATCCCTTTTTCACCACCAAGGAAATCGGTAAAGGAACAGGACAGGGACTCGCGATTGCCCGCTCTGTGGTGGTGGATAAGCACCAGGGAACCATCGACTTCGAGACGGAAGACGAACGTGGCACCACCTTCATCATCCGCCTCCCTTGTGAACCCATCCCGTCTTCGTCACCGGACCTGGCGGTGGCATGAAGCGAATCCTATTTGTCGACGATGAAAAGAATGTTCTCGACGGTGTGCGGCGGATGTTGCATGCTGCCCGGAATCGCTGGGAAATGGAGTTTGTCACCAGCGGAGATGCAGCATTGGCGGCCTCGAAGGAGCGCGCCTTCGATGTCGTGGTCAGCGATCTCCGGATGCCGGGCATGGATGGGGCCGAATTGCTGGGACACATCCGGGACCAGTTTCCGGGAACAGCGCGGATCATTCTGTCCGGATATTCCGAGCCGGCGCTTGCCGCCCGAGCCGCCCCCGTCGCCTATCGCGTACTGGGGAAGCCCTGCAATGCAAAGGAACTTGCGGACACCATCGAACGCGTCTGCACACTTCAGGACCTACTCTGTACGCCGGCGTTGCGACAGATTATCGGCACCATCACTGAGCTTCCCTCCTGGTCGAGCGCCTACGCAGCCTTGAGCACGGCTCTGCGCAATCCAGGCACCCCGATTGCAGACGCGGTCGCGATCATTCAGCAAGACGTCGCGATGTCGGCAAAAGTTCTACAACTGGTTAACAGTGGGTTTTTTGGTTTGCCGCAGAGAGCCACTACCCTGGAGCACGCCGTCAACTATCTCGGACTCGACAAGATCAGAACCCTGGCGCTGTATTCCGAGACTTTCAGGGTCTTCGTCCCTGACATCCGCATACCAGACTCGTTCGGCGCAACCGCCCAGCGGCACTCGCAACGCACAGCCACCATCGCTGGGGCGCTTCCTCTAGCCCCGGAGCTTCGCGAAGCGGCATTCGTTGCTGGGCTGCTCCACGATGTAGGTAAGCTGGTGTTGGCGAGCACCATGCCGGATGCGTACTGTGCCGTTTTGGCAAAGATGAACGATCAAGGGTCTACCCAGGCCGAGGCGGAGGAAGAGCTGCTGGGAATATCCCACGCCGAGATTGGGGCCTACTTGCTGGGGCTTTGGGGCATCAACGATATGGTAGTGGAAGCGATCGCTCATCATCATCACCCGACCCGCGTCAGTCACCCAGATCTGGACTGCTCCATCGCCGTTTATCTGGCAGATCTGCTGGCCGACGAGCTTGAGATTCACGCCAACGATCCGCAAGGAGAAGAGCTCCGCGCCGCAGACCGGAAAGACCTGGAGATTCTGGGAGTTCTGCAGCAATACCCTTCGTTCCGAGCTTGCGCGCTCGAGGCGCTGAACTAGCACTGGCCTGGAGGTCAACGTCCACCAACAAGATGGGTTTCACGGCGTCTCCCCCGGGATGGGTAGAAGTGTCTTGCCATCCCGGGGGAGACGGATGATAAAGGTCGTGCCCTTTCCCTCTTCCGTTTCGAAGTGAATGGTTCCACCGTGTTTGTCGACGATCACAGAGCGGGCGATGGCCAGTCCCTGCCCGGTTCCCTTGCCGATTTCCTTGGTGGTGAAGAAAGGATCAAAGATTCTGGCACGTATTTTCTCCGGGATGCCCGAGCCCGTGTCCTGGATTCGGATCTCGTCCCACTCCGGGCAATTCCGGGTTTGCACTTTGATCTTTCCCTTCTCCGGACCGCCTCCTGCGATAACATCGGCGATGGCATGCGCGGCGTTGACGATCAAGATCAGGATTGCCTGATTAAACTCGCCGGGCAGGCACGAGACCATGGGCAACGAGGGATCGTAGTCGGTTTCCATGTCGGCCACGTACTTCCATTCGTTGCGTGCCACTGTAAGAGTGCTCTCGATGGCGCGATTCAGGTCCAGCCCGATTTTTTCTTTGGTGCCAGGGTGGGAAAAGTCTTTCATCGCGCCCACTAGCGTAGTTACCCGGCTCACGCCTTCCAGGGTTTGCTCGATGGCCTTGGGAATCTCTTCGAGCAGATAACCAAGGTCGGCGTGTTCCACCGCCATCGAGACCTCTTCCACCGTTTCGCTTGTGAGCGCGCCTCCTTTCGCGGCTACCAACAGCCGGTCGTAGTTTGCCAGCACAGGCCTCAGGTCCTGGAAAGAATCTTTCAGGAACTGCACATTGTCTCCGATGTACTGCGTCGGCGTATTGATCTCGTGTGCGATCCCGGCCGCGAGTTGCCCAATCGATTCAAGTTTTTGCGCCTGGCGAAGTTGTTCTTCGAGCGCTATTCGTTGGGTGATATCGGCGCCGATGATGAGAATCCCGTTGGCACTCTCCTTATTGAGCTGAGTCGCCTTAAGACCAAGAGAGCGGATGGTTCCGTTCCTATCTAACCTGACTCCGTCGAGACTGCGGGCAGCCGGGTCCTGGACGTAAGCTGCGACTCGGGAACTTATATCAGCCGTGAGCCACTTGACTCCACACTCATCCAGAGTCTTACCGGGTAAGAAGGCTTCCTGCCACCCCAGAATCGTCGTTGCCGCTTTGTTCCATTGTCGAATGCGGCCATTCGCGTCCAGTTCAATCAATAGCGATGGAACGGAATTCAGCAAGATTTCGGTATCTCTATGAGCCTGGTCTAAGACTTCAACTCCTCGCCTTCGAGCTCCGGCTTCAATCGACACGCGCGTACTAAAGAACAGAGCGGTGATCACACTTGCGAGCAGTACAGTCCCAAATACTCCCTGCATTCTTAATCGCCCGGCAATTAAGGCCAGCTCGGCCTTGTAATCACTCTCCAAGTCGCTCTGCAGCGTTTCCAATGCGGTCTGAACTTCCTTATTTTCAGGCGCCAAGTCCCTCAAGTCTGCCTGTAGCTCGGGAGACCGATTGGCGCTGATGTCGGCGGCCTCCGCGTAGCGCATCTTTGCCCGCGACTGAAGGTCTTGAATCCGGCGCTGCAAAGAGTCAATCTGTTGATGGCGCGCGGAATTGAACTCCATGTACCGGGCAGCGCTGTCGATCGACGACTCGATTGTTAAAGCGTCCCGGCCGGCACTTTCAAGAGATGCTCTGTCCCGCAACACAACCGCGTCGCGATACTCCTGGTTCATTCTCTGGAACAGATTACCGGCTTGCCGGCTCACGAGCGCCGCCGGGACGAGAGACTGTGATGCAATCGTCACATGTTTGAGCACGGTTCTCGTAGTCCACTGCATGATCCCCAATAGCCCGATCACGCTTAGGACAATAACAATGACATTGGTTTTCATCGGTACCGAGAGTGAACGCTGGAACTGCGGTGCACCGCCTTGCATTCCTTGCATTACTAGCATTCCTTTTGGCCGGCGCCCGTATGGCGAACAATCTCACACGTTCAGGCTCAAGCAGCGACTCGTTCTGGCTGGACTGGCAGGCCGGATTAGCCGGTTTGTGGAAGCCGTTTACGTGGCCATGGCTTACTCGACCTGCGGTGCCCCTCTGTTGCTTCGGCGCGTGCCAAGTGACAGGCGCCTTTGGTCCTGGTGATAGAGACATCGGCTCTCAACGTGGTTTAGTTCAGCCTTTCGTTCCGAGCTCGCGCGTTCGAAGCGCTGAACTAAGCGCTGGCGAGCGGGCCGCTTTCAGCCGATGTAGTACAAGACGGCACCGCATTCGACGCTGCTTTGGTTTGGCAGTAGTGAGTCGTCCAGGAGAATCATGCCTGCGAAGATCCTTCTAGTAGACGACGAGCCCGCGGTCCTGGCGGGTTACGAAAGAATACTGCATCGCGAATTCGAAGTTAGCACAGCGGTTGGAGGAGAGCTCGGGCTAAAAACAATCCAGAGCAGCGGCCCATACGCCGTAGTCATCTCAGACATGCGCATGCCTGGCATGAGTGGCGCACAGTTCCTGGCAAAAACGCGGCAGTCAAACCCGGAGACGGTGAGGATGTTGCTGACCGGCTACACGGACTTGGGCGCTGCCATGGAAGCGGTTAACGAGGGGAACATCTTTCGTTTTCTCACCAAGCCTTGTGCGAAGGAGGTTCTGGTACCGGCCATCAACTCTGGAGTGCAACAGTATGAGCTCATCCGCTCGGAGAAGGAACTTCTGGAGAAGACCCTTCTTGGCAGCATCAAGGTTCTCGCGGACGTTCTGGCCGCCTCCAACCCGGAAGCTTTTGGAAGGTCGCTGAGGATCGCGCAGTTTGTTCGCCATGTCGCCAACAAGTTCACCTTCGCTTTCCGTTGGCGCTTGGAAGCGGCAGCTACGCTCTCGCAGCTTGGCTGCGTAACTCTCGACACGGACCTGGTGCAGAAGTCGGTTGCCGGCACGAAGCTCTCGCAGGATGATCAAGCCCGTTTCGATACTCACCCGAAAGCAGCTATGCGCCTTCTCGCAGGCATTCCAAGGTTGGAAGCGAGTGCCTGGATGATCGGCCAACAACTCCTTCTGGAGATCCCGACGCAGGTTCCCGACCTGCCTGCGGCGGAGATGAAAGAGACCGTCTTCGGCGCCAAGGTTCTCAAACTGGCGGTGGCCTTCGACCAACTGCGGCTGAAGCTTTCCTCCGATGCAGAGGCGATCGCCAAGCTATGCACCCGAAGGACGGAGTTCGAGCTCGAGCTCGTCAATGCTTTGAACGGCATCAGGGCTGTGGGTGGCGGGATGGAACCGCGTAGGGTGTCCACGCTAAAACTGGCAACGGGGATGGTGCTGGATCAGGATATTCGAAACAAGGAAGGCATGCTGCTGGTTGCCAAAGGCCAGGAGCTCACAAGCGCGGTGCTCATCAGGTTGGAAAACTTTGCCAAGGCGGGTCTGATTGAGAAAGAAGTCCAAGTATTGGTTCCCGTGTAGATGCCGGAGACCTGTCATGCGTGTGATTGGAGATAGCCGCAGATGAGGCACATATCACGCCCATCTCTGGAACGCACTGTCATGCTGCCGCAATTGGGGCACGGCTTATGTGACGATCGCCGTGCGGCCTGCCGTGGTTCTGGGAACAGGGGCCGCTGTGCATCGAGCGATGGCGGATTGTCTTTCGGCGGGCTTACCATCGGTTGCCTCCTGGTTCCCTGGGCGCGTACTCTCTCAGCACCGCGTGCCAGCTCAGCAGCAGCTCGTCAGTGCGCTTCGTCTCGTTGGTTTCCGGGTAGCACGCCATTCCGCAGGCGTTGCACTGGCCGTCTTGCAGACCGAGACCGGTCTTCCGTGTATTGCAAGCTGGGCAAAGCAGTAGGTCTTCGATGAGCTTGAGTTTCACACCATTTATCCTCATGATCTCATCGGGATAAACAGCTGAACCTTCTAGTTACGTGTGTTGTAGAGCGGCAAGGACTGCGTCCCATAAGCGCCAACTTGTTTGGGATGTTTTTCGTCCAAACTCCCACAAAATCGTCATCCTGAGCGGAGCGCCTCACGGATTTATCGCGTGACACAGCGCCTGACGGCGCGGAGTCGAAGGACCCCGAGGGTGCTTGCTTACGCATGCCGCTCGGGCCTTTTCAACCACCGAAGCCCGCTCCTGGCGAACCCGCCACGATCTTTCCCGGGGCCGAGAGCAGATGTACCCGTGACCATCAAGTGCCTACCGCAGCAGATCCTGTTCTCGGGCTTCGGTGTCGAAAAGGCCCAACAGCATGGGTAAGATAGGCACCCTCGGGGTCCTTCGACTTCGCGCCACCAAGCGCTGTGTCACGCGATAAATCCGTGAGGCGCTCCGCTCAGGATGACGATTTTGTGGGAGTTTGGACGAAAAACATCCCAAACAAGTTAGCGCTTGCGGGGCCACGACCCAGGGTCGCTGGGCGGGTGCAGCGCCCAACGTCAAACAGCAAAAGAGATGCCGGCAAAGCTGACTACGCTCCTCGCATCGATATTCCATTGCTGGTAACGATGCAGTGTTCCCCGGGCCTGGGGCGCTGCCTTCAAAAAGGTATAAATTGGCGAAGATCCGCACCACTTCAGGTCGTCTTGATTCTCCTTGATCAGGTCCCAAAACCCGCGCGCATCCGATGCATTCACTCGCCCGATCCGGAGCATGTCCCGCTCTCTCACCCAAGTCATCTCATCCCGGTCTGCATGCGCCGCAAACTTATCCCCGAATCGCGTTCCCATATGGGCCATATCGACCCCCAGCACCCAGAACAGACGTTCTTTCTCTCGCTCAGCAATCTCCCAAAGCGCGCCCAAGAAGCGCTTGACATGCTCGTCGTCTTCGGGAAAACCGCCTACCTGCACACTTCTTCCGAATGATCCGCATAGCAGGGGAAGTATACGCACATCTGCTCCGTAAATGGCCTGGAGAAAGACCACTTGAAATTCGATCGAATGCTCGATCGCATGGCAATAATCCTCGACCAGCGCCGCCGGCTGAGCTTCTAACTCAGCTACCAGGGCCTGGTCGATTCTGGTTCTTCCAAAAGGGGTGGCAAAGGGCTTGTGCGTCAAACCGAACTTGCCGGGTTGTCCATGGTGCGAAGTTCCCAGAACAACGAAGGTGCGTTCCCTTAAATCAGGTGTCAGTTCCTGGTAGGCCGCCCGGTAGCTTTGCCAACCGCCCTCCGGACTGACATGCGGCGCGGCAATCCCCATGATTCCCTTCTGGGTGGAAGCGGCGCCGTCAAGATACCGCTGCATCAGCTCGCGCAGCGGCCCGATTTCCGCCGGATATGCGGATCCTGCGTGAGCCGCCTGGCGCACCGGACTCTCGCTAAAGGCCAAAAGACGGCCTTGCTTAAGCCCGCCGTAGGTCTCGTCTTCAAGAAAGCCTGCCTGGCTCAGTGCCGCAATCAAGTGTCCGGCCGCACCGCCGATTTCAGGGCCTCCCAGGGAACGGGTAAGCTCCGTCTGCAGGTCCAGGTTGGTTCGCGTCCCATCGAACAACAGCAGGCCTGGTATCAAGACCGGAGGAATGATGAGCGTAGCGTCCGAGTATTGAAAGCGGTCGCGAATCAACAGCCCGGGCCGGTCCGCTACCGGTGAGAGCATGATCTCCAGGTCCATTCGCAGCTTGGGCAGGATCATTGTTAGAGAACCAGCGTCATGGGATTACGGTTCCAGTAGTTGCGTTTGCATCGGTCAATATGGGGTCGATTGGCTCCAATCCATCGGGGTTGCTCTGAGAGAGAATCGCCAGCAGGTCGCTTTGCTTGATCGTCACTTCCCGCGCCTCATCGACGCCTGTCATTTTCGGCTGCATGGTGAGGCTCATGCTCACGTCTCTCAGCGAGGTGGCGGAGACGACGTGCTCATAGTCCATTTGAAAGAAGAATTCCCCGCCCGCTACGGCTTTGAATGTAGCGGTCGGGCTGATCTCTCCGGATTGCATTTTCAACTCATGGTAGCCAGGGACCAGATAAAACGTTGTTGCGCTTTCATGTGGAGTCAGCGAGACCACTCTATTTCCATCGGCAAATACAGAAACCGCAATCAAGAGCCTGCCCTGACGATACACATGAACGGTGGCAACTTTGCTTGGATCGATGGATTGCGCGACCATCAACGACGAAAAGAGGAAAAAGATAGCGAATTTGCGACAGAACATAATGTAGTACCTCTGCTTGGCCCGAGACCATGAGGCTCCAGACTGGCCTCACATACCTCATTTGCCTGAAGAGTGGAACGGCTTTTTGCCCGTTTCCTTGCATGTTGCTTAAGTGCCATGAACTGGCACGCAGATGAGCGCCGAACTCGCTGAATATGAGGGGTCGCAGCCGTTCTAAGGGATCACAACATTTGTGCCTGAAGGTAAAGAGTCCCGGTATAGGTGCCTGCCGGCAACTGCGGTAAGCCTTCCAGGTCGATCTCCAGGTTCAATGTATCCGTGCGGAAGCCATTTCCGCCGATTCTAAAGAGCTCGCAATATAACAGCAGGCTGGCGCCATCGATCGGATTGCTCTGGGTAAATGGGGTGTAGGCCGCTGGGGACCCGGTAGGCACCTGGCCCAGTACCGCTGAAGTAGGGATGCTTACCCCGGGAGAGCCGCCGGTGAGTGCCGCGCCGGCGCTGGAGAAATAGCCATAAAGGTTCAGCTTGCCGAGCCGGCTGAGTCCCGTCCAGGTAGTGGTAACCCCCACGCCAGCGGAACTGGTGGCCACACCCTTTGATACCAGGCGGAAGCTCACAAAGGCAGGAGCGGCGGTTAAGGTTACCGAGGTGCTGAGGATGGCCGCCGGCCTGGCCGCGCCCTGGCCAACCCGGATCGCCTGTGCGGCCGCCTCCGCCGTTCGAAAATACAGGAGCAGGCAGAGTATGAAGCCAATTTTTCTCATCCTTATATCTTTCCCTCTGGATTGGCAGCTATTGCTGCGATTCGCTTGACGATGATGAGAGTTTCTGGCTCCGCCGCATTTTTTGTCGCCTTCACCGTGGCCGGAGCGGATTCGACTTCATAGCTGCCGCCATTCAAAAACTTTTCTGCCAACACTTGGAGCGAGCGAGTACGCGGCCTGCGTTCGCGCAGAAAGAAACGCCCATCTGAATCCGTAAACACGGGGACGCTGCCGATCAGCAGCGCTGCCCCTTCCACCGGCTGGCCTTTGATATCCAACACCCGCCCGCGCAGGATGCTGCTGCCGATGGAGTAGCGCTGAACCGAGCCGCTACTGCCCGTGGCCTCGCGGGTCATGATCCCTGAGGCGTCGGCGGTATAGCGAAGGCTGCCGTCCGGCGCCACAAAGCTGCCGCCATGCAGGGTGGCGCCACGGAAGAGATGGATCTGCAGATCGACAATCAGCGCTTGCACAAAGGGCGATGAATTGCGCTGGGGCACATAGTAGGTCTCATAATCGGCGCTGACCGAGACCAGGTTGGAAAGAAATCCGCCGCCAAAAGAAATGGTGTTTTGCCCGTGCGACCGGGTGAATACCTCGGTGACGTTCCATCGGGGGGTGAGCACCTCAGAGAAGTTGGCGATGAAAGAGCGTGTTTTTGCGGCGTTGTTGGGCCTGCTCTCCAGGTAGCTGGCCTTGGCCTGCAGGCGGCTGGTAAAGTCCCTGCCCGCGGTGTAGGCGGTGGAATTGTTGCTATTGCCGAGATAGGTGGAGTGATAAAACGAGGCGATCAAGCTTACTCCGGCAACAGTGAGGTTAGCGGTAGCCTGATCGATAGAGCTGCGAACATTATTTTGCGAGTCATTGAGCGGAGTGAGAAAGTTCTGGCGCCCCGCGCTGATAGTGAAGAAGCGTGCCGGCTTCAAAGTAACTACCACGTTCTCCCGGTCGGGTTCGCTGAGCAAGGGCGCTTCCACTACCGCGCGATGGAACTGGTCTCCGGCTTCGATAAACGCGGCCTGCACGACGATCCATTTGCGGCGGAAATCCAGGCTTGCTGCGCCGTAAGGCTGGTTGGCGCCAACCCCGCCGGCGAATCCAATCTTCAGCCTGTCCGCGGGCTCCCAGTCAAGCCCTTCGATGGCGGTGATCTGGCGGGAAAAAATCATCTTCGACGAGATGGAGAGCCCCGGCTTGAGGCGCCGATCCAGAAAGAGAATGAAGGCCGGGTTTTCTGCCCGGGCGCCTTCGAACAGCGGGCTGTCGAAGGCCGTGGCGGTGGCGCCGGCAAAGGCAAACATGCCCGTGTGGCGCCAGGTGGTCAACACCCCGGCGCCCTGGGCAACCACATAGTGGCTGGTGTCGAAGATATCGGTCGGCAGCACGAAGTGAATCAAGTCATCTCCCGTGATCCAGGTCGCTCGGCCCACTACTTTGGTGAAGTTGGCTCCGCCTACAAACCGCCCGGCCACCGTTCCGGCGCCCAGCGAGGCTTTATAGCTTGGGCCGCGAACGGACAGCGTTCCGCCCTGCGCCTGATAGAGACTGGAGGCGCCCCCATTCACTTGAAACACCTGGCCGATCAGCTGTGGGGCAACCGTTGCCAGCAGCCCAACCATTACATAGACGCGCACGCCATACTCCGCCCATAGCTCAGAATCAAGCGCAATCAATTGCCGCCAGGGGCGATCGCCACTTTCAAGGTGAAATGCTCAAAGCGGAACTGCAGCATATCCGGCGGCTGCTTCTCGTCCCAACTCAGCTCCAGGTGGCGGCGGCCTAAAGGCAGAAGGGGAAATCCGGCGCTGCTCTCAGACGCATGGGGCCCGCTGATAAGCACCTCTTCCACCCGCACCAGGCTGGTGCCGTGGTTCTCCACGTCGCAGACGATGGTTTTCGCTGCGGCATGCCAGGAGGCCGGGGGGATATTGATCTCTTCTCTGCTCAGGGGGTGCTTCTGGTAGAGATAAACCGTGTGGGGGAGCATGATGCGCACGTCCAGGCCGGGATGGTGCTGCACCGAAGAGAAGGTGGAATACACGGTGAACCACGCCGGCAACTGGTCGGCACGGGCCTTATAGAAGACGTAATAGGTTTGCCCGGGTTCGAGCCGAGCGCTCATGGCCGAGAGTTCCACATGAATGTCTTTATCGAGCGGGCGGAAGATTCCCTGGCCATCCGGGGTGATGCTGAAGCTTTTGGATTCCAGCACCACCACCATGGGGGTCAGGGTACCGTTGGTGAGAGCAAACTTGCCGTCGGCCTTGACCTGGTATTCCGAAATCACCGGCTGCACTGTCTGGGCGAGCACACAACTTCCCAGCAGCGGCCACGCCAACCAAAGCAACCCTCGAAGCAGCAAAACCTTTCCCTCCTCATTCCCCAGGTCATTTGCCCAGGTTCATTGGCCATGACAAGCGCGGACGATGCTGGGGATGCTGGATTGTGCGGGTCGAGGAACTGGATCGGGTTGCACGGCACGCAATCGTTGAGTATTCCCTGCGCAGAAATTACAGAGCTTGCGCTTGTATATTCAGCGTGCCCGTATAGACACCGGCGGGGAGCTGGGGTTGGCCTGCAAGATTGATTTCCAGGTTCAGGTTATCGGTGCGGTTGGAGGTTCGGGTGGATCCCGAAAGTGCCTGGGTAAACAGCGTCAGGCCGGCTCCGGCCGGGCCCAGGGGTGCGGTCTGGGTAAATGCAGTGAAGGCTGTCGGGGCACCGGTCGTCACCTGGCCGAGCACCTCGGAGGCGGGAATATTGTCCGGTGTGGTGGCTCCGTCGGTCAGCGCGACGGCGGCGCTGGAGAAGTAGCCGACCAGGGTAACCGCGGTGCGGCTGGCGCTCAGAACCCAGGTGGTTGTAATGGCCACCGGGGAGGTGCCAGTCCCGGTGCCTCCGGCAACCAGCGGAATGGCCACCGAGGAAGGTGTCGCGGCCACGGTAAGCGATTCACCCAGAGTGGCCCTCAGCGCGACGCTTGCGGTGTTGGAATTCAGTTGGCAAACAGCGGCCGAAGTGCCCAGGACGAACAGAACAGACACAGAAATCCACTTGTGGGACGCTGCTTTCTTTCGAATTGACATAGCAATTGCTCCTGAATACCGATCGAATGTTTAAAGATGTAACCAGCGATCCGAAATCTCTTCGGACCCACCCCAAAGATGAGGGCACCAATCGACCCGATGGTACGATTGCGATGGCTCTTAGAGACTTATCGTCTTTCGCGCCGAAAGCTTTAGGTGTTCGAGGATTGAGAGGGTTGAGAGTCGCTTCAGACGACACGGCCTACAAACCCTGTGGCCATGAACTCTTCGAGCGGAAGTAACAGTTGATATTCACAGATTGCTGCGATCACCGATTCATCAAAACAGTGGTCGGTAAACGCCTCATATTCGTGGATCTTGTTGAGTACCTTGCGGTCGTTGCAGAGCACGATGAAATCCCAAACGAGGTCGCCTGTCGATTTGCGCATGGACTGTACTCGCACTCCCCAGGGGACAAGCCGTAACGCGCCCTGGATTACGCTATCGGCGGCATGAATCAAAAGCGCACAACTTCAAGTACAACTAAAGTAGAACCCGGGCCGGAACCCGAGCCCGGCTTGCGATCTAACGGCAGCCTGCTAGGCATCCAATCCGGATGCTTTAGGGCATGCTATCGAATGCGTCCATCACCCGTTGCAGTTCGTCCTCTACCTGCATCAGCTTGGGCCCGGCAAGGGCAAGGTTGCCCGATCTCCCCATGGCTTCAAGCTCGCCGGCCAAGGCGGATGCTCTTATGGCTGAGAGATTGCCGAGTGCTCCCTTGAGCGAATGTCCCCACCGTTCTACCTCTGCAGGGTCTTTCTGTGCGATTGCTTGCTGTGCATTGCGAATCTGTCCGGGGTAATCCTCGCGGAAGATCTCAAGCAATTCCGCAAGCAAAACCCGGTCCCCATCGAACCGCTGCATCAGCTCTGCAAAGTTTACTGCGGCGATAGACGAACCATTGTTCGGGGTCGCGACCATATGATTGTGCCGACCTTCCACACTTCTGTTTAAGATAGCGTCAAGTTCCTTGGCATTGATTGGCTTGGAGAGGTAACCGTCCATTCCAGCCGCCAGACACCGTTCACGGTCTCCTATCATCGCCGATGCGGTCATGGCAATGACTGGTTGATGGAGTCCGGTAAGCTTTTCCTTCAAGCGGATGGCAATCGTTGTTTCGATTCCACCCATGACGGGCATTTGTATATCCATTAAGACCAGGTCGAATAAATCCTTTGCTAACGCCGCAAGAGCCTCTTGGCCGTTGCCGGCCAGGAGCACATGGTGACCACGCTTTTCAAGCAGCCGGATGGCCAGTTTTTGATTGACGGGGTTATCTTCCGCCAGCAGAATGTGCAAGGTCTTGGCAGGATCGCGTTCCTGGTCGAAAGCCTCGCGTGTGATCATCGCTATTGGTTCTGACTGCCCTTTGGCACCCAAGGCGCGCGCGATGGCTTCGCGTAGCTCGTTTTGACGTATGGGCTTAAGCAGATAGGCCGCAATTCCCATCTCCTGGCAAAGTGCCGAATCTCCCCCTTGACCACCGGAACTGAGCATCATAATGGTCGCTGTTGGCATTTCCAGATTTTCCCTGATGTTTTCTACCAGCCCGAAGCCATCCATCTTGGGCATATGCATGTCTGTCAAGATCAACCCGTAGGCATCGCCTGCCTGCCTTGCGGAGGAAAGCTCAAGCAGAGCCTGCTCGCCATTGAAAACCACGGCGGGCTTCATCCCCCAGCGCTCGACCAGGCCTTGCAGGATGCGACAGTTAGTGCGATTGTCATCGACGATCAGCACCTTCACGCCATGCGGTATCGACCAGGGAGCGGCGTTCTCAACCGTAACCGGCTGCCCGGTGGCAGCGCCCAACCGAACGGTGAAATGAAAACGCGACCCTATGCCGGCCTCGCTCTCCACCCATATACGTCCGCCCATCATCTCAACCAGCCGCCTGGAAATAGTTAAACCCAGGCCTGTCCCCCCATATTTGCGGGTGGTGGAAGTATCGGCCTGGCTGAATGAATCAAAGATCATGTTTAACTTCTCAGGGGAAATACCCACACCGGTATCGGAAACGATGAAGTGCAGGATTGAGGCCTTGTCCTCGATGAGGTCGACCTTGACCTCTACGCCAATCTCTCCTTCTTCGGTGAACTTGAGGGCGTTGCCCAGCAGGTTGACCAGCACCTGGTGAAGGCGTCCGGGATCTCCACTTGCCGTCACCGGCACTCCAGGCGCTATCTCACATAGAAGTTCAATCCCTTTTTCGTGGGCCCGGAGGGCCAGCGTCTTTAGCGTGCTTTCGATGCGATCAGCCAGGTTGAAGTCCATGGCTTCCAGTTCGAGCTTGCCGGCTTCGATCTTGGAGAAATCAAGGATGTCGTTGATCACATTCAGCAAAGCGTATGCGGAAAGCTTGGCCGTCTCCAGATAGTCTCTCTGTTCGGCGGTAAGCTCCGTCTCCAGAGCAAGGTCAGTCATGCCAATGATGCCATTGAGCGGAGTGCGAATCTCGTGGCTCATGTTGGCTACAAACTCACTTTTGGCCCGGCTGCCGGCCTGTGCGTCTTCAACCGCGGCTCGAGACCTTACCAGGTTGATGGTCCTGTCTACGCCATATCCAAGCAGCGCCACGGAGCAGAGATACAAGAAGAGCCGGGAGATGTTGTTGACTTTCTGCGTTTGTCCATAATCGCGGAGGTAGACGCTCGAGATTGCGTCGACGGTGCGACCGGTTGCCAGGGAATTCACTTCTTCGGTGACCGCATCCACTTCGGGCTTCACGCCTATGATGATCTTCGCGTGGGCCGCGGCGCTGCTGAGGGTCTGATTTAACTGCGGGTTTTGGGCTGCGTCCGCGGATAGCAGGGCCACTTCTGCGTTCAGCGATTCGGCTAATTCAGAATGGGGCATAAGATCGTAAATTAAAATGTCGCGCAGCAGGTTATTAAGATGATCCTGCAATTGCCGGTCGTTGACTTGCACCGCCTGACGGGAGGCCTCCGCGATCAACACCGGAAAGTATCGATTGGAGTTCTTGAGGATTGCGTTTTCGGACTTGAAGTGTTCGACCAGACGTCGTTTTTCCGCCAGAAGCTCCGATTCCCGTTTCAGAAGCTGCTCGATCTGTTCTCGTTGCCGCCCGCCGACAAAGGAAGGAATGCGTTGCAGGTCGGCCCTGGTTGCGCGCATTTCTTCAAGCTCCCGGACGAATGGATCGTATGAGGCGATCAGTTCGTACCGAGAATTGAGCAGATCGCGGTTGATCTCGGCATCCAGTTGTTTCATCAGCAGTAGATCGCCAATGAATCGAGCATGCTCCTGGGGATTCACGGGCCGCTGTTGAATGAACAAGAGCGTCAGCAGCAAGGCGGCGCCAAGCCCAATTGAGGTGTTTCGTATCTGCGCCGGGCTCACAGCGGCTTCCCATTCAACTCACCGGTCAATGTCTTCAGGAACTCAACGATCAATTCTATTTCTTCTTCGCTGAGGTGCCGGCCGAGCTGGTACTTGGCCATCATGCGAACGGCATCGGCCAGGGTGGCTGCGTTGCCGTCGTGGAAATACGGCGGCGTCAATTCCACATTACGGAGGCTGGGAACTTTAAACATGTAAATATCTTTTGGGTCACCGGTTACGTTGAAACGGCCCTGATCGGCTCTAGTGAGGTGGCCGCGATCGCTGAAGTACGGGCCCATGACTCCAAGCTTCTGATACATGTTTCCGCCGGCATTCATTCCTTGATGGCAACTCGCGCAGCCGAAAGATTTGAACAGGTTATAACCCTGCTGCTCGCGGGGAGTAAGAGCACTGGTATCGTGACGGAGATATCGGTCAAAACGAGAGTTTGGTGTGGATAATGAGCGCTCAAACTCGGCGATCGAATCCTTGATGTGATCGCCGCTGATATCGCCGCCGTAGATTTGAAAAAAGCTGTGAACGTATTCTGGAGAAGTTTTTAACTTCCCGATTACTTCGGGCCAGGAGGAATCCATTTCTATTTTGTTCTGAACCGGGCCATCGATCTGTTTTTCGAGGCTGGACGCACGGCCATCCCAAAACTGACTGAAGTTGAAACCACTATTGAAAACGGTGGGAGAGTTAATCAGACCGACTGTTCCGTTTATGCCAATCGATCGTGCCTTGCGATCGGTTCCTCCTGTCTTGAGATTGTGGCAGTCTGCGCACGCCACCTGGTTGTCGTGGGAAAGTCTCCGATCGTGGAACAGCTTTCGCCCCAGGCCGATTTTTCCTGGGTCCAAATTGGTGAGGGGTTCAATGGGTTGGATTGGCTCATTCGACTCGATGGGTGGCGAAGCGGTGTAGTCGACCGCTTGGGTAGCCCCCTGCGGCCACAAATGCAGCAGGAGAACGCCCATTACAATCGCAACAACAATCGTCCCAATTAGCCAGTGCGACTGCTTGTTTTTGGCCGAGAGCGGAGTGTCTATAGGAGGCGAATTCATCTAAGTCGTTTTGTTTTGCTGTTGGTCATGCCAGCGGGTTTCGAGCTAGAACGATGCGCGTGTGTGCTCCCATAGGTAAAAGAACCGCTATGCGATGCATCGGCAGCGCAGGCGGAGTCCTGAGATTACTTGTGGTGATAGGGTGAACTTGAGGCCGGGTCTGGAACCGCTAGTGGACTGTAACAGCTGATTTGATAGCGCCGCAGGGGTAGCCCAATTCTTTCTCAGCCGCTTGCGGCCCGACTAAAGTCGGGCCCTGGAGTTTCTACATTTCACCGCGCATGGCCCGGTCAAGCCTGCATTTTTGGCACAGCCCGCGTGGGTGGTGGCAGCTAGAGGCTCTCCAGTTACCGAACAGCTTAAAAAAATGATGCGCGAAAAGCGCGATAAGCGCGATAAGCCCCCCTCGGGAAGCTACATTTGCCTCGCCAGCCCGGATTTCCTGTGGAACTTGATGGCGTTGGCAAACTTCATGCGCCTTTCTTTGCGGAAAGGCGCATATGCGGTTCTCTCCAGTGCCGCGTGGCAGGAAATCCGGGGTCCGGAAAAACAACGGGTGGAGAGCTGAGAAACGCCGCGCCGGCCGCTTCCAGTTCCTTGATACAGGTGCGAACTAAGCTCCTGGACCTCCCCGGAGGACCCGCTGCGGGAAAATGGGCGTAGCAACCCTGGCGCGATCCGCTGCGACAGGCCAACGCTGGTTGTCGCCATGCCCGTGTCGTTGGTGCTGAATTGTCAATGACCGCTCTATCAGGAGCGCGCACTGGGCTGCCCTGCTTACGCCGTAATCTCGCCGCAGGTGCTCGCGGGGCGAAGCAGTCCAGCGTAGAGAGGTAGGGAGTCGCTTGGCGTGGTCAAGCAATCAGATGGCAAGCAAACATGAATGTTGAGCAGGCGGCCCTACACTCACCACAGATGCGAATTCGGCAAGTAAGTTTCAGTCGGCCCTAATTGCCCGCTCACGCAACTTCCTCGCGCCTGGCTGCGCAGGTTTGGTCCTACGGAAAAATCGGGCAGGAAAGAAATGTAGAAACTCCTAGGCCGGGGATTTATCCCCGGCCTAGGCCCGACTAAAGTCGGGATGCGCGGATACCGAGGGATCGACAGACGTTGCTACCCGCGGGAGCCGCGATACAAAGCATGATAGCCGCGGCCCCTAGAAGAGTCGCGCATTTGCGCAAATTTGGTTCTACTCCTGAATCAGCTGTTACAGTCCGCTCGTGAGGGCGCAATGCATTACGGCGGCGCATGCGGGCGGCGAACCATCAGACCGTCAATAAACCATCACATTTAACATCGGCGCAACTGAGTCGGCCAGGGCGGAAGCACGAGGGTAATCTTCCACTGAAACCATCAGCGCGGGCACAAACTCATCGCAGCCCCGCGGGCGATGGAGACACTCTTCAGCGTGAATGCCGTAGGCGTGTAACATCGACATTACGCTCCTCAAGTGAGGGGCATATTTAGAATAAACCAGCAGACATTGCAGACGAGCGTCACGGCCGCATTGCATGTTGTGACTCCTCAACCCTCTCCATCGGCAGACTACGACGACACAATAGCTGATATTTATCGGCGCCTGCGCAAAAGGCAATAGGGTAGGCGCGCGCTAAATTGCCAAAAAGCGCACAAGTCAATTGGTTTTAAAATCAAAATATTTCCTGGCGGGAGGTTTTGGCCGTAGTAGTCGATCGGCGTTCACTGCGCCAGGCCTTGATTTCCCCCCGATGGCCTAACTTCGTAGTCCGCGCCATCCATGGAGCGGTGATAGGCTCCGGCTTGCTCCTCGGCTATGAGAGACAAGCGGGTGCGCCGGATGCCATCGGGGTAGATCATACCCTCCGGTATGACCAGCAGCAGATTGCGTCCCCGCTGGATGAGCACGTATGCGTCGCGCCAGTTGTCAGCTATCTTCGAGCGCACTTTCACCAGGTCGCCCCTGGACCAGTGCGGAGTTTGATCTTCTTGCTGAAGCGCCATGTTTCCCACGGTGAAACCCCCGATTGACGGATGTCCTGCGCCTCTCAGGCTTTCAAGCGGCACGCACAAAGATTATTGGAACAGTCTAAAACTTCGCCACGCGCACCATTAAAAGTGATTTAGGTATCGCGCCCATGCGGGAACGGATTTTCTGAACTGTCTGGCTTTCGGCGTCGCTTGGCACGGCCGCGGTCCAGCGTGTGTTCGATCAGCTTCTCGGCGACTTGTTCCGGGAGTACGGGGTTGGCTCCGCGGTCACATTTGGTTTGACTTGTGCAACCTTCTCCCGTCGCACACAATCCGCCCACGCTTTGAGATCCGAGAGTCGGTCATTAACACCGAAAGGGTCCTCCTGGTTGGAAGTTGACCGCCCTGGGGCGGTAGCAAGATGGTTCTTTCCTATTCTCCCTGGCAGAGGGGATAGCCGCACTCACTCAGCACAAGCTGCGCGGAGAGCTTCCCTGTTTGAAATTCGACGATCTGCGCGTGCTGGTTTAAAGGCGAGTCAAAGGCGCACACTTAACCGCCGATGGTGAGCGACTGGACTACGTGATCATTACTTCGGTGCTGAGTCTTTTCTCCCGCTCCGGGAATCGACAGACGGTCTCGCGGCCGGCAAAACTCGCGTCAGGGTTTGGATTCGCTAGAAAATCGACGGACACTTAAGGTACTTCCGGAATGTGCCGATGAAAGACTTGGAGGGGCGAAAATGGCAACTAACAGGGTTCTTCTGGTCGATGACGATGAAGTTGTTCGCTTGACCCTGACCGGCATACTGGAGCAGAGCGGCTTCGCGGTCACCTGTGCGGCAAACGTGGTAGAAGCGCTAAGACGTATCACTGAAGAGCCCTACGACGCGCTCTTGAGCGATCTCCACATGCCGGGCGCAGGCGATGGTCTCACGGTTGCGAGCGCGATGCGCCATGTCAATCCTAATGCTGTCACGTTGCTATTGAGCGCTTATCCACATATGGAGGCTGCAACCCAGGCTATCTTGTTGCAGGCCGATGAGATCCTGGTCAAACCAATGGATGCGACCCTGCTCGTGCATGTGATTAGAAACCGCATGGAAATAGGGCCTGTTCGCAATCGCCAGAGAGATACTGTTGCTGAAGTTCTAGAACGTACGACCGGGCCTGTTATTCAAGATTGGTACAAGCTTATCCTGGCGGAAAGGTTAGTGATGTCTATTCCGATGAGCCACGAGCTTCGCTGCGGCCATCTACCACAGTTCTTCCGGGAGCTGGTGGCTCGACTCGTCTCCTCTAAGCCCATTGTTAGCAAGGCGTCAGTATCACCCGCCGCGACTATCCACGGCATGAACCGGCGTAGGTCGGGATATACCGCGGCGATGTTGGTCGAGGAATCGCGGCTCTTGCAAGTCACTATCTTTAAGACCATCCAAAACAATCTAGCTATTATCGATCCCAGCCTGCTGTTGGCCGGAGTAATGACAACCGCGGATGAAGTGGATTCGCAACTTAGTCAAGCCATGGCTAGCCTCATAGCGGATTCGCCCCCTGACACGCGGCCCCATAGCGCATAGCTACCGCCTCTCTCTATCCAGTGCTCTGCGCCCTCCTGCTTGCTGCGGTAGACGCCGGAATTTTGCTTGCTCTCCATCGAATATGGCGCATACGGGGCTTCGCTCGCCCGCAGAGGGTGCGCGTTGACGTCTTCGGACGCCTAAAGTGTCCGCTTTTTCTCTGCGGAGGGTGCGCGTTAAGCGCGTTATGCGCATTAAGCCCCCCTCCCGGCAGCTTTGGCGCCTCCGGCGGGGGCCCAAATGGTAGAGGTCCGTCCGCGCCCGGGCTGGCGGGGGTCGTCGATGACGCCCAGGGTACTTAGCTGTTGCAGCGCAAGCTCGATGCGTTCTTGGCTGACATGGCCGTGGAAGAGGGCACGGATTTGAACCTTGCTCATGCCTTCGGGGTGGGCGCAGACGGCTTCGCTGATGCGGCGTGCGGTGGGATCGATGGGAGCATCGTTGAAGAAGAGCCGGGCGCTGGCCTGGCAGTAGTCCCACACGGTCGGGGCGGCGTGGAGATGGGGGACTTCCACCTGCCCACTGCAGTCGAGGGCGGCGTAGAGGGCGCTGAGGCGGAGGACCTGGGCTTCGGCGCGACTGGTGGCGGCGCCGTAGACGTCCTGGCGGCCCTGGCTCAAGGCAGGATAGCGATCCATCCATAGCTCTCGCGCCGCTTCGGAGCGGCGGAAGAGGATTTCGGTTTGGCTTTGCGCCCAGTTGAGAGTACGGCGGAGTTCGCGGGCCAAGGCGGAGAGCTGGTCCGGCGGTAGGCTGCCACCCTCGGGCAGGGATTGGCCGCGGCGCACGCTGGTCCAGAGACAGCGGTTGGCAAAGCCGTTGTGCGATTCGGTGTGGGTGAGGTGTTGGGCGAGCTCGCTTTCGGTGAGGTGGGCGACAATGCTGAGGTGCGCGCTGGTGGCGTGGAGGAGTTGGGTCCCGTTGCTGGCGGAGAGGTCGCCGCCATCCCAGGCGCAGCGGAGCAGAGGGGAGAGCTGGCCGGTGCGTTGGCCGAGCATATGGAGAACGGAGCCCTCGGCGAGGAGGAAGAGGCGGCGATCGGTGGGGGGATCTTGATCGCGCAAAGCGTGGATGATGCCGAAGGCGGTGGGGCGGGCGGTGGTGATGCGGCGCGCGACAGAGGGGGTCTACTTCGGTGAAGAGGCTCGCGATCTGACGCCAGCTTGTGCCTTTGCGGGCTTTGCTGGATTCACCGACCAGAACGACGAAAAGGTTGAGGCCATGACGGGTGGCGCCGACGGTGCAGTGAGGCGCGGGGCCGAGGATGTTGCCGAAGGCGGCGAGGAATTGCAGGAGGATGGCCGCGGGGTCGGCCAGGCCGTAGAGAGCCGGTTCGGCGAGGGCCCGGAAGCTCGGGCGCGGTGGGAGATGGAACGAGGTATTCGGCGGGATAGGGTGGGACGCAAACAGCAGGTCCCTCCACTGCGCTACCCCGGATTTCCTGTTGAACTTCGTGGCTTCGGCGCTCTTCATGCGCCTTTCTTTGCGGAAAGGCGCACTCGCTGGCCTCTCCGATTGTTGCGGGGCAGGAAATCCGGGTACGCTCCGGTCGGGATGACAATTTTGTATCGGGTGCTTCGGTCTCCACTTCCTGGAGGGACTCGAGGTGTTCGGCGAGACGCTTGACTTCCTCCAGGAGGGGGTCTTCATCGGGGGACGGCGCCCGTTGGGCTGCTTGCCAGGCAAGCAGCTCCCGGCGGCGGTGTTCGATGGCGGCGAGTGAGGAGATGGAAGCGCGGAGGGTTGTTTTTGCAGATGCCATGATTCGACAGTAGTACGCCTTTTTTTTGCGTTAGAGGGTAAGCGCATTCTTCTTGAACTAAATAGTCACGTAGGCGGTGTAACTAAATATTGTTCAATCTGGTTAATCTTTTTACCGAGTTATTACTTTAGATAACTAAGCGGTAGGCGTTGCTTTGAGGATGCTCAAAGTAGTTTTGAGGTTAGCGGATTATCGCGTGGCCTGTGCTATGTAGAACTTAAGGCCTGACCTAATTGGCAAACAAGAGCGCAAGACCAGATAGGCAACGAGAGCTGAACGAAACTCGGGATCAGAGGGGAGCCGGAGTTCATCGGCTGTTTCGAGCAGCAGGTTCATCCAACGCCGGCGTTGCTGGTCGGTAATGTGCCGGTTCAGGTGATGGCGAATCATCTCGGCGTGTCCGCCGTGATATGTGGAATAGTCGGAAGGGCCGCCTAATACTTCGGCAATAAACTGCGCCACGTGTTGAAAATGTTCTGGTGGCATGTGAGCGAAGACGGGAGCAAGGATCGGGTCGGCGGGAACTTTCTGATAAAAACGGTCAATCAGGTGTCGGAGCGGCTCTGCGCCCCCAATCCACTCGTAGAGCGACGGGATGTTCATTAGCTGAGCGGCGTGCCTTCCCGGATCTCATCGGAAGCCCGCCTGACGACCGATTGGCCGGCAAAGATTTGACCTCGGATCGAAAGGTTGTCTCCAATAGCCGGTCCCTTTCGCACATCAATCCAGTGTGCTCGACCATTAACCGAAGCGATCACGAACGTTCGCTCGGTTGTGGTTACAACGCTTGTCGTGGGGACAAAGAGAAGATTCTCTCCAGTACCAACCGGCCAATCGACGGTTGGGTACATGCCAGGAGCCAGGCTTCCGTCTTTGTTGTACACATCCAGTTCGACCATCATCGCCCGGCTGTGCTGATCGAGAGCGTTTGGGATTCGTGCGACTCTTGCGGTATAGCTCCTTCCGGGATGTGCGGGGACATGGAATACCGTTGACGTTCCTTTGACGATAGAGCCGGTATAAGTTTCTGGAACGGGCACAATCAATCGCAGGTGAGCAACCTGTTGGAGCTTGAGCATAGGAGTGTGGCCGCCATCGATAAGCATCCCGGGATTCACAAATCGGTCGGTAATCATTCCATCGAACGGCGCCGTCACGCGGAGATATGACTCCGTTGCTTGGCTCGCCTGAAGACGTTCTTTCGCGGCCCGTACCGCCGCCTTTCGGCTATCGACCAATGCTTGGGCTGCATCTCGCTGTTCTTGGGCCTGCAACAGTTCATTGCCCGCAACAGCACCGGGCGTCTTGGCTGCTTCTTGTAGCTTCGCTGCCGTATTTTCGGCTGCTACCGCTTGAGCTTCCGCTTGGGCGACCTCGGCTCCCGCTTGATGCAGGTTAGCTTCTGAAGCCGCGGTCTGCGAATTGATTTCTGGCGCGGAGAGCTGAACCAGTAGCTGCCCCTTGTGGACCAGACTGCCCCGATCAACGAGCACTTTCTCCACATATCCGGGAGCGCGGCCTTCAATATCAGTCTGCAGGAATGGAGCAAGCTCCGCAGTCAGCGGAACCGTTCGAGCGAATGGACGGCTCTCGACCTTTACCATCTCCACGTGCGCAAGGCTCTGAGAGAAGGCGGGGAGGCAGCACACCAAAGGAAAGACAAGGCAGATGCTTTTAAGGATGAACATAGTATCGGCTCGATGGATCTTCGGGATTGAGTGAATTTGAGGTGGTGGACGCTTTGCGTTGCAGCAAGGCATAGATAGCCGGAAGCACCGTGAGGGTCGTGAAGGTAGAGAAGACGAGCCCGCCTATAACAGCCCTACCAAGAGGAGCGGATTGCGCACTTCCTTCTCCGAAACCAATTGCCATGGGAATCATGCCGCATATCATGGCAGTCGCTGTCATCAAAATTGCCCGGATGCGGCTTGTTGCTCCCGTCCGGGTCGCGGTTTCGACATCTTCATTCTGGTGCCTCGCCTGTTCTGCGAAGCTGACCAGGAGTATGGAGTTCGCGACGGAAATGCCGACTGCCATGATCGCTCCCATGAAGGACTGAATATTGAGTGTGGTTCCTGTGAAGAGCAGCATGAGAAACACACCGCAGAGGACACCTGGGATTGTCGACAGTATGGCGAGAGGAAGACGAAGAGACTGGAAGTTCGCCATGAGCAGCAAGAATATCGCCGCGATGGCCAGAAGGAGGCCTGTGCGCAGGCCCGACATTGTCTCATTAAAGGCGGGTATCTGTCCTCGTACCGCAACGGTTGAACCCTTCGGAGCCGCTGGAAGATTCTTCAGGAGTGCCGCGATATAATTCTGAGCTTCGCCGAGAGGCATTCCGTGTAGGTTGGCAGTCACGCTGACGATCCGCTGCCCGCTCAAGCGTTCGATCATCTCGGGCATCGTCCCGTATCCCAGCTTGGCAACCTGATCAAGTTGCGGCTGAGATTGTCCATCGTTCATCAGCGGTAAGGTAGAAAGCGCGCCGAGACCTTGCATTCGGTTTGGGGGAAGCTGCACTTGAATCTGGAATGCGTTACCCGTCCTGGGATCGCGCCAGTAATTGGGCGCGATGAATCGAGACGAGCCTGTAGCCGGCGTCAGGGAGTTCGTAACGTCGGCCATCGTCAGACCGAACTGGCCAGCATAATCGCGGTTTACCGTCACCTCGACTGTGGGATAGAGTTGAGGCTGAACGACGGAAACGTCCCGCAGGAAGTCGAGCTTGCGAAGCTCGGTTTCCACTTTTGCGAGATAGGTGTAGTCCTGCTCGATATCTACGCCTTGAACGTCGATCTGAATGGGCGTGGGCGATCCGAAGCTCATGACCTGAGAAATGATGTCTCCTGCTTCGAATGCCACTGTCAGTTTCGGCATCTGCTTGTGAAACGCGGAGCGAAGATCCTCTCGTATCTTCTCATCGTCGGGATGTCCAGGCCGTAGTTGGACCTGCACCAGAGCCTCTTCCGGGCCGCTTGTGAAGAGATGAATGAGATTGACTGGATAGCTTGATGGTTGAACGCCTACATAGTCGGAGGTGATCTCTACGTTATCCTTGCCCACTGTGTTGCGGATCAGATCGAGAGCCTGCAGCACCATAGGCTCCGTCTCTTCGATTCTCGTCCCGATGGGCGCTTTAAGCCGCATCCGTAGAACAGGTCCATTGGAATCCGGAAATATCTCACTTCCGATGCGAGGCGCGACCAAAATGAGAATGAGTGCGGTCACCGCGAAGTATCCGATGATGATGGGCCACCGGCGATCCAATACGGCATTCAGATACCGTTCATACCGTGTTCTCAACCTGCCGAAGCTGCTTTCTTTCTCCTCTTCCTTATGCGACTCCTTCATGATCCATGTGGCGAAGACCGGCACCAGACTGCTCGACAGAAAGTATGAGGCGACCATCGCGAAGGCCACGGCGAGAGACAACGGGACAAAGAGTTGTCGTCCCACCCCGTTCATAAAGAAGGACGGAACAAACACCGCCAGCACGCAGAGCATCGAGAGCAGACGCGCCAGAACAGTGCGGCGGCAGGCTTCGAGAACCGCTCTTGCGCGAGAGACACCTGGAAGCAACTGCGTATGGATGTTTTCGACTTCGACCGTTGCCTCGTCCACGAGGACTCCAACCGCGAGTGCCAATCCGCCGAGGGTCATGATGTTGATCGTCTGGCCTGTCGCCCATAAGAGGAGTACGGCAGTAAAGAGAGCGAACGGAATGTTCGCTACGACAATCAGAGCGCCGCGCCAGTCTCTCAGAAACAACAGTACAACTAGTCCGGTAAGGATCGCACCAAGCGCCGCTTCTCTGACGAGACCATTGATGGCATTCGATACATAGCCGGACTGATCGAAGGCAAGCTGCACGTTGACATCATCCGGCATGACTTTTTTGAAGTTAGGGATTGCTGCCTTCACCGCCTGAATCACTGCCAGAGTCGATGCGTCCGACCGCTTCGTAACCGGGATGTAGACGGTACGGCGGCCATCCACATGCGCGTAAGCCGTAACAATATCCGTCCCATTTTCGATGGTTCCGATGTCGCGCAGATAGACGTTCGCTCCAGAGCGAGGATGGATCGGAGCACTCATCAAATCGTTGAGCTCCGGCCCTAGCGTCGAGTTTGTTCGAACGATGCGATTCAGGGCGCCATCGTAGAGATTGCCAGAGGGCGATACGACCGTACCGCTGGTTACCGCCGCGATCGCCTGTTCAGGGGAGACACCATATTGCTTGAGTTTGTCAGGATCGAGCGTGACGACGATTGTGCGCTGGTTGCCGCCAAAAGGGGGAGGCGCTGAGACGCCGGGGAGGGTCGCAAACAGCGGACGCACCTGATTCAGAGCGATATTTTGCAGCTCACCTTGCGTGTGACTACTGCTAGTAAACAGGAGGAGACCCACGGCCACACTTCCAGGATCGAAACGCGTGATGAAGGGTGGAACCGTACCAGGCGGCATGAAGGCGCGAGCGCGATTCACATAGCCGACTGTCTCAGCCATCGCCTGCTGCATGTTCGTTCCCTCACGAAAGGTCAGTTTCATCAGGGCTGCGCCTTGAACACTCTTGCTATCCACGGACTGAATGCCTGTGATGTAGAGGAAGTGATATTCGTAGTAGTAGGTAAGGAAGCCTTCCATCTGCGCGGGCGTCATGCCGCCGTATGGCTGCGCGACATAGATGACCGGATTTCCGACTTCTGGAAAGATGTCCATGCGCATCCTTCCAACCGCCATAAAGAATCCAGCGATGATCGCGATCAACGCTACGATGACGGTGAGGGGACGACTCAGAGCTGCGAGGACTAAACGCATGTCAAACGATCACCTGAACTACTGAGCTGCCTGGAGAAAAGGCTGAAGATCGCCACGCACCGACTCCAATTGAAGAAACGCACGCCAGACGTTCAGGCGCGCAATCGAATCATCCATCTCTGCCTGCACTGCAAGCCGTTGCGCCTGCGCCACATCATCAATCGAAGTCAGCCCCGCTTTGTAACGAGCCGTAGCTTGAGCCAGAGCGGTTCGAGCGGCCTCGACCTGGATAGGAGTATTTTTCGCAACGCTGCGCATCGCCCGTAAGGCCGCTCGTGCTTGGCCGAACTGCTCCTGGAGCTGCCGGCCGACCAATGTCTCGCGAGATTGGTCGGCCTTTAACGTGGCGGCTTGTGAGGCTTCACGGGCGCGGATACTGGCAAAATCAAGAAAGCCAAAGGTAACGTTTAGCCCGACCGCGTAGTTTCCCACGGTTGGAGCGAGACCATTGGCTCCGCTCAGGCGCTGTCCGTTTGTCCCCGCACCGGTGCCTCGACCGTAACCTGCCGCTTCCAGATTGAACTGTGGCACCCAACTTCGGTTTGTGGCGCGCAGTTCCGAAGCGGATTGAGAGACGGCTGCATGTTGCTCGAGCATCGCAGGGGTGCTTTCTGGATGAAATGCTCCGTCATCCTCGACTCCCATAGGGACCTCTCCAAGTAGACGGGCGGATTTGAGCGGTTTCGCTATGTCATCCGGCTTCGAGAGAAACTTCGCTAGTGTTGCCTCGCCCATTTCGACTGCTTCTGTCGCGAGAGCCAGTTGAGTATTCGCAGCAGCCTTCTCGGCTTCAACCCGTGATTCGTCCGCGCCGGGACGCAGCTCCGCAGCCGTGAGAGCGTGGATGCTTTTCCGCAAAGTTTCCCAGTTATCGACGGCGACTTGCGCGGAATTCTGTGTCTGACGAGCCGCAAGAACGGTCAGAAAGGCGTCCGCTGCTGCGCTGGAAACTTCAAGTTCGCTTCTCTGCACAGTGGCGTTCGCCCGGTCGCGTGCTGCTGAAGCCGCTTCCACCTTGGCGTGCCGTAAACCGAAGTCGAACGGTTGCCAATTGACCAACAGCCCCGTCGCACTTCCCCAAACTGAGCCGGCATTGTTCGTTCCAATGACCGGGCCGGACATGCTTGGCAACGTACTCTGTGGAAGCAGCGTGCCGAAGACGTTGTTTCGCGTGGCTCGGTTGACCTCCACAATCCCGTCGAGACGGGGAAGATAGGAGGTCCTCGCCAACCGGATATTCGCCACAGCGGCGTTCAGGTCCTGCTCAGAGACATGAATCGCGGGATAGTTCTGCTGAGCATCCTGAACGACTTGAACAATTGTGAGATCAGGGGACACGGCGGGAGTAGCTGTAACCGAGGATTGCGCTGAGGCAACGGTAGAGCCACTCGCTGCGAGGAGGCAGACGACAACGATCCCTCGAATGCTGCAGACGTCTCGCGTGAATGGACTATTTGCCTTCAATCAACTCTCCAAAAAGCTCGCGGACCCGGAGCTTTGCTGTCTTAAGCGCGCGGCGACCGGAAGCCGTGATCTTGTAGAGGCGACGAATACTCCTACCGGACCTCTCTTCCTCCGATTTGAGATAGCCGCGCTTTTCTAAACCGTGGAGGATCGGGTAGAGAGTTCCTGGGCTGATTCTGTATCCATGCCGGGCAAGCTCCTCCGCCATTCCCGCCCCGAAAATGGCTTCGCGTTCCGCATGATGAAGAATGTGTAGACGAATCATGCCGGAGTACAGATCGCGGTTGTCCGGATCATCACTCATTATCGAATCTCGTTATCGAGATACGATATCAGAAGAAACATTAAGTTAGGATGAAGCCTTGTCGAAATCCTATGCCCGCTGAATTTAGGGGGTATCGTCTACCGGGCGGCCTACAAGGCCCGCGGATTCTGAGCTGAAATACCGCCGCCTTAGCCAAAATGCAACGTTCACTAAAGCAATAAGGGCCGGGACTTCAACCAGTGGGCCTATCACGCCGACGAATGTCAGGGGTTATTGGCTGCGGGTTTCGAACACGTCCAAATCGTAGACAGTGGCGCCGACCTCAACGCGTATAAGAAAGTCGAAAACCAGAGCGGTTGTTGCTCACCTGGGATGGCGAGCATGGGGACAGCGTCTTGCTGTTCTTCTGGCGGGGCTACCTCTACACCACTGCATGAGGATCTCACTAAGCTCCTCTCCGAATACGATGTCAATTCTGCCGCGGCGAGCGTCAAGGTTTATGCAGTCAAGCCGGCTGCTGCGGACGAGAAGTGCTGTGACCCGGCCTGCTGCTCGTGAGAGTGCACCGGAAAGAAACTGAGAATGCCAACACACTACAACGTAATGTTCCTTTGTACGGGAAATTCGGCTCGCTCCATCATGGCCGAAGCGATCATGAACCGTAAGGGGCGACCATACTTCACCGCATACAGTGCGGGTAGCCATCCCGCGGGGTTTGTTCGCCCCGAAGCCGTCAAGCAGATAGTGACTGCTGGGCTCAGCGCGGAAGGACTGCATAGCAAATCGTGGGACGAATTCGCTAAACCTGGCGCGCCTAAACTCAATTTCGTCTTCACGGTCTGCGACAACGCTGCCAAGGAAGTCTGCCCGGTTTGGCCAGGCCAGCCTTTGACAGCCCACTGGGGAGTACCTGATCCCGCTGCGGCGGTGGGCTCCCAGCAAGAAATTGATCGCGCATTTTGCGACACCTTCTCGATTCTCGACCGGCGAATCAGCCTCTTCTTGTCTCTTCCCCTCTCAACCCTTGACCAGCTCGCCTTGCGAAAAGAAATCGACGAGATAGGGCGCCAGTAGACACATTCACCCAAAAGGAGATTTATCGCGGATGCGTACGTTCATTTTTGCCTGTGTCCACAACGCGGGCGTCAAGATATCACCCGAAACGATTTTTGCCGGTTGTTCAGAACATAAAATCTCCCGCGACTTCCCCAGCTATTTGGCGCCTTCGACAAGCGGACGAAAAACCCGGTTTCTCGGATGAAACCCCTGAAATGTCCGACGACCGGTAAATTTATCCGATCCTGACGGCGAAGCCTGAATTTGCACAGGTGGGCGCCCGGGGATTCGAAATGTCGAATAATGATCGAGTCAAGCATTGTGGGATACGAGGACTTGGTTTTACCATTGGATGGAGAGTTCGTCTCTGCTACCCGACTTGTTTAGTTTTTGACGGAGTGAACAGATGCTCACCAAATTGACTGTCAACAACGTGGCCGCGACGGTGGACGTATCACCGGATATGCCCCTGCTGTGGGTGCTGCGCGATGTAATGAACATCAAAGGTCCCAAATTCGGCTGTGGCGTAGGGCTATGCGGGGCTTGCACGGTGATGGTTGGCGGCAAGGCCATCCGCTCCTGCGTGACGACGGTGAGCAGTTTGGGTAGTCAACCGGTCACTACGATTGAAGGGCTTTCGCCGGATGGCCTGCATCCGGTACAGGTGGCCTGGGAATCAATCGACGTGCCGCAGTGCGGCTACTGCCAGGCCGGCCAGATCATGTCGGCCGCCGCCCTGCTGCAGCATACACCGCACCCTAGCGATGCAGAAATCGATGCGGCGATGAGTGGGAATCTCTGCCGTTGCGGAACGTATACGCGTATTCGCCAGGCGATCCATCAAGCCGCACAAGCAGGCGCGGTAACCAGCAAACTGTAAAGGACGGGCATACTTATGCGCATGCACCGGAGATCGTTTCTGCAGTTGACGGCCCTTGCGGGCGGCGGGCTTGCCCTGGGTATTTATCGCACCCCGCTGGCTGTGGCCCAGGGTTCGGGGAAGCCGGCGGAACTGACGCCGCAATCCTTCATCCACATCGCCCCGGATGGCGCAGTCACTATCATGGCGCGCGCATCGGAGTCAGGCCAGGGCATGCGGAACATGCTGCCGATGCTGATTGCCGAGGAACTGGATGTCGACTGGAAGGACGTCCGAGTGCAGCAGGCCGACCTGAACGAAAAGATATACGGGCGGCAGTTTTCCGGAGGCTCGGCGAACACGCCGACGGGCTGGGAGCCGATGCGGCGGGTGGGCGCAGCCGGACGCCAGTTGCTGGTCACGGCGGCTGCGCAAACCTGGGCTGTGCCCGCGGCTGAATGCACGACGCAATCCGGCCGCGTGATGCACGCCGCCTCGGGGCGCTCCGCGAGCTATGGAGAGTTTGCCGCCAAGGCTGCTGCGCTGCCCGCGCCCGAATTGAGTAGCGTGAAGCTCAAAGATCCCAAGGATTACTGCATCATCGGCCACTCGCAGCAGGGGGTTGACACGGGTAAGATTGTGACCGGCAAGCCGCTGTTCGGCATCGATGTCGAGCTGCCGGGGATGTTGTACGCAAGCATTGAAAAGGCTCCCGTATTTGCCGGCAAGGTGAAGAGCGCTAATCTCGATGAGATCAAAGCGCTGCCCGGCGTACGCCACGTCCTGGTTATCGATGGCGGCATCACCCCCGCAGCCTTTACCCCATGGGAGCCGGGTATGGAACCGGGCATCGCCATCGTTGCCGACAGCTGGTGGCAAGCCCAACAGGCGCGCAAGAAGCTCAAGGTCAACTGGGACCTGGGCCCCGCGAGTACCCAGAGCAGTGAGGGATTCGCAGCCAAGGCGGCTGAGTTGCTGAAGGCGCCGCCGGAGAATACGGTGCGCCGATACGGAGATATGGACGCGGCGCTGAAGTCATCGGCGAAGGTGGTCGAGGCGACTTACGAATTTCCTTTCATTGCCCACGTCACGCTTGAGCCCCAGGGCGCCACTGCGCACTGGAAAGACGGCAAGCTGGAGATGTGGTCCCCCAGCACGCTGCCGGGTGATGGTCGCACACTGGTGGCCAAGACACTTGGCATCCAGGAGAGCGACATAACAACACACATGGTGCGCTCAGGAGGCAGCTTTGGCCGACGGTTGCAGAACGACTATCTGGTCGAGGCAGCGTGGATCGCGAAACGCGTAGACGCGCCAGTCAAGCTGCTCTGGTCGCGGGAAGATGACATCGCCCACGACCCTTTCCGTCCAGGCGGAACGGTTGGCCTGAAGGCAGGCCTTGACGCACAGGGAAAGATGAGTGCCTGGCACCAGCATTTCATCACCTTTGGAGACGGCAAGCACGCAACATCCGGCGGTGGGATGGGGCAGGATAGTTATCCAGCCGGCTTCCCTCCCGCCTATGCGCTCTACACCTCCATGCAGCCGCTCATGCTGCGGACGGGAGCGTTGCGCGCGCCCGGCGACAACGCCTATTGCTGGGTGGTGCAGTCCTTCCTTGACGAGGTGGCTTGTGCTGCCGGGCGCGATCCGCTCGAATTCCAGCTCGACCTGCTAAGTAACAAGCAGATGCCCTGGTCTTCAGGTGAACATGACGCGGTGGGCGATCACGAACCGACGGGACCGTCAGTTCTTATCCCAGAGCGATACAAAGGGGTATTGGAGTTGGTCGCAGAAAAGTCAGACTGGGCGAAGCGGACGAAAGCACCTGGCCGCGGAATGGGAATCGCCGCGTGGTTTTGCCACCTGGGGTACTTCGCCGAGGTTGCCGACGTGAGCGTTGACGACCAGAACCGGGTCACAGTGCATAACGTCTGGGCGGTTGGAGATGTGGGCAGCCAGATCATCAATCCCAACGCGGCCGAGAGCATGGCGCAGGGTGGAATCATGGAAGGCATGGGCCACCTGGGCCAGGAAATCACGCTAAAAGATGGCCGGATACAGCAGTCAAACTTTTATAACTTTCCACTTATGCGCATGCGGCAAGTACCAAAAATCGAAGTCTATTGGCGCAAGACCGATTACGCACCTACTGGGCTTGGCGAACCGACTCTGCCGCCTATCCTAGCTGCGGTTGGGAATGCCATCTTTGCAGCAACCGGCAAGAGAATACGCACCTTGCCGCTTCAGCGCAGCGGATTCAGTTGGGCTTAGAGATTGCCCGGCACGTAATCGAAAATTTGGCAGGAGCATAGAACATAGGCATCTCGGAATCGGTCCCGTTCTTCCTGGGGTGATAGGTATAATGTTCCCGGATCCCCCGTGGCAAGCTTCATGCGCCCTTCTTTACGGAAGGGCGCACACGTTGCGTCGTCTTGTGCTGGGTGGCAGGAAATCCGTGTACGCTCCGGTCGGGATGACAATTCATTTTTTGACACTACATTCCCCATAATCAACCTTCGCGATGTTCGTTCCTCCCTCAACTTGCCGCAGGCAAGTCAGTGTGCTCCTAACGACACATCGGTTTAGTGCCACGCCTACGGCGCTCGGATCATCTACGGATCGATGTCCCAGCCCTTCCGGGCTGGGCTCACATTTGGCGGTCGGCCCTCCGGGCCTCGCATCCATGGCGATTGCAGGTGTCATTTCTCCCTCAACTTGCCACAGGCAAGTTGGCTGCTCGGGGATGACAAAGGGGACGGCAGCGCTTCGATTGAGGGTGGTGATGCTAGCGAGGTGTCGCCGGATGCTGTTCATTGCTCCCTTAACTTGCCGTAGGCAAGTTAAGGCTGCTCCCTATGACACAGGCAGGGTGAACGATCGGTTTAGTGGATCATCTTCGTGATCGACTTCCCGGGCTGGGCGGACGTTTGGCGGCCGACCCCTCCGGGTCTTGCATCCATGGCGGTTTTTCCACGCTTCAGTACGTCCTTTTCGCGGCTGCGACCGCATAACTCGCAAGCCTTGCATGGACTGTGGGATCATCTTCGCCTTTTATTCCCCTATCCTGTTTTCATGTTCCATGGACTTCCTCCTGCTGTTACTTCAGCAAGCAGTGTTTTGAAGTCTGGTGGGTTCAAAGATTCCCTATCCGCAAACGGATCCGCGGCCTCCGCTGTGACAGCAAAACGGAAACGCGTCGGCGGACGGAGACCTGAAGGGGAAGGGGGCGGTCGCTTCAATCAGGATTGGTAAAGTCAAGGAAATCGGTTACAGTATCGGGCAATCCCGCTTCCCATTGAGCGATGCAGGTGAGGATAGCCGCCTTTTCGTTCTCTAAGGCTGTCGCGGGATGCAGTGTTCCATCGCGCACCACGTAAGCCCTGGTGTCCCAATGGCGACTTTTCCGCTCTGCCTTCACATGCCAGGCGGCGCCTTCCACATATCTCCAGCCCGTTACCTCGTATCCACCCAGAGCACCCCTTCGGCTCACAAAGGATATTGGTATACGTAGCATCGATTTACCTTCTTCGCCTGCAGATCGCGCAACTCGCTCGATGAAGGTACAGCCGGTTGGCGGCCGCGTTCCTTTCGGTTAATGCTTCTCTGAGCTGAAGAGCTCGCTGCGCGAGGACCTCTGCTTCCGCGAAAGGACGGGCTGGTGGCTGTGAGTGCTTTCTCCATTCCTCGAGAGTAGCGTCGTGCTGCTGCTTCAATTGTTCGCCCTCGACGCATGGGACGAGGGCGCTGAGCCCCGCAGCTGACGCAGGGGCATAGGACACCTTCTTTGGCGAAAGCTTCGTTACCTCGAAGTTGGTATCAGGAACGTCGTTCATGAGGTTCGGCTCCTCGCCCGCTATGGCTGCTGGCTGATAGCCCTATTTGCAATGCAGCCGCGATGAAATGAAAATATCCAGTCGGATCTTGTCGAACAACTAGCACTGTTGCTAGTCGAGGAACTAAAAAACCAGAGGGCCATGGTTTTGCGCTTACGGTTCCCTGCCCTACTATAATTCGCGATAGTTCAAGAGGATCAGGCCGACCGCTGCCAGACAAAGCGGAGAGAGGTAGCCGGAAACGGAGGCCATACGGCACTTAGGTAGCCGTAGCTCGAGCCACCGGCCCCAGCCTGCCGTAATGCCAACGAGAGCAATCGATGTGTGGCTCATCTCAGCAAGCAGCGCCTGTTTCGGGTCCGTAGGTGAATGTTCGTGGGTCAATAACATGGCGGCGCCCACGGCACACATTGCTGGAAACACGTATGTAGCCCAACGGGCGCGCAACTTGCCCGCCTGCACGGCACATTCGAAGGCGGCGAAAGCCAAGACCATGAGCGCCCCGAAACGATGTTGCAATACATCGGGGGCGTAGAAACTTTGCCAGAAGGGACGCGGCCCGAGAGGCCAGTTCTCCGGGTCGGCGCGTAAAACGATAAAAATTGCCAGACCGGCAAAAGTCAATGGCCAGA
Organism: uncultured Acidobacteriaceae bacterium; assembly: GCA_963834205.1. Lineage (GTDB taxonomy): Bacteria > Acidobacteriota > Terriglobia > Terriglobales > Acidobacteriaceae > PALSA-350. The sequence goes on along the minus strand of CAWIBI010000016.1, from coordinate 162,827 downwards.
AACGGGCCCAGCTCGCCCATCGGTACCGGCTGATCAGCGCCAGCAGTCCCGCAGTTAGCACAATCAACCCAGCCCAGTGATGGTTGTACTCCGACCATTCTTTGTCGTTGGTATCGCTGCCGACGGTAGCAACGAATTGACTCTCCTGCACGGCGACGGCGATCGAGCTTGGAGGAGCCAGCGCTTTTACGGGAGGGCTGGTCATCCGCGGTGGTTCCGGCTGCATGCGCGCGTAAATCTCAGCAGATGTCGGTCTACCCTGGAGAGCGACATCCACTGCTGGTGGCTGAGACGTTAGCGACGCCGCGGTCAACACGGCAAGAAATCCCAGAGCGATCTCCGCTTCGCCGACACGGCGCAGCCTGGCGAGCAAAGGTTCTGGATCGGCGGCCAATCTTCGTACCAGGAGCCAATTGCCAGCACCAAGTGTAGCCATTACGAGTGCAAGACAGCACTTGGTGACTACCATAACGCCATAGGCGGTGCCATATACCCCGCTCCACGAGCCCACATAGGACCAAGCCAGGCCCGCTCCGGCCAGCACCAGAGCCGAAGCGCCGAGCAAGGCCATCCGGGAGTAGCGTTGGGTTAAGCGCCGTGCCTCGTCCACGCTTTCGGTTCGGCCTAAGGAAATGAGTAGATATGGCATTGCGCCGAGCCACGCGGCTGTGCCCAGATGGTGGGTCGCGGTGAGGATGACCATCATCGCGCGATGATCGATGCGCGCCGCAGAATGGCTGGTGGAGACGGCGGCCGCTATCAGCAACAGGCTTAGTAGCAGGATGGCCAACGTCGCTTTGCTATTCTTGTGCCGCGAAGCGATCCCGATTCCGATCGCGAAAAGAATCGCGCACACGTCCGCCTGGAAGAAGTTGGTTGTTAACACATCCTTGAACGCCAAATCAGAGCCGGTCATCAGAACGACACTGGCCGCAGAAACCATCACCAACTCGGCAGAAATCAGCGCGACAGCGGCCATCCGGATGTGTTTCCGACAGAGGCGTTCAACTGCTACGCTCGCTCTAGCCGGGTTGACCACAGCCAACAGAAAGGCGACGCCTCCAAGCAGCAATGCTTCAAAAGACAGCGTTGCCGCACGGGCCAGGACAGTGAGCAGATCAATATCGCGGAGAAACCACAACAAGCTTATCGTCCTCGGAGTCACTTTATTTGGAAAAGCACCTTGCCGCGGGTGACGTGCCCGTCAATGGCCAAGACCTGCCAGCGCAGTTCGTAAGCGCCTCTGACGAGGCCGGTCAACGTGGCGGACAGCACTCCGGGCGCGGGCTCGCTCCCGATGGTGACCTTTGCCAACTTGCCGCTGGGGGAAAGAAGCATCAGGGTCGAATGCTCCATATCGATCCGCGAATTGTATTTAAGAACGACGGCGACATTCGGGCCAGCGACAGTGCTGTTCTCTTCTGGTTGCGCACTCACCAAAACTGCGTGCGCCAGCGCCATTCTGGGAGCCAGGGTCGCTTTACCACAAACGGCGACGACTGCGACCACACAACAAAGCGTTAATCTAACCCTCTTCTTGCGCATACTCATCCTCATCAAGCCAGCATTCAATTCCCGCCTCTTCCCCAACGTCACCTCGATGAGTCTTCGCGCGCGTTCATTAGAGGCCGGTTCACGGGCTACGCTAGCCTGACAGGGTTTGATCGCGTTTGAATACTGGCAAAACTGACAGTTAAGCGCTGAAAAGAGCACTCTCCGGGGGGCTACGGAGATCCTTATTGTCTAAGCCACCTTGTCACCAGAGAGCCAAAAAAATCTCTCGCACGACAAGGTCGATGCGAACTGCAGCATGTCTTGTTCGCATCCGGGCGTGGGTTCCGGCCTCACAAATGGGTCTCTTTTCAGTTCAAGAAAACGCTCACATGAAGCAACCTGACATACTGTCTGTAGTGACAGTTGTTTCGCTAACGGCCGAGTCCTAGCCTCTGAAAGAACGGAAACGTGCGTCTCGGAGGTAGACATCAGTCCACGGCCAACGCGGATCCTCTTTGCCCTGTCGATGCTGTTGGCAGGATGGTCACTACAGGTGTTGCATGGCCAGGAGCTTTCGCCGCGCGCCTATTTCATCTCCCCGGTGAATTCCAATGCGATCACGCTCATCGGGTCTTTCTACACCGGCGGGGTCAATTTTAACGGCACGGTCCCCATAACCGGCGCTACCGGGACATATGGCATATCGATCTTCAGCTACTATCACTCGTTCGGCATCTTAGGCCGCTCGGCGAACGTCTCGGGGTTGCTGCCATACGCGGTTGGGCACTTCCAGGGATCGGTGCTCGGCTCACAAATGGCGATATACCGCTCTGGTCTGATGGATACCAGCCTCCGAGTCGCGGTGAACCTGAAGGGTGGACCGGCGATGTCGCCGCCTCACTTTGCCAAGTGGAAGCAGACGGCTTTGCTGGGGGTAAGTCTCAAAGTGATTGCGCCGACCGGCCAATACGACTCTACCAAGCTGGTCAACTGGGGCATCAACCGCTGGGCCTTCAAACCCGATTTTGGCTATTCTCAACGTTGGGGTAGGACGATGCTCGATGCCTATGGGGGCGCATGGTTATACACCAAGAACCCCGCATCTTATTCGATCCCTGTTCCTAAACCTCAGACAGAAACTCCCATCGGTTCCTTCGAAGGACATCTGAGCTACGATGTGAAGCCCTCGCTCTGGCTCTCGCTCGACGGCAACTTGTGGTTCGGCGGAGTCACGAGTTTGAATGGCATACAAAACCTGAAAACCCGGCAGACCGGCTCCCGTTTCGGAATAACGGGCGCCTACCGGCTGAGCAAACACCAGACCGTAAAAGTTAGTTATAGCAATGGCATCTACCTCCTATTTGGCGGGAACTACCAAAACGTCTCGGTGGCGTGGCAGTATTCCTGGGTCGGTAAGCAAATCAGGTGATGGCTCGCCTTCCGATTCCTCACAACAATCTGGCTTTACTTTACCCCTAGCACTTTTGCTAGTGTGAAACGGTGAATTCTACCAATACCTTTTGCGATAGCGAGTCCGTAAGCTCCCCTTATAACCAGTTCGGGCCCCGTGACCGATACGGCGCACCGGGCATAGCGTTAGCCCAGATCTCTCTTGGAGCGCGTTGCATAGGTGTCACGCCCTAATGCAGCGCGTTTTTTTGCCGGCCCAGGTCTAAGATGTCCGGCTTCTAGAACGCGAACCGCATGCTGCGACCGAGGAAATGATGGAAGAGGTGAAGGAGCCCGTCATCGCCGCTGAATTGAAGGCTCCTCGTGCCGGCGCCATCGCCGGTATCCTGTTCTCGATTCTGTTTCTCACCAGCGTGGTGCTCCTCCGGCTTTCTGTTCCCGACAGCCCGCATGATCCAGGCACATGGCTCGCCCATAGTGCGAGGTCGATCCGTCTGGCCCTGAGCCTGTTGCCCTTCGCCGGAATAGCCTTCCTTTGGTTCATGGGCGTGCTGCGCGACCGCATGGGGGCAAAGGAAGACCGCTTTTTAGCCACCGTGTTCCTGGGCAGCGGGCTGCTGTTTCTCGCCACCACCTTTGCCTCTTCGGCGGCATCGGGTGCTCTCATGATGACGTACGAAGCGCTTCCGGGCGAGATGATGAACTCCGTCGTCTACACCTTTGCCCGCACCCTGACCTACGAGTTAGTCAACGTCTACGCGCTAAGGATGGCGGGAGTGTTCATGTTCTCCACCTGCACACTCGCGATCCGCATCGGAGTGTTCCCGCGCTGGATGGCGTTGCTGGGTTATGCGCTTGCGCTTTTTCTGCTCCTGAGCATCGGACGATTCGGCTGGGCACCGTTGGTCTTTCCGCTGTGGACGTTGGCGATTAGCGTGTATGTTCTGCTTGCGAACTTTCGGCCCCAGGCACGGTGACAGGAACCGCGGATTTCCCGGCGACCTTGGTTTCAGGCTTGCTCCGGCTCTTCATGGAAGCGCACCAGCCAATTCCAGATAATAATGATCGCTGAGAGACCCACGATAATCTCTGCCCAGATAAAGGAAACATAGTCGCCAAATGCCCCCACGGCCGGAACGCCAGGCTGGATATTTCTTAGCGCGGGCAAACCAAAAATCAGCGAGATGCAGAGCGACAGCGGAACCAGATCGACTTTGGGACCGCTTGTCGTGGCTTTGAACACCATCGCCAGCAGACTTAGGGCCAGACCACTCATCAACGTCATCACTACAACAGAAACAGCAATCACACTATCAGCCCGTCTAAGCCTCAGCTCTACGCCCGTAACTTTTCGACTATCTTCACGAGCAACGCTTCCAGCGAATTTGATTCCCGGAGTCGATGCAGACAGCGTGATGGTAAGCGGAACAGGCGTGCTCTGTTGCAGGGCGGTCGTACCCACAGCAAGTTGATCGGCCTGCAACGCTTGCTCTTGGGCGCCTTCGGGAATCTGCCCTGCCACCTCCGGGGCGGTCTTGGGGCGTGCCTTGCGCGCCGGGGTGGTGATCAGGAACCACAGCGCCGTACTGTACCGATCTAACGGATATTTGTTCAGCTCGCCGTTCAAAGGAAAAACCGCCTCGAGCCGGTTTATCCGCTTCCCTTTAGGAAAGTCGAATTGTTGTTGGGTTTTTACGTTGTTGGTGAGGAGCTCTAAATCGGCCGCCGGCGTCACCTCGTCCTGAGCGAGCGCTCCCTGCGGCTGCAGAATAATTTGTGCTGTCAACTCTTGTGTTGCCGGGTTGACCCCGGTTACCAGTACGGAGATCACGATGCGATCAGCCGCAGCGGAATCGTTTCGCAACTGAAGAGAACGCCTGTTGCTCTCATTCAGGCTGCGAAAAAGTACAAAAAAATACAAGAAGAGCAGGATAGCAAGAAGAACGAGGTTCTTGATGCGCCCCCTCTTTCTTCGCGGAGCCTGCAAATTGCCTCCAATCGCCGGGGCGCTAATTGACAACGCTCCACGTCCTATCCGGCGCGTAGCTGGACATCCGCTGCGCGACATCGGCCGTCTTATCGCCAAGATCCTTTTGATAGATCACGCCTTTCTGGTAGGCGAGGAATGTCATGACCCCGCTGGAGCGATAGTCCGCGGGAAAGGCGACAAAGCCGAATCCACTGGCGGCTGGGAGCATGCGGTAGTAATAACCGTGATAGGGCGTGCGATTGCCGGAGGTGTCGTAGCCTTCCTGGGCAGCCTGGGCAATCATCGGACCGGCTGGGCTTTCGGGCTCGCCTTCTTTCGACCTCCCAATAAAGCCCGTTCTGTTTACCTGGTTCGCTGACCATGCGGGCTGCGTAGGAGCCTGCGGGTTTTCCGTCGTGGGCGGAAGCCGCGTAGTCGCGCTGGGCGGCGACGATACCTTTGCACACATTGATGGCCGCCAGCTCATTGTGGCCGATGCGCCGATAAAGAATCTCCTCTTTGCCTGCTTGTCCATCCCAATACCACTTGGCCGCCGGTGTGGGCGAGTGGGATGGGGAGCGGCCAGCTGTCCTTGCCCACCTGAAGTGTGAATTCGCCTTGTGCGAGAGGGCACCAGAGAGTGCCGTTCGTCGTACCACTTCAGAAAATGATTCTCGAGCAGCTTTGTCAGCGACGGAATCGCTGGAGGAAACGATCTGCTCGGTACCCGGGCCGAGGATCGCTCCGAGCTCAGCAGGATCGCCGTCGCGCACCGCCTGGATAAAAGCGGTAAGCGCTTCCTCTGAGGAAGAAAACGTCTTCTGACCGTCGCCCTGGGCATGGGAGTGGGCGACAAAGGCCGCCAGAGAAAAGGCGGAAAGAAAGAAGATAATTTGCCATCCTGCAAATTCGTTTCATGGTCGATAACCTCAATTGCTTGCTGTAGCATCCGCTACTCTTGGAACTAGCCTTAGCGACGCACGCGCCGCCGCCGCCCATGCTGGCCTGCCCGCGATTGCTGGCTGTTCGCTCCGACCTGGCGCTGCCGCTGTTGGCGAAGGCGCTGTTACCGCCTCCGCGGTTCTGTAGGCTGAGGAGCGGGCCGAGCCGCCGGGCCCCGCCCCACGCAGGACGAGCAGCGGCACTACTGTAGCCGCGATCGCCACCTCGATTCATGTTCGAAGGGGCGGCGGCCTATTCATCGCGCCGGGATTGGCGGCGTTGGGCCGATTGATTGCGCCGGCATTCGCAGTGTTCGGTCGATTCATGTTGTTCCCACCAGGGCTCGATGCGAGGTTCGGGCGATTCGCGGAGTCCCGTTGTTACCGCCATTTGGGCGATTCGGTTGCAGCCAGGTTGTTGATTCGGCAGTTCGTGGCCGTTGACGGATTGGGTCGCCGCTGGATTCGACGTTGGCCATGGACGCGCCGGGCTTTTGATTAGGATTGTTGGGGCGAGCCCCCTGATAAGTGGATTGACCTTTCCAGCTCGGCTGCCCGCCGGCTTGATTGCCTGCGCCCAAAGGCGGACGATTGTTCGCGTTGAGGTTGTTGTTCACGTTGGTATTTCGGCTGTAACGTGTTGTTGTTGAACTTGTTGTAGTAGTTGTTGTTCACGTTCACGTTGACGTTTCGGTTGTACTGGTTCCAGTGATAGTTCGGGGGAGGATGATATCCGTAGGCTGGGCGATATCCCGGGTAAACGGGGCGGTACGGAGGCGGATAGTAGGGACGGCCGCCATAATAAACGCCACCATATCCCCACGCGGGGTAGGGATAGTAGTTGTTGCGGTTTATCGCCGAACCGACCGCCATGCCAACGCCGAACGAGAGAAGCCCGATCGCGACCGCGGAACCAGTGCTGACTCCGGATTGCACTTGCGGGTGCAGGCTGGGTAACGACCGTTGTCGTCGGGAGCCGGCGTGTTGTAGATGGTCACGGGATTGTACTGCGGAACATAGACGACCTGTGGATTGGCAGGCTGGATCTCCACGTATGGCTGACCGTTATCGGCCTTCTTGGTGTCGACCGTCATCTGCGGACTGGATTTGAGGTTGCCCGTCTGCTGCGCCTGTGCCCGCTTGCGCTGGACGGCGTCCATCACGCCCTTCTGGTCTGCTTGAAAGTCCTGTCCAAGCTCGCGCGTCCAATCGATCTGCTGGCACATGTTGTCCACCACCTGGGGAAAGCTCATCAGGTATTGCATGCTGGGGCTGAAGCCAGCCTGCTTGGCGGCGTTGGTGAGTGCATCCCCTTTGAGATTCTGGTTTTGCAGCAGCCAGTTCCCGCCGTCGAGCACCTCCTGGGCGTTGGTAGACGCGGTAAGAATCTGCGCCAGCAGTTGATCCGGGTAGAGAGCGATAGGCGCAACCAGATCGTCGACGCTCATTTGCGCCGCTGGCGCGCTCGCGGGTGCAGCCTGAGCCGGAGCAGCAGCCTGGCCCTGTGGTGCGGGGGCTTCAGCCGACTTGCAGCCGGTCATGATGCTCACGACCGAGAACACAACGGTTAAAAGAGAAGCAGTGCCGGCGCGCAGAACAGGGTTCATTTGCGGATTCCTCAGGGCAATTGCGGCGTCGAGACAGCCGTTCGCCTCTAAACAGCAATGGCAAGCACACGTTCCAAGCCTATAGGCACTCCGCACGCGAGGAACCTGTCAGAAGTGACAGTTCCCAAGGTCGGCCCGGAGTCGGATGATGTTCGTTACAGATCCTTAATCTCGGTCAAGAGGCGCGCCCAGTGCCATGACGACAACCAAAAGTCCGGCTATCTTAGCCTCTGGCGACCTCCTGAACTACCGCAAATCCTTCAGTGCGGCACTCAGACAGTCATCTGAGCTACAGCATCATCGATCTTGAGTTTTCCGCACGTCGGGATCATCCGAGTGGACCGCTACGCAGCTCTTGCGAATCAGCGTAAGAGCATGAACTGAAGGAGGGGATCTTTTTGGATCCAATGGAGACATTCTGGTGATCATGGAAGTAGTACTGACAAAGGTACAAAAGCTCACTGTACTCACGCTCGCTGGAATGCTTGTCGTGGTAATGCTTCTTTCGACAATTCACCTGGGCGTACTTATCTGGGGTGAGATCTTGAAGCCCCCGCGCTTTCTGATACCGGTCCAGGGGCTGCTAGAGATTTTTGGGTATTTCCTGCTGGTGCTGATTGGAGTAGAGCTGATTGAAACACTCAAAGCATACGTTCAAAAAGATACCATTCATGTTCGTGTCGTTTTAGAAGTCGCACTCATTGCGATGGCGCGGAAGGTAATTATTGAAGAACCAAACACCGTTCCCAGCCTGACCTTGTTTGGGATTGCGGCTCTAATTCTTGCACTGGGCATCGCCTTCCATTTTGAGCGGCAGGCGAAGCATCAAACGCAAGATAGATAAAGCCTCCGCTCATCGAGACGCGCGATTGACCGTTCGTTCTGGACTTCAGCGACCAATAAATAGCCGTTTACCTGGTATTTCTTGGGGTTGGCATTCTCTTCGAATTGAATACTTTGGACAAGGAAGGCATTCATGTTTGGTAAATCGTGCCTGCTGCGATTGGGTGTCTCATTGACAATTGCAATTTCAACGCTCTCGGTCGCCGCGCAGGATACTCCGGTCGACCCGGCGGCAAAAGCACCTGGCGCCGCGGCACAACCAGCCGCCAATGATACAGCTGCGTTAGCCAAGGCGACTCAGAACCCGGTCGCTAGCCTGATCAGTGTTCCATTGCAGAACAACAACAACTTCGGCATCGGACCTTACAACCGAACTGGGGATATCTTCAACATCCAACCGGTAATTCCCATGAAACTCAGCGAAAAAGTCATGCTGATCACCCGGATTATCCAGCCGATTGTGTGGCAGCCTTATCCGTCTCAGTCAACCGGAGGCCAGGCTGGAATTGGAGATATGAATCCGACGTTTTTCCTGTCTCCAGCGAAGGCTGGGAGGCTCATCTATGGCGCGGGACCGGCATTTATTTTCCCGACCGCAACGAGCCCACAGACCGGTCAGGGTAAGTTCAGCATCGGTCCTTCCGTAGTAGCGCTGGTGCAGCCAGGCCATTGGACGGTGGGTGTCTTGATCAATAATCTGTTCTCCGTCGCAGGTTCCTCGCATCGACCGGATGTGAACCAGATGCTGTTGCAGTACTTCGTCAACTACAACTTGAAGAAAGGCTATTACCTGACTAGTGGGCCGATCGTGACGGCGAACTGGAATTCAACCGGCAGCATCGACGCAGCGACTGGAGACAACGTTCCCGGGGGCACATGGACCGTGCCGTTCGGCGGAGGAATAGGCCAAATCAGGCGACTCGGATTTCAGCCGATAAACTGGACCCTGCAGTTTTACGGGAACGCAGTCCATCCGCCGGGTGGCTCACCGTGGAGTTTTAAGTTTCAGATCGCTCTGCTATATCCAAAGATGCCTAAGAAGAGTTAGCCGGCAGCGTGCAGTTAGATGAAGGCCATACGGAGGATCCCTTCCGAGTAGCGCATGAGCCGAGCACGATCCGGAGCCGTGGATAATTGAGCCCCGCAGACTGTTGGTTGTCGCCGCCCTGCATCGGGCAGCGTTACGAAGTGCTTGAAAAAAGGGGTTTCCGGCAGCTTGTCTGACCAGACCGGCCCGGGAATTTACCGGAAACTGAGACTTGCCGGTACCGATACGCCGTCAAAGAGTGACTCGGCGACTTCGAGGCGACTTCTGAATATCAAGTAACTCTGGGGATTCCCCTGTCACCTTTCCTTCGCCCATCTTGCCTTCTGAGCTGCTGCGATCCTCGCGCGTCCTTCTGCGCTCATCGGCCCGCGTTTCCGAACAGGGGCGGCTCGCTCGATGCTTGGAAACCCGCGCTTTAAGGGGGCCGTATGACCAGTCAACAGTGCTCTTACTCGCTCAAGGCGGGTAATTTCTGCGTCGATGCTCTGCACGATTGCGTCGAGTTCCATGGTGTCAATGTTGAACGAAATTCCTGCACAGCGCGACTGTCAAAAGTACCAGCCCGTTGCCAGGTTGCGGATAGAACCGCTAACCGCCAGCTGTCCGGCCTGTTATTTGCTTCCAGATCGTCTGTGAGTCCAGACATAATCTAGACCTCCAGATAATTTTCTTGCGGACCTGTCACTTGAGACAGTTACAGGGACAGACATGATGCTTATAGCCTGGAAATGCATCGAACTCAAGGCAGGAAACAACGATGAGCGCGGACAGAGCAATCAAACAGGATTATCTACCTTTCCCACCCACACCGTCGGCAAGCGTCGCAGGTCGCACGATGCAGGAATCAATCTACAAGCGGCGCGTAGAACCGCACCGGCTTCCCCCTGATGCGCCCAACATCCTCATCGTGCTGATCGACGACGCAGGTCCCGGCCTGCCTTCCACCTTGGGGGGAGAAGTCCAAACCCGGACAATGGACCGCGTCGCGATGGGAGGGATCTCACTCAACCGCTTTCACACCACGGCCATGTGCTCGCCCACGCGTGCGTCCATACTGACGGGCCGGAATCACCACCGCGTCGGTTCGGGCCAGATCGCAGAGCTGGCGAACGACTGGGACGGATACTCGGGGCACATCCCCAAGAGCAGCGCGCTCGCTGCGGAGGTGCTTAAAGACTACGGTTACAATACGGCCGCCTTTGGAAAGTGGCACAACACGCCAGCCGAGGAGACGACCGCCGCTGGTCCCTTCGAGAACTGGCCGACGAGTTTGGGTTTCGAATATTTCTACGGATTCCTGGCCGGCGAGGCGTCGCAGTATGAACCGAACCTGGTTAGGAATACCACAGTGGTTCTGCCGCCTAGAAGCCCGGAGGAAGGTTACCATCTCAGCGAGGACCTGGCAGACGATGCCATCGGATGGCTGCAGACGCACAAGGCCCTGCAGCCGGACAAGCCGTTCTATATGTACTGGGCGAGCGGCGCCATCCACGGACCGCACCACATCATGAAAGAGTGGGCCGACAAATACAAGGGTAAGTTCGATGACGGCTGGGACACTTACCGTGAGCGCGTCTTCAAGCGCGCAAAAGCGAAAGGCTGGATTCCCGAAGAAGCGATACTCACGCCCCGGCACGAATCGATGCCGTCGTGGGAGAGCATCCCTGAAGACGAGAAGCCCTTCCAGCGCCGCCTGATGGAAGTGGCCGCCGGGTTCGCCGAACACGTGGACGTTCAGGCCGGTCGCGTCATCGACGAAATCGACAAGCTCGGCTATGGCGACAACACCCTCATCTTCTACATCTGGGGCGACAACGGTTCCTCTGCCGAGGGCCAGAGCGGCACTATCAGCGAGTTGCTGACGCAAAACGGGATTCCCAGCACCGTTCAGCAGCACATCAAGGCTCTGGACGAGGTTGGTGGGCTCGACGCGCTCGGCACGCCCAAGGCCGACAACCAGTACCACGCTGGGTGGGCGTGGGCGGGCAGCACCCCCTACAAGGGGACTAAACTTCTGGCGTCGCACTTCGGCGGCACGCGCAACCCACTGATCATCCAGTGGCCCGCGAAGATCAGACCCGATGCCACACCGCGCCCCCAGTTCCATCACTGCAACGACATCGTTCCCACGATTTACGAAGTCGTCGGCATCACACCCCCGCTCGAGGTCAACGGCGTTCCTCAGGATCCAATCGATGGCGTGAGTTTCGCCTATTGCTTTGGCGACCCCAAGGCCAAGGGTCAAATGATCACCCAGTACTTCGAGATCATGGGCAGCCGCGCCATCTATCACGATGGCTGGATGGCCTGCGCTTTTGGACCGCGGGCCCCGTGGCTTCCCGGCTTGCCGCCAGGTATTCACGAGTGGACACCGGACAATGACCTTTGGGAGCTCTACAACCTGGAGGAAGACTGGAGTCAGGCCAACGACCTCGCCGCCAAGATTCCGGAGAAGCTAGCCCGATTGAAGGATCTCTTTCTCATTGAGGCTACGAAGAACAAGGTGCTTCCCATCGGCGGTGGCCTTTGGGTTCCCATACTGCACCCCGAATTGCGTATCGCGCCCCCATACACCCAGTGGAGCTTCTCAGGAAACACCGTCCGCATTCCGGAGTTCTGCGCGCCGGCCCTGGGCAACAAGCCAAACGTGGTTACCATCGACGCCGAGATCCCAGCCAACGCCAACGGCGTGCTCTACAAGCTGGGTGCCAACTCCGGCGGACTCACCTGCTTCGTTGAGAACGGCATCCTCTGCTACGAATACAACCTCTTCATCATTCAGCGCACCAAGATCCGTGCCCGGCAGAAGCTTCCCACCGGAAAGGTTAAGATCGAGGTAGAGACGACATACGTAGTGCCCAAGCCGGGTGGACCGCTGAATATCACTATGAAGGTGAATGGCGAAGTGGTTGCCACGGGCCAGGTGCCGATATCCGCCCCGTTGATCTTCACCGCCAACGACTGCCTTGACATCGGCATTGCCCATGGTTCGCCGGTGTCGCTTGACTACTACGACAAAGTGCCGTTCAAGTTCAACGGGACCATCGACCAAGTGAGCGTGCAGTACGTCACAGCGAAGAAAGCCCCAGCCGCTGAGACTCCACAACTGGCAGGAACCGCCCGGAAGTGATTTTAAGTGCGTGCGGAGCGATGAATCGCCTCGAATACCTTGCAAGCAAGCTCAGCCGCAGGCTCGTCGCATACCACACGACTGCGGGTGCATGTCGGTCAACCGGAACTAATCCGCGCCCAATGCCGGACATCGTTGTCGCACTTCACGCAAAACGCGGTTTTGCGTGACTTGAGCGCTGGACGCACGAGGGGTGGGGAACATACTGAAAATGCACTCCGCCTCCCCGGGAAAAACCACTAAACTGGGTTGCCCCAAGTACACGATGAAGCCGTCAGGAGTAATCATGCGCGTAGATCAGTGCGCGTCGCGGCTCTCCCCAATCTAGAGAGTAGATATCCTGGGTCCCGATATCTTTGAGTAGAAGCGGGAATCGTCCGGACCGAGACCCAGCCATGGGCCGATGTTGCCGGTAGTCGAAAGGTCCGTCAGGTCCGAAACCTGCTCGACCGAGCCGTTTCGTTTTCTACCGTGATCGAGTGGTCTGGCTGGACTTAGGGCGCTCAAGGGCGCCTCCCTGCGCTTTTGCGTGGACTTATGGGGCTTACGGGTAGAGCCCAATCGGCGCTATCCATTCCCCGCGCGTCATTCCCACTCAATTCACTTTCGGGGTGTAAAGTGCTAGGGTAAGGGGACTTGGGAGTCGCCATGCCGTCGCAGGTACTGCCAGCACAGGCTAAGGATCTTTTTCAATATCTTTTTGAGCAAGCGTCACTGGGAATCGCAGTGGAGGACCTCGATGGGACGCTTTTGCTCGCCAAACCCCGCGCTGTTGAAGGTTCCGCTGGCCGGGACCATACAGCGCCGCAATTACAGATCAGCTTATGGCTCTACGCTTACAGCTAGGGCATTAGCTCAGCACGTGAGCTCGCACGGCGATGCGCTTTCGATCCTGCTTTGCAATGGCTTTGCGGACTAAAGCCAATTAGTCATCGAACTCTGTCCGGCTTCCGCTCCGATTACAAGGAGGCATTAGACAATGTGTTTCTGCAGGCGGTGGGTATGCTGAGCGCCATCGGAGAGATGCTGAGCAAGCGCCCCGGCTTGCTGGTCGTCGCCGAAGCATCAGACGGACTAGAAGCGGTCCGCAATGCGGAGGAGCTCCAACCAGAGTTGATTGTGCTCGACCTCCGTATGCCGAAACTCAACGGGCTGCAAGCAACTCGACGCATACGTACGTTGTCTCCCAAATCGAAGATAATCATCGCGAGCTTGGAATCCTCTGCTGATTTTGTGCAGGAAGCTCTTCGTTCGGGGGCACTAGGCTACGTCAGAAAGACAGAAATCTTCAACCAACTGTTGCCAGCGATTGAAGCGGTTCTCCAGGGTAAGCAATTTGTTATGGGGCGCCTGACCTGCCCCGGAAATCGGCTTATCGAATCCGCTGAACCAGCCGGGGGCCTTTGATTGTCATCGGATTGTGCGGGCAACGAGTGGTGCGGCAGTCGTTCCAAGTCCCAACAGGCTCCAGGCAGGCAACGCAGACGATACGACCAGCTTTGAGGACTATCCGATGTTCCATCCGGGCGAGTCTAGAGCCGCTTGACCGCAGACGGCAATGGACGTTTTGGGGGCAGGAACAAGACCTGGAACCTCCGCGAAGCGAAGATCGAACTTTGTCTTCGACGGATGGTCAGACTTTGGAGATATTCTCCTTGACGTCTTCATCTTCTGGACGCCGCTCCTTCTGAGCAATCATCGGCACGGCAGCCATGATCTTTGTCCCCTGCCACGGCTTCGACTCGACCGAGAAGCTTCCGTTTACCAGATGTATTCGTTCCTGCATACTCACCAGCCCCAATCCCCGGTTCTTCTTCGCCTCTTCCACTTCGAAGCCTGCGCCGTCATCGCTCACGACAAGCCGAACCGCGTCCTGCATGCCAGACAGCTCGACGGTGAATTGGTTTACCCCGCTGTACTTCACGGCATTATGTAGCGCCTCTTGCGCGACGCGGAAAAGGGAAAGTGAGACATCTTTCGGCAAGTCGTCGGGCACATTTCTTTCCGAAAACTCAATATCTACTTGGTGCTGCTTAGAGAACTCCACGCAAAATCCTCGTATCGCGGCCACGATGCCCAAGTAGTCCAGCTTCGATGAGTGCAGTTCGTGCGACAAAGACTGAACGTCGCCCGCGATCTCGGAACAATGCCTTTGGATATCTGCCAAGCTCTTTTTCAGAGCCTCCGGCGATCCGGTCGCACTACGATTCGTCTGCGCAAGCTCCATCGACAGCAGCGCCAGCCTTTGGCAAATGTCGTCATGCAGATCCCTCGCGATCCGGCTGCGCTCCTTCTCCTGTGCTTCAATCAGCTGACCGCTGATCCTTTCGAGCGCCTGCTGGGCAAGTTTCTGATCTGTCGTATCAACCGCAGAACCGATGAACCCTCCAAAGGATCCATCCCCGTTCAGTCGCGGAGAGGCAACATCGAATATCCAGCGGTAGGCTCCATCGCCACGGCGGAGGCGGTACTCCCTGGAAAACGGCCGGCGGTCTTTTAGCGCCTGTGAGACGGTGTCCAATACATTCTTCAGATCGTCCGGGTGGACGTACGCCGCCCATGTGTCGCCGTATCCCGCCCTTGGGTCCGGGCCCGTGAAGGCAATTCGCCGTTCGTTCAGATACGTAACCTTTCCTTGCGCGTCGCACATCCAGACCAGCGAGGGTGTGGTATCTGCCATGACCCGAAACCGCTTTTCGCTCTCACGAAGGACGGCTTCCGCCTTCCGTTTTCGCGTCCGCTGCCACAACAAGCCAATAATCAACAAGGCCTGCGCGATAATCAGCACAATGGCAGCAAGAATGTACTTCCGGTCACGCTCCCAGAAAGTGGGCTCCCGATACAGCAGCACACTGCCTGGCGGCAGTGCCGACTCCGGAATATGCCACCGGCGAAGCGCCCGCCAGTCGACCTGGACCTGAAAACTCAAGTCGTTCACAACCGGAATGTCTTCCGTTCGCTCGCCGTTCAGCACCCGTGCCGCTATTTCCCCGATCGAGAAGGATTCTTTTTTCCAGTCACGGTAAGCCCCGCCGATGCATCCATAATTCCAACATAGCGTCGGCCACGCGGAATAGGTCGGCAGCCGCTGTGCAACCGCGGCGAGTACATCGTAGGCTCCGACTGCCGGCTCAGTTGAACTCTGCGGCGCGAGCTGAAACAGGGCCACTGTATGGGGAGGGAGTGCGGCCACTCTCGCGAGCATCTGGGTGCTCGGAGATCCGATGACGTCGATTTCTCTCACCTTATCCTGATGACGAAGAAGCTCGGCGTGTGCGGCGGCCCACCAGAACCCCGGGTTGGCCTCGATGAGGGCGACGGCAGTTGCATCTGGATCAAGACGAAGCGCGAGATCGATCGTTTCCCGAAGACCTGTAGACCCAGTGCGGCCGGTTATTCCAGGCAACATCTTCAACCCGTCCAGCTCGCTGGTACTGACCGCGGTGAAGACGATGGGCACACCTGGAAATATCTGTTCCCGATATTGCGTCATGAACAGAATCGCCTCGATGTTAGATACAATCAGAACGTCCGGCTTCGCCTCCCTGTACCCCAGGCGTAAGGTGGCTGCCAGGCTCTCCCTATAAGACTCCTGTCCTAAGCGCTGGTAGTCCAAGTAAGCAACGGAGAAGTTAACCGGGCCTGGAAAATGAGCGCGCACCCCGGATTTCATCAAATCCAAGGTTTCATGGTCGCGCTCCAGGGCGCTGAACACGACCAGTACGTTCTTTGTATTTACCTCTGCTCCGGCAGAGAAACCGGAGAGAACAAGCAGCAGGATACCGAGAATCGTTAACCACCGTTGAGCAGAAAGTTTCCCGGCGCCAGAGCAAGGCGTGCGATCATACTCGTCTCGACTTGCATTTCCCACCGGCTTCCTCCACCGACACGACTAATGCCGGCGCTGAGTTGCCGCAATGCCTGCGTGGCTCGTTCTTTTCCTCGGCAGCGTTGCCTGCACGCGATTCATCATCGCGCTCCAAATAACCTGCAATGCGACATGAACGCGCAACCGTCCGCGTCGTACTCATTTGTGTACGAGTGCCACGTCGGTGGTAATACCCTAACTGGCGCGACGCTCCTCGAAATGGGGGCATTGAAACCTGTCGTGAATCTAGACAACAAGCTGCGAATCGGGGAACTAGCAAAATTACTAGGTTCTAAGAGAAAATTGCCGATCGGTGACGGGGGAAATCCGGATCGCGGTAGGGACACATATTGCTATGTGCCCCCCGCACAGAGCCGGTACGTGCGGCTTTCCCGCATACGGCTCCCACCTCGGGTATGTGACGGCTTAGCCACAATTGCACGGTGATCGAGGGGCTGGCTGGACTAGGGCGCTCAATGCGCCTCCCCGTGCTTTTGCGGAGACTTATGGCGCTTATGGGTAGGTGGCAATGGGCGCTACCAGGTTCGAGGTCATTTCCACTCGATTCACTTTCGGAGTGTGAAGTGCTAGGGTAAGAGGACTTGGAGAGTCGCCATGCCGTCGCAAGTACTGCCAGCACAGGCTGGGGATCTTTTTCAATACCTTTTTGAGCACGCGTCACTCGGAGTCGCAGTGGAGGACCTCGAGGGGACGCTTTTGCTTGTCAACCCCGCGCTTTGTTCCATGCTGGGATACGCGGATGACGAACTATGCGGCATGAATTGTTCCCAATTCGCGAATCCCGAAGACTCCGAGGACGATTGGGCTCTCTTCCAACAGCTCAAGGAAGGCGTCATCGGCCAGTACTCGCTGGAAAAACGCTACGTGAGAAAAGACGGAGATCGGATTTGGGGGCGTCTGAATGTCTCTCTTTTGAAGAACAACGACGGCGGATCCCCGTTGGTCTTCGCCTTCCTGGAGAACATCACTGAACGGAGGCGGACGGAAAACGCGTTGCGAGAAAGCGAGCAGCGGTTTCGTTTGGCGGCTTACGCTGGGAAGATGTTCTCCTATGAGTGGGACGCTGCCACCGACGTGGTGGTGCGCTCGGGAGAGTACGCCGAGATGCTGTGCACCGATAAGGTGACGCACCTTACTTCCGGTCAAAAAGTATCGGCAAAGGTTCATCCGGACGACCGAGCATTAGTGTTAGCCGCAGATGCGGCGCTTAGTCCTGAAAAGCCCCATCTTCGAGTCAGCCATCGAATGAATCGACCCGACGGTAGTGTGATCTGGGTAGAGAAAACCGGTCGCGGTCACTTCAACGAACAAGGCCAAATACTGCGAATTGTAGGGATGGTAGCGGATATAACGGAGCGCAAACTTGCGGAAGCAGCACTCGCAGACGTGAGCCGCAGGTTGATTGAGGCTCAGGATCAGGAGCGCAACCGGATCGCCCGGGAGCTTCACGACGACATTGGTCAACGTCTCGCACTTCTGTCCATCGAGTTGGACCAACTCCAGGGCGCTTCTAATTTGCCTGAAGTTCGCCACCGTATGGGCGAATTACACAGGCAGGCGGGCGAGATAACAACCGATATTCAAACCTTGTCGCACGAGTTGCACTCAACCAGACTGGACTATTTGAGCCCGGTTGTTGCCATGAGAACCCTCTGCCGGGAGATCGGGGAACAGACCAAAGTGGAGATTGAGTTCAAAAGCCAGGATCTGCCCAGCCCCTTGCCGCCGGAGATTTCTCTTTGCTTTTTCCGAGTCCTGCAAGAGGCCCTCCGCAATTCTGTAAAACACAGTGGAGCACGGCTGATCGAAGTGGGGTTGTATGGAACGCCGGATGAGGTTCATCTTGCGGTGAGTGATTGGGGCGTAGGCTTCGACCGGGAAGCCGCCAAAGGGAGTCGAGGGCTTGGCCTCGTCAGCATGGAAGAGCGGGTGAAAATACTGAACGGAACGCTTTCGATCGAGTCCCGGCCCGGCCGCGGTACAACGGTCCGCGCCAGCGTGCCGCTCCGTTGGGCTAGAGACTCCGAAGCCTTGGGAGTGGCCTAGGAAGCAGAGAAACAGGCCCCTGTCACCGGAAACAAACGGCCGTGTGTTCGGCGCAGATTCTCTCGTAGACTTGACCCTGGCCGCGTTGGACGTTGTTCAACACATAACCGCATAGAATATCCACGTTGCGAGTTTTAGCCATCTCATCCGTAAGATGTTCGACCTGAACCGCGGCATCCGCATTACCTTGCGCCCACAACGTAGGTGCAAATTGGCCGCAAGCGGCAACCCGGGGAGGCTGAGCTTTTGCCACCTTAGCCGCCGATGCAAGGACATCGGCAAAAACCTTCTCGAACCGGACTGGGTCAGGCAGATCATCCACCATGAATGCGGAGAGTGCCTGATGAACATCGACAAGGAGAAAGAGCCCTTGTTCGATGGCAACTGCAGTATCCACGCCACGCGCCAGCAAATTCCGGAGAAGACTCTTGCGGTGTGACTCGGTGGCGACAAAAATGACCGGCTTTTCGGCTTTCAGGGCAGCTTCGATGAAACAAGAAAAGCCGCCTAAACAGGCTGCATCATCAGAATAGAACTGCACCTCGTGGGTGTGAGTCATCTCCGGCGTTTTCTGCGCGAGCGGCGGGAGAACTTCCTGGTCGAAGAGGCGGCTGGGAGCTTGTGCACTGGGAACACCGGCCCAATTGTGACCCGATAACTGCTTACTGACAAACCGGCCGCCCCGACACACCGCTTCCACAGCGGCTGAAAGCTCGCTTCCGGCATTTGCTTTCACAACGTAGCCCATTGCCCCCTGGCTGAACGCCTCTTGGGCCACAGCGGCAGAAGATTCTTGACTCATGAAGAGTATCTTGCATTCAGGGCGGGACTTCCGGATTTGTCGAGCAACCTCTATCCCATTGAAGGTGGGAAGCCCGATGTCAAGCACAATCAAGTCCGGTTTCAGTGCTTCGGCTTTTTGGACCGCTTCCAGTCCGTCTGAGGCCTCGCCGATGACCTTCAAGTTCTGCATTTTAGCCAGTGTTGAACGTACGAATCGCCGGAACGGCTCGAAGTCATCGACAACAAGAACCCGCACTGTTGACACTTCCAAGTAGTCTCACCCTAATGTTCAAAAACCAACCCTCGAGGGTGGTTTCCGACCTCTATGAGCATTTCACGCGCCGCCAGTTCGGTCGTTGCCCAAGCGCAACTTTCGATTATAGTGCTGAAGACTGGGTGGAGTACCCATATTGTGAAGAATGGCGATCTGGGGGCTCAATACATGCGAATCGACGAGGCAGCCCGCCAGCGACCTCGTAACCCGACGTCGGTTTGGCAGAGTGGAAGAGATCACGACTCAGAGGGTGGTTACGAACGAGGGTTACGAAAGGCCAGAACAACAGCGTCAGATTAGCAACTGCACGACCGAGCTCATATAGAACGCGTCGTTGATTTGGCTTGAGAATCCGGCGGTTCCGGCGAATGCCCCCGCCCGTCAAGATACTTGATCAGAATTACGTCATTCCCGGATTCTCCGTAGATCACTTCATCGACGATATGCTTCGCCAAAAGGATTCCGAAGCCCCCGGGTCGCAACCCCCGTTCCTTTCGCTCCTCCATGTGACGCAGAGGTGCATCGGGAGGGTTTGCGATGGCTGCATGGCGAAGTTCTTCAAGGGAAAAGCCCTTCCCCGGATCCTTGACCCGGCAAGCCACAGCGTACTTGGTTCGCAGATACGCGATCTCAACGTGCTGGCTTGAGTCGAAGTGGGCTCCGTGTTCGATTGCATTCATTAGCAGTTCCCGGAAAGCCGTACCTACCGCAGTCCTCTCCTGCTCGGGAAGATCCGCAATTTCGTGTATGAATTGGAGGAGACGATTCGCCGTCCTCATGTCGCACCGTGCCAACAGCCGAATCCACTGCTGGGTTGCGGCCAACACCTCGATTCCCTCGTCCCATACAGGCGCGCTTGTCGCCAGCTGCAGCATCTGGGTAAAGTCGGCTTTCGAATACGGCTCCGAAAAGTAGCCAAATGCTCGCTCTCGCATTGCCGCAATAACATCTGTGGGCGTACTTTGTTTGGTAAGGATAATCATCCGCGTATGTGGACGGGCGATGCGGATTTGGCGTAGCAGTTCGACGTCTTCTTTGCTTGAGGTTTCAACGCCGGTGAGCACAAGATCGTAGGGCCTGTCGCGCAGCATCTCAAGAGCAGTACAGTTTTTATCCACACACACAACTTCCCAGCTCGGAAGAACGTCTTGCACGGTCGACGCTACTGCTTCGTCGGATCCAACTACAAGAACAACCTTGCCAGGGGCAACGCTCTTTTCGTTGTCCGCGTTACCTTTCATGGCGATCGCCTTTCCGCACCGATCATAAGTGTTAACGCGGTTCGAGTCTTGTCCACCGCTGTCAATTCTGACAGTAGAGCGGCCTCTCACTTCTCTGTAAACTCAAGCCGAATAAAATGGCAGCATCTCTATCGTCCTACGTAGTCGAAGCGACGCCAGCGAGGGCGCAAAGATGAACCGACCCGAGAAACGTCCTGCGCACCCCGATCTCCAGAATCCCTCTATCTACCAAACGGTAACATCAGCAAAATGGAGGCTGCCAGGGGCATCCTGCATCTCGCGCTGCCGTTTGTGGTCGCGGGAGCTGTCCTGTGCATCCCCATCGAATCGCCCGTTCTGACCAGGCGTGGCGGTCAGGCCGACTCGACCGGCCTAACCGCGATTGATCCTGGTGCAATGGAGCACTCGACAAAATGGGAGTCTATCTTCGGACCTTGAATGCCAACAGAAACTCCCACATCTGGTAACTGGAAAATGAGGTCGCTTTGTTTTTTGTCAGGTAGAAAGGGTTCGAGTGCATAAACTCTTCCACTCGATATCAAAGTGAAGCTCCTTTGGGAGAGTTTCCCAAGCCGGGGATCCAGATGAGCGCGCAAAACGGGGCGGTAACGAATGCGCGGTCGGGTAAGTACGAGTGCTTGCCTCTTTCACCTAAAGCCAGAAACTCACGCGAGAGTGGAGATGCTATTCCGCAGAGGTCAACTTCTCCCGGATAGCAAATCTAATCAGTTCTACGTTGCTGCGAAGTCCGAATGTTCGCATGATTTTGTACTTATGAAAGGCTATGGTGCTCGTGCTTACACTCAAAATATCGGCCGTCGCTCTCATTGTCCTGCCTTCAGCAAGCAGTTGCAGTACCTCGCGCTGCCGTCGAGTGAGTGGCTTGCTGCGATGGGCCGGCGAACTCGAGTTCTTTCTGTCCTCGAAGCCTTGAACAAGTGCTGACGGTACGTACACTTCATCCGCCATCAGCCGTTGTAGCGCGTAAACAAGTTCCTTCCGTGCAGTCCGTTTCAGCAGGACCCCGGAAGCCCACTCATGGAGTGCCTCCAACGCAGCGTCAAGATTCAACTTCCTGGTGATCACCAGGAACTTTGTTTGCGGTATAAACTTCTTCAGCTCTAAACGGGCACTCGCATCGGTCAATGAAGATAGTGCAAGGTCGACCACAATAACATCGGGCTGCAGTTGTATCGCCGTCGCCATAAGAGCGCGGCCATCGGCTGAGGTCCCAACGATTTCGAACTCCTCGTAAAGAAGCTTGTGATAAGCAGACAGAAGCGAAACAGAAACACCAGCCAACAGGATGCGTGGCCGCTTCATCTCCATTTCGCTTCCGAAGAGAGGTTCGGGTTCACATTTGAACAACGTGAAGGAGGTACGCACGTTCAGGTTCACCGTCGATCACCCGCCCTCGCATCGCTTTCTCGCGTAGCTTTAAACAATAAATTCATTGGAAGAGAGTCGAAAGCTGTCAGAAGTAACAGCTAGCCAGGTTTCTCTCTCAACAAGTTTCCCGCCATGTGCTCGCAGGTATAAAGCTGAGCAGTGTAGTCTTTAGCGCATGAAGGCTTGGCTCCGAGCGGCGGCAGTCGTGGCGGCGACTCTCCTGCCGTCGATCTCATCCTTAGACTGCAACCGGATACCCGCGAAATCTTCTATATCGGAGGCGCCACCGGAGCCGAGTTGATGCTTCGAGACGAAGCACAGCGCGAGTTCAAACCTTTTGCGGGGAGGCTCGCCTTTAGTTATTTGAACGATCTTCCGTTCTCCGCGCTGCTTGATCGTACCGGTCAACCTCCCAAGCACAGCGTCATCTTGTATACCAACTTTTTAAGGGACGCAAGCGGACAAAGTTATCTTACCGCCACCGTTTGCCCGTCGATTGTGGCTGCCGCCAATGCCCCTGTGTACGCCATATTTGACACTTTCATGGGGTGCGGCATTGTCGGGGGCCGTCTTTCTCAGGTAGAGGCATCCGCGCGGCAGGCAGCGACATTGGCGCTACGGATCCTGCATGGCGAAAATATCGCCGTGCTGCCCGTTGAACCGGGGCCGCCCAATCGGGTGTTCGGAGAGCATAGGGGGTAGATTGTCCGTCGAATCAGAACCAGGTAGAGGGGCGGTGGTGGTCGCAGAGGCGCCGATACTGCGATGCAGTGCGTCCAGCGATACTTCAAACGGTGGGTTGTAGAAAAACGCGTGGATGGCGTGCTTACGCCATTGGGATCAGGTTTTCTCGTATGGCCAGTTTCAGAAGCTCAGAATTGCTGTGCATTCCCAAACCCGCCATGATCTTGTATTTGTGGAAAGCTACCGTTCTCGCGGTCAGATTCAGCAGGTAGGCAGCCTCTTTCATGGTGCGGCCCTCAGCCAGTAGTTGCAGCACCTGCCGCTGACGAGGGGTCAGCGATGTGCGATCGTGGGCCTGCGGACGAGGAAGCAGGTCGGCGGGCGATTTTCTGGATATCATCGTCGTCACGTAGGACCGGCCCATCAAGAGCTCTCGCAGTGCTTTCACGAGTTCCGATCCCGAGCATTTCTTCAGCAAGTATCCGGATGCCCATTCTCTTAACACTGCATCTGCCACAGCCGAGTCTTCGCTAACCGTAACCACCAGGATCTTCGTCTGAGGCAGTAGCTTTTTGAGCTCGCGACCGGCGTGTAGGCCACTCAGAAGGGGCAAGCCAAGGTCAATGACAGCCAAATCCGGGCGCAACTTCGGCGCAGCCTGAAGGAGTTCCATGCCGTCGGAGGCTGTTCCCACAATACTAAACTCGGGCTCCAATAGTCTACGAAACGCGTCCACCAGCATGGCGTGGTCATCGGCTAGAAAAACGCTCGGCTTCCTCATTCTTCACGCTCCCGAATCGGTGCGGATCTATGTCGCCCGACAGTGAATAGCGTCTTCAAATCACAGGAAACCGTCGCTATTACCAGCTTCCGTCCTACTTATGAGCAGACGCGGGAGGCCCGGGGAATGCTTGCACAGTTTACCAGCATTCTGGACCGATTCGGTGATTCGAGTTGTTACTTTTTACAGGTGGCATATCGGTACCCTGGCATGACATGGCCTGGGCAAGGACCGTGACTCTTCTTGCCGGCGGATGCAGATTTGCAAGTCCATTTGGGAAGGCTACCAAAGCATAGGCAACGATCATTTGAAAGCGACCCTCATCTCCCGCGCGCACGGATCGATGAGTAACTTTCAGGACATCAAAATCGGAAAGAACGATCGGTATCTGGGATCAATCGCCGATTTCTATCGTCGAACTGCCCTAGCTAGGAGTTCGTAGTCCCAGCACTGTAAAAACTGACAGCTACTCCGCAATGCTCTGTCTGTGTAATCGTAGGGTTGCTGAACTTCGGCGGCTCTATGCGAGCCGCCGTCGAACTACCTGATTGCTCGCGATTTGCTGTACTTGCCTTTGGATCGCGCGGCGGTGTGATCGGCTCCGGGCGCGCGAGATTGATAGACTGCCGTTCCAGTCCTCTTCGATACTGATCGATTTTGCATTGGTTCTCTCACCTCGACAGGCCAGGATTCCGCCCGCCTGCCGAGGTGTGCCTCCGTCACTATCTGCCGGTTGCAGCTGAACTTAACATTTTCAGTGCGTCATCGATGGTGAAGCTGTTCGGTTTCTGGACTGGCGGGAAGTCCTTAAAGGTCGCCGCCCACATATTTGCGATCGCCATGGCGCCGTACACAATGTAGTCATGGTAAATGAACCAGTCATAGTAGGTGTTTGAGGTGACATCGGCGAACTCGTAGGGATCGGTACGAAGATTGAAGATCTTCGGCAACCGCAGCCTGGTGAAAGGTTCCGCCCATACCTGCAGGGTACCTTGGCAGCCGCGGCGAACTCGTCGTCGCAAGTCTCCATTCGCTTCTTGGTGAGCGGACCAGTATCCTCGATCCTTTGTTTGCCGACGCGGCCCCAACGCTCTTGCACCGTCGCGTCGTCTTTGTCGGTCGCCCAGCATTTAAGGACGCCGCGCGGCGTGACAGTCTTTCTAAATTCCGGGAAGTCTTTTTCCGTGAAGTAGTCGTACATCTCCGGCTCCTCTTCGGCGTTGAGGTGGTATAGGTTGCCAAAGAACTCGTCGAAGCCGTGATTGGTGGGTAAGTGCTTATTCAGGTCGCCCAGGTGATTCTTGCCGAACTGGCCCGTCGCGTACCCCTGGTTCTTGAGGCATCCTGCGATCGTTACCAGCTGCTCATTCATGCCGATGGGAGCGCCAGGAATTCCGACTTTCGACAAGCCGGTACGGTAGACACTCTGCCCGGTGATAAAGGACGACCGGCCGGCCGTGCAACTTTGCTCCCCATAGGAGTCGATAAACATCATGCCTTCCTTGGCGAGACGGTCGATATTGGGCGTTTGGTAACCCATAAGCCCATGGCTGTAGCAGCTCAGGTTGGAAATACCAATGTCGTCACCCCAAATCACCAGGATGTTCGGCGTCTTTGCGGCTTCCTTCCCTTTTTGAGGCATACTCTTTTCCTCTCGTGGTTAAATTTCGCTCAACTTGGTTGGTTATGGTTCCCCGTCTCGCTCCTGGGAGAGCGCAGCCTCACGCACCGAACGGATCCTACTTTCCAACGAAAGCCTGCATCGGCGGCTTCCTCCAGGTACCGTTGAGGACGGCTTCTCCCGGCATGTACACGCGGTAGATGCAATAGAACAGACCGTCCGGGGCGGGTAGCCAGTTGGATTCCTTGTCCTTGCCAGGTGAATTCTTCTGCACATAAAAGGTCAGCGAACCGTCTGCGCCGTACTTGTAAGACTCTAGCGTGGTGGAGTTGAGCAGGTAGCGCTGGAGGGGGTTTGCCACCAAAAGCTGGGTCTTGCGGTCGTACATGGTGAGCGACCAGAAGGCGTGGTACTCAGGGATAGCGCCCTTGGCAAAGCGCAGCTCGTAGTTGCTCTTCGAAGCATCGAGCGGGCGGCGGCCGGCGTCGACGAAGTACCCGAAGTAGGCGGCGTCCGCTCCGGAGTTGCCATAGAGCCCGAGCTTGGCTCCGATGAAACGGTATAGGTAGTTGTTCTTGAGGAACTCACGCGTGCCGAATAAGTCAGAACTCTGAACCTGGTCGGTGTTGATCTTCCTCATCATCACCTCGACGTCAGCCTTGGTGTCGGCGATGCCGTCAGTGATGGCCTGCTGAACCGGTGGCGCGAAACTTGTCAACTCGAAGGTCTTGCCCGCGCCCAGGTTCAGTTCGGCGAAGCGCGTCATGAGGTCGGCCTCGGAGCGGTCCGTGGGGCAGAACTGCAGCAGGAAGTTCAGGTAAGGAAAAATGCCGGGCGTGGTCAGCATATCCGCGCTAGGCTTCGGCCAGTTGACGGCCGGGGCAGCAGGGGGCGCAGGGTGGTGCAGCAGGAAGTTGCTAAGGGGCTGGACCCGGTAGCCGGTTTGGATCTTTCTCACGTTGTCGATCTCAGCAGCATTGAAGAGTTGGGTCCGGATGAGAAGGTAGGCGAACTGGGTCTGGGCGTGGAGGACAGCCTTGATGCCGGCCGGGGTCGCGCCATGCCAGTTGGGACCGGCGATGAGAAAATTGCCACCGTCGTTGCCGTAGCTGCGCGTGCCCAGATAGGCGAAGTTGAAAGTGTAGAGGTCGATGAGCTGGCCGGTGTAGTAGCGTTCTTTTTCGATCTTCGGCATGGTGACGACGATGGGCTCGGCACGTAGGTCCATCCAGAGATAGGAGTAGGGTGTATCGGAGTTGGGGGTGACGACAAACTTGTCATCCGGTGTGGCGACCGAGCTGGCGTTGGTGAGAGTGTTAAAGGGGGCGCGATAGTCGTGGCTGGTGGTGTCGATCGCCTGTTTGTAAAGGGTCTGGTAGTTGGCAGCCAGGGGAAAGGCGTAAATGTACGCTTCCCTGGCGATGGCGCGTGCGTCCTGTGGAGTCGGACTGGCGGAAGTGTCACCAGGCTTGTCGTGTTGCGTCAGCATGAATCCTCCTTTGAGGCCAACTACTGTACTCGGATAACTGCTGGAGACTTCCAGGTACCCGCGAGCAGCTCAGGTTTCGGCAGGTAATAGCGCATGGCGAGCATAAAGGGTGCTTTGGGCGCGGGGAGCCAGTTTGATTCTTTGTCATTCCCGGGCGAGTCCGCCTGGATATAGATGGTGAGCCCACCTTCTGCGTCGAGCTTCAGGTTAGGCAACATGGGCGAGTTGATGAGGTAGCGACGGATAGGGTTCTCAACCAGAAGTTGCTGCGGGAGGCCATACATGGTGAGCGACCAGAAGGCGTTGACCGGCGGGAACTCTCCCTTGTTGAAGTGAAGGGTGTAGCGCGCCTTGCTGCCATCGAGAGGCTGCCCGCTGGAATCCTTCTCATAAAGGGGATAGAGGGCTTCTTCTTTGGAGTTGGCGCCTATGCCCGTCTGGGCTCCTGTGGCGCGAGCGACGAAGTCGTTGTGAAGGAAGGCGCGCGTACCAAAAAAATTGCTGATGTCTCCCCTACTCGAGGCGCGGCGGTCGTCAATCTCCTTTTGTCCGTCTGCCATGCCACCTTCGAGGACACCTTTCATCTCCGGCGAGAGTGTGTCGGCATTGATGGTTTCCCCGGGACCGACACCGATGCGGGCAAAGTCCGCCCGCAAAGCGGTCTCACTGGGTTGAACCGGACAGAACTGAAGCAGGAAGCTCATCACATCGAAAAACCGCAGCGAGGTCTTCATCTGAGCGGGTGGGACCGGCGGGATCCAGGAAATCGCGGGCGCGGCAGGCGGAGCGGATTGCCCCGAGAAAGCGGAAAGAGGCTGCGCTTTGTAATCGGCCTGGATCTTCTTGACCTTGTCGAGGTCAGCTGGGTTAAAGAGTTGGGTTCGGCCAACTACGTTGATGAACTCGGTTTCCGGCCGCAGGACTCTCGTGATCCCGGGTGGAACTGAACCGTTCCAGCGCGGACCGGCGACAAGAAAAGTGCCTCCGTTATTGCCGCTAGTGCGAGTGCCAAGATAGTCAAAGTTGAAGGTGTAGAGGTCCATCATCTGGAAGACCCAGTAGCGATCCTTCTCGATCGGAGGAATGGTGAGGACGGTGGGTTCGGCGCGCAGGTCAAGGCTGAGGAAAGTGTACGGAGTGTCGGAGTTGGGGGTCACGAACGCCGTATCGCGGGGAGTAAAGACTCGGGCGAAACTAAGAGGAGCGTTGAACGGGCCTTTGTATTGGGGATTGCCCTTGTCAATGGAGAAGGCGTACATGGTGAGGTAAGCCTGGACCATCGGATATCCATAGATATACGCGTCTTTGGCGATGGTGCGGGTTTCTGCCGGCGAGATTGAGATCTGGGGCATAAGAGGACCAATCCGTTCGTCCCCATTGCTGAGAACGACGCGGGTATTCCCATAGCAGTGACAAAATCACTGCTATGGCCCCAAAAGCATAATTTGTTTTGCAACGTTTTACGCCCTGTCAAAACTACTAGCTCCAACCCAAGAAGTAGATAAGGAGTCCATATGCAAGCATCGGCTTGCGGCCACTCAGTCATTCCTTTTGCGTTGTTTGTTACATAACAGCTTTGAGCAGGAACTCCAGGATATCTTTCAGGCGCATGACCGTGAGAAGCAGTGGCGCCATCGGAATAAGGCATGCGACGGCCAGGTGGATGGGAGTACGCGATGCCATGGGAAGAAGTTTCATCTTCTCGACGAATGCGAAGCTATTGCCCAGGTCGGCCAACGATTGAATATCGGCGGTCCCAAGCAATACCTCCTGGTGATTGCGACGATCCACGATCCACTTTTGCTGGAAGGATTGTGTATACTCTGTCGCCAAGCTCCCATATTTGGCCAACCCCGATATCTTTGTCTTGAATAAGATCGGTGCAAAAACCGACAATGGGATCAGGATAAGAAGCACGGCAGCGATCACATAAACAGCGATTGCCGCGGCAAAATGGGCCAGCGGAATATTATCGTAGAGCACTGAGTTGCCGAGAACCCCGGCGACAACCACGGAGAAGGCGATCAGGACGACGGCGAAGAAACGCTGCGCCTCGCCCACGAATCCAAGGCCTGCGGCTCCGTCAGGGTGTGTCGGCGCGAGGTGGAGCGTCAGATTAGTCATGCGCCAGAGAAACTGTCCCCAAAGAAACAGCCTCCATAGCCAACGCAGGGTCAGAAACTGAAACAGCGGGATACAAAAGAAGACGAGCCACCACCCGGCCCAGGTGAGTGATGCCTCCGAGCCAGTACGCAGGGCCGACCAAGTGGAGACGTGAACAGCTGTCAAGCGCAGATTTACGACGGTGATGATATAGGCGAACAAGACGAAGATGACCTCCGCCGCCGTTGAGTCCCGCCAGGCGAGGCCTTGGGCAACGGCCGTTTCGAATTTGCCGAAGTCCTGTTCAACTACTACGCCTGAGGTGACAAAGTGGCGGGCGGTTTCCGCTATGCGCGGTCCTACAATGGTTTCAGTCAAAAGCAAAATAGGCACAGCTATCAGGAACCTTGCATGCACCGCGAGGTCGCTCAGGAAAGGCACGGCGACCCGGTGACCGGTCGCGAAACCCTGTAATGCAGCCAGCACCAGGAGCACAAGCCAGGTCAGACAAATGGAGAAAAGTGCTCTTCGCACAATGCGCGGCGTATTCTCTTGAACGGTTCCGAGGCGTTTCTCGATACGATAAGTCGGGCCGCCCTC
Organism: uncultured Acidobacteriaceae bacterium; assembly: GCA_963834205.1. Taxonomy (GTDB): domain Bacteria; phylum Acidobacteriota; class Terriglobia; order Terriglobales; family Acidobacteriaceae; genus PALSA-350. The sequence continues at coordinate 133,485 of CAWIBI010000016.1, read as the reverse complement.
CGTGAGCACCAGTTCACGATTGGCTGTTTGCGCAAGGTCAGTCATCGAGCCCCCTAAAAGCGTGCTGGAAGCATGTTGGCTGCGTGCAGTCTTACGCACGCGTATTGGATCTTAAACCCCGGCTTCTTTCTCTTCATAGGAAATCGCGCCGGCAAAAGAAATATCTACCGTTTATACATGGCCTCCGAAAGTTACTGCTCGAAGCTTCAATAGGCGGCAAAATAGTGTGTCAACCGAACGGAGGTGCCGAGTGGCATGCCTGCAATCCTTTGATCCTTGTTCACCCGAACTGGCGCGGAACATAACCTCTCAATCAAGACTGGGGCGCGGCGCAGCAGCGGGTACCTATCTTTGTTTTCTGCTCGCGGCCATGTTCACGACCCAGATGCACGCTTCCAGCCGTCTGAAAACAGACGTTGTCTTTATGAAAAATGGCGACAGAATCACCTGCGAAATCCGCTCCCTCGAGCAGGGGCAGCTCACGGTGAAGCAGGACTACGCCAATTCCACGGTGGTCTTCGACTGGAACAAGGTCGACAAGATCCAGACCAATCAGCCCTTCGTGGTGGTCGACAATAAAGGCGACGCATTCAGCGGCCCTCTCTCGGAGACAGCCGACGAGCATATTGTCAAGGTTGCCGGCGCAAATCAAGCGAACACTCCCCATGATGAGGTGGTGAGCATCCAACAGACGGGTGAGACGTTTGTACGGCGCCTGAGGGGAGACGTCGATTTAGGAACGAGCTTTGCTCAATCGAACGCGCAGAAGAACCTGACCCTGGACGGAGACCTAACTTACCAGGCCACAACCCACCTCGCTGAGATAAGCTCCAACTCCCAGTTTACGAGCCAGAAGGAGGTCAGCGATACCAACGAAACAACTTTGAAGAGCGAGTATTTCGAGCAGCTTCGCAAATCCGATTGGTACGGGGGAGCCATTGCAAACTTTCTTTCCAGTTCAGAACAGCAGATCGATCTGCGCACCACGCTGGCGGGGGCGCTCGCCCTGCGCCCGGTTTTCACAAACAAGACCGACCTTTCACTGATTGCGGGACTCGGCTTTACTACGGAGAAGGACAAATCCGATACAAGAATCGAGAGCGAACAAACGCAGCCTTGATTCCGCCTTTGCAGCGCAATTTTCAACGTTCCGTTTCGATTCGACGACCTTTGACACCACACTATGGGTTTATCCCAGTCTGACCACGCCCGGGCGCGTCCGCATGACTCTCAATCAGGATGTTTACTATAAGTTCTACAAAGACTTCTATGTCCGAGCGAGCTTCTACGATAACTTCGACAATCGGCCGGTCGTGGGAGCGCCGGAAAATAACCTGGGAGTCTCGTCGACGGTTGGCTGGTCGTTTCGATAAGAAGATCACCCTGTTTCACCGGCCGGCGCAACCTTCAATGGCTCGCGATGATGTAACAAACTCAGTCTATCTTGAGGATTGCCAGGTTCTCCACTGTCAGAACTAACAGTAGCCGTAGCTCATTGGTTGTGAAACCCTACTTTTCGAAGTTGCTTGCGCTGACGCGGATTCGTCAGTACGGTGTTCGAACGGGAAGCTTTGTCGAGCGGGAGGGAAAGATGAAAAGGCCAGAAACAAGAAAACTGAACGCCGCGAGCTTACTCTCCGGCGCTAAATTCCGTTTTCATCGCATGTTGTTGCTTAGCTTGTTCGGCGTTTTAGTATTCTGCGGCTGCAATAAGACGCCCCCGCCGGAGAGCAGCGCCTCCCCTGCGCCTGCGGCGGCCGCACCCGCGCCAGACCAAGCGCCGGCGCCCACCGCCAGTGAACCGGCAGCCGCGGCTCCGGCTCCGGCTCAAGCCGCCGCTCCTCCTCCGCCTCTTCCGCCTCCCCCTCCTCCGCCTCCCAAGGTCTACACCGTGCCGACTGGTACAGCACTTACCGTCCGAATCGCCCAGGACCTGAGTTCAAAAACCAGTAACGTCGGCGACCCTTTTAGTGGATCGCTTGCGCAGTCCGTCCGTGTCGAGGGAGTAACCGTACTGAAAGCCGGCACTCCGGTGAGCGGTACCGTTATCGCCGCGAGAAAACAAGGCAGGTTCAAGGGTGAGGGCGACCTTGGCATACAGCTCGACCGGGTCGGTTCATACGGGGTAACCACCCAGGAATTCGAACAGACCGTCAAAGGGAAGGGCAAGCGGACAGGCGCGATGGTCGGTGGCGGGGCTGGTGGGGGCGCGCTGATTGGCGGCCTGGCGGGCGGAGGCAAGGGAGCGTTGATCGGTGGCCTTGTAGGAGCAGGCGCAGGTACCGCAGGCGCCGCACTTACGGGGAACAAGGGCGTTGCGATACCGGCGGAATCGGTTATCACTTTTGTTTCGTCTGCGCCTATCACTGTAACACTAAAGCCCAAGCCGGCGGACGAGTAGCTGCGAGCCACACTCTGCCGTTCACTAGGAGCGAACGGCAGAGTGTTCTGCACAGATTCTCTCGTAGATGTGACTTTTTTGATTGCGCTGAAAGCTGCTCAACACATACCCGCACAGAATATCCACGTTGCGACTTTTGGCTACCTCGTCCGTGAGGTGCTCGACCTGCATCGCCGCATCCGCCTTACCTTGCGCCCACAACCTGGCTCCAAATTCACCACAAGCTGCAACTCGAGGAGGCTTCCCCTTCGCTGCCCTGGTCACTGACGTGAGCAGATCACCAAATACCGTCAGGAATCGGAGCGGATCAGGCGAATCATTCACCATGAATGTCGAGAGCGCCTCGTCGACATCCAAAGTGAGAAAGAGCCCCGGTTCGGTGGCGGCTACAACATCGACGCCGCGAGCCAGCAATGTCTGGAGAAGACCATTCAGGTGCCACTCTGTCGCGACCACGATAACCGGATTTCCAGCCGTTAGAGCAGCTTCGATAAAACAAGCAAAACCAAGTAGGAAAGCCGCATCATCACGATAGAATTGAACCTCGTGGCTGTGAATGGACGATGAGGGAACTTCATGGTAGAAGAGGTCGCCGGGAGTTTCGGGGTCGCCCCAATTGTGACTCGATAGCCCTTCACTGACAAACTGCCTCCCCTGACAAACCGCTTCGACAGCGGTGAGCAGTTCCCTTCCGGCATGTGCTTTGACAACGTAGCCCAATGCTCCCAAGCTGAAAGCCGCTTGCGCCACGTCGGCAGCAGATTCTTGACTCATGAAGAGTATTTTGCATTCAGGGCAGAGCTTACGGATTCGTCGAGCCACTTCAATGCCATTGAGTGTGGGGAGCCCGATGCGACCACAATCAAGTCCGGTTGCAGTTCTTCGGCTCTGCGAACCGCTTCTAATCCGTCTGAGGCTTCGCCAATGAGCTGCAAATCTTGCCTTTGACCCAGCGTCGCACATACAAATCGCCGGAACGGTTCATAATCATCGACAACAAATACCCGCACTATTGACGACTCCAACTGGCCCACGCCCTCACTGTTCAAACCCAACTCTTTGGGTGTAGTTTCTGAACTCGCTTAGGGTTTCATGCGCCGCTAGTCCGGTCGTTGCGCAAGCGCAAGGTTGATTTTCGTGCTGCACCTGGGGGACGAGGCCAACATTATGAAGAAGATCGATCGCGGTTGAAAACGTTTTCTCGGGTCGCCGCGCGAGCTTTAGCGGCTCTTCCATACAGGACTACAAGAGGAACTCCAATCCGGCGCCCTTTTCTACATCCGTCGAAAGGCGCCCGGAACGAATGGCCGCTTTAAAGGTTGCGTAGTCACGTTCCGCCTGATCCGCGTATGCCTCCGAATATCGCGCCAAAGAGTTATCGAACTGGTCGGTCGTTCCCAGGTATCCGGCGATAATCGCCGCATCCCCGGCCTTGGCATGCGCCCGCGCCAAAGCCCATCCGCACAAGGTGGCATACGCAACCAGGGTTCCAGGCTTGAAGGTTTCGATCTCGGCCGAGACCTTCATATCACGGAACTGACGCAGGTAGTAGTCGTGGTTCTTGGTGCGAGCCCAGCCGAGAAAGATGTCGCTCGCGCCTTGCATCAGACGCTGTCCCTCCACAACCCTAACACCCTGATGAGCATATCGGCTTTTTCCGCGAGGCGATTCCAGCACGGACCTGCGCGCTTCCTTGACTTGAAGGAAGAGTGGATCGCCTTTGTCAGCCAGAAGTAGCGAGAGATAACAGCGCGTGCCGACACTCCCCACGCCTACCACCTTGATCGCACTGTCCTGAAGGCGGTAGTGCCGGAACAACTGTCGTCTATCCGGCTGTAGCGAACTCTTGTATTCTTCGATGAATTTCACGTGCCCCTTTTGGAGATTTGTCGCATATTCGTCGAAATGGTAGATAACCGGAGGGCTGTCCTTGATCATCAGCCGCCCGTTTACGACCTCAGTCAGCTTGGGGAGGACGGCCTCGGAGTTCTGGGAGCGAGCCTGCTTCTGCTTCCTGGCCAAGCGCGCTGAAATGTCCTTATCCTTCCGGAAATATTCTTTGACCTGTTCCGCGTTGACGGTTGCATACCAGGCCTCAAGCACCGTCATTTCAGCGAACTCAGACATGCGCGTTCGATAGGAGGCAGCCGCCGCTTGCACCGCCTGATTCGCCACAGTTTTGGAAAATGTCTGGTCCCTGGCTGCCAGCACCAGGCTGGCTCCCAGCCGCTTGACGTCCCATTCCCATGGACCAGGGAAGGTCTCATCAAAGTCATTGATGTCGAAAACCAAGACTCGTTCAGGGGAGGCGAAGCCGCCAAAGTTCGCCAGGTGGCAATCCCCGCAGGCCTGAACCGTGATCCCCGAAACAGCCGCATTCGCCAGGTCTCGTGCCTGAATGATGGCCGCGCCGCGAAAGAAGGTGAACGGCGACACGGCCATCCGCTGGTACTTGACCGGGAGCAAGCCCTTGATTCGGCCGATGTCGGATTCCTCGAGCAGCTTGACGATGTCCTGAGACTTTGCCCGCGGTTTCCATTCGCCCTGGGCCCCGCGCGGAAGCTTTGCGCGAAGCGCTTTTCCCTGCTTGCGCCTTTCAACTTTGGATGAAGCAACAGCAGATTCCATCGTTCCCTCTTCTCTTTACATCCGTCTAGGTCCTTAAAGCAAAGGCTAACCGAGCATATCGTCGGCGGGGAGCCGGCTTTGCTCAACACGCCGCTCATAGCGCGACTCCTGCATGGTGGGCCCGCGATGCTCGCCGACGTTGTAGGCCGAAAAGGTCGGGAATCCTGCTTGATTGCCTTTTGATCCACGCTCATCGTCATCCTTTCTAACTTCCGTATGTTGAACATATTCTCGCAGCACCGCTCCCTGCACCTGTCACAATTGACAGATCCGCATGGAGGGCTCATCACGTCGAGCTTGGCGCCGACTGTACGCCGTGGATGCTCAACCTGGTTGACCTCCTTCGGACAGAACGGAGGGAACTGAAGCAGCAGATCGCGGCGATGGACACGGAGGTTCGAGCTTAACAGGCCACGATTTGAGGCAACAAGCAGCTTTTCTGTGGAAACGCTACGATTTTTACTAGTTCTTGATTCCCAAGCTGACCCCTTAGCCTTACAGAAGGTCAGCGACGCCCCGTCTGGTGACTCCTGTAGACGGATCGACAACGCCAATTACCGGCCGGCGCAAATGTGATTCGCTGTTGACGTTCGTACGCCTGCTCGGGTTACTTCATAGAATGAACTGGAGGCGCGCCCTATACATGGCAAGACTCCTAGCAGTTCGCACGAGTATTCTCGCTCTGCCGCTTCTGGCCTCCTCATGTGTGGCGCAAGAAGCCGCGAAAGCTCCGACAGCTCCGGAGGCCTCGGTCAACACCACCTTACCCGTGAACTGGGTCTATGGTGCATACATCCCCAAAGATGCGCCCATCGTGCCGCTCACCGGCGACGAGCGTTTCAAGCTCTATCTTCGGCAGACCTATACAACTCCAGGGATCTACGTGAAGACCGTACTCTTCTCAATACACGACCAGGTCGCCGAGACCGAACCGGACTGGGGAGATGGCATCTCAGGTTATGGCAAACGTCTTGGCTCTCTTCACGCCGGAAATATCATTCAGAACTCATTAACGTCGCTGGGCAATGCCGCAGTCGGATTCGAGCCCCGTTACGACCGTTGCCGCTGCGAAGGCGCGTGGCCAAGAATTCGGCACGCTGTCGTGCGGAACTTCATCACCTACGGCGGTGCAGATGACAAGGGAATTCGACCTCAGATTATGTCGTATGCGGCAGCGTTTGGCGCCGGAGTGACCGTCGCCTCGTGGGAGCCTGACAATCCTAGCGTGTTGACCAGGGGCTATCAAAGCATGGCTACCCAAGCTTGGGTGGGCGTTGTGGTCGACGCGCTGGCCGAGTTTGCTCCCGACATCAAGCGGATGTTCCACAAGAATAAGCCAAACGGATAAGTAGGGTACGGCGACAGGAGCGGCAACACACACGACGCAACCAGCATGACGTCTCGCTCAAAGTTCTACTCGCAGAACGCCGCAAAATGGTAAGATCGCTCGACTCAAATTTCGGCTATGGGTATCGATTAGACCGAGTTCAAATCTTTCAACGCACGGAGTCAACCCAATGAACGTTCTGTCTCCTGTAACTCGTCGTACATTGCCGGTAATCGCGGTCGCTCTCATCTTCAGCCTCGGCGCCCCAGCCGTCATTGCCCAAAACCCCTCCCCTACGTGGCCGCAAGCGGACACGATGCGCATCGCCAAAGAGGTCCAGAAGAGGCTCGCCGGCCTCACCGACTACGGCGTTTTCGACTGGATTACCTTCGGCTTCCATGGAAAAACCGTGGTTCTCAAGGGCTACGCCTCTCGTCCGACACTCAAGAGCACCGCAGCCAGGATTCTCAAGGGCATTGAAGGAGTCGACTCGGTCGACAACCAGATCGAGGTCCTCCCGACTTCTCCTAACGACGATCGTATTCGCGCTGCCGTCTACAACCGCATCTATACGCAGCCTAGCCTGCGGAAATATAACGCCAACCAGGGCAGTGTGGCGCAAGCGCTGGGCCCCGGTGGCCGCAGCGTCGCATTGATGGCCGGTGGCATCACCAATGATCCACCTTGAGGTTTCCATGCCATCCACATTATCGTGAAAAATGGAAACGTTACCCTCTACGGGGTTGTCAACAACCAAACCGATGCGGAGATTGCTAACGTGCAGGCCAACTCCACTCCCGGCGTCTTCAGCGTCGACAACGACATTGTTGTTCCGGGGCCCCCCTCCAAATCGGAATAGTTCACTCACCAGGGAACCTGTTCTTCCCGCACTATATTGGGTTGGGGGATTCTCAATTCCTCAGGTAACGATCAAGACGGGCCTCACAACTCCGGACGGGCGCGAAGAACTGCTCACCGAATACCTCTGCGACCATCCGAACTGTCCCAATATTGCGACTCAGGTGCTCGGACGTGTGGCGGAACTCCACCTTGTCGCTGCTGTTTGCAGCGAGCACGCACCGAAGCTCCGGTCTTAACAATTGCTTCAAAAAATCCTATTCACTGGTCGTTTCCCGCTGCCAGCGGAAACGCCAAATACCGCCTCTAGCCCGATACTGTGAGTTTTACCAGTTGTTTTCGCTGAGGCGGGGTCCTACTCTGACACCGCGATCGAGACGGGTGCAGCCCGTTCTCTTCATCGTCGCGCGAACATTCCAGACTTCTAACGAAGAGGAGCCCCTCTCAATGAATGACCAGGACAAAGTTCAACGAATAGTTCTTCCCATCCCCGATCAGCCGCGCACAGGCCTGGTCACCTACGATGCGAAGGATCCGGAGACTAAGTTCCCGCCGATTCGGCCGTTGCGGCCGCCCAAAGGTGCACCGAACGTCCTGGTCGTGTTGATTGATGACGCGGGCTTTGGCTCGTCAAGCGCCTTTGGCGGTCCATGTAACACGCCGACGGCGGAACAACTAGCAGCCCGGGGCTTGAAATACAACCGCTTTCATACCACAGCGCTCTGCTCGCCGACGCGGCAGGCCTTGCTGACCGGACGCAACCACCATACGGTTGGCATGGGCGGAATCACCGAAATCGCCACCGGGTCGCCCGGTTATAACTCGGTTTTACCGAATACCTGCTCGCCAATCGCCCGGACGCTCAAGCTCAATGGGTATGCGACGGCCCAGTTCGGCAAGTGTCATGAAGTGCCGGTTTGGGAGACCAGCCCGGCCGGTCCCTTTGATGCCTGGCCTACCGGGGGAGGCGGATTCGAATATTTCTATGGGTTCATCGGCGGCGAGGCGAACCAATGGTATCCATCGCTCTATGAAGGCACCACCCCGATCGAGGTCAAGCGCACGCCCGAAGAGGGCTACCACTTGATGGAAGACATGACAGATAAGGCCATGAGCTGGATTGGGCAACAATATGCAGTACCTCGATCGGTGGAACGCCGGCTCGCACGAAATACTGGAGTTCGGCATCCCACAACGGGAGCGCTAGGCTGGACGTTACGGAGTGCCGGCAAGCCGGAAATCAGCGACATCGAGATAGATAGCGGAACCGGATCCTTTGATTACGGAACCATGCCGCATTCGAACATTTTGTTTGCGATGGGAGCGGCCACTTTGTTCAGGAAATATTCGCGCATTTTCGGATCGTTCCTCAGCATTCCCACAACCTTTTGCTTGGTCGCCGCTTGCTGGGGGTCTGGCGGCTGCTGTTTCTGTGCTCTCAGGTCCTCGCACGTAGAGTGTTGATACTTGTCGATCACCTTCTGAGCGACCTTGTCCACAATCGGATATTGGCCCTGTTGGGTACTAGCAGAAGGTACGTCAATCACCAGCATAAATAGCAAAGGCAATGCGGCCACAAAATAGCCTCTCATGATTGTTTACTCCCTTATGGCGAACTGTGAGCCACAGTATCTCAGGAGCGAGCTCGGAGAGGAACTGTCAAAACTGCCAGGAAGCGGCGAAAAAAAGCTTACAGAGGAATCAATTTCTCCCGGTGAATCGTTATCACTTTACTGGCAAATAACTTCCAATCAGGCGAGTGGCTTGGTGGACACAGACGTCGCTCCGCTCAACCCGAGGCGAAATCGAAGAAAAAGTAGAAGCGCTGCCCGCGGGGGGCACTGGTAGTTTTTCAGCCTCCATTCGCTAGTTCTCCTAGTTCCATGAGGTCAGCAGTCCCTGTAAAAAGGCAGCCTAGATCTATCGCAGAACTTCCGAAACATCGGAGTGGACACACATCATAGGAGGAGAAAATGACGGTGCGATCGCAAAACAATAAAGCAGAGGCCGAAAGCAGCGGGCCCGAGACGACCGACTCCCTGGAGCGTACGGTGCTGCCCGTCCCCGAGCCTCAGTATCCGCCGATCACTGTGCTTGATGTGCACAACGCACAAGCCCCGCCACGGTTCCAGGTGAAAGCGCCGAAAGGCGCGCCCAACGTGGTGGTCGTCCTTCTCGACAACTTCGGCTTCGGCGACGGATCGACATTTGGAGGACCTATCCAGATGCCGACGCTGGACCGAATAGCCAAGACCGGGCTTCGCTACAACAATTTCAAAGTCCCTCCGTTATGTTCGCCCAGTCGCATGGCTTTGCTTACAGGCCGCAATAGCCATAGCGCAAACTTCGGCGTGATCTCGGAAATTGCCACCGCTTTCCCGGGGTACACCGCGATGCGTCCAGCCAGCGTCACGATGCTGCCCGAGATCTTGCGGCTCAACGGCTACAGCACCGCCATGTTCGGCAAGTGTCACGAGCTGGGACCCTGGGAATCCAGCGTTGTCGGACCGTTCGACCGCTGGCCCATGCATAGCGGGTTTGAGCGGTTCTACGGCTTCATGTCCGGTGAGGCTGACCTCTTTCATCCGGTCATTTACGACAACATGAACAGGGCTGATCTGCACCCCGACGCCAATTACTATGGCAGCACTGATATCACCGACAAAGCCATCGAGTGGGTGCGTTCCCAGCATTCGCTGGCCCCCGACAAGCCATTTTTCGTCTACTACTCCGCCATTGGTACTCACGGCCCGTTTCAGGTGCCCGAGAAGTGGCGAGACAAGTACAAGGGCCAGTTCGACCAGGGCTGGGACCAGGTGCGGAAGGAAACGCTGGCCCGGCAGATCAAAATGGGCGTCGTGCCCCCGGGAACCGAACTCGCACCCAAGCCGCCGGGAATCCAGGAATGGGACGAATTGACCGCCGACGAGAAAAAGGTCTTTGCCAGGTACATGGAAATCTATGCCGCCTTTGCCGAGGTGACCGACTACGAAATCGGGCGGTTTCTCGACGAGATTGAGGCCCTGGGCGAAATGGACAACACGCTGATCTTCTATATCACCGGCGACAACGGATCGGTTTTCCAGGGCGGTCCTATCGGTGCGTTTAACGAGCTGTCCGTGTTCAATGCCCAGCCAGAGCCCCTCGACATTGCATTAAAGAACCTCGACAAATTCGGCGGGCCCGAGTCCCATATTTTGTATCCCAACGGCTGGGCCTTCGCCGGGGCCACGCCCTTTGCTTGGGGCCACCAGGTGGCCTCCTACGGAGGCATTTGCCAGCCCATTGTGGTCCATTGGCCGAAAGCCATCAAGGAGCAGGGCGGCTTGCGCACGCAGTGGTACCACATGATTGACATCGCCCCGACGGTGTTAGAGGCAGTTGGGGTGCCCGAGCCCGGGGTCGTCTATGGCGTCAAGCAGAAACCCATCGAAGGCGTGAGCATGCTCGACACTCTTAATAACGCCGAGGCGAAGTCGCACCGTACCACGCAATACTTCGAGATGGCAGGCAACCGGGGCATCTACCAGGACGGCTGGTTCGCCACCACGGTGCACCGCCCGCCGTGGGAGCCCAAGCCGCGCGCTACGTTTGCTAACGACAAGTGGGAGCTTTACAACGTAGAGCAAGACTTCAGTTGTGCGCATGACCTTGCCGCGAAGTACCCCGACAAACTTGAGGAGCTAAAGGGAGTCTTCCTGGAAGAGGCCGTCAAATACAACGTGCTGCCGCTTGACGACCGCGCTTGGGAGCGCTTCAACGCCGCTATCGCGGGCCGTCCGGATCTGCTGGAAGGTCGCACCGAAATGACGGTCTACGAAGGAATGAAAGGAATACCCGAGAATGGTTTCATCAACATCAAGAACCGCTCCTTTGTGGTTACGGCCGACATCGAGGTCCCGGAGGCCGGCGCAGAGGGGGTGGTCATCGCCCAGGGCGGGGAGATGGGCGGCTGGAGCCTCTATGTCAAGGACGGCGCACCCCGGTTTGCCTGGAACTATCTCGGCCGCGAGATTTACAAGATCGTTGGCCTCGCTCGCCTGCCGGTCGGGCGGGTGACGTTGCGCTTCGAGTTTGCTTACGATGGCGGTCTCGGCGCGGGAGGTAACGGTGTGATCTTCGTCAACGGTGAAGAAGTCGCCCAAGGGCGGATCGGGCACACTCAGCCGTTCGCGTTTGGCGCGGAGACGACGGACGTGGGCGAAAATCTCTATACGTGTGTTAGCGATGACTACAAAGTGGGAGATAACATGTTCACCGGTAAGATTCACAAGGTGACCGTCCAGGTCGGCAAATCCAACCTCAGCGAGGAGGCACAAAGGGCTATCGCAGAAATGCGTGTCAAGAGAGCAATGGCCGGCTAATCATCGGGCCCTTCACTTGTTCAAACGAGGGCCGGTGGGGTCGCCGATGCCGTAAGCATGGAGTTTGCCTGCGCGTGTCCCAGTCTTGGCAAGGGTGGCACGGCGACCCTTTAACGGCACCACCGAGCGGGTCCATACAAGGTACGCGGCTGCGTAGTTGGTTTTGAGTCGTGGGTAGAAGCTGATGACAAATTCCTCCGATGATTCCTTAGCCGGAGAACATCGAGTAACAACCGCCTCGGGGCGTTCCTTTCCGGGTATGGAAAGGATCCCGGACGGCAGTTACTTGATGGGCTCCAATAACCATTATCCGGAAGAAGCACCCGCCCATCGCGTCATCGTGGACGGGTACTTAATTGATCGTTGCGCAGTTACCAATGCCGATTTTGCCCGCTTCGTCGCTGCTACTGGTTACATCACGTTCGCAGAGCGGACACCTCGCGCGGAAGATTATCCTGGCGCCATGCCGGAATTGCTGGTCCCTGGGTCGGCGGTGTTCCAGAAGCCTAGGCATCGGATTGATACCAGTGATATTTACAATTGGTGGGTCTATGTCGCGGGTGCCAATTGGCAGCATCCCACTGGCCCGCAAAGCTCGATCGAAGGGCTTGAAAATCATCCCGTCGTACACATCGCCATCGAAGATGCTGAAGCTTACGCAGCTTGGGCCGGGAAGTCGTTGCCGACTGAGGCGGAGTGGGAGTTCGCGGCCCGCGGCGGAGTTGAGGGCGCAGAATACGCGTGGGGCAACGAACTCATGCCGGGCGGCAGATCAATGGCCAATACCTGGCATGGGGTATTTCCGCACGAAAACTTGTCGCCGGGCGGTTACGCGGGGACAGTCCCGGTCGGTTCCTACCCGCCCAACGGTTACGGGCTCTTCGATATGATTGGCAACTGTTGGGAATGGACCAGCGACTGGTATCAGGAGCATGCCCGGGCGGGCAGCAATTGCTGCCGCATGAGCAATCCGCGCGGCGGCATGCGCGAATCGAGTATCAATCCAACTGATCCGGTGGCGATCCCGCGGAAGGTTATGAAGGGTGGTTCCTATCTTTGCGCGCCTAACTACTGTCAGCGCTATCGCCCCTCGGCGCGGATGGCACAGCCGATCGACACCGCTACTTGTCACTTGGGGTTTCGCTGCGTCGTGCGGCTGAACGGGTGACCGATAGAAAGAGCTAGATTCTGAGGGTCTTGCGCCAAACACCGAAGCGGCGGCGCCAGGCTGCACAGGTGTCGGGGACCCGCTCATCGGTGACGCGAGCAGGAGACTACTTTCGCCGTTGACGTTCATCGTTTCGTCCTCTTTCCCGAGAGTTGACGTTCAACTGGTCTCGTCTGCTGATGCATTTTATTTCCGCACTTAGCACTTCTACCAGTGGCAGTAGGCCGCTCAGGCCAGCTAATCTTTTGGTGTTTGAAGAGACGCGCCGCTGGTAAGTTCATCAACCGTTGGGTGACATACGGTTGCGGCCGATGCGGGCTACAATCTGCCCTCGTAGGGCCGGGTGGGCCCACCACTGCCAATCGGGAGATCTGAGCGAGACTACTTTCGGGGTGCAGAGACTCTCCGGGACGACATCCCAGGAAACGAGTAACCAAATGGAATATATCTTCGACCGACCATGGGAATTGGGCTTGCTCCTCGCGATTGTTCTGGCTCTCGTCCTCGATCTTGGACGTAGCGTGGCGGCCTATTTCAAAATTGACCAGGTCCCTCAACGCAAAGAGCAGATGGGCACGATCCGGGATGGGCTCCTTGTGCTAGTCAGTCTGCTCTTGGGCTTCACCCTGAGCATGGCGTCCACACGCTTTGGCGAGCGTCGCTCGTTGGTGGTGGAGGAAGCCACTTCCATTGGCACTACATATCTCCGTGCCAGCACGCTTCCCCAACCGTATCGCGATCACTCCAGGCAACTGCTGCGTGATTACGTGGATACCCGCCTTGAACTGGCTAACGTGGACGCGAACCACCTCAGTCAGACCTTGGGCCGATCCAAACAGATCCAGGAGGAACTGTGGCTCGACGCTACCGCGGTTGCACAAAATGATCGCACAGCCATTACCGCCGTCTACCTCAATTCCCTCAACGAAACCATCGACCTTCACGAGAAGCGAGTTGCATCATTTGAGAACCGTATTCCGAGACCGGTTTGGCTTCTCATTTTCTCCACCTCCCTGATTGCGGTCTTCACGCGCGGTTCTACGCTCACGTCTCGCTTTTGGTTGGGACTGATTCTTATTCCTATCACCATCGCGATCGTCGTCGCCCTGATCGCTGATCTTGACACTCCTGGCCGTGGTCTGATCCGGCTGGATCAGCGTGCCCTGCAGCGCCTGAAAGCCGACATTAGCGTTGTGCCAGAAGGGGGTTGACAGACCCAGCGTTCGCCATGCCGAAACCAGCTCTAGCAACTACGCCAATACGCACCGTGTCGGTTACGTTACGTCCGTCACCGTCTTTCAGTTATTGAATGCAAGTCTGAATAAGACTGCGTTCCCTACATCAGCATCAAGAAGGAGCAGGAAAATGAAAGCAATTCGTCTACTCGGGATGGCCAATATCGTAACGCTGTTGTTTCTGAGCATCGCATCCGGAACAGCCGCGGCGCAATCGACGAAGGTTCAAGGCATCATCAAAAGCCGCAGCGGCCCGGACATCATCCTGAGCACAAGCCAGGACCCGAACATGGTCGTCATGCTCACCGATAGCACTGACGTGGGCCAGGTGGAGGGTCTGCTCAAAGCGCGCAGCAAGCAGATGTCCATGGCTGCGCTCATCCCGGGCCTCGCCGTCTCCGTGGAAGGCGAGTACAACAACCAGAACGTCCTCGTTGCCAGCAAAGTACGATTCAAGGGCAGCGACCTGAAGAACGCCAAAGCAATCGCGGCCGGCATGCACGATACCAATGAGCAGGTGCAAAAGAATCAGGAAGAGCTCGCGAAGCACAACGCCGAGTTGCAGGCACAGAATGAGGCTCTGCAGAAGCACCAGCAAGCCATCGAAGCCAACAAAGCCGCCGTAGACGCTGCTATCGCCCGCTTCGGCCAGCTTGACGATTACTACATCATGGACGAAGTCACCATCTACTTCGCCAACGGCAAGACCAAGGTGGATCCCAAGTACATCTCCCAGATCACGACGCTCGCTCAAAACGCAAGCAAGGTCAATGGCTACATGATCGAGGTAAAGGGCTATGCCTCGGCCGTGGGTAGCCCGCAGGTGAACCAGAAGCTCAGTCAGGAGCGCGCGCAGAACGTCTGCGATCTTCTGCTTCAGCAGGGCAAGGTTCCTCTTACCAGAATGCTTGCCCCCGGAGCGATGGGCGAAAGCGAGCAGGTGGGCGCTGACAAGACTGTGGAAGGCCAGGCAGCGAACCGCCGCGTTATCGTGCGCGTCCTGCAGAACAAAGCCATCGCCGGAGTGCCAGCAGCTTGAGCTTGCAGGGTGCTTCCTGGATGGCCGGAAGCGGCAAAACAGCAACTAGGCGAGCAGAGGACATCCCCAAAGATGCGTCTATCGTGCCGCTCACCGGCGAGGAGCGTTTCAAGCTCTATCTTCGGCAGACCTATACAACTCCCGGAATCTACGTGAAGACCGGATTATTCGCAATACACGACCAGGTTAAGGAAACCGAACCGGACTGGGGAGATGGCGCTTCAGGTTTCGGCAAACGCATTGGGTCGCTCCAGGCCGGGAACATCATTCAGAACTCACTGACGGCGCTGGGCAACGCAGCGGTCGGTTTCGAGCCCCGTTATGACCGTTGTCACTGCGAAGGCGCCTGGCCAAGAATTCGCCACGCTGCCGTCCGAAACTTCATCACCTGCGGCGGTGCGGCCGACAGGGAAATACGACCTCAGATCATGTCATATGGGGCAGCATTTGCGGCAGGAGTGACCGTCGCCTCGTGGGAGCCTGACAATCGTAGCGTCTTGACCAAGGGCTATCAAAGCATGGTCACCCAGGCTTGGGTGGGCGTGGTGGTCGACGCGCTGGCGGAGTTTGCTCCCGACATCAAGCGGATATTCCACAAGAATAAGGCAGGCGGATAAGTAGGGTACGGCGACAGGAGTGGCAACACACACGACGCAACCAGCATGACGTTTCGCTCAAAGTCCCACTTGCAGAACGCCGCAAAATGGTAAGATCGCTCGACTCATATTTCGGCTATGTGTATCGATTAGACCAAGATCAAATTCTTTCAACGCACGGAGTCAACCCAATGGACGTTCTGTCTCCTGTAACTCGCCGTACATTGCCGGTGATCGCGGTCGCTCTCATCTTCAGTCTCGGCGCCCCAGCCGTCATTGCCCAAAACCCCTCCCCTACGTGGCCGCAAGAGGACACGATGCGCATCGCCAAAGAGGTCCAGAAGAGGCTCGCCAGCCTCACCGACTACAGCGTTTTCGACTGGATTACCTTCGGCTTCCATGGAAAAACCGTGGTTCTCAAGGGCTACGCCTCTCGTCCGACACTCAAGAGCAGCGCAGCCAGGGTTCTCAAGGGCATTGAAGGAGTCGACTCGGTCGGCAACCAGATCGAGGTCCTCCCGCCTTCTCCTAACGACGATCGTATTCGCGCTGCCGTCTACAACCGCATCTATACGCAGCCTAGCCTGCGGAAATATAACGCCAACCAGGGCAGTGTGGCGCAAGCGCTGGGACCCGGTGGCCGCAGCGTCGCATTGATGGCCGGTGGCATCACCAATGATCCACCTCGAGGTTTCCATGCCATCCACATTATCGTGAAAAATGGAAACGTTACCCTCTACGGAGTTGTCAACAACCAAACCGATGCGGAGATTGCTTACGTGCAGGCCAACTCCACTCCCGGCGTCTTCAGCATCGACAACGACATTGTTGTTCCGGGGCCCCCCTCCAAATCGGAATAGTTCACTCACCAGGGAACCTGTTCTTCCCGCACTATATTGGGTTGGGGGATTCTCAATTCCTCAGGTAACGATCAAGACGGGCCTCACAACTCCGGACGGGCGCGAAGAACTGCTCACCGAATACCTCTGCGACCATCCGAACTGTCCCAATATTGCGACTCAGGTGCTCGGACGTGTGGCGGAACTCCACCTTGTCGCTGCTGTTTGCAGCGAGCACGCACCGAAGCTCCGGTCTTAACAATTGCTTCAAAAAATCCTATTCACTGGTCGTTTCCCGCTGCCAGCGGAAACGCCAAATACCGCCTCTAGCCCGATACTGTGAGTTTTACCAGTTGTTTTCGCTGAGGCGGGGTCCTACTCTGACACCGCGATCGAGACGGGTGCAGCCCGTTCTCTTCATCGTCGCGCGAACATTCCAGACTTCTAACGAAGAGGAGCCCCTCTCAATGAATGACCAGGACAAAGTTCAACGAATAGTTCTTCCCATCCCCGATCAGCCGCGCACAGGCCTGGTCACCTACGATGCGAAGGATCCGGAGACTAAGTTCCCGCCGATTCGGCCGTTGCGGCCGCCCAAAGGTGCACCGAACGTCCTGGTCGTGTTGATTGATGACGCGGGCTTTGGCTCGTCAAGCGCCTTTGGCGGTCCATGTAACACGCCGACGGCGGAACAACTAGCAGCCCGGGGCTTGAAATACAACCGCTTTCATACCACAGCGCTCTGCTCGCCGACGCGGCAGGCCTTGCTGACCGGACGCAACCACCATACGGTTGGCATGGGCGGAATCACCGAAATCGCCACCGGGTCGCCCGGTTATAACTCGGTTTTACCGAATACCTGCTCGCCAATCGCCCGGACGCTCAAGCTCAATGGGTATGCGACGGCCCAGTTCGGCAAGTGTCATGAAGTGCCGGTTTGGGAGACCAGCCCGGCCGGTCCCTTTGATGCCTGGCCTACCGGGGGAGGCGGATTCGAATATTTCTATGGGTTCATCGGCGGCGAGGCGAACCAATGGTATCCATCGCTCTATGAAGGCACCACCCCGATCGAGGTCAAGCGCACGCCCGAAGAGGGCTACCACTTGATGGAAGACATGACAGATAAGGCCATGAGCTGGATTGGGCAACAGAAAGCGCTCATTCCCGATAAGCCCTTCTTCGTCTACTTCGCGCCCGGTGCGGTCCACGCCCCGCACCACGTTCCGAAGGAATGGGCGGACAAATACAAAGGCAAGTTCGATCAGGGCTGGGACAAACTCCGCGAGGAGATCTTCGCCCGCCAGAAAACGTTAGGCGTCATTCCGCAAGATTGCCAGCTCACGCCAAGGCACAAAGAAATCCCGGCGTGGGATGAAGTGGCTGCTGCACTCAAGCCCGTGATCATCCGGCAGATGGAGGTTTACGCCGGGTTCATGGAGTACGCCGATCACCATGTCGGCCGGTTGGTGGATGGGCTGGAAAAGCTGAATCTACTCGATGACACGCTGATCTACTACATCGTCGGCGACAACGGTTCCTCCGCGGAGGGAACGCATCAGGGCACATATAACGAGGGGATCAATTTCAACGGCGCGGCCGCACTGGAGACACCTGAGTTCCTCATGGCACGGCTGGACAAGTTCGGCAGCCCGGAATCTTACAATCACTACGCTGTCGGCTGGGCGCACGCCCTGGACACACCGTACCAGTGGACCAAGCAGGTCGCCTCGCATTTTGGCGGCACGCGCAACGGAACGATTGTGCACTGGCCGAAGGGAATCCCGGAAAGAGGCGAAATCCGGAGCCAGTTCCATCACGTGATCGACGTGGCGCCGACAATCCTCGAGGCGGCTGGACTCCCCGAGCCGACCTTCGTCAACGGGGTGCAGCAGAAACCGATCGAGGGCGTCAGCATGCTTTACTCTTTCAACGACGCCAAAGCGGCCGAGCGGCATGAGACACAGTACTTCGAGATGTTCGGCAACCGTGGCATTTACCACAAGGGGTGGACCGCAGTAACACGACATAGAACCCCATGGCTTCTGTTCGGCGACAAGATCGCTGCATTCGACGCCGATAACTGGGAACTGTACGACACCAATAAAGACTGGAGCCAGGCGAACAACCTGGCCGAGCAGATGCCGGACAAGTTACATGAGCTACAGCGGCTGTGGCTGATCGAGGCGACACGCTACAACGTCCTCCCCCTCGATGACCGGGGCGCGGAACGGATTAACTCGGATCTGGCAGGACGGCCGGTGCTGATCAAGGGCAAGTCCCAGATTCTTTTTGGCAGCATGGGACGTTTATCTGAAAATTCAGTCCTCAATCTCAAGAACAAGTCTCATTCCGTGACCGCGGAGATTGTTGTACCCACTACCGGAGCCGAAGGCGTCATCGTTGCACAAGGTGGCAACATGGGCGGCTGGAGTCTCTACGCAAAAGGCGGCAAGCTCAAATACTGTTACAACTTCCTCGGCATCCAGTGCTTCTACGCTGAATCGAGCAGCGTGCTGCCTCCGGGCGACCACCAGGTGCGGATGGAATTTGCTTATGCTGGTGGTGGCCTTGGCAAGGGTGGCACGGTGTCCTTGTATGTAGATGGCAAAAAAGCCGGCGAAGGCCAGGTCGGCGCCACCCACCCCATCATCTTCTCTGCCGATGATGGTTGCGACGTGGGAGTGGACACGGGAGCCCCGGTCTCGCCCGACTATGGGGCCCGAGGGAACGAGTTTTCGGGTCGGGTCAAGGGCGTCCAACTCGCCATTGCCGAGGATGCTGAGAGCCTCGATCACCTCGTCTCGCCGGAGGAAGCGATCCGCATTGCCATGGCGCGGCAGTAAACACGGTATAGAGGCGCCTGGTTGTAAAGTCGACCGACCGCCCTCCCTCCATAACTGCCACAGTGGCAGTTATGGAGGACGCATTTTCCGCGGCCCGACAACCATTTGCGTTTCAGAATAATTCGTTTGAGCTAGAACAGGCGACTGCGGTTGTCTACGGATAAGGAGGGCCTTTCGCAAGCAGGGCATTCAGCCGTTTGTCGTGATCATAGATATCATCGAAAAAGTGCACAGTACCGTCTTCCTCCGCGACGGCGGTCACGTAGAGGATAAGGACAGGGACCTTCACCGTCAGGTTAACTTGCCGATTGTCTTTGCCTGAGTCCATCGCTGTTTGTGCGCGTGCCACGGTCCATGGTTGTTGCCCATCAAGTTGATTGCGCAACAAAAAGCCGGCTAGCTCTGCCGGCTTCTCTAGTCGGATACAACCTGAACTGAAATCGCGTCGCGACTTGGAAAACAACTCGGTCGATGGAGTGCTGTGGAGATAGACCGAATGCGAATTGGGAAACATAAACTTGATCAGCCCGAGCGCATTTGTTGGTCCCGGTTTCTGACGTATTGAATATTTTCCCGACCGTAGCCCAGCTACTAGATCGTCGTTCGCAGACACCAGTCTGCCACTGGAGTCGGTTACCTCGAATCTCTCACGAGCTATATATCCGCTGTTTTTCATAATGCCGGGGATGACAGTCCTGCGGAGAATTCCAGAGGGAACGTTCCAATAGGGCCGGAAAACGATAAACCGTATGTCGTCGGTAAAGACTGGCGTTTGGGTTGGCGCGGCCTTGCCCACAACGACGTTCATGCTGACCGCAAGCCGGTGATCTTCTGAATAGGCTCTTAGTCGAAACTCGGGAATGTTTACGAGGACGGGAGGCTGCTGAAATTCGGTGGGCATCCATCGCCAGCGCTCTAATGCGTCATCGATTTGCTGTACGCGTGCGCTGAGCGGAGTGTTCAACTCACGTAGAGTGGTCACATCTAATTTGCCGTCTGTCGCAAGGCCATGTCGTGCCTGAAAATGTTTGACCCCCTCAACGAGGGTCCCGCCATAGGAATCGAAGCTTGCGCCCTGCGGAAGGTCTCCAAGCAACTGCAATCGCTCAGCCAGCTGAGCGACTCCTGTGTACGTATCGCCCGGAGCGACTGTTTTGGGCCCCCCTGGCACTTTGGCACCGTCGCCTTTGGCCGCCAAATCCATGTATTGCTTCAAGGTGGTCTCGATACGGCGATAGCCGGCATACGGTGGCTCAGTCTGATCCAGGACAGATTGAACGTTTCCTGCACTTGCAACCTGTTGCACAATAAAATCCGGCAGATTGTATTGTTTGGACTGAACATCGATGCCGAACTTCAGATGTTTGGGATTGATTCGCCCGATGCGTAGATCCGAGATGTACCGCATCGTCGCCATGGTTAGAGACGCATCGAACGAAGCCTGAGCGACAGCTGACGCTCCTTTGAGGGACTTCGATTGTGTTCCCAGGCTTTCCGCATCATAATCGCTGGGGTTCAGCCCCTTTAGACGGCTTGCGCGCAGAGCCTCGACCAAATACGTTGCTTGCGATGTTGGCTCATCACCCTTGATCCACAAGGGCGCAAAGTTTACGGATCCATAAAGTCTCTTGATTTGCTCCCGGTATCCAGCGGTGCTGAGGTTATTCCCTAACTGTCCTTTCGCTGCCATCCCGCGCAGTTCAGACGAGATTGCGGATGAAGCAGTAGCGTCCGCAGGTTCATTCAATGTGGAAAGGCCAGCCGAACGAAGCATAACCTGACTTGACCCACTCCCGTTGAGGCAGATCAAAATCGACGACAAAAGCAATTTCCTTGAATACATTTGGACCTCAGTTCGAGAAGCTGAGTTGAGGCAATTGGCTCTTTCCTGCTAGCGCCAATAGTAAATTACGATTCTTAAAGCAATGTAGTTTCATACTTTTTGGATTCGGGATCGCCGCCTTTGAAGTGGGGTCAATTGGCGCGAATCCTTGCCAGTTGTGTCGTCCTTCTGCTTTCCATATTGCCGCTCACTTCAGCAACGAGGCCCGGCACCGCTAGGCTGTATTGATGCTCAAGGTGAATCCACATACTTAATTAGCAACACCTCGTTACCGATCTCACTGTAGATCAACTCGTCCACAGCACCACCCGCCAGAAGAAGACCGAATCCGCCGGCGCGCATTCCTTGTTCTTGCCGCTGCACAATATGTGCAGCGGGATCATCGGCGGGATTTGCAATAGCCGCGTGAGTGAGCGATTCGCGGCGGAAGCCCGCCCCGGGGTCACGCACATAAAACACCAGTGCTCTCCCAGTACGAACAGCGGTGACTTCAACCACCTGTTCGGCATTGAACGCCGCTCCGTGCTCCATTGCATTCAGCAATATCTCTCGCAACCCCTGCATTGTTTCCTGCCGTGTGTCATCAGGCAACTGAGCGCTGAGCTCTTTCGCAAATGTCATGAGGCGCTCAGCAGTGATCAGGCGGCAGTTTACGCGGATTGAGACCCAGCCGGGCTTGGCTGATAGAACCTGTATGTCGTCTCGCCATTGACTGTCGGACGCTGCGCGACAGGCTAGGTTCGCGATATCGTCCGGATCAAAGGGAGGTGTGAAGCATGCGAACACTCGGGCGCGCAGGGCAGCGATGACTTCGCCGGGAGTGCTGTGATGAGCCAGGACGATGCACTTTACCCCAGGCCTGACGAGGCGCATCTCTTCCAGCAGAGCCAAATCTTCATCGACAGCGCTGTCTGGACTAGTAATTACAACTCCGAACGATCGCATACGCAATCGCTGCAGGGCGTCGGCGTCCCCAGCCGAGTACTCCATGGGGAAAGCGGCGGCGGAGAGTGCATCGCCGATCTCGCGGCTCACTTGGGTGTCACTTCCGATAACGAGGACCCGGCTCATATTGCGCTCCGAGGGTGCTCCGAGACGATGAAGTAAGTAATTCTCAGATCAAACACAAGGTCGAGGAGAAACTACTCCACAGGCTTCCAAGCGTCGTCAGGGTTGAATTCGGTGATGGCTTTGGCGACCTCCGTGGTTTTTTCACCGAGATCCTTTTGGAGCACAATGCCGTCCTGATTGATGAGAAACGACATCACTCCGGAATTGCCATACTCGGCGGGATACGCCAAAATGGCGAAGCCACCTGTCATGTTCCCATTCACGATGTAGTCTTTTGCTCCACCGTGGGCAAAGTTGCCCTGTTTTGTAAGGATCCGGAAAAAGTAGCCATGGAAGGGTTGGGGCGTTTGCGTTTTCCCGATGTACCCGTCGGCGCTGGCGTCTGCGGCAAGTGGTCCGAGAGGGCTCTCCGGTTGATTCTCATCCGCGGGCTTCCAGTACAGACCGTTCTGTTTGCCCTCGTCAGCGATGAACTTCTGCGCATATTGCCGTATATGACTGCCGTCGTGAGTCTGGCTGAAGTATTCGGCTTGGGCATTTGCCATGGCTGTTAAGACCCCTATGGTCTCCAGCTCGTTGCCGCCGATGCGGCGGGCCAGAATCTCTTCCTTTGCCGAGCTGGTGTCGAAATACCAATTACCGGAGGAGTCTTTCCGCAATGTGAATGGAAAGGGATAGTTATCCGCACCTATGTCGAGAACCAAGCCGCCGTTGGTCAACTTTCCCCAGCGGTGCATCTGATCGTATCGGCCGGAGAAAGTATCCTGGGCCGCTTTGTCCTGAACCGGGTCACCGGAGAAGAGCAGCTCCTTCGCGCCAGGACCAAAAACCGTCAGGAGCGTATTGGTGTCTCCCGCTTTCGCGGCGGCGTAAATCGTTTGACCGGCGATTTCCGGCGACACGAATGTTTGCGGTCCAGCGGTGGTGGTTTGTTCCTGTTTGTTTTTGTTGCATCCGGCCACGAGCGTAGCCATCGCGATCAACACCAGGAAAAACATGCTGCATGAACCGAATCTCTTTCTGGCAGGTCTCAGGTGCGTCATACCAACTCCTTCATCGTGCCAACCGAACCATTCCCTGACGTTGTTTTCTTTCATAGGAATTCGCATCGCGCAAGGCTACTTGCGAGCGCCTCCCGCTCCCAGACTCTGGTTCCCACGCGCACTCTGCGCGCGCCCTCCCGCGGATCCGGAAAACGCGTTCGGAGGAGCAGGCTGAGTGGATGGACTATTGGCGGGACGTTGGTACCCGCGGGCAGGATCAGTGCTGGGCCGCGTAGCCGGGGTTTGGTTTGGACGATTTGCGGGATAGGTCGGCCGAGTAGACGGCGTCCCACCGGCGCCGGGTCGAGTGCCCGAACCCGCAGGAAGAGTGGTGGCCGGAGGACGACCATATCCGGGTCGAGTGCCCCCACCCGCAGGAAGAGTGGTGGCCGGAGGGCGACCATATCCGGGATACGCGGGCGGACGATATCCCGGATTACCAGGACGGTAGGCAGGATAACCTGGACGATAGCTGGGGTACCCTGGCCGGTAGCCGCCCCCGTAGTAGCCGCCCCGCCAGTAACTGTTTCCGACGTAGATAGTGCGGTTGTAGATGATCGTATTGCCATGCCAGTTTGTACCCCAGTATCCCCAACCCCATCCGCAACAGCCGCCGCTGATCATTGCTCCGACAGCGATGCCAACGCCGAACGATATAACGGCCGCCGCTGCTACATCCGCAGAACTATATCCTGGGACCACAACCGGGGCGCCATAAACTACAGTCGGGTTATAAGCGGGTACGTAGACAATCTGTGGATTCGCGGGCTGAATGACAATCGTCTGTGGAGTCTCCTGGACGACCTTGATCTCCGGACCCGACTTCAGGTTGCCAGCCTCATATGCCTTGGCGCGCATTCTCTGGACGGCAGCCATAACATCCTGCTGCTGTGTCGCGGACGCTTCACCAAGCGCAGAGGTCCAAGCGAGGTTTTTCGCAAGATCGTCGAGCACGGATGGAAACTGAGTGAGTGCTTTCACCGACGGATCCCAGGATTCATGGTCCACTGCCTTCGCGAGCGTTTCGCCTTTGAGGCTGGAGTTTTGCTTCATCCAGACAACCGCGTCTACTACTTCGTAGGGAAAAGTTGCAGCACCTAGAATCTGTGCGACCAGAGCGTCGGGATACAGAGCGATTGGAGCAACAAGCCCATCGAGCTCCTCGGGAGTCAGAGGCGCATACTCCTTCTGCGGCCCCGGCGGCTGTGACGTGTTCTGCGGGCTTGCGTCGACGGGAAACGTTGTAAGGACAAGAAGAAAGCTCATCAACGCGGCGACTGCTTTTTGTAATGGATGCATAGTGTCCTGATTCCGGCAAGCACTTTTCGCGAAACGGTCGCCCACATTCGTAAAGATCACGTTGAAAACCGGGGGCAGACGAAACTCATCCAATGAAAAACCTGAGCCGGCTCCAAAAACATCGGAGGAGTTACGTCTGTCGCCTCAACTTCTCTGACGGTGTCGCTATACGCCTGCTTCCGACAGTACCCGTGATTTACTGACTCTCGTTAGCGCCGGGAACCCAGACATTGTTAGGAGCCAGCAGTTTGGTCTTGGGCTGGGTCTCGACCTTGACGTATTGGAGACCTCCCTTGTTCTTAGGCACGGCGCGGAAAACGAGATAATACTGATTTTTGAACAACTTCTCTAGAGTTTCCAGGTAGGGTCTAAAGCTGACCGGGTTGGAGGTGCTGAGAGAGAAGGTTTCGCCGCCGGTCTCCTCGGCAAGCTTGCTCAGACCAGAGAGACCCATCTGCGCGGTCCAGGAGCCGCGTTCCGGTCCGGCGATCCCCGGCGAGTATATGGAGTTGACAATCACGTTGTAGCGCTGGCTGATTTCGCTGGCCGAAGTGGCATCGACACTGATGGCGGGCATCTCATGAACGATGGGACCAACTCCATACCTGGGCGACAGGCGGTCAGGCCCGGGCCTTTGACCGCGAAGGCGGTCGATTCCGTCTGTGACCATTAGAACCTGGCGGCGCACATTCTGCTGGGGCCAGCCCTTTACCAGGCTGATGAGCGATAGGTAGGGGCTATCCATGGTGGAAGTGTTGCCACGGGGCAAACGTATCGCCTTGACCGCAAGAGCATGATCGGCGGTAAAGTTTTGCGCTACATTCGCAATCGCGTTCGACATGTAGGCGACACCGATAACGGTCGAAGGCGGCTGATCTCCGATAAAGGCCTTGAGGTCGTTAAGATTGTTACCGACAGCCTGGGTGTTCAACGTGTCGTCGATCAAAATCATCAACTGCAGCGCCGCTTGGTCCCCCTGCGCCGGAATCACTTGCGCTACGCTAAGGAAGCTTTTGCCTTGTTTTACCTTCACGTTCTCCGCATTGAGCGCTGGAAGCGATTTCTCGGTCCGCAGTGCCGCGTCGGTGATGACCATGTGAACCTGAACCGTCTTCTCGCCTTGCGAGCGAGCGGTTAACCAACATATTGCCAGGACGCAAAACGTGCCGAGCAGTGTAATCGCTATCTTTTGCTTTCTCATGACGTCCTCTCAATTAATTTAATTACAGAAGCGCCTTTCCTCGTGTTGTCCCGGTTCTAAGCCTGATCCATGCTTCTTTTAATTCGGATTAGCCTGCTGAGCCACCTAAGGTAGCCGAGTTAGCTTCGGCAACTAGCAACTATCTGACAGCAGTTGAAGTGCCAACCTAGTACCAAACGACCGCCGGAAATGAAGTCTATAAGCACTGCGCTGACCATTCCAACTAGCAGAACTGCCAGTTCGCACCGGGAAATTGTTCAGCCTGGTGGGATAGGTCCCGAGGCGCTGGCGCTCCGCATACTAGTAGGACTGGTACCCGGCACGGAAAATATCGAGGTCTCTGGTGGGGGCGATGAGCGTCCCGGTTGCGGCTGGCCCTGAGCATGGGCGGGTTTCCTCAGATTTGGCACACGAAAGCTATGGCTCTTCATGAGAGCGAAGCAGCCAGATCAAGATGATTCATGAGCGCGCTCCAGGTCAAGTGTCCTCCCGATCCTGTTTTGGATGCGCTCTTGGCATGTACCGACGGCGGACGGACAAAAGCCGGCCCGCCTAGCGGAGACCGTCTCTAACCACTACTCGAGGAACTCAACCATACCTGTTTCGAGGTTGTACATCGCGCCTGCAACCTTTATGCTGCCGCTGGATTCGAGGTCCCGAAGCACAGGGCTCCTTTCCCGAATGTCGGCGATGGTCAGTGACACGTTCGTTCGCGCCACAGCGTCTACGAAGGCGTAGTTTTTGGCCGAGCGCTCCCCCGTGTAGCGAGTGGCTTCAACGGCCGGACGGATCTTCGCCAACAATGCCGTGAGATTGCCAAGCTGCACCCCGTCGATGGCACCCTTGATAGCGCCGCAGGCGGTGTGGCCCATCACAAGCACCACTTTCGAGCCTGCCACCTTGCAAGCGAACTCCATGCTGCCCAATATGTCTTCGTCAGCAATATTACCCGCCACACGACCGCTAAATATGTAGCCGATACCAAAGTCGAGAATCAACTCTACGGGTGCTCGCGAATCAATACAGCTGAAGACAATCGCGGCAGGATACTGTCCCTTCGCAGTCGCCTTAGCTTCGCGCATGAGATCGCGATGCTGCGGTTTGCCAGAGCGGAAGCGTTCGTTGCCAGCTTTCATTTGCTGGATGATTTCATCCGGCGTCATCTTGTCGCGCTGCTCTTTGGTAAGGTCAGCATGGGCCGACACAGTTCCCAGGCTTGCCTCTACTACCCCGAGAGCGGTCACAACGCCGGCAGCCTTGCAAAAGGTCCGGCGATCAAATCGATCACTTCCGTCGCCTAATTGTGAATGCTCCATCGCCACGCTCCTCCTCCGTATTCATTCAAGCACCGTGACATTTCACCGTTGGCCGGCTGGAATCCCAAACGCATGATGCGTCCGACGCCGCCTCCAAAAGGCACTGTCCACACGCTGCCGCCTGTGGTGTCATTCCCATCTGCCGCCTCGCCACTGCCCCGCTTACGCCAATTCGCGGTGACGATCGGCGCACCGCTGACGTACCAGCCCTTCTTCAAGTTGTAGTTGATGAAATATTGCAGCAGCATCTGGTTTACTGCGGATCTATGGGAAGAACCGACGATAGAAAAGACATTGTTAACCAGTGCTCCGAGGGTCCAAGGTCCTGGTTGAGTAAGGGCGACAAACGATGGCCCCATGCTGAACTTCCCCTGGCCAAGGAGCGCACTCGTACCTGTTGGAATCACAATCGTGGGACCGGCTCCCCAGGTCAACTTGCCAGGCTTCGCTGGAGACAGGAAGAACGCTTTGCCCGTCACCTCCGTCGGCGCGGACATAGAAGAGCAACAAATGTCAGACAAAAATGACTAGCAATGCGAAACACTAAAACTTCTTCATATCGAAGTGTTGCCTCTGCCCGTGGGAAAGTACCGAACGCCGCCGGAAATAAAGTCTATAAGCACTGCGTTGACCGTTCTACTAGCAGAACTGCCAGTTCACGAGTGGAAATTGTCTCAGCCTCTGGGATAGGTCCCGAGGCGCCGACGCTCCGCATACTAGTAGGACTGGTAACCCGGCACGGAAAATATCGAGGTCTCTGGTGGGGGCGATGAGCGTCCCGGGTGCGATGGCTGGCCCTGAGCATGGGCGGGTTTCCTCAGATTTGGCACACGAAGAATCCTGCACCGCGATTCTGACTGGCTATGGCTCTTCATGAGAGTGAAGCAGCCAGATCCAGATAATAATGATGGCCGACAGACCCACGGTTATTTCTGACCAGATGAAGGAGACATAGTCCCCAAATGCCCCGACCGGCGGAACGCCAGGCTGAACGTTTCGGAGCGCCGGCAAACCGAAAATCAAGGAGATGGAGAAAGATAACGGAACCAGATCAACTTTTGGACTGCTTGTTATCACCTTGACCACCATCGCCAGCAGACTCAAGGCTAGACCACTCATCAACATCATCAGAAGAAAGGAAACGGCGATCACACTGTCGGCCCGCCTGATTTTCAGTTCGATGCCCGTGACTTTTCGACTGCTTTGGCGAGAGACGCTACCCTCGAATTTAATCCCCGGCGTCGATGCAGACAGAGTAATCGTAAGCGGAATAGTGATGCTCTGTTGCAAGGCCGTTGTGCCGACGGTAAGTTGATCGCCCTGAGGCGATGGTTGTTCGGCGCTTTCCGGAATCTTCGCAGTCTCTGACTGTGCCTTTCGCGCAGGCGTGGTCATCAGGAACCACAATGTTGTGCCGTAGTGATCGAAGGGATATTTGTTCAGCTCTCCGTTCAGAGGAAAGACCGCTTCAATCCGGTTCATCCGCTTCCCTTTAGGGAAGTCGAATTGTTGTTGGCTTCTTACGTTATTGGTCAGGAGGTTTAAATCAACCGCCGGAGTCACCTCGTCCTGAGCAATGGCTCCCTGCGGCCGAAGACTGATCTGTGCCGTCAGCTCTTGAGTTGCCGGGTTGACCCCAGTAACCAGAACGGAGATGACGATGTGGTCGGCCGCATCAGTATCGTCTCGCAGCTGCAGAGAACGTCTGCTGCCTTCATTTAGACTGCGAAGAAGTACAAAACAATATACGAAGGCCAGGACAGCGAAGAGCACTATCTTTTTGAAACGCCCGATCTTCTTTGCCATGGTGTGCAGATTCCTTCCAGTAGCGCTGCATCAAGCTCGTTCTCTTGTAACTGTCACAAGCGCCAAGTCACTTGGTTTTGCGTGTGACCTTAAAGGCGAGCGAGATACCAACGATTTGGTTCGTGTCCCAGCCACTGGGCAGGTTAACCGACTGTACCAAGTAGTAAGGCCGAACAGAGAATGAATCGGTGATGGGCAGTCGTACTCCCACCTGGAAGCGGTTCTGAGTGTAGCTGCTGCCGCCGTTGGCGAACGGGTTGCTTCCGGGAACGATGAAGAACTCATTGTTCACGACCAGCACCGGAGGCCGCGCCATGCGAAGCGGCAAGGTGTAGTCGACGCCGGGGCGAAACCGAAGGCGTGCTGAAGCAGGCCGGTTATCGGGAAACCGTCCCTCGATGAGCGTGCGGAGGGTCGGCCGCCACGAGCCGCGGGATTTGCTCAAGGTGAGATTGAGTTGCAATCGGTTTTCGTAAGCAATTGTGGGATTTCCAGGAAAGCGCTGGTAACGATAAATCGGTATTAAGGTGAACCAGGGCCGCAGACGAAAGGCAACGCCGCATTGCACGAAGTACTCGAACAGGTGGGACGCTCCCTGGTCGAGCCGCTCGTAGAATTCGATATCCAGAGATTTATTCGCCGAAACGCCGGTGGAAATTCCCTGATCGAGCCAGAGCCCTACCTGCTTCTCATTTTCGGGATCCTCGGGCTCCTGTTGTTGCTGCGCCTTAGCCGGGACAGACAAGACGCAACTGCACAGCACCGCAACGACGCAGACTATGCGCCGCATCCTCATCCACCTAACTGTTGAAGCGGTGTCCCCTCGATCAAGAACAACATGCCCAGCCGGAGGGTGAGCCGGGCGACAGTGTGAAATAGTGGTTCCGATTCTTTCCATTGGACACCGCCCGTGAAGTCCGGTTTCGGTAAATTGCTCCCCTGGGAAGGATGAGTGGGAAAGTTCCCCATCACCTCATTTCAATCGCCCACGCTCGTGCGAACGTATAGACCGGGACAGCAACCGATTATTGCGGGCGGACGTTGGTGACCTTGATGTTTTTCCAAGGCGCGGCGAAGGGCGTCCGTGCCTTTATCTTTTACCATTTGCGCAAAAGTGTTGCACTTGTTCATCGGTCGTGAACTGGGTGACGCGGAAATCAAATGGGATTGTTTTGCCGCCCACGCTTCCGCCGGTACCGATGGCCGCAGCGGATCTACCGAGCTGTCGGGATTGGACTTCACCGTGCCCGATTCGCTGGTGACCGCCGTATCGCGCTGATGATGATTGCGGCCGGTGAGGATGGACGCTCGCGTGGTGGAGCACATGGCCGTAGCTATTGCGTTAACGCCAGCGGAGGCCCGCTGGATCGCTTTCCCTTGAGATTGACAACCACATCGACGCGGTTGGCGATCCTGACGAGAGGGACACGACCGTTCATTCCATAGTCCTTACGGTCAAAGTCCATTGTCCCCACAATGATGCCTGCGCCGGCCCCACTCCCAGAGGCCGTGAACGTTAGCTTCTCCGGCTTGGTCACTCCGCGAATCGTAAAGTTGCCATCCACTTCAAAAGTGTTGGGACCGGTCTGGACAAACTTGGTTGACTTGAATGAGATCAACGGATTCCTCTTGACGTCGAAGAAATCTTTTCCTTTGATGGTGCTGTTTTTTGTGCCGCTTCCGGTATTCACACTCGCTGCCTGAATCTCGATGTCCAAGACGCCTGTCGTGACATCCGTAGACGTAAAAGTCAGGTTCGCTTTCCACTTATCGAAAGTGCCTTTGATGTCAATAGACGATTGCACATCGAAGGTGATCTTGCTGTCCGCCGGTGTAATTTCGAATATAGGAACCACCGCTGCCGGCTGCGCTCGAGCCACGGATAAGAGCAAAACAAGCACGAGGAGGCAGAAGGTCTTCAGTTTTACGCTGCGCAATATGAGATTCTTCATTCCGCCTCTCTTTGCGTTCTGCTATCGCGCACTCCTGGTTTTGTGCGGGGGCGCATAGCAATATGTGTCCCTACCGCGATCGGAATTACCGCCCGTTGACCTCGGGCCGGGTGCCACCTCACGCTGCTAGGATTGTGCCGCGTCTAACCTCTGACGGAAGTCTTTCGCCCAGGACTTAAATGCGGCCTCAATATCGCCCCAGCTCTTAAATTGCTTGAGGCCACTGAAATACCGCCGCCAGTCTTGCTGGCCATGAACTCTACCTACGGCGCACCAGACACCGAATCGACGAACTCCCCTTCCACCGAAATGCTACCGACACTGAGCCAGAGCCCAGGACGTCGAGGCCGCCAAGCGCATCGAGCGCTGCAATGTGCTGCTTGACGGTGGTTGGAATACCGTTTTGCGCCAGCAGTTCGCTAATTGTGCCGTCCTGACCCTCTGCCGAGGAACCGTTGTCACCCCAGATGTAGAAGATGAGCGTGTTGTCGCCATAGCCGAGCTTGTCGATTTCGTCGATCACCCGGCCGGCCTGAACATCCACGTGTTCGGCTGAACCCGGCGGCCACTTCCATAAGACGGCGCTGGAAGGGCTTCTCGTCTTCGGGGATGCTCTCCCATGACGGCATCGTCTCGTGCCGGGGTGTGAGTTGAGCATCGGCGGGGATCCAGCTCTTCTCTTTGGCGCGCTTGAAGACCCGTTCACGGTAGGCATCCCAGCCGTCATCGAACTTACCCTTATATTTGTCGGCCCACTCTTTCATAATGTAGTGCGGCCCGTGGATGGCGCCGCTCGCCCAGTACATATAGAACGGTTTGTCCGGCTGTAAGGCCTTGTGCCTGTTCAGCCAGCCGATGGCATCTTCCGCGATGTCTTCGCTGAGGTGGTAGCCTTGCTCCGGGCTCTTGGGCGGCAGGACGACCGTAGTGTTCCGCACGAGGTTCGGGTCATACTGCGAGGCCTCGCCCGCGAAGAATCCGTAGAAATACTCGAAACCCAGGCTCGTCGGCCAGTTCTCGAAAGGGCCGGCGGCGGTCGTTTCCTCAGCCGGCGTGTTGTGCCACTTTCCCCATGCGGCAGTACTGTAGCCGTAGTCTTTCAGTACCTCGGCTGCCAGCGCACTGCTCTTTGGGATGTGGCCCGAGTATCCGTCCCAGTCGTTCGCCAGCTCCGCGATCTGGCCGGAGCCGACGCGGTGGTGATTCCGCCCGGTGAGTGTGGATGCCCGCGTGGGCGAGCACATGGCCGTAGTGTGAAAGCGGTTGAGCGAGATCCCTCCCATGGCGACCCGGTCCATGGTTGGGGTGTGTACTTCGCCGCCCAGGGTGGAAGGCAGGCCGGGACCTGCGTCGTCGATCAGCACTATGAGGATGTTCGGAGCGTCGGCGGGGAGTCTCCGCGGCTCAACCCGCCGCCTGTAAACCGATTCCTGCATGGTGCGGCCGGCGATGCTCGCCGAGGGTGCTGGTGGGAAAGGAAGCGAATCCTGCTCGC
Source organism: uncultured Acidobacteriaceae bacterium (assembly GCA_963834205.1). Lineage (GTDB taxonomy): Bacteria > Acidobacteriota > Terriglobia > Terriglobales > Acidobacteriaceae > PALSA-350. The sequence goes on along the minus strand of CAWIBI010000016.1, from coordinate 101,161 downwards.
TGACTTTGTCATCCGCGCTCATTATTTCTCCCTTGATAATTCCGTACGCTGAAGATACTCGCGCAGTGCCGCTCCCGGCACCTCTCATAAGCGACGGGGCAACCGGGAGGGTTCCGTCATTTCGACGGCCGGATATTGGTGGCCTTGATGTACTGGTTGCCGAAGCTCTCAATCTGGTACTGTCCGCTTTTTTTATCGAAGCGGATTTTGGCGGCGGCCATGATCTGACCACTACCTTTGCCCTGGGCATCGAGCTTTACTTGTAGATAGCCGAAGGGGTAGTCGGTGGTGCGTCCGTTGTTATAAAGCTCGGCGAAAGGCAGAGCCCTAGCGGTAATAATCGTGATGATGGTGTCGGCACCCTGAGTGCGTTTTCGTGCGATAGCGATTTGATTGCCGGTGGAGCCGACAACGGCGATGCGACCCTTGTTTTCCTTTTCCAGCGCCCGTCGGAGCGCATCGGTGCCCTTGTCTTGGAGTAGTTGCGCAAACTTCTGGATATCCTCGTCCGTGGCGTATTGGGTGACTCGGAAATCGAATTGGATAGATTTGCCGCCAACAGTTCCACCAGTGCCCACGGCTACACCGGTGTAGGCCTCGGGTGTTTGCTCCTGGGCCCGCACACTCTGGGCCAAAAGCAGGAACGTAAAAATAGCTAACGCGATCGGGTTGCGTTTCACGGCTTTTTCTCATCCTTAGAAATCCAGATCGCCCTAGGCCCAAGTAACTGACCTCTTCGTAGGGGTCTATTATTTGGAACTCGGCGCAGCCGCCTGTACGATCGGCAGATCGACGCTAATGGCAGCATGGTCTGACAGAGGGTCGTCGAACGCATCATTGGCTTCGTTCATGGTCCGGGCAAAGTGCGGGGCAAAGCGATACGAGTCGGCCGACTTAGGGTCATCTTTCAGATAAGCCTTCACGAAAATCCAGTCGAGCCGGAACTTCCCCACGACTCCCAGCGTTCGCGGCAAGCCGAAGGTCGTCATAAATCCCTTACTGCCACGCTCGTTCGAGTTACCCAGGGTTCCCTGGCGGCCAAGCACCGAAAGCTCCGCATCCCCGCGATAGTCAAACCGCGTCTGGTCGTCAAACCGATACTTATTCAATTCTTTGAAAAGGCCCTGTTCGGGATTGGCCGCCAGTAAGGGAACGCCGGACGCAGTTGGGTCACTCTGAAACTTCGTCGTCTTGAAGGCCAGACCGGCGATGTCCATACCGAACCCTACTCCAGTCGCGTACTTGACCCCTTTTGTGGCCCAAAACGAAGGATCATTTATCTTCCTCAGTATGGCCGACTTTATGCTGACCACCGTACCATCCGCCCCCGTCGTGTTCATATCCCCGGCAACCACTACGGGATGAGGTATCGGTTTGATGAAGTCAAGAATCTCGTCCATCTGCTTCACTCGGCGCTTGGGTGTCGTGCGATTCTCCAGGTGAGCAGCAACGATGGTAAGCTGGCCGCCAGGAAGATCAGGTACATCGATGGTTGCAATCAGGTTGGTGCGGCCTCCGCGGCGTACCTCGCGTACGATCTCTTCTCCAAAGACCAGGCTTGCGCCTTTCCGTTTTCCGGCCTCCATTTTCCCGTACTTCTTCTCGCCGTTGTACCAGTCGTAAGCCACAAACTGAAAGGGGACGAGTTTCACATCCCGCAGAGGATAGCGAGAGAGAATGGCGGTGCCATGCAACCCAAGAAGACGGGCCTTATCGACGCTAAACAGCTCTTCCAACTCCTTTCGCTCGTTTTCATTCTTTACATTCGCGAATGATTGGGTACCCAATATTTTTGGATCGACTTCTACAAACTCGACCCCATAGGCCCAATTCATCTTCAGCGCATCTGCAAGGTCCTTTACCACGGCCCGGTAGTCGCTTCTCTTCATGCCCCAGTCGACCTCATTCAATACCAGCACATCTGCCGACTGAAGTACCTCCATCTGGGCGCGGAGCACATCGTCCTTCGCCTTTTCGGCATTCGTATTGCTGGCTGCCTCGCCGTGCACTTCGTTGATGAATGCTTGCCGGTCGGTCAGCAATAGCTTCATCTTGTCGAGCTCGATTCCCCGCTCAATGTTCCATTCGACCAGGCGCAGCGAGGGTCCCATGCCCTTGAGATCGGGCCGCAGCGGCTTGGTTCCATTGAAATAAGCTTCATTGTTGACAAAGGGAGTGGTGAGCAAAGTATGCAGTTTGGCGTCCAGGGCGGGATCAACCGTTTCCTCACCAAGAGCGACAAGTTCCTGATAACTCAGCATTGGAGGCTGAGATGTCCGAGTGTAATCGGCGCCGTTTCCATCCTTCGCCGATGCTCCGCTACAGAAGATGATTGTCAGGAGCAAAACCAGTTGGGCTGCAACGGAGTGGGCACGATTGTTCCGTGCAAGAGGTGTTCCTGCGAAATGCGCTTGCAGCTTAGGTTCTATGATTTTCATCTCGTATTCTGGTCAGCGGTACCGCTAGAGAATGATTCCTCAAAAGCGGAGTTGCGCAGTCAAGCAACAGTCTACGAGGCAGGTTGGTGTCCGCATACTAGCAGAAGTACTAGTTCAACATGCAAGTAATCCGAGCTTTGCCGGATTGCTCCCAAGGACATCGACGAGGATGTGGTTATACTGACCGGCATGCCCATCTTTTTAGTGACCGCTCTCGTCCACCAGCGCAACAGCATGAACTAATGGATCCACGACAAAATCAAAGTGCAAATGGAAAATAAGTTTCGCTGGCTTTTGCTTTCTCTGTGCCTTTGTTCCGGCGTGAGTGCCACTCGCTGTGCCTTTGCTTCGTCCCCTTCCCCGAATGCTCTGACGCCCCCTACGGATGCGTCCGCAGATGGTTTGCCCGACGCTCCAGAGCAGCAGGTCGCGGTGACTGAAAAAGGCCTGCCCATGGCTATCCTGAAGGACCAGGTTGGCATCTGGACCAGTCCGGTGCGGATCAGAGCGCACGATTTGATTTGGCTGCTCCCGCTCGGTGCAGCAACGGGTGTGACACTGGCCACCGACACGGATACGATGCGCGAACTATCCCGCGACCCGGGCTTTAACAAAGACAGTGTGAATGCATCCAATGCTCTGCTTGGTAGTCAGATCGCCATACCGGTCACGCTGTATGGGATCGGAGTCTTCAGGGGAAATGCTCACGCTCGCGAGACAGGCATCTTGAGCGGCGAAGCGCTTGCGGACTCTGTGGTGCTAGACCAAGTCACGAAGATCATCTTCCGGCGTGAGCGCCCGCTATACAACAATGCCGCGGGCGACTTTTTCTCCTCACGCCCCGGCAGCAACAATTCATTTCCCTCGTCACACAGCATGCTGGCGTGGACTGTGGCAGCAGTCACCGCCGGCGAGTGCCCGTCGAAGTGGGTACAGCTGGGCACCTATTCCCTGGCTTCTAGCGTGAGCCTGATGCGCGTGCTGGGACAGGAACACTTCCCAACAGACGTGCTGGTGGGAGGCGCTGCCGGATGGCTCATAGGGCATTACGTCTTCGAGAGGCATCAATTAAGACACGTCAAGAAGACGCAGCGCGCGGCTACTGCCCCCGCTACTGAATGATCGGTACTGAATTGGCGAGCTGCAAATCGACCAACAAGGTCAAGCGGTTATCGACCTGAATGAACTTGGCAGCCTGCTTGGCGCCGATCGCCTTCTTGAACTTGGGATAGTACTCAGCGGTAAGATCGGTTCTTGACTTGTTGAACTCGATCATGCGAGCCATCAATCCGTCAGCCTGAGCATCCGTCAGGGTGTCGTACTGGGCGGCGTAATCTTTGATCACGCTTACCCGCTGATCGCCCAGGGCCTGCTGCTTGGTCGAGTATTCACGGTATAGCGGCCAGAATGGCTTTGCGTCAGTGTCGCTGAGCTGCATGGTTTTGCCAATAATGTCGGTCTTTTGTGCCTGGACATCTGAGCGCAACAGCGCGATATCGGTATCAACTCCCGATTGGTCAGTGGTTGCAGTCTGGGCCATAGCGCCTGAGGCCACCAACAAGGATGCCAGCATGATTGCAAGTCGCGTTTTTTTCATGGGGTTCTTTTCCTCTTTCAAGTGAGAGCGATCTTGACATCTGCAGAACGGGTATGTCACCTGCAAGTTTTGCTAGTATCGCGAACTATCTATTTCTGATTTTCAAAGCCAGGGCGGTTGGCGCGAATCATTGGAGAGAAGTCCGGCGAATTATCCGCTGCCTGTGCGGTCGCATTGATATGAGCTCGGTTTTTCAAATCCTTAAACGCCAGGCCGTCCGTGACCAGCCGGCCGCGATCATAGAGCAATTCGTCCAAGGTACCGTTGACCAGGAGTTGGTAGTTCCAGGGTTGCGGGTTGGTCACTTCTTTGGAGATTTGCGTGTCGAGCGTTGTGGTGCAGTTGCGCGTCAGCGCGTTATACCACTCAGGATTATCCTTTAAATGGTTTAGATAGCGGACGTAGGTGAGGAAAATAGCGCGCGCAGAGTCCGTCCCCATGTTCGCGCGGTAAAGGAAAACATCCTCGTCTTTTCTGAAGTTAGTGCGAAGACGAACGACGTCGCGCTCGTCAGCGACTACAAAGATCAGCTCATATTGGCGAAAGAATCCAAGGATCGCGGAGTAATCCTGACCGCCTCTGTAACGGGCCTCTATGGAGAAGGCAACGTGCTGGTTGTCACCGAACCAGAAACTCACGATCGGGTGACCGATCCATGGCACGCCCCAGGTGGTAAAAAAGAGGTCTGCGCCGCGGAGGTCCGACAGATTCACGGTGCGATCACTCCAGCAGTTGCTGTAGTCGGTCTCGGTGCGATAGTCACAATTGCGCAAATTGTGGATGGTCATTCGATCTCCATCAATTTGCACCCACGCAGGCCTATCCACGTCGGCCTGCCAGTCCCCGGTATTCGTCGGCTTTAGATTCAGCCACCAGGCAAGCACCAGGCAAAAGCATCCGAGGCACAACAGCATCGATCGAGCGTGTAGTTTGTATTTGACCAGGATTGCGACGAGAATCACTGCGTAGAAAATGGCGAGCGGAAGCCTCAATCCCGACAGACGGATATCAATGTAGAGAGCCGCCATTGCCCATAAAGAGAGCAGGGCAAGAACGAGCCAGACAAGGGCGACGCCTGACCCAGCCAAGACTCTGGCTGACCATCCCCGCTTAGGTGACGGCGGTGCCACGGTGGTGCTCATCGGCTCTTCCATACGACTCTCTTGCCTCTACTGCTCCCGGCTGCAGTGATTAGACTCCTAAGCAAAGACCGACAAGACTGACAATACTACCAGTGTTCAGATAAAAATCTGGCCATGTTACATCGGGGACTGTGAAGCAGATCTGAGTCTTGGCCGCCGGTCCGGCTTTTGTCCATCGCGACTACCTGTCAAACGTTTTGCTTCTCTCTTGTAGTTTTGCCAGTATCGCTCTGATCCTCGGGGGATAAATATCGAGTTGACTGAAAAAGAAAGTGCGTCGCAAGGAGTAAGCTCGTGAAAATCAACCTTCAGGCAAGATTCGCCTCCCCGCACCCGGCCGTTCTTGCGGGATTGATGATCGTTTTAGCAGCGACCGCGCAGGGTCAGACTGTCCAGGGTGTAATCAACGGGAGAAGCGGCGCCACCATGACTTTGCAGACCGCAGACGCCCCCAAGCTCGTGGTCTTGCTTACGCCCACTACCGACGTTGACGAGGTACAAGGCGCCTTAAAGGCACGAAAAAAGCAGATGGCCATGACCTCCCTGATCCCAGGCCTTCCGGTGCAGGTGAAGGGGACCATGAACGACCAGGGACAATTGGTGGCGGACAGCGTTAAATTTAAAGGCAACGATTTGAAGGCCGCCATGGACGCCCAAGCTGGGCTGCAACCAACCATAGAGGCGCAGCAGGCAGACCAGCAAAAAATCGAGCAGACCCAGCAGGAGTTGGCGGCGCAACAGGCTCAGCTATCAGCCCAGGACCAGAAAATTGCCGCCAATAAGGCTGCCATCGCTGCCGCGAACAAACGGTTCGGCGAGTTGGGCGACTATAACATTCTGAACGAAGTAACGGTGCTCTTTGGGAACGGCAAAGTTACTATCGATCCGCAATATAAGCCCCAACTCCTAAAGCTGGCTGAGCAGTCGTTGACGGTCACCGGTTATGTTATCCAGGTGAAGGGATACGCGTCGGCGGTGGGCTCCGCGCAGCTGAACCAGAAGTTGAGCGTGGAACGGGCAAATGCGGTCAGTGAGTTTCTGGAGCAGGACGCCAACGTTCCCTTGACCAATATGTTGGCACCTGGCGCCATGGGAACTGCCGATCAAGTAGGCCCCGAAAACACCTCAGAGGGCCAAGCCCAGAATCGCCGCGTAGTGGTGATGGTTTTGCAAAACAAAGGCATAGCGGGTAGCTAGACAGACGTTCCCATTCAGGTCTACTGGGTGGTGGCGGAGATGACCTGAGGATTCGCTGGGTCGGTTCCGGTCGTGGCGGTGGCGACCGGATCCAGCTTGCCATCGACGGTTGCATCGAAACTAAAAAGTTGCAGGTCGCTGTTTCCGCCGGAACCGTTCGAGCCTGCATTGATAACCGCCAGGTACTTTTTGGAGTAGTCATTGGCGAAGGCGATGGGCAACTGTCCCCCCGAACTGAAGGGTGATCCGGAGATCGCGGTCAACCGTCCCGAGGCCGTGGTCAACGCGAAGCCACTGATGTTGTTACTGCCTTTGTTGGCAACGTAGACGTAGCTTCCAGTTGGATCCAGGATGACTCCCGTTGGTCCTGTTCCGACCGCATAGGGCGAGCCGGAAGCTTCATTCAAGGTGCCGTTGGTGCCAATGCTCAGAACGCGCAGTCCGGTGTTGAACTCGCCTACAAATAGAAATTTGCTGCCCGGATCACTCGCCAGCCCATAATCCGCCGGGCTTGACGACGCGGTATCCGGAGGGAGTATGGTGGCCGCGTTGCCCGTGCTTAGAGCGCCGCCGGAACCCAAGGTAAGCACCTGCACACCGAGCGATGCGAGGGAGACATAAACGAAGGCGTTATTGGGGGTAATCAGCATCGCGGTTGGGGTAAGCACCGTCGCAGGGTTAGCCCTCCCGGTGTAAAGCGGCAGCGGGGAGCCACCCAGCGGTGTCAGCAGGCCCGAAGTGCTGTCAATTTGGTAAATGCCAATGCCCTGAGCAGTAAGCGAGGTGGCGATGCCGGCTGCCAGCAGATAGCCACCCGTGCTGTCCACCTGCATCGCCGTGGGAACGACGTCTTGCGCGGCGATCGTGCCGCCGTTTTGAACCGTTAGCGCGCCATCACTACTGATCGCGTATACGAAAATGCCGGCGGTCGTTCCTGCATACAAAAACGTATTGCCGGGAGTGATCGCGGCGGAAAGGACGGCAACCCCGTTGTTGTAAGGCGAGCCGGGCAAAATTGAAAGAGCTCCGCTGGTGGCGACACCGAAGCCGGCTATGAACCGATTGTTCGCGTTGCCGGCATACAAATAGTCACCGGTGTTGCTCCCGCCACCATCGCTGCTGAGAGGAACAAAAAAATCGCAGCCTACGGCGAGGAAGAGCACCAAACTGCAGAGAACCTTGGTTCCGCGCATACTATTTTCCTTGCCAGCGACCAGCACCGCCTCGCCGGTGTGCGGCGGTGTCTTTCTCAGCTCTGGATTACTTACGCCAGGGTCTCTTGAGGCATGTCACACCGCGCCCTCTGCCCAAGATTCAACCCTCATGCGCAGGGAAAAAACACTGGCAAGAGTACTAGCAAGAAAGAATAAGACTCTTAGAGACCACACCAATCTTCCGCGCCGTTTGGTAAAGGTAACTCCTCGGCGTTCCCAAACGATATTTCCTAGCAACTTTTAGTAGCCTCTCTAACAAAGTTGCTGGTTTTAACCGCTCATGCTTTCGATTACGATTCGTCTTGCCGCGGCCGCTGGTCTCTGCAAGAAATACAGATATGCCTTGGTAGTCGGCAATTATTGAGGACATCGATGAACAGACAACTGGTGCACAACGTATCGAGCTCCACAATCGCAGCGTCTCTCACGACTATTGTCGCTAGCATGGTTCTCTGCGCTTCACTGGCCATAGGACAGGACGCTGGAATGCAAGCGAAGATCGCTCAGGTTACTGAGGCGTCCAAAGCCAATAAGATGGCTCTCTCTCATTACAACTGGCAGGAGTCCGTGACCACCAGCATCAAGGGCGAGGTCAAGAAACAACAGCTTTTCCTGGTAAACATAGGACCCGACGGTCAGCAGCAGAAGAGCGAGATCAATGCCCAGCCGGATCAGGCAAGTGGCGGCCCACTGAAACGGCACATCGTCGCCAAGAAGAAGGCAGAATATAAGGACTACGGCGACCAGATTGCGGATCTGGCAAGGCAATATACAACACCAGACCCTGGTCGACTGCAGCAGGCCTACCAGCAGGGGAATATCTCGGTGCAGCTGGGCGGAGGGGAAACCATGATGACCCTCAACATCAAGAACTACATCAAGCCTGGCGATTCGGTGACTCTGGTGTTCAACAAGGTGAAGAAGACGATCCAGAGCCTTCAGATTGCCAGCTATCTGGACGATCCTAAGGATGCGGTGACCATCGCTGCTCAGTTCGCCAAGTTGCCTAACGGCATCAACCACGTTACTGGCACGCAAATAAATGGCGTCAGCAAGCAATTAAGGGTCGTGACCCAGAATTCGAACTATCAACCACTCTAGCCTGGTCCCCGCTGGGCCTATCTATTTCCGAAAGTCCAGCTGAACCCCGAGCTGGTTCCGTAGTCGCTTCCGGAAAGCGTTGGGGGTGGTTGATTGTCCCAGTTGCCGTAAAAAGAAAAGTTCCACGACAAATCGCTGAAGAGCTTGATGTAATAGGACGCGTTGGTATTCACCCGTACGCGCCCTGGTTCTGAGATCCCCGGCAGAATAACCGCAGAGATATCCAGGTCTGTCTTCTTAAATCTGAAGACCTTGAGTTCAGATGCAACCAGTGCACTTGCTGCATTTTGCGCCGTCTGGCGGACTGCGTAGGGCGTGTATTGGGCATTCTGCCAAGCCAAGCCGCCGAGCACGTAAAAGCTTGCCTGGTTGCTGTTCACTAAATAGCGTCCGACGCCTCCGCCCAGTGTGGTCTGCAGATCAATTCCCTGCACCGAACTTTGCAGAAAATTCCCTGATCCCAAATAGAACCAGTTGTTCCAGGGCAGGAGCTTCATGCCACTAAGATCCACCTGGTTTCGAGATGAGACACTGGCCTTGCTGCTGGATGCAAGGCTGGAATTGAAGCCGGCTTGAGCAGACCAGCGCTCTCTGCTGTACTCGACCAGGGAGGAGATGTTGTACTGGGCGGATTCATTTCCCTTGGAATAAAGAATGCCGGTGTTAACCGCGCCGTTGAATCGCTGCCAGAAACCCTCCGCCGTCTGGTCCAGCTTGACCAGCTGGGCCTGCGAAACCACAACTTCTGTTTCTGGGGCGGAGGCAACTTCAATGGTCATCGCGCGATCGCCGGCCGCGGCGGCGGCCGATAGTTTACCCGTGTATACCCGGCCCTCCTCCGTTCTCACCAAAAACAGTTGATCGCTCTGCAGGCGAGCGACCTGCGACCACTGCACGCCAACCGTGCCCTGAACGTAACTGAGCTTGATGGAAAGTACGCCGGCGCTCAGGGCCTTAATCTCGCAGGTAATGTGATCGCCATTCTTCATAATGATGACGTCGGTATTGTTCCGCGCGAAGAGGGGCGAAGCGGACAGAAGTATCCAGATAAATATGATGAGCCGAGTGTTCATGGCGCCTGTTCTCCGCAGGCTAAGGATCTGGATCATCGCGTTCGCTAGAAGATGCGCCCGATGCGGAAGAAGAATCTGCCGCGGCCGTAATCGCCGATGGCGCCCGCGAGCTCGACCGGTCCGAAGATGGTGTTTATGATGATCCCGGCCGCGCCATCCAGGGGGAGATTCGGCGGCTTCGGCCCGAGCGCTAACTTGTACGTCTTGCCCACCTCCGCCAGACCGATGAGCTCGATATTACTGCCCAAAAGCGGGGGGAGTTTGCTGAGCTCGCGGATGTATCCCAGTTGCCCCAGGAAATATTGGTTCGCATACAATTCATTCGTATTCCAGGCAACCAGGCGCTGCGAGCCGCCGAGGGAGAATGCGGGGATTCCAGCTTTGTAACCGTAAGTGCTTCCACCGGAAGCGCCGAAAAACACCGAAGACGGCTCGCTGATACGGAAGAAACTTTGCGATTGGATCTCAGAAAGCGGAAATGGACCCGGAGCTGCTGGATTGGCGTTGTACCCCTTGGTGTACATGAGAAGACTCTGACCGGATCGGGGTATCACGGGATTGTCCAGTGTGTTCAACTGATACTGCAGCCTGACATCGCCGGTCCCTCCCGAGGCCGTGGGTAAAACAGACGAGTCCCCTACTTGAGGGGAGATTTTTTCATAACCGCCTTCATAGCCGAATCTTAATTCGCCAGTGGTCCCAAACCCGTATCCCACATCCGCTCCGCCAAGGACCTGGCGCGTACGGTAAGTCGCGATCTGCGTACTGCCGCTATAGACGTAATCCTGCACGCTGTTGGCTGCTCCGCGGGGAGCAACGAACCAATTGCTGGTTGGCTTAAATGGATGGTAGTACTCGCTATCGACCGCATATTGCGAGCCTATGATCACATCGTTGCGCAACTCCGATCGATAGCTGCCGAAATCAAGGAAGGTTACGCGTGCTCCGATACTGAACAACACGTTATTGTAGTTGGAGCCATCGATGAGAAGAATGGGGCGCACCGTGGGGGGCGCATATGGTTTCGCCTCCGTTTGAATCTCCAGTCCCTGTTGCCCATTTTTTTCAACCATTGAATAACTGACGTTCGCAAAGCGGCCCTGGCCGTTGAGCCTCATCATCTGGCCATCCATCTTGGCTGTGTCCACAGGCTTGCCAACGTCTACGGCAAGGCGCTCCTCTACCGATTTAGCCAACTCGGGAGCGGTCCCGGTAACCTGCACAAACTCGGGGACAGGCGTTGTTTTTCGCCGGGCTGCCCGGTTAGCCAGATATTGTTGCCACTCGGCTTCGCTGACCGAGAAAGCGGAAAGCACTTTGGCCTTCGCGGCGGCGGCATCATATCCGGCCTTGATGATTGCCTCGGCAGCGCCATAGTCTAGAGCGTTGTACTTCTGCAGTGGCACGCTTACCAGCACATCCGCTTGCTCCATGGAGCGAAGTTCGTTCGCAGCGATCATCACAGAGATGGATTCACCGAGCACGGCGAAGCTGGAGAGAGGCGCCGTGGGACTAAGCGGCTCGGTCTCCAGATGGATGCCAATGACGATGTCGGCCCCCATCTCTTTGGCGACGTCGATCGGGATGTTGTTGAGCAACCCGCCGTCAGCGTAGATGTGATCGCCTGTCCGGACTGGGGTGAAGATGCCCGGCAGAGACATCGTGGATCGCAATGCGAGCGACAGAGGACCGCTGCGGAAGACATGCGGCTTGCCGGAAACCAGGTCGGTCGCCACACAGGCAAATGGAATGGGCAGATCGTTGAAGCTCTTCAATTCAGAATATGGCAGGGCTACCTTGTCAAGGATCAGAGTGACCTGCTGACCGGTGTTGAAGCCCCCGGGAAACTGCAAGCCCTTGCGCAGGCCGAATTCAAGACTGTTCGGGACTTCATGCGCATCTTGTTTGCGCCGGAACGAAAGATCCTGAAACGGTGTCTGGCCTCTCAGTACGTCGTCCCAATTGATGCCGTTGGTGATCTCCTTGACCTCTGCTGCAGATTTGCCGGTGGCGTAGATTCCTCCGACTAGACCCCCCATACTGGTGCCGGCAACATAGCTGACCGGAATACGATGTTCTTCCATCCACTGGAGAACGCCGATGTGGGCAAGCCCCAACGCACCGCCGCCCTCGAGGACCAGGCCCAGTTTGGGGCGTCCGGAGGGACCTGGTGCCGGCACTTCTTGAGCGCTGCTGTAGCCGGTTGACAATAAGGTGCAAGAAAGCAGCAAGGATGGTATGGCGTGGAATTTCATTGGCGCCCCTGGGACGTGCTATCGAACTGGAATACCAAGATTCTGCAAGGCCCGGGGGACGCGCCCGCAGAGCTACACCGGCTGATAGCTTGCGTTCTGAGTCACCACCGTTAATTGCTTGCTGACACCGTTGATTTGCGTGGCGGCAACGTGGTTGGTGCCGTCAGGCAGCTTGGCGAACTGCGCCGCGATGGTCACAGCGTCGGAAGGGCCGTCGAGATAACTCGCAACCTGGATGCTCTGGAGTGCCTTCTGCTGCCTGCTGAACACCATGGTTACCGAATCACCGGGCTTGATGTAGTTTTTGATGACGAGCTGGACTTCGCCGCCGGGGCCTGGCACAAGCGAGATATTGCCCGCCTGGAGAGCTGCTTGTAGTCTGCCTGGGTCGGGCGTTGTATATTGCCTTGCCAGATCCCCAATCTGCTCGCCGTAGTCTTTAAACTCGGCTGTTTTCTTCTCGACAACATGCTGCTTGAGTCTGCCTCCACTTGGTGGGGCAGCTTGCGAACCGCCGATCTGGGTCTTCTGCTGCTGGCCGTCAGGTCCTACGCTGACCTGGTAGATTTGTTGCTTCTTAACGTCGCCCTTGATACTAATCGTCTGCTGCTCTTGCCAGGTGTAGTGAGCAAGAGCCATCTTATTGGCCGCGGAAGCCTCTTTGATTTCCGCAACTTTCTGTTGCAGCTCCGGGTTTTGGGCCTGGAATGGCAATGCATTGAAGAACAGCGCAGCAACTGCAGTGATGGTCGAGAGCGCGAGTATCGGGGACTTCGAGCCGAGCGTGGGGCGGGTGTTCATCTGATCTCCTCTTTCGTAACTGTTGCGGTTCTAGCGATTCTTCGAGCTCAGTCCTGCACAATGCTCCAACTGGCATCGGGGTTGAACTCACTCATTGCGGATGCTATGTCTGCGGTGTTCTTTCCCAGGTCCTTCTGGAGCAACACGCCGTCCTGGTTGATCATGAAGGTCATCACGCCTGAGTTGCCATATTCGGCGGGATAGGCGACGAAGGCGAATCCGCCAACCATCTTGCCGTCCACTACGTAGTCCTTCGCACCACCCGGTGTTTGACTGCCCTGGCGGGTCAACATGTGGAAGTAGTAGCCATGAAAAGGCTGGTGCGCATCCTGCTTGGCCGTGTATCCCTCCTGGGTTGCGAAGGCGGCTAACGGCCCAAGTGGGCTTTGCGGTTGACCCTGCTGCGGCGCCCAGTACAAGCCGTTCTGCTTACCTTGATCGCTGATAAATTTCAGAGCGTATTGCTTGCTACTTCCGTCCGCGTGAACTTGTGAGAAGTACTGCGCCTGTGCATCGAACAGTGCTCCACAAACGTCAATAACGGCTAGCTCATTGCGGCCGATACGGCGCCGCAAAATTTCATCTTTTCCCGCCCCCGTATCGAAAAACCAGACTCCGCCGGCGTTCTGTTTCAGGGGGATCGGAAAGGGGAAATTGTCAGGGCCGATGAGAAGAATCTGGCTCCCGTCCGGCATTTTGCGCCAGCGGTGCATCATGCCATAGCCAGTAACGAAAGCATTCAGCGTGGCCTTATCCTGCACCGCATCGCCGGAGAGTAGTACATCCTTCGAATTGGCGCCGAAAATCGCCAGCACCGCGTTTTGATCGCCTGACTTCGCGGCTTCAATCAGCTGGTTGCCGGCGTCATCCGCGGACGAGAAGGTTTTGAATAAGGGTTTCTCCTGTTTATTGCACGCAACAAGAGAGAACCATTGTCAGAAGGACTAACCAGTTGATAGCAGCAAGCCTACGATTTTCGGGCAACATGACCTTCCCTCACACCTTAATCTTTAACTTGAATCTCTAACTCCCCATGACCGCACCGGAGACACATTTGTTCATCTGCGCCAGCCGCCGCCACCGCCGGTGCTCGCCGCTCCACGAGCGCTGGCCTGCCTGCTGCCCCAGCCACCACCACTGCTGCCACCCCAGGCCGATGATCCGCTTTTTTCCTGCTGTCCATAGCCGCTGGGAGTTGAACTGGTCTTGGGTGCGCTCAAGTAGCTTGACGTGTTGTATTTCGGGGTGTTCGAGCTGGAGCCCTTCCAGCCACTCCCGGTGTTTGAGTAGGTGTTCCCGTTGGCTGCGGCATACTTGTTGCCATTAGCCGTCTGACCCACCGCGGCGCTGTTATTCGCGCCGGACGCGCCATAGGCCTTACCGCCGTTCGAGGTAGTCACCGAGCCTGTGGTTCCGTTCGCGTTCGTATTGTGCTGCGAGTAGGCAGTGTTACCGTTTTTCGAGTACGTCGAGGCTCCCGAGCTGCCATAGGCATTGGAATTCTGCACGGTGGAGGCGGAGGCTCCGGTTTTCGTGTTGTACGCGCTGCCGGCACTTGTGGTGCCATAGGCGTTCGAAACGGACCCTCCCTGCGCATACGTCCCTGTTTTCGGATTGTAGGCCTGGCCTGCGCTTGCACTGCCATAGCCGTTGGAGACTGTGCCTCCACGGGCGTAGGTCCCGGTGGCCGAATTGTAACCAGTGCTGTAGTGCGCGGAGCCATACGGCCCGTAGGCGGATGTTGTCGTACCGTGCCAAGCGGTATTTCCGTAGTAGGACGAGCCGTGGTACACGACGGTCGTGGTACCGTGCCAGCCACAGTTCCAACTGCTATAGCCCCAAGCACAACAGCCACCGCTCATCATCGCGCCCACCGCGATGCCAACCCCGAACGCGACCACGGCGGTTCCCACGACGGCGGCAGTACTATATCCCGGAGTGACGTAGGGGGTTCCGTAAACTACTGCCGGGTTGTACACGGGGACATACACGACCTGCGGGCTCGCAGACTGAATGACGATGACTTGCGGCGATTGTTGCACGACCTTGATTTGCGAACCCGACGTCAGATTGCCGGCGGCTTGCGCCTTTGCGCGCAGCACCTGGACGGCCGACATGACGTCAGCACCCTGGGTGGCATATGCCTCTCCTAGCGCTGAAGTCCAACTGAGGTTTTTCGCCATGTTGTCGAGCACCGATGGAAATTGGGTTATCGCCTTCACACTGGGGTCCCACGGTTGCGAGTCCACCGCATACATAAGAGGCGCGCCAGTGAGGGCGCCGTTTTGCTGTAGAAAGTTGGCCGCTGCACTCACCTGGTCGGGAAAGCTAGCCGCCCCGAGAACCTGGGCTACCAGCGAATCCGGGTACAGTGCGATGGGGGCTACCAGTTGTTGCAGGTCAGCACCGGAGAGCGGGGCGCCTTGTCCCGAATACCCCGTCTGCTGGGCTGAAACTTCCAGTGGCGTAGCACCAATTACCAGCAGGATAGATAGCGTCGTTGCCAAAAGCTGCTTCATGAAGGTCGCGATCATATCCTTGTCTCCATATCTCCATGTACTAATCAGGTTGAATCTCTTTCAATCGAGGATGGATCCAGTCGTCACGCAGGCTAACGGTGAACCTGGCCGCTTGGCCGGTTGCATCGTTCCAGATCAATCACCACGCCACGAACTAGAGCGTGCAGGATCAATATCCCGTCAGAAGGGAAGGCTATCGAGCGCGCTGCTTCGATGTAACTGTCACTTGCGACAGGTGAAGCCCGCTGGTGCGCCGGCAGGCACCTGGCCGATGGGGTTTTCAGCCTGAAAGAGGCGGGGACCGCCGTCGGAGCTGAGGAAGCTTTGGGGCGGTTTTACCGTATCGCGTACTCTGCTGCGCCTTCACCATGGGCCAGGGCCGCCAGGTTGCTGGGCGCAACCGGCAGAGGATGGGAAAGCCGGTTGGAAATGAGTGCGCATTAAGCGCACTAAGCGCACTCAAGACCCACCTGTAGTGCCTTTGACCCCTCCCAAGAAATCAGGTCCCCGGGTTTTCCTGTGGAACTTGATGGCTTTGGCAAACTTCATGCGCCTTTCTTTGCGGAAAGGCGCATACGCGGTTCTCTCCGGCGCTGCGTGGCAGGAAATCCGGGTTCGGGAAATGACAAAAAGGTGCGTGGTAAGCGTGGTAAGCGTGCTAAGTCGGCTCCTCCCAGAATTCTTGGGGTTCCGCGGCCTCTTCTTCCGTCGGCTCCACGCATGCGGGATCCATGGCGAACCAGACGGTGGTGGAGGGCATGGCGGGTGGCGCCGACCATGCAGTGGGGGCCAGGGCCGACTACGTTGCCAAAGGCGGCGAGAAGCTGGAGGAGAATAGCCGCGGTATGCGCCTCAGTGTACGGGGCCATGGTGCGGACGGCTGAGCCGGCGAGACCGTAGAGGGCCGCTTCTCCAAGCCTGAGCTCCGCGGGTGGGCGGGGCGGGGGTAGGGTGGAGAGCTCCTGAGGCATGGGAGGCGAGTTGTTCTCCGGGAACGAGGGCGGCTCGGCGGAGGTTGGAGGATCTGCTGCGTGCGGGTGATCAGACAGATAGCCGAGTAACTCGGCACGCCGGTGTTCTATCTCCGCGAGAGTAGGAAGGGCGAAACGTCTTATCGCGGTGCTTACATTACCTATCATACTTCGACATTAGTACGGTTTTACTTTGTTGTCCAAAACTCCTTAGTCACGTGCGACTTAGATGACTACAAATAGTTGGTGGTGACTGAACCTTTTGCGCGAGAAATGGATCTATATGGAGTGGCGTTGTATGGGTAGCAGAATCCGTTCCAAGGAATCTCAAGACGATCTGGTTGGCATTAGGATTTTGTGCCCGAAAAGCCGCGCTCCAGGCGGAAAGCCACAGCGAACCCGGGAGACGAACGGCTGAATTCGCTGCAATAGGCAGCCTGGAACTGCATTAACCGTCACCGCATTAACCATGGGGCAACCGACCGAGGCTGTGTCGCAGTTAGGAGGCGGCGTGAAGCGTCTTCAAGAGATCACGAGTGATTTGCGATTTGCAGACATAGCCGGCCGCTCCCAGATCCTGAGCGGCTCGAATGAAGTCTATGCTCTCGTGAACCGAGAGAAAGACGATTCTCGCAGGGCAACCTGAGCTTCTTAGATGCTCCGCGACACGGAACCCGCTGATATCACCCAGATCGACATCCAGGAGAATGATGTCTGGCTTGAAGTTCGCGGCCTGGTCAAGCGCCAAAGAACCGGAAGAGAGCGTTCCAACGACCAGGAACTCCCACTGGAGGAGCTCCACCAGGACCTCGAGCATTTCCGGGCTATCATCGACACACAGGAGCCTTTTCACTCTAACCCGTCTTTCTTTGTTTAGTGGATCGGTGTTTTTGCAGTGAATTCTCCGTGAAGAGTTTCTAAAAGGGTAGTCTTCGAGGAAGCGGCGGAACACTAGCAAAACTGCTGGACCTGGCGCAAGAAACGCCTTGTGAATCTCTCATCCCAGAATCTGATTTCGCGAGATATACTGCTGCGAGATCACTCCTAAGGAGCGCTTCGACTCAGTTAGTGTTGATCTGCAAGGAATTTAAGAATGCTCGAGCAGGATTCTCACGAAGACCGAAATGTCTACGTTCAAGAGCGCGCCTGGGGCCAGGCTTTTGAACGTCTTGCCATTGGTATCGCCCAACTGACCCTGGATGGCAGGCTGCTGAGCGCAAACACGGAGATCTGTGAAATTATTGGGCAGCCAGAGAGCAAGCTGCTGAAGAAAAGCCTTAACGAGTTTTTTCTACCAGAGGAATCATGGCCCGAGTGCAAGGTCGGCCTAGGCCGGCTGAGCGCTGGTGAGATACAGCGCTACTCGACCAAGATGAGTGTCAGAGCAGCTGGACCACCAGTCTGGGTGAACATGGTCTTTTCGTTGGTGCGGGACGATGTTACAAACAACCCTCGGAGCTTGACTGCGGTCGCCAAAGATATCAGCTTTCTTAAGCGGGCCGAGCAGGACCTGCGCGACGCCGAAATGGCGCGCGATGAGCTGAGCCGCAGAATGATGAATGCGCAAGAGGCGGACCGGACCACCATTGCGAGAGAGCTTCACGACGATATTGGGCAGTCGCTGGCGGTATTAAAGATTCAGATGCTCCGGGCAGGCCAGCCGGTCTCCGGCCATCCTGAGATGGCGCACGCCAGCCTCAAAGATCTGTCCGGCAAGCTGGAAAAGATCATCAACAAGGTGAGCCGTCTTTCGCACAACCTGCACTCCTCGGAGCTGGAGTTGCTCGGCCTGGCTGTCGCAGTCAAGGGCCATTGCCGCGAATGCTCGGAGCAGCTACGTGTCCCGATCCATTGTTCCTGCGATTATCTTGAGGAGAAATTGGACGGCATGATCGCGCTGGCCTTCCTCAGGGTGTTGCAGGAAGGATTGCATAATATCGTGAAGCACAGCGGCGCCAAGAGCATCACGGTTCGACTGACTTGTTCCGACCAAGATCTCAGCCTGGAAATACGCGACGACGGTGTCGGCTTCGATGTTGAGGCCGCGAGGCTCGCTGCGGGACTGGGGCTGATCAGCATGCGTGAGCGAATCCATCTGATTCGCGGCGAATTCCAAATCTTGTCCAGCCCGGGGCAGGGCACGACGATTAGCGCCCGCGCCCCCATCGTCAAACCAACACTTTAGGGGCTTTCCGGTGAGCCGGCCGGTGCTAGCTACCAGAATCCATGGCTGTTATGATCCAGGCGCTATGATTGTGGAGGCCGGCCCCGGTCGCTTGCGGAAGGCTGATGATGACCGATACAAGCATCTCCCATTACCGCGGATTAGAGAAGATCGGCGGCGGCGGCATGGGCGTGGTGTACAAGGCAGAAGACACGCTCCTTCACCGGCCGGTAGCACTCAAGTTCCTCCCCGATAACTTCGCCAACGATAGCGCTGCGCTGGAGCGCTTCCGGCGCGAGGCGCGTGCTGCTTCCGCGCTGAACCATCCTAATATCTGCACGATTTATGAGATCGCCGAGGAAGGCGGCCGTACGTTCATCGCCATGGAGCTCATGGACGGTGAAACGCTGAAGCACTTGATCCAGGAAAACTCGCTTTCCATCGAGCGGGTGATCGAAATCGCCATCGAGGTAGCGGACGCACTCGAAGCGGCACACGAGAAGGGTATTAT
This sequence comes from uncultured Acidobacteriaceae bacterium, assembly GCA_963834205.1. GTDB lineage: Bacteria > Acidobacteriota > Terriglobia > Terriglobales > Acidobacteriaceae > PALSA-350. The sequence goes on along the minus strand of CAWIBI010000016.1, from coordinate 82,178 downwards.
CCACCGCGACATCAAGCCGGCGAACGTCTTCGTGACCAAACGGGGCAACGCTAAGGTTTTGGACTTCGGTCTGGCAAAGATGATACCCGTCAAGGAACTTGCCGGAGCTGGGGCGGAATCCTTTCGCGAGCAACAGCAGCTTACCGACGGGCTGGGAGCCGCGCTGGGGACGGCGGCGTACATGTCGCCGGAGCAGGCGTTGGGCAAGCCGGTGGACGCGCGTAGCGATCTCTTCTCTTTCGGCATCCTGCTCTACGAGATGTGTACCGGGCGCTCGCCCTTCCCGGGAGACACGACCGGAGAGCTTCTGATTGCCATCGTTCAGCAAGTCCAGATCACCCCCGCGCAACTGAATCCCGACGTTCCGGATGGATTAGCGCGCATCATTGATCGTTGCCTGGAAAAGGACCGGGAGCTTCGCTACCAGCACGCCTCGGAAATCCGCGCAGACCTGGAGCGAGTGCAACGCGACCCGGCGGTAGTGGTTGATCGTCCCTCTCCCTTTGCTCAAGAAAAGCAGCCATCCAAGACTTCTTCGGGTCAGCGCACATGGGACCAGGCTGTCCCTAGAGAGGCGGCTTCGCGGAGGCGTTGGCTGGTGCCTCTTCTAGGGCTGCTGGCTATTGCCGCCGCGATTATGGCTTACTACCGGGCGAGCACCCCGCCTGTTCCAGAGGTTTCGAACTATACCCAACTCACCCACGATGGCGAGTTAAAGTCCCTGGCCGGCACGGACGGGTCGAGGCTCTATTTGGGCATGGAATATCAGACTGCACCCGCAATCGCGCAGATGCCGGTCACGGGCGGCGACCCGGTCCGGATGCCGGCTCCCACCGAATACACCCTCCCTGTTGGAATATCACCCGACGGCAACGAATTGTTAGCCATCGAACGCCAAGGTCTGGAGGTGCTCGCTCCAGGCAGTCTGTGGCGGCTGCCGACGCTCACTGGCCCACCGCGCCGGATCGGCAGTGTGCTGGTCACCGATGCAGCCTGGTCTCCCGACGGCGCCATGCTGGTCTATTGCAATCGCGGCGACCTGTTTCTTTCCGACGGCGACGGCAGCGGAGCACGGAAGCTGGCTTCGCTCGGAGGATTCATCACCGCCCCCAAATTCTCCCCAGATGGGAGACGGATTCGGTTCACCTGGAACGCGCTCACCATTGCGAATCGTTCCCTCTGGGAGATCACTGTGCAGGGGAAACATCTTCATCGCCTGCTTCCGGACTGGCGCCAACCATCCACCGATGGAAACGGAAACTGGACCGCGGACGGGAAGTTTTTTGTCTTTGAGGCGAATGGTCAGATATGGGCGCTCCCGGACAAGACCAGCCTTTTCGGGAGGGCAGACGGTAAGCCGGTGCTGCTTACTTCGAGCCCCATCCCGTTGTCCTCTCCTCTTCCAAGCAAAGACGGCAGGAAGCTTTTTGTAGTTGGCTCCACACTGCGCGGGACGCTTTCTCGCTACAACCAGCATCTAGCCGAATTCCTGCCTTTTCTCTCCGGCATTTCAGCAGAAACCACTGCTTTCTCTAAAGATGGAAAATGGATCGCCTACGTTACTTATCCCGTGGGGAGTCTTTGGCGTAGCCGGGTCGACGGTAGCGAACGGCTGCAACTTACTGATCCGCCGATCTATCCTCTGAATCCACGCTGGTCGCCAGACGGAAAGCAAATCGCATTCTGGGGCTACCGAAAAGGAACCGTCGATGAAATATATACAGTCCCGGCTGACGGAGGGACGCCGCAACCGCTGGTGCCTGGGGATTCTGTTGCTCGCAGAGAACCAAACTGGTCTCCAGACGGTGGCCGGATACTGTTCGAGGAGGTCGCGCCCAATGCTCCTCCGGTGCTGCGGGTGCTAGAGTTCCAAAGCCATCGCGTATCTTCCATTCCCGGATCGGTCGGGTATACCTCACCCCGCTGGTCGCCCGATGGACGGCATATCGTTGCCATGACCAAGGACGCGCGCAAGATGGTGCTGTTCGATTTCCAAACCGGTAAGTGGTCAGATCTGATTCAGACTCAAATCGACTTCCCCAACTGGTCGCGAGATTCGCAGTACGTCTACTTCCTGCATTACGCGGAGAAACCCGCGGTGCTTAGAATTCGGATCAGCGACCGCAAGCTCGAGCAGGTTGCCGATTTGAGAGGTTTTTTAGCCACGGGCTTTTGGCGTTTTTGGCTCGGACTTGATCCCGAAGACGCCCCGCTCATGCTCCGCGACTCAGGAACACAAGACGTTTATTCGCTCGACTGGATTACAGCAAGGTGACTCTTCCCAGTACCACCTTATCGATGAGGCCCTCGCATACAGCCAGAAGACCAAATCTTTCATTTCCAATTCGCTGAATCAGGCCGGTCTGGATTCCTACGACAAGTCCGAATTAAAGATGAATGCAGATGGATCGGTCGATATTTATTTTGGCAAGACGGGACCAAAAAAGCTATGAAGCCAACTTCCTGCCATTCCGGCGAATCTCATGACGGATCTCGTGGCATTAGGATTTTGTGCCCGAAAAGCCGCGCTCCGGGCGGAAGACCGCAGCGACCCCGCGGCGAACGGCTGAATTCGCTGCAATAGGTATCCTGTCACCGCATTGACCTCGGGCGTCCCCACATAGCGGCCTAACCTACACCCCAGGGCTACGCGCCAAAATTGCTGCCCGGACTGAGAGGCACGAAAGCGTGGATCGTTGTACCACGCTTGAGTTGGGATTCAATCGAGAGCGTGCCGCTCAGGATCTTCAGGCGCTCATCCATGCTGATTAGCCCAAGTCCCCGGCCTGCTTTTGCGGCCTCGATGTCAAAACCGGATCCGAAGTCGCTAACCGTGAGATGAACCTCATTCGGCGTTCCCCACGAACGCACCTCGAAGTGCCGTACTCCACTATATTTCACTGAATTGTGAAGAGCTTCTTGCAGTACCCGGAAGAAGCAAAGAGAAATTTCGGGCGACAAGGTGCTGGGTAAATCGTGTGTTTCGAAGTCGATCTCCACTTTCTGCTGCTCCCCGAATTCTCTGCAGAAGCTTCTCATGGCAGTGGCAAGGCCCAGATATTCCAGTTTCGACGAGTGCAATCTATGCGATAAGGTTTGGATATCGGTTGCTATCTCGAAAATCTGATTCTTCAATTCTGCTACATGGCTGCGAACTCCAGGCAAATCTGCGGGGCCTTGATCAAGTTGTGGTAGGTTGGTAGCGAAAAGTGCGAGACGTTGACCAATGTCGTCATGAAGTTCTCTGGCGATCCGTGTGCGCTCCTGCTCCTGCGCCTCAATCATCCTGCGGCTCACATTTGCGAGGGCCGTTTCCGCCAGCTTACGGTCGGTGATATCAACGCAGGTTCCGATGTAACCGACAAAAGAACGTTCCTGGTCAAACCTCGGCACTCCAATGTCGAGAAGCCACCGATATTCTCTGTCATGCCGCCGAAGCCGGTACTCCATTCTGAACTCCTCCCGGCGATCAAACGCCTGTGTATAGGTGTCCAAGCATCTCCGCAAATCTTCGGCGTGAACTCCCTCTGCCCAGCCGTTTCCAAGCTCGGAGTCCATCGATCGCCCGGTGAAGTCCAGCCAAGGCTTATTAAAGTAGGTGCAGAGCTTGTCGGAACCTGACATCCATATCAGTGCAGGCGCGGTATCCGCCATCAATCGGAAGCGTTCCTCGCTTTCGCGCAAGGCGTGCGCAGTCCGCTTACGCTCTTCTACGAGAACTGCGAGAACCATGAAAGGCGCTACAGCGAAAAACAGGAACAGCTGTAGCGACATCACATTGTGGAGTGGCTCTGCTCCGGTGAAGGGGCCGCGTCCATGGACTGCACCCCAAATTGACAGAAAGGCAACTACCATCATCGACGTGCCGACGCCCATCACTCCAAAACGCAAAGCGGACCATAGCAGAAATGGCAGAAGTGAATAAAGCAGTACCGCCGCGCTGCTGCGCACAGGAGCTACGAAGGCGACATACCCCAGAAGAGTCAACCCGGCGACCAGCGTGGCTGCCTCAAAATAGAAAGCACGTGACTCCCGTGCCCATGCCTGTCTCGTCCTCACCCAGACCAAAAGGGCTGGAGTTAGGGTGAGAAGGGCTAGTGCCTCGGTAAAGAAACCAATCCGCCAACGAATCCAGTAGTTGGCGCCGGAAGCGGACGTGGAGATAAATGCTCCCGCCATCGGGGCGAGGATGACTGCAAGAAATGAATACCTGGCCAACGACGCTACGCTACTCAGACGAGGCAGACCGGCGCAGAAGTAGCTAGCTCCGAGAGAAGCGATGAGAATTTCGACTGTATCGGCCGTTATAAGTAACACGATAGAACGAGGCGTCAAGCCCGTCTGCAGGTCATAGAGAACAAATCCTGCCAACCCTGATGCGATCAGTATTGGCCAGATCCCCCGCGGCAACAACAGCAACACCGCAACCAGAAGCGCGCAGCCCGGCCAAAGCGGCCAGACCATTTGAGGCCGTAGGACCAAAGCCCCTCCTAGCTCGGCAGCGAGGTAGGATAGGAAAGCCACGAGGCAAGCCAGGACCACTGTGTGGACCCAAGAGTTCGAGCTTGCCCTGTTCCACGCTAGTCGACTCTGTATAGAGCTCATACCCACCTTCGGCCATGGAAAAGGGTTCCAGGCAACTGCTCACCACTAGATAATAGAGGTCTGCTTGCCGGTCTCGCAGCCGAGCGGCAGCATGATCGGGCGGGTGCGCCGCACAGACAGGTACCACCTCCAGACACATCGTGACTCTCGAGCAGTCTGCGAAGCTGGGCGTGTTGATGCGCGGCCGCTCGTTCGGAAGCCGCTTGCAGTCATGCCTACACGGCCTTTGCCAGCGACTATGTGCTGTCGCGCATCGCCCTCGCGACGATAGCGTCGGTAACGGCGTTCCACACCTGATCTGGTGTGATACGGTGCATCCAGTACGTGAACTTAACCTTCCAGCCAGGGATAATCATGGCTTCGTCGTGTTCGATGCCTTTCACCAGGCCGCGTACCGCAGCCTCGGGCGGCATAGTTCCGCCGATCTTCTTTAGCGCGGCGCTGGCCGGATGCAGGGTTTTGCGCTCCGCCGCAAGACCGGGAGTCTCCACTTCGCCGGGACAAAAACAGGCGACGCTGATGCCGCGCGGTTTCAGTTCGTAACGCAGGCACTGTGCGAGCCCCACGACGGCAAACTTGGAGCTGCCGTAGGCGGTGTAACCGTAGACTGGGATGATCCCACCCATCGAGCCAACCAGAACGATTTTGCCATTGCCGCGCGCAAGCATGGCGGGCAGCACCGCTTCGACAATATTCCGGGTGCCGTAGAGGTTGATCTTAATCATTCGGTCGAAAGTTTCGAACTTCATGTCAACGAGGTGCGCCGCGCCGCCGATACCGGCCATGTTAATGAGAACGTCCGGTGCACCAGCTTCAGCGATTGCCGTTCCGACGGTGCCGATCACCATTTCGCGATCGGCTACGTCGACCTTGTAACGCGCCACACGCTGCTCCGGCGAGCGCCGCGCCGACTCGATCTCGTGCAGCGCGGCGTCGTTCGGGGTGCGATCAAGAGTCACAATGTGGGCGCCGAGGCCGGCCAGCATCTTGCCTGCGAGCAGGCCCATGCCGCTGCCCGCCCCGGTGATATAGATGGTTTTTCCGGCAATTTCAGTCATTTGGGACTATCTCCGAGCCTGACCACTTCTGGCCTACATAGGCCAGATCTGGCTGGCTGGCAGTGCTAATCATGCCTCGGCGAACTGGAGGATCACTTTGATGTCGTCGGGTTTTCGTTGCAACGCATTCTTGAAGTTAGCGGGTTGCTCGCGCCGGGTCACCAGTTTTGCCAACCACGCACGATCAGCCCGGGCAAGGGCTTCACCGGCCTTGTACCAGTGTCGTTTATTGGCGTTGACGCTTCCTACGACCACGTTGTTTTTGAGTACTGCGGCAGACGCCGAGTCCGCTGTGGCGAACCCCGACGCGCTGCCACCGTGGCCAACGCCGGTCAGACAGATAACGCCGCCAGCCGCAATGACATGAATCGACTCGGCGATGACCGGCCCCACGCCGGTGCATTCGACGATGATGTCCGGCTCGAAGCCAATATTGGCGACGGCGCCCGAATGGTACGTCGCACCGAGAGCGCGCACGAGATCCGGCTTGGGTCCGGAATCCGCGCGGTCGAGGACGTGGACATCCAACCCCTTTTGTTTGCCCAGCAGCGCGGCGAGCAGGCCGATCGGGCCCGCGCCAGTCACCAACACAGTCCGCGGTTCCCAGAACGCGCGCTGACCGATGGCTGTGATTTGCTCCCACGCCTTAGCGACAACGGTTGTCGGCTCGATCAGCACCCCGAGCACACCGAGCGAGCGGTCCACCTTGACAGCGTACTCTGGCTCGATCCGCCACCGCTCCGACATGAATCCGTGAATTTGTTTGATACCACGTTCCGTGTATTGGCCGTTGCGGCACATGTCCCACTCTCCAACGGCGCAGTTCGGGCACGGCGCCGGATCGGGACGACGAACGATTCCGACAACGAGATCACCCTCCTTCAGTCCTCCTCTCGGGCCGGGATCCAGGACGCGGCCAAGTGATTCGTGCCCGAGCACAAGGCGAGTACCGCCAGGAGGCGCCCATCCGTAGTTCCCATCCGCGATTTCGACATCTGTGCCACAAACGCCGACGGCGATCCCCTGCACAAGCACAGAGCCCTCCTGCTCGTCCGGCTCCGCCACCTCTTCGAGGAGTGCGCTACCTGCCTTCTTTGGTTCCACTGTGATTGCTTGCATTTTCCGTCTCCTCTTCGGGTAGTTCCTTAATTTGTTCATTGACCGCCCATCCGGCCCGCGCGTCACTTTCTCCTATTGCCGGAGAAGCGCAGAAATGAACGCCAGGATACCCAGGATCGAAACCAGCGCCGCTAGTACTCTGGCCAACGAGCGAGGGATGTGTGGATATTCAGCCTTCAATGCGTTTAAATCCCGGCGGTGTTCTAAGGTCGCAATCAGCAAGGCCACCAGCCCAATGCCGATCATCAACAGCGCAAGGTTGTGTGGCCCGAGCAGCCGGCCTCTTGTTGCAATACCCTCGGCCTGCTCGATTTGAAAGAATTTTCCGATACTGAATCCAAATGTAATGAGCGAAGTTGCCGTTCTGACCCATGCCATTAGAGTTCGTTCATAGGCGAGACGCGTCCGATCCACCGCAAGCTTTGTCGCTGTATCCAATTCACGGACGACGTCGTCGGCTACATGTTCCATGCGGCTCCTCCTTCGGTTCATCGTCTTTCCAGCGACGCTGGTCCTGAATCCCTCGCTTTCTCGGCATACCTTGGTTCGCATTTAGAACGCAAGCCGGCTCACAAATGACGGCCCAAGGCTCAACTTTCCCTGTCCGAGGAGAGGCGATGCCGCTGCCTTTCACCAAGACCGGGGCGCTGGATACGATATACCTTCGTAATAGATCAAGCGCTCGCTTTCTGGTTCGCTGAACGGCGTTCCAATTCTTCGGCAAGGATCGGCACCCCCTTGGCGCAGGCTTGAACGCCCATCGAAACGCAAATCTGCAGCACGGCCATGATCTCTTCGGGAGTTGCACCAGCCTTGAGCGCTCCCTGGATGTGCCGGCGAGTGCCGGGTGCATACATGTGCGTGATCGAGGCATCAAAGGCGATGCTGATCAGCTCCATGAACCTCGGTGTGAAAAGACCGCTCTTATATACGCTCGCTCCAAAGGCGAAGAATTCATCGGTCCAGGTGGGAGAAAGCTCATAGAACGGATCCCACGCCGTGTTCCATTGGCCCATTGCGCGCATAGCGTCACAAGCTGGAGTCTCTTGCTTGGGACCTCCCGCCGGCTTCACGCCTGCCGCCTTCATTTCCTCAAGCAGGATGGGGGCGCCCAAGCTGCATGAATGGACCGCCAGCCCTACGCCACACTTGAGAACCAGGAGGATCTCATCGCGCGTCGCGCCTGCGTCGAGGGCGGCGCGGATCTGGCGGCGCGTGCCTTCTTCATCCAGGTTCGTGCAGGAGCAATTCAGCGCGAGGTAGATCAGCTCCACCTCCTTGCGCGGCAGAACGCCGCTGGTCCACGGGTTCGTTCCAACCTGCAACAGCAGTGCCGCTCCTTTGGGATCCCATTCTCTGAGTTTGTCCAAAGACGAACCCCAAGGGTCTGCGGGTTGCGCCGTCGACGATGCTTTAGTTGCTACAGTTTCGGTTGCCATATATTTCCTCCTTTTTTTCGCTCAACAACTACTGTTGGGTCGGGCATGACGCGCCATCGGCCTCCCAGTCCTTCATGGTTTCGACCAGCTCCTCATGGGTTATGGGGGGCGTCAGACGTCCGTTGCCATTGGGGCGGCTACCAGGACTCCATGCCCATAAAACGAACGGATCTGTGGCGACGTGATGCTCCAGGCCAGCCAGATCTCGATTCCCGTTCTTCGCTTTGTCCTTGAATGTGGCACAGAGTGCAGAACTGCTTAGGACAACCCTTGGCGCCGACTCCCAAGCCATGCTCAGAGGCGCCGCATGCCAATCGGGGGCGCCTGGAATACCCGTGACCGGGTTATTGATGCTTTCGTGGCATGTCGTACAACGCCCGGGAAACGACCCCTTGTTATCGGCACCTCGAGTGACGCCGTAAATGTGCGCATAGCGCGCATCTGTCTGGCGCGGGAAATCGGTCATCGTGTGGCAATTCAAACATCTTGGACTCGAGAGGACAGAGTAGATTTTGTCCCATTGCGGTGTTGATCCGCCGGTGATGACTCTCATATAGCCGGCGATCATGCGAAGGTCATCCCTGTCGAGGGGGCCGGGATATAGGCGCGGCATGGGACGTGGGACGGTGGCGAGGAATTGGCCAAGCGCATCGGGGTCGGCCAGCTCCGGATGATTCACCAGGGACGGATACAAGCGACCCTGCCCCCGATCCCCGTGACAGCCACCACACATCAAAAAGTACCTCTCCTTATTCGCCGCAGTTCCCGTAGACTGCGGCGGGAGGCGATCTGCCGCCACTATCTTTGGAGTGTCGCCCGCGTTCAAACCATAGACCGATACCTTCAGTGCTCCGCCCACGCCGGCGGGGTTCAACGTGACTCCACCGACTGCGGCGGCGACATATTGTGTCCCGTCCACGGCATAGCTGATCAATCCGCCGTTGAGCGCTCCGTTGACATCGATACGGTTTAGCACGGATCCGCTTTTTGCATCGAAAGCAAAGAGTTCGCCACGGACATCGCCAGCAAAAAGAAGGCCGCTCTTGGTAGGCACCAGGCCTGCCAACATCTGCCCGTCAGTTTGGTATTTCCAAAGGATGCGCCCGGATTCCCCGTCTAAGGCCGTGATCTGGCCCTTTGGCTGTTTATCGAAGCCCACGAATACAGCACCGCCGTAGTCGTAATCACCGACTCCTTTTTCCGCCGCACTCTCTCCTGGCTTGGCAGCGGGAGCTGGCTTCGGTCGAGCGTAATAGGAGCACCAGTCGACCATGCCGACATAGAGGGCGCCAATTTCGGGTTGATACGCCGAACCATAAAATTGCGAACCCCCACCTAAGCCAGGGCACGTGAGTGTGGGGGTCTCCGGTAACGGCCCGTTGTTGAGAATGGTCGTCGCAGGCGTGTGGAAGACAACTGCCTTCGTTGTCCGATTGATCCCTGTCACGAAGCCGGTCTTATCGGCGACGGCAAGCATATCTTTGCCGCGGTGCGAGCGATAAAGGGTTGGCGGCGAGCTCGTATCCCAGTCATGGTCATCTTTGGGCGTCACCTGGTGATACCAGTTCAGCTTGCCCGTATCAGCATTCAGTGAGACTACTGAGTCTGTATAGAGGTTTTCGCCCGGCCGTATCTCGACCATGAAATCCGGTGCCGGGTTGGCGACTGGAATAAATAGTTCGTTGGTCGCAGGATCAAGGGAAAAGGATGTCCAGAACCCGCCCCCTCCTACCCCGCGCTTCATCTCGCCGCCCCAAGTTTGCACCGCGTCTTGGTTGCCCGGCGGAACAGTATAAAAGTGCCAAATCTCCTTGCCCGTCTTGGCGTCGAGGGCCAGCATACGTCCCTGGATTCCCAGATCGCTGATGGCAATGCCGATAAACACCTTGCCCTTCCACGCTATCGGAGCCGCAACAAATGACTCGCCTTTCTTCGGGTCGGCGTATTGCTGGTCCCAAAGGATGTTGCCTGTCTTAGCGTCGAGAGCGACCACGCGGCCGTCAACCGTGCCGCGAAAAATCGTTCCGTCCATGTAGGCAGGACCACGATTGTTGATGTTTGCCGGCACACTGAACTTCAGAACAGTGCGCCAGCGGAGTGCGCACGTAGTGGCGTCGATAGCGTACGTGGCGCGCAGAGTATTGACGTAGAGGGTGCGGTCCACCATGAGCAAGCCGCTACTAAACCAGGACGGTTCATTGAGCTGAAATTCGCAGGATTCCTTCAGACCGGCGACATTCTTCGGCGTAATCTGGTCCAGGTCGACGTACCGCTGGCTGGAATAGTCCTTATTGATCGTGGTCCAGTCTTGCGCCGCTGCAGGAGTCCCAAAGATGGATAGAAGAATACTTGCTGCCGTAAAACAGACGTGCATGAGAGAGCAGAGCCGCGAAATCATGTTCCTCCTCCACAGCGAGTTCAAAATGAACAGCCAGCTTCCAGCTTGCCGGGCTCTGGAAGGCACAGCGCTGGATCCTTCGGCCCATCGAGAAGCACCTTCGCTTCTTCCGTTATGATTAAGCCCCTGAATCGAACTTCATCCGATGGACAGTACAAATCACGATCACGCCGAACCAGAGTCTTTGGCCGCTACTCCACCTAAGGTGGCCTGAGCGGCGACCAACCCGTCACGACCACCCATCGACCGTTGTAGGTACACAAATAATTGGGACAACATGACCGCCATCAGCAGACCGCCGATTCCCAAAGCGAGCACGTCGGAAATGCGACGGACGTGGAAATCTCCGACCTGGCACACAAGCAAATACCCTACCGCGAGATTCACGGAACCATAAAGCACGTTGACCGTTGGCGAAGACTGTCCCTTGCCGAGCGGGGAGGCGAAAGGTGTCGGGAGCCGATTCCCGGATACTCCGCTCGTCAAGTGCGGAATGGAGTTCACGAGAAAAACGCCCCCGAAGAAGTAAGCGACGTAGCTAGACCACTGCACGACTCCCCCTTTCATCACGACGGTACCCAGCAAAGACCTCCGCCGCCTTAGAGGAGGAGCAATCAATTCGCTGCGCCCCTCATGACTCAGCCTGTTCTCTCCTTCGAAGGCACCGCGACCAAGATCTCTCCGTCCACGACTTTCGCTGGAAAAGAGGCAACTCCAAAGTGCGGAGTGCCCGCAAAGCACCCGTTGGTGACGTCGAACTTCATCCCATGCACCGGGCAGATTACGATCTTGCCGTCGAGCTTTCCCATTCCGAGAGAGCCGCCGGCGTGAGGACAGGTATCAGAGATGGCGCAGATTTTTCCGTCCAAATTGAATATGGCGATCTCCTTGTCTGCGATGAGGAACCGTGATCCGGTTCCTGGTTGAATCTGGTCGAGCCGCGCTGCTTCGACAAAGTCCGCCATTTTTGCCGCCTGCAAAATCTGGAAGGCACACGACGAGTGCGTGCCAGTGGTCGAAGGCAGAGTCCCTCCACAGACAATGGAGGGACTCCCGCCAAGTCTTGGGCTGCGGATACCCTTCTTAGTCTTGGGCAACCAGGGTGGGCGTCGGAACGGTCAGCTTGTCCTCCCATTCCCCCGCGTGAATATGTCCGCACCCGCCTTGCGCCGCCGGATAGAACCTTCCGTCCGTTTCATGCACCATGAACCCCATATTGCCGGGTTTGCGGTTGGGCGGCAGGCCGAGGTTAGCGAGGGTTTCCGCCGTAGATTGATAAGTGACCCCGATCTTTAGCATCTGGCGGGCCTGTTCGGGTGTAGCAATGGGCCGTCCCAACTCCTTCGCCATGCGAACATGGCGCTCGATCATTTCGATGGTCGACATGCGCACGCCCTTCGTAGTGTTCCAAAGGTTGTCCTCGATGCCGGCGCGGGTGTGTTGCCCGAGCGCGATGCAGATAGCCGCGACCGGGTGGGAAAAACGGAACGTAGTCTGGTAGGTAAAGAACGAGCCGTGCGGTGTGCGACGGATCAGTTCCATCAAGTCGAACGGGTTTGAGCCGCATACGCCGCCGCCACCGATGCTGAAGAAGCCGTTCACCGGCCCCATGTAATAACCCTTGCGGATTAAGCGCTCCACGAGCTCAAGGCTGTGGACGTGGCCGAGCGCGAAGTACGGCTGGATGCCGTGCTGAACCATGCGCTTGATGTTTTCGAGATAGAAGTCCGGCGCCGAGTCGGCCACCAGATTGGCCATCGCATGGAGCATCGCCGGATTCGTGAGACGCGTTCCGGCAAATTCTTCTATCGGGTGCAGTGCCGTCAGGTCATAGAGGCTGGTACCACAGGCAACCGTGACTTGATCCGGCTTGGGATCGATTTCGGCCAGTTTATGACGCGAGTCGTAGCTCTGAAAGTGCGCTTCCTCGCCTGGCTCGGGGGCAAAGGAGATCGACCCGCCGAGCTGCAGGATCATCTTCGGCACGGCCTGGCGCAGACGCCCGATCTGATCGTTGTACTGTTTGAAGTTTTTCGAGATGTGGCCGGTCTCGGGATCGCGCACATGGATGTGCAACAACGTTGCGCCGGCGTTGTAACAGTCCACCGCGGCTTGGACCTGTTCGTCCCAGGTGACTGGGAGTTTCTGTTCAGGTGTGCAATCCACTGGCATCCAGATCGGCCCATAGGGCGCGGCGGTGATCATCAGTGGGGCTTGATTTTCGGGTAGCAATGAGTCATCGGTGAAATACATGTTCTTCTCTCTCCTCAATTCGATTCATTAATTGACGGCACGATCGATATCGTCCTACGAGCGATTACTAAGCCCCACCATTCAGAAACTGGACCTTACCAGCGGGACAAATGTGGGCGTTCAAAACACTTGAGTGCTGCTTACCCTTGGCGTTGCGTTTGGGCAATTGACTCGCCTCACTTCACGGCACTTCACTGGCACAGTACTCTTACTCGCTGGCGTGGTACGCACCGTCTGGATCCGGTTGCCATCTTTACCCACCGAAAGCAAGCGTCCACCAAGCTGTCGGTAGTAGCTTTCACAAAGCCCGGCTCACTGCTTAAAGCTGTGTCGCGCTGATCGGTTTGCAACCTGCCAACGAGAGAATCCTATGAGAGGGCGATGGCCGCGGCAACTAGCAGAACTACGAGAGGTTCCCGGAAAAATGAACACAGGCTCGTTCACTGGCTTCGTCAGCGCACAGACAAAATCGAACTGCCCCTTACGACGAGTGAACAGGCCGAGATTCCGCGGGCCTTGCTCGCGAATTCTGCACCTGGGTGCCTTCTGTCCGTTGCCTTCGGGTCCAACTTCTGTGTCCCGCTTTTTTGCTCGGGCGCGTCTCCTGTTAGGCTTGCTAGCCAAGCACTAAGTTTCGGATCAATCTTGCGAGGGATCTGGCTATGTTCGAAAATCTCCTGAATCATCACTGGCTCGTGGCGACTTCGCTTTTCGTTCTTATGGCGTTTGTTGGTGAGTTGGGATACCGCATTGGCACCAAATGGCGCATTGAGGAAGATCAAAACCGGAAGGAACAACTAAATGCCACTGGCAGTAGCCTACTCATCCTGTTGAGTCTGCTAGTGAGCTTCACCCTGACAATGGCGGTGTCCCGATACGATCAACGGCGTGAGCTAGTCGTAAGAGAGGCCGACGCGATCGGAACGACTTACCTCCGCGCCGCAACCCTGGGGCCGCCTTACCAGCGAAATTTCGAGCAGGTTCTGCGTGGCTACGTCGATGCGCGAATCGACTTCTTTACGGCGGGAGTTGATCCTGCCCAAATCGAACAGGCTGAGAGAAGTAGCAGCCAGCTTCAACAAGAGCTGTGGAAGAACATGGTTGCCGTGTCGCGGAGCGACCAGACTTCTGTAGCCGTAGCCTTCATGAATAGCCTGAATGAGGTGATCGATCTCGACAGCGAGCGCCTGGCTGCATTGGAGAACCGCATCCCCTTGAGAGTCTGGATGCTGATTGCCATCGTAGCTCTGATTGCCGTGTTCACCCGAGGCCTGACGCTAAAGCGCCGCTTCTGGTTGACGTTAGTGCTGGGTCCGATGATCATCGCGGTTGCGGTCGGACTTATTGCTGACGTCGATAGCCCGCGCAGCGGATTCGTCCGAGTAAACCAAGGGCCGCTCTATCGATTGAAAGCGGAAATCCAGCCGAAATAAAGCGGCTGCATCGCATCCAGCTGCCCTCGCAAACCATCAGCCACACAATCGCGGGCGGGCACGCGGTGTACCGGGGGTTGTTCGACGATCGTATTCAAATCGCTCAAATCGCCACCTCGCGAAGCTCAAATGTACCCGGCTGGATCGTGTCACTGCCCGCAGTCGCCGGATTCAGGGGAACCCAAACCTCAACGGTGGTCCCTTGCCCTGGCCGGGAACGAATCTCCACTCGCCCTCCAAGCAGCCGGAGCCGTTCCTGCATGCTGCGAATACCAAGGCCGGTTCTGGTTGACCTCTTCGTCATGTCGAATCCCACTCCTTCGTCTGCGATCGATAGATAAAAACCGTTCGCTGTCGCTTCGAGACGCACCTCGGCACAGGTGGCAGCGCTATGCCTCTTGACGTTGCGAAGTCCCTCCTGGACGATCCGAAAGATGCATAGCTCGACTTCAGGAGGGATGTTACGAGGAACATCCTTATGGGAGAAATCAACTTGAATGTGCTGCCGTTCTGCAAACTCTCCGCAAAAGGAACCGACTCCCAATACCAACCCCAGAATTTCGAGGCTAGAGGAATGTAAGCGATGAGACAAAGAATGTAGATCAACCCCAATTTCGCTTACTCGACTCCGAAGCTCGTGGATGCGCCGGGTGGCTTCGACCGGAGAGTTGGAAATAAGGGCTGCAGTTCTTTCAAGATCAATCGCCAAAACTGTCAGCCTTTGGCTAAAGTCGTCATGCAGTTCCCGCGCGAGGCGGCTGCGCTCCTCCTCTTGCGCTCGGATGAGCCTTCCGCTGAGTTTGAGGCGCTCCTCGTCGGTGGGGGTGTGCGCCGCTATCCGAGCCAGAGCTCTTACAACCGCCGCCCGCCCCAGCTCCAGGAAAGCGATGAATCTGATTTTATGGGTCATGATGAAGTCCCTCTCACATCTGGGTAGTCTCGCAATCTGCTCAAGATCACTGATTGCATGCTTTTCGCAGTTGAAGAGCTTTGTAACACCGGCACTATCTAGCCCCGAAATCCGGTACAACCTGCACATGGTGCAGCGATGACAGACGCACGATGATGTTCGGACATCGGGCGCTATAAAGGCAGTGGCAAAACTAACTATAGGCAGTGGTAAAAATGGCTATGAGGACAGTCGTAGAAATAGCCATAAGGGGCTGGAGCTCTCCTGCATCCGCAAGAGATACGAGGCGTTGAAGCCAATGGTGCTGTGTAAAGGCTCAGCACTCCGAAAACGGTGAAACGAAACCGCGGCCTTCCAGCGCTTCCCTGATGGCCAATACCAAGTCTGTTTTCAAACGATTCTTCACCACGTAACCCAGCCCGCCTGCGCGCGTTGCCGCAGCCAGGATATCGGTATCCTGATGCACCGTGAGGAAGACGATGGAAGCTTTCGAACCCCCTCTTCGCATCTGCCTGGCAGCATCGATTCCGCTCATTACCGGCATCGAGATGTCCAGGACCACAACGTCCGGACGAAGCCTCTCCTCTGCCTCGACCGCGGCCTTGCCATCAGAGGCGGTTCCAACGACTGTGAATTGCGATTCAAGAATGGGTACAAGCGACTCAAGGACAGCGCAGTGATCGTCGGCCACCAGTATTCGAGTAGGCCACTTCTCTTTCTTTATTCCTTGCCGGCTCCTGTTCACAATCACCTTTTGTCCAGCCATGGCCCCGTCAATCGAAAATACAAGGCAAATCGGGTTTTGGATATTGGTAGAAATACCAATAGAGTGCGGTATTTTAGGAGGGCCTATAGGGTGATGATTTTATGCTTCAGAGCGTACCGGTATAGCTCCGCATTGGTCTTGATTTCCAGTAGGTCCATAATGCGGTACTTGTGAGCAGCCACCGTTCGCAGGCTGATGGCAAGGATATCCGCAATCTCCTTCATCGATCGGCCTTCGGCGAAGAGCTGGATCACTTCGCGCTGGCGCGGGGTGAGTTCGCGATTCCCTTCCAGCTTATCGGTGGAGCTTCGAAGCATGGCGGCGACGGCTCCGCTTGTGATTCGTGGTGAAAGGTACGATGCTCCCTTGAGGACCTCGTTAATGGCCTGCAGCAATTCCTTGGGAGCAGCGTACTTCAACAGGTAACCCGTTGCGCCTGCGCGGAAGGCTTCGGCAACAAGGAGGCTATCCTCATTCTGGGTGAGGACGATCACCTTGACGTTGGGTAAGAGCCGTTTGAGCACCCTCGTCGCGTCGAGCCCATTGAGTTGGGGCATGCCGATGTCAACCAGGATCAAATCGGGCTTCAAGGTCTCGGCCGCCTCTAGTAAAGACCTGCCGTCACTTACTGTGCCGACCACATCATAAAGAGGCGCCAGCATGGTTCTGATACCCTCGGCAACCAGAACGTGGTCGTCTGCCAGTAAAATGCGTGCTTTTTTCATTGCCGGTCCTTTCTATCAACCGTTGTCAGGGCAGCGGCCCCCGCGCTGTTGACCTGCGCCAGGGGCACTTCGACGAGAATTTCAGTACCTTCCATGTGACGGGAATGCAGCGCCAGGCTACCACCCAACAGGCGCAACCGCTCGCGCATGCTGGCCAGGCCTAGACCTGCCCGCGCTGAATTGGCGCTGGGATCAAAACCCACGCCGCTGTCGACGATTCTCAAACGAATGTGGGAAGCTGTCCCCACGAACTGAACATGTGCCTGCTTTGCGCCGCTGTGCTTCACAACGTTGTTCAGAGCCTCTTGAACGATGCGAAAAAAGCACAGTTCTACATCCGGCGAAATCTCTTCCGGCAGGTCCCGGTGGACAAACTCGATTTGAATATGGTGTTGTTGTCCGACTTCTTCGCAGAGGCTCCTGGCCGCAGCCATAAGGCCCACGTGGTGTAGTTTGGAAGAATGCAGCTGGTGCGACAGTCTGTGAATGTCTGCCGAAAGCTCGCTGATCCCATCCCACATGATTTGAAGCTTTTTATCGGCCGCTTTGTTCGATCTGGGAAGGCTATCGCTCACTTGCCCGAGTTGCATGGCGAGAAGCGCCAACCGCTGGCTGAAGTCGTCGTGCAATTCTCTGGCAATCCTGGCACGTTCGTCCTCTTGCGCGCTGATCAAACGGCCACCCAGTTCGAGAATGCTCTGCTCCGCGGATCTGCGGTCTGTAATGTCCATGCACGATCCGATAAAGCCAGCGAATTCCCCTGCCGGCGTAAATCTCGGCACGCCGGTGTCGAAAACCCAGCCATACGCTCCATTGGGTCGCCTTAAACGGAATTCCATACTGAAGGACCGGCGGGCTACGAAACTGGCAACGTAGGTTCTGAGGCATTCCTCTACGTCGCCTGGGTGCACATTCGTTGCCCAGCCGTTCCCTAGTTCCTGATCCAAGGTCCGCCCTGTGTAGTCTAACCACTGCCTGTTAAAGAAAGTGCGCAGCTTATCGGTCCCTGACATCCAGATCATGACCGGCGACGTGTCTGCCATGGTTTTGAAGCGCTGCTGGCTCTCTTGCAGCCCGCCCTCGATCCGTCTGCGCGCTAAGGTGTTGGCAAATACCTCCGCCACGACCCGGAATTGCCGGATCAGCTCGTCGGGCCAAGTGCCCTCGTGATAGGAGATGAACGCCAGACTCCCCACAGTCAAGCTGGCGGCGCGCAGAGGCACCAATACGGTAAATCTATAGTCTTTTTCGAGAAGAAAAGCTTGTTCTTTCTGCGCATCGGGGGGCAGATCCTCCCTGGACCGTATGACGCAATCTTTTCCTTGCAGCAAGTTCGCCACTATCCAGGGAAACTCGTCCCGGCTGAAAGCCTGCGGCCCCGGGGGAATTGCCGCGCCACTGGCTGAATGGATTAGTTCAAATGGGCTATCAGCTTCCATGGTCTCGAATAGACTCACTCGATCCAGATCAAGAAAGCCCCTGAGCTTTTCCAGCGCCTTTTCAATCTCGGCATTGATTCGGTCGGCCGGTACGTTGGCGAAGGTGGCAGACAAACTGGAGAGCAACGCCTCGAAGCGAAGCTCATAGCTGAGCAAGCTTTCCGCGCGTCTCCGGCGTCTTCTTTGCAGCAGGAGATACGCTATGAGGGCAGTTTGAAGCAGGATGAAAGCAACGCCTGTGACAATCCATCCCCGGTAGAGCTCCCAAGGGGAGCGGACCGCGAAGCGGACCATGCTGCCTGAGGGCAGGGCGCTTTCGCTCAAGCCAAAACGACGAAGCTGGCGCCAGTCGAATATGTAAGAGGAGGCTGCCGTGATAGGAGGGATGTCCTCCGGTTTCTCTCCCCGGAGAATCCTTTGGCCTAATTCTGCAGCCTGTTTGCCCTGGGTCTCGAAGCTTATGACGGACCCCCCAACGATTCCGAAGCCGATGAAGCCATCCGACAAACCGTAGATTGGGGCCGAAGAAGCGGCAGATAAAGAAGGAAGCAACGCCAGTGAAATGGGGGTGTGGCCCGCCCCGTCGCGCACGACGCTGAGAAACAGAACAATCGTATCCCTGGGCAGAGCGGCTAGCCGTAAACGCATCTCCTCGACGGAGATATTGTCCCAATAGCTGACATCCCAATGAGTCCCTGGGGGCTGCGGAGTGTTTCGGAGCCCCATTTCGATATGGCGATCCCAGGCAGTTGTCCCGCTAAGAACTACTACTCGATGTGCTCCTGGTTGCAATCGAGCTGCGGCGGTCAGGGTTCCCTCGAAATCCGGTGACGGCCAGACGGCCGTTGCATTGGGAGGTAACGTCGCGTGAGAGAGACCGTTGCGTTCTATTCCGCAAAAAACGGTCGGTACGTCCGGAAGAAGGGGTTGGGATGGTAAACCAACCGCGATGACGAGATCGATTCTTCGATCCCGGTACTTGTTTTTAAGCCAAGCCAACTGTCCCGCCTGGAACTTCGGATCGGGGAAGAGAGCAGTATCAAGATGCTCGCTGTAAATCCGGATGTCCCGTTTGTTGCCCAGAACAGACCGTATGCCGTCATCCGCCGCCCGCTCAGCAGGATGGCTCATTTCATCCAGAAAGAGGAGAAGCACGCCTCTCGGCTCTTCTGCAGGAGGCGTTTCGGCGTCGAGTTTGGCCCGGGAAGCACAAAGAAGGATCAGGAAAAGCGAGGCGCAAGCTAAGGATCTCCGAAGCCGGAGCACAGCGGGACGGCTCGATATTCCGGGAATGCCGTAATCGCCGATCACAATGACTGTCGCCCGGGCGGTTCTGAGAGTGCGCGTGGACCGTTCAAAACAAGGCATCCGCTGCCCAGTAAGAACCGCCTGGGCCTGCAGGGCGCGAACGCCGGTACATGCTGCTTCGCTGCGGAAGTTGCTGGAGAGATCCTTTCAGCAAAACTATAGGCTATCGAAAGCACCAAAACATTCTATCTGGCCGTGAAATTGGGCATCCAGAGTAAATTGATTGACCATTACTTCCGCTGTTTGGCGGCCAAAGTAATCGCTCAGAAGCTGATATCCAAATCCGATTTCTATGCGGCGGCATGGGCCGGAATCAACACCAGCTTTACCGTTTTGCTACGTGCCGATTGGCCCGTCGATCGTTACTCTTGCAGGTAGAAATTCCTCCGCTCAATTAGTACTTTTGCTAGTTATCAAACCCAATTCTGCCAGGTTAGGCTCCCCACCCAAAAAATCTTCTTTGCCATAACGGCGGAGGACGAGCCGACGGCTCCATGCTTATTCGCGGCTGTCAGAATTGACAGTATGCAATCCCGTCAGTCCACGGTCGCTGCGTCCGGCATATCCGTACGGCATTAGAGTGTGCATCACCTGTCACAGATGACAGTTATGCGCCAACCGCACTTCATGATGTTATAAGCCGGAGCCTTGCCCGAAAGCCTGGTACGCGACCGTTTGACTCAGCAGGAAGCGGGCCTCGTGGAAACCAAGAAAGGGGCAGGCCATTCCCGGGACCGAGGTATCGATGATGGAAAAAACATATATGGTCCGGTTCGAATCGCCCGAGATCAGCACCCAATATATGACCGCGGCAAGTGCTAAAGTCGATGGTGAGAATCTCGTCTTTCTGAACTCAATTGAGGAACCGGTTGCTATCTTCCAACTGGAGATTGTTGAAAGCTGGACAGTGATTAACCTGTCCAAATGTGCGCCTGAAGGGTTCTCTGAACTAAGTAGATGGGGGGCTCTGCCAGGTCACGTGGCGCCTGAATGAAGATCGACTAAAGACCGGGCGCGAGCAAGTTTCCCGGAAGCCCCATTTTTCACGAACCATGCCATGACTTCGGATTGCCACGGCAGGATAGCTTCCGCACCGCCGACCACACAGCGGCATGCAACTTCCTCCGCCAGCTGCGGCTAAGACGCGAGCAGGCTTAAACTCCAAGTGCCTAAAAAGTCGGATTCTCGGTAAGGTCCCCAGCCAGAGAGTTAGGCAGGGGCAAGGACGTGAGTGCCCGTATGAGACTGGTGCTGAGCGCCGGCTAATTTATGCCGGGGTCATATGGTGCTTGATGGCGTATTCGAGGAGTTCGGCGTTGGTCTTGACGTTCAATGTCTCCATCATGCGGTATTTGTGAAATGCCACAGTGCCGGGCTTTATATCGATAATGTTCGCCACTTCTTTCATCGACATGCCCTCCGCCAGTAGCTGGAGGATTTCACTTTGCCGTTTGGTAATGCGCTTCTCTGGGCTGAAGGTCTCGCCCTGATTCAAAAGGTAGCTGACCGTTTCCTTGACAATCAACGGGGAGAGGTAGGATGCTCCCTGGTTGACCTTACGGACGGCAAGCAGGAGCTCGTCCCCAGCTGACTGTTTGAGCACAAAAGCGGACGCGCCACGACGGAACGCCTCGGCTGCCACGTCGGCTGCCATGGTCATGGTCAGAAAGACCAGCTTGACCCCGGGCGATTTGTGCTTCACTTGCGCCCCGGCGTCAAGCCCGTTCAAGTGCGGCATATAGATGTCGAGGATGATGATGTCCGGCTTGAGCTCAGCTGCAGCGGCAATCAAATGCCGGCCGTCCGTTACAATGCCCACCACCTGAAATTCCGGTTCCAGTAAACTCTTGCATGCGTCCGCGAGAAGTTGATGGTCGTCGGCAATTAAAATGCGCGCCGCGGGTTTTTGTTCTCTCATACAAGATCTCCTGAAACGCAAACATTGGAACAAAACCTCTACCGGCCCTGAGAAAAGTGGAAGACACGTCCCCGAAGAGGTCGAGGAATGATTGCGCTGCGTTGTCACAGGGCCTGGATTGAGGTTCGTCCTCAATCAACGTCAATGAAGAGTTGTCAAGGGCAACAAGCGACATATTATGCCAATACCTGGGGTGACTGCAAGCTCACTCGATGAAAATTCACTCGCATCGAGGGTTTCGCGAGGACGGGTGAGGGCAGCTTTGAAGATGTTTCAAAGAAATTGGCTATTTGCTACTCCTATAGTTTTGCTTTCCTACACTAGCACTATTGCTAGTTAACCATTGTCAAGTGACCGGATACCCTTACATAATCCTTCTCCCAAAGACTGCCTGTGACCAGGATCACCAGCCTTGGGCTCTGGCCATGTCCAGCATAGGACTGGCCCTTTCGCCAAAGATGGGGTTTGGCTAGCGACACACCTGCATTTCGACCGGGAGTTCTCATGCACAAGACTTTCATGTTGTTTAGCACCCTATTGTTGATGCTGGCCTCAACCTCGATTCTGGATGCTGCCAGCATGGCCGGAGTAAACCTGCCGGACACCGCCGCAGTCGGAGGCAAGTCGCTGGTGCTAAATGGGTTGGGTGTGCGAAGCGAATTTATGGTCAAGGTTTATGTCGGCGGGCTATACCTGGAGCAGAAGTCGGCAGATGCGGACGCCATCATCAAGACCGACGCACCCAAGCGGATCGTGATGCACTTCTTGCACGATGCCAGCAAGAAACAAATGAGTGACGCATTCACCGAGTCGTTCCAAGACAACTCCCCGCAAGCCGAAGCAACGACGAAGGCCGAGATCGACAAGTTCCTCGGCGCGCTTGAACCCCTCAAAGTTGGCGACGAGATGGTGTTTACTTACCTGCCGGCAACCGGAACTACCGTCGCCATCAATGGCACCGAAAAGGTGACCATCCCAGGCCATGCCTTTAGCCAGGTGCTGCTCTCGGTGTGGTTCGGCCCGAAGCCCCCGACGGCGAGCCTGAAAAAGGGGATGCTGGGACAAAAAAGCTAGTAGCGGCAGTTTGCAGCGCACGGTCGGTCTAATGGCCGGTTCGGGGGCCTGTGCAAAAGCACCAAGCGAGTTAAATCCACATGATCCGCCTGACCGACTATCCCATTCTCGTCCTTGTTGTTTCATTCGTCCTGCTTTGGCTGACGGGAGCGGTTGGCGCTTCATTCCGCAAAAGAAAAAAGTTGGCGGATGACGTCACGGTGGCCGATCCCGGACTCGTGCTGGGAGCTACGCTGACGCTGCTCGGGCTCATCATTGGATTTACCTTTTCCATGGCCATCAGCCGATATGAGCAGCGCAAGACTTACGAGGAGGCGGAAGCCAACGCGATTGGGACGGAGTACGTCCGGGCTGGCCTCTTGCCCGGCGCCGACGCGCAGAGTGTGCGTAGCCTGCTGGTTCGCTACACCAATCAGCGGATCCTGTTCTATACGGCGCGCGATGGGCAACAGCTCAGCAAGGTGAATGCCGATACCGCTCAACTGCAAAATGACCTGTGGTCCGCGGTCGAGAAGGCAGCCATTGCCCAGCCGTCGGCTATTACCGCCCTGGCGGCTTCAGGTATGAACGACGTACTGAATTCCCAAGGATATACACAGGCAGCCTGGTGGAACCGGATTCCTCCGTCAGCATGGACCCTCATGTTCCTGATCGGTGTCTGCTGCAACTTGTTGATCGGCTTTTGCATTCGCCGCACAGGTATGGAATTTACCGTGTTCGTGGTTATGACCCTGGTGGTGGCGATGGCGTTCTTTCTTATCGCGGACATCGACAGCCCGCGCAGAGGCATTATTCGGGTAGTGCCGCAAAATCTGGTGAGCCTCTCTCAGTCGCTACCTCCACAGTGACACATCGTGTTGTCAAAGATTCACGTGCCGCCTCGCAGTTTTGCTAGTGTTCAAACTCCATGGCGCTCCCTAACAATCAATGTATGGTCTCAGGCTAGGCATGGTCTCAGGCTAGGCATGGTCTCAGGCTAGGCATGGTCTCAGGCTAGGCCCCGTCGACCCGGTGAACCCGGACCGGTTTGAGGTGTCGATCCGGAGGGCGCCCAGGTGCTTGGCCGGGAGCCTGAGAAGTCGTGGCTCGGCTGTGGCCGATCCGATGCCGAACGAACAAGGGGTGAAGGAACAATATGAACAAGATCGCCGTTGTCGTGAGCTTACTTTGCGGGTGCAGTGTGCTTGGGTTCTCTCAGGACCAGGCCGCAACTCAGCCGTCGGTCATCAACATCAACATCAATATCTCCCGCACGGCGCAGGCGGTGAGTTATCAGAACAGCACCTCCAGCACCATCGACTTTACGGGCACGCCGTTACTGCCTTTCGCCAAAGGTCAGGCCAAGGTGGAAAACAAGAAGGGCGTCATCACCATCGAGGCTGAGCTGCAAAAGATGTCTCCGGCCACCCAATTGGGCCCGGAGTTCCTGACCTACGTGCTGTGGGCCATCACTCCCGAAGGTCGTGCCCGCAACCTGGGAGAGTTTCAGCTGAACGGCGATAAAAGCAAATTAACGGTGACGACCCAACTGCCGAATTTTGCCATGATCGTGACCGCCGAACCGTACTTCGCTGTGTCCTACGCCAGTGAGGCGGTCGTGCTGCAAGGGGTTCCAGGCAGTGATACCAAGGGCCAAGTCACGCCGGTTGTAGCACAACTTTTGAGCCGCAGCACTTACCACGAAAAGCAGCTTCAGCCCTTGGTCATCGATCCCAAGGTTCCCCTGATTGTGTATGAGGCGCGCAACGCATTGCGCATTGCTCAATTGCAGGGTGCGGAGAAGTACGCGGCCAGCGCGTGGGCCAGCGCGCAACAGGCACAAGCACAAATGGAAGACTACGTTGCCCGGAAACAGAAGAATCCGATTCAGACGGCTGCGCGCGCCGCGACGCAGCAGGCCGAAGATGCCCGCTCGATTGCCGTAAAGCAAGAGGCGGCAGAGCAGGTGGCGCAGGCCAAACAAGCGGAGGAAGACAGAGCAGCGGCGGCAGCACAGCGCGAGGCTCAGCTCAAAGCGGAACAGGAGGCGCAGGCTGTGCGTAGCGCGGAGGCGGAAGCCCTGGCGGCCAAGGAAGCGCAGGCCCGCGCCGAAGCGGACGCGGCCAGGAAGCAAGCTGATGAAGCAGCCCGCAAGTCGGCAGCAGAAGCAGCCCAGGCGGTGGAGGCACAGCGTCAGCTTCGTGCGCAGCTTCTGCAGCAATTGAACTCTGTGCTGCAAACTGTGGATACACCCCGCGGGCTGGTCGTCACCATGGCTGACATTCTTTTTGCGTCGGGCAAATATGAGCTCTCCCAGAATGCAAATCTCGCTCTGGCCAAGATGTCGGGTGTGATCCTGGCGCATCCTGGCCTGACCCTGAAGATCGCGGGATACACCGACAGCACGGGCGGCGATCAGTTCAATCTAAAGCTTTCGGGGGAGCGCGCGGACGCGGTTCGGATGTTCCTGGTACAGCAGGGATTGAGTGCCGACTCGGTCACCTCGGCAGGCATGGGCTCGGCAGATCCGGTGGCCAGCAATGATTCTTCCGTGGGCAGGCAGCAGAACCGGAGGGTTGAGATTGTCGTCTCTGGCGAGGCAATCGGCTCCCAGAGCGGAAACTGACTCTCCTCGGGGATGCGAAAAGACGCCCTGCAACATCTTGATGCGGCGATATCTGCAGAACACGAAGTGGTTCGCAAATCCGACAACGAAGGCGCAGCTACAGGCGTTCGACGAGACGGTTATATCCTTTAACAAATACGCCTCAGTATGACCTGGCAATTCTGCAGGTGGAAGCATCGTTTCTCTCAGTTTGGAGAGTAAACAAAGCGGACAACCCGGTTCTTGCTCCAGCATTCATCGTTGAGTTCGGGACAAACTGGAAACAACTCACCCCATGGCACCTCCAGCACGATCCGATTCTCCGCGATGCCCTTGCTTATCAGAGTTTGTTTGACCCAATCCGCTCTTCGCTTTGAGAGCGTAAGGTTGTACCCCAGGTCGCCTCTTGAAGAGGCGTAACCCTCAAGGGTGGTGTAGGCGTTTGCGCAGAAGTAGAGCGCGTCGTAGGTATGCGCAATCAACCCATGTAAAGAAGGGCGTACGCCCAGATCGCGAATTCGGCAATATGCAGGCCGAGCATGAGAAAGACCGACCAGCCGAAAAGAACCAAGACTGCGAAAATGTAAGTCCGCCCCCCACGAAGACGCCGTTCCCAGG
The DNA here is from genome assembly GCA_963834205.1 of uncultured Acidobacteriaceae bacterium. GTDB lineage: Bacteria > Acidobacteriota > Terriglobia > Terriglobales > Acidobacteriaceae > PALSA-350. The sequence goes on along the minus strand of CAWIBI010000016.1, from coordinate 56,531 downwards.
GCTGGCGCCGTACCAGCATAAAGTGCAGACCGGCGCCATGGAGCAGCACAATAAAAACCAGCAGGATGGCGCCGATACCCATAGCCACCAGCGGTTTTAATTCATCTGGGATCCTGGCCAGAAGCCCTGGAATACCCGTCACACAGTTACCCCTGCTGTCTCGTCAATGCCTGGTTGCCATATTTCCGACTCGCAGTCAACACCTGTGTGACTACTGAGCCGTGGGCTGTTTGCCGTACTTATAAAGTAGAGTAAGAGCTATTCCGCTCTGATGGACGTCCAGGATGTTTTGAGCGGAATTGCGGTAATTCACGTCCAGGTAGCGGTATCCAACACCTACTCCCCACTTCGGTTTTATCTGATAGTTGGCGAAGCCGGCAATTTGATAGTCCACATTGGCGCCCCCGCCACCGGCGTCGCCCGTCATGAAGATCGCGATCTTAGGCGAAAAAGGCACCACGATGCTTCCACCCCCGACGACGTCAGCCCAACCTTGCGATGTCCCAGCACTGAAGTTGGGCGGCGTCGGGGGCGTCAGTTGAAGGTTCTGTGATTCATACCAGGCGCGAACGCCTACGGTGGCGCGGATCTTCACCACCTTGCCATCCAGAACCAGGTAGTTCACTTTCGGAGTAAAGATGCCCTCTTTGATTGTGGCCTTAGCAGAGTAGCCAGGGAAATTGGAAAGCCCTTTGCTATCGGAGAGCTTGGCCCAAACGAAATCGATTGGAAAACTCCATCGTTTGTACTGGGCTTCAAAAGATCCCATGAGACCGATATTGAAATTACTCAGCACGTCCGAAGGACTTACTGCGATGCTCTTACTGTAACCCTTGGCCCCCACGGTTCCAGATACTCCTGGAAACCACAGATACGACAAGCTCGTAAAGTGCCAATCAGGATCGTCAGCGACCGACGGAGCAGGAGTGACCAAATTGCTCGGCGTTGCAGTTCCAGCGGGCGGCGCTTGAACCTGGGCGGTTTCTGTCGCCGGGTCCTGCGCATTCGCCGCCACAGAAAAAGGGAGCGTAAGTATCGACCCCAGGACCACACCTTCGAATACTCTCTTGTAGTTCATCACCTCACCTCACATTCGTCGGGATTTGTTCGAGCGTAACAACCGACCCAATTCCTGTGAACTGGCACAAGTGACAGTATGAGTTTGGAGTTATGGTTTCACCGGGATGATACGAGCGGACTATTCCAAATGCAGAAGGCACACACGCTCGGGGAGTGTGTGCCTTCATGGCACCGTTGCCGTCAAGCAGCTACTGGGCTTTGTGCGCAATGATATATAAGCGCAGGTATCCGGCGGCTGCGCGGAAGCTCACCTGCTCCTTTTTATCGTCCATGAGCGGCAGCAGATCGTTTATCAAGGCTGGATCGTTATGCATCGCGACTACGTGTACTGCCGCAGCACGGGTAGCCCATTCCTTGTCTCCCAACGCCTTCACCAGCGCAGCCCAAACGGTTGGATCGTTCTTATCTTTAGCGAGAGAGAATATCACGGAGGATGAAGCCATCGAAGCAGGATCCGCGGATAGCCCGACGGCGGATTCCATGCCAGATCCCAGACCTGGTAGAGCAAATTGGTTAGCCACGATTCCCAAAAAGGTTGTGGTCGGAGTATGAGTCATGCGTACTAATGACCTCTTCTCGCTGCTCATGAAACTGGAGGTGGTCTTTTGGTTTCCCGAGAGTGCATCGAGCAGGAAAGCTTTTCCATCGGGCTGTTTGAGACCAAACAGTGCCAGCGCTGCCGCTAACTCCACTTCGGGCACGGATCCTTCAGCGCCTTTTGTAAGCTTGGGACGACGGCCGGATTATTGAAGCTGCCCAGGGTGGATATGATTGTGATCCGGGTCGGGACATCCTTATCTGTCTCCAACATGGAATAAAGCTTGTTTAAGACCTCCGAGCGATCCCCAATCAGGCTGGCGGACATAACCGCCAAGGACCGCGTGTCGGGATTGCCGCTCGCCACGCCCTTCAAAAGAATATCCTTCGCCTTCTGTACATTTGGGTCGTCTGCACCCGTCTGGGCTGGGGCTGTAGGGGCGCAAAGAAGAGCAATCGCCAAGCCGGCGACGAGGAAATTCTTACGAGATTTTAGTGATCCGATCATGTAATAGCCTCTTTCCGATCAAGGCTACCAACTCACTGGTTTGCCGCAAACTAGCAGAACTCTTAGTTTTCCCGAATTAAATATGTGGATTGCTCACAACTTCAGATCCGAGCTCAGATTGAACACCGTAGCGTCACAGGCGGAGAAGGATCTTAAAACTACTGACGTTCCCGTGTCTCACCAACGCACCGCCATACTTACATCGACAGCAATATTCCCGCTCCGCACTAGCACATTTACTAATTACACCGCAGCCGAAAACCCGAGATACTTTGCAAAACCGGCGATCTTAGACCCCGACCTCAATCTCGAAGCGGGACCACGTGCCTTGATGATCATGATAAAAGCGCTCACTCACGGTGCAAGAGTCTCATCCACCAGGCCCTCTGCCGAGGATCTCAGAAACCCAATCGCCATTCTCCGCCGCTGGCTGATCATGGTAGTCCTTGCGCTTTGTTGCAACGCAGGAAGCGCACAAAGCTCTCAGCAAGCGGAGTTCCTGCCGGAAGTCGATGCCTATCTAAAGCTCAATCCGGACATACGGGTCAGCTTTCAGGCAAAGGACACAAGAGAGGGCGGTGACCCCACGCAGGCCGAGATAGGCCCTAGCATGGAGTTCTACTTAAGACCGCTGGTCAGACTCAAAGAAATCACCGTCTTCGATCTGGACGATGCCAAGAAAAGGCCCCTTGTCTTCACAGCCGGCTATCGCTATCTCTCGGCCCCCGGCAAGCCTGGGACGAATCGCATCCCAATCGCCGTGACCTCCCACCTCCCCCTAACGGCCAAGCTGCTGCTAACCGACAGAAACCGTGCAGATCTTGACTGGAGCAACGGGTTCACCTGGCGCTATCGCAATATGCTTTCCCTTGAACGGACGGTGGCGATTCGCTCTTATCACTTCATACCCTACGCGAGCGCTGAAATCTACTACGAAAGCCAGTACGGAAAGGTTAGTACCACCGAACTCTATGCCGGCACTCACATGCCCTTGGGAAAGCACTTTCAACTTGCTCCCTACTATATGCACCAAAACAACACCGGCAAGCACCCCAATAAGCAGGTACACGGCCTGGGGTTGACGTTGGATATTTATCTGTCCAAGAAGGCAAAATAATCACAGCTCCGCAGGGTTCAGTGTCCCATCAGGCTTAGTGCGCCTCGAAGTGGAGAAGAGGAGATCCTCATTATTCCACTGAACGGCGTATACATTTCCATGATGATGAAGACTGCCGCAGACACCGCCAGTGCGCAGGCGACCAGGGTCACGACTACTACCTTGTTGCCCGGCGCGAACAGGCCGAAGCTGATAAAGATAACGGTCAGCCAGGAGACCACAACCAGCAGTAATGGGAACGAAAGGGAGTTCTGCTCTGTTCCGAGGAACATCAACCAGTAGGTGTGGCGGAGGTTGACGGCCGCGGAAATAGCAGCGGCCTTAACCGCAGCCTGCGTGTCATCCTTGGGCACAAGGCTCTCCACCTGGTCGTAAAAGAACTGGCTGTTGTTCAGGGGTTGGAGCGACCCCTGGGGTGCGTCGCTTGGCCAGACACGCTCAAGGCCCCTCACCGCCAGTTCACGGAGCTGTAAGCGGATAGTCTTGGTTTCGGGCCCGTAACTTGCCAGCAAGCTATCGACAAGTACAAAGTTTGAACCCATCTCGGCGAGTTCGTTCTTTCGATCCTGGTAGGAAGAGTTCGCAGTGGACACCAGCATTCCGAGGACCAACGCGGTCATGGTCACCAGGAGACCAGTCGCCAGCCTAATCACGTCCTTCGCGTCCGGCTCTAGCAGACCCACGGGCAGAACTCGACGAAGGTGCATGCCGGCAAGGGCTCCGCCGAAGACCACCACGAAGATTGTCGAACTTACCAGGATCGATTCCATGAATCTCTCTCGCCCTCATGTTTCGGGTGAATGCGGTTACTTCAAGGCGAGTTTAGGCTTGAGATCCCAAGCTGTCTGCTAGCAATTTCACCAGCTAATCCCTCACAAATTGTTCGCATGCTTGCTGAGGCGGGCCGTCAAACACTGCGGCGGGTCTTCTGACCGGCCACGCGGCCGAAGCCGGGTCCTCTGCGTGCTATTTTCCCGGTGACTGATACTTTTGCCAGTTCCTAGTGACACGTCTGTGCTCCATGATTGGACGCACCACCTCAGAAGCGTTGAGCTTGCGCTGAAGTGTGGACCTTTCGTGAATTGGAGAAACGGCTCAATGACGAGGAACATTTTTGGCAGGTCGCAGTTCGCCGTTCTTATCTGCATCGTGCTATCCACCAGCTGTTCGCTAATGGCGCAACAGAAGGGCCAATACCAGCCCGGCCAATACGGGCTGAACGCGGGCATCCTGCCTGATCCTGGAATCACCTACGCGGACTATAACCTTAATTACAACGCAGGCCAACTGAATTTTGCGAACGGCACGCCGGTCAAAGCCACAGGCACGTATAACGTTTGGGTAGTTGAGAACATTTTCATTTATGTCCCCCAGTTCAAAATTCTCGGAGCGAAGTTCGCCCCATATGTTGCCGTTCCCACACTAGCAACCGGTTCGCTCACGCTGCCCTTCCTTGGGGACGGTGTCACCGTCTCAGCCGGCAGTCTTGCTTTTGCGGATACGTGGTTTCAACCCCTAAATCTTGGCTGGCATCTGCCGCGAGCCGACATTTTCGTGGGAGATGCATTCATGGCGCCCACCGGCCGCTACACTCCGGGCGCCACGAATAATATCGGTTCCGGTTACTGGGGCAACCACCTCAACGGTGCCGGCACCTTTTACTTGACCAAAGACCAGGGAACTACGGCAAACATTTTCGGAGATTGGGAGATCCACGGATCGAAAACGACCCGTACCGGGGACATAAGCACGATGTTCGGCACGCTGCCCATCAACGTCCAGGTGACCCCGGGGGCAGCCTTCAGCGATGAGTGGGGCCTGGGTCAAGCAATTCCATTGGACAGGCCGTTTTTAAAGACCAAGAACATCACCAAGGTGGCCCAGATCGGGATTATCGGGTACGACCAGGCGCAGGTCTCGCGCAACACCAGCAACAACAATATAGTCGATGCCTTTCAACGGCTTGTCCCCTTCTATTATGTTCATGCCGGCGGCCTGCAGGCCAACTATATCGATCTTAAGCACGATTGGAATGTGTTCTTCAAATACGAAAAGGAATACGAGGCTAACGCCCACCCGAAGGGAACCACCATCGTATTTGGCTTCGTCTACACCTTGCGCATTCCCAAACCCGTGCCAGGGGCTCCGTTAACGCCTTAGGAGGGCGGGCGCGCGCCTGCGGGACAATTTCGCGAGCCGCCCTGCGATGGCCCTTGGATTGTCGCCTGCCGAAACAATCCTGCGAGCAACAATCGCGTCGTAGTGCCTTAGAGCTTCACCTTCAGGCTGAGGAATTCACCGCCCGCCCCTGTCGCAGGTGACAGTTTCCATACAGCCTACAATCGAGTTGACTAGGATCAAAGGAAGGGCCGTAGCATTTCGAGGCCGGAAGTGCTGGCCGGCAGCAACCCGGCCGTCGCGCTGACAACTGTAGGCACGTACCGTCAAACGCTGCACGAATTTGTCACCATCATCGCAGACCAGGCCGTCGACAAACTCGTCCACTATGGCACGATCCTGTGATGCTCCGAGACGATTTTGATGGAAACCCGGTGAGGATAGCGCGCCGGGCCGGATTGCCGCGCAGAGTCCCGTTTGGCGCGGGAGATCTCAGAGACTGCTAGGGTCACCGTATCTTTATCGTCTTTGAGAGATTCGCAAAGAGCGTGGCGAGGATCCTTGATTCGCGACAGCAGGGTTAGTCTGCGGGACTTGGGCCGTCGCGGACTTTAGAGAGGGCTAAATGCGTCTTCAAAGGGCCAACCGAAGCATCACAATGTTGGTCGCGTCGCTTTCGCTGGCGTCCGTGGCATGCGTACTGGTGTCGGGGTATTTCAGACATCGCCAGGTGACTGCACTGAACGCGAGGACACAGTCGCTGCTACTGAGCATCCAGTTCGCCGCGGGCACCGACAAGTTGACGGCGGCGGCGCGGGGATTCGTGGTTGCGGGTGATCCCCTGTACCGTGACATGTTCCGGCAGGAGATCCGTGTCCAGCGTAACCGCGACCGCGCTGTGGAAGGCTTGCAGGCGCTTGGCCTGGCCCCGGAGGAGAACGAACTGGTCTCCCGCGCCAAGCGAAATTCCGATGCGCTCATCGTCCAGGAGGAGAAGGCGTTCGAAGCCGCAGAACACAAAGATTTCACCACAGCGATGGGATATGTGTACGGCGAGCAATACCTCAAGGCGAAGGCCTTGATCATGGATCCCATTGATGAATTCCGCTCCCGGCTGGACGAGCGTCTTGCCGCCCAAGCCCTCTCCGAAGAGCGGGCGGCCCAGCGGACCGCCAACCTCGCAATTGTTGCCGCTATCCTCAATGCTTTAGCTATCGGGGGTGCGCTGATCTTTTACCGGACGAAGATGGTGGGCCCTCTGGTTGCCCTGGGACGTAGTCTGAGCGACCTTCTCGCCAGAAAACCGGGTATCGAGATCGGGTTTCAGGAGGATCGCTCCGAAATCGGTGACATTGCAAGATCGCTGGATTCATACAAGGGGCTGCAGGAGGAACGAAACCGAGTCACGCAACAACTGGAGCTGCTCCTGGAGTTCACCGGGCAGGGCATTTATGGGATCAATCTGCAGGGCAACTGCACTTTCATCAATCGCGCTACTTGCGAGTTGGTCTGCTACCAGCCCGAAGAAGTTTTGGGCCGCAATATGCACGATCTGGTACATCACCACAAAGCTGACGGATCCGTCTATCCAGTGGATCAATGCCCCATCTACTGCGCATTCAAGAAGGGGGAGAGCTGCCGCGTGGATGGGGAAGTGATGTGGCGCCGGGACGGCAGCCCGATTCCGGTTGAATATATCTCCTTTCCAATTTTTGAGAGCGGAAACGTCACTGGAGCGGTCGTCACGGTGGTTGATATCACTGAGCGAAAGCGGGCCGATGAAAGGCTGAGGGAGAGTGAACAGCTTTTTCGCTCAATCTTTGAAAATGCCCAGATAGGCATCAGCATATTTGAAATAAAGACTCAGGAACATCTCACCAACCGTACCATGCAAGAGATATTGGGCTACTCGGAAAAGGAGCTGAGGGGCCTGGAGCAATGGGACAGCATTGTTCATCCCGATCAACGCATCTCCAGCGCGGAACGGTATGCAGCAATCATTGAGGGTAAGCGAGACTCCGACGACTACGAGAACCGCTTCGTCCGCCGCGATGGCCGGATCGTTGCTTGCAACGGGCGATTTCAGTTGCTCCGGGACGCCGCAGGCAAGCCTCAGTACCTCATAGCGCTGACGGAAGACGTAACGGAACGCAAGCGTACCCAGGAGGCCCTACAGGAAAGCGAGCAGCTCTTCCGTTCTATCTTCGAAAACGCCCCCGTTGGCATCGGCCTTTACAACATGGGCAAGTCGCAATATTTCACCAATCGCGCCTTGCATGAGATGCTGGGTTGCACTCATGAAGACTTGAGCTCTGTCGAAAAATGGGACAACATCGTCCACCCGGACGAACGTGCCTCAAGTGCAAAACGATATGCAGAACTCCTCGTGGGCAGGCACGATGACGACGAATGGGAGCAACGCTTCATTCGCAGCGATGGCCGTATTGTCACCGCGGATGGGAGTTTCTCGGTTCTCCGGGATGCTGCAGGAAACCCACAATACCTCCTCAACTTGACCAAAGACATCACGGACCGCAAGCAGGCCGAAGCGGACCTCCGCGCCGCCAAAGAGCAGGCCGTTGCCGCCACCGCGGCCAAGTCCGAGTTTCTCGCTAACATGAGCCACGAGATTCGGACCCCCATGAACGCGATCCTTGGATTGACCCATCTGGCCCTAAAGACTGAGTTGACAGCGAAGCAGCGTGACTATCTGACAAAAACCAAGGTGGCTGCCCAGGCCCTCCTCGGCATCATCAACGACGTCCTCGATTTCTCAAAGATCGAGGCCGGCAAGTTGGAAGTCGAGAATACGGAGTTCGGCCTGGAGCAAGTGCTCGAAGACCTAACCTCCGTCGTCGGTCAAAAGGTTCACGAGAAGAATTTGGAGTTTTTGATAGCCTCGCCAAACGATCTGCCACTGAATTTCATCGGCGACCCATTGCGCCTTGGCCAAATCCTAATCAACCTCGTCAACAACGCGGTCAAGTTCACCGATCGCGGTGAGGTGGTAGTAACAGTTAAACCGGGGGAGCAGTTAGCGGGCCGGTTGAAGATTACGTTCTCCGTCCGCGACACTGGCATCGGGATGACGCCAGAGCAGTCCGCTCATCTGTTTCAAGCATTCAGCCAGGCCGATACGTCCACCACCCGCAAATATGGCGGCACCGGGCTCGGCCTCTCAATTTCCAAAAAGCTCGTCGAGCTCATGGGAGGCGAAATCTGGGCCGAGAGCGCCTACGGCTTGGGCAGCACCTTCTTCTTCACTGTATGGCTTGGGATCGGGTCAAACGAACCCGAGCGAAAGCGTCTCGCGCCGGACCTCTCAGGCATCCGGGCGCTGATAGTCGATGACAACCCACTCGCCCGCGAAATTACCACCGAGAGACTGAAGGCGTTCGCGATCAGGGTCGACTCAGCCTCCTCAGGAGAGGAAGCAATCCTCGCACTCTCCGCTTCCGACACGCACGACCCCTATCAGGTAGTCCTGATCGACTGGCATATGCCCGGGCTGGACGGTCTTGAGGCCGCCGGCATCATCAAGCAGGGCGGGCTGCTGCAGCACATTCCCAGGGTCATTTTGATCACTGGCTTTGGACGAGAAGATATCCGCAAACAGGCCGAGCAGATGGGCATCGAAGGCTTCTTGTTGAAGCCGGTCAGCCCATCGCTGCTCTACGATACGCTGGTGGATCTGTTCGGAGTTGCCGGGATCGAGGACCAACGTTTTCGTGAAAGAAAGGACAACGGCACCCTGCCTGATGCTTCGGGAATCCGCGTCCTGTTGGTCGAAGACAACGAGATCAATCAGCAGGTTGCAACAGAGCTGCTGGAGAGTGCCGGAGCCATCGTCGTGGTAGCCAACAATGGTGGTGAAGCCGTTAAAATCCTGACCGTTGGAGAGCAGGCTCCGGCGTTCGATGTGGTGTTCATGGATTTGCAGATGCCCGAGATGGATGGGTTCACGACCACCAAGCTACTACGGAGAGTGCCACGTTTACACCAGTTACCGATTGTTGCCATGACGGCGCACGCCCTGGTGGAAGAGCGCCAGCGTTGCCTCGACGCGGGTATGAATGACCATGTGTCAAAGCCGATCGATCCCGACCGCCTATTGGCAACATTGCTGCGTTGGGCGAAGCCCCGGCCTCAGCAGGTACGCGAACCCCGTGAGCCGTTCAGCACTGAAAGAGCGTCCGACGAAGTGATTCTGCCCGAAATGGCAGGCGTCAACCTTGCGGATGGCCTGAAGCGTGTTGCCGGCAACCGGCGGCTCTATCGCGACCTGCTCGGGCAGTTCGCCGCAAAACAGGGCGATGCAGCCGCTCAGATTTCGACTGCGCTCCAAAAAGGGGACCACGCACTCGCTGAACGTATTGCCCATACGGTGAAGGGCGTTGCCGGCAACATTGGAGTCACCGAGGTGCCGTCTGTGGCTCAAAAGCTGGAGAAGGCACTTCGTGACGGTGAGATAAATGTTTCCCAGCTGCTGGTTGAGTTCGCAAGCGTGATGGACACTCAAGTTCATGCTATCGAGAAAGCATTGTTCGCCTCAGCAGCCGCTCGAATGGACAAGGTGTGGACCTCGCCTTTCAATAAAGAGGCCGCGGCCGGCGCGATTGTCCGGCTTCGGGGCTTGCTCGAAGCGAGTGACGGCGATGCCGAAGAGTCATTTCGCAGTCTGCAGGAAGCTTTAGCAGGCGCAATCGAGAAGCCGTACCTGGACGGCCCGAGCACATCGATCAACGATTTCGATTTCGACGCGGCGCTGGTGAAACTGGATGAGATCGCCGGACGTTGCGCAAGCATTGGCTGTGATCGATGAACAAAGCGGATCAAAAGCAGACTGTGCTGCTGGTGGATGATACTCCCGCCAACATTCAACTTGTGAATTCGATTCTGAAAGACATCTACAAGATCCGCATCGCAACCAGCGGTGCGAAAGCGCTGGAACTGGCAAACATTACGCCTCTGCCGGACCTGATCCTGCTGGACGTCATGATGCCGGATAAGAATGGGTACGAAGTGTGTACACAGTTGAAACTGGCGCAGGAGACTCGGGATATACCCGTCATATTTCTTACCGGACAGACGCATGTGGACGAGGAGACGAGGGGATTCGAAGTCGGCGCAGTGGACTACATTCATAAACCGTTTTCTCCTGCGGTGGTAAAAGCGCGGGTGCAAACTCACCTCGCGCTTCGCGGGGTTCGCGAACAGCTCGCAAGGCAGTTGCTCACAATCCAAAAGGAATTGGAAACGGCGCGGCAGATCCAATTATCGATTCTTCCATCCGAGATTCCTAAAATCGAAGGTTTGGACATTGCTGCGCGCTACGTCCCCATGACCTCGGTTGCCGGCGACTTCTACGACTTCATCGTCGTGGACGACAAACACATCGGAATTCTTGTTGCCGATGTCTCCGGACACGGAATGCCTGCGGCATTGATCGCCTCGATGCTGAAGATCGCACTTTCCACTCAGGGGGAACACGCTGCCGATCCGGCGCAAGTGCTGTTGGGCTTGAATCAAGCGCTTTGCGGAAAGTTCCAGCATCACTATGTCACGGCGGCATACCTGTTCGTGGACATGCAGAGGCGAACCCTGACTTACGCGGGCGCAGGCCATCCACCCTTGCTTTTGCGGGATGGATCATCCAGGCACGTGCGAGATGTCGCGGAAAACGGGTTGTTTCTGGGAAGATTTCCGTTTGCAACTTATTCTTCCGTTGAGTTGCCGCTGGCGGCGGGCGATCGAGCTTTGCTCTACACCGATGGAATTCCGGAAACGACGAACCCGGCGGGAGTGGAATTTGGCAGCGGCTGTTTAAAGCAGTTTCTGGCGGCGGAACAAAGCACCTCGGCGGATCATTTCGCCGATCAGCTGTTCGAGGAGTTGTCCCGTTGGTCGGCTCGGGGGTCTGCTGAAGACTTGGATGACGATATTACGATGGTGGCAATCCATGCGAAAAGCGATCAAAAGTAGTGTCGACGAGACCATTTTCGGAAAATCGGCCTAGTTTCAAAAAATCAGTGTGGCTCGCGACAGAACATTGCGAGGAGGGTGGCGCCGGCGTGTGGAAGAAAACGATGACTTTTCCCCTGACAGGTTCGGGCACCCCCATGGGCGGGTCCCATCCCGCGCCCTATCCTGTCAATTTGACGAAGCTCGACGGCCTCGACCTGATGGCCCTCTATCGCGCCGCCCGCCGCGAGGGGAATTTTTTCGATGGACAGGCGATCGGCGAACGCGTGGTCTTTCTCTTGACGGACATCGCCGGGGCCCGTGCCGAAGCCCGAGCGCTCGCCGTCGACATGCAAACCACTTTCCGCAAGTGCGCACCCGATCTCTTTGGACCGTCCGGGGCGAATGAATCCGAGGCCATCGCCGCCCTGGCGTATGAACTGAACCGATCCCTGATTGAGGCTGCCCGCGGCGTTCACTTTACCCCCGCCTTTCTGGGTTGTTTCAGCCTCGCACTGGGTGTCCTCACGTACCACAATGCAGGTCTCCTCGCCGTATTTCACGATGCGGAGGGCGCACGAACCCTTCAGTCGGGCGGGATGCCGCTGGGCCTTTTCACCCACAATACCTATGAGCCGGCGGTTCTGGCATTCGAGCCACGAGCCAGGCTGCTTCTTGTAACCAAGGCAGTGATGGAGAGCCGGCGGGGATCGTTCGAGTTTGGCGCAAAGCGCATCGAGCGGTTGCTCGCAAACGTCAAGGAGGACTCGGCGGCGCAAATCTGTGAGACCGTGCTGCAGCAAGCGTACGCCTTCCGGAACCATCCGTGGACCCGCTTCTATGACCTGCTGCATTACGGGAAACATCTCGGCAACGACGACTTGACCGCAGTGGCGTTGGTGCGCGGCTAAAGCATTTTCACTTTTAGTCTGTAAAAGCGCGACCCGGTCTGGGCACGGCTGTCGGAGAGTCACTGGCAAGAGCGACAGGTCTGTAACTGCAGAACTCTTACCTGCGGGGTGAGCCGAATTCGTCCCTCACACTTCGGCCCGCGCGGAACCATCCTGTAACACCGGCCCCCAGCGGTTCAAGCCGTGCCCTTAGCGCAGAGACTTGCTCTTCGAAAACCCTAATTTGGACAGGTCTGGAAGCGGATACTCCCCGCACCCGTCTAGCTCTGGGTCGAATCGGACACAAAGGTGCGGCCCTTCAAGGCCTGTTCAATCGCAGGGATTAAGTCGATTGACAGACGGCGTTTGGTAACGTAGCCCGTGGCGCCGGCGGAGAGCGCCGCAGCAATAAAATCCCGGTCTTCATGAATGGTCAAGAATATGATCTTCACTCTAGAATTGGTTTTCTGGATGCTTCTTGCAGCCTGGAGTCCATTGAGGATAGGCATCGAGATATCGGTCACAAGAACGTCTGGATCCAGCGCAAGAACCGCAGTCACAGCTTGCTGACCGTTCTCAGCGGTCCCCAGAATCTCATACCCATCACCGAGCACTCCTCTGACTTTAGTCATCACCTCCCGATGATCATCGGCCAGCACGACTCGAATCTTATCCACGGCGATCCCTTCGGCGGCCAACACGTTAACCCCTACCTTCAGATCATTCCCTTTCCCTTCAGGCTTGCCAACTGTCACCTGCGACAGTGCCGTTATTGCCATTTTTTGGGATCTCTCCTCAGGCGGAGATCATGCCATGCCTCATGGCGTACTTGACCAGGTCTGAGTTGGTTGTGATGCCCAACTCCTCCATAATCTGGTACTTGTGAAACCGTACGGTGCGGTGGGCAATCTCCAGCACATAGGCGATTTCCTTCATGGAACGACCCTCCGCCAGCATCTGCAGGACTTCGCGCTGGCGGCCGGTGAGCTGCTTGGGTGCTCGCGCCCCGGGATTTCGTATGAACATACTTTCGATCGCGCGGCCAATCTGCGGGGTCACGTAGGAAATGCCTCGCAACGCGTCGTGAACGGCCTGTAATAGCTCGGCCGGGCCTGAAGTCTTGAGCAGATAGGCCACCGCGCCGGCGCGAAAGGCTTCGGCGGCAATATAGGAATCAGACTCCATGGTAAGGAAAATCAACTTGATGGATGGCATTCTTTTCTTGAGTTCTCGCGCCGCGTCCAGGCCATTCAACACCGGCATGCCAATGTCCAGGACTACGACGTCAGGCTTGAGCTGATCGGCAGCTTTCAGCAATGCGCGGCCGTCCTCGACGGTGCCAACCACTTCGTATTGAGGTTCCAGCAATTTCGCCAGCCCGGCGCAAATCATCGTGTGATCGTCGGCCAACAAGATACGTGTTCTTCCCATCTCATCCTCCTCTGAAGCTCAGGTGTTTTCTATAACGGAAGCCTTCATTTCCTCGGGCAGGGGTACACGGACCAGGATTTTTGTTCCACCATTCACAGCCGACTTAATCGTGAACGTGCCGTGAACCAGATGGACGCGCTCCTGCATGCTGACCAGCCCCAGCCCTCTGTCAGACTTTGCTCTCTCGATGTCGAAGCCCGAGCCGCTGTCACAGACTTCAAGCCGGATATCATTTGCCGAGCCCCGCAAAGTCACAGAAAAGTGGTCTACGCCACTATGTTTCTGGGCATTCTGCAACGCTTCCTGGGTCACGCGAAAGAGAGAAAGGGAGATATCGTACGGCAAATAACTGGGAACGTCTTGATCGTCGAACTGGACGCCTACGTTGTGCTGCTGAGAGAATTCGCGGCAGAAACTCCTGATAGCGGCTGCCAAACCAAGGTATTCCAGCTTCGAGGAGTGCAGTTTGTGAGACAAGGCCTGAACATCCACGGCGATCTGGGCACAGTGCCGGCGGATTTCTTCAATCTTCGGCGAGCCACCTGAACCATTCGATCCCCGGTTGGCTTGTTCCAGTTCCATGGAGAGAAGAGCCAGCCGCTGGCAGATGTCATCGTGGAGTTCCCTGGCGATCCGCGTGCGTTCTTCTTCCTGCGCCTCGATCAATTTGCCACCAATTTTCTCCAATGCCTCTTGCGCCAGTTTCTGGTCTGTAATGTCAGCCGCCGAACCCACAAACCCGGCAAACTTGCCGTCCCCGTTCACCCGCGGGGCCGCGATATCCAGCATCCATCGGTATACTCCGTCCCGCCTGAGTAGCCGGTACTCCTTGGAGAACTCTTTCTGCTGTTCCAGCGCATGTTTATTTGCCGCCTGGACGCTCTGCACATCGTCAGGGTGTATAAAGGCCGACGATGCATCTTGAAGTCCAGTTGCCGGGTCGCGGCCAGTGAAGTTGATTAGCCGGTCGTTCAAATAGGTGACCGTGCCTTCCTTATCGCTCATCCAGATCAGGGCAGGCGTGGTATCGGCCATCAGCCGGAAGCGTTTTTCGCTTTCCCGCAGGCGAAGATCGGCTTTACGGTTCCGGGCGCGTTGCCACAGCAATCCAACGATCAACATCGCCTGGACGAGGAACAACAGGACCACCGCCCCGACATATTTCCCGTAGCGCTCCCAGCCGGTGGGTTGCCGGTAAGAAATAACCGCGCCGGACGGGAGCGCGGATGCCGGAATATTCCAAGATGCAAGCTGGCGCGAATCCACGTGAACGAGTGCTGGAGGACCGTGCACGACCCGAATGTTTTCTGGAGTTTCTCCGACCAGGATCCGCGCAGCCAACTCGCCTGCGGCGGCTTCCTGTTGCGCGGAATCGGGGTACGATCCGCCAATGGCCCCGTGGCCCAGACAGCGGTTGTCGAAGCAATAGGTCGGGAACTGGCGGGCGATCGTGGAGACGATTTCATAAATCCCAATTACCGGCTGGGCCTCCTCGTCTGGAATCGACTGGAAGAAGACGATGGTGCGGGGAGGAAGCGCCGAAACTTGCTTGAGCAGTTGATCCGTGACCAGCCCGGAAAGATTGATTACATTCAACCTGGGTTGGTGCTGCCGCAGATCCTGATTGATCACTGCCCCCCAGTACCGATCCGTCTCCGCGCTACCAACGACCACCGCCGCATTCCTAGCATCGGGTTGAAGGCGAAATGCCAAATCGATCGTGCCCTGAGGATCGAGGTCCATTGTGACTCCCGTCACCCCTGGCCGAAGCTCCTGGCCCTCGAAGTCTTCTGGGAGGAACCGATGAGAAGGCAATGGGCGTGCCAGGAAACAATTCCTGGCGATGATCCGTTGCGAATCGAAGCGCCGGATAGTAGATCGCAATGACCAGATCAATCTTCTTGCCGCCATAGACGCTCGCCAGCGATTCGGTCACGGCTTTTTCGTACCCGGGAGAGTCGAAACGCGCCGCCCCCAGAAATTCAACATGAAAATCCACCGGCGTGGCTACGTGAGATCGCGTTGTTGACTTCAGAATCTCCAGATCATCCTGAGCCCTGCGGTCGGTAAAGCTATACAAGATCAGGACATTTTTGGGTGCCGCCGTCTCCGCGGCAAAGGAAAGATGGGCGGACGCAGCCAGGGCGAAAACACAAAGGATCAACGACCAGCGCGCCCCGAGACACCTAGTGCCAGGGAGGCCGCGGTATCGACTGAGGCCCCTGAAAACGGCCGCTTTCTCTCGCATAAGCCACTCGATCGCGAAGGACGCCATCGCCGGTACCTATCGTTCACCCCGTAGATGGTCCTGAAGCAATCCAAGGCTAATCTCCCCGTCCAAGATGGGGACCTAGCATTATTAGCAGTCGGGTCAGGAAAATTTCAGGGGGATCACTTCGGTGGGCCCGTCCTGTTGTGCAATTCATCAATGAACGCGGGCAGGCCGTGTTCAGATCGCCCCCTGTCGCAAGAGACAGTTTTGCTCCCGGACAATGCGACCTATGCTTTTCTAGTTCAGCAGATTGCAAGCAACAATGTATTGACCGATGTATCCGCATTCCATGGAGGGTAAGAGATGAAAAAGCAAAATGCAGCCGGGATCATGGTTCTGGCGGCCCTGATTTTTGCCCTTGCCGCAGGGGCCCAAGACAACTCGCAGACGGCGCAAGCCGGTTCGCAGGCGGCCCTTCCGGCGAACTCAGATCCGCAAAACATCCAGGCGTACATTGATCTGCTGCGAGCCGATGTTCGACAGCAGAAGGCCGAAATGGTCGGAGAGGTGATGCAGCTAAGCGCCGCCGACGCGGCACAATTCTGGCCAATCTACGACGAATACGACAAGGAATTGGCCAAACTGAATGACCTGCGGGTGGCGAATATTCAAGAGTATGCGAGCTCGTACGATCAGATGACTGACGCAAAGGCCGACAAGCTGATTCAGAAGGCGCTCTATTACCGCAAGCAGCGTTCCGAGCTTTTAGACAAATACTATGAGCGTGTCAGGCAGGCGTTGGGTGGAATTGAAGCAGCGCGCTTTATCCAGGTCGAGGACCAGTTACTGCTGATTATCGATCTCCAAATCGATTCTTCCCTGCCGGTTGTTGGACAGGGCTCGTAAGTTCCGAAAAAAAGGAGAGTAGAGATGCTAAAGGGAATGATTCGAGCCACGACACTGCTAGTGGGTCTGGCCACCGCCATGACGGCCATGACCGCATCGACCGCCGCTGCCCAGAGCTCAAGAAGGATTACCGTGCCCGCAGGAACACGGATCCTGATACGAACCATCGATTCAATCGATTCCAGTAAACAGAAGGCGGGATTTCGATTCACCGCCAGCCTGGAGACAAACCTGCAAGCCGACAACGTGGTGGTCGCGAAAAGAGGCACGCCCGTTTATGGGGTTCTTTCTTCAGCTGCATCCGCCGGCAAGATGAAAGGCAGTTCTGAGCTTGGGCTGGAGCTGACAGAAATCGTGATTAATGGAACCTCTTATCCCCTGTTGACCACCACCTACGAGATCCAGGGCAAAGGGGAGGGCGGGAATACTACGAAAAAGGTTGTCGGTGGCGCTGGGCTAGGTGCACTGATCGGTGGGATCGCGGGAGGGGGAAAGGGAGCGGGGATTGGCGCACTCGCTGGCGCCGGCGCGGGAACGGCTGTCGCCGCCACCAAGAAGGGTCAGCAGCTCTCGATACCGAGCGAATCTCTGCTCGAGTTCAGGCTGGCACAGCCTGTGGATCTGCCGGTAGCCAGGTAGCCGCGTTAACGCCAGATCAATGTACCGGCGCCACTGTCATAAGTGACAGTAGGCAAGGCCGCGCCCAAGGGAGAATGATCTCAGTAGGCGACTACTGAAGGTACTCGAGTGAGGAAGCTAGAGAAGCACCAATGAGACGGCCCCCCCTTCTCACATCTTCTCCCTCTTCGACTGCGTGTTCCGAGGAATTGGACGTTCGGCGGTCGTAGGGCCCTCTATTGAAGGTTTGCACGCCCTGTGGTCTAGACAACCACGATTGATCACGCTGCAAAGACCGTTGAGGCGACTCAGCCAAGAGGAAGAAGACCAGTATGAGCCAAGATCCGGAAACAGCCCGATTGGAAGCGGCGCGTATCGCCAAGACTCCGTGGAGGAAGTGGGGGCCTTACCTTAGCGAGCGGCAATGGGGAACAGTGCGTGAAGACTACAGCCATGATGGCAATGCGTGGGACTACTTCACTCATGACATGGCCCGGTCCCGCGCTTATCACTGGGGCGAAGATGGTCTTGCCGGCATCAGCGACGACAACCAGTTGCTGTGCTTTAGCGTGGCCCTCTGGAATGGCAAGGACCCGATCTTGAAAGAACGTGCCTACGGCCTCACCAACAGCGAGGCCAATCACGGCGAGGATCTTAAGGAATACTATTTCTATCTCGACAGCACCCCCACCCATTCGTACATGAAGTACCTGTACAAGTACCCGCAGGCAGAGTTTCCCTATCTCGATCTGATCCAGACAAATAGAGGGCGGAATCGCTTCGACATGGAGTACGAACTGCTCGATACCGGAATCTTCAACGAAGACCGCTATTTCGATGTCTTCGTGGAGTATGCCAAGCAAGGTCCGGAGGATCTGCTGATCGAGATCAGCGTGGCAAATCGCGGTCCTGAGGCGGCCGAGATACAGGTGCTGCCAACGCTATGGTTTCGCAACACCTGGACCTGGTGGCCGGGTACGCCCAAACCGTCCTTGAAATACATTAAGGGTCCGAAGGGTATTCAGGCCATTGCCGCATCTCACCCCGATCTCGGCGACCGGTATCTATATTGTGACGGAGACGCCCAGCTGTTGTTCACGGAAAACGAGACCAACAACCAGCGCATCTTCGGCACGGCCAACGACTCCCCGTACGTCAAAGACGGAATCAACAACTATGTAGTTGAGGGCAACGCCGACGGAGTGAACCCCGCCCAGGTGGGAACCAAAGCCGCAGCACAATATCGCCTGAAAGTGGATGCGGGAAAGACCGCCACCATTCGTCTACGCTTGTCCGACGCGGCGCCCGCCGCTATCGGCGATCCCTTCAGCAGCTTTGCCGCGACCATGAAAACCCGTCAAGCGGAAGCGGACCAGTTCTATCGCAAGGTCACGCCTCCCAAGCTCACCGAGGATGAAGCTCTGGTCATGCGCCAGGCCATGGCCGGCATGCTCTGGTCGAAACAGTATTTCTTCTTTGATCTGGACAAATGGCTCTCCGAGCACGGCGACGATCCAATGAAGCCCAGCGGCAAGCGCGCCATGCGCAACAGCGAATGGTTCCATATGCTGAATCGCCACGTCATATCCATGCCCGACAAGTGGGAGTACCCGTGGTATGCCGCCTGGGATTTGGCCTTTCACACCATCGCCCTGACCGCCGTCGACACCGACTTCGCCAAAGAACAGCTTGACCTCATGCTGCAGGAGTTCTTTCTCCACCCCACCGGACAGATTCCTGCGTATGAGTGGAACTTCAGCGATGTGAATCCCCCAGTGCATGCCTGGGCCACGATTTTCCTCTACCGGACCGAACAGGGGATGACAGGCAAAGGCGACATCGATTTCCTTAAGCGTTCGTTTTCCAAGCTGATGCTGAACTTCAGCTGGTGGGTGAACCGCAAAGACCGCTATGGCAACAATCTCTTTGAGGGCGGCTTTCTTGGCCTGGACAACATCGGTGTGTTCGACCGCAGTGCTGCCCTGCCCACCGGCGGCCATCTGGAACAGGCGGATGGCACGTCATGGGTCTCCCTGTTCTGCCAAAACATGCTGGAAATCTCCGTCGAACTGGCGTCCCACGACAGTTTCTACGAAGACATGGCCACCAAGTTCGCGGATCATCTTCTTTGGATCGCTCGCGCCATGAATCAAACCGGGCCGGAGGGCATGTGGGACGAGGAGGACGGGTTCTATTACGATGTGCTTCGCCTGCCCGACGGCAGCGCGCAGCGGCTCAAGGTTCGTTCCATGGTGGGCCTGCTTCCTTTGTGTGCCACCACGGTGATCGAACCGTGGCAGCGCGAGAAGGTACCGGGAATGATGAAAATCGTGCGCGAACGCCTGCAGCGTATGCCCGAGCTGAGGGAGAGTATTCACCCCACCGGACCCGGCCATTTTGGCTATGCGGAGCGGGGTATCGCTGCGTTGGTGAACCCGGTACGCTTGCGCCGGATCTTAACCCGCATGCTCGATGAGGAAGAGTTCCTGGGCCCCCATGGCATCCGGGCGCTCTCCAAATATCACGACAAGCATCCGTTTGTCATTTATGTAGAAGGTCAGGAATACAAGGTAAATTACCTTCCGGCGGAGTCGGACACCGGCATGTTCGGCGGCAACTCCAACTGGCGCGGGCCGGTTTGGATGCCGGTGAACGCGGTGCTGCTGCGTGCCCTGTTATCGTATTACGGATATTACGGAGACAGCTTCAAGATCGAGTGCCCCACCGGCTCAGGTAAGTTGATGAACCTTTTCGAGGTGGCGCACGAAATCACCCGCCGGCTCGAAGGAATCTTTCTGCGGGATGAGTCAGGCCGGCGCCCAGTATACGGCGGTACGGAGAAATTCCAGACCGACCCCCATTGGAAGGACTACATTCTCTTCTTCGAGTACTTCCACGGTGACAATGGAGCGGGCCTCGGAGCCAGCCACCAGACCGGATGGACCGGACTGGTAGGAAAGCTGATCCAGATGTTCGGCCACCTCGACGGACAGAAGTTCCTGGAGGCGGGCAGAGCAGGCGCCTTCGCCAGGGAACCAAGCGAAGAGGTAGAAGTTGTGGCACGGTGACCGGCGGCAGACTAAAGAAGAGGATCTCAGGTAACCGGCTATGTCCTTGCTAAGACAGAACCAACAGGGGATTTGCCGGTTACTTCCTCAGGCCCGCGGAATTACCGTAGCTGTTGCCATCTCCTTATTTGCAGGCTCAGCTGTATATTCGCCTGCGCAACTGCCGAAAGTCGCAGCCCCGCCGGCCAAGGCTGAACCCGCGGCGCCGGTCGATCCGCTCGGACGCCAAACGCCCCGCGGTTCACTGATGGGTTTGTTGAAATACGGATCAATCGGGGACTACGCAACCGCCTCTCGTTATTTGCAACTTCCTCCCGGCCAGAACCTGGCAGAACTCACCAAAGAATTTCGGGGTTTATACCGGAATTTCCAGGGCAGCATCAACTTGGTTAGCGATGATCCCAACGGCACCGTGGAAACCGGGCTGCCGCCTGGCCAGGAACGTGCGGGTGTCGTGACCGTGGATGGTGAGACGGCGGACGTGATCCTGGTGCGGGTCGACGATCCTGAGGCAGGAAAAATCTGGCTGATCTCGCGAGCCACGCTGGCAGCTATCCCGCACCTCTACGCCAAGCTGGAACGCGAGAAACCAACGGAAACCAGTCGAATGAGGCTTGCCCTACAGAGCGGACCTGTAGTTCTGGGGATGTCGTCTACGCAATGGTTTTGCTGGCTGCTCTCGATCCCGGCCTCGTGGTTACTGGCATGGTTGTCGACTTTTCTGCTGAGCGCCCCCCGGCGAGCCTGGTATCAGCTGCGCAAACTTCCCTTCCGTACCGTGTGGGATACTCCGCTTGGCATGCCGATCCGGTGCATGATCGCGATCCTGCTGCACGGTCTTTTTGTGTACTGGCTGGAGCCGCCGCTTCTCTATCGCATCTACTACGTTCGTTTCTTAGCAGCCGTGTTGGTGGCGTGTTTCGGTTGGCTTCTAAGCAGACTCTCTGACCAAGGCTTCGACCGAGCGTTACACCAAACGCGAGCGCATAGTAGGGGCGGCGAGTCGATCCTGATCCTGATGCAGAGACTGAACCGCGTTGGCATACTGATCATCGCTCTGGTCTCGGCGCTTGCACTGCTTGGGTTGAATGTGACGACGACCCTCGCCGGCCTTGGCATCGGCGGGTTAGCGGTAGCCCTGGCGGCACAAAAAACCCTGGAAAACCTGATCGGCGGAATCTCGCTGCTATTGGATCGGGCAATCCAGACCGGTGACTTTTGCAAGATCGGCGATCGCGTGGGGAAGGTCGAAGACATCGGGCTTCGCTCTCTGAAGCTTCGAACCATCGACCAGAATCTTCTGGTTGTTCCCAACGGTGTGCTCGCGCAGATGCAGTTCGAGAACCTGAAGGCGCGGCCAAAATTGCTCATCAACCAAAACTTCTCTCTGCGCATTGAAACACAACTCGAACAACTGCGGTTCGTACTGGACAGCGTACAGACGATGTTGAACGACGAGCCGGCGATCGAGCGCGGAAGCTCAAGAGTGCGCGTGATTAGTTTTGCCGGCGCGGCCTTCGAGTTAGAGTTGTTTGCCTATGGAATGACCAGCGACTGGAGTGAACTGACCGCCATTCGCCAGGACGTGATTTTAAAGATAGCTGGAATCGTTGAGGCCGCAGGCACGCGGTTTGCAGCGCCCACACGGCTTACCTACCAATCTACGGACCTGTGCGTCGACCCAGACAGAGCGAGCGATATTGTGCGCCAGGTCACCGAACTACGGGCTAACAACGCATTCCGCTTGCCAGGCGAAATGCAAACCGCGTCGAATTAATCGTCGAAGTAATGATGGAGCAGCTACTGGCGGGTGGTTCGAAGACAGCCCCCAGAGAAGATGAGATATGTATATCCCTGTTGCGGCGTTTGTACGAGAGCGGAAGCCACGATTCTTTGAGGGCCTTGACCTGTCTTACGTCAGAACCATTATGGCTGCCGGCACCCAGCAGCGCTTCTCAGCAAACTCAGTGATTGCGCGCCAAGGATATTCCGCTGGGCATCTGTATCTGCTGCTGACCGGACGCCTCCGCCGTTTCTTCACCACGATCGATGGGCAAAAAATCGTATTGCTTCGGGTCACCGCGGGAGAGGTCTTCGGCGAGGCGGCCGTATTGGCTAAACCCGTGGAATATCTTGTCAGCAGCGAAACGACGACCAACACCACCGCGCTGGTCTGGAGCCGCAGCACAATCCGTGATTTGTGCGCGCGATATCCGCGCCTGCTCGAAAACACATTGTTAATAGCTTTCGATTATCTGGCAGGTTATCGGACGGCGCATGCGTCTTTGATTTGCGATTCCGCTCCGCAGCGGCTTGCCCAGGTATTAGCCAATCTGTCCGATGGCATCGGTCAGAAAGTTCCGGGAGGGGTTGAACTCGATATCCGGAATGAAGAGTTGGCCGACGAGGCCCACATTTCCCTGTTCACGGCGAGCCGCCTGTTGAGCGCATGGCAACGCCAGGGTTTGATCGAGAAGCGCCGGGGCAAGATCCTGCTTCGCTTCCCTGCCCGCTTGTTGCGGCGTAGCGTCACCCCTTCCGCTTCATTCGGGACCTGAGTAGCTTTCAAAGCCCGAAAGCCAAAAACCTGTAGCAGCCGTTTTACAGCACAAGCTCTTTTTTTGATTGCTCTCGCGCAACGACGCGGACGGCCTCTCTCTGTAATGCTTTGAAGTCATGAGCTTGTCACCAGAAGGGACTTCTATCGTGACTTCCAAAACAGCTGCACCGACGGACATTTCGACAGAAACGAGCAGTTTGAACGGGGAGACAGTGAGCTTCCCTTCTTCGTCCGGCCGGGTTTTCGATGGCTATTTTTCCCGGGAAAGAAACTGCAAGTTTGCCAAAAACGACCTGATCGACGCTCGCGGACGGCGGTTGTTCGAGACCACTGCCATGGCGTGCGACGCGGATGCGTATCCCTTCCAGATACCCCTCGAAGGGAGAACCGGTCCGGAGGTGCGGGCAGATGGCCACTCCATGCTGATGTTGTCATCCTATGACTACCTGGGACTCATCGGCGACCCGCGCATCGACGGCGCCGCCATCAAAGCGATCCTGAAATACGGAACCGGCACCGGCGGCGCCCGTCTACTAACAGGAACAACCGACCAGCACCAGCAGATGGAACGCGACCTCGCAGCCTTCCTGGGCACCGAGTCCGCAATCACCTTCAGTTCAGGGTATGCAGCCAATGTCGCTGTGATTGGGGCGCTCCTGGGTCCCGCGGATCGCGTGATTATGGATGCACTTTGCCATCGCAGCCTGACCGACGCCTGTCGATTCGCTGGAGTTCAGTTGCAGCGCTTCCAGCATAACGATCTACAGTCGCTCGAGCAGGAGATCGAGAACGGACCGGCGGCCAACCGCACTCTCATCATTACCGATGGCGTTTTCTCCATGGACGGCGACATTTGCCTCTTACCGGAGATCATCCAGATCAAGAAGAAATTCGGCTGCTTCCTGTTAGTGGACGATTCGCACGCCACCGGCGTGTTGGGAGCCCATGGCCGCGGCGTAGCTGAACACTTCGGCATTGCGGCCAGTGAGGTCGACATCTGGACGGGTTCGTTGGCCAAGGCAATCCCTGCAACGGGCGGATTCGTTGCCGGTTCGAAAGAGCTCTCTATTTTTTTGCAACATGGGTCTTCACCCTATATCTTTTCGGCCGCGCTGAGCCCCGCGTCGGTAGCGGCGATCCGCGAAGGATTGTCTATTCTCGCCCACGAACCCGAGCGAGTTGCGCGAATCGAGCGGAACGCCACTTTCCTGCGTTCCGGTCTGCAGAACCTGGGATATGACACCGGCCTCTCGGCGACTGCGGTCATCCCCGTCATTCTGAAGGATGACGTCACCACTGCGCTGTTCGCGCGGCGGCTCCGGGATTACGGCATCCTGGCCGCTCCAGTCCTTTTTCCTGCAGTTCCGCAAGGCGCGGCGCGTCTGCGGCTTTGTGTAACGGCGGCACACACACCAGCGCACCTGAAATTCGCCCTCGAGGTCTTTAACAAGATGGCCGGCAGTTAAGAACCGGGTATCTCATTGAAACGCTGGTACGTCAACCCGAGCACCGACATGGCTCAGATCGGCTACTAGATTTGCTAGTTATGCGCTGCGGCGTCGCACGCGCGTGCCCGCGGGATTTGCGCTTGACACGATCAGGAGGATGGGCCATGAGACCCAGTTTCAATAATGGAGCGACGCCTTTCACTGCGTCGAAAACAGCTGCACTGATGGATAGTTCGCGGGAAAAGAAAGGTACACGGTGGCGGGGTTGGTTTTCCCTCTTTTTGTGGCCGGCGTTTCGACGGATATTTCTGCTGGATAACAAGCTGGAAGTTGGGGTTCCGCGGCGTAATCCAGGGCAACCTGCGACGGCGGCCGGCCCGACGAGACCGTATAACGACGTACCGGCATCTGGTGTGCCCCAGATAGTCATCGATACGCAACTGGAGCACTGGATTCGGTGGACCCTGGAGAGCAATATTGCTTTGGCAGCCGCACTCAAGCGACTGAGAAATGCCTACAAGCTGCTGCAAGCAGGAAAGCCTGCGGAGGATGCCGAGAAGATCCTGGCGGAAGTTGAAGCTGCTCTGAAGACGGTCGAGGAGGGCAGCATGTAGCCAAGGCGGCCTGCACATCGCTTGCGCAACGCCCAGATTACTGGTTGCCCTGAAAAGGCTCGCGAGAATCGTTGGGCAAGTCTTGTTCCGCTCGCATCGCCAGCAACGACAGACCATCGTTGCTTCCGTTAGAGACCGAGAAGAGGTAACACTCAAAGACGCCTTCGTTTGAGATCTCGATCTGTTCGATCGCAGAGCCTGGCACGAAGTTGTGTTGGCTCAGGAAAAGCTCGATCTCAGCGGCTGTGGGCCGAGAGCCAGAGGATGCCCAGGTCTCACTCAAACGGCTGGTATCTCTCGTTACTTGCTTCAGTTGCGCAAGCAGTTTGTTCAGATCGTTTGGTATGTCCATGGCCCAACCCCCGCAAAGTTTGATGCTGAGGCAAACACCTTCCACGCTCGCATGTTGCGCCATTTTCTGCCGAAAGGCACGCGCCAATTCACGTCATCTGTGTCATTACCGGCCGCCCGATTCCAGGTAGTTAACCCCGAACAGTTGTAGGCCCGGCGTATTCCGGTCACAACCCACGTGTCTCTTAGTATTTGCGGACCTTCGCCAAGCAGCTGGTATGGGTGTAGGATCGCGCCTCGAAATCGGCGTTCTCGGAGGACGAGCGGCAACGGGCTGCAGACTGACCTTGAAAACTTCTTTGGGAAACTAGCACATTTGCAAGTTACCTGGGGCAGGTCCAGATGCAAGACTAGGCGTCAATTGCGTCTCTCGCAGCGGTTCCTGCAGATTTCTATGAGGGTAAGGCAACGGTTCCTAATCGCGTTATGCGGGATTACATTGACCGCGGGCGCAGCAAACGCACAGGTCATTGTTCACGCAGGGCCGCCGCCAGCAGTTATTGTTGAACGCCCCGGGCCACCGTTGCATCCGGGATGGGTTTGGGTGTCTGGGTACTACCGATGGTATGGAGGTCGGTATGTCTGAGTGCCCGGACACTGGGTCAATCCGCCGCGGCGGGGCGCTGTGTGGATTCCCGGCCGCTGGGTTGCTCGCCCCGGGGGCTATGTCTACATCGCCGGATCCTGGCGTTAGACCGGATTGCAGTACTCTAGTGCAGGTTCAGCGCAAAACCGGTTGAAAACTGAAACGAGTTCTTCTTGTATCCGACCTGCGGATTGTTCAGGAAGTTATCGATCGTCGATACCGAAAAAGCGAGCTTCCTGTAGATGTTCATCCTTACCGAGCTGGTGCCTGAGGCGGAGAAGGCGCTTGCATTGTTCCACGCTATATCCGCGAGAAGCTTTTCGTCGAAATGAATCTTTCCCCACTTGCGCGTGTACTTCTCGGTCAAAGTGGATCCAATCAGGTGAAGACTGAGCTGTTCCACGTTGGCCGTTGCGTTGAACTGCTGGCTCTCGTAGTGTAGATCGGCTGTGACGTCAAATTCGGTGTCTCCCTTCTTGAACAAAGTCGAACCGATACCGAAGCCGTAATTCTGTTGAAGCACAAGGCCCTGGGAAAAGTTGTGGTCCAGGGAGAACGCCTGCAGATAATAGCCTTTCTTGCTAAAGTATTCGTCGCGCTCCGCATCCACGTGGTAGATGTTGGTTATCGTGGTTTCCGTGCCGGGCTGTGTCGTCTGTCCTGCGCTCAGGGTGAAGTTGATCGTTGTACGGAGCTTGGGGTCCAACCAATTCACTGTGGGAACGCTGCGCTTGAGCGCTGTGTCTACCTGAAAAAGGTAGCTGTTTTGAGTTGAGTAGATCATCGAGGTGCCTGTAGTAATGTGGCCATCCCATCCTGATTTAAAGCCTATCTTTTTGTGTATCTCCTTCTGATACGTCGCATCGTCGACAACATCTGCGATTTGGGGGGTTGGTATCTCTTTAGCCGCCGTGACCACCGTTTTCGTGGCGCCGGGTTTTGCTTCGCCTACCTCAGGTTTGCTCTCAGCGATGGGAGAAACCAGGATCCCCTTCTCGCCAATCTTTATCGCTCCCTGCGGTACCTGCGCACTGTCTCTCGCATCTTTGACATCTTTTGGAACGATCGCAAAGTCGCGGCTGGACTTCAGTTCTTTGACGTTCTCCCACTTTACCGTTACCTCACCCGCCAAATCGCTCTTGAACTTGATCTCGGCTCCGGTAGAGTTCAGCAGTTCCCCGGTGAGCCTGTCCCCGTTCTTGAGGGTCAGCTCTTCCTTGATCTCTGGTTCCTTTTTCGTCGCCGGTTCGGCGGCCTTCTTAGTGGCACTCTGACCCAGCCCAGAAAGGGCGGTAAACAGAACCAGTGAGAGAATCGTCGCGAGCTGCCGACTTCGGAGAGGTGGAACAAGGTTTGCATCAAGAAGTCGCGTAATGCTTTGCATGGGACATCCCCTCACAGGGTGTGCAGATCGATGTAGTCGAGTTGGCCAATTAGCCGCGATCGCTTCCATCGCACGATGGGTGCAACGCGGAGCATCCAAGCGATGCAAGGCCGGTAGAAGCCACGGTGCAAGGGCAGTTTAAGGTTCGTCCAAAGGATCCTGTAACTGGCAAAAGTGGCAGGCGACACACGAACCCGCAACTACCGCTCCCTCCATTACGCATCTTTGGTACGAAGAGCTGCTATTTTGCCAGGGGCTCACTAGCAATCGTGCTAGTGGGTGAGAGTGGCTTGAACCGGTAAGCTGAGGCTCGGATGTAAACATCTGACTTTCGCGAGCTGATAACCCATGAAGACAATGAGTCTAGCCCTGAGTGTGATTCTTTTGTTCGCATTCTCTCCCATGAGCTCCACGCAGGCTCAATCCGGCGCAGCGGCCGAAGGCATCGATACGGTCGAAGTGGTCAAGGCCACAGCCACGGTTGAGAAAATCGACCTCGAAAAACGAAAGGTCACGCTACTGTTGGACGATGGCAAGAAGAAAACCTTTAAGGTTGACGATCGGGTCCAAAACCTGGCACAGGTAAAAGTGGGGGACCACCTGGAGATGTCATTCACGGAAGAAATCCTCATCGTGGTAGGCAAGTCGAACCAAAGCCCGGGGGCCGCCGCCGGCGAGCAAGTCTCCGTGGCTCCCAACGGCAAACCCGGCGTCATGATGGTGGATACCTCAGCTGTAAGTGCGCAGATCCTGGCGGTAGACGCGCCGAATCATCGCGTGACGTTACTCGACCCAGACGGCAAGAAGAAAACCATCAAGGTGAGCAAGAAGGTAACCAACCTGGATGAGCTAAAAGTAGGCGACATCGTGGACATGATGATGACTGATTCGACGGTGATCGAAATCGTCACCTAATGAATACTTCTCCCCGGTCGAGCCACGAGAGGGCCGCCGAACCGCAGATCCCTCCACTGCGCTTCGTCCGGATTTCCCGTCGAGATTGTAGGGGTTGATGTGGTTTGTGCAGCCCACTTTGCGGGAGCCGCAAACCTGGTGTTGCGGCAGCGCGAAGCAGGAAATACGCATACGCTTCGGGATGACAAGGTGGATGGTAGTGCTTCCGTGGCGGGTTGCTGCTGAATGGAGGCAGTTTTCACCTCCCTCGGTGGGCTGCCAGCCCCAGCCGGGGCCGGTTTCGTTGGAAATAAGTGCGAAATAAGCTAATTAAGCTAATTAAGTCCAGTTGCTCAGAGGGCTGGTACATGGTCTGGAGCGCATTTGCCGTGATTGGCGTCCACACCCCTATAGATTCATTTTAGTGTCACTTAGTTTGGGTCAACGGGTGTTTATTTTGCCCGGGGGATTGGGGCGGCTTGTCCGATGGTGTCACGGGCGCCGGTTCGTCCATGGTGTGGGAGAATCGCTACCAACTGGAATGGCCGGCACCAAAACACATGATCTAAGTTGAGCCGCTTTCGCGCAGCGCTGAAGCGTTCCTTCCCAAGCATGAATGCTAAGTCTCCCACCACCGATCCCGCAATTCTCGGGCCCTCGCACGGGCTCGAAAGCGGGGAGGCTGCCCGAACCCACAGGGAACGTTTCCGGAGCAGCCCAACAATGAACGCGAAATGCGCGGGCAGCCGCACAAGGCCGCCCTGTCGCAAGTGACAGTAGGCAAAACCACCGCGGGGGAGAATGATCGCGGTAACCATAAGTGCCCCCAGCACTTTACGAAGAGGACGACCATTATGAAGACCAGATATGCATTGTGCGCCGTGCTTGCATGCATAGCGTCCGCTGTCGCGCTTGGACAACAAGTCTCCGTGAATTACAACAAAAGCCAGAGTTTCTCGCAGTATCACACCTACACCTGGGCCTCTGACAACGCAAATCAAATCCAGAACTCGATCCTGGCGCAAGAAGCCAAAACGGACATCGACAATGCCTTGCAGGGTAAAGGTTTGCAAATGGTGCCGGAATCCCAAAACCCTGACGTTATCCTCACCGCAAGCGGCGGCATGAAACAGCAGACCTCTTACAGCGCAATGGGCATGCGCGGGTTCGGCGGAGGGATGGGCACGATCACTCCAGAGCAGAACGTGATAGGAACCATGATTGTCGACCTCTACGACGCCAAGACGAAGTCCCTGGTTTGGCGGGGAATTGCCCAGAATACGCTGAGCAACAATGGCAGCAAGAACTCGCAGATGGTATCGAAGGCTGTGGTGAAGATGTTCAAACAATGGCCTGCCGCGTAGCGGCACTAACCACGAAAGAGATGGAGAGATTCGTGACGGACCAGAGCCATTTTACGGTTGAATTCCCCTTGAAGGCGCCTGCGGACGCAAAGGCGTTGGCGGAGCAGCTCCCGGCAATGATGCCTGGGCTGTTCCAGGCAGAGGATACGATTGGGACGATCCACTATTCTCGCTTTACCGTACTCAGCGAAAAAACTTTACTTTTTCTTGGTGACTTCGATGGCGGATTCGCTGAGCTTTTCGGCGAACTTGCCAAGCATGCAGGGCCAGTATTTGATTTCATTTTTCAGCATGTAGACAACCCGCCGCCCACTCCGGTCGCCGATCACGCGGACGCGTTCGTCGAATGGGCAGAAAAACATGTTCTCTCCGCGATCAATCTGTACACCGCCTACCCGGGAGCGACGGCGAAGGAGATCAAGGCCCTGGCGTCTTCCGCCGGCCTTAGCGGCGGCGGTGTGCTCAACCCGTTCCTGGTGATCCTGCCTATAAAATCAGCACTCGCTTTCGTCGAAATTAAACTTTTGCTGCGTGCCAGGGGAAAGGGAACAACCGATGACCTGGACAAGGTCGGCACTCCCCACTTCGCGCAGTTCGTCCCCCTAGAGGACCACCAGGTCGGTTTCTTCACTGTGTATGATGGCTCCTTTGATACCTACATCGCCGACTTCACCAAGAATATTGGAGAGGTCTTCGATCTAATTTTCAAATTCTGCATAAACCCGCCCCCGTCGCCCTGCCGAAAGTACCTCCAGGAGTTCATCGACTACGCAGCGGGAGCAAACCGC
This sequence comes from uncultured Acidobacteriaceae bacterium, assembly GCA_963834205.1. Lineage (GTDB taxonomy): Bacteria > Acidobacteriota > Terriglobia > Terriglobales > Acidobacteriaceae > PALSA-350. Next base: position 26,096 of record CAWIBI010000016.1, on the reverse strand, counting down.
GAGCCGATCGGCTTCTACCAGGCCTACCCAGGCTTGGGGGTCCAGGATATTCACGCCTTGATCGCCGATAGCAAAACTGCAGTGGCTCCGCATTAACCCCGCATTCACAAGAGGCAGCAGTGCAGATCAAAGACAAGAGAGCATGGTCCGCGGAGTCGTTCTTTCGCAAGCTGGTTACTCATAGCGAGAAGGAGGGACCTGATACAGCTACGGATCCAGAGAAGAGCTCACTCGACCTGGATGATATCCAGGGGTTCATCGTGCGCGGCTACAGGATGCCCATGGTGCGGCATTTCGTTCTTAGGGTCGGTGTTGCCGCGAGGGCGCGCGAGTTGCTCGGCCGGCTGGTCTGCGGTAACGAGTCGGACGCGCCGCAGATTACCACCGCGGAAGACTGGCACGTGGGCTTCGCTCCCGGGCCCGGAGACGATCTCGCGGATCTCCCACGCCACAAACCTGACTACTGCCTTAACGTGGGTATCACCTGGCCCGGACTGGTCGCTCTCGAGGTTAAAGATCGCGTTCCGGCACTTTCCTTCAAGTCGTTCGGTGCTTTCATTGCCGGAGCGGCGGCCCGAGCAGACCTGGTGGGCGATACCGGGGCGAGCGCACCCGAGCATTGGATCGACGCTTTTGCTTCTGGAAACGATCACGTGATGGTGACGCTTCACGCCATCACCCCGGACGCAATGACGGCCTATAGCGATCGGCTGTCCGCCCTGTTTACCGAAGGAGGAGCCTTTCAGGAAATTTGGCGTACCGACGGGAACGCCTGGCTACAAATGATCAACGGTAAGCCACAACCCTGCGCCAAGGTTCCCTTTGGCTATACCGATGGCATCAGCATGACTACCATTCGCGGCGGTCCTGAACGATACGCGCCAGATCATCAGGAACCGTGCGAGCCATGGCTCTTTGTTTTGCAGGATGAGGCTGAGAATTATTTCGTGCCCGAGCCTCGGGAGTTGGGGCTGAACGGCAGCTTTGCAGTCTTCAAGATGATCAAGACGGACGTAGTTGGATTTGAAGAGTTTCTGCAGTCGCACAAGGACAAAATAGACCCCGAGCTGCTGGCGGCCAAGATTTGCGGACGCTGGCGTAACGGCACTCCGCTGGAATTGTCGCCGGAAACAGACAGCCCGGGGATTGCACCCGAACAGCTGAACAGTTACGGATACGTAAATGCGGATGGAACGGGCGATCCAAAGGGCCTACGCTGTCCTGTTGGCGCGCACATGCGCCGCGTCAATCCTCGGGACCAGCCGGTCACCGGCCAAGGCAAGCCCGGCGGCAGCAATAACACGCATCGTCTCATCCGGCGCGGCTTGCCCTATGGGCCGACATATGATCCTGCACAGCCTTTCGATGGCATCGAGCGTGGCCTTCTTGGTTACTTCATCAACTCGAGCATCGAGAATCAATATGAGTTTGTGCTGGGACATTGGGTAAACGACGCCGAATTCGCCGGCGCCGTCAGGCTGGATCCCAAAGCGAAAGATCCTATGATCGGCACGCAAGACCCGAAGGAAAGCATTTTCGTAATTCCCCAGGCCAATGGTGCGCCCCCCATCAAGCTGACAGGGTTCTCGAGCTTTACTACAACCAAAGCCGCCGCCTACTGCTTTTTGCCCAGTGTTACCGCAATCAAATTCATTTCTGACCTGGAATGACGGACGGATAGGCACCAAGGAGAGTTCAGTCGATGCTTTGGCTCACCAAATGTTTCGGAGTGACCGCTAGCGACAGTGAACGAAACCTCGCAAGAGAGGCTTCTGACATCGAGGAAATTGTCCAGACAACGCTCAAGGTGCAGGCGACAGCTGCTGCCCAACAACACCGGCCGTTGGCCCGCGGAACACACGCCAAGGGGGTCTGCGCCCGGGCCCAATTCGAAGTCCTTGACGTTGCGATCCGGCGCGACCCTCAGCTGGCAGCGCGGCTCGCTCAGGGTATTTTTGCGAAGCCCGGTGTATATCCCGCGGTGGTGCGCTGGGGGAACGCTGATTCAAAGAAAAACTCGGATTTCAAGCCGGACGTCCGATCGATGTCGTTCTCGGTTGACCTCACTGGTGATGGCACGGCTGGTTCTGGCGCCAACGGTGGCCGCCAGGATTTTTCATTGCAAAATGCCCCTCCTCTACCCATCAACGATTCCCCCGCATTCGCGGCGATCATGAAGGTACTGGCGGCATCGAATCCCCTCTCCGGTTTGTTGTCGCTGCCGTTCAGGGACAAATTGCGCGTGCTGAGAGTCCTGACCCTGGCAAAATTGCAGGCCAGCCAGAAGATCAGGCCATACCAGCAACTGCGCTATTGGAGCAACGTACCGTTTCGTCACGGGCCGGTCGAGGTTGTCCAGTACTCGGCTATACCCTCTCCTGACAATCATGCGCGTCCTTTGCAAAAGAGTAACCCGAAAGGCTTGCAGGACGAACTGATCCGCCACCTCAACGAAGACGGCAGGATGAGCAGCTTCGACTTTGCTGTCCAGCTTCTCGACACCGGCAGGATGACTTATTGGGGTAAACGCCACGACGCCAACTTCTGGATTGAAAATGCGAGTGTCACGTGGAAAGAAGCAGAAGCTCCTTTTCACACGGTCGGGCGGCTCACCCTGCTAGCGCAGTCTCACCTACGACCGGAGGCGGGCGAGGTAGTTTATTTCGATGTAACCAGGCATTCAACGCCTGACAGTACCCCGATTGGAAGTATTAATCGAGCCCGCCGCTACGGAGAGGCTGCCAGCAGAGAAGCGCGCCTGAGCGCGAGCAACAATCCTCAAGGTGGAATCGCTGTGGATGTACACACCACGGCGCCCGAATTTGAGCCAATCTCCGCAGCAAGAAACATCGAGTGATCTCGGACTGAACGGGCCGTCTTTCAACGAGGCGGCCCGGCGAGGGGATGCATGAGCGAAGAACGTGACAAGCTCAGCCAGGCGTTCGGCCGGAGCCGCTCTCGACTTGCGTACTTAAATATTGGCCTCGCCGCTATTCTGGTGCTCGCAGGTGTAATTGAGATCTGCATCATGCTCCTGCAGGAATAACCATCCTATAGGCTCTTAGATTGAAATTTACTATCGTCTGCGCGTGAACAGTAGCCTTCCCGAAGAGGTCTTTGGCATTTTCGAAACAAGGAGAAACAAATGATTAAGCTAAGTCGCATAAGCAAATTCGTGTTATTGATTTCGCCCCTGGCGCTGACTCTGGCAACGGGAACTTACGCTCAAGATCAATACCCAATTCTCGACAAGGTCGCGGCCAAGGTCGTCGCGAAATACACGAGCACCCCCTGCGAGCAGCTGTGGCAAAAGAAACAAGCACCGCCGCAACCCCCTTCGCCACAAGAACAAAAGGCAATACAGTTTTTGAAGACCGATCCGCAGATGCGCGCTGTGTTTCTCAACAAAGTGGCACCCCCCATCGCCAACAAAATGTTCGAATGCGGATTGATTCCGTAACCCGCGGCGGACGCTCCAGACCTGTCGCAAGTGACAGTTCCCAATCGTCTGCAATCGGAGTGAACTTACTCCGAAGGACGAAAGGGCTCTGCCGGGAAATCACCTGGGAGGGATTTCCCGACACGGCTATGTACCGCCCTTCATGTTGCCCATCTCGAAGCGGGGGGCGAATCCAGGCAACGTTACGCGACATGAAACGGTGATAAGAGAGCGCAAAAAGCATGGATGCCTTTCACACTGTGATCGATGTTGGGGCCTCGGCCGTAGAAGCGATGGGGGTTCTTCTTATCCTTTGCGCATTTCTCTGGGCATCGGTGAGCTTTGTCGTCCACGCGCGCGAACAGGTAGGGAATCGGTACGAGCGTTACAAGCTTGCTTTGGGTAGAGCCCTCTCACTTGGCTTGGAGTTTCTGGTTGCTGCGGATGTGATCAAGACGGTGACAACGGCTCCTACCTTTACGAATATTGGAGTTCTGGCGGCGGTGATTGTGACCCGGACCTTCCTGAGCTGGTCTCTCGCGGTAGAGATGGAAGGCCGTTGGCCATGGCAGCCGGGGCCAGTTACCAGCCCGGAAGTGCCGGTCTGAGAGGAGAAAGATGGTTATAGACCACACCCTTACGCGTTTCGTGGACAATCTGGTCGCCCGGGTTACTGGGCCGATGAAATTCCGTCTGCTTCTGCAACCGACCATGGCGACCTTCTTTGCCATCCGCGATGGGTTGAGGGATGCCCGAGAATGCAAGCCGCCCTATTTCTGGGGCCTTTTCACCGACACGGGCGAGCGCGAGGCGATGGTGAAAAACGGTTGGAAGTCGGTAGGAAAGGTGTTCATCCTCGCGGTGGTGCTCGATGTGGTCTATCAGCTCATCGAACACCGGTGGACCGTCTACCCGGGCGAGGCGGTGCTGGTCGCGATCATCCTGGCCATCTTGCCGTACCTGGTGATCCGTGGACCTGTAAATCGAATCGCCTGCCAACGCAAAGAAGTAAAGGAGCGATTGGCCGGAGACTAGAGCTTCCCATGACAACCAACGCCTTCGCATGGATTCGGTATCTACAGCCAAGTTGTAAGGCTTAACCGGCCAAGGCCGACAACCTCAGCGCAACATTTCAACCTAGAAAAGGAACAAATCATGGCTAAACAACCTAACGTCCTAATCCTCTGGGGCGATGACATCGGCACTTGGAACATCAGTCACTTCAGCCGAGGCATGATGGGATACACCACCCCGAATATCGATCGCGTCGCCAAAGAAGGCGTTACTTTCACCGACTTCTACGGCCAGCAGAGTTGCACCGCCGGCCGGGCGGCCTTCATCTGCGGCCAAAACCCGCTGCGCACCGGCTTGACCAAAGTAGGCATGCCGGGCGCCGTCATCGGACTCCAGCCTGAAGACCCGACGATCGCCGAAATGCTCAAGCCGCTTGGCTACGCAACCGGCCAGTTCGGCAAAAACCATCTCGGCGATCGCAACGAATTTTTACCGACCGTACATGGATTCGACGAGTTCTTTGGCAACCTCTATCACCTGAACGCCGAAGAAGAGCCGGAGCTACCCGACTATCCGAAGGATCCCAAGTTCAAGGCGGCCTTTGGACCTAGAGGCGTCCTGCACTGCTTCGCAACTGACAAAGACGATGCAACGGTCGACCCACGCTGGGGGAAAGTCGGCAAGCAGACCATCGAAGACACCGGGCCCCTTACCAAGAAGCGCATGGAAACCGTGGATGAGGAGATCACGGCGGGCGCCATAGGCTGGATGGAGAAGCAGGTCAAAGCGGATAAACCCTTCTTCCTGTGGTACAACTCCACAGCCATGCACTTTAGGACCCACCTCGCCGACAAGAACCGTGGCAAGAGCGGCCAGGACGACTACAGTGACCGGATGGTCACCCACGACGAGCAAATCGGTGAAATTCTCAACAAGGTCGATCAGCTGGGCATCGCCGATAACACCATCGTTATGTATTCAACCGACAACGGTCCGGAGAACGACACTTGGCCTGATGGCGCCAATACACCGTTCCGCAGCCAGAAAGACACCAACTGGGAAGGTGCATGGCGGGTGCCAGCGTTCCTCCGCTGGCCGGGCAAGATTCCGGCGGGCTCGGTGCTGAACGGCATCGTTTCCCACCAGGACATGCTGCCCACATTACTGGCCGCCGCAGGCGACCCGGACGTAAGCACCAAACTCCTCACCGGTTACACTGCCGCAGGCAAGACGTTCAAAGTACACATCGACGGCGTCAACGTGCTGGACTATATCACAGGCAAGGTGAAGGAGAGCCCGAGACAGTTCTTCTTCTACGTAAGCGACGACGGCGGCGTCATGGCAGTCCGGGTCGGCGACTATAAGCTGGTGTTTGAAGTCCAGCGTGCATTTTCAACGGCGGTTTGGGCGGAGCCTATGGTGAAGCTGCGGCTTCCGCATATTTTTAACCTGCGTCGCGATCCGTTCGAGCGCGCCGACTACAACTCCAACGTCTACTACGATTGGATGATCGATCACGTGCCACAGCTCTATCTATGTCAGGCAATCGTGGCGGCCCAGATCGAAAACTACGTGAAGTATCCGCCTCGGCAAAAGGCCGCTTCATTCAACCTCGACGCGGTGATGGCATCGTTGCATCACACGCAGGAGGCTGTGGCAGGACATAAATAAACTGGCGAGCCCAGGGTACATCGGCCAGCTGCCGCACTGTTCGTCAAAACTGCTGAAAGGGAGGCCGGCAAGACTCCCTTTCGCTTAAACTCATAAACAAAGTTCCCCGGCGGCTATTGTCTGCCGGGGAATCTTTTCATGTAGCCATGCCATGAGCCGACCAACTACAGACCATCCGCCGTTACTTGACATAGCAGAGCAGGTCCAGGACTTCTACGACCGCTATCCCTATCCGCCTCCGGTCGAAAGCCTGGAACAATATCGCCGGGTATGGCAAGACCCGCGAAGACGCCGTGCGGAACACCATCTCCTGTGGCCCAACAGGCCCTATAGGGAAGACTCTTCCATTCTCGTTGCCGGCTGCGGAACATCCCAGGCGGCAAAGCATGCTCTGCGTTGGCCTGCGGCCCGGGTCAGCGCCATCGACATCAGCGCGACCAGTGTGGGATATACGCGAGAGCTCAAGCGCAAATACAACTTAACCAATCTTCAGGTCCACCAACTTCCCATCGATCGCGTAGGCGAACTGAAGATGAGCTTCGACCAGATTGTCTGCACCGGAGTTCTCCATCACCTTGTTGATCCGGATGCCGGACTCGCAGCTCTGCGCAGTGTGCTTAACCCGGACGGGGCCATGCATCTGATGGTGTACGCGCCATACGGCCGAACGGGCATCTACATGCTGCAGGAATTCTGCAAACGACTTGGCATCCGCGCCACCGATCAGGGAATAGGTGATCTCATCTCAGTGCTCCGCGCCTTGCCGCCAGGCCATCCGTTGGAAACAGTGCTGCGCGAGTCCCCGGATTTCCAGCAGGACGCGGCGCTCGCCGATGCTCTCCTGCACCCGCAGGACCGAGCTTATTCTGTGCCGCAATTATTCGATTTTATCGCGCGGGGAGGGCTGACATTCGGCCGGTGGGCAAAACAGGCACCCTACTCTCCGCAATGTGGCGTGATCGCGCGTCTGCCCCAATCCTTCGGGATGACAGGGCTTTCTCCGGCAGAGCAGTTCGCGGCGGTGGAGCTGTTTCGTGGAACTATGGTTCGCCACAGCATTATCGTCTATCGGGACGATAGTTCCTGGCCTTTCAAGCCGGTCAGTTTTGCAGGAGATGGGTGGCTAAGTTATGTGCCGATCCGGATGTCGGAAACTATCTGTGTACAAGAGAGACTGCCTGCCGGAGCTGCCGGCGTTTTGATCAACCAAAACCATACCTACACGGATCTACTGATGACCATCGATGCCGCGGAAAAGCGAATGTTCGATGCCATTGACGGGAACCGCACCATTGGCGACATCTCAGAAGCCACGCTGCCCTCTTCGCGCGGACAGCGCCAACTGGATGCACGAAACTTGTTCGAAAGGCTTTGGTGGTATGACCAGGTAGTGTTTGACGCATCCGGCGTCAAACACGCCCGAGAATCAGGTCCAAACAGATGAACTTACTAAGCACACCTACGAGGCGTGTTAGATCTGGACGGAGGGGTTTTACGCGGGATGATGCTGGCCGCTGCGGTCTTGACAGTTTCTACGTTGTGGCTTCCTTATGATACTCGTCAGGCTTGCTCCATGGAGATCCGATTGGTTATGGAGCATACCCCTCATCGTAGTGACGATTATTTTTCACGCCTACTTTCTGGGTTTACTTAATCGGGGAGCGTTCTTCCTGCTCAACGGGCGCCATCAAAAACGGGCCACCCAGATGCTGTCCCTTTTAGTGGTTGGAGGCTCTTCGCTAGGCTCCATCGTACTGCATGGACTGGAGGCGGGGATGTGGTCTCTCGCCTACTTACATCTGGGCGCACTGCCAGACCGCAAGGGAGCCATGTTGTACTCGCTAAGCGTCATGACAACCGTAGGAGGTTCCAACCTGCAATTGGATTCCCAGTGGCACCTCATGGGAACGCTCGAAGCACTCAACGGATGGATTCTGTTCGGACTCACCGGTGCGTTCTTGTTTACCGTCTTCCAGAAAATCTGGCAGGAGCGGCCATACGCGAAGAGCGATTCCCAATAAGTTTGGCTTCTCTAAGGCAGACAGCCTTGATGCAACCGGCTAGTCAACCAGCGCTATCGGCACGGCAGCGGCTCGCTACGGCGACGACATCTGTTTATATCTCCACAACTGCTTCACTGCCCACGAAACTCCGGGTAAATCTGCTGCGCCGCACGGTATGCTGCTCGCGCGACAATGCCGGCATAAGTGGGAAACGAGAGCGGAACTTTAGCCAGAGTATCCACCCTCATTTCCGCGGCGATGGCGATCGCCACCACCTGAGCGATCTCGACGGCGCGCTCACCCACCACGTGGCAGCCCAGCATCTTGCCCGTAGCGCGGTCGGCGATCAGCTTGCAGAATCCGATGGTGCGGTCGTCGATGATGGTGCGCGCGGTTTCGTTGAAGCGTACCACCGCCACCACTACGTCATGCGTTCCCCGAGCCTTGGCTTCGGTCAGCCCTACCTGCGCATATTCCGGTTCGGTAAAGCTGCCAATCGGACTGACCTGCTCGCCCAGGGTCATGGCCGGGCCCAGCACTGCGTTGGTGGCAGAAACGAAACCGTCATGGACCGCCTGCGGGACAAGCATAAGGCGGCCAGTGATGTCGCCCGCGGCAAAGACGCTGGGCGCCGACGTCTGCAGGTGAGCGTCGACCTGCACGTACCCCCGGGCATTGGTCTCGACGGTAGCCGCAGCAAGGTTCAGACCAGCTGTATCCGCCACCCATCCGATCGCCACAACTGCGAGCGCGGCCTCTGCGCTGCCCCGCACGTCATCCTTCGAGAACACCATCCGCACCCCGCTCGGGATCTTCTCAAACGCTTCGATGCTTCCGAAGTTTTCGTGCACCACCATGCCTCCCTCGCGGAAGGCGGTTGCGACCATTACGGACACGTCTTCGTCCTCGGTGGGCAGGATGCGCGGGCCGGCCTGAAAGAGCTGGACCTGGGAGCCGAAGACCTGGAAGATGGATGCGACCTGCACGCCCGTCGCTCCTGCGCCCACCACAATCATCGACGGTGGCACCGTTGACAAGCCCCACGCTTCGCTATGGGTGGCGGTCAACTCGAAGCCGGGAACGGAGAGCCGCCGGCTTGTACCGCCGGCGCTCAGAATGATCTTGTCCGCCTGGAGCCGCAACCCGCTCTCCGTCTCGATGGTATGCGGGTCCACAAAGCGCGCGGTGCCGGCCTCTTCATAAATGGTAATACCGGCCGCCTTAAGGTCTTCGCGCCGGGTGGCATGCTCGCACACATCATGAACCACTTCTCGCATACGCGTCAGTAACCGAGGATAGTCAAGGATTGGCTTGCTGACCGAGATGCCAAATCGGTCAAGCTGTCGAACTTCCCGGAGCAACCGGGCCGCTTGAGCAAATGTGCGTACGGGGATGGGTCCGTCATTCGCCGCCATGCCGCCGAAGGCGCCACGAGTCACGAGAACCGTGCGAGCGCCCAGCTCTGCCGCTCGCAGGGCTGCGACTAAGCCGGCCGGACCTGCTCCAATCACTATGAGATCCATCACCGTCTCCCTGAAAACTCATTTTTGTATCTAGAAACTGCAACAATGAAACATGACGAAACCCGGAGTGGTCGTGGCAGATGCCGTAACACCCCGGGTAGGCGTCGCTTCTCGCGGGTCGATTAGAACGGACCGCTCTTCAGCAAAACACCGTAAAACGTGACCAGTCCAATCAGGATGACAACCATGGCTACAAAGACGGAGATGGAGATCATATGCCGCTTCTCTGATGCCCCAATCGCTTTCAGAAACTTCCAGTGCTGCCAGGCCGCGCCGGCTAAAGCCAGAGTCCCGAGAGCTATGAGGCTCAATCCCAGATTGCGCGGCGCGTTAGGACGCTGGATCTTGCCGGAGGCAATTTCGTCAGCCTGGTATTGAAAGAACTTGTAAATCGTGAATCCGAAACCGATCATCGAAAGAGAGGTTCGAATCCACGCCATAAGCGTTCTTTCTGCTGCGATAATCGTGCGTTGGTAGGCTAGATCAGTTCGCTCCTCGGCAAGAATCGTGCCTCTATCTTTTGGCGCTGGTTCAACAGGGCTCATGCGAGCGCTCCTTCGATTTCCAACCCGTGATCATATTGGAAAGGCTTCAGCAACCTACTTGCCGATGCCGTTGATACAGGCTGTTCAAACAGGCTGTTCAAACAGGTTGAACCGGGCCTTCGGCGTCCGCGGCGAGCGGCACGAACGACCCCCAGTGATCCCGCACGGCGATCACACGAAACACAAACGCTACCAGAACCGCGATCAGCGTGACCGGAAAAAAGGACTGGCTGTCTTTCATCTGCACCGCAATCACGGTGTAAACCGTGCTCGCAATCACTGCCGTTGTGACGAGTTGCTGGCATGGCCGCACGATTTCCGGCGTCACGCCCGAGAAGAGGTCGATGAAAATGCCGCCCGCCGTGGTGGCGATCAGCCCGATGACGATCGCGGCAAAGATCCCGAGCCCGTGATCAAGCGCCTTATGCGCGCCCAGGATGGCGAACCAGGGTAGGGTGAACGATTTGAAGTAAGCCAACGTGCGGGTGCGGAACTTCTCTTCCTTCGTCTCCGCGTAGCGATAAATCGCCAGCCCCAGCAGCCCCATCAACGGGCACACGATTAGATAGGCCGGGCCCTTGAGCGGGCCGGGAATTTCATTGAGCAGCAAATCGCGCGACACGCCACCACCGATACCGCCGAAGTATGCCATGATCAGCAGTCCCGCGACCGTGTAGCCGCGGTTGTGTGATGGATTGCGGGCTACCAGGACGCCATTCAAGGCGTTGATGCCGGCGGAGAATAGATCGACTTCGGGGAAGCTTGGAAGGTTCATCTTCAGCTCTTCTCCTGCGTTTGAGATACGACGCGTGCACTACCGCTGTGAGCTGGACCCATACTTCAAAAACGAGCAAGATGCGTTGCGTGTGGGGCTTTTAGGCGCCCATCGCAACGCATCCTGGCAAGAAGCAGTCATGTGTGCTTGACAGAAATCGACTAGTAACCGTTAAGTCCCTTGTTCACCACCAGCTTCACATCGACGCGGCGGTTTAGCTCGCGCCCCTGCGGGTCGGTGCTGACCGATTCAGGATGAGTAGCGCCGTAGCCGGCTGGCGCGAGGATCCTCCTCATCGGAATGTTTCCGTTGTTGCGAAGATAATTCGCCACCGCGGAAGCACGATCCTCGCTTAGTTGCTGGTTTGCGGCTTTTGTACCCGTTTTGGAAGCATAGCCTGCGATCTCAATCATGTAGCCATCGGTTGATAAGGCGAGAGCAGACAGCTTATCAAGGTCGGCCTTCGCGGCGTTATCCAGCGTGTACTGGCCGGAGGGATAAAAGATTGCGGCTTCAGCAACCGTTTGATAATCATCCAGGTCAGAAACCCGCTGGTTCACAATCTGAACGGCAGCTGCATTGGTAATTGCAACTACACCGGCCGCTTGTGCCGTCGCACCTGCCTGATCAGCCGAACTTTGCGCCTGATTTGCCGAGGCTTGCGCGCCGGCTGCGGCGGTAACCCCCTGGTTCGCAGTAGCCAGTGCATTGTTGGCCCCGGCCTTGTTGGCGGAAATCTCCTGTTGCTGCGCGACTTCGACTGCGAACACATCCGGTGAGAAGGTGATCTTGGACGCTTCCAGCTGGTTGGCTGCATTGCCCAGACCCTCGGCACTGATCGTCAAGCCAGGAAGCATGGCCGTGACATCCATGTCTTCGTGGCGACGAAACGATACCTTTGATTTGTCGCGCACAATTTTCGTATCGTCGGTGATCTTGACGATCGCGAGCGACCCGGTCTTCGCGTCTTGCACCTTGACCAAGTCGCCTTTTCTGGAAATGATGGTTCCCTTCACCTTTGCCTTTGTCCCGGCGGTAAAGGTCTGCGCATAGCCAATGGGCGCTAATGCGATTACGGCGAGCAAGGCCGCACAAAGTCTTGTCGCCGCGGAACGGGCAAACTTGGCACTGGTTGATTTCATGTGAATTAATCTCCGTAGTTTGTCTTGTCAATTAGGCCGATTGGACATAAATATCGCTGTACCAGAACAGCCTGGGCCGTATCGATCCGCCAGGTTGACCGGGGCCGAAACCGGGTCAAGCTCGAACGGTTGATATTCACTATCACCCTAGCGACGGGCAGCAAAGCTTACAACTGTCACTAGCGACAGGTGCGGTGACAAACTCACGATTATTGAGGCCGGTTTCAGCAGCCACAATAGCAGTTGCGAGCAACAACCGAGGTGGGGCTGGATACCAGACTATTTCCAGCCATTCCCTGCACATGTTCAAGCGGGTTCTATGTAAAGGAGGGCGAGTAATGGGGTTTTAGCAGGTCTGAGCTCAAGATTCAGCGTTTGGCATAGCAGCAGTCACCGGGCTCACAACCATCTTGGGTCTACGAACGATGGGTGATTTACTCTCACACTCGTCGAGCACAGTTTGGGGCACATATCGCCTGAGGTACTTTATCCCCAGGGTCACGACCAGCACGTCGTCCATCTGCCCAATAATCGGGATGAAGTTGGGGATGATCTGGATGGGGCTGACGACATAAAGAACCGCACACCCCGCGACTGCTTTCGCATGCCACGGCACCTGGGGGTGCACAAGAGCCCGCCGGATGATCCGGAACTGCTTGAAAACTGCCTTGATCGACGCTTTCATCTTATGTACCGACGGCTGTTGCGTTTGCTCCTGGGTTGGCTCTTGGTTAACTTCCAGGGGAGCTTCTTCCCGGGCTGCGTTGTTTGCCCGCAGGATGCAGCGAAAACCCATGTGGCTCATGCCGGTGTCGATCATCTGTGGCTGGCGCGCCGCGGGGCGATAACGCAGGCAGTAGTTGGGAGCGCACAAGTGCGAACCACCCTTGACAACTTTGCGTGGAATGCGGAACTGTGGCTGCCCGGGGTCGAAGCTCTTCTGAGCAGAACTGATGCGGGGGTTTATCGCCGGCCCGCAGCATGCCTGTTCGATTTCGTTCGCATGGTGATGGACATACCAGTCCGAAGTCCATTCCCAAACATTTCCCGCCATATCGAATAGCCCGTAGCCGTTCGGGGGAAAGGAGCCGACGGGAGAAGTTCCCTCGAAGCCGTCAACCAGCAGGTTTTGCCAGGGAAACTCACCCTGCCATGAATTCGCCAGAGCCTTCCCATCCGGAAAATGCTCATCACCCCAAGTGAACTTCTTGCCCTCGAGGCCGCCGCGGGCGGCTCGCTCCCACTCAGCTTCGGTCGGCAGGTCTCTCCCAGCCCAGTGCGCGTAGGCTTCAGCGTCCTCGTAGGCAATGTGGACCACAGGGTGCTGCGCGATGTTACCGATCGAACTCTGCGGTCCCCGTGGATGGCGCCAGCTTGCTCCCGGTGTCCAGACCCACCAGTTGGTGTAGTTGGTAAGATCCACAGCCCCCCGTGATTTATGGAAGACCAAAGCACCTGGAACCAGGTTTTCCGGGGGAGCCCCAGGATAGTCGGCTGGATTGAGTGCACGTTCAGCGACAGTGACGTAGCCGGTCGAGTCGACAAAGCGCGCGAACTGTTCATTGGTGACGATGTGCCGATCCATCCAGAAGCCGTCGACGGCCACTTCGTGGACCGGGCCTTCCTCAGGATAGAAATCGTCTGAACCCATGAGAAACGTTCCACCGGGGATCCAAAGCATGTCCGGCGGCGCTTGGGTCTGTGTACTGCTCTGAGAGACCTGGTTGCTCATCTTAACCCTCGGATATGCGTTGTCGATCGCACCCGGCAGCGCAGAAAATTGCGCCCTCATTCCATGCCTAGCCGGATGATACGGCCCAGCAGCTTGCCCGGAAAACGGTTTTGTTAGCCCGCTTCTCATAACAGCATCTTCACGACTGCCTGGGCGGCCACATCGAACGGTACGGAACCGATAACCACGGGAACCGCCGGCACAAACGCCGCTGCGAAGAGGCCATAAAGGTCAACGCGACTAACCGGTAGAACACTGACTTTGTTGACGTTACTCACCACACCATAGAGGTCTTGCATGGCTGAAAAATCCACCACCATCAGTACATCCTGGTTGAGGCTTCCGGGCCGATCCAGCCACTTCTGCTCAAAATGCTCACCCGCCGCCCGGGCGAAACCGCCGTACTTGAGCAATCCTTCGCGTCTCATCTGCAATAGGGCAGGAGTAAAGGCGAAATAGGGAGCGACACAAATAAGCAGTACGGCCGCTACCAGAACCGCAGCGACGTCCGCAAATGAAGTCAACTTTTGCCCATGATGGAACATTCGATTCGCCACCGCACCTGCGAGTACCGCGCCGAGACAGAAGCCAAAAGGCTGTTGCCCGCGGAAAGCAGATTCAACGAATCCAATCCCCCCCAAGCCGTCCGGATGTGCGGCGATGAGACGAAGATCCAACCGCGCCGTGGTCCACATGAATCGCGTCCAGAGCAACTGTCTCCACAGCCAAAGCAGAGTGAGGAAGAGCAGAATAGGATAGCTGACAAAGAGTCCCCAGGTACCTGCCGGCGAGAACCACCGGAAGCCGCCGCTACCCCTCCACCAGTCCACAAGCTCTACTCCTTCTGAGCTCAAATTTCGTCCCATCCATATGGCACTTGCGTAGGTCAGCAGCAGAATCGCAACCTTGACGATTGTGGAGTTCCTCAGTCTCTCGAAAGAGGCCCAGCCTGCGTTAAAGGTGGGCAATTGATTCTCCTTCACGAATTGTTCAAGATGATGCTCAACCCTGGCAACCCGCTTGTGCACATCGGGGGCAGCCAGCATCAGCACCGGAACAATGATGAGGAAGCGCGATTGAGAGGCGTAATCCGTCAGGAACGAAAGGAATGCAGTACCCCCGCGCAGGGCAGATAAGAACGCAGGGAGAAGCCAGCTAATCGCAACCGCAATCGCGGTAAGGGTAAGCAGGCGTTGGCTGGCGTTATGCAATAGATCCAGAAATTTCCAGGGTTTGCTAAGCGAAAGCGTGGAGGCATGCCCAGAGCTATCCTGCAGCAACGGTGTCATAGTATGCGCGCCAATCTGCCATCTCTCACTCCGGAATACTACGCTGCGACCCCTTGTCGCGCACCTGTCACAACTGACAGTTACGACGCGGCCGCAAACGCGTGAACATCGGCGAATAGGCTCTTCGCGCACTTAGCTGAGCCTGGTAATTCTCATTTTCGGCGCCTCGAAACTAATTCCCTGCTAGAGGCTCGAAGACTGAAATCCCTATCGACCGCACTCATGGGAGAACGACATGCGCATACAACAATCGTCAAGATTCGTGGTCAACAGCATCGTGCTGGTGACTTTGCTTGTAACAGGCCGCCCCGGTTTTGCCCGGGATAAATATGAGACCATCGATGCCCAGGCATTTGGCACACCCAAATGGGTGAAAACATCGGCGTGACTCTGAACATCTATGAGTTTTCGACGCCGGCGGACAAGCAGATCCTGGTGCAGTCTTTCCAACAGGGACAAAATAAGGGCTTGGTAAATGCTCTCCAGAAGATGAGGGCGGTAGGACATCTTGAGATCACGGGGACGCTGGGAACCGACTGCTCATACATCAGGATGACGCAAACTCCAACGGGACGCAAAATCGTCTTTGCCACCAGCCGGCCAATTCGCATGGCAGAAGCCTGGACGGACAGCAGTTCCATGTCCTATGATCTGACCGCCGGCGTGCTGGAACTGAACGATCAGGATAAGAGCAAGAGCACCGGCGCTGTTTATCCTGCTGCGCAACTGGTCCTCGACAAAGAAGGCGAGTTGCAGTTGGACCTGCTACAGAATCCGTGGCGGTTGTCCTCCCTGCTCGATTGGAAAGGAACGGCGGGGGTCAACTAGTTACACGAGCAACGACAATCAAAGCCGGACTTCAACGGCGGTCTAGCAGATCAATCATGGGCTGCTGGCTGCCTCGGATGAAGCCCGAGCGAGGACGGTCGAGGTCGATGATAACCGCAAGAACCAGGGTGATCGACACTGCCAGTATGCACATGGAAAAGATATTCCGGAGTCCGTTCAAACCGAACGAATAGCCGACAAGCATGGCTGAGAGCAAACCCACAGCGGCATTGACGTAGATCACGCTTTCCGGCACATGATTCTGGAATGCCATCCAGCGGGCTTCTGCCATGTCGAAAGCCTGGTTCAGTGACTGCAGCAGCAAGCCGCTTGTGACCGGATTTGGATCCTGTTGCGCATACGCTCGGGTCCTGGACCAGAGTTCGGTCTGCATCCGCGTGGTTTGCCTGTTTGATTCCTGCAGCCGTTCGAGATCGCTGCCTGCGTTCCCGTACTGCACGCGGATATTCGTATACTGGCGAAGCAGACTCGAGATCTCCGGGCCGGCGGGCGCGGGAAGCAGTTGCGCCCGCAGAAGGGATGTACCGATCGCATCCGCCTCTTCCAGCACCAGTTGCTTGCGACTCTCAAAGCGGGTCACTGCCATCGAGATAGTGAACCCCAGCAGAAGAGCAAGAACCCCGAGGATGGAGGCTTCAACCGTAGAGATTTGCGATTTGATATTCTCCGGCATGCCTGGTTCGAACTTACGCCCCAGGCGGTAACCTGCCTCGGTGGCCGCCATCATCAACGCGAAAAAGACGACTTGAATGAGACCTTCATTCGTTTGATAGAGGAAACTCTCGTGCATAGCCTCTCCCGCAGGAATTCCACAGCTCACTGTAGCTTCGCTCAACGCCGGAGGACGCTATCGAGAGAGCAAGGAAACCGGCGTGGCCCGTCAGGTCTATGCCTGGGGCAGCGTGAGTATGTGGTAAACCGGAAAGCACAGCAGCAGCGCTGCAATCACCAGCAGTGCAACCCGCACACCCCGAGTCTTGAAACGCTGGCTGATGGCAATCAGCAGCAGCACGGTTGCCAGGGTCACGGTGGCTCGCACGTATTGGTCGGCGATTTCCCGCCCGTGCGTGCCCTGTTCGAAGACCTCGGTGGCTTGATTATTTAAGCGGGCAGCCTCGTCTGTTTTGGAACTTCGGTATTCCGCCATCATCTGGGGACCTGGCGGCGCATTGGGGTTGTTGAGCGGGTCAGTCTTCTTCCACGCTTCGAAGGCGGGACGAAACTCCGGCAGGAAGCGCCTTTCAAAAAGGTCACTGAGTTTTTTCTGACCCTGGGCTTCAGCCTTTAGCCACTCCACCACGGTAGAAGCGTTGTACAAACGCTCCTGGTTGGCGGCTGCGGCCGTCCCCTCTGCCTGCACGCGCAGTTTGCTCGCCTGACCGTACAGTTCTGATTGATGTCCCGTCCAGAGCGCTGCCTGATAGCCGCTCCAGGCAGTGGCGATCGCCACTATGGCGAGCACCAGGGCTTCCACGATCTCCAATACCGCATGCCCGGGAGACTCCGCGTGTCCCCCGTGCTCGTTGAGGTGCGTGGCGATCTCAATGTTGGACCCTCCAGCTTCGGCCATCGTGCAAGACCCTCCTGGGTCATCGAACTGCTCTTGTGTGTCGCCAAAGGCCCGGCACTCTTTATAGCTTCTTAATGGGAGGCGGATCCCACTTGCCCGTCAACGCATCGGCCTGCGGAGAGTAGAGTCGCATCGTCAGATTGAACGGCGCCTTTGGTGCTGGAAGCCAGTTTGCTTCCTTGTCCTTGCCGGGGCTGTCGGTCTGAAAGTAAAGATCAAGCGAACCGTCGGCGTTGTACTTGAAGGGCATCCAGCTACTCACCGCAAAACGATTCAACGGGTTCGGCACCTGAAAGCCATCCGCATCGTAAAGGGTTATGGACCAGAACGCGCGAACTGGTGGTGCGGCGCCTTTTTTGAAGTGAATTGTGTATTGGTTCGCGCCGTCCAGCGGCTTGCCGGCTTCGTCGGCAAGATTCAAGGGATAGATGGCATCCTCAGGCAGATTCGCTCCCAGCCCAAGTTGCGCAACCATGGCCCGTTTGAGGTAATAGTTCCCGTAGACACCCATGGTATCGGTGTTCATCGACCAGTAATTAGCGACCCTCGCTAAGGTTGGCAGCTTCCACTTCATGAGTTGGCTGGCGCCTGCAGGCGCGTTTTTGAGCGCCTGCTTTACGGCGGGATCGAGCTTGTCAAAATCAAAACTCTTACCCGCTTCAATCCCGATTCGCTCCATCTGCGCGAGGATAGGCTGATCAGTCAGATGAGGTGGGTGGAGCTTGAGCAGTTCCGCCGCGTAGGTAAAGTAAGCTTCAGCAGGCATGGTGTCCGCCTGCACCATCGGCGGCGTCTTCATATCGACTTTCGGATCGGTCTTCACCGTCACCGGCACAGGCACCTTCCCCCAGCCGGAGAGTGGCCTAACCTTGTACCCCGCCTGTATCTTATGTACCGCGTCGTAATCCGCCGGTCCATCAGTCTTGGTGCGGCCGATGATCCAGACATACGGAGTTGGGGCGGCGATATGCGCGATCCCCTCGGGAACATTTCCTGTCCAGCCGGGCGGTGTGACCAGGAAGTTACCGGACAGAGTGCCGGTCGTTCGCCAGCCGGGGGACGCGAAGACGTCGGTCCACATATCGAGCATCGGCAGGAGATAATACCGGCCATCCGTATCTGGCGCTGAGACCACCACCGGTTCCCTGGTGAGATCGAGCCATGCAATCGAATAAAGGGTGTCGAAGTTTGAGCGCACCACTCCCTTGAAGTCCGCGGGCGGATAGGCCGGAACGCTCACGAACGTATTCATCGGACCTTTGCCGAACTCTGCCTGGTCGATGTTTATGGATTGCTTACGCGTCAGATCCATCAGGATGAGCGGATAGAAGTAAATGTAAGCGTCCACGCCGATAGCGTGCGCCTCGTCTGCTGTCAAAGGGGGGACGGAACCCACTACGTGCAAGGCTGTGCTCATGCTTGCCTCCTATTTACGGTATTACGGCTGACCGCGTCGCGCGGTAACACAGCATCGCAGGTCGATGGGTGTACCGGGAACTAGCAGAAGTTATAGGGGAAGCTTGCTAGATTTGACAGTTGCGCGGGACATGAAACTGGCAGATACAAATGAAGCGGGGTGCCGAATCCCGCCAGAACGGAAAGATTATGAACCGTCTTTGTCTTGGTTTTCCGTGGGGTTTCAGATCGGCGGTGGCGTTTGTCTTGCTGTTCGGCTTGGGGCACGCCTCCGCCCAGAGAGATCCTCTACCCTCTTGGAACAACGGGCCGGCCAAACAGGCCATCGTCAAGTTTGTTAAAGATACGACGGACAAACACAGCGCCAGCTATGTTGAGCCAGAGGATCGCATTGCAACATTTGATCAGGACGGCACACTTTGGACGGAACAACCTTTATATGGGCAGGCCATGTTTGCCCTCGACCGCCTGGGCAAGCTCGCGCCACAGCATCCTGAATGGCGGCAACAGCAACCCTTCCAGGCGGTGCTGGAGGGAGATCACCAAGCGATGGCCCGGTTCACTGAAGCAGAGTGGCTGCAGATTATCGCTGTGACCCACGCCGGGATGAGTACCCAGGAGTTTGAAAAACTGGTAACGGAGTGGATCGCTACAGCGAAAGCCCCGCGCTTCAATCGCCCCTACACCGATCTCGTCTACCAGCCGATGTTAGAGGTGATGCGTTACCTGCGCGAGAAAGGTTCAGGACCTACATCGTGACCGGAGGTGGGCAGGCCTTTGTGCGCGCATACAGCGAACGGGTCTATGGCATCCCACCGGAGCAAGTGGTGGGGTCGAGCACTGTGACCACATACCAGGACGTAGACGGCAAACCAGTGCTGATGCGCGAGCCGAAGGTATTCTTCATCGACGATGGGCCCGGTAAGGCGGTCGGGATCGACCTGTTCATCGGCAAGCGGCCCATTGCTGCCTTCGGAAATTCCAGCGGTGATGCCGAGATGCTGCAATGGACGCAAGCCGGCCCTGGAGCGCGGCTAATGATGCTGGTCTACCACGACGATGCAACCCGCGAGTATGCCTACGGCCCTGCCGGTGGACTGCCAGAGACCCACGTCGGAACTTTCCCAGAGGAACTGATGGCCCAGGCGAAAAAGGACGGTTGGGTTGTGATCAGCATTGAGAAGGACTGGAAGCGCATTTTCTCATTTGACAAGTAAGCAGAGGGCATCTGCCACACGAAGGGCAGTGGCTGATCAATACTGGATGTCGGATCGATGGGGCACGCTCGCGTGGATGGTGGTACCGTCTTGCGGTTGCGATTCGATGGACAGAGTTCCATTCAGGAGTTTCAGGCGCTCCTGCATGCTGATGAGGCCAAGCCCTCGGTTGGCCTTTGCGGCCTCGACGTCAAAGCCCACACCCAAATCTCTGATGGTGAGATGAATCTCATTCGGTGCTCCCCACAATCGCACTTCGAAGTTCCGTACGCCGCTGTGCTTTGCTGCGTTATGCAGAGCTTCCTGCAGCACTCGGAAGAAGCAGAGTGAAATCTCAGGAGATAGCGAAATTGGCAGATCGTGGGTGGCGAAGTCGACCTCCACTTTCTGCTGCTCGCTGAATTCCTGGCAGAAGCCTCTCAGTGCCGCAGCGAGACCCAGGTATTGCAGTCTAGATGAGTGCAACTCGTGCGACAAAGATTGGATATCAGCTGCTATCGCGGAGGCCTGCGTCTGCAGTTGGTCAATTCGTCCAGGAAGTTCCGATACGTTTGCATAGCTTCGCCGGAGCTGCGCCAGTTCGATGGACAAAAGTGCGAGACGCTGACCAATATCGTCGTGAAGTTCCCGGGCAATCCGGCGACGTTCCTGCTCCTGCGCCTCAATTAACTTGCCACTTACACCGGCGAGCGCCGCATCCGCCAGTTTGCGCGCAGTGATGTCGAAAAACGCAGTGACGGTACCCACAAGCTCATTCCCTTTCCACTGGGGATAGCACCAGTATTCAGCGGGGAAACTCGTTCCATTCGCCCGCCACAGCACTTCGTCGTCCACGTGTGCGCCCAGACCGCTGCGCATTGTCCGAAATATTGGACACTGCTCCACTGGGAATGGGGTCCCATCTGCGCGAGTCCGATGAATCAATTGATGCATGTCCCTGCCGAGGAGATCGTCAGCTCGTTCATATCCCAAAGCGCGAAGGCAGGCGGGGTTGCAAAAGGTACAGCGGCCCTCGAGATCGCTTCCGTAAATGGCCTCGGCGGTCGATTCAAGTATTAGCCGGAGTTTTTCCTCGCTCTCGTGCAGTGCCTCGGCTGCCAGCTTGCGCGCGGTGACGTCTTGAACCGTGCCGCGGAGCCCGATGATTTCGCCGTCCGGATCGCGCAGCGGTTCGCCACGGGCGATCGCCCATTTGGGGGTCGGCCCGGACCCGACGATCTCCATATCGAGCTCGTAAACCTTTCCAGTTTTTAAGGCCTCCCAAACAGCACTCTGAAGCCGGTTCCAACTTTCAGCACTAAACAGGTCAGGCTGCTCCTTGAAGGAGGGCGCCGGCAGGCTGGGATCTCGTCCGGCCAGGTGGTAAAGCTCCTCAGACCAGATCACTGTGTCCGTCCGTGCATCCCATTGCCAGCTTCCGACCCCGGCCAATCGCTGGGCTTCGGTGAGTGCCTGTTGGTTTTGCCGTAGAACTTCCTCGACCCGCTTTCGTTCGGTAATATCGCGAACGATGTTGACGGTGTAAGAACGGTCGAGCTTGACCTGCTTGAGGTTGGCTTCCACGGGGTAGGTCGATCCGTCTTTTCGCCGGTGGACGCTCTCAAGGGTCGCAAACCCAAATTGCTCAAGTTCTTTCCCGACTCTTGCCACGGAGGTTTCCGTCGCATTGGTATCAATATCGAAAATCCTGAGCGACAACAGTTCGTCGCGGGTGTAGCCAAGGTCGCGGCAGCACTTGTCATTGACGTCGAGGAAGCGCAATGTTTTCGGATCGACCACCTCAATCGCGTCGTTGGATTCGTCGATCAATTTTCGAAACAGGCGTAGCGATTCTTCGGCGTGCCTCCGTTCCGTGATGTCTACCGCCATGCCCAGCATGCGCTCGGGGTCACCACTGGTTCCGTAATAGAATTCACCGCTGGCGGCGACCCAGCGCGTCGCCCCGTCGAGCCTGACGACGCGGAACTCCGCCGCATAGGGCTTCCCGCTTTGCCGGGCGTCGGCCACCACCTTGGCTTCTGCCTGGCGGTCTTCCGGGTGCACGTAACGAAAAAAATCCTCCATCCGCCCGACAAACCTATCTGACGGCATGCCAAACATGGTCTGCAAGTCCCCAAACCAGGTAAGGCGGCCGGTTTTCAGGTCCCATTCCCACCCCACCGACTTGCCCGCTTCCACGGCCAGATGAAGGCGATCGTTGGCTAAACTGAGTTCCGCAATCAGGTCGCTCTTGGCGAAATGCTCCTTTATATAGGCAACAATAGCCAAAGACATGATCGCGGCGATCGCGACCAGTAGGCGGAACCTACGCATGCCAGCCGTCTCATCTTTCTGGAACAGCTCCCAAACCAATGGAACAGAGATCATCGCGACTACCAGCATCGACCATGTCGACGCTGTTGAGCCCTGGCTGGTATCAAATCGGGCCTCTCTTACTTCCGCTTTTGTGATCTGTTGCGCGCGTATCGGTATCCACACAAACCAGCAGGCGGATGCGGTCAGGCCCAAACCATACATCTTTCCGTAGACATAACCTCCGGAGTCGATCGCTATGTTGGCAACCGCGGAACTAAGGGCGTACAGAGCTGACGCGCCTGACAAATGGAGACAGATCATCTTCCACGGGTACTGCACCCGCAGGCTCAAAATTCCCACCACCGCAACCAGCGTCAGATTTTCGATCAGGTAAAGGATGTCAAATCGCATAGCGTACGCGGTGGTGCCGGAGAACAAATACTGGTAGGGAAAGACAGTGTAAAAATAGAGAAAGCCCCAGAAAAAGAGAAAGAGAAGAAAGTTCGAAAGCACTCGATAAAGCCTAGGGCCGGTTAGGTGCGGAGTGGGTAGGGTGGCCACTGCCGCCATGAACGGCACTATGTGCAGAAACAACAGCGGATCAGCGATCGAATCGTCGGGCACCTCAGTGTGCAGAACAAACTCGTGATAGAGAAAAATCCACTGATCCAGCATCCACAAGCTATAACCAAGTGCGAGGAGCACCCAGAACGGGCGGCTGCCGAGCGTGTTTTGGACTCCATTGCGGATGGCCAAACCCGCCGCCGCGAGAAGAAGAACAAAATAGGTGACGCCGCCGTATGACAAGAGGGTAGAGTGTGGTTTTACAGCGAATGAAACGACGACTCTGAGCAGCAAAATGGCGATGAGAGCCATCGGCCAGGAAAGAGCCTTCAGCCGAACTCCGCGATTTGAAGAGGGCCCCTCCATCCTGTTTCCAAACACCCCTTTTTGCTGCCGAAATTGCCAGTTACGATGCCCTGGCGCCTGGCCCATCGAACCCCTAAATTAGCCGCGGACACCGCCGCAACGTATACACATCACTGAGGTTATACGCCTGTTGCCGGGCGGGCAATGTTGAAAACCTAATGATCATTGGAGGGCCCGGAGCGGCGATTCAAAGGAAGACCACAACCGCTTGTGCTTCAGGCGACGATGTGAAATTAAAGTGGGGCGAAAACCCTTATTCAAAGGTAGTGAAAATCCCGATTTCAGGAACCATGGAAACAAGGTAGGATCGCGTTAGAATACGTTTTCCGCGACGGCTCTTTGCGGAAGCCTAGAGAATTTTTCGTTTTGCAGGGAGCCGTATTGGACAAAAGCTCGAAGCGGTCTGAAAACTCTTTTCCGGAACGAAATTCCATAGATGGTGATCGAGGCGGTTCATCGATTACGGTTCTGCTAGTGGATGACAACGAGCGGTTTCGTCAATTCGCTCGAGCGACTCTGAGTACGCCTGGAATAGAGATCATAAGCGAAGCATCTGACGGTTTAGAAGCGGTTCACAAGGCCGAGGAACTACAACCGGCTCTGATTGTGCTCGACATTGGGCTACCGGGTCTGAATGGACTCGAAGCGGCTCGACGGATCCGCAGGCTTTCTCCAAATTCCACAATTCTCTTTTTGAGTCAGGAATCCTCAGCCGACGTTGTGCAGGAGGCGCTCAACTTGGGAGCGCTCGGCTTTGTGGTAAAAGCGCACGCTGCCAGCGATCTACGAGTTGCCGTGGAAGCGGTTCTACGGAATCAGCAGTTTGTCAGCAGCGTCGTCGCGATGACTTCCAACGGCCGACATTGAACCCAGTGGGTTTTGCAAGTCACCGACGCTTTGCTCCCCGTGCGCCGCTGCAGTAGGACGGTCAAAGACAACGCAGCCGCCGTCCCTACAGGCAGGCGCACATCCCGTATGACTGATCACCCACGCTTTCAGTACGCCCTTTTCGCGGTTGCGATATCACCGAGCAGGGCCGCCGCAGTTCCCTGCTCACCGATCGCCAGCGCCAGAGCGCCATGAGGTGGTCACACGGAGACGACTACATCAGCGGCCTTTACGGCTTGGTCTATTGTGCAGGCGTCTTCGAGGCTCGCAGCTTCGGCGCGAACGACTATCTCTGTGCTTCGGCCTTGTGAGGCCCATAACACGCGAAATCCACGCGAGGCCAGCGCTGCCCCCGCGCAGCGCCCATTTCACCGGGGTGGAACAATGCGACGCGCATCGGAAATCATCTCGCTGCGCTGGTCGGACATTCTGTGGAGCGACGGGCAAATCCGAATATCGAAGCGATGGGCGAAGGCAGAGGACGGTGAGACCAAGACGGCGGCCTCGAACGGCTATGTACCGATGCATCCGATACTGGCGGAGTATCTGAAGGAATGGCGTGAGCAGAGCCCATACTCGAAGGTCGAGAATTTCGTCTTCCCGTCATTGGTTAAGAACGGGAAAGTGCCCATGTGCGCTTCGATATTCGTTGCAGGATCATCTGCGGTCAGCGCAGTAAACGCCGGCGTCGTGCTCGTGAAGGGGCAGCGCTTCGGTCTACACAACCTGCGGCACAGCTTGAGCGCCTGGCTCGTGAACAAGGGGAAGTCGATCCGAAGACGGTTCAGGGCATGTTGCGGCATAGCGATAATCCGCACGACCATGAACCTCTACACGCAGGACGACCACGACGAAAAAGCAGGCGGCATGCACAGGTTGTATGAGAAGGCCATGCTGTGGGAGATCGTCGAGTGGCAGCGGAATCCGATGCAGCTGGTCGAGATCAAGGGCATCAGCAAGCGGAAAAAGAAGCCGGTCGTCCTGACCGTCGAGCAGTACTACCTCATCCTCGCACTGATTCCCCATCCTTACCGCACTATGGTGATGGTGGCGCAGTGCACCGGTCTTCGGGCCGAAGAGGTGCTGGCGCTCGAATGGGAGGATATCGATTTCGAGAACCTCAGCATGAGGGTCGTCCGGGCTGTCGTTCACGGTCGCGTCAAGATGGTGAAGACGGAGTACTCGGAAGACGAGCTTCCGCTTGATCCTGAGTTCGCGACGGTTCTTCTGGATTGGAAGCTTGAGTCCGAAAGGGAAGCCGGGGCCGAAGATTCAACCCCATCGATGGGGTTGAATCTGGTCTTCCGCAGCCATGTCACCTGGCGTCACTACCACACAGCTCCCATCCAGCAGGACTATATTCGTCCGGCGGGATGCTGCCTGGTGGAGTGCCCCAAGTGCGGTGCCGGGGTCGGCGTCTGGTGCCGACAGGACAGCCCAGTTCCCAACGGGAAGCGGTTACCGCTGCATGAAGAGCGCTGGGAAGCAGCCGGGAAGTACGACGGGATCGGGTGGCATACCTTCCGCCACACCTATCGTTCCTGGCTGGACGATACCGGGGCACCGGTGGGAGTGCAGCAAAAGCTGATGCGGCACGCCCAAATCTCGACCACGATGAACGTGTACGGCAACGCGCTGATGGAAGCCAAGCGCGAAGCAAACACGAAAGTCGTCAGGAAGGCACTGAGGAGCACATAACCATGCAAAGGAACCCGCAGACACACCAGAAAACCCTCGGCGTTTTCGCGAGCGCTGTTATTTGGGGTTACCCGGGGTTGGGAAATCGCCTAAGTGGTTG